>CAVWOT010000023.1:0-75488 GCA_963756605.1 Bryobacterales bacterium | reverse complement strand
CGTCATCGAGACCCGCAGGGACGACCTGCTGATGTCCGCGGAGGAAGGCGCCGTTATGGCAGTGCTCCGCGGAGTGCTCGCCGAACTCGACGCCCAGCAGGCCATCGAGCTGCTCCTTGCCAAAACGCGCGAAACCGCGTCGAATACCGAGTTCCTCCTGCAGATCCAGCGCGGCGCGCAGCCTCAGAGGCCGAGCAGCCGGACCGCGTTCTCATAGCAGACGGCGCGGAGCCACTCGGTGCCCAGCCCGAGACCGGCCAGGACCTGCAGCTGGTGCAGATACGGATAAGGGATGTTGGGGAAGTCGCTGCCCAGCAGGATGCGGTCGCCCGCCGCGGCCAGCCGGGGACGCAGCTCGGCGGGGAACGGCGCCAGGCGCTCAAGGAAACCGCTGAACGCCATCGTGGTGTCGAGATGGACGCCCGGATACCGCTCTGCGAGGTCGAGGAACTCGCCGTACTCGGGTGCACCGAGATGGGCGATGATCGCGATCAGCGCCGGGATGGCGGGCGAGCACCGCCGACATCGGGCCGGGGCCCGTATACGGCCCGGGCGTGGGAGCCGAGCCGCAGTGCACGATGACCGGCACCGCCGCCTCGGCGAGCAGTCCCCACACCGGGTCAAGCAGCTCGTCCCGCGGGTCGTAACCGCCCACCTGCAGGTGCGCCTTGAACAGCCGGGCACCCGCGGCAATCGCCTCCGCTACGTAGCCGACCGCGTCGGGCTCGGCGAAGAAGGTGGCGCTGTGCAGGGCGTCCGGGATCCTGGCCGCGAAGTCAGCCGCCCACGAGTTCAGCCAGGACAGCCATGCCTGGCTTATGCGGGTACAGCAGCGCGCTGAACCTGCGCACGCCGAAGGCCCGCAGCAGCGCCAGCCGGTCCTCCTCGGGCTGCCGGTAGACGATCGGCCAGGCCTGCCCGGTCGCGGCGCGGCCGTCCTCGAAGAAAGCCCAGACCTTGGCCAGCACGTTCGGCGGCATGAAATGGGTGTGCACATCCACCAGGCCGGGCAGCCCGAGCTGCCCGCCAGAACGCCGTGACCGCGCCGACCTCCGCGACAGCGCCGGCTTCAGGGACACGCCCGGCTTCAGGGACACGCCCGGCTTCAGGGACGGGGCCAGCCTCGGCGACCGCGCCGGGCTGATCCGGCACCGGCAGCGATATGTCCGCGTAATCCACCTCTGGCGCGTCTGGCACGTCTCAAGTCTGCCAGCGGCCACCGGGACACCGGAGGTAGCCTCCGCGGCATTACAACGACAGAAGGACCGCGACGGACCGGACCGCGACGGACCGGACCGGGACGGACCGGACCGGGCTCGCGGCGCGTGGGACCCGGACCGATGCCGGTCCGACGGGAACCTCAGACCCGCGCGGTGTCCTTGCGGAACCGCCATATCGCGCCGCCAGCGAAGATGACCAGCCAGACCAGGACGTTGGCGACCCATGCGACGTCGACGCCGACGCCGAGCAGCGGCGCATGCGTGAGCTCGTTGAGGCCGTAGAGCGGCGTGTACATGGCGAGCGTCCGAAGCAGGTGGGAATACTGGCTGAGCGGGATGAACAGGCCGCCGCCGAAGGCGAACAGGATGAGCACGAAGCCCAGGATCTGCATGACGTTCTCGGTAGGCAGCAGATAGCCCATGAACAAACCGAACGCCGCGAACAGCAGTGAGCCGATCCAGACACTCAGCCCGGTGGCGATCCACAGATAGCCAGGCATCGACGGCTTGCCGGTCAGGGCCCCGACCGCGTAGACCACCACAACCGAGGCGAGCCCGAGTACCAGTGCGGTCAGCACCTTGATCGTGATGTAGGCCGGCGCCGACAGCGGGGTCAGCCGGAGCTGGCGGCTCCAGCCGGCGGCACGCTCGATCGACACCAGCGCGCCGCCGCTCGTGGTCGCGAGCACGGCACCGTAGAGCGCCATGCTGATCATGACGAACGCAGAGACGTTACCGTGCCCGGCGCGCTCATTGGCGTACGCCGCGTTCAGACCGAAGATCAGGAAGAAAAACGCGGGCGCAATCGTCGCGAACAGGAGGGTGCGCCGGTTGCGCAGCAGGCGGCGCACCTCGAGCCTGAGCACGGTGAGGTTGAAGCCGCCCATGCTCGGGGCCCGGCGGGCGGTCAGGTCCGGGATGCCGGCCGACGTGGTCATCGCGTTACTCCCGTGCACTGCTGGTGGTCGTTGTCGTCGCTGGTCAGTGCGATGAAAGCGTCCTCGATGCCGCGAGCGGTGATCTCCAGGTCCCTGGCCGCCGTGCTGGTCAGCAGGTACCTGGCCACCGCGTCGCTGTCGCTGGAATGCACGAGGACCGTGTCACCGCGCACCTCGACGCTGTCCGCGCCGGGTATCCGGCGCAGCGCGTCTGCGTCAGCGCCGGGCAGCGTGGCGCGCACCGTCCGGCCTGCCGCCATCGCCTTGATCTCCGCCGCGGTGCCGTCGGCGACGACCTGCCCGTGGCGCACCAGGATGATCCGGTCGGCGTAGGCGTCGGCTTCCTCGAGATAGTGCGTCGCGAACAGCACGGTGCGCCCCTCGGCGGTGTCCTGCCTGATCGCCGCCCAGAAGCCGCGCCGGCCCTCGACATCCATCCCGGTCGTGGGCTCGTCGAGGATCAGCAGCTCCGGGTCGGGCAGCAGCGCCATGGCGAAGCGCAGCCGCTGCTGCTCGCCGCCCGAGCACTTGCCGACCTTGCGGTCGGCGATGCCGCGATGCCCGCCCGGCTCAGGACCTCCGGCACCGGCTTGGACTGCGCGAACAAGCTCGCGGTGTACTCGGCGGTCTCCGCCACGGTGAGGTCCTTGAGCAGGCCGCCGGTCTGCATCACCGCGGAGACGAGCCCGTGAGCGATGGCCTGCCGCGGGTGCATGCCAAACACCGACACCTCCCCGGCGGTGGGCTGGGACAGACCGAGGATCATGTCGATGGTCGTGGTCTTGCCCGCGCCGTTGGGGCCGAGGAACGCGACGATCTCACCGGAGGCAGATCTCGAGGTCGATGCCCCGCACCGCCTGGACTGAGCCGAAGTGCTTGTGGACCCCCCTCAGACCGACGGCCAGCGGCGGCCCGTTCCCGTAGCCGCGATCCCTGCCAGGAACCAGAGCTGGTAGTAGGTGCCATAGGCCCATCGTCGCATCACCCGGTGCGCCGATCGAGTGCGTTTCTCATAAGGTAACCATGACAATTGCCACGGGTTACCATCCGTCACCACTATCACGCCGACAACTTTCAGCGACCCCGTTTCACGGCTTGCTACCAGTCGGGCTGACCTGAATTGCCCGTGTTAGGCCGAGCTGGGTGCGGGTAGTGGCGGGCCAGCGGCGCTACGGTCACGCTGGCGCCGTCGGTGACCACCGTCACCGTCCACCTGAAGCACCAGGAGAGCTGACCCGGCGAGTGCCCGCAAACCCGTCCCGTCAGCGGGCGCTCAAGACGCACCTGTACCGGATTTTGAGGCCAGAACCCTCCGAAATGTCGGTTATACGGCCAGCAAATCCGGTACAGGTGCGAGCTGACGCAACGGTTTGAGGGCCGAATCATCGGGCTTGAGACCGGAATCATGCGGGTGGCCCCGGGTTGACACCAGCATGGCTACTGGACACAAGATCACCACTACTCCGGCGAAACTTCACGTCGAGGTGACCCTGGCCGGCGTGAAGCTGGCCGATTCGGACCGGCCCGTCCTGCTGGACGAGACCGGGCTGCCGACCCGCTACTACCTGCCGAGGGAGGACGTGCGGACCGAGCTGCTGCGGCCGACCGACCGGCACACCACCTGCCCGTTCAAGGGCGAGGCCTCGTACTGGTCAGTGCAGGCGGGCGGCGAGGTCCACGACGATCTCGTGTGGAGCTACGAGTACCCGATCCCGGCAGGCGGCGGAGATCGCCGGCCTGATGTGTTTCTACAACGAGCGGGTCGAGCTGACGATCGACGGTCAGCAGCGGCCTGACCAGACTGGATCTTGCGGTGCCGGTAGCGCGCGACGGCAGCGCCGGGCTGGCTGCTGCGCGACGATGCTGCCATGAGAACGCGGCGGCGCGGGCCGGCCAGGTGGACCTGGCTGCTGGCCATGGCCTGATGACCTGGGGCATCGCGGGCGGCACGGCAGGTGCGGCAGTCCTGGCCGCAGCTTCGGGCTCAGCCGGGGCTTCGGGGGCCGGATCGGCTTCCGGCTCCAGCCCGGCCTCCGGCGCCAGCTCCAGCCCGGCTCCGGCTCCAGCTCAGCTCCAGCTCCTGGACGGTGTACCACCATGATCCGGTCGGCAGCGGCGTCGTGAACTCGGCGGTCACGGTCGACACCAGTCACCGCGCCTGGACGTCACCCGCTCTCGATGGCGAGATCTACGGCGAGCCGCTGGTCTGGTCGGGGCGGATCTACGTAGCCACCGAGAACGACACGGTGTACGCGCTCTCCCCCGGCACCGGCGCCGTCGCTCTGGTCAGCGCACCTGGCCAGCCCGGTGCCATCAGGATCGCTGCCCTGCGGTGACATCAGTCCGACCGTGGGCATCACGGGTACGCCGGTGATCGACCCGTCCCGGAGCGAGATCTTCGTGGTCGCCGACGAACTGCTGCGCGGGAAGCCCGCCCATCTGCTGGTCGGCCTGAGCACCAGCTCCGGGAAGCGCGAGATGAGCCAGGACGTGGACCCGGCCGGAGCGGACACCGCGGCGCTGCTGCAGCGGACCGGCCTGAACCTGGACGCCGGCCGGGTGGTGTTCGGCTTCGGCGGCAACTACGGAGACTGCGCCAGCTACCGGGGCAGGGTGGTAGCGGTCCCCGAAACCGGCGGCGCGCCGACCGACTTCACCGTCGACGGCGGCGCCGGTGAGTCACAGGGTGCGGTCTGGATGGGCGGTGCGGCGCCGGCCGTCGACAGCGCCGGCAACATCTGGGTCAGCACGGGGAACGGCTCGGTCCATTCGGCTGGCCATGCCTTCGACGACAGTGATGCGGCGCTTGAGCTGTCCTCGTCGCTGCGGCTGCTGCAGTTCTTCGCGCCCGCCAGCTGGGCATCGAACAACGCTAATGATCTCGATATGTCCACCGTGCCGGTGCTGCTGTCCGACGGCCAGGTGCTCCTGACCGGGAAATCCCGGATCGTCTATCTCCTCAACGGCGCGCACCTCGGCAGCATCGGCGGGCAGCAGGCCGCGACCGGACAGGTGTGCGGCAGCGACATAGACGGCGGTGTCGCGGTGGTCGGCGACGACCGCCTACCTGCCCTGCCTGAGCGGGATTATCGCGGTCCAGGGCGCCAAGCTCCCCGGCCGCGGTCTCGCTGGCGTGGAGTTCCGGAATGGGCGGCGGCCCGCCCATCGTGGCCGCGGGCCTGGTCTGGACCATCGGGCAGAACGGCACCCTGTACGGCCTCGATCCGGCGACCGGCAAGGTCAGGCAGCAGGCCTCGATCGGGGCAGTCGCCAATCACTTCCCGACCCCGAGCGTCGGCGACGGCCTGCTGCTGGCTCCCGCGGCCAACCAGGTCGTCGCTTTCACCGCGTCGAAGTCTGGCCGGATCAGCCACGCCGGCCCGATCCCGACCCCTAGCCCGGCCAAGCCCGGCAGCCAGTCGACGGGCGGCTCCGGCGGGGGCGTTCTCGCCGGCGCCATCGGCGGCATCATCGCCGGGGGAGTAGTCGTTATCGGCGCGATCGGCTGGCTGCTGCTCGGCGGCGGCAGACCGGCCAGCCCGCTGAACCAGTCGAGGGTGGCGGCCACGCCTCGGCGTGCGGGTCGACGCGAGATAGATCAAGCTTCTGGTAGGACTGGCCGCGGGCTGACGTCGGCACGCACGTCACGGGGAGGCATCGTTGAGCACGTCGCACCAGCACGGGAACGGTTCCGCGAGCGCCGGGCACCGGCTCACCCGCTCGACCCGCTGACCGCCGAGGAGTTCCGCCAGGTCGCCGTCGGCGCTGCGGCGGGAGCGGTCGGTCGGCCCGCGGTGGCGGTTCGCGTCGATCGAACTCAAGGAGCCAGCCAAGGACGGCGCCGGAGGTTCCCGGCCGTGCCGCCCGCGAGCGGTCGCCGTCTGCTGGAACCGCGATGACGGGCAGGCCTACCGTGCAGTGGTGTCGCTGCCTGCAGCGCGACGACCGTCACGGCCTGGGAGCCGCTGCCTGGTCAGCAGCCGAACATGACGCTGGACGAGTGGCACGAGTGCGACGAGATGCTCCGCGACCACCCGCTGCTGGCGGCGGCGCTCGCCCGGCGCGGGCTGACCGAGCGGGCCCGGGTGCTCACCGATGTCTGGGCCTACGGCGCCGCGCTCGTTCCGCCTCGCTACCGCGGCCTGCGGCTGGGCTGGTCAGACGTCTGGTACCGGGGCAGCGAGGACGGCAACCCATACGCGCATCACGTCAGCGGGCTGCATCCCGTGGTGGACCTCAACCAGATGACGCTGCTCGAGCTCGAGGACGATCCGGACGGCCCCGGGGCGGCCGGCCCGCCCGAGGTGATGGGCGAGTACGCGTCCAAGTTCCTCCCGATGCCGCTGCGCGAAGTAGCGCCACTGCACATCAGCCAGCCCGAAGGCGTCTCGTTCACCGTGGCGGGCAGGCACCTGACCTGGCAGAACTGGGAGCTGCGGCTTGGCTTCAACTACCGGGAGGGCCTGGTCCTGCACGAGGTGGGATACCGCGACGCCGGCCGCCTGCGGCCGATCGCGCACCGGCTCTCGTTCGCGGAGATGGTCGTGCCCTACCGGGATCCGACTAGCGATCATTACCGCCGGACCGCTTTCGACATCGGCGAGTGGGGCCTGGGTTTCATGACCGCCTCGCTCGAACGCGGCTGTGACTGCCTGGGCGAGATCACCTACCTGGACGCGGTCGTGCACGACTCGGCCGGTGAACCGCGCGTCATCTCCCGGGCCATCTGCATTCACGAGGAGGACAACGGGGTCGGCTGGAAGCATGTGGATCACGTGACCGGCGCCGAAGTCCGCCGGGCCCGGCGGCTCGTCGTGTCGTTCCAGGTCACCGTGGCGAACTACGAGTACCTGGTGTACTGGCGGTTCTACCAGGACGGCAATATCGAGTGCGAGGTACGCGCCACCGGCATCCTGGTCACCTCCTACTTCGGCGACGGGCGCCAGCCGCCGTTCGGCACGCTGGTGGACCAGCGGACGTACGCGCCCTTCCATCAGCACTTCATCGTGGCACGCCTCGATCTTGACGTGGACGGGACCGCCAACACGGTGTATGCGGTGCAATCACAACCGCAGGGCCCCAGCGATGATGATCCATACCGGCTGGGCCTGGTGCTCCGCGAGACGCCCCTGCGCACCGAGGCGGAAGGCACGCAGGATTACGACTGGCACTCGCAGAAGAGCTGGAAGGTCGTCAACGACAACGTCACAAACGGGCTCGGTACCCCGGTCGGGTACAAGCTGGTCCCCGGCGGAGCCTTCCCGCCGCTGATCGATCCCGCCTCTGAGGTCCTGCAGCGGGCCAGGGTGATCGGGCACACGCTGTGGGTCACGCCCTACCGTCCGGACGAGCGATGGCCGTGCGGCGAGTTTCCCAACCTCAGTGGTGGCGACAGCGGACTGCCCAGCTGGACCGCGCAGAACCGGTCCATCGACAACACCGACGTCGTGCTCTGGTACGTGTTCGGCATTCACCACATCACGCGGCCGGAAGACTGGCCGATCATGCCGGTCGACACGATCTCGTTCTGGCTCAAGCCATTCGGGTTCTTCGATCGGAACCCCGCGCTGGACGTGCCGCCGAGCCACCCGGACTGCCGCTGACGGCGGTCGCGCAAGTACGACCGTGACCAGGCGTTCGGCCGGTACTTCGTCCCGGCCTCCGCCACGATCCCGCACCGGGTCGCCGGGAAATGCGCCCACACCCAGCCATGGCCGCTGATCAACTTCAACGAACCGGCGTGGTCCTTTACTGGCGGCCCATCGTTCCCCGCTGGAACGACGCACCATCAGTGAGGCCGACCTGTATGCGGCTGCCGAGGATGCGGTGAGCAGATCTCTGGCGCTGATCCACTCCTGGCGCGTCACGGAACTCGCTGCAGGCTGATGGATTCGGGAATTGATACGGGAATTCCGTCCCGATTCCCGAATCCATCAGGTCGCGGTCCAAGAGCGCGGGCCGGGTGAATCTGGCTCAGGACCGGGACCCTGGCTACGGGACGTCGGCTCGGGAACGGGGCCTCGGCTCGGGAACGGCGCCTCGGCTCGGGGCCGGAACTCAGGCCGGGACCTTGTCGAGGAAGCCGAGTACGCTTGCCAGCCGACCGTCCGGGTCGGCCACGGCGACGTCGAAGCCCACGACGAGCGGCTCGGCCCTGGCTGGCCGAGGCCCCAGCAGGCTGCGCAAGTGCTGGTGGCGTTCACCGACAGGCGGGTCATCAGCTACATTTGGGACACTACCGCCCCCGCCGGAATCATGGAAAGCGCCAGTTCCATTCCATTGGTGCATATCACTGCTGTGGTTTGCCGCTCCGGCACCGCCGACTTGAACCGTTGGCTTAGCGAAAGCCGCAATCTGGCCGGCGATTATCAGAGGGCCTACGGACACCCGGCGCCGCGCGTGAAGGGAATCCGTCTGCAGATCAATACGCAGCACACAGGCACCGCGGCGGAGAGTTGTTTCTCCGAGGTGGCTTTCCGCAGCACGCCGCAATTATGACGCTGGTGACCGGCGCGACCGGTTTCATCGGCAGACACCTGGTCGAGCGGTTGGTGGCCGAAGGGCGCCCGGTCAGATGCCTCGTGCGGCGGCCCAGAGCTGCCGGCGAACTGCCGGATGCTATCGAACAGGCGCAGGGCGATCTCGAAAGCGGAGCCGGATTGGCGGAAGCTCTGCGCGACGTGGATACCGTTATCCATCTGGCCGGCGTCACCAAAGCCCGTACCGCGCCGGACTTCGAGCGCGGCAATGTTACGGCTACGGCCAACCTGCTGCGCGCGGCAGGCGATGTCGAAAAGCTGGTGCACGTCAGCAGCCTGGCAGCGGCCGGTCCCAGCACTGTCGAGGGGGCGCTGACCGAAGGCGACGAACCGCATCCGGTTTCACATTATGGCCGCTCGAAACTGGCTGGAGAGGAAGCCGTCCGACACTCGCCGCTGAGCGCGAGAACGGCGATCGTACGGCCGCCGGTAGTCTATGGACCGCGCGATAGAGACGTTTACCAGGTACTCCGCACTGCGGCCCGCGGATGGATGGCACAGATCGGCACCGCCCCTCGCCTTTTCAGCTGCATTTATGTGGGAGACTTGGTGGATGGTCTTATCGCCGCGGCGGATCGCGCCGGCGCCGGCGGCCGGATTTTCTACATGGCCAACGCCACGCCGGTCTCCTGGGATGAATTCGGATCGACGGCTGCCCGTTTGATGGGCCGCCCATTGCGGACCATAGCGATACCAGAAAAAGCTGCCTACGTCTTAGGCCTGTGCGGTGAGTGGTGGACGCGCCTGGGCGCCAAACCGGGCATCCTGTCGCGCGATAAAGTGCGGGAAGCCTGCTGCGCGGGTTGGGTGTGCGATCCCGCGCGCGCCTGCCGCGAGCTGGGCTTCCGCGCTTCTACGAGCCTCGCTGAAGGGCTGCGGCGCACACTCGACTGGTACAAGGAGGCGGGTTGGCTGACATTCTGAATCTGCCGGCCACGCGCGGTTTCTGGCCGGTGGATAAGGTCGTGCTGCCCTATTATGCGGGGGCCACCGCCGCCATCATCTGGTTCTGGAACCGGCTGCCGAGCCCCGCCTGGCTACTGGCCTGGCACCTGGGCGCCATCGCATTGGCCGTGTGGGCGATCCGCAGCGCCGGGCGCGCCAGTTGGATCTTTCACCATTGGTATCCGCTGCCCTATGTCGCCTGGTGCTATCGGGAAATGGCCGTGCTCATGCCGCGTCTGCGCGGTTGGGATGCGGATGCCGAACTGGCGCGCCTCGATTATCGTATATGGGGAGTCCACCCAACTGTCTGGCTGGAACGTATCACCACGCCCGTGTTAACCGAATATTTGCAGATCGTGTATACGCTGTTCGTGCCCGCCGTGCTATTCATCGCCTATCTACTCTGGCGACGCGCGCGCTACGCCGAGTTCCGCTTCTACGCGTTCCTCATCGCGCTGGGATTTCTAGTGTCATACGTGGGCTATGTGATCGTTCCCGCGCGCGGCCCGCGCTTCTTCCTGCGCAACCTGCAAACTATCAACCTACGGGGACTGTGGGTCACACGCGTGCTTCAATTGACGCTCGACCGGCTGGAATCCGCGGCCTGGGACTGCTTTCCCAGCGGCCACACTGAGCTCACTATCCTGGCTTGCTGGGGCAGCCGGCTGATCTCTCACCGCTTGTTTTGGATCTATTTAGCCTATACTGTGTCCATCATTTCTGCTACAGTTTATCTTCGATACCATTACACCATCGACCTGCTGGCCGGTGCCGCCGTGGCCGGTCTTCTGGTGCTGACCGCACCGCCACTTTACAGAATCTTAGGAAAAGGGGCCGCATAGTTGGGAGACGTAGAAATCGTCGCGGTTCAGGACAAATCATTGTTGGGCCAGTTTGTGGACCTCCCGTACCGTCTGTACCGTCACCACCCGTACTGGGTGCCTCCGTTACGTATGGCCCAAAAGGAACTGCTGAATACGCAGAAGCATCCGTTCTACGCGCATGCCGATATGCAATGTTTTCTTGCCCGCCGCGATGGGCAGGTATGTGGCCGCGTGGCCGCCATCGTGGACCGGAATCATAATGAGTATCACAAAGAAGAAGCCGGCTTCTTCGGTTTTTTCGAATCGACGGACGACGTGGAGGTGGCCCGCGCGGTGATGGAAGCGGCGCGCCAGTGGCTGCGGGAGCGCGGCGCCAAAGTGATCCGCGGCCCCGTGAATCCGTCGACCAATTACGAGTGCGGCATGCTGGTGGACGGCTTCGATTCCAGCCCCAACGTGATGATGCCTTACAATTCGCCCAGCTACCCGCGCATGCTGGAAGCCGTGGGACTGCGCAAAGCCAAAGACCTGCTGGCCTATTGGTCCACGCCCACCGAAGTGAACGGCAAGAAAGTGGAACGCGTGGCGCGGTTGGCGGCCGGTAACCAGGGCGTAACCATCCGCACCATCAACATGCAGCGGTTCGATGACGAAGTGCAGATGATCTGGAAACTCTATAACGATACCTGGGCGCGTAACTGGGGCTTTGTGCCCATGACGCGCGAAGAGTTTCTGCACGAAGCCGCCGAGATGAAGCAGATCCTGAAACCCGATTTCGTTTTGGTGGGCGAGGTACAGGGGCGCGCCGTCGGTTTTGCCCTGGCGTTACCCAATATCAATCTGGCGTTAAAACACGCCGGCGGCAAATTGTTCCCCCTAGGGCTCTTCAAAATCCTGTATCATCAACGATTGATCAAAGAATTGCGGGTCCTGGCGCTGGGCGTCGTGGAGGAGTACCGGACTATGGGAGTCGCCGCCGGTTTTTACGCCGAACTGATCCGGAACGCGCGGCGGCTGGGCTATGGACTCAGCGAAATGTCCTGGATATTGGAAGATAATGTTCTGATGAATCGGTCTCTAAAGACCATGGGCGCGAAGAAGTACAAAACGTACCGAATCTACGAATGGAATTGAGAACGATGCGCAGCTCTTCAACTATCGTCACCCAGAGCCGAAAGGCGGCGACGAGCCATACCCGTTCCACCGACCTCTTCGACAAGTGCCGGAATTTCACCCGTCCGGGCGATCTGCAGGCCGCCGGACTGTACATGTATTTCGAAGTCTTCAGCGAGCGCGAAGGCTGCGGCCCCGGTGAGGTCCGCATGGGCAACCGCAAAGTGCTGATGTTCGGCTCCAACGATTACCTGGATCTAATCACGCACCCCAAGGTGAAAGAGGCCGCCGTGCAGGCTGTCCGGAAGTACGGCAGCGGATGCAGCGGTTCCCGCCTGTTGAACGGCACACTGGACGTACACGTGAAGCTGGAAGCCGAACTCGCGGCTTTCGTGCATAAGGAAGCAGCCATCATTTTCGGCACCGGTTTCCAGGCCAATTATGCTTCGCTAGCGGCGCTGGCAGAGAAAGGCGATGCGTTGTTGTGCGATCACAATCTGCACGCCAGCCTGGTGGAGGGCGCCCTGCGCTCCACCGCCCGCACCGTGCGTTTCCGCCACAACGATCTCGATCACCTGGAACGGTGTCTCGAAAACTGCCCGCCAGAAGAGCGCATTCTGATTGTGTCCGAAGGCGTGTTCAGCATGGAAGGCGATATCGCCGACCTGCGCGGTATTGTGAATCTGGCGAAACCATACGGCGCCAGAATTTACGTGGATGAAGCGCACGGACTCGGCGTGTTGGGCCCCACCGGCGCGGGTGCGGCCGAGCATTTGGGTGTGCTGGACGATATCGACATTGTGATGGGCACGTTCAGCAAATCGCTGGCCTCGGTCGGTGGCTTTGTGGCGTCCAACAAGGAAGTAATCGATTACCTGAAGCACACCGCGCGGCCATTTGTATTTTCCGCCAGTCTGCCGCCGGCATCGGTGGCCGCGGTGGCCGCGGCGCTGGACGTAATGCGTAAAGAGCCCGAGCGCCAACAGCGCCTGCTGCACATTGCCGCGCGGCTCCGTCACGAACTGCGCCTGTGCGGTTTTCCGGTGCTGGACGGCGAGACCGCCATTGTGCCCGTGGTCGTGGAGAACGAAATCGATCTCTGCCGCCTGTGCAAAGCGCTGCTGGAGGAGGGCATCTACATCAATCCGGTACTGCGCCCGGCGGCCGCGCAAAACCTGCTGCGCATCTCCTGCACCGCCGCGCATACCGAACGCCATGTGGAGCGTCTGGTGGATACCCTAGACCGCGTAGCCAAGCGGCTCGAAATCGAATTTTAAACGAGCAGCCTACCAGCAGCCGCGTCATTCAACTGCGCGGCTGGTGACAAGCGGAACAGGAATGATGCAAACGCCGTCCAAACCAAGCGAGGATGTTTCGTCCAACCCACCGTGACACATGCCTGAGAATAAGAACACGGTGCGAAGACGACGCGTCCGCCTAGATGCCATACGCACACTTGGCGGGCGCTGTACCGGGACTACTTGCCGTTCCGAAGATGGGACCACCGATTTCTTACCGTGTCGTTGGCACAATGAGGACGGTACAATCGGGTGCAATGACGAGAGGGCCTTGCAGTTCGATCACATCGCGGGAGGCGGCTGCGAAGCACGCAGCAAAGGCACCGACTCACAGTTGCAGATCTGCTATGAGATTCTGCGGGGTTCTTCTCGTTTTCAACTGCTCTGCGCGACTTGTCACGAAATCAAGAAAAAGGTAGAAAAACAGGCGCAAGGCGCGCGCATGCATAAGCAGCCGGCGCACGTGAGACGTTCACTACAGATCGAAGGTCAACCCCCTCGAAGAGTCAGGACGCCAACAGCGAATCACATTTAGCTGCGGCCGGCGTGCGTTTTTCAGACTCCGATGGCCGCCGGCGGGTCCCACGTGATAGGGTGTCTCCATCAGAGTGCTGCGGTCCTTTTCCTTTACTGAACATCCTCACCTGTGAATCGAGGACGTCTCCAAAGATGCAGGGGAATCAATCAGAACTGCTTTCGGCATGTTTCGCGCGACCCATGGTCTTTTGGACGACTCGTGGTGCGTCCGAGCGTACGGCGTTTCTAGCGATTCTGGCGACGTTTGGATCGGAACGCCTCGCAATCCGAATTACCGGGCGCTATGGACAATTTTGGATTCCGGCGAAGCGGGCGCGAAGGTATCGGAACTCTTGGATCACCTACTGTTGCACCCTTTCTGACCAGCGCCGGGTACACCGGGACTTAATAGCGCAGCCTTGGATGCGGTATGTTGGAGCGACAGGAGCACGCGGCGTGACCGGTGATTTATACGAACAGGCGAAGAGATCCGTAGAGGCTCTCACCCCCACGGAGCAGCTGCGGCTGGTATCGGAGCTCGCCGCGAGCTTGAGCGCCGAATTGGCCCCCCAGCCGCGCAGCTTAATGGAGCTCGAAGGTCTGGGGCGTGAGGTGTGGCAGGGTGTGGACGTAGCGGAGTATCTACGCCAGGAACGCTCCTCGTGGGATGGGTAGATGGGTTGCGAGGCAAGACGGTCGCCCTGGACACCGCGCCGCTGATCTACTTTATTGAGCAGGACCCTGCACGTATCGCGAAGCTCAAGCCATTCTTTGCTGCAGCCGAGTCGGGGCATATCCGCTTGGTTACCTCGCCAATCACGCTCATCGAAGTGCTGGTCCAGCCTCTGCGGACCGGCCACGACGATCTGGCACGGGCGTATCGCGAGATTCTACTTCGGTGTTGCAGGTGGTTCCGTTAGACCAGCGCGTCGCCGAGGAAGCGGCGCAGCTTCGCGCGATCCAGGACTTGCGCACACCCGATGCGATTCAAGTTGCGACGGCCGTTCGCACTGGGGCCTCCCACTTCTTGACCAACGACTCAGCGCTCGGGCGCCTCTCTGGAATTTCAGTGCTCGTGCTGGACGCTCTGCCTGAAGTCTGAACGGTTGCGTCCTGGAATGTGGAAAGCGTCGGTGTCGGTAACAAGTCAAGTTGTCCCGTTTTATTATTAAGTGATCTGTCCGCTTTGTGAAACAAAGCGATACGGCCTTCAGGCCGCTGCCTTGGTTTTGGGTTTGGCTTTTGCTTTCCTCTTGGAGAAAACAGAAGCCGTCGTCGGCGCGGTGGGAAAGTGGGAATCTCGCGGTTTGGGCGAGATTTCCAAGGGAGTGTGGGAGCGGGGGGAAACCTGCTTTTGGTTTTCCCCGGCTTCCATGCTCCCGCCTTTTCCACGGCGCTCTTTAGGTTTGGCGTCAGTCAGTTTCTCCCCCGTGCCACTATAGCGCCCCACCACGTGAGGGCCGTAGCGGATGGAGACGGTTTCGTCCAGATGTTCATGGATGGTTACCGTACTGCCCGCCAACGTGTTGCGGAATCGCGTCTTGTCGATCTGCCACATCCGATCCCGCATGGCCACCGTATTGTCCTTCTGCACTACGCGCTCGGTCTGTACGCTGAAAATCCAGTTGCGGTCGGCCCGCGCCGTCCGCCGAAACGCCGGGCCCTTCTCCGCCGCCGGCACCCTAAATTTGTCGTTGAATTTCGCGATGTACTGATCCCGCAGAAAAGCATTGGCGCCCTCCACGGTGGTGATTCCAGCCAGCCGGAGTTCCTGCGGCAAGCGCCCCTGCCAAGTCCCGAAACTCCGCTCCGACCGCCCCCGCGCCTGCGGGGAATACGCCGCAATCATGTGCACCCCCAGTTCTTTCATCGCCCGCCCCACCTGCGTCAGGCGCTGCTTATCCACCTTCTCCCCGGCCTTCACCGTCACGAAAAAATGACTGCCTCGGTCGCTATACAAAGCGCAAATAGACCCTGGGTTTCGATCACCTCGCGCAGCCCCGCCATCACCGTCCGGGTCGATTCTTCCTCCACCAATTGCGCATAGTAGATCTCCGTGGTGGCGTCGTCCAGGATCACGATCAGGTCGTGCCAGCGATCGTCGTTCAGCCAGCGATGTTTGCTGCCATCGATGTGCAGCAGCATCCCAGACAACGGCCGGCGTGGCCGTCTCCGTCGGTGCGCTCCCCGCTTGTGACGCTGGGCCACCAGCCCGGCTCCCTGCAGGGCTTTCTGTACCCATGTGTAGCTCAACTTGATGGCGTGCTCATCCCGCAGTTTTTCATGGAAGTGCCGGATGTTCAGGTCGTAATACGTCTTCTTATACAGCGCCAGCACCTCTTCTACCGTCGCCAACGGGATGCGCTGCGCGCTAGCTTTCCCCTTGCGTCGATCCGCCAGTCCGGCATACCCGTCCGTCTCTAGTCGCTCCCGCCACCTCCGCATCGTCCGGTCGCTTACGCCGATAATCTCGGCGGCTGCCCACCAGGTGATCTTCTTCGCCATCGCCTTCAACAGCACGTCTTGAACTTTCATCATCCGCTCCATCTCGGCGGCCGAGCACTGCCAGGTTTCATCCACCACCCAGCATCCCTCACCGCCGCGCCAAGCGGACAACTCACGTGTGAATTGAACCGGACAACTCACATACTAGCGACAATCCGCGGGAGTCGTGAGGCCGGCGCGGTCGCCGCATGTTAGTATGATTGTCATCCCACCGGATTGGCGCTGACATCGCTGGCGCAGCCAACCTTATATGGAAACGGAACTCGATTTTCTCGGCGGCCTACAGCGAACTCATACCTGCGGGCAGTTGCGCGCAGCCGACGCCGGTGCGCGCGCCGTGTTGATGGGCTGGGTGCACCGCCATCGCGATCTCGGCGGAGTGATCTTCATCCACCTGCGCGACCGCGATGGAGTCACCCAGATCGCCATTCGCGCGGACGCGGACGAAGCCGCGCACCACCGCGCCGGGCAGGTCCGGCCGGAGTATGTAATCGCGGTGGAAGGGACGGTGTCGTTGCGCACCGCCGACACCATCAATCCGAACCTGGAGACCGGCGAGATCGAGTTGTGCGCGGAAAAGATCTGGATCCTGAACGAGTCGCGTACGCCGCCTTTCCCCATGGAAGACGCAGTCGATGTGGCCGAAGAGGTGCGCCTCAAGTACCGCTACCTCGACCTGCGCCGCCCGCACATGCAGCGCAACATCATCCTGCGCTCGAAGATCGCCTTCGCCGTGCGCGAATCGCTCAACGGCATGGGCTTTCTCGAGATCGAGACGCCCTTCATGACCCGCTCCACACCGGAAGGCGCGCGCGATTACTTGGTGCCCAGCCGCGTGCAGCCGGGCAGTTTCTACGCGCTGCCGCAATCGCCGCAAATCTTCAAGCAATTGCTGATGGTCGCCGGTTTCGACAAATACTTCCAGATCGTCCGCTGTTTCCGCGATGAGGACCTGCGCGCCGACCGGCAGCCGGAGTTCACCCAGATCGACCTGGAGATGTCGTTCCCGCAGGAGGAGCGCATCCTCGAGGTGATTGAACCGCTGGCCCAACGGATCTGCCAGGTGGCCGGCTTCCAGGTATCCGCCCCATTTCCGCGCTTGACTTATGCGGAAGCTATGCGCCACTACGGCAGCGACAAGCCCGACCGGCGCATTCCGCCCATGCAACCGGTGGAGCATCTGTTTCCGGAAAGCACCCTCAGCGCGCCCGGACTGCCGCTGGTGGCTATCCACATTCCCGGCACCGGAGCGCTCAGCCGGCGCGAACGCGATGAGTTGAAAGCTTACGGCGTCGAGCGCGGCCTGCGCGTCTACGACGATCCCAAACGGGTGGAGCGCGACTACCCCGAGCCAATGGCGCGCGTGCGCGAATTAACCGGCGCCGCTGAAGACGATCTGTTAATGCTGGCCGCCTGGGCCGGCGAACCCAAGGGCCAGCGCCCCGAGGAGACCGTATTTCAGGCGTGCGGGCATTTGCGCCTTTGCGCCGCGCAAAAATACAATGAGCGCCATAAGCTCCTTGATTCCCGCCGTCTCGAATTTCTCTGGGTGATGGACTTCCCCATGTTCGAGTGGGACGAGGACGAGAAGCGCTGGAATGCCGCACACCATCCCTTCACCTCGGTGCACGACGAGGATCTCGACAAGCTCACCAGCGATCCAGCCCGCTGCCGCGCCAAGTCGTACGACCTGGTGCTGAACGGCACGGAGTTGGGTTCCGGCTCCATCCGTATTCATCGTCGGGACGTGCAAGCAAAGGTGTTCGCCGCTCTGGGATTCAGCGAAGAAGAAGCCCGCCGCCGTTTTGGTTTCCTGTTGGACGCGCTGGAATATGGGGCGCCCCCGCACGGCGGCATCGCGCTGGGCCTGGACCGCCTGGTCATGATTCTGGCCGGCGAGAGTTCCATCCGCGAAGTGATTCCGTTCCCCAAAACCGCGCGCGCCACGGATCTGATGTGCGACGCTCCCGCCCCCGTCCCCGACAAGGCCCTGCGAGACCTGGGCATAGCCATCCGCTGAAGGTCTGCCGCGGCAAGCGAAGCGAGCCTCAAAACCACCACCCACCAGCCACCAGCCACCACCCACGGCGAGCGAAGCGAGCCTCAAAGCCACCACCCACCAGCCACCAGCCACCACCCACGGCGAGCGAAGCGAGCCCCCCTACACGCGCTTAGCCCGCGCGGCAGTCCGCGCCACCGCTTCTGCCGATGCCGCCGGCTTCCGTACCGGCGCCTGGCTCAGCAGCCGCTTCACCGATCGCGTTAACTGCCCGACTTCCCCGGCGCTCTTGATGATCACCACGTCAGCGCCGGTCGACTCCTCAGTCAAACCCAGCGGCTCCACAAATCCCGAAAGCAAAATAATGCGCGCTCCGGCATGCGCGCTCCGGATGCGCTTGATCAGCTCGATGCCGTCCATGCGCGGCATCTTGAAATCCGTTACAACCACATCGAAGTTCTGCTTCGCTAAAAGTTCTAACGCTTCGTCTCCATTCGTCGCTGTCGAAATGTTATATCCAAGCTCCTGCAGTAGCGACCTGCGGGCAATCAAACCCTGCTTGTTATCGTCGACCAACAGGATCTCGGGAATCTTCCCTGGGGGTGGGGCGGGAACGTGTCTCATGCCTGACGCTCGCGAGATTATCAGACCAGTCACGCAAGTGTCAACACTTTTGCATCAGTCTGTAAAGATGCGAGATGCAGTGCTTGACAAAATGCGCGGCTATTCCACTTCGCGCGGCGCAGTGTAGCCATTCTTCGCGATGATCTGGTATTTGATGGGCTTGCCCTTCTCGTCCACCACCCGCAGCGGCTCGTTGGTGGCCGGGTTCACCAGCTCTACTTTGATCTTGCGGAACTTGCCGTCCCTCACCTTGTTAGAAGGCTCATAGCCGATCGAGTACTCATTGCGCAGCGAATCGGAAATCGAGCCGAAGATCGATGGAAACTCGCCATAGAACCGCGGGAAAAACACTTGGCCGCCCGTCTCGCGCGCGAACGTCGTCATCTGGTTGTCTGCCTGCAGAAAGCCGATGTTGTCGCCGCGTGGGCTCATGATACGCAGCGCCTGCATCAGTCCGATGGCGTAAACCGGCACGGCGCTGTCCTGAATAATCTTCCGCGCTTTGTCATACGTCAGCTTGCTGAACGTGTCCACGCCTGAAGAGAGCAGCACGATGGCCTTGCGCCCCTCGAGCTTCGCCATGCGTTCTTCCGTATCCGCCAGCGCGTCGAACAGGTTCGCTTCTGAAAATCCCGGGATGCGCAGGCGCTGCATGGCTTCATACGTCTGCCGCCTGTCCGTCGTGAAGTCGGACAGAATCTCCTCCTTCATGTCGTACGCGATGACCGCCGCATAGTCGTCCGCCTTCAGCGTTTGCACGAAACCATACGACGCCGCCAGCGTCTGGTACCAGGTCGAAGACCCGTACCATTGGAACTTCGCGCTGAACTCGATCAGCAGACACACCGTCATGGGAGCCGTGCTCTTCCCGAACGACTTGATCTGCTGCGGCACGTTGTCTTCCAGAACGCGGAAACTGCCGCGCGGAATGTTCGGAATGAAATGGCCCTTGTTATCGAGCACCGCCACGTCCACGCTCACCAGGTTCACACCGCTCTGGAAGCTCGGCAGGTTCGTGTTTTCCACATCCGGCTGAGCCTTCTTACTCAGCTTCGACGGGATCGGTGCCGTCTCCGTATCGTCCGTGGCCTTGCGGGGCTTGGCCACAGTCTGATCCTGGTCCTTGTCCGGCCCCTGTTGGTCCTGGGCCAATACCGCACCCCCCAGCGCCCAAAAAGCCGCCAAGGCGACCGGGAGAACCGGGATTCTGTTCCAGCAATTCATAAACATACCTATTCCCCAGCTAAACTATAGCAAAGATGACGCGCCTCCCCGTCATTAGGTTTCCCTCTCTCACCTCAGTCCTGCCGCAGAGCCACCATCGGGTCAATCCGGGCCGCGCGCCGCGAAGGCACCCAGCATGCTACCGCGGCAACGGCCAGCAAGAGCAGCGCGGCGCTGCCAAAAGTGACCGGATCGGTAGGCGGCACGCCATAGAGTAACTTGGACAACAGCCGCGTAACCGACCGCGCGCCCACCAGGCCCACCGCCGTGCCGATGAGAGCCAGCCTTAGCCCCTGCCGCAGCATCAGAGTCATCACCGCACCCGGACGCGCTCCCAGCGCTATACGCACCCCTATCTCGTTCGTACGCTCCACCACCACGTGATGCAACAGACCATAGATCCCGATTGTCGAAAGGAACAGTGCACCAAAGGCGAAGCTGCCGGCCAGGAACGTATCGAACCGCCGCTCGCCGGTCTGCTCTCCCAGTTCATAGTCCACCGTGTTGATTTTGAATTTCGCCACAGTCTTGTCCGCGCTTTGCACCTGGCTCTGGATGGCGGCCGCCATCGCCAGCGGCTCGAAGCTGGTGCGCACGATGATGTCTAACATGTCCTCCGCGCCTTGCCGGTGCGGACGAAAGACCTGCGGCGCGATCTCCCGTTCCAGGCCCTGACGGCGCATGTCGCCAGGCACGCCCACAATCGTCAGCCAGGGCTCCGCTGCGCTGAAGCGGAATCGTTTGCGATCGGTTCGACGCCTGGCCAATAAGCGCGCGCCATCCGCTCATTGATAATTGCCACGGGCAGAGAGTTGCGGCGGTCCTCATCCGAGAAGACGCGGCCTTGTCGCAGCGGAATTCCAGCCGTCTCGAAGTATGGGCCGGCTATCAGATCCTCACACGGTCCGGGCTGTTGCGGCGGACGCCCTTCGATCTGGACCGAGTCTTCGGGGTCGGTTCTCAGGAACCCGGAGATCGCCGCAGCCGAGCGCACGCCCGGCAGCGCTTCCACGCGCCTGATGGCCTCCTCGAAGTAGGCCGCCTGCTGATCGTTCGTTTTTCCGATGTGCAGATCGACTCGCAATCGTCAACAGATGGTCCGGGCGGAACCCGAGTTCCACCGCCCGCAAGCGCAGAAAGCTGTGGATCAATAGTCCCGCCGAGGTCACCAATACCAGCGCCAGCGCGAATTCTCCAACCACCAGTACGTTCCGCACACGGCGTGCGGACGCGGAGGTCCATTGGCGGCTGCCCAGTTGTGTGCCGCGCTCCGGCGTTCGGCTACCCTACCATGCGGGCCAAAGGCTTGCGAATAATGCCGTGAACACGCTAACCCCGGCCGTGAACAGAATCACCTGCCAGTCGGTGCGCGCCTCCGCCAGGCGTGGAATGTCCGGCGGGCCGAATTGTTTGATGGCTCCGGACGCGCTCGATGCCAGCAGCAGCCCCAGCAATCCGCCGCATAGGGAAAGCACCAAGGTCTCCGTGAGAACTTGGGCCGCGAGGCGCCTACGCCCCGCCCCCAGCGCGCGGCGCAGGGCGAACTCGCGTGCCCGAACCGAACCGCGCGCCAGCAGCAGACTGGCCACGTTGATGCTCGCGATAAGCAGCATCAGGAACACCGAGCCGAACAGCAGCCACAGTGGGAAGCGAAACCTGCCGGTAACCTGCAGGTCCAGCGGCACTACGGCAATGCTCGCCGGTATCTGGTCTCCCGGATACGCGGCTTGTAAGCGGTGGCCGATCGCGTCCATCGCCGCTTGCGCACGGGCCCAACTCACGTCGGGCCTGATCCTGCCCAGCGCCAACCAGAAGGGATCCGAGGCTCTTCCGGTCGCGCGCCGTCCAGTACGGGTGGGCCGTCATCGGCTCCCACACTTTCGTGTCCGAAAACGGAAACTGAAACGACGGCGGCATCACGCCGATCACCTGATAGGTTCTGCCATCCATCGCCAGGCTGGCCCCTATTGCTGCCCGCGATCCGCCGAACTGTTGCCGCCACAACTGGTGGCTCAGCACGGCCACCCGTTCTCCGCGCTTCTCTTCTTCGGAAGTGAACACGCGTCCCAGCCAGGGTTCCACGCCGAGCACTGTCCAAAAGTTCGCCGGCACCCGCGCCGCGCGCATACGTTCCGGAGGTCCATTCGTCCCCAGCAGAAATGTCTGGCCCATGAACGCCGTCATGTCTTCGAAGCTCCTGCTCTGCCTTTTCCAATCCTCAAAATTCAGGAGCGACACGCGGCCTTCATGCAACTCGCGCGCCGGATCTCCGGAAAACAGCATGGCCAGCCGGTTGGGATCATGGTACGGCAGCGGCCGCAGCAGAACGGCATCCACGATGCTGAAAATTGCGGAATTCGCGCCAATGCCCAGGGCCAGCGTGAGTATCACAACGGCGCTGAAACCCGGCCGGTTCCGCATCTGTCGCACAGCCTGCCGCAGATCGCGCGCCAGACGGTCTAAGAAAATCCAGTGCCAATGCTCATAGCCGGCCTCCTGGGCAGCCGTCACGTTGCCGAACGCACGGCGGGCGGCCGCGTCCGCATCCGGGCACGATCCTCGATCGCGAACCTGGTCGGCCTCATGCGCCAGATGCGAATCGATTTCCGCTTGGAAGTCTTCGAGAGACCTTTTTCGCCGGAACATGCTCATGCCTCCGATTCCTCCGCGCCCAGGATGCGCGCCATCGCCCCGGCGATCCGCCTCCATTGCGCCGTCTTGTTCGTCAGTTGCCGGCGTCCCTTGGCAGTCAGCGTGTAGAATCGCGCTCTGCGGTTATTGCTCGAGACGCCCCATTTCGCGCCGATCCAACCCCTGTCCTCAAGCCGCCGCAGGGCCAGATACAGGGACCCGTGGTCCACCAGGAAAACGTCCGCGGACTGCTGCTGAATCAAGCGCGCGATGCCCTGCCCGTGCTCCGGCCCCAGCAGCAGAGTCCGCAAAATCATCAGGTCCAGTGTCCCCTGCAGCAGATTGGTCGGCATCCGACACAAGTATGCCCTACTTCGGGTCGGATGCCAACCCGTGTACCGCATCCGCCCCGCATCCGCCCGTTGGTCAGGCTCTCCGGGGTTAGAATTTAAGCTGGCTTCGACATGGAAGGCGAACACTCCGTTTCTTCCCATCTCCGCCTCGATACGGCGGAGTACGACCGCATCATCCGCACGTACATTCCGCACTATGACGAGAGCCGCGGACTGCAGCTCGATCTGCTGGCCGCCGCACAGCTTCCGCCGGACGCTCGGATCGTCGACTTGGGCGGCGGCACCGGCTCGCTCGCCGAAGCCATTCTGGATCGGTTCCCGCAAGTGTCAGTTCTGGTGCGCGACATCGACCCTGAAATGCTGGCTGTGGCGCAAGCACGCCTTGCCCGCTTTGCCCATCGTGTTCAACTGGGGCCCGGTTCATTCGTGGATTCCTTGCCGCCGGTGAACGCGGTGCTCTCGGCCTTCGCCTTGCACCACATTTCGAGTTTGGACGAAAAGGCCAAAGTGTACCGCGGGATCCGGGCGGCCATTCTGCCGGGTGGCGTGTTTTTGAACAATGATGCGGCGGCCGGCCCTTTCTGGCCGCTCCTGCGCGATGAGTGGGCCACCTTCATGGCGGGTCAGGGCTTCACGCTCGAGCAGGGCTACCGGAATCTGGACGATTGGGCTGCCGAGGATACCTATTTCTCCGTGCACGAGGAGCTTCAGGCAATGGCACGCGCTGGTTTCGAGCACGCGGAATGCTTCTGGCGGCGTGGTCCGGTCGCCATTCTCGGGGCACGGCTGTAGCGATGCGGCGCACGCTTTGGCGTGCTGCGGCGAACTTCAGTTCTCCATCTGAGGGTGTAAAACAATCTGTGTAAACGTTCTCCACATCAAATAAGGAGAACGGAGAAATGGAAATCAAGAAAGAACTGCTTGACGAGCTGCTGAAGGACTATCAAAAGCCCGAGGATGTGATTGGTGAGAATGGACTTTTGAAGCAGTTGACGAAGGCGCTATTGGAACGAGCCATGGGCGCCGAACTGACCAACCACCTGGGGTACGAGAAGAGCGATCCGGCTGGGTATCACAGCGGAAACTCACGCAACGGGACAACTTCAAAGACGCTGAAGGGCGACTTTGGTGAGATTGCAATCGAAACGCCGCGCGATCGCAACGGCAGTTTCGAGCCACAGATTATCAAGAAACACCAGACCCGATTCGATGGATTCGACGACAAGATCCTGTCGATGTACGCGCGGGGCATGACCACGCGGGAGATCCAGGGGCATCTGCAGGAGATGTACGGCGTGGAGGTTAGCCCGACGCTGATCTCGGAGGTGACCGACGGGGTCATCGAGGAAGTGAAGGCCTGGCAGAACCGGCCGCTGGAGCCGGTGTATGGGGTGGTCTACCTGGATGCACTGTACGTGAAGATGCGGCACGAGGGACGGGTGGACAATCGCGCGGTGTACGTGGCGATCGGCATTGGGTTGGATGGACAGAAGGACGTGCTGGGGTTATGGACGAGTAATAACGAAGGCGCCAAGTTCTGGTTGGGAGTGTTGACGGAGTTGAAGAACCGCGGGGTCAAGGAGATCCTGATCGCCTGCGTAGATGGGTTGAAAGGGTTTCCGCAAGCCATCGAAAGCGTATTCCCGCAGACGGTGGTACAGCTATGCATTGTGCACCTGGTGCGGGCCAGTTTGAACTACGTGAACTGGAAGGAGCGCAAGCAGGTGGCGGCGGATCTGAAGGAGATCTACCGCGCGGCCACGGCGGTACAGGCGGAGATGGAGTTGAATACGTTTCAATCCAGGTGGGGATCGAAGTACCAGGCCATCGGCAAACTCTGGAAGGAAAACTGGGCGCGCGTGGTGCCGTTTTTCGAGTTCCCGGCCGAGGTGCGGAAGGTGATCTACACGACCAATGCGGTGGAATCGCTGCACATGAGCCTGCGAAAAATCATCAAGACGCGGGGCTCGTTTCCGAGTGAAGAAGCGGCTCTCAAACTGATCTATCTGGCGCTGCGAAACGTGATTCAAAAATGGGATACGGTGCAGGGGTGGAAACAGGCCCTGAACCATTTTCAGATGCTATGGGGCGACCGCATCCAGGCGGCTTTGAACCGCTGAAGGAAGAGCTGAAGGAAGAGCAGAATGCGTAACCATCGGGGCCAGATTCCAGTCATCCGGAAACGAGCCGGAAATAGCCTGCGGCAGCAAGGAATTTGGACGCCCCTTTTCCCGTTTCCCCCTCCGGGGGAAAGCCGGGGCGGGCGGGTTCCCCCCACGCCGGGGCACGCTGCGCGGCCAGCCAAAGGCGCTGGCACGCATCGTGCGCCGGCTCCCCCCACAAGAGGGCTGCCGCCCCCTTGTGCATCCCCTGCGCAGCGCGCTGGTGCAGGGCTCATGCAGTGCAGACATTCCGCAGGTCTGAAAAGAAGGATCGATTTTGGGAGAGTCGTTTACACAGAATACTTGACACTACCCTCCATCTCCCAACCAGTCACAAACTTCAAAAATAAAAACCGGGCTTCTACTCTCCACTAATCGCAATACATATCAACTTAGTGCCCGCAATCACACCGCCCCCGCCAACTTGCCATCCCTATCATGGAATCGGATGGCGGATCCCGTCATACCCTCCGCGTCAAAGGAAAGGAAAAATCGAAATGCTGATTTCCGCGAAACAACATGCAGCCAACCAGCAGAATGCCCGGCTGTCCACCGGTCCGAAAACTCCAGAAGGTAAGGCCGCCGTGCGCCTTAACGCCCTCAAGTACGGCCTGCGCGCCCGCGACCTCCTGATCCCCGGCGAAGACCCCGCCGAGTACCAGCAACTCTGGGACGATCTCGCGGCCGATTGGCAGCCCCAAAACCGCACCGAGCGCCTGCACCTGGAACAGATGGCCACCGCCCAATGGCTGCTCGCCCGCCTGGCCCGTGGCGAGCGGCTCATCTACGAAGCGGATCTTCCGCTCGACAAGCAACTGGCGCTGTTGCGCGAAGTCTCCACCCAGCGCGCGCGGCTCGAGCGCTCCTTCACTTCCGCTATGCAAGCTCTCCAGCAGTTACAAAAGCAGCCTAAGTCCCTTCCCCAGGCAAAGCCCGCCGCGCGCGAATCATCGCCGCTCGAACTCCACCGGTACAAAATGTCCGAATCCACCGCGGACCATCCGGCGCTCTGCGCCCCAGCCCCCTTCGATACCCGTTAACAACCTGTCCCCCTGATCTTTGACAAACCATCCGCCCGCCACAACGGTGACGCAACCAGTGTCCCGCAACTACCCAAAAACCACCACCCACGACCCACCACCCATAACCCGCAGCCGCCGCGCCAAGACGCAAATTCAACAGGATAGGCTTCGGTCGCCACAACCCACCACCCACCACCCACAGCCCCGGAGATCTCGCCCTTGGGTGGGAGCACTTTTAAAGAGCGCCGGTGGTTCTGCCGAAGCTGGTACGGGTTACGAGACCAGACCGCATCTTTTGAACAGACCAGCGCCTCCTGCGAGGAAATTGCATCCCTCTGCCCAAACGAACTCTCAGGACTCGTGTAAGGCCGCTGGACTTTTGGAGGGCGGGCTTTAGCCAGGCTTTAGCTGGAGCCGGGCTTCAGCGCCGCTGCAAGGGTAGCGTTCAGGCGAAGCCTCAGTGATGGAACTGCGCCCCCTCCACCTTCGGCTTCAGTCCCGGCTGCGACGCGAACCAATCCAAATGCCGCCGGATATCCTTCACCAGCATGTCCGCCAAATCCCGCGTGAATCCATTACGCACCACCGCCCGTTGCACCACCAGATCCTGCCGGTTCGCCGGCATCCGGTAGGCCGGTACCTGCCAGCCGCGGTCGCGCAGCCGGTCAGCCAGATCGTAAAGCGACCAATGCGCGGGCTCTTTCAGCTTCCACGCGAACACCGGAAGATCCCTTCCCTGGCTCACCAGTTCGAATGGCCCGATCCCGGCAATTTCGCCGGCCAGATGCACCGCCACATCCTGGCACGCCTGGTGGATCGCGCGATACCCCGAAATCCCCAGCCGGATCAAGTTGTAATACTGCGCCACAATCTGGCTGGCAGGCCGGGAGAAATTGATCGCCAGCGTCGGCATGGTTCCCCCCAGATAGTCCACGTTGAAGATCAGCCCCGGGTCGAGATCCGCAACCTCGCGCCAGATTACCCAGCCCACGCCCGGATACACCAGCCCGTATTTGTGGCCCGACGTGTTGATCGACTTCACCCGCGGCAGCCGGAAATCCCAGCGCACCTGGGGTTGCAGGAACGGCGCCACAAAGGCGCCGCTCGCGCCATCCACGTGAATCGGAATATCCAGGCCGGTCTTCTCCTGCAGCCGGTCCAGTGCGGCACTCAGCGCTTCCACATCTTCGTAATCCCCGGTGAAAGTGCTGCCCAGAACGGACACCACCCCGATCGTATTCTCGTCGCACGCCGCCGCCGCCCGCTCCGGATCCGTCACGAACCGTTCGCCTTCGATGGGCACCGCGCGCTCTTCCACATCCCAATAGCGCACGAACTTGTGCCAGCACACCTGCGTGTTCGTGCCCAGCACCAGGTTGGGCCGGTCCAACGGTTTGCCAGCCTTGCGCATCCTCTCGCGCCAGCGCCACTTCAGGGCTAAGCCGCCCAGCATGCAAGCCTCGCTCGAACCGATCGTGGATGTCCCCAGCGCATTCGCGGCGTCCGGCGCATGCCACAAGTCCGCCAGCATATGGACGCACCGCATCTCGAGTTCCGCCGTCTGCGGGTACTCGTCCTTGTCGATCATGTTCTTGTCGAACGTTTCGGTCATCAGCTTGTTGGCTTCCGGCTCCATCCAAGTGCCGCAGAACGTGGCCAGGTTGAAACGCGAACTGCCGTCCACGATCAGTTCATCGTGAATGAGATGATACGCCGTCGACGGCGGCATGCCATCCGCCGGAATCGTATGCCGCGGCGCCGGCCCCAACAGCCACTGCCTGGCATACATCGGCCGCAAGATGCGCGAAAGCTCGTGCTTTGAGTGATTATTGGTGTCGTCCATAAGCGTAATTACTGCCCACAACCAACCACCCACCACCCACAACCCACCACCCAAAACCCGCCATCAGCCCTTCCCCTCCGTAACCGTAATTACCTGGTTCGCCTTCACCCCGGTCACCCGGTCCACTTGCCCGCTAGGCCAGTGGATTTCGAGATCCGCCGCGGCCGCCACCCCCAGTCCGAAGTGCACCCGCAGATCGCTCTGCGAAATATAGCCGCTCCCGCTGCGCACTTCGTCCATCAGTCTCCGTCCGCCCGCCGGCGTGCAGTAGATCCGCGCGCCGATCCCCGACCGGTTCGATCTCACCCCAACCGTCTTCACCTTCAACCAGTTGTTCTTCACCTGGCTGTCGCACCGCAGCAGTTGCGGTGTATCGTTGACGCAGTTGATGAGCACGTCCACGTCGCCGTCGTTATCGAAATCGCCGAAGGCACACCCGCGCGCCGAGGCCGGCTCCAGAATCCCCGGCCCGGCGTCGTGCGACACATCCGCAAACCGGCCGTTTCCCAGATTGTGGTACAACACCTTCCGTTCCCGATAGCCTTGCTCGTCGTTGGTTTGCCCCACCTCCGGGTACACGTGCCCGTTCACAGCCAGAATGTCCGGCCAGCCGTCGTTATCGAAATCGAAGAACCCCACCCCCCAGCCCATAAAGCGCGTATTCCGCCCCAACCCGGCCTGGAACGTCATGTCTTCGAAATAATTGTTCCCCAGGTTGTGGTACAGGCTCGAGGTGTCGCCGGCGAAGTTGGTCTTCACGATATCAAAACGCCCATCGCCGTCGTAATCGGCTACCGAAACGCCCATGCCGGATTGCGGCTTTCCATCCGGACTATACGCCACGCCGGCTTCAATTGCGATCTCCGAAAACGTGCCGTCGTGATTATTACGGTACAGCGCCGAAGACGTAGAATCGTTCGCTACGTAGATGTCCGGCCAGCCGTCATTATCGAAATCGGAAACCGCCACGCCCAGACCGTAAGTACCCTGCGTCTTAAGAATGCCTGCCTTCTGGCTGAGATCTGCAAAAGTCCCGTCGCCATTATTGTGGAAAAGGATGTTCTTGCCGCCCTGCAGTCCCGGCGGCCCACACGCCACTACGATCGCCTTGAACAGGCATGGCCCGGATTCCGGAAGCGGCGCCGTCTTCGGATCGAAATCGATATAGTTGGCAATAAACAGGTCCAGATGGCCGTCTTTGTCATAATCCACAAACGCGCAGCCGGTATTCCAGCGCCTCTGCCCGTTGCCGGCGTCGGTGGTAACCCCTGCTTTCCTGGCTACATCCGTGAACTTGCCACGGCCCTCGTTCCGCCACAACGCGCAATCGCCCCAATAGGTGACGAACAGATCGTCGTAACCGTCATTGTTGTAATCTCCCACACAGCAGCCCTGGCCCCAACCCGTGCGCGCTATACCTGCCGCCAGGGTGACGTCGGTGAAAGTGCCGTCCCGGTTGTTCTTGTACAGCCGGCTGACGGGAGCCTGCGCCGCGTTCCAGTCGGCCTCAAACCGCGTGCCGTTTACCAGAAAGATATCCAGCCAGCCATCGCCATCATAGTCGAAGAACGCACATCCGCAGCCAGTGGTTTCCATCAGAAATTTGTTCTTGTTTTCCCCGCCGAAGATGGTCTTGGCTTGCAATCCAGCCTCCCGCGCCACGTCCACGAACCGCACGCCCAACGGAAGACCCTCAACCAGTTGATCGAACGCGAACACTGGAATGGCTGTCGAAAGCGAGCGTATGAACTGCCTGCGGTCGAGCGCGAATGGCCGGCTACTCATATTAAATACAGTAGCCACATTATGGCATCCGGGTCGGCCGCGTTCAATATCCGACTGCTTGGATAATCTCGCTGGCGGCTTCCGCCACCTACGTTACCGGCGCAATTTGTCCACTGTAACGATTAAACAGTGATGTTACGGCCGATGTAAATATATGCAACAAAAGCATCTGTAATAGTTAACCGTAACAAACACATTCAGCACTTGCCCTGCGCCTAATCTGGATCTATTATGTACCCAACCGTTATTGTTGCTGTGCCGAGGATGCATCAGCCGGGCTGTCAACAGAGGGTTAGTTTTGCGTTTTCAAGATCAGCGATTGTTCAGAGGGGGGAAAATGCTCAGTCTGCGTAAATTGGCTACGTTAGCCTTATGTTTTTCTTTCGCACTTTTGTTCTGCCTCAATGGAACATTACGCGCGCAACAGGTTTTCGGTAGTATCGTGGGGACCGTCACCGATCCCACAGGTGCCGCCGTCAACGGCGCCAAAGTAGTCATCACGGATACCGCTAAAGGCACACAGTCCGACACGACTACGAATGAATCCGGCAACTACACTAAAGGACAGCTGATCCCTGGCCAGTACCAGGTGTCGATTGAGGCGCCGGGGTTCACGAAGGCTATCTCCAACCCGATTACGGTGCAAGTAGATGCCGTTGCCCGTTTCGATGTGGCGATGCAGGTCGGCAATGTTTCCCAAGAAGTGGAAGTGACGGCGGCGGCACCGCTGTTGCAGTCCGACCGCGCCGACGTGGCGCAAACGTTCGACGCCCACCAGATCGAGGAACTTCCCAGTGTCGGCCGCAACCTGCAGGCCTTCGAGTTGTTGAATCCAGGGACGGTGCCGTTCGGCTGGGCGCACGCCTCCGACGAAAATCCGCAGGGAAGCGTGCAGATGGTCGTAAACGGCCAAGTCTTCGACGCCATGGGATACGAGTTGGATGGCACCACCAACCAGGATCCTATTTTGGGAATTATCGTCATTAACCCGACCTTCGACTCGGTCGCCGAGGTGAAGCAAGCCAACCAGGACTTCGATGCGGAATTCTCGTACACGGGTGGTGGAATCGCCAGCTATTCGACCAAATCCGGCACCAACGATTTCCATGGCGATGCGTTTGAGTTTCTGCAGGTAAACACTCCGGGCTTCACGGATTTTGCCAGAAACCCCTTTACCAACGGCAACCCCGTATACCGGCAGAACCAGTTCGGCGGGTCCATCGGTGGCCGTGTAATCAAGGACAAACTCTTCTTCTTCGGCGATGCGCAATTGAACCGTCAGGCGCTTGGCGGCTCCCTGAACACATCGGTACCCAGCGCCCAGGATCGGACCGGCAATTTGAGCGATTGGCTGGCGGCCAGCCCGAACTATCAGATCTATGATCCCGCCAGCGGCAATCAAACGACGGGTGTGGGCCGCGTGCCATTCCCGAATAATGTTATCCCCACAGCCCGGTTGAGCCCGCAAGCTTTGGCGATCATGGCGTATTGGCCGCTGCCCAACACGACGTCAAACGGCATCAGCTATGCCAACAACTACGATGCCAGCGGCGACGTCGCGATTACGGGCAACCTTTGGAATACGCGGTGGGATTACTATCTGAACCAGAAGAATTCCATCTTCGGCCGCTATAGCTACGCAGCCTATACCGAGCAGGCTCCGGGCGCGTTCGGCCTGGAGGCCGGCGGCCCCAATTTCGGCAACTACGCGGGCGACTCGAGCGCGCTGAACCAGAGTCTGGCGGCAGGTTGGACGTACACGATCAGTCCGACCGTGGTGAACGAATTCCGGCTGGGCTACATGCGGTATCACGTTACGGATGTGCCTAACGGCTTTGGCACGGACCCGGCCACGCAAGCGGGCATTCCGGGGTTGAACCTGGATAAAACCTACACTTCCGGCATGCCGTACTTCGACATTCAGGATAGCGGCGTGGGCGACGACAAACTGGGATATGGCTTGGGCGTGAACCAGTGCAACTGCCCGTTAACGCAGAGCGAGCGGCAGATTCAGTTTGTCGATAACGTCACTAAGATCCGCGGCAACCATAGCTTTAAGTTCGGCGTGGATCTGCGCTATGCCGAGAACCTGCGGGTGCCCAGCGACAGCCACCGGGCCGGCGAATTGTACTTCAACGGCAACAACACAGGTGATGTCACGTCAGTCGGCGCAAGCCCGATCGACGGCATGGGACTGGCCACCTTCCTGCTCGGAGACACGTCCAGCTTCGACCGCTACGTCAGCTCCAGCACCAACGCCCAGGAGCGCCAGAAGCGCTTCTTCTATTACGGACAGGATCAATGGCGCGTAACGCCTAAGCTAACCGCCTCGCTGGGCGTACGTTGGGAGATGGTGTTTCCCGAAACCGTGAACGCCGCGGGGAACGGCGCCACGCTCGATTTGCAGAATGGCCTGATGTATGTTTTCGGGGTGGGCGGGGTTTCCTCGCACGGCATTCAGAACATGAACTGGCATGAATTTGCGCCGCGGGTCGGCCTGGCTTACCAGGTGGACAAAAAGACCGTTGTGCGCGCAGGTTATGGCTGGTCTTACAACCTCGGAACTTTCGGCTCGACGTTTGGGCACAACGTAACGCAGAACCCGCCGGTGCTGGACTATCAGCAGATCAACAACTTGTCTACGCAACCGTTCGCCTCGGTGTTTAGTCTCTCGCAGGGGCCGTCGTCTCCCGCGGCCATCACCGTTGGATCGAACGGCACTTTCCCGCTGCCGAACGGGATCAGCCCGAAGTTCCGGCCGGACGTCTTCACCATGCCGGTGGTATATCAATACAACGGCACAGTCCAGCGGCAGCTCACGAATAAGATCGCCGTTACAGGCGGCTACGTGGGCAATTCCACGCGCCATGGCTGGATAGGCACCAGCAACACGATTAACCCGAACGAAGCCGAATGGAATCCGACCACGCAAACGGCTACACAGCCGTACTACGCGCTGTATGGATGGACCCAGGGATTGGGGTATTACTGTAACTGCACTAATCAACAGTATGACTCCTTCCAGTCTACCCTCACTATAAGAGCCTTGAGCGGTTGGACGGTGCAGGGTAACTACACTTACCAGAGACTTAAGACTTGGGATGGGCCCTACGATACCAATTACTACTTCATCTATGGTCCGCAGAATGGGGCGGGGGGCTATGGTGATAGCAGCCTGCTGCCGCACAACCAGGTAACCATCGCGCAAAACTACGATATTCCGTTTGGCCACGGCAGGCAATTCGGTTCTACGGCGAACAAGGGAGTGGATCTCGCCTTAGGAGGGTGGACCATCAGCGCGATCACGACGTTTTACAGCGGCATTCCCGAGTCGCCCACTATAGACAACTACGGTGCGGCCGCGGGGGTGGTAAAGCCGGGCGCCGGACCCAACAACCGCCCCGATATGGGAAGCGGAGCCGTGTACCCATCGACGCAGAACCGCAGCCAATGGATCGAAGGCTGTCCCGACCTGGTGTGTACGTCCGGCCCATATATGTACCCGGCGAGCAATACCTTTGGTAATTACCCTATCGATACGCTGATCGGTCCGCACTTCATCAACTTCGACTTTTCGGCGCAGAAGCTGTTCCACATCACGGAGCGCGTTTCATTCGGCCTCCGCATGGATTCCCGGAACTTCTTCAACCACACCAATCTCGGCGGCTTCAATAGCGACGTTACGAGTCCGCAAGCCGGCCAGATCACAGGCATTGCTTTCGGCGGCAACAACGGCGTCGGCATGCGCACGCTGCAGTTCTCGGGCAACCTGAAGTTTTAACCGATTCCGGCGAGCGGCGCACACCGGTAAATGTCTCTGCAAAGGACCCGCGGGGCTAACGCTCTGCGGGTCTTTTTTATGCCGCCGATGGTGGTTAGAATTGAGGGGTGAAGGCAAATAGGATCGTGAGCGTCATGGCGGGCAAGGCGTTGTGATGAGTTGCGCACGTCTGGCCGGCCTGCTGGCGATCGCCTCGCTGGCGAGCGCCGGCGGAAGCGGCTATGTGGGCCGCGACGCATGCGCCGGCTGCCACAAGAGCATCGCGCTGACGCACCTGCGCACAAATATGGCGCGCACCTGGCAGGGCGTGGCTATTAACCAGCAGTTCCCCGCGAATTACTTCCTGACCCACGCCGAAGGGCCGGCGCCCGAGATCAAATACGAGCTGCAGAGAACCGGCCAGAGCCTCCAGTATCGGGTGCAGATGCCGGGGCAGCCGGTGCTCGATTTTCCGGTGGAAAGCATGGTCGGCGGCCACCGCCATGGAATCAGTTTTCTGTTCCGCGTTCCCTCTCTGGATGGCTTGCCTCTGCCGCGCGCACGTCTGCTCGAAGCCCGGTACTTCCACTATGCGGAGCGCGGCCAGCTGGCGCTGTCGCTCGGTTTTCCAGAAGAGAAACCCTCCACTTACGAAACCGCCCTGGGCCGGGTATTGACTCCGTATCTGGAACTGAGATGTCTTTCCTGCCACGGCGCGCCGCGCACTTACGGCACGCGCGTCGAGACGGGTGTAAGTTGCGAGAACTGCCACGGCCCCGGCCAACCCCATTTAGCCGCGGTCGGCGCCCACGCGCGCGACCTCCGTATTTCGAACCTGGACAAGCTGCCCGTTGCGGAGAGGTTTCGACCCTGCTCGCAATGTCATGCCGGCTCCAGTGTGGTCGAAGACCCCATGCCGGACGATACGCTGATTTCCGATCAGGTGACGGCGTTGAAAAACAGCGAGTGCTGGCGTCAGAGTGCGGGCCAGATCACGTGCACGAACTGTCACGACCCGCACCAGGATGCGCCCCGTCCGGTGCTGGTCTCGAGGGCCGAAAAAACGTGTCTCGGGTGCCATAACGCCACGGTAACTAAGCATGCGGGTTTGTGCCCGGTGAATCGGCGCACAGGCTGCGTCGAATGCCATATGGTCAGCGAGACCCGCGGCGCGTTTGTCATAGCGGAACACTGGATTCGCGTACAACCCGGCCAGGAGACCAAGGCGGCGGCGTATAATCCGGCATGGCGAACCACGGTTACGCCCAAGCATCTCTATCTACGCACGATTGTTTTGGACGACCGGGAAAAGGCCGCAGCCATCCGGGAGCAGCTTCTATCGGGAGGATCGTTCTTCGAACTCGCCCGGGCCAATTCGATCGACCAGGGCACCGCAGTCAACGGCGGCTATATGGGGGACCTTAACGGCAGCCAGCTCGATCCGGCGTGGTCCTCGGCCGCGCTGAAGCTGCAGCCCGGAGAGATCTCCGCTGTCGTCGAAGCAAAAGGCAAGTACATCACGCTCCAGCGCATGCCGCGCAATTTCCGCGAGGATGCCGAAGTCGTATTCAACCACGCCATGGACCTGCGCAAGCAAGGCAAGCAGCAGGAGTCCATGAACGAAATGCTCGAGGCGTTGAAGATCTATCCCCATCTTCTGCGCGCGCTGACCTGGCTCGGAGCAATGTATGGGCAAAACGGCAATCCGAGCGTGAGTGCCGGAATTCTGACCATTGCCACGCGGCTCTATCCGCGGGATGCCGGCGCCCATTTTAACCTGGCACTCGCGTATGGGGCGCTGGGCAAGGCGGAAGAAATTGCCGAGTACCAGCGCACCATCGAAATCGATGGTGACTATGTTTTGGCCTATCTGAACTGGGGCGCCGCGCTGTATGGCAAAGGGCAGTACGAAGACGCGATTAAGATCTATCGCAAGGGGATCGATGTGAACCCTCTATTCGCCTCTCTTCATTACAGCCTGGGAGTAGCATTGGAACAGGACAACAAGACAGCCGAGGGGGCGGCGGAAATGGCTCTGGCCACCAAGATCGACCCGAACGTGGGCGCTCGGTAAGGCTGATGATGGCGTCTTGGTTGGTTGTTTCATTTTTGTTTTTGAGCGGTCTCCCGGCCAGCCGCGCCGGGCAACCCTGCGCGCGCTGCCACCCATCCGAAACCGCGTCGTTCGAGCGCTCCCCGATGGGCAGGTCGGTTGGTCCGCCGTCGGTCTTTACCGAAGGCCGCATCGTGCACAAGCTCTCCGGCAGCACTCTCACTATCCACGCGCGCGGGTCGCAGGTGGAGCATAAGTTGGAGCGGCGCGGCGTGGCCGCCGAGTATCCCGCAGCATATTCGGTGGGCGCGGGGATAGTCGGATACAGCTACATGGTTAGTGTGGGAAAGTACCTGTTTCAGTCGCCGGCTTCTTACTACACACAAACCAAAAGCTGGGACCTGACGCCGGGTTACGAGACGGAATCGAACCTCGATTTTACGCACCAGATATCCAGCGGATGTCTCTTCTGTCATACCGGCACGGTGAATTTCGTTGCCGGGACTACGAACCAGTTCGAAGATCCCGCCTTCACTCCGATCTCTTGCGAACGGTGCCATGGCTCGCCCGCCGCGCACCTCAAGAGTCCTGTCGCGGGCTCGATTGTCAATCCGGCCAGGTTAGCGGCAAAAAACCGGGATAGCGTATGTGAGCAATGCCACCTGGAAGGGGAAGTCAGAATACTCAATCCCGGCCGTGACTGGTGGGACTTACAAGCGGGCCAGGCATCCGAGAGCGTTTTTGTCGCATACCTGCGGACTGCCCCGGATGGCACGCTACGGGCGGTCAGCCAGAGCGAGTTGCTGGCCCGCAGCCAGTGTGCCCGGCAGAGCGGCGGACGCTTGTGGTGCGGCACTTGCCACAATCCACATGACGACGCGCCTAACCGCGAAGCGGCCGTGCGAAAGGTTTGCCTCTCCTGCCATAGCGATCTCTTTACGGCGCGCCGCCATCCGGCCGCCGCGGAATGCGCAAGCTGTCACATGCCCCGGCTTCGACCGACCAACGTGGCACATTCCGCGGTCACCGATCACAGTATCCCGCGCATACCGCGTGCGCAGCCCGAAGAGACGGGCGGCGATCTGGAGTTGAAGGCGTGGCGCGAACCGGACGGCGCGCTGATCCAGCGCGATCTCGGCTTGGCCTATTTCGATCAAGCGGCCAACAAGCACTCTAACTCCGATTTGCTGCGGTCGTATCAGATCCTTTCACAATTGCCGCCGGAGCACCGGCAGGATCCCATCGTGGAGGCCGACCTGGCATCCGTCCTGTTGTCGCAAGGCCACACGGATTTGGCCATACGGATGTACCAGCGCGCTTCGGCGCAGGAACCGTCGAACGCGAGATACGTATACTGTATCGGCACGGCGCTCGAACGTGCCGGCAAGATGGAGGACGCCATCAAGGAACTGCGGCGAAGCATTGCACTCGATCCATCCCGCCCCGATGCCTACCTGGAGCTGGCCCAGATCTACGGCAAAGCGGGCCGCGAAGCAACCAGCCGGATCGTTATCCAGGAATACCTGCGCTTCATGCCGCAGAATATCGAGCTGCGCTCGGCGGGGTTGCGATAATGGAGCGCTGACCATGGCACCTCTGCTGCTCTTGTTCCTTCAGGCCGGGGCTTACCAGGCGGGCATGCAGGCGTACAGCCAGCATCGGTTCGCGGAGGCCATCCCATGGTTTGAAAAGGCCGCGGCCGGTGGTCCGCAGGCGCTGGCGGCGCGGTACATGCTAGGAATTGCCTGCCTCGAGACACATCAGGATGAGAAGGCTGTCGAGACCTTCGCGGCGCTCTTTCAAGTCGAGCCCGAATCCGCGGCCGCGCACCTGTTAACTGCCGGGATGATGCTGCGCGCGCAGATGACCGCGGCCGCCGTGAAGCAGGCCGGCCGCGCGCTCGAGATCGACCCACACATCCCGCAGGCGCACTTCGTGCTGGGCGAGGCAGCCTTGTCCGCGGGCGACGTGCGCCAGGCGGTCGCCGAATTTCAGCAGGAGATCGCATGCAATCCGAGCTTCTTCATGGCCTACTACAGGCTCGGCGCGGCGTACGTGCAGCGCGGCGCGTGGGATGCCGCCGTCTCGACGCTGGAACTCTCCATCTGGTTGAATCCCAACCATAGCGGCCCATACGCGCTGATCGGTAAAGCCTATCTGAAGCGGGGCGACTTGGATGACGCAACGGGCGCCCTGCGTCATGCGTTGCAGATGGACCCGCAAGACCACGAGATCCGTGCCCTCCTGGATCAAGCTTCCGCACCCTCACGTCCCACAGCCGCCGCCCCACAGTCGCCGGCGCCCGGTAGCCCCGTTCCGGCCCGAAGCCCCCAAGCCCCGGCTCCCGAACCCCCATACGTTCGCGGCCTGGCCAGCTACCGCAGCCACGATTACGTACAGGCGGCCAAAACCTTACAGCAAGCCCTGCCCGCCATACCGGAGAACACTCCGCGGTATCGCGAGACTCTGCAGATGATTGGGCGCAGTGAATACCTGGCGGGGCGCGTCCCGGAGGCTATTCCCTGGCTTGAGAAGGCCCGCCGACAGGGCGCGCGGAATAACGAACTGCTCTTCGTGCTCGGGAATAGTTATCTGCAAACTCGCCAAATCGCAAAAGCGCGCGGGGCGTTTGCCGACCTGTACGCGGTCCCGGCCGGATCCGGCGCGGCCCGCTCAGTCACCACACGGTTGCTGATGCGTCTCGAATTCGAAGACGATGCCCAAGCCGAGTTAGAAGCCGCTGTGGCACTTGAGCCGAAGCTTCCGGAAGCGCATTATATGCTGGGTGAAATCGCTATCTACCGCGCCCAAATCGATCGCGCCGTGGACGAGCTCAATAGCGAAATCGCGGTCAACCCCGGATTTGCGATGGCCTACTACCGCCTGGGCGATGCCTACACGCGCCGCGAAGATTGGGAACATGCCGTTCCGCCATTGCAGCGTGCCGTGTGGCTCGATCCCACTTACAGCGGACCATACATCGTCTTAGGCAAGACCTATCTGAAGAAAGGCGACTTGCCGGAAGCCGAACGCATGCTGCGGCGCGCTTTGCAATTGGACCCGCGCAACTCCTCGGCGCATTACCTGTTGGGCCGCACGCTGATCCAATCCGGGCGCGCCGAGGAGGGCAAGAAGCTGCTGCGCGAATCGGAGGAGTTGAAGGACGCGCCGGGACAGGGCGGTAGGTAATCACGCCAGCGCGGAACGGACCTTCTTGGGTAGCTTCTGCAGAACGAGATCGTAGGATGTGCGCACCAGGCGCTTGATCTCCACCGCTGTTAAGGCGTCTTCCGTCTCCAGCGCGACCCAGAGATTGCGCGCTAAGTGCGGCGCCTGAACGATGCCGGGGCGCTCGACTAATTCAACGAACTCCTCAGGCGGGCACTTGACCGACAGCCAGACTTTGGAAGGTTCCAGCGCCAGGATGGCGAAAACCTTGTCGCCGATTTTGAATACGAGATGGTCGCCCCACTGCACGGTCTCAGTGGTGTGGGGCAGCGACATGCAGTAGCGGCGCACCCATTCGATGTTCATATGCCGTCCTTGGTGGCGCAAGCTTCAGCTTGCAGCTGTGGGCTTCAGCCCACAGTTTACGAGGTTCATACAGTCCTCTAGCGCAGACCCAGGTTACGCATCAGGCGATACAAATAATTCGGATGTACGCCCAGCAGCCTGGCCGCATTCGCGTGATCGTTCTTGGCTTGCTGAAACGCCTGGGCGATAGCCTCCCGCTTGGCACGATCCACCGCGTCCTGCAAACCAGGAACACGCTCCACGTCAGCGGGCCGCGCAATCTCGCGGATGCTCTCCGGCAGGTCTTCCAGTTGAATGATGTCACTCGATCCCAGCACCACCGCGCGCTCCACGGCGTTCTCCAACTCACGGATGTTGCCCGGCCAATCGTAATGTGCGAGATACGCCTGGGCTTCGGGCGAAATTCCGCCGATGCGCCGCCCGCATTGCATCCCGAACTTCGCCGCGAAGTGCATCGTCAGGATGGGAATATCCGACTGGCGCTCGCGCAAAGCGGGGGTCTTCAGCGTCACCACGTTCAGACGATAATAGAGATCCTGCCGGAACCGGCCGCCGCGCACCTCTTCTTCCAGATTGCGATTGGTGGCCGCGATCAGCCGGATGTCCAGCTTCACCGGCTGCGTGCCGCCCACGCGCTCCATCTGCCGCTCCTGAAGCACGCGCAGCAGCTTGGCCTGCAACTGCATGGGCATCTCACCGATTTCGTCCAGGAATACCGTGCCGCCAGCCGCCACTTCCAGCCGTCCCTTTTTCTGCGCAAACGCGCCCGTGAAGGCGCCCTTCTCGTGGCCGAAAAGTTCGCTCTCCAGCAGCGTCTCGGCCAGCGCCGCACAATTCACCGCCATGAACGGCTGCCCGGCCCGCGAGCTGTTCTGATGTATGGCGCGGGCCACCAGTTCCTTGCCGGTACCGGTCTCTCCCGCGATCAGAACGGTGGAATTGGCCTGCGCAGCGCGCCCGATACTGCGCTGCAGCTCGCGCAGGCGATCACTCTCGCCGATCATGTGATGGTCCCCGTGCAGCTCCGATTCGAGCCGCTGGTTCTCCGCCTCCAGCCATTCCAGGTGGAAGGCGTTCTCCAGCGCCATCGAGGCAATCTGCGTGAGCGCGACCAGCAGTTGCAGATGCTTTTCCTCGAAAGCTGCACCCTCCAGATAGAGGATCCCGCACACCTGCTCGCGGATCAGCAGCGGCGCCAGGAGAAGCGCCTTGCCGGTTTCCACATTCCCGGCGATCAGCCCGCAAGACTCCCGCATGACGCGCTGGATCAGGATGCGGTCGAGGGCCAGTGGCCGGTGGGGCGCCGAAGCCCCCGCCCTTACGGCCAGGGATGAGGGTTCGCTCAGGTCTTCCTCGTACAGCAGGACAGCCCCGCAGGTGGCTGGTATTACGTCGAGAATCAGCTCCAGCAACTGCTGCTCCAGAATATTGCGGGCGGGCGATCTGCGCACCTTGTACAGCGCGTGAAACGAGTGCGACAGGATGCTGACGCGCAGCAGCGCGTGCAAATCAGACGCATTCTCTAGCATCGCGGGAATTTGTCCAGCGGCGACGGGGATTTCGATGGTGGTCGTGTCGCCGCCGGATTCTTCCCATATGGTATCCGCCTGAGTTAGAAATTCGAACTGGATGCCGCCGACCTTGATGCGATCGCCGTGAGCCAGCACCTGTTCCGTCACCCGCGCGTCATTGACCAGCGTGCCGTTGTAGCTGCCCAGATCGCGGACGGCGAAGGCGTCCCCTTCCCGCACAATGACACAGTGCTCGCGCGAAACCGACTTATCGTGCAACGGAAGCTGGTTACTTGTATCGCGTCCAATGGTAAAGGGGTCCACGGCGATCGGGTAGCTGCCACCTTCGTCCGGGCCGGTCATCACGCGCAGTCGGGGAGTCATCAATCTTCTATTGTTCACCTTTTGGTTACTGGATTCACCTGGAGGTACAGAGCCGCCGCCCTTTTCGACTCGCGATCGGCCGGTTATCAACGGGTTGCATAGAGGCGACCGGCATTTTCTGATTGGCAGGCCGCTTGCTTTTGCTGAGCGACGTGATTGATAGAAACCAGCTCTCAGAGAAAAAAGGAGATATGAAAATGAAGACCTCACAAAACATACTTCTTAGCGTCGCCGTGGCTGCACTGTGCGGGGCCAGCGGCCTTCATGCGCAAACCCAGGCGACTGCCAGCATCCCGTTCGCGTTTTCCGCGCAGAACACCACGCTGCCAGCCGGCCCGTACGTCATGTACAAGGTTGGCTTAACCCACAGTTTGATGGTGGTGCGGAATGTCGAAACTCGCCAGGCACTCGTGGTGGTCATGCCCAACGCCGCCTACGAATACAAGGGACCCAGTGACAAGAATGTCATCCTGTTCCACCGTATCGGCGACCGCTACTTCCTGTCTGAAGTGAAAACCGCCGCGGTCGACGGCCACGTTCCTCCGTCCCGACAGGAGCGCGAGTTGGACTCCGAGGGCGCCGGCCCGATGGCGGCCGTGATCATCCCAGCTCTCGGTGTTCGTTGATGTGCGTTGCGGCGGGAGCCTACCGCTCACGCGCGACGTCTATCGGCTCAGCAACGCTTGCCGCGTTACCGCGCGCGCAGCGTTACTGAGCCACGACCGTTTTCGGAGCGTTTCTTAGCGACGCTCCAGGATCCGGAAAATTTGCGCGCCATACTGTTCCGCCACGTGGGCGCCCACACCGGGGATATTCAGCAATGCGCGCATACTAGCCGGTTTTTCAGCCGCGATGGCCTGTAGCGACCGATCGGTTAATATACGGAAGGCCGGCACTTCGCGGCGACGGGCTTCTGCCAAACGCCATTCGCGTAGAGCTTTTTCCACTGCCGTACCGCCGCCAGATGCGGCGCTCTTCGCGCGAGGCTCTGCCGCGGCGGTTGGCGCAACTCTCTCCGGCTTAGGCGCCTTCCTCCGGCGCCCGGCACGAGTTTTGCGCCGCCGCCGCGGGCCTGCCTCGATCTCGAGCTTCATCTCGAAGGGCGGTACAGCCGCAGCATCCATTTCCCGTCCGGCGGCCGTCAGCCCCGCCAGCCGATAGTCCACGCGCCTCCCGTCCTGCTCAAACGAAGCTTCCGATAGCTCCACCCATCCGGCGCGCGCCATAGCGCCCAGCACCTGTTCGTAACCGTCCCGGTCGAGCGAGTAGTCCGTAAAGACCTCGCTGTGCAGCCGGCCGGTGCCCTTGCGTCCGGACTTCTTCAGCGCGGCCAGAATGCGCCCGGCGGCCTGCCGCTCCGCATCCGCGGCGGGCCGGAAGCTTTGCGCAATAGATTGGTCCGGCGCGCAGAAGTCACAAATCCCGCAGCGTTGCTGGGCATCCGCATAGTCGCCGAAATGGCGCACCAGGCCTAGCATGCGGCACTCGCTCGACTGAGCATAGCGGATCATCTGCTCGATTTGCGCCATCTTGTGCTCCGCTTGTGCCAGGTACAGTTCGCGCCACCCTTCGCTGCCGCGCTTCAGATTCTCCGCCGCGTCCACGATCGCGCCGCCGTGGATCCAGAGCTTTTCGATCGCCTTGTCAAACACGTCCGGATCGATGCGCGCCATGCTTTGGACCATCTCCTTCGGCCGCGCCTCATCCACCAGCCGCGCATAGATATTCTCAAGCACGGACACATCCGGGTAATCGCGGTCGAAGAAATAATCGTGCGTGTGGCGGTCCGCGTAAGCGTGCATCAGGATGGCGCGGGAGGGCGCTCCATCGCGGCCTGCGCGTCCCACTTCCTGGTAGTAAGCTTCGAGCGATCCGGGCAGCGCCGTGTGGATCACGGTCCGGATGTCCGGCTTGTCGATGCCCATTCCGAACGCGATGGTGGCCACCACCACTTGCAATTCGCCGCCGAAGAAAGCACTTTGCACTTTCTTGCGGCGGTCCGATTCGAGACCGGCGTGATAAGCGGCCGCCGGATAATCCTGCTTCAGCTCGGCGGCGAAACCGTCGGCCTCGCGGCGTGTGGGCACGTACACGATGGCTGGGCGGCGGCTGGCATCCTGCAACAGTTCGCGGGCCAGATCGGCGCGTTCGCTGGGCGGCACTTCGACCACTTCCACGGCGATGTTAGCGCGGCGGAATCCGTGAATGAAGCGGGCCGCCTCGGCCAGCCCCAGTTGCTCGATGATATCGTTCTGCACCAGCACCGTGGCCGTGGCCGTCATGGCGATGACCGGTGCCGGGCGGAAATGCGGCAGGTACTGGCCGATCATGCGGTAGTCCGGACGAAAATCGTGCCCCCATTGCGAGATGCAATGCGCTTCGTCGATGGCTACCAGGTTCGGTTTACGCTTGGCCAGCATGGCTGGAAAACCAGGCACGCGCAGGCGCTCGGGCGCCACGAACAGGAATTCCAGTTGACCGTTCAGATAATCGATGCAAGCTTGCCGGGAGGCGGCGCGGTCGCGTCCGGAATGGATGCGCTCGACCGCCCGGTTCTGCGCTTTGAGCTTGGCCACTTGGTCTTCCATCAGCGCGATGAGCGGGCTGATCACCAAGGTGGCGCCGCCGCGTGCCACACCGGGAAGCTGATAGCAGAGCGACTTACCGGAGCCGGTGGGCATCACCAGCAGGACATCGCGGCCGGCGATCACGGCTTCGCATACGGCTTCCTGGTTGGGGCGGAAGGACTCATAGCCGAAAGCGGTGTGGAGCAGATCCTCTAGCCTCGCTTCGCTCGGTGTGGCTGGTGGCTGGTGGCTGGTGGCTGGTGGCTGTGACCTCGCTTCGCTCGGCGGGGCCGGTGGCCGGGGGCCGAGGGCTGGGCCTACCTTCCCTACTACTTCCCGCACGTAGTTTTCAATTCCCTCGATAAAGGGCCCCAATTTAGCCGTCCCTCTCTGGATCCGCTTGAGATAGGCTTCCCACTGGCCGGTCATGGCTGGGCTCTTGACTTCCGGATGCACTACTTCGATCAGATGGATTCCCTTTTCGGTAGCCTCCAACATCTTGCCTTCACGCACGATGTAGCCGCGCTTTAGCAGCACTTCGATGATGGCTGCGCGCGTGGCGGGCGTGCCCAGGCCGGTATCCTTCATGGCGTCCGACAGTTCCTTCTCGTCGAGCGTTTTGCCAGCCGTTTCCATAGCCGTGAGCAGCGTGGCTTCCGTGAATCGTTTGGGCGGCCGCGTCTTCTTCTTCAGCGCTTCCACGTCCAGAACAGTCTGCGGTTGACCTTGTGCGAGGCCCGGCGGTAAGGTCGGAGTTTCCGGTGCGCGGTCCTGGCGCCGCTCGGGCACTACGTCGAGGATTTTCCATCCCTGCTGCACAACGGCAGTTCCGGTAGTGTGATAGTGATCCTTGAAGCCTGGGTTGGCAATAGCAGTGATCACCGTTGTCACCGCCCAGATGTGATCGGCATGCCAGGCGCTGAGCAGCCGCCGGCAAACCAGATCGTAGATTTTGCGCTCGTCGGCGGTAAGGTCGCCGGCGCGCCCGATTTGCACTGTCGTCGGGATGATGGCGTGGTGATCGGTCACCTTGGAGTCGTCCACGAAGCGGCGCCCCAGCGGACGCTCGCCGGTACCGGGCGCGACGAGCGGCAGGTAGGGCTGCTCGATGGCTCGCACCACCGCCGGCAGCGTTTGGGCCACGTCCTGTGAAAGATGGCGGCTGTCGGTGCGCGGATAGCTGAGCAGCTTGCGGCCTTCGTACAGTGCCTGCGCGATTTCGAGCGTCTTCTGCGCGCTAAAACCGAAGAGGCGATTGGCATGCCGCTGCAGTTCGGTGAGATCGTAAAGCAGCGGCGGCGCCATGCGCTGCGTTTCGGACTGAATGGACTCGATGCGCGCTTCGCCCGTGCGCGCCCGCGCCACAATGCGGCCGGCTTCCTCGGCATCGGCCGGCAGGCGCATGGCCATTTGCATGGAATCCTTGATCGGTTCGCGGAACCACGTGCCCTGATATTTTGCCCCCGGGTCAGGCGAAAAGGTCGCCACCACTTCCATGTAATCTTCCGGCACAAACGCGCGGATGGCTAGTTCGCGTTCGACTAACATGGCGAGCGTGGGCGTTTGGACGCGGCCGACCGAGAGTTCGTCATCGAGCGCCAGCGTGTAGGCGCGGGAGAGATTCATGCCCACCAGCCAATCGGCCCGGCTGCGCCCGCGCGCGGCGTCGGCCAGGGGATCGTACGCGGCGCCGTCCTTCAATTCGCCGAAGCCTTTGCGGATGGCATCGGGTGTGAGCGAAGAAATCCAGAGGCGGCTGAACGGCTTCCGGCATTGGGCGGCCTCGTAGATGTAGCGGAAGATGAGTTCGCCTTCGCGGCCGGCGTCGGTGGCGCACACCACTTTCGCCACCTTGGGCGAGTTGAGGATTTTGCGGACCACTTCGAACTGCGGCTGGGTCTTTTCGTAGACCACCAGCGGCCACTCGCGCGGCAGCATGGGGAGCAGGTCGCGCCGCCATTGCTTCCACTCGGGTTGGATCTCGTGAGGTTGCGCCAGGGCTACCAGGTGGCCGATAGCCCAGGTGACCACATAGCCATTGCCGTACAGGTACCCTTGTCCTGATTTTGTGGCGCCCAGCACGCGCGCGATGTCGCGGGCTACCGAAGGTTTTTCCGCCAGCACGGCCACACTGGAGCTTCCCGCTTCTGGGCCGCTCATGTGCCGAGCGTAGCACGTTCAATGCAGCCAGCGGGGCAGACCGCGGGCTAGACCACCGCTTGCTGACGCGCGCGGCTCGGTATGCGCCACGACCGTAGATGAGCCACGACCGTCAGGGAGTGGTGTAGCCTTATTGGGAATCGGTGGGACCGCAGCGCGGGGTGCAGACGTGCTCGGGGAACAGTTGCACGAAGGTACGCTCCAGGTATGTCTTCGCGCTTTGCTCGCTGCGAAACTCCTTGCCGCCTTCCAGGCTCTGCCCCCAATGGCGGGCCAGGAATCGTCCCGTGCGCAACTTTGTGACCCGTGAATAGAAGGGGCCGTCAATAGTGTAATGGACGAAGTTGTAGGGTTCGATGGCGTGGAGTCTGGTGCGGCAGCGCGCGCAAATCAGAAGATGCTGTTCGAGCGAAACGATTCGATCGGGGGCCAGTCGTCCCAAAGAGTAAGTCTCCAGATCCTCTTTGGACTGGTGCTGCTCTGTGTCCGGCATGCCCACAGAATAGTTTCAGATCCGAGGCACTTCAATAGAACTTTGAGCCGGTTTCCGTACTAAGGGTTGGAGGACTGTTAATGAGCCGGCGAGTCGGGCTGCCCTACTGGTCCCTTCTGTGATAGGGTAGAGATTCATTCGCACTGGAGGCAAAATGGATGCACTTGGCCTGATTGAAACAAAGGGATTGACGGCCGCCATCGAAGCGGCCGACGCCATGGTGAAAACGGCCAACGTGGTGCTTGCGGGCAAGGAATTCATCGGCGCCGGCTACGTGGTAGTCAGCGTGCGCGGGGACGTGGGCGCCGTCAAGGCCGCCACCGATGCGGGAGCCGCGGCCGCACGACGCGTCGGCGAACTGGTAGCCGTGCACGTTATCCCCCGCCCGCATGACGAGACGGCCAAGGTGCTGCCAGGCGCCGGGCCGGCGAAGAAATCTCTCGGCTGATGCTCGAAGACAAGGACCTTGTCTCCATTCAGGAGGTCCGCACCAAGGTCGACAAGGCCTACGCCGCCTGGCAGAAGTACCGCACTTACAGCCAGGCGCAGGTGGATGCGATCGTGGAGCGCATGGCCGCCGCGGGCCGCGCCAACGCCGAACGGCTGGCCGCCCTGGCCGTCGAGGAGACGGGCTACGGCAACGTCAAAGACAAGATCGCCAAGAACCTGTTGAATGCCGATCTGCTGCCGCGGAAGATGCGCGGCATGCGGACCATCGGGTTTCTGCGTGAGATCCCGGAAGAGCGCATCGTAGAGTATGCCGTGCCGGTGGGCGTGGTGGCGGCGATCCTGCCCACCACCAATCCGACTTCGACTGCCATTTTCAAGATTCTGATCTCGCTCAAAGCCGGCAACGCCATCGTGCTCAGCCCCCATCCGCGCGCGGTGCGCTGCACGTGCGCGACGGCCGACCTGCTGTATCGCGCCGCGCGCGAAGCCGGCGCGCCCGAGGACATCGTCGAGTGTCTGGGATACGCCAGCCTGGATGGCACCAACGCGCTGATGCGGCACGAACGCACGGGCGTGATTCTTTCGACTGGCGGGCACGGCATCGTACACGCGGCCTATTCGAGCGGCAAGCCGGCCTTCGGCGTGGGACCCGGAAATGTGCCGGTGATGATCGAGCGCACGGCCGACGTGCGCGACGCCATCGCCAAGGTGATCGAGGGCAAGTCGTTCGATTACGGAACGGTGTGTTCGAGCGAGCAGGCCATCGTGGTGGAGGATGTGCTGAAGGATCGCGTACTGGCCGAATTGAAAGCCGGGAAAGCTTATTTCTGCAATGGCGATCAGAAACAGGCGCTGGCCAAGGTGCTGGTGACCGCGAACTGGACCATCAATCCCGCTTGCGTCGGCCAGTCGCCCACGAAGATCGCCGCCATGGCGGGATTCACGGTTCCGGCGGAGACCACCATCCTGGTCGCGGAACTGGATGGCGTCGGCAAGCAGCATCCGCTTTCGATGGAGAAGCTATCGCCGGTGCTGGCACTCTACTGGGTGAAAGATTTCGCCGCCGGGATGAACATATGCGAGAGCCTGCTGCGGTTCGGCGGGCTGGGCCATACTTGCGCGATCTACTCGACCGACGACGCGCGCATCCGCGAGTACGCGCAACGCATGCCCGCGAATCGGGTGCTGGTGAACACGCCCGCGCCGCAAGGATCTACCGGCATCACGACCAATGTTTTCCCCTCCATGACGCTGGGCTGCGGCGCGGCGGCGGGCAATATCACGAGCGACAACGTGGGCCCGCAGCACTTGTATAACATCAAGCGGCTGGCCTATGCCGTGCGGTCGGCCGCCGAGGCGTTCGAGACGCCCGTCCAGCCGGCCGCGCAGAAGCCGCTGGCGGCGGACATCGTGGACCGCTTCCTGGCTAGCCGGGGTACCGCGCCCGCGGCACAACCTGCCCCAGCGGCCGCGCCGGCGCCACCTCCTGGCACGCCCGCGCCAGCGCTCGCGGCCTCTTGCGCGTGTGAAACGCCCGCGCCGCCCAAACCACAGATTTTGGACTTCGTCTGCGAGGAAGATGTGCGCAACGCCATCAGGCAATCCCGCAAAATTTACATCGGTCCCAGGACCATCGTTACGCCCTCGGCCCGCGATTTGGCTGCACCCGGTGATATCCTGGTTTTGGCTTAAGCGCAACGGAGGACTAATGGACCTGAATCTGGATTCCCTCAAACAGGAGATCCTGGAGTACCTCGAGCGGTCGGAATTTGCCATCTTCCGCAGCGCTCCTGGGGGCCTGGAAGGCCTTCCCATGGTGCTCTGGGACACCGAGCGTTACCCGGATTACCAGATGTTCCTGGACACCGCGCGCAAGGTCGGCGCCAAGATGATCCTTTTCGCGGCGCGCGAGTTTGAATCGCCCGAGATCGACGACGCCATCGAAGAGTTGGACGAGTGCGATCTGACGCGCGAGGAACGCCGCGATCTGGAAAACCGGCTGCGTGAGTTGCGGGTGCATGAGGGCGTGACCTGTTCGATCGAGCTGGCGTTCGATCATCACGCCCGCATATACGTATATGAAATGCGTCCGGACTGGTACGACGAATTCCTGAGCATCGGCGAAGAAATCGCCGTGCATCTGCCGGCGGCCGGCAAAGAACAGGACGACGACGGTTCATTCGGCTATTTCTCGAATAACTGAAGCGCGGCATGCCCATTCCGGCCCGCTGGCTGATTCCGGAAGACCATCCACAGGAAACCGAGGCGCTGGCCGCGGCTTTGGGCATCCGCCTGCCAGCCGCGCGCGTGCTGCTGGCCCGCGAGTTGGGCGATCCGGATGCGGCGCGCCGTTTCCTCTCTCCTTCGCTCGCGGATCTGCATGCGCCGGACGAGCTGCGCGGCATGGCCGAAGCCGTGACGCGGCTGCGGCGCGCCATCTGCTGCGGAGAGCGCATCCTGATCTACGGCGATTACGACGTGGACGGAACCACCTCGGTGGTCATCCTGAAAAAGGCTATCGAAATGGCCGGAGGCATAGTGTCGTTCTTCGTGCCGCACCGGCTGCGCGATGGTTACGGGATGCGCGCGGACGCCGTAGAAAAGGCGGCTGCTGAGGGTATCAAGCTGATCGTCAGCGTGGATACCGGCATTCGTGCGGCGGAGGTGGTGCGGCGCGCCAACGAGCTGCAGATCGACGTAATCATCACTGACCACCATTTGCCCGAGGCCGAGCTGCCCCCGGCCCTGGCCGTACTGAATCCCAACCGGCTGGACTGCGGTTATCCCGACAAGAATCTTTGCGGCGTGGGTGTGGCGTTCAAACTGGTGCAGGCGCTGCTGGCATCGCTCGATTGGCCGCCCGATAAGCTGCGGCGCGTGACGGAATCGTTTCTGAAGCTGGTGGCCATCGGCACGGTAGCGGACGTGGTGCCGCTGATGGGCGAAAACCGCATCATCGTGAAGCACGGGTTACGCGGCCTGCGAAATGTGCGCAATCCCGGGCTGCGTGCGCTGTTGGACGTTGCCGGTTTCAGCGGCGGCCGCGTGCCGTCATCGACCAGCGTGGCGTTCCGCATTGCGCCGCGCATCAATGCCGCCGGACGCATGGATACGGCCAATGCGGTGATCGAGATGTTCCTGACCGGCGATGCGGAGCGCGCGCGCGAGCTGGCGCAGCAATTGCACACGCTGAACGGCGAACGCCAGCTGGCGGAAGCGGAAGTAACACAACAGATTGTAGAGGAGTGCGCGCGCGTGCCGATCGACGACGCCCAGCGCGCGCTGGTTTTCGCGGCGGACAACTGGCATCGCGGCGTGTTGGGCATCGTAGCGTCGCGGCTGGTGGAGCGCTTCCATCGTCCCGTGTTCGTGCTGAGCCGCGATCCGGAAGATGGCCGCGCGCAGGGTTCCGGACGCAGCATCCGGCCATTTCATTTGCTGCAGGCGCTGGAGGCTATGCCGGATTTGTTCGAACGCTTCGGAGGCCACCGGCAGGCCGCGGGAGTCACGCTGCCCGGCGACAAAGTCGATCTGTTTCGCGCACGGTTCAACGAGTACGCCGCGGCGCGGCTGACGCTGGACGATCTGGCGCCCGAGGTGGAGATTGACGCGCGGCTCGAATTCCGGGAGATCGACGAGCACAGTGTGGCGGAGGTATTCAGCCTGGCGCCATTCGGGTGCGGCAATCCCGCGCCGTTATTTGCCGCGTTGAACGTGGAGGTGGTGGGTCCGCCCGCGGTGATGAAGGAGAAGCATCTGCGCGTGATGCTGCGGCAGAACGGGCGGACGTTAGTGCTGAAGGCCTGGAATTTCGCGGAGCGCGTGGCGGAACTCGAGCCGGGCGCGCGCGTGGATGTGGCCTTCTCGTTGGAGGACGATTCTTACGCCGCCGCGCGGGGGCTGCCGGCTTGGGGCGCGGTGCTGCGGGATGTGCGGCCGGCAACGCCCTAACCAAGAGCCGCCACTTGTCTCCCGGATGACGGCGTTATACTCGGGAATCTCCGAGGCGAGTGCCGAACAACCGAATTCTTTATGCCACGACCGCCGAAACCGTTGAGCGCTACCGCGACGCCCTGGAAATCAGCCGCGGCGGCAGGCTGCCGATGTTAAATTAGTAGCTGACAAGCCTTTACCCATCCATGACACAAGCAAGCCCGCACCTGGTAACGTTGCGGCTATTGGCACTTCTTGTCAGGCACCACGGGCGTGGTGATAGTAAACCTGAACACAGGGGCGGAACTTACCCTTGGGCCCAGGCGGTCCAATACTGGCAAGAGTCGCTGGCTCGAGTGACTTCGCCGAAATCGGAGTCTCCAAGTTGTATTCAAGTGCACCGTACTTACAGAGAGTTCACACGTGTTCCTATTACTTCGCGCTTATCATTTAGGAAGAAGCAGATAAGGTTGGCATAGCGATGTATTAGTGATGCGTGCGCGCCACTGGGAGTGATTTTCGAAGAGGGTGCCGCTGGGGGCGGGAATTTCTACGGGCGACCGGGTAGGGTGGACTCGACTACGGCACGACTTACAGCCTTTCCGTAGGTCTGGGTCCGTTTGTAGAGACACAGGCTGCTTCGGGCGCGGTGGGAGCGGGCGTAATCATTCTGAGGACCGATCTAACCGGCGCAACTAGCATCGCCTTTTAACGGCACGGCGGCCAAGTTCACTGTGGTATCGAGTTCTGAAATCGCGACAACCGTTCCCGCGGGCGCCACCACCGGCGCAGTCAAGGTAATAACTCCCAGCGGCACGCTTTCGAGCAACGTGTCCTTTCGGGTGGCGCGATAGGGCCTGCGCTTCTCGGCCATGGATACGTCTGGCGTATGGCGATAGATTTTGGATCGCTTTGGCCGGCGGATTGCCGGCGGTATACCCTTAGGGGCGGGAATCTCACGAACACCGTCCCGGAAAGATAGCTTAGGAATATACATGAGACAGTCATTATTTGTCACTGTACTTTGCGTTGCTGCCGGACTCGGCGCTGCCCGAGCCGCTGACCACACCTTTACCGGGGAGGTCATGGACAGCCAGTGTGCTCAAATAGGCTCACATGACAACATGATGAAGTCGGAAGGCGCTAAGAACGCCAGGGAATGCGCTATCGCGTGCGTAAAGAGCGGCGGCGCGTATGCGCTTTAGGATCCAGCGGCCAAGCGCGCGTATCAACTGGATAATCAGAAGAAGGCGTGGGACTATGCCGGCCAGAAAGTGACCATCACCGGGACCCTCGAATCCGGCGGTGATTCAATACATGTAACCAACATACAACCCGGGTCATAAGGATTGTCAACAGGCAACAACTGTTAGTTACCCAAGGTGACGATAGCTGCGCGGGGAGCGTGGTTGCTTCTTGCTCCAGCGGCGGCTGCCGGTCTGGAGACAGGTAAATGGATTGCGAAGTCAGACGGAGGCATCCGAGGCGGTCGCCGCTGGTGCATGCAAACCGTCCGTGTTGTTTCAAATAGGGACCTTTGTGCAACGTCAGCCGAAGCCCGTGCGCGCGCGTACCGATCGACGACGCCCAGCGCGCGCTGGTTTTCGCGGCGGACAACTGGCATCGCGACGTGTTGGGCATCGTGGCGTCGCGGCTGGTGGAGCGCTTCCATCGTCCCGTGTTCGTGCTGGGCCGCGATCCGGAGGATGGCCGCGCGCGGGGTTCAGGACGCAGCATCCGGCCATTTCATTTGCTGCAGGCGCTGGAGGCTATGCCGGATTTGTTCGAACGCTTCGGAGGCCACCGGCAGGCCGCGGGAGTCACGCTGCCTGGCGACAAAGTCGATCTGTTTCGCGCACGGTTCGACGAGTACGCGCGGCGCGACTGACGCTGGACGATCTGGCGTCAGAGGTGGAGATTAACGCGCGGCTCGAATTCCGGGAGATCGACGAGCACAGTGTGGCGGAGGTATTAGCCTGGCGCCATTCGGGTGCGGCAGAACGGGCGGACGTTGGTGCTGAAGGCCTGGAATTTCGCGGAGCGCGCGGCGGAACTCGAGCCGGCCGCGCGCGTGGATGTGGCCTTCTCGTTGGAGGACGATTCTTACGCTGCCGCGCGGGGGGCCGGCGTGGGGCGCCGTGCTGGGGGATGTGCGGCCGGCTCGCTAAACGTCAATTGCCCCGATAGAAAACGCGCCAGACTTTGCCGTTTTGGCTCTCGGTGATATAGAGCGATCCGTCGGGCGCCTGTGATTTCATAGGTTTTACCTTGAGGCTCTGCCCGGACGTTTGCGGGCAGGGAAGAGCGTCATATTTTGCGGCGTTTTGGGCGAGTTGGTGGCAAACCGGCCTTACCAAAAATCCGCTGCTCAAAAAACGGCAATGTACGTTCACTGAAGCCCAACAACGTTGGCATGCCTACAAGTATGAGCATTGTGAGAGTCACACACGCGCTCGGATTGGCAGTTGTACAAGGGGCTGTTGTGCAGGCGCTGACTAATTTGCCGAAGCTCTTGTCCTCGATAGAAAGAGGAATCCACGCAAGCAATGCACAGCCTATGACAGTACCGATTAGGGTAAGCGTCCGATGAACCCCTCTTCCCAACGGACCGGCCAGGCTGCATAGTTGTTTCATGGGCGAAACCATCGGCGAGCAGACAGCTTCCAAACATGATCAGTGGCAGGAATGAATAGCCGAGCAAGAGCGTAGTTGGGATGTCCGTGAAGAAGTTCTGCGAGGAACAAGGTATTGCAGAGCATCAGTTTTACGATTGGCGCAAGCGGTTGCTGAGCCGGAAGCAGCCAGTGCGTTTCGCTTTGGTCGAGAGAGGCGCAACGCCGTCGGCGCCTGCGGCGCAGGCGGAATTGGAACTGGTGCTGGCGACCGGTGAGCGGCTGCGCCTCGGCACGGGGGTGGACGCCACCACCCTACGCACGGTGATGGAAGCTCTGCGCGCATGATCCACCTGCCGGCCAGCGTGCGGGTTCATGTGTGCTTGACGGCCTGTGATATGCGCAAGAGCTTCGACGGGCTGCATGCTCTGGTGCGGGAACATCTGAAGCAAGATGCGTTCGCCGGACACCTGTTTGTGTTCGCCGGCCGACGGCGGGACCGCGTGAAGGTCCTGTATTGGGACCGAGACGGATTCGCCGTGTAGAGCAAGCGCCTGGAAGAGGGCACGTACGCGGTGCCGTTGGGTGACAGCTCTGAAGCGCGCCAGCGGGAGATCACGGTACAAGAATTAGGCGCTCTGCCGAGCGGGATCGACCTGCAGCAAGCCACGCGACGCAAGCGTTACCGGCGCTCCGCATAAAGAGCCAGAGTTTCGCATTTTTCTCTTGGCAGAGAGTGAGTAAGTCTCAGTTGACGGTGAACGTCTTTTTGCTTCTGGCGGAGCCATTGGGGGTGACAACTTCGACCTTGCCCGTGGTCGCGCCCACCGGCACCGTGGCCTGGATCAGCGCCGGGCTAACCACCATGAAATTGGCCGCTGCGACGCCGCCGAACGTTACCTTCGTTGTTCCCGAGAATCCGCCGCCCACGATGCCCACCTGCGTGCCCACCGGGCCACTCGAAGGATCGAGATTGGTTATCTTTGGGAGAATGTGCACGGACTGCTGGCTTTCGATTTGCTCGCCGGTTGCCAAGGTCACAGTGACGAGGCCATCGATAGCGGCGCTCGGCACGTCCGCGATCAGATAGGTGTCGGAACCAGGCCGGAATTGTGCCTGCACTGAGCCAAAGTAAACGTTGACGACCCCCGTCAGGTTCTGGCCAACAATCGTCACCGGCTGATCGAGGACTACGAACCAGTTGCAGCATAGGCTGATATGGTTCACGGGGCTGGCGGGAGTCATGGTGTAAAAAACTCCGGCTCCGTTAGCTCCACCGGAAGACGTCAGCCCATAGAACATGCCATTGGTGTCTTCCATGATAGCTGTATTCGGAGTTGCGCCGGGCACCAACCCGCCATTACCCGAAAAATCGAACAGCTCAAAATAGGATCCCCCCGTCTGCCATTCGAAAATAACGCCTAAATCGTTTGATCCGCCGGCATTCGTTGTACCGTAGAAGTTCCCATCCGACGCGGACAACAGACCTGCCGTGGGGTTGGTGCCGGCGCTTCCGTCGAAGTTGTAGCCAGCTCCTAAATTGTCAGACGGCAGACTCATCTCAAAAATCGTTCCGTACACACCGTCATGGTAATACCCGCCGATATGGGCGGTTCCGTAGAGGTTGCCATCCTTTATTCCTTCGGTGAGTGGGGCATTGGGGTTGGCGCCGTCGTCTTCGTCGGTGAAAGCGTAAAGCTTCTTGATCGCTCCCGTCGTACTCAGGCGGAAGATTTCGCCCGCTTCGAGGTGTCCGCCGTTCTCGGTGGCGCCATACATGTACCCGTCCGATGCCGCAAACAGCGGGCCGCTCGGATCGCCGGGTACCGGGTTGGAAAGTAGCTCAAGCGTCGCCGTCGACACCGTAAAGCGGTACGGTGTTTCACCGACAACGCCGTAGAGATTGCTATCCTTGCCCTCAACCGGAGGACCCGCAGGAGTACCGTCCGTGCTGCTGAACGTATACATGACGGCGAAGGCATTGGCTGAGGGGTTGAATTGAAACAGCGTGCCAGACGTGGTCCCGTAGAAATTCTTGTCGACGGATTCCAGGGTCAATCCTCCACCTCCGGCGCCCGTAGTCGAGTTGAAATCAAACAGATCCGTGTACGCACCGGTCAGGCTGACCATGAAGATCGTCCCCAGGTTGTGGGCGCCCCCGCTCGAGCTGGTTCCGTAAAGATTGCCGTTGACGCCCTGAATCAATATTCCATATGGCGTGCATCCCGAATCACAGTTAAAATCGTAGAGGTCCTGGTAATGCTGGGCATGGAGCGGAGCGGCGGCAAACGCCACTAGTAAAGCGCAGGCGAGCGTCAGCCGCAAACCGTTCCAATTCGTTTTTTGAACTTGCATTGTTGTGCTCCTAATCAAACATGCGGAGAACGCAGGAAAAATGTACAGTCCGTGGGAAAAAAACTCAGCGGCTTCCGAGGGCTTGCGTCGCTGAGGATCGACACCCTGAATCGCTGCAAGGCATCCGCAAGAGCAAGAGCAGCCGCATTCGGCGCCGCCGCGCAGCCCGGCTGGGACCCGAGCCGGAAGACGTACCCCAACCCGCGTTCGCGCCCGGCATGTCTCCCGGCGAAAGAATAATCGCCGCGCGCGTGCGCAGGACTTTACGATGATCAGGCGGAATCTCGCGCGGCGTTGGAACGGCTGGACGACAGACTGCCACTACTGAACGGAGAGCCGATCGCATTACGGAGCCTCCCGTGAGGGCCATTGCCAGGCGATTGCGCGGGCTGGAGAATCGAAACTCTCTGAGCACGGCGGCACAGCGTTTCCGGATTCAGTACGGCTACCTGAAAATCTTGCCCGACGATTACACCGGACCGCGGCACGTCGTAACCGTGAAATAGCTACCGCCAGCGGAGTGCGGCGAGGATTGGTTCGAGTGGGAGGAACGGCCAGGAGCGGCACCGGCTGCTGACGCAACGGACTCCAGCAACGAAACCCTCGTTCACGTTTGCTACGTGGAGATGCCGAGAGGTTGTAGGCCACCATGGCCAGCTGAAAGTAAACGCAGTTCATCGGCCACCGTCCCGGCGGATGGTCTGCCGACCCGCGTCGTTTTTGGCTTCCTTAATGAGGTTCTCGGCGCCCGCCCGCTGGCTGTAGAACCACGCCAGCACGGCGATGCCGTCGCTCATATTCGTGACGAATACGCGGTAGCTGGACTCCGCGGTGTCGAACAGCTGATATTGTTCGGGCTTCTCCGCCACGGCCGGCTGCTTCTTTCTGATGTAGCGCAGGGCGATGAATCGATGCGCTTGGCTCCAGCCCTCCGGCTGATGACGTAATTCGCACTGTGCGTCGGCATCGGTTTTCGGCGAGCCGGTCCAGGAAGCCCCCTTCAGTTTCCCGGTACCAGGCATCCTTACACAGATCGTGAGCGGGTACGGAGCCGGCGTCTGGGGGGTTAACTCTGCCGATGCGGTCTTTTCATTTGTCCGGCCGTAGGCGACGCACGATCAGTCCAGCTCCCAGGCTCGCTGCGTAATCGGGCGGCCGAACAAAAAGGCCACACTCAACCTCCGGGTATGGCCTTTCGCGGGCGGGAACAGACTAGCTGGTCTTCTCTCCCAGGGCCAGCGCGACACAATCATCGAGTTTCAGTTTGCCTCCCTGTCCATAAGCTCTGGAAAAATCCCCATCGGAGAGCATTGTGCGCAGAGAAGCCATGTAAGCATCGCGGAAGCGCCGTTCGGCAGGTTCTACATTGTAATTAATTGATTCTCGCAGGTGCTCTGCCGCGCCGGCTACTGTTGCCGCCAATTCTGTTTCACCGCGCAGGGCAGCCAGAGCCGCAAATCCATCGAGTAAGTAAGAAATAGATATCTTGTCGCCTACGATCTCGCCGCTTGCTTCCCGAAGCATCGTCAAGCCTTCCGTGAAGTGTGCGTGTGCGGCGCTGTAGTTGCCCTCGCCGAACTCGGCCGCTGCTAAATTCGTAAGGATGTTGGCGGTAGAATAATTATTATCGAGTTGCCTGCAGATTGCGATGGATTCCTCATACAGGGGACGCGCCGCCGCATCCTCGCCCTGCCCTCGAGCCAAATCTCCAATCATACTGAGCGATCGGGCGATGCCAAACCGATCGTTCGATTGGCGGGCGACGGACAAAGCTTCCTCGGCGAACCCGCGCGCAGTGGGGTAGTCGCCCTGCTCAAACGCTAATCCTCCCAATCCTCTGCAAGACAATGAGACTTGCCGCAAATCGTGGACGGAACGCCCATCGGACAAGCCTTCTTCATACAGCCTTCGGGCGGTCTCGTAATCGCCTTGGTACCTCGCCAAGTTGCCGGCCATGGATAACAATTTCCACCGCACGGTGGTGGGAGCCCGATCGCAGAGCCTCAATATTTCCTGCGACACTGCTAAGCCCTCAGCCAAGTGTCCCTGAAAAACCCAAAAGTATCGGATCGCCGCGCCCAAGCGTGCCGCCATCCCCGCGTCGTAAGCCAACCACCACCGCAGGGCCGCTCGTATGTTGCCGTGTTCCTCCTCCAGGCATCTCAGCCACTTCGCCGGTAGCGGACCGTGCAAATGCGGCTCGGCTTCTTCAGCGATTCCAAGAAAGTAAGCGGCGTGATGACGCCGTATCTGTTCGGCCTCACCGCTTGCCTCCATACGATCGAGTGCGTATTCGCGGACGACTTCCAGCATCCGAAAGCGCAGCTCGCCGTGGGTTTGCGGTTTTGCCACAAGCAGGCTCTTATCAACCAAAGAGGTAATCCCTTCGAGCGCTTCGATGGTTGGTTCGGCAGTCACATGTTTGGCCAGATGAGACGGCTCTCCAACGATGACTCCTTCGGCTGCTTCGAGGGTGAAACCTCCTGCGAACACCGCCAGCCGGCGAAACAACTGCTTCTCGCCGGCCGACAGCAACTCATAGCTCCACTCCATGGCGCCGCTGATGGTTTGTTGACGGGTAGGCAGGTCAAGTGCTCCGCCCGTCAGCAGCTTCAACCGGCTATCTAACCTCGAGAGAATCGCCCGCGGCGAAAGGACTCTCACACGCGCCGCCGCGAGTTCGATGGCCAGAGGCAGACCGTCCACCCGCAAGCAGATCTCCGCCACACTGCGCGCGTTTTCACCGGTCAAAGCGAAGTTTGCCTTCACTCCCCGCGCCCGCTCGACAAATAGCCTCACGGCTTCATAACGCATCAAGCCCTCGGGCGAGAATTGCGCGGATGTTTCAGGAGTGGCGAGCGGCGGGACCAGATACTCGCGCTCCAGGCTCAAGTGCAGTAGCGCGCGGCTCGTTACCATCATCTTAAGCCGCGGCGCGGCGGCCAGCAACTCCATGAGGAGCGAAGCGGCGCTGGTAAGATGCTCGAAGTTGTCGAGCACGAGCAGCATTTTTCTCCCACGTGAGTAGTCCTTCAGCGCCTCGATGCTGGGCTTTCCGTCAGCCGCTTTGACGCCCAACGGTTGCGCGATGGTTGAGGCGACCAGGTCGGCCTGTTTGATGGCAGCAAGTTCAACGAAGAAAACGCCGTCGGAGAACTCGTCCCGCAACTGCCGTGCTGCCGCCTGCGCCAGCGTCGTCTTGCCCGTACCGCCGACACCCGTTAAGGTCAATAGCCGCGTGCCGTCGCGCCGCAACAGGTCGCATACTTGCTCTATCTCGCGCTCACGACCCACCAGGCTGACCTGCTGCGCTGAAAGATTGTTGGGCGGCGTGAGCCGAGACGAAATGCCCGCGGGATTAGCCGGAACTCCAGCCAGCGATACCAATGCGCTGGCGAAATCGGCGGCGGATTGGAACCTGCGATCCGGCTCCTTCTCCAGGCAGCGGCGCACGACCCGGTCGAGCGCCGCCGGCACGGAAAGCGGCAATGCGGGCGGATCGTCCTTTAAGATGGCGTCCAGCGTCTCAGCCAACGACCCACCGCCGAAAGGCCGCCTGCCGGCAGCCATTTCATAAAGAACCACACCCAGGCTGAAGATGTCGGAACGCGCGTCCACATCCTCGACCCGCGCCTGCTCGGGCGACATATAGGCCGCCGTGCCCTCCGGCGAGCTTGGAACTCTCCGCCGCGGGTCTGCCACGGCAGCCGCTTCGTCCACTGCCTCCTGGTGGAGCGTGTTTAACGAATGTCCGGGAACCAGCTTTGCCAGACCGAAATCCAGGATCTTTACCTGCTTATGCCGGGTCACGAAGAGATTGGCCGGCTTGATATCGCGGTGCACAACGCCTTTCCGGTGTGCCGCCTCCAGTCCTCCGGCAATCTGCACGGCCAGTTCCAGTAGCTCCCGCGGCTCCAGCGGCCCTTCGGCTAGGATGTCTTTGAGCGTCTGTCCCTCAAGCAGTTCCATCGCTATAAAGGGCCGGCTGTGATGCTCGCCAATCTCATAGATGGTGCAAATATTGGAATGGTTCAGCGCCGCGGCGGCGCGGGCTTCCTGCTGGAAGCGCTCCAAAGGCTGTGCATGCTTGCTGTACTCCTCGGGCAGGAATTTCAGCGCTACGTGTCGCTTCAGGCTCAGGTCTTTGGCCCGGAAAACGACACCCATTCCGCCCCGGCCCAGTTTGTCGAGCACCAGATAGTGGGAGACGGTCTTGCCCTCGAGATCCTCGGCGTCCATTCCGGAGCCGCCGGCAGCAGGCCTCTCAACCACTTCCACTTCCCCCAGAAAGCGGTAGCCGCGGCGCGCCACCGTCTCGATGTAACGCGGCTTTTCAGCCGATTCTCCCAACGCGTCGCGCAGCCGCCGAATGGCGTTGTTGATCGCCGGGTCGAATTCGACCATGGTATCGTTCGGCCAAAGCTTATCGCGAATCTCGGTTCGCACCACGAGTTCGCCGGGATGCTCCAGCAACAGGAGCAGAACCCGGACGGGCTGTTCGCGCAACTGGAGCCGGATCCCGTGCTTGCGCAATTCTCCCGAGCGCACGTCGAGCTCGAACGGTCCGAAGCGGAACAGACGTACCCTCGCACGGGTCAAATCAGGCATGGCGCATAGTCGCAGTGAGTATATCACGGTCCTGTTGGACAACTGCAAGCCGTGTATTTTCAAACTCGTGCGCGTCTACTAGCAGAATATCCAAAGATTAGCCGCCGCACATTTACAGTGCGGCGGACAAACCTGATAATCGAAAACGAACGCGGGTCCCGGCGGCACTCTAGGTCGCTTTTGGGTCCGTCTTCCTATAAGGAGAAAAGGAAATATGAATCGTCGGATATGGTTATTGGCTGGTTGCATCTCTTGCTGGGCCGCCGCCCTGGTCCCTGCATCAGCACAGGAGTTCGACCAAGTCCCCGGCTCTCTCACACAGGTCGCTGCCGGCCGCGCGGAAGTCTGGGGTATTAACAGTTCTCAACAGGTCTTTCGTTACAATGCCCCCAACACGAAATTCGCCCAGGTAGCTGGAAAGCTCACGCAGATCGCCGTGGGCGGCGGCAGCCTGATGCAGGCGGACGCGGTCTGGGGACTAAACGCAAGGAGCGAGATTTTTCAGTTCGACTTCGCCACCAAGAAGCTCGTTCAAGTGCAGGGGGAGCTTACTCAAATCACGGTCGGCGAAGGCGACACGGACAACTGCCATCCCTATGAAGTTTGGGGAATCAACGTCGATCAGCAGATCTTCAGATATAACTATTGCACCTTGGTGTGGGACAATTCCCCGGGTTTTCTCACGCATATTAGCACCGGCGCAGGCGATGTTTGGGGCCTCAATGCCGCTGGCCTAATCTTCCAGTACCACTTCATCACGGCAACATGGGTGCAAATTCCAGGCACTCTGCAACAGATCACGGTGGGCGTGAACGACGTGTGGGGACTTGATGCTGCTGGTAATGCCTACCGGTACCAAGGCCCCGCCGGTTTTGTCCAGACTGTCGGGGCCCGGTTCATTCAACTCGTGGCTGGGGGAAATGGGGTCTGGGGAATCGTTACCACGGCCGTGCCTCCCTACACAGGCATCCTCCGCCTCGACCCTAACGTCGAAACCGCCGTCGCCGTGCCGGGTGTCCTTACACAGATTGCGAGCGGGTACGGAGCCGGCGTCTGGGGGGTGAATTCCGCCGATGCGGTCTTTTCATTTGTCCATTAACAATCGCGGCGTGGTGTCCCCGTCCAGGCTGGCTGGGTAATCGGGCCGGAGTGGAAAGGCCACACTCATTCTTCCGGGTGTGGCCTTCGCTGCGCGCGCGGACTAGCTGGGATGCTCTCCGAGGGCCAGCGCGACACAATTGTCGAGTTTCAGTTTGCGTCCCTGTTCATAGGCTCTGGAGAAATCCTCTTCGGAGAGCAACTTGCTGGGCGGGTTTGCGGCACTGGCTTCTCTGCGCGGTGAAACAGAATTGGCGGCGACCGTAGCCGGCGCGGCGGAGCCGCTCGAACACCATCACATTCGGCTTGTCGCGGCCGGCAATGTGCACCGTGATCGTCAAGGTCTTCAGATCGGCTGAGAGTTCAATCTCCTCGGTCTCCGTCACCTTACCGTCGGCCTTGTCGGTGATCACCAGAGTGCGCTCGTCCACCCGCCGAATCGAGGAAGAAGCGCCTCGGCCCGCGTTCGGCCCCTCGTTGGGATATTCCTTGCCGTCGAACTTTACGTTTTTCGTCTCTTGCTCCGAGGGTGTGATGAAGGAGAGGCCGTCGCCTTGAAACTCCTTGACCTGCATCAAAAAGGGCGAGTTCATCGTCTCCTTGATGCTCTGCCAGTCTGCCGCGAAGCCCGATCCTCCACCAGTGCGCTGGTAGACGTAATCCATGCTGAGCGTCGAGCCGTCGGACTCGTACTCGCGGTAATAGTCCGTGAGCGTACTGCCGTCGTTCGAGAGCTTCCACGTCGCCTTTAGCAGCAACCGGCCGTCTTTCGTGCGCTCGACGATCCAGGTGTCGGGTGCTTCAGCCTTCACCGACAGCAGGGTCCCGGCGTAGCCCGGTTGGTCACTCCCATCCACCACGATCGTCTCGGCGCCCCCGCCAAAATCGAACGCGTACTTGTTGCCGCCTTTGCTGTGAACCTTCATCTCGTCGGGCATGCTGCTCTTCGATGGGTCGAGCTTCCACTCGCCGATGAAGGGGCTTTCCGCCGCCCATGCCATGCCCATCGCCAGGCAAACCGCCGGCAGGATTTCGAGAATTGTCTTGAACACACAGGTCTCCTTGGCTCTCCTCGGAAGCACGCCCATAGCCGTCTTACGCGCCGCGCCGCGCCGGCCCGGTCCGGCATCGGAGCATTCCGTCGTTCCGTCCCTGTTTCTCGCGTCACGCCGCGCCTCGCCCCAGAACACTACTCGCTGTGCGCAAACCTCAACCCCGCGCCTCCCCTTGGCCACAGTCGAAAAACACTGTCCCAAATCGAACACCGGCAGCCCGCGGGTCCGGCTTCAGCCCTGCTCCATTGTGCCTTCCACTGGTTCTGGGCGACGTTACCCGGCCAAGCGACGAGATCCGCTTCCAACTCTGCTACGTGGGGCGAACTCCGGCCTGAATCCGCACCATCGCCGGCCAGAAACCGCTACAGATATGGCCGTAAAGTTCACTTGATGTTGTAACAGTAGAGCGCGTCCTGTTCCCGCTGGTACATCTTCCCGTCCAAGATCACAGGGTGCGACCAGCTCGGCAGCTTCACTCCCGGAATGCGGAACGAGCCCGTCTCCTTATACCCGGCGGGTGATGCCTCGATGAGCTTCATGACTCCGTTCTGATACCGGAAATACAAGTGCTCGTCGGCATACGCCACCGCCGCAGAGCCTTGCGATCCCTCCGGCCGGAAGTCGCCGCCCCATCTCACCTTGCCCGTCAGAAAGTCCAAACAAATCGGGAAGCCGTTGTTGTGGCCATGCCCGCCATAAATAAAATCGCGCACCAGCACGAAGCCGCCATGATGATTCTGAAACGTGTGCGCGTCCAGAAAATAAACCTCCTGCGCCGCCACCCCATCCGCCGTCCGCGCGAGCTTCAGCAGTACGCTTCCGGTCTGGTAGCCCGTGGCGGCGAATACGTAATCGCCGCGCACCACCGGCGTCGGAATGTTGGCGATATCGTTGGCGATCCGGTTGTAGTTCCACAGCAGCTTGCCGTCCGCGGCCCGCACGCCGAACAGCCCGCGCCCCGCCAGTTGTACGTATTGCTTAACGCCCGCGCCTTCCGAGATCACCATCGAGGCGTAGCCCGCGCCATTACTGCCCGCAGAGCCCACCCGTGCGCCGCCTCCCGCCCGCCAGATTTCCTTTCCCGTCCGTTTGTCCACGGCCGCCATCAGAGCGTCGAAACTGCCCGGCGTAAAAACCACTCGGTCGCCATCGACCAGTGGCGATTCCGAGAATTTCCAGTCCGACATCATGCGGCCGTTGTAGTCGCGCACCATCGACCTGCGCCAACGCGCCTCGCCGGTCGCCGCGTCGAGACACACGACCTCGCCCTCCGTGCCGATCGCGTACACCGAGTCGCCGTCCAGCGTGGGCGTTCCCCGTGGACCCGGTGCGTCATTGTCTTCCCACGGCTCGCCAATGCGTGTCGCCCATACAGTCTTGCCGTCCGCCCGATTGAGCGCCAGAACGTACTGTCCGTCACGGCGGTCGCCCATGGTATAGATGCGGTCGCCCGTGATCGCCACGCTCGAGAATCCCGCACCCAACCCGTGCGCCTCCCAGGCAAGAGGCGGTCCGCCCGCCGGCCAAGCCTTCAGCAACCCGCTTTCCGTGGAGAGTCCGTCGCGATGCGGCCCGCGCCAGCCCGGCCATTCTGCTCCCCATACGGCCAGCGTGAAAATCGCAGCCAGGCAGGAGTACTTCATCATCCTGCTAAGGACGGATGGGCCGCCACGCCGTTAGCCCGTTACCGCAAATTGTGCTTTTTGATCTTCTTGGGCGCGAATGAACGCCATTGGCGAAAAGGGCTCCTGCCCGAATCCGTCGGCGGCGGTGCTGGCCCGTAAATCTGGGCGATCCCGGAAACTGCGGCCGGTGATGTACACACGGCGTCCTTCCCGCTCTAATCGCTTTGCGACAGCCAAGCCGATACTGCTGGTAGCCCGTGATGACGACTGTCTTGCCTTCCAGTCTGCCCATCGTGGGCCGTTCTTTAGATCTGGCCCTGACCGCCATCGACGAAGAGTTCACTCCCGGTGATGTAACTGCTTTCGTCGGAGGCGAGGAACGCGACTGCTTTGGCGATCTCATCCGTGGTTCCTGTTCTGCCCAGCGGAATGGCCGGAGTGACGGACTGGATGTAGTCGTCCAGTTGCTGTTCCGTCATCCCAAGGCTTGTGTGATAGCCCGGCGTCGGAATGACGCCCGGACTGACCGCGTTGACGCGGATGCCCTTGCCCTTCAAGTCCACGGCCCAATTGCGCGCAAACGAGCGGAGCGCCGCTTTGGTGGCACTATAGACGCTGAAGGCCGGGCTTCCCTTGATGGAAACCAGCGAGGCGTTCAAGACAATCGCGCTGCCCGCGGACATCAGAGGCAATGCGCCCTGAACCGTGAAGAGCGTGCCCTTAACGTTGACGTCGAACTGCTCTGTCGAAGTGTTCCTCCTTAATCTGTCCCAGCGGAGCGAACTCGCCGATGCCGGCGTTGGCGAAAAGGATGTCGAGTTTGCCCTTCTGCTCGCCGATAGTCTGATAAACCTTGTCGATATCCCCCAGGCGCGAGACATCTCCCTGGATACCCGTTGCCGAGTGGCCGATCTCGCGAACCGCCTCGTCGAGTTCTTTCTGGCGGCGTCCCGTGATATACACCGCGGCGCCGCGTTGTGCGAAGAGTTTGGCTGTCGCCAGTCCGATTCCGCTGCTACCTCCTGTCACCAGGGCGACTTTTCCTTCAAATTGCGAGTTCATATTGGTGCCTTTCTGTTGAGAAGCGACGCCGTGTCCGGCTTGCGCATCTCATATAATGTACCTATTGGTATAGATGTTGAGCCGGTGGGCTGGAGATGCGGAAATGGAAAAGAAAATTGCTGGGGTGAGGAAAGAGCAAGGCGTCATGGGTCGGCCCCGAGAATTTGATACCGATGCCGCGCTGGAGAAGGCCATGCGCTTGTTCTGGGCGAAAGGCTATGAAGGCGCTTCGGTTACCGACCTGACGGGAACGTTGGGTATCAGCCGGCCCAGTTTGTATGCCGCATTCGGGGACAAGCAGTCCTTGTTTCGGGCCGCTTTGGAGCGCTATGCAGCCGGACCTGCAGGCTATGTCGCCGCGGCGCTCGGGCAGCCCACGGCCCGCGAGGTGGCAGAGCAACTCTTGAGGGGAGCCGCCGATCTGCAGGCCAGTTCCCGGAACCCAGGCGGCTGCCTGACAGTCAATGGCGCGATTGCCTGCGGCGACGAAGCGGAGCCGGTTCGGCAGGCGCTGAATGCACATCGGACAGCCGGGATGGCACTCCTGCGGCGCCGCTTCGAGCGGGCAAAAGCACAGCACGATCTGCCGAAGGATAGCGATCCAGCGGCATTGGCCCGTTTTGTAGCCACGGTCGTTTACGGAATGGCGGTCCTCGCGTCCGGCGGCGCGAGTCGGAAGGAACTGGAGCAGGTAATTCGCACCGCGATGAAGGCATGGCCGGCAACAGCGCGAGACAGCGTAGACGACTAGTTCTGGGGTCTCAACAAACCAGATTGACGGTAAGTCGCCATCTCGGACCTTGGTCTGGTCGGCAGTCGGCGAACCTGCCGTTGGGCTTCGGCGCCGGCGGAAAAAACTGTGAGGTTTCGGCAAGCCTGCGGGCGCGATTAAGCGGGGAAGAAACACCGTTCCGCGAAAGCTCACCCACGAGCGCGCAGCACTCGCGACCCAGGAAATCGTATGCAAATGGGAGCAAAATGAGAGGTGAGGTCATGCCATGCCGCGTTGTCAGTTCCTCCAATCGGTGCAGATGATTCGCGTGTCTATGCCGACCAGCTACAAGGCATCGAGGATCGCGACGAGGCCACCGAGGATTGAAGATGCAGTTTGCGGCAGGCCCGCAGAGCAGAATTTGGCCTTCGGTGATCTTGAGCCCATATGGGTCTGCGAAGAGCACTACGAAGTCCTCATTCGTCAGGGGTGGTCGGAAGCCTAGCAGTGGCCACTATTTCGTTGGTGCAGGTGGCCGGGGATGATGCATTTGCGCGATGTTCGGTTCACCCTCGTACCCGAATAGCTCTGGACGGATGTAGTGACCCTGGTCGGGCTGCGCCTTGTCTACTTCCACCCGGATGCGATGGGCGTTGGCCCCGGCGTCCTGACGGATGCCGGTCACTTGCCAGGAAACCTTCACTGCCGGTTTGCTGGTCTTGATGGTGAAGCTGCCGTTGGCCATTTCCGAGGCGACGATGGCTTGTGCAAACTGGCCAATCACTGTGAGCTGACGAGTGGTGCGGAAAAAATCAGCAATAGGATGCAGATTTGCCCTGCTGATTTCGTATAGTGAATTTGCGACGCTTCATAAGTCCTCCCATGGCTATCGCTCGATCGGGTTTGGCCTCAAAAACGCGCATGATTGTAACACTGATCGCCTCGATTGCGATCGCTGTTATTGGCAGCGGGGGTGTGTGCGCCAAATTTCACGGCGGCGCTTCATTTCTAAGAACACCGTGTTGGTCCAGGGCAGCCCGCCACGGTTATACGAAAGGCTGTTCTTGCCAGTGAATAGTGGCGTTATCTGGACCTACCAAAAAGCGACGATTTTTGAAGAGTGTCCGTTCGCGAAGCAACGCGCAGGGTCGCAACCCGGCAAGCCGATGACAGCTCCGGGAGTGCGGACTTCGATTTGATGGGCAATTCTGCCTTAGATCGAATCAGGAGCGATTTGACGGAGGGGCCGTTTCTTAATGATCCGACAAGACCCGACGGGTGAGGTAACCAAACCGGCGCGACCCGGTATCGTCTCTCTGAGTGAGGGCATATGGACTTTTTCGATACGCTGCAGGATATCCGTTTCGCCGGACGGCAGATCAAAAGTAGTTGGGGCTTTACCAGCACGGCGATCGCGGTACTGGGAATCGGCACAGCCGCCAGCGTCGCCATATTCGCCTTTGTCGACGCCGCCTTGGGCAAGCCGCTGCCCTACCAAGATCCGTCGCGGCTGGTTGGAGTCTTCGGCAGCATCCCTCTGTTTCCGCGCTCGAATCTGTCCTATCCGGACTACCTTGATTTGAAGAAGGCGAATACGGTTTTCAGCTCGCTCGAGGCGTATCAGTCCAACGGATATCTGCTCGCTGCTCCCAATGGCGCCCAGCTTGCGCGAGGCGCCCGCGTGACCGACGGCTTCTTTCGGACTCTCGGCGTCGCGCCGGTGCTGGGTCGCGATTTCTACCCCGGCGAGGATCTGCCCGGCGCGCAGCCGACGGTTCTGCTCAGCTACTCGACTTGGCGAACGCGCTACGGAGGCGGGAGAGACGTGCTGGGCCAGTCTGTTACGCTCGACGACGTTCCCTCCGTCATCATCGGCGTGCTACCGCCCGATTTTTACTTCCCTCCCGTCGGCCAGGCCGAGTTCTGGAACGCGTTTCACGCGGCCGGAAACTGCGATCTCTTCCGGAGCTGCCATGGCATCTTCGGCCTGGCGCGCCTTAAAGACGGCACGTCGCTGGAAACCGCTCTGGCCAATGTCAAAGCGATCGTGAAGCAGCTTGAAATGCAGTATCCGGACAGCAATCGCGACCAGGGCGGCACCGTCGCATCGCTGAGCGCGGTGGTGGTGGGTGATGTGCGTCCTATCCTGCTTACGCTGCTCGCCGGCGCGGGATTGCTGCTGATGATCGCGAGCGTCAACGTGGCCAGCCTTCTGCTAGTTCGCTCGGAAAACCGCAGGAAAGAGATCGCGGTGCGCACTTCGCTGGGCGCCTCGCCCGGCCGGATCCTGAGGCTGTTCATCACCGAAGGCGTGGTGCTGGTCGCCACCGGGACCGCGCTGGGCCTGGGGCTGATGTCCTGGACCATTCGCACGCTCGCCGGCTTGATTCCGGCGAACATGATGGCCCGCATGCCGTTCTGGCAGAACCTGGGATTGAATGCGCACGTGCTGGCGTTTGCGGCGGTGATCGCGCTGTTTACAACCATCCTGTTCGCCGGCACGCCCGCCGTGCACCTTTCGTTGTCCGACATGCGATCCGGATTGGCGGAGAGCGGCCGCGGCTCGGCGGGCGGAGGGTGGCGGCGGCTTGGGTCCAGGCTCGTGATCGTCGAGCTTGCGACCGCCACGGTGCTATTGGTGGGCGCGGGACTGCTCGGGAAGAGCCTATATCGCCTGTTGGGCGTAAACCTAGGGTTCGAGCCGGATCATCTGGTGACGCTGAATATCCAGGCGTCCGGTCCCCACTACACCGACCAGCAGGCCGCGGTGTTCATCAAAACGATTCTCGATCGCTTCCAAAGCATCCCCGGCGTGACGTCGGCGGCGGCCGCGCGCCGGGGCGTGCCTTTGGATGGCAACAGTTTCACCTACTGGTTCCGAGTGGTCGGACGTCCCTGGCATGGCGAGCACTATGAAGCGCCCGACCGCGCCGTGAGCCCGGGGTATTTCCGGACACTCGGCGCGAAATTGTCGCGAGGACGCTATTTCCTTGAAGATGAAGACGCCACCAAGCCGCGCGTTGCGATCATCAATCAGGCGCTCGCGCGGAAATATTTCCCCAGCGAGGATGCCCTCGGAAAGCAACTGGTCTACGTCTCCACCTCGGCAGTACCGCTGCAAATCGTGGGGATCGTCGAAGACATCAAGGAAGGACCGCTCGATGAAGCGATCCCGCCGGTTCTCTATGTTCCGCTATTTCAGGATATCGCCAACTATTTTGCTGTGGTGGTGCGGACCGCGCAATCCGAGCAGTCGCTGTTGCCCGCGCTGGAGACCGCCGTACGTCAGATCGATCCAGCAATCGTCCCCTATCGCGGCGTCACCATGAATGAAAAGATTCATGACTCGCCGTCGGCTTATCTGCACCGGTCCTCTGCGTGGCTCGTCGGAGGATTTGCCGCGCTGGCGCTACTGCTGGGCGTGGTGGGGCTCTACGGCGTCATCGCGTATTCGGTGAGCCGCCGTACGCGCGAGATCGGGATCCGTTTGGCGTTGGGCGCCCGCCGGGGCTCGGTTTACCGGCTGATCCTCATGGAAGCGGGCTGGCTGGCCGCGATTGGAATCACCGTGGGGCTGGCGGCGTCACTGGCCGCCACGCGGCTCATGAGCGCTCTCCTGTTCGAGGTGCGCTCCTGGGATCTTCCCACGCTCGGGGCCGCGGCCATCGTCCTCGCCGGCGCCGCATTGGTCGGGAGCTTCGTCCCCGCCCGCCGCGCCGCGTCCGTGGATCCGTCCGAGGCTTTGCGGTTGGAGTAATTCGCGCGATCGAACTACGGCGCGCCGCATTTCTCATCCGGCACATACAACGAAGCAGCCCTCAAGGCCGTGTTTCTAAAGCACAACATGGATATCGTAGGACCGCCACTGCCCAAAAAGCATCAACCATGATCCACACCTTGAGCCGCTCGTTTCTGTTGCGCTGCGAAAGGGACCCTTTACCGGACAGCGCTTGGGATGGTCGCACCGTCGAGCAGATCAACGCCGAAGCTCGGCGTGCCTCTGTGAACTGGCGCTACGTGGAGCGAACGCCGGCATGAATCCACGCACTCGCCGACCGGACTGCTACCGATATCACTTAGTGCTGTATCGGAAGCGACCCAGCAAAACAAGTGGCGGAAGTGTGAGAGGAGCTTGTGCGGGTCGCTTTCGATACAGCGTGATGGAGGAAGCTGCTCGCGTTTGCAGCAGACGCGGCCCTTTAGGGGATTTCAATGGAAATTAAAGCGGGGGAAGTCGTGGGACGTGAGAATCTGTCGAGGCAGAACGCGCGCGGCCGTTTTGATGGTGGATTGGCAGTGCGGCTTTTGGTCTGGGCGCCAAGCCTTTGGCTGCGTCTGGCATACTGCGGAGGCCGCCGACACACACCTATCGCTGATGCCACGGTTTCGCGTGTAGGCGGACAACCATCTGTCTTCAAGCTGCCTCCTGGTTCGGTGGGGGAGAGCGCAGATATAGCTGGGTCGCAGTGAGACGTTCCACAATGACCATGATGCCGCCGCCGTTCGGGCAGCGCCAGAAGTCGTTACCGGATGGCGTCCCGGTAGATCCGCTCGCGCTGGCCGGCAGTTGGGATAGGTTTAGCAGCTTGCGACAGATGGCAAGCCGCTGCTGGCGTGGCCGGTTGGCCAGGAATCCGAAATGCCGGATGCGGACGAAGTTGCCAGGGAGGATATGCCGAAAGAAGCGCCGCAGAAACTCTTCGACCCGAAGCGTGATCACCCGTTTCTTGTTGTTATGGGCCGAATCGCGCCCGCGAAAGCTCCCCGGCCCGTTCTCCAGTTCAACCAGTCTGTGGTTGGAGATGGCGATACGGTGCGTGTAATTGCCCAGGTACCGGAGAACGTGCTCCGGGCCGCGGAATGGTCGTTTGGCGTAGACCACCCACTGGTGGCGGCAGCATGGGCGGAGTAGCGCGGAAAAGGCTCGGGGTGTGGACCGGTTTTTCAACTGTCCGGGGAAATGCAGTTCGCCTGCGGCAAAGGCTTTGCGCAGGGCGTCGAGGAACTTGCCGCGGAAGGCGGTGGCCATGGCTTTGACTGGGAGAAAGAAGTTGTAACGCGGCCGGACCCCGCGGGAGCCATCGGGCGAAATGCCACCTTCCGGAACCACGGAATGTACGTGCGGATGATGCTCTAATTTCGGTAGTGGGCTACTCAAAGTAGCCCACTACCCTAATTTCTGGTTCCAGGTATGGAGAACGCTGAAGAAGCCGATCTCGGCGCCGAGTAGTCGCGGGTCGCGTGCGAAGGCTATCAAGGTTTCGGCGCGGAGGCGGAACCGCAGGGTGTAAATCGTTTTCTGGTTGGCTAAGGCCCAGGGGGCCAGTGCGTGCGGCAAGGTGAAGACGACGGGCACGTAGCGCACAGGCAAAAGTTCTGCTGGTCGGGCCCGGAGCCAGCGGCAGCGGGCGTTGCCCTGACACTTTGGGCAGTGGCGATTGCGACACGAATTGTAGGAGATGGTCCGCAGCCCGCACCGCGAGCATTCCTCCACATGGCCGCCGAGAGCTGCGGTGCGACAACGCTGCATGGCGTTCAGCGCCTTTAAATGCTGGCGGTCGAAACAGCTCAGGCAGCGCTGGATGAAAGCGGGTCCAGCGGCGCGGATTACATCGGCCACCTCCAGCGGGGGCCGGCTCACGGTTCTATGCCGGCGTGCTGGAATCCAGCGTGAGCGCGTCCAGCGGACTGGCCGTCTCCTGCAGGTGTCGCCGCGACAGGTGCCAATAGATGGTGGTAGCTTTTAGGTCACTATGACCAAGCAGGATTTGGATGGTCCGTATGTCGGTGCCCGCCTCTCATAGATGGGTGGCAAACGAGTGGCGCAAAGTGTGCGGGTGAACTTCCTTTTGAATACCTGCTCGCTGGGCAGCCGCCTGGCACGCTTGCCAAGCTACCTTGGTATCGATCGGGTGATTCGCGGTGTGCCAGCGATTGCCGGGAAATAGCCACTCGGTGGGCTTTTGCCTCAGACTGCGCCAGTGCTCCCGCAAGGCCTCCAGCAGTTTGGGGCTAAGCATGACATCTCTATCCTTGCGTCCCTTGGCGCCGCGGATATGCATCACCATCCGTTGGGTATCGATATCCGCGATTTTGAGCCGGGTGACTTCGGCACGCCGCATTCCGGTGGCATACAGCGTCATCCGCAGGATCCGATGAGCCGGGTTGGCAGCGGCATTGATGAGTTGGGCCACCTCATCCTGGCTGAGGACCAGAGGCAGCGTATGCGGCCGTTTCGGGTATGGCATGTCGTCCATCGTCCAGGGGCGCTTGAGGACATGCCCAAAAAAGAACCGCAGTGCTTCCACGTAAGCGCAGACACTGTTGGGTTTAAGTTTGCGTTCTCGAAAAGGCGCACTTGGTAGTCGCGTATTTGATCGAGCCCAAGCTGGTCCGGCGAGCAGTGAAAATACTGGGCGCACTCGGCCACAGCGTGAAGGTACAGTCTACGTGTATTCTGGCTGTAGTTGCGACGCTCGAGTTCATCGAGCATCATTTTGCGTAAGCGGGTCATGAGAATCTCCTCTGACCCGCACAATACTCCAATTGCTAACCGACCGCTCGAACCACGCCCACGCGCCAGCGTCTGCTGCGCGAGCAGCTTCGTTGTGTGCTGGGCATGCTCAGCAGTTTGTAGGTGCAAGTCCTCTGGCCAACCTGATAGAGGTGAAGGCCTAGTAAGAACGCAAGGGCTACCGCCGCGAGGTGGGGTCTGAAAGAAGCGTATAGCAAATGTGCGAGTCGATGGACAAGAACCGGATATTAGGCGCCAGCGCCGGACGAGCGGGCAATTTACCGCGAAGTCCATATCCATCAAGGGTGCGAAGCGTAGATCCGGCGACTGTGCACAGAAGGCGGCTGAGCTTACCCCAGGAGATCTGCTCCGTGTCCGTTAACGGACTGAGGCTACCGAAAGGCGACCTGACCGCGGGGCAGAAGTCAGCAGAGGGCATAGTAGGTCATGACGTCGGCAAGGCTAGTGAGGCACTCCGAAAGCCGAAAGGTGGAGCAATGGATAGGCCGAGCCGGGAACGATGGCCGAAGGCCCGAACGAGAAGGAGAGGCCAGTAGGCCATGAGTCTCAAGGACAACAAGCAGCAGAATATCCAGATGGAACTGGACTTCTCTTCTGCGCTGACGGGTGAAGCCCGGCAGGCGGGAAGGGAAGAGGCTGAACCGTCCGGGGCGACGAAGGGGACCGAAAGCCCAGCTAGCACGAATCGATTGATGGAGGCAGTATGTGAGCGAGAAAACCTGAAGGCAGCATTGCGGCAGGTGAGAGCCAATAAGGGTAGTCCGGGCGTCGACGGGATGACCGTCGTCGGCATCAAGGATTATCTGAAACAGCATTGGCCAGCCATCCGGGAACAACTGTTGAACGGGACCTATGAACCGAAACCGGTGAGGCGTGTCGAAATCGACAAGCCGGACGGAGGGGTGCGAAAGCTTGGCATCCCCACGGTCAGCGCGAACTGCACTGGAGCACAAATCGCATTTAGGATGGGCGGAGATTCGCCATCCGTTCCATCCGCTTCGCGGCCAGCGCTTCCAGGTTTTGAAGGAGCGCCGGTCAACAGGTATTGATACCCTCCTCCTCCGCGAGCAAGATCGCGGCACCTTCAGCATTGCGCGCGAGTGGACAGACTGGGCCGATCCGTCTCCGTATGGCGGGTTGGGACTGCCACTGCGGCGGCTCGATGCTGACTCACTTTTCGAGCTGGCTGCTCTACTGGATCAGCTAACCAAGCCGGAACAAAAGGGTTGAAAAATGTGTTTTCCTTTGGTAGAATCAGACCAGTTATACGCGTGGTCTGACAGAAATGGAAAACGAGCCAGCTGCCACCTTGAGAAGACGGCGCCAGGCGCTTCTGCGCCAGTTGCCCCCGCTCAAGGCGATCCTGCGCGGCTCGCTCATCGAGCGTTACAAACGCTGCGGCAAGCCGGAGTGCAAATGCGCCGAGGGTCCCGGCCATGGCCCCAAGTATTACCTTTCGGTGAGCCACCCGGGCCTACGGCCACAAATGGATTATGTGCCGCAGGAATCTTACGCCAAGATTGTCGAGTTTGTCGCCAACTACCACCGAGCCCGCGAGATCTTAGAGGCGATCTCCGAGATCAACCGCGAACTGCTGCGCCGCCGGGAGGCGCTCTAAAAGGTCACTATGCCCGAAGTGCTCGCCGCCCTCCACGCACCCATAGATGCTGGATTGGGCGGCGTGCTCCTTGCCAATATGATCGAGGCTTGGCTCATTGGCAACCCGGAGGGTGTGACCAGCGCGGAGGCAGGCAATGAACTCGAAGATCACGGAACAACACCGGAGCAGACCGGCCTACATTTATGTCCGCCAGTCGACGAATGCCCAGGTGCTCCACCACCAGGAAAGTACGGAGCGCCAGTATGCATTGCGAACGATGGCGCTGGAACTGGGTTGGAGCGAGTCGGCGATTCGGACGCTCGACCGGGACCTGGGCATGACCGGGACCGAGATGACCCGGCGGGAGGATTTCAAGACTCTGGTGGCGGATGTCTCGATGGGCCAAGTGGGCGCGGTGTTTGCGCTGGAAGTTTCACGGCTGGCGCGCTCGAATCTCGATTGGCATCGGCTGCTGGAGTTGTGCGCACTCACCGCGACGCTGGTGATCGACGAAGACGGTTGCTACGATCCGTCGGATTTCAACGACGGCCTTTTGCTCGGATTGAAGGGAACAATGGCTCAAGCGGAACTACATTTTTTGCACGCGCGCCTCCAGGGCGGTAAGCTCAACAAAGCGAAAAAAGGCGAACTACGTTTCCCGCTGCCGGTCGGGTATTGCTATGACGAGCAAGGCCGCATCGTTCCGGACGTCGATGCCGAAGTGCGGGGAGCAGTGGAAATGGTGTTTCGTCTGTTTCGCGAAACGGGCAGCGCCTATGCAGTCGTACATCGCTTCACGGAAAAGGGCTTACGATTTCCCAAGCGAGCCTACGGCGGGGCATGGGATGGCAAGATTATTTGGGGCCGGCTAAGCCACAGCCGCGTGTTGGGTATGCTGAAGAATCCATCCTATGCGGGGATCTACGTCTTCGGCCGTTACCAGTATCGTCGCGAGATCACCCTCGATGGCGAAGTGCGGAAACGAATGCAGGCGGTTGCCATGCCCGACTGGCGTGTCAGTTTGCATCAGCACCACGAGGGATACATCACGCTGGAAGAGTTCGTCAAGAATCGGGAACGGTTAGAGAAGAACCGCACGAACGGCGAGGAGACGATATTGAGCGGTCCGGCGCGCGAAGGACTGGCCTTACTACAAGGCCTGCTGTTGTGTGGCAACTGCGGCCACGCGCTCACCGTACGATACCGCAGCAATGGCGGCATCCGTCCCACGTATCAGTGCAATTTGTTGCGTCACGAAGGCCTGGCCACCAAGTCCTGCATGGTCTTCCGCTGTGACTTGCTCGACGGGGTCGTTGCGGAGGAGATGCTGAAGGCGCTACAGCCGGCCGAACTGGAACTTGCCCTGGCGGCTCTCCATGAGCTGGAATCGCGAGATCAATCCATCCTGCGCCAGTGGCAGATGCGGCTCGAACGCGCCGAGTACGAAGCGGCGCTCGCCGAGCGGCGCTACCAAGAGGTCGATCCGGCGAATCGTCTGGTAGCGGGCACGCTGGAGCGGCGCTGGAACGACGCGCTGGTTCATTTAGAGGATCTCAAAAAGGAAGCCGCGGAATTTCAGCATCAGGAAGCCCACGTCGCCACACCCGAGCAGAAAGCCAAAGTCCTGGCGCTGGCAAAGGATCTGCCGCGATTGTGGCAGGCTTCCACCACGCAGTCTAAGGACCGGAAGCGGATGTTACGACTGCTGATCAAGGACATCACTATTGAGAAGCCAGTCAATCAAAAGCAGCTTTTGGTGCACATCCGATGGCAGGGCGGCGCCTCTAGCGAGATCTCTGTGCAACTCCCGCTCAACATCGCAGACCGCGTGCGCTACCCT
>CAVWOT010000022.1:0-534480 GCA_963756605.1 Bryobacterales bacterium | reverse complement strand
TTCTTCGATCTATCTTCAAAAGGAACGGACTGTGTGGCGCCCATGCTCCAATTAGGCTTACAGGCATGTCGGTTTGGATGGCTTCGAAGTTCTCGTAAGGTACCCGGACAGCACCTTCCGTCTCTTCTGCAAGGCCCAATTCGAGCAACTGCTCGACCTCGATGGATGTCCGCCAGCCGCCGGTTGCAAGCAACGCGTCCTGCGGCCAGTATTCGCGCCTGGATGGTTTCAGCGGGCCGCGAATAGTCAACCCTGCGGCCTCCGCTGAGATTGCAACCGAACCGCCGAAGCTGTGAATTGCGAATGTCACGGTCTGATACCGAACTCCGAGGAGAGCCTGTAAGCCGCCTTGGGCTCCCAGTCTGCGATGTGCAGTATCCGATTGGTCTGGTCAAATTTAAGGTGATTTCTCAACTCGAACCGACGGCTGCGCAGCGTCACGCCTCTCGCTTCGAAGTCACCGAAATGGTAGATATAAGCAGCGTGCCCCTTTTCACTGAACTCGATGATCAAAAAATGCCCGCCGTACCCTTCGAACTTCATCAGGAAAGCGCTGGTTGTCGGGTGGTCCACAAGGGAATAACAAAGCAGGTCCGCGTCGTGCTGACTGGACTTCACCTTCCATACGTCCGCCTCGGAAACCGCGACCTGAAAATCTCTGATCCGATCATGATACCTAAGCCAGAAATCCTTCCGCCTCTGATTCTGACTATTCCTGGGGAGTATGGTGTTAAAGAAGAATACGATGCTGTCACGAGCCAGCCACGATAAATAACGTTGGGCCGCCTCCGGAGCGATGGATCGCCAGTTGCGCGCCGATTCCCGCACTCGGGGATCGCCCAGCCTCTTGTGATTTTGGACGTAAGACCGAAGAGCCCGCTGAAAACCCTCCGAACGCCTGGCGGAGTCGCTCAGAATTAGCGAACCTACGGCTTCAGAAAAAGCATCAGGTAGCGTAAGATCCGACAATACGTTTTCCGTGATCCATTGCAGATATCGAAGGCTCCATTCGTTATTTTGGCGGCTCTCCATGCGACGAAGGCGATCGCACGCCGACTTGGCCGCCGAAGCGCGAACCGACATGCCGAGCTTAGTCAGCGGACCGACGTAGTGCTCGCGCAGAACCTCATCGACTGCCCTCTGTCCCGAGCAGATTTCGTCTGATAGAAAGACTGCGGCCTTTTCAGAAAAGAGGGCCTTGCTAGCCAACCATTTCCGCACTACCGGGTTATTGGCGCCGTAGTTCGTGAACACGGAGACCAGGAGGTTCTCGACGGCACGCGGGTCCTCCATTGCTCGCCACTCGGCGAAATAGCTGTTCACCATCCCGTACAGGCAGCGGCTCCGTTTTAGCTTCTCTGGATCCTCCGCCAGCGCTGCAACGAACTCATGCCGAAGCGCGGTCTCCTCGGCGCTGCAGAGCGCGCGGAGTTGCAGTGCGTCCAGGGCGCCCAGGTCGTAGCGGGCAGCGGTGAACTTTGACCAGACAGCGTCAACGTTTACTTTAGGCCGATCCAGCTTGATCACCGTGCGCCTCTGACGGAGGTTGTCCAGGGCACCCCTCAACTGTTGACAAGCATGTTGGCCGTTCACGGGCGGAAGGGCCGCGCGATGGCGAATGACCTGCGTCTCGGCCGAGAGTTTCTGCAAGGCTCCCAACGTGCAATTCACTGGACCCCTACCTTAATCGATTCCGCCTCACTTGCCCTCACCCTGATTTTAAGGATTACGCGCCTGCTCTCGTCCGGCGTTGCCTCCTGTTCCTGCTCCCCGCGACCGCTCGCCGACAGCTTCTCAAGGAAGCAGCCGCGCTCTGCCTCCATGCCGGCTAGATCGGCTAGGGCGTTCTTAACAACTTCCATCGATCGATCCTGGCTCAACCTCAGATTCTTGTTCTGGCTCTCTTCAGCGCTCCCAACGTAACGCTGTGTGTCAGTGTGGCCTTCAACGACAATTGACTCGACGCTCGTTCGAAACTGGTCACCACACAGAACCTCGGCAAACTCAGGTATGTATGCCTTCAAGAATTGTTCGCCTGCTGGTTTTAATGTAGACTTGCCTGTCTCAAAATTCATTAAGCGGTCCGGCACGATCACGAGAATCGCATTTCGGTCGCGAGAATCGCGTCGGATGGACTGTTCATTAAAACCCTGCGGGGCCAAGTCGTGTTGCAACTTCTTCAGGAGGACGTCTGTTACGGCCTTATCCCTGCCCGCCGTGCGGACTACGAAGACCAGCAGCAACAGAATGAATATCACCATGAGGGACGTCATCAGGTCCGTTAGCGAGCTGCTGAGATGATCCGCGCTACTTGGTTCTTCCATTCAACCGCTCCATGGACGCCGAGATTACGGATCCCAGTTCCTCCAATTGCCCGGACAACTCGTCGATCTGGGTTTGGATGAAACTCGATGCTTCCGAAATCATCGGGTTGGAGATCCTGACGATCTCTTTGAAGTTGTTTTCGATGCTCTGGTTGTAGTCCCCGAGACCCGCCTGGATCGTACCTAATATTTTGGCCAGGCACTTGTCCAATTCGTCGATCACTGCCTTGTAGTCGGTGAATACGCGCCGGTACTCGCTCAACATCCTCTCGTTCTGATCGTTCGAGGCACGCAGGTTGGCGGACGCCTCGCGGAGTTGTGCCGCGACCTGCGATTGCAGTTGACTCAGTCCTTTTAGCGCCTCGGACTGTCCTGCAAGTCCGAGGCTGTACGCCTGGACTTGGCGGCTGGCGTCGGCCATGCGGTCCAGGGCGCTGGCGTTTTGGGATATCACGTCCGCCAAAAACTGCCTAGCGGTCAATAACGACTGGCCGGCAGCCTGAAACTCGCTGCTCCGGGACTCGATGTTAGCGAGCAATCCTTCCAGGCGCTTCGCAGTCGCTTCCGACCATTCGCCGGTTTGGTCTAGCACCCGATTCGCGGAGTTCTGCGCCTGCCTGGCAACATTATCCGCCGCCGCCATCATGTCGTGAGAAAGAGTGCCGACCTTCTCAGCTAAATCGCTCACGACCAGGGTCAGTTGTGTGCGTACGGCGCCGAGATTTTGGTCGGCCGACGCTTGCATTCGCGTCATTAATCCGTTCATCAAGGCAGTGAGCGCTTCGGTCTGCTCCCTGCCGATCTTAACCTGATCGGATGTGGATTGTTCGGCTTTGTCGATAATGGCCGCGAACGCCGCTTGCATGCCGCTGAACTGAGCATTCATGTCGGATAGCATGTGCCGGGTTGCTTCGAGCGTCCCTTGCACGTTTCCAAACTCCTTGGTTGCCGCTCCAGTAAGGGCCTGGTGGAAGTCATCTCCCATCTTCGACAGAGCACTTACCAACGAGACTTCGAGGGAGGTAACGAGCGCACGAATCTCGCCCGTTACCGACTCCTGCTTCTGTGACTCCAATAACACTATGGCTGCCCTCAAGCCCTCCAGTGTGCCGCTCATCTGTTGCATGGTGGGCCGAAACTCACTTTGCATTTTGTCAGCAACGCCGGATGACATTCCGTCGGCGAGCGCGGGTACTACATTTGTGTTGAAGGCGCCAACCAGGCGGTCCACCACCTCGGAACTGATGTGGCTCACCGACACAGTTTGCTTCGCGGCAAAGCCCTGGATATCGAGTAGTACTCGCATCGGAGCCAGGCAAGGGACTGCTCGGGAGATCGCTGCGAGCAGTCCTTCGTATCGAGTGCGAAGGCTGCGGACCGCGTTCTTCTCAAACAACGTGAAAAATATACTCAGCAACAGCGCCACGATGGAGCTGAGAAATTTTCCAGAGAGTCCGTTAATGAGTTTGTCGATGCCCTTGATGGGTTCGGCAGTGTTCGCGCTGTTGTATTGCACACCGTATAGTGCGAGCAGGATGGCGATGAATGTGAGCGTCAGCCCAGCGCCAGTTAGCAAACCCGGGAACGCGCTGAAAAGAGCGGCGTGGAAATGCTTGCCAACAGCGATTTCGTAGGGAAGTACGTGCCGCGGCTGCTCCGTGAGGAACCATCTCTCGTCGTCCTCGGGACGAGCATACGGACTTGTGTACGGCTCGATGTGCGATTCGATTGCCATCCACCAACCTCGTGGCACTTCATCGAGCTTCTCGGATCGGTCCCGAATTTCATCGATCTCAGCGAGGGGGAGTCCATCTCGCTTACGCGATTTGTTGGCTCCGGTAGTGGTTTCGAGTGCGGCTGCAAAAGTACTGATCTGCGACCTAACTCGACGGATTCGGCTGAGCATCCAGACAATCATCGCGATCGCAACGGCGATCAGGACAACGCATCCGTAAAGGACGAGTTCCGGAATTGTCAGGAGAAAGTGGAGCATGCGCTAGATCCTAGTCGCAGTGCACCGGCACGCAGCTCGACGACGCATTAATGTCATTTTTAGCACAGTTCCGACTGCCTGTGGAAAACCCGCTGACGCCCGAATCATCCGCGGTGGAGGCCGCGAGCGCGCGCTCGCGGAAATCCCGCTGTCATCGATCAATGTGCCGTCCGGCTGCTTGCTTCAATGAGGCCGCGAGCGCGCGCTCGCGGAAATGTGGACCTGGCGATCAAAATCGTGAATCTGTTGTTAGCTTCAATGAGGCCGCGAGCGCGCGCTCGCGGAAATGAAGCAGGGATTGACAAGGTGCACCGCACCCTTGGGCTTCAATGAGGCCGCGAGCGCGCGCTCGCGGAAATATCGTCAACTATTACGTCGACTGTTCGACCGACAAGCTTCAATGAGGCCGCGAGCGCGCGCTCGCGGAAATTCAGCTATCCCAGTCGTCCTATCGCGCTCTGGCGATGCGCTTCAATGAGGCCGCGAGCGCGCGCTCGCGGAATTGCAAGACGCGGCCGTGTAAGTTCCGGCCAGCAGCGAAGCTTCAATGAGGCCGCGAGCGCGCGCTCGCGGAAATTGTGAGCTGCGGTCAAGTCCTGACGGGCGGTAGCAGAGCTTCAATGAGGCCGCGAGCGCGCGCTCGCGGAAATCCTTGCGAACAGCCACCGAATCCACTGTCGATACTCTCGCTTCAATGAGGCCGCGAGCGCGCGCTCGCGGAAATATGTCCACGAGTTCCGGGCCGAAGGATTACACCTGGCTTCAATGAGGCCGCGAGCGCGCGCTCGCGGAAATTGCGAGCGGCCTGGACCTGTCCGCGCGGCAGGCTTACGCTTCAATGAGGCCGCGAGCGCGCGCTCGCGGAAATCTGGCGAGCGAACGCCGGCGCACAAGTCACGCTTGCGGCTTCAATGAGGCCGCGAGCGCGCGCTCGCGGAAATGGTATTGCGCCAGCCGCTTTCGCTTCCGCGTCGGCGACTGGCTTCAATGAGGCCGCGAGCGCGCGCTCGCGGAAATGGCGCCGGCGTATGCGAACACTGCCGTCGCGAATGATGAGCTTCAATGAGGCCGCGAGCGCGCGCTCGCGGAAATGATGCACCGCACGCTCGACGACTTACGCATGCATGGCTTCAATGAGGCCGCGAGCGCGCGCTCGCGGAAATGCGAATCTGCTGTCACGGTACGCAGACGCTGACTGCGCTTCAATGAGGCCGCGAGCGCGCGCTCGCGGAAATAATGCCTGTGATCGAGATGCACGTCGCACGCCGCTGTAGGCTTCAATGAGGCCGCGAGCGCGCGCTCGCGGAATTGACGAGTCTGCCGAGCGATCCGACGCTACGACGGCACGGCTTCAATGAGGCCGCGAGCGCGCGCTCGCGGAATTGCAGCGCAGCTCGATCGCCGCACCGGCGATCGCCGTGGCTTCAATGAGGCCGCGAGCGCGCGCTCGCGGAATTGCGGCATCGCAGCCGCATGCTGCCGATCGCTGCGGCTTCAATGAGGCCGCGAGCGCGCGCTCGCGGAAATCGCGCATCGGCCGTGCATGCTCGGGTTCGACGCTTCAATGAGGCCGCGAGCGCGCGCTCGCGGAATTGCACCGGTGCCGCGATGCGCGCAGCTACTGCTTCAATGAGGCCGCGAGCGCGCGCTCGCGGAATTCATGCCGTGCGGCACATCGGCACGCGCATCGGCTTCAATGAGGCCGCGAGCGCGCGCTCGCGGAAATTGCGAACTGCGCCGCGGCTATCGACTGCGCCATGGCGTCGCGCTTCAATGAGGCCGCGAGCGCGCGCTCGCGGAAATTGCGCAGCGCTCGGATGCCGTGCGATGACGCGTCTGCTTCAATGAGGCCGCGAGCGCGCGCTCGCGGAAATGCGCAACGACTGCAGCTCGATGCCGACGGCTGCAGCGCTTCAATGAGGCCGCGAGCGCGCGCTCGCGGAAATTCGCGACCGCGCTCGCGGATGCGCGGCACGCGTCGCGGCTTCAATGAGGCCGCGAGCGCGCGCTCGCGGAAATGCCGCGCGACGGCGGACGCTGGCCAGCGCGCAGCTCGCTTCAATGAGGCCGCGAGCGCGCGCTCGCGGAAATAGCCCATCCTCTATCTTATTCAGTTTTCAAGGATCTTTCAGCGCCTTTGCGACCGCTAAGCGCCATGCGACCAGCAAAACCCAATGTACCACCGCTGCCAATCATATAAGTCAATGCGCAACTGCCACTTATAGTCCCGCGAGCGCCCCCGCCATTTTCGCCGGCAACCCGCTGCTCGCGGCCTCCCAAACGCGTCGGCAACGCGGGTATTCCCCAATCTCCCCGTCTAAATAACGCCCAACGACAATCGAACCGCGGATGCGTCAACTCGTAAAGACGCCCTTTGCCCCGCCGCCGTCAAGACCGCCGAACCCGCGATAATCAGAATCTCATCTCAAACTCCTGCCACTTCTTGTCGATGTCCGGGCCGGCTAGATGCTGGCATATCGCCAGTGACAGTTCAAAGCACCGCTGCGCCTGACCGCTTTGCACGCGCTGGTAACCATGTTCCAGGTAAGTGTGATTACGAACGCTGCCGAGTTTCCTCACGTGTTCCCAAATCGGAGCAAGGTCGAGTTGGCCGGCCGAAGCAAGGAACTGTAGGCCCGCGATGAACGCCAGTTCTTCAGCCTCCGGCGCCCCGGCTGCCCGGTGCCGCTCGTATACGCTCGGGTCAGCGTCAACTTTGGCGGGGTGGATTCCAACGGCCAGCAACCGCATGTGTGTCGCACATTCCGCAGCGCGATATGAACGCAGCACGGCATCCGTGAAGCGGCCCTCCACGATGCGGCGGTGAGCATTCGCCAGAGCGTCGGCGACAAGCGACAAGCCGCTTTGCAAGACCCGCGCGGTCCAGCCCTCACTTGTTACGGCGGCACAAAAGTTTTGCTGGTCGCGAATCTCCTTTGTAAACCCCCTCATTTGTCCGCCTACCCGGGCGAGACGGGTCACGGTATCCGCGACCGATGCCAGTAACGGCTGCCGCGCGTACTCTGCCGACTTGAGGGCTTGCTGTTCTAGCGTGCTCGCTTGGTCGTAATCGAAGTCATCCCAAAAGGAGAGCGCGGTCAGCGCCCCACGAAGAAACCTCCAGGGGCCCTCGGGTGGTAGCCGTTCCGCGAGGCGTGCTGCAACCCGAATCTGACCGGATCGTGCGGTCGCTAAAGCTTCTTCGGCATTCACACGGTCGCGTACGTCGGAAGCCAGAAAAAGCTGGACGCGAACCGCTCCCCTAGCCTGCACATATATCGGGATGACCTGACAGGAGAGATACGCCATGGCAGTTTGAAACAGCGAAGCCACCAAAGGGTTTGTGGCGCCGGTGATGCCCACGTACACACGGTCGTAGTTCCGCTCTGAGATACCCGTTACAAAGGCGCGAACCTGCGCGTAGGCTTCTGAAATGTTAAAGGCTTCCACAGCCTGGCAACTGTGCCCATGTCACTCGCTCATCGCGAATGCTCTCCTTTATCTGCGCGGCGAAATCATGCGGATTGGGCGCATCCGGCGCGCCGCGGTTCCCGCAGAGCAAATAGACCTCAAGTGATGACTCCTCCTTCAGTATCTCGGCGATGGCATCGGGGCATCCACCCATGCTGGTGCCGACTGGAAATATCGCGGCCGTCTTCATACTATGTCTCCGCCCCGTATCCGGTCCACAGCATCGGAACCGGAAAACATAGGCCGTAGTGCAGAGCCTTCGGCATTTCGGGCCGTGGCACTGGAATCATAGAGCCGTACCACAGGCGCGGCGATGCGCCACCCGCCCGGAAAACCGATCCCGGCGTGAGCATCAGGATGGAGCCCTTGAACACGTTCGACACAGAATTTGCGTGGAATTTCGGAAAGGTAACGTGCGTGCGCCAGCGCCCGTCGGTTGGATCGCCAGGGGCAGGCACGAAGTGACTCAGAGCCATGAAGGCATTGGCGCCGGGGACCTCATCCAGCCAGTTGCACGCCTCCGGCGGTCCGGCGATCTCGAACTCGCCCAGCCCCGTGGAACTCTTCTTGCCGAAGCCCCCGTGTGCCAGGGCCCTGAGGCAGGTTACAACGTGCTCCAGATGGCCGCAGGAGCGGATGTAGACACTCAGGCCATCACATGATTTGTCCAGATACTGCGTGTCCGTTTCGAATAACTGGCCGTCCGCGGCTGATCCAAGGTCCCGGTCGATGGCTGTTTGCACGCGCGCACTGGCTTGAATGACGTTGGCTGGCTCCGGAGAAGCTCCCTCTGTCTCGCCGCGTATAACACTAGTGAACGAAACCCGTGACAGATACATTGGCGGCTTCAACTTCTTGTCCGTGCGGGGGATCACAACGTGCATAGGCATCGGCATCAGATCCCCTGGGCACGCATCTGACAAAACGAAGGGCGGAGCCTTCCCCTCCCGGAACTGGCCAAGCATGGCCTCAAAGGTTTCCGGGTACAGTTCCAGCCAACGCCAGCATACGGCCCCGAATAAAGAGTCCGAGCGCCAAGGCGTGGCCCAAGGTGTGCGCGGCCGCAATCGCAGACGGTAAGTGTTCATAACGTTAGCGAGGTGAGGGCCACTTTCTCCGAGCGGAAATTCCGTATGGCGATTCGGCCCGAGCCCCGGCTGCCTCCCGCACCAAGCGAGTCGCATCGCTGCACAATCGCCAGGGCGTTCTTCAGGTCCGCGACCATCCTGTCATCCGGGTCGCCTTCCAGGACTTTCAGCGCCATCTGCGCCTGGAACATCACACCCGCCGGCACTCGCTCCTGCCAGCGGGGGTGCTCCGCCGTGCCTCGGTTCCGGTCGATGATGTTCTCCGCCTTCACCTCAAGAACCGGATTCTGCTTCCAGATCTTCAGATAGTCTGCGGTGAAGTGAGCGTCGCGAACCGTGAGACGCGAAGGCCCGCACTCAGCGCGCATGTTCATATGTGCGCCAAAAACTGGGCAAACTTGGCAGGTTTTCTTCCCGCAGCCGCAGGGCTTGCCATCGCGGCTCAATCCATGCTCCTTCTCAAGCGTGCTCCGCAGCTTCCCCTTGAGGCTGGAACCGGGCACGTATGGCTCGCCGCTCATCGGATCTTTAATCGCAGTGAGGTTGGGGTCAACGCCGCCAATCTCAAGACCGCCACCGGCACCGCCGATGCGCATGCCATCCAGCAGTTCGATTTCAAACTTCATTTCCACGACGTGTGTCCACTTAGCCATAGATTCAATCCCTTATGCGCGCGCAGTACGCGACCACAGCCTCGAAATGTGGCATGAAGCCTTTTCGGAAAGAGGTCTCATCAACGACCGCGTCTACATTGCGGTCAATGAATCGTTTGAACGAGTCCGGCAGGGGGTTGTTGGCACGTCCTGCGCGGTCGGCGGCGAACGCCTTCAACCGAGCGATCTCTGCATGGACCTCCCCGAATGGAGCCCCGTAATCGAGCCGCTGCAACTGGCGCTTAGCATGATCGTAGAAAGATCGGAGCTGGTGCCGCTTCAACTTATCGGACTCAAAGCGCGCCGCAATCGCTTCCGCTTTGCTGGTTATCAGGTCAACCCGCGTATGGCCATCGGCAGTCAGATATTCCGGGTAACCCGGCGCGAATACACCGGGCGGATCGCCTCCGCGACCAGCTTCCGGCTGCCTATCCCGAAACCCGGCGCCCCGCAACGCATCTTTCATATCGGGCATCGATCATTCCTTCTCCCTCGCTGCGCTGTGTAACATAGCGTACCGCACCACAAAATCGGCGTATTTCCAAAGACAGCCGGGTGATAGAAAGGCACGCTTGACAAAGCTGCGCGCCTCTCCGACCAAGTTACGCTCCACCTGGTAGAACAGCAGGTAGTTCCAGCGATCGTCACCCTTGCGCCAGCGGGCATGCAGCTCAATGATGTTGTGTAGCAACGCGCCCTTGATTTGCCCCGTCGCGTGCAGGCCGGCCAAGCGGCCCGCTTCCGCCAGCACATCGGCGAACTCGGACCAGGCGAGGGTTGAGCCGAGCGCATGAATACTGTCGCGCGGTATCTTGGCCTGCTCATCGAGGGCATGCCCGGCCTCGTCCGATTTGGTCAGGATGTGCTGACGGGGTCTGGCCAGCGCCACCCCCGCCGAGAACGTGAGCCCATCACCTGAGATGGCGCGAAACTCGGAGCGCCAGGCAGCCGCGAAGTCGAGGACCTTGTTCCACGGACCGATCACGAACAAGTCGTCGCCTCCGCCGTAAACTGGGTATATGCTCGGGTAGCTCGATCGGATCAGGTCTTGGACAGCAGACGAGAAGGCGTCGTCAAGCAACCTGCTTAGGCCCCAGATTCTACCTGCATCACCCGCGAGGGCGTGAAACTGCTGCCCGATGCGATCCGCGTCAATTCGCAGATATGCGAGGTACGGTCGGCCTGCCGCCATGCGGGCAATCTCTTCAAAGGTAGCGAGTTCCCCATGGTCGAGTGGCGCATAGCTCATCGCCGGAATTCTCAGCAGGCTATCCGGCGAGAGGTCCCAGCGCTCCCCCAGCAATCTGATGAAGCCTTGCTGTGACCTTGCCAGTGCGGGCGGCACGGCGGACTGTAGTCTCTTGCCCAGCTCACGATCGTCGATGCACGTCTGGCACAATTTCTCGGAATCGCCGGTCAACCTCGCCGTGGAGTCGCAACCTTCGCACTTGCCATGGTCCGTTGCGCTAAAGACGAAGCGGTTCGTGGCCCATCCACTCCCATTTCGCAGAGCGTAGCCAAGCGGCAACTGTTTCCGGATGTGCATCGCCTCGCCGAGCGCTGCTACCGGAATTTTGCCATCTGTGAACTCGGCTGCGGCAAGATGGAACACGAGTTCGCCGTGGTAAGTGGACAGCAAATCGGCATCGAGATCCCGCTGTAAAGAAACAAGCTGCTCCCGCCATCCAGTGTACGGGCTCGCGTAGACCAGAAAACGTCCGCCGGCGGAGTAGAACAGACGAGATCCGGCGTCCCCGAAGCGCTTTTCCACTACAGCCGCCACCAGCCGCGTGAGCGCCAGAACTCGAAACGAACGGGACCTCAACCGCCGGGACGCTCCTGACGCGCCCGGGACGGGCCTGCTCACGAAGCGCTGTATGCCTGAGAAGTCTCCTTCGATGGCGATGCCACTCGCGGGCCATGCCGGAATCGCTCCGCTTGCCCCCATCGGCTCACCCTCCCATGCCGCACGCTGGACCTGAAAGCTGCGCATTTGCCATCACACCATATCCGCGACCCAAGTCGCCGCCGTTAACGTGTCATAAACACCGGGTATTCCCCAATTTCCCCATCCAACACCCGCGCGAGCAACCGCGCCTGGATCTCCAGCAGCCGCCGGTAGCTCACCCGGTACTCGAACAGCGGATGCGTCACCAGCGTGTCCATCCGCAGCTCATACGCCCGGAAAAATGCCTTCCGCCCCGCCGCCGTCAGCGCCACCGACCCGCCCACCCGCACGAAATCCCGCTCCGTCACCATCCCCGTGTTGATCGCCGTCAGCACCGCCGAATCCACAATCAGCGGCCGGAACGGCTCCATCAAATCCAGCGCCAGCGCCGGACGCCCGAACCGCGGCTGATGGTAAAACCCAATGTACGGATCGAACCCCACCGCATAGCACGCCACCGTCAGATCCTTCGCCAGCAAGCTGTACCCCAGCGACAACAGCGCATTCACCGGGTCCCGCGGCGGACGCCGGTTGCGCCCCTCGAAATCGAACGCCAATTCCCCCGCCGCCCGCTCCTCGTCCGGCTTGATCATCCCCGCGAAATCCCCGAAATACAGCCGCGCCGCGTTCCCCTCGATCCCCAGCAGCTCCTCCAGCGACCCCGCCCCCTCCGCGCGCTCCGCCATCTCCTTCATCCCCGCCAGCGTCGCCGCCCGCGGCTCCACGTGGTTCCGCTGCAGCAGCGTCCGCTGATTGCGAATCTTCCCCGCCACCAGCCGCCGCGCCACCGCCCGCGCGAAATAGTCCTCCTCCGCCAGCCGGAACTGGCTCCGCCGCAGGAACACGTTCTTCTCGTTCAGCCCCGTCGTGATGCCGTAAAACCACCCGCCCATCGAGAAGTAGCAAATCGGCACTTCCGCCTCGCACAGCGCCTGCACCGCCTGCGTCGAGATCTGCACGTTCCCCATCAGGCTCACCTGGCAGATCTCCCCGATCCGCACCTCCTGCACCAGCTTCTCCTTGTCCTTCACCTGCAGCACCGCCGCCCGACTTCCCCACCCGCACGCCCTGCGTGTTCAGATACAGCGGACGCAACTCGCTGCGCGGCGTCATCAGCGCGCGCACCTCCCGCTTCGCCGGCTTCCGCGGCGGATCGCCGAACAGCCCCATCTGCTGCGGCTCCTCCTCCAGTTCCGCGCGCGTCAGGCTGACCGTCTCGTCCGGCAGGCAGATGCCCACCAGCGAACACCCCGGACACTTCGGCGAATCCACCAGCGGCGCCGGAATCTCGCCCCGCTCCGCCACCGCCCACGCCCGCGCGATCAGCGCCTCCGTCTCCGCCATCAGCGCCTGCGTCGAACGCCACCCGCACCCGCTGCCCCGTCTTGCGGTAGTAGACGATGCCTTCCTCGCACCGGTATCCGTTCTCCCGCAGCACGATGCCCTGCACCGCGAGCTGCGCCCGGTCCGTCGGCCACAATTCCAGCCCGTCCGGACCCTCGCGCGGACGCCCGTGCTTGTAGTCGACCGGCGTCGCCACGCCGCCCTCCACCTCCACCAGGTCCATCTTCGCGATCACGCGCAGCCGCTCGCTCGACAGCGTGACAGAGCGCGCATGGATGACCGCCGCCAGCTCGCCGGGCTCGCCCCCTGGGCCGGCAGCGCCGTCGCCTTCTCATCCACGCGCCGGTGCTGGGCCGAGCCCTCCACCGTGTCGACGCTCTCCTGGAAGACGCCCTCCACCCATTCATAGAAGAACAGGCGCGGACAGTATGCGAACTCGTTGACCATGCGCGCCGGCAGATAGTCCGGCAGCTCGCGCTGTCGCCCTCCGGCGCGGGCGCGGGGAAGATGGGGAGAGTGGCCATGGTTACCGATTATGGCATGCTCACACGATGATGCACGGCGCGTCGATGCAGCTGTACGGCTTGCCCAGCGCCGTGATCACGCGGTCGCCGCGCCCCTCGGCCGGCCCCAGGTTGACGAACAGCACCTGGTCCTCGGTGTGGTGGATGATCGCCGCCAGCTCCGCCCGCAGCCGGACCAGGTCCGTCGCCGTCAACTGGCACTCGAAGACGGAGTACTGCAAGTGGTCGCCGTACCCGCGCATGATCTGAAAGACCTTGCGCAGCCGCTTGTCGTCGCAGATGTCGTAGCAAACCAGATAACTTGTTCGCATACCTTAAAGAAGCGCCCTGGCAGGACTGAAATTGCGATACTGGCCATCCGTAAAGCGCTTCGCGCGGAATACTTGAACCACACCTCGACGGGCCACGGTCGAATGATCGGCTTCCTGAACGTCTTCACAAGCCAGCAGCGAGGCTACCACATTCAGGCTGAGGGGCTCCAACCAAATCGGCCAAGTGACCTCAGCCCGAGCGTCCTTGTCTCCAAAGGCCACCGTGCGAAGGACGGCTTGCTGGGGCACGGTCGGAAACAGCGGCAGCGCCTCAATGGCCAATCGATTAGCACCGCGCACGTTGTTCCGCTTATTGTCCTTCGCCGGATCACCGGCGCGCAGCGCGTGAGGTCGAAACTCGTTGGGATCCCAACGCATGAACGGCGGAGGATCCGAATAATCCCATTCTGCGAATAACGCCTTGCGCAGATCCTCCACACCCGTCGCCACGTGGATGTTTCTCATTAACCCGAGAAACCCATCATTGTTTCCAGCACCGATCGCGCGAAGCTCCGTAGTTCCCGGCTCATCACTGCCCTTCTTCTCGGGAAAGCAGTCGGAGCCGATGGCCGTGAGAAAATCCGCCCCATCCCTTTGCGCAGGTCCAAGCGCTTCGCCCTCTAGTTCCGCGCGGAACCCGGCTCGAGTGAGATTCAGGAAATCGCGGCTGAATCCCCGGTTACAGTTGGCGGTGGCCTTCTCAACTTCGTCCTTGGACAGTGCGCCCACCTGCCTTCGACCAACCCCCCGTTGTGTCCGAACCGCAACCGCCGGGGTGACGCGTGGAGCAAGTGCACCGACCAGTTCCTCCTGCCCGCCTATCCGCGAGTGGCAAACAATGGGTGTCCACCGCACCCCATCCGCCCATCTCATCCGCACCTCGGCTCCCGGCTCCGCCAGCGTCAAGACCCGCAGCGTGCCAAGCGCGGCGAGATACCCAAGCAAATTCCCGCCATCGATCCCAACTAATTCGATCTCATACATGCGCAGCCTCCTGGGCCTCGGGCCCCCGCTCCTCCTCCGCGTCGCTCTCCCGCCAATCCGCGAGGCGCACCAGCGTCTCCAGATAAGCTAACCCGAACCATCCATATCGCCGTGTCAGACGCCAAAAGCGGTCGCACACACCTGAACCGGCGCGGTCGAGGCCATGATCGCTCGATGCTGCCCAGCTAGCGTAGCTCACCGTCACCGGATTGGGATCCTCCTTGACTACCGGCGCAAAGGGGCGACAGCGCCCATGGTGACTGCCGATCAGGTGCAGCAACAGATCGAAATCCAACTTACTGAAGGCCTCTGGATGCCCATCGAGAAGCGCCACAGACATCAACTCGTGACGGCCACCCTTCGGATAGCCCGCCAACCGCCGCGCGCGCTCAATCGCGCCTGAATTCTGCCCGGCCCTCCGCGACTTGGCGATCAAATCGTTCGCATTGACCGGATTGCCTCCCCTCAGCCACGCCTGGAACCGAGGATCGGCCTTGCCAATATCGTGGAGCGCGGCGGCGCGCGCCACGGTCGCCCGCAGAGTCTCCGGCAATTCGCGCGCAAAACGCCCCGCGACATCTCGACAGCCCTTTAAATGAGGGTGCAGTCGGACCTCGGTCGTGTACGAAGCCCGAACGCTCCCCTGATCAAACGTCCCCTTTCCAACAACCGCCGCCCAGGTTTCCACAGTGTCGTCCGGACTCTCAACCAGCTTCACGGTTCGGCTCTTGGCTATTGCCGAAGCTGCGTCCCGCACCCACTCGCCCGCGCCTTCGGCAAACGGCCCCTTCACAACATCCCTAACAACCTGCACAGACTCGGCAGCGCCCAACCTCTGTGCCAATGCGGGATCGTTCCACACTTTCACCAACTCAGGATGCAGCCGCAGTATCGGCCGCCCCATCAGCAGCCTCACCTGATCTCCAATATCGGACACCGGGGATGCCGACACTGGATCCCAACCCCACTCGTCACACCCGCCATAGCTCGAAGGAACCACAATTGTCGCGCCGGGGCGAATCTGAGCCCCGTCTACTGGAGGTCCGGTCTCATCTGCCCCACACCACTCCAACACTGGACCCCTGACATCCGGGGACTTGGTCTGCTCCTCCCTCTCACCTTCCACATCCGGGATGTTTGCCGCATCCTTCATGGCAAGCCACTTGCGAACAGCCCAGATCGGCAGCGAGATGCCCTCGGCAGCGCTCGGCGGGCAAATCGCCACGATGTCGGGCCAACGACCCGGATCGTCCTTATCGAGATCCGCTCGCCAAACGACCTGCACGTCAGCGGGACCGGAGTCCGGACCATGAAGAAACAGCGCCGGCTCAGGACTCACGGCCGGTTCAGGCGATGTCTGGCAAAGCAGGTCCACATGCACAGGCATCAGCACGGGCGCGCTCTTTCGGGGCATCACAAGTTCGGCGTAGTTCTCCGTCTCCCGAATCGCTTGCCGGAGCCGCAGCACGCCCATTGGAACGAATTTCTGCGCCCGCCCCCTCTTGACCTCGTGCTTCTTCAGCCATTTCCAGACTACGCCCAGCGTGCGTCCGTAGACGGGATCGTCATAGTTCGCCCCCGTCTGATCCTTCTGGGCCACGATGACCGCGTCCGCTAAATCCCGGCGGCCATCCCGGTTCAATCGTCCGAAGCGCTGCTCCAGCGCGTCGAGGCTGGCAACCTCCGTCACCAAAGCATTAAAGTCAATATCAGCGCCAACCTCAATGCACTGCGTAGCAATCACAAAGACAGGTTTTTCCGAATCGGCCTCCCGGTCCAGGCCGATGCGCGGCTCGCAGGTTTCCCAAATCCGATCCCGGTCGTAAGAGCGGGCACGCCCGGTCAGCAGGATCGCGTCGCAATCCGGCTCGTCCTTTAGAGACCAATACACACTCCGCGCCGTCGCCACGCGATTGGCGATTACCCCTATTACTTTCGCGCCGCGGTCGCGCATGGCGCGCGCCTCCCGCACAAGCCCCTCAATAAGCCCTGCGAACTCGCCCCCGCTGGCGTTTTCGCTCGGCTTCGGCTCCTCGACTACCAATCTGGCTCGCTTCTCCGCCTCCCATCGCCGCTTGAGCACGGGATTGGCGCGGTCGTCATCCTCCTCACCAAAGACCTCACCGCAGCGCGGCGTCGCTGACATTTCCACGACCGCGAAAGGCAGGTTAAGTGACTGTTCAGCCCATCCGCGATACCTGTCGATCCAGCCGAGGGTCTCTGCAAAGGGCTGGCTCGTATGTGCCTCGTCCAGTATGACCATCGAGTCGCACGCGGCAAGCCCAGCCCGCATTGGTCGGGCATATTCGCTGGCACCGTAGGCGCGGAACAGAAGGCTCGATCCGACCTGATCCACAGTTGAGCAAATAACTGCCGGCTGCAGCGGCGAAGTAATCCACGAATCGTCTCGCTCAATGCCACCCCGCAACGTTGCTACGACCAGCGGCTCCGGTCCCCCACCAAGATCTCGCAGAGCCTGCGCGATCCCCCCAAGTGGTGACGCCGGATCGGCCTCGCAAAGTCGCTTCGCTATCTGCCCGGCCCGTTCTGCCGCCGCATCTACTATCACTCGGCGGTCGACGACAAAAAAGATGCGCCGAGCCGCCTTCGGAGAGCGCATAGCCAGCGCGTAGAGAGCAATGTCAATCAACGCAGTCTTGCCAGCCGCTGTGGGCAGCCCGACCGAGCGCGGCCACTCCCCGCGCACTGCCAGTTCGGCCAGACGCTTCTGCCAAGGGAATGGCTTTTTATCCTTATCCCAAACGGCCTCAAAAAATTCTTCAAACGTCATCGCGTGCCAGCCCCGCCCACCAGCGGTCGAAACAGCCCATATCCGTAGTACCGTCCCGCGCCCGCAACGACCGGCCCCGCGATGCGCCGGTCAAAACGTGCCCACACGTGGCAGTGAAAACGCTGCGGTCGGCCGGACCGTGCCGCCGCTGGCGGGAACGCCGAGGCCTTGGGGACAGCAATGTGCCACGCATTGTAGTGAAGATCGACCTCGCACGGCTCGGGCAGACCAATTCGGACCAACGCGCTCCGCACGATTCCCTTGGCCTCCACCCCGTAAGGTTCCTTCGGGTATCGATCGAACACAAAGGGCGTAACGGTGGACCAGAGGCTATGGGGGGCCACCCAAGTCTCGGGAAGCAGGCCACGGCGACGCTCTTCGGCGTCAGTCACTGAAAGGCTCCACTTTCCCCAATCCATTCCTAATTCCCGAACCCCGCTAGCCACGCTCCAGCAAACTCTACACTCCTCGGGGGTGAGCGTGCGAGGCAGCAGTATCGCGACCCCCAGCAGATCGCCGGTTGCGTGTACGCCTCCCACAAACGGAAGCGGCACGAGTGCCACATGGGGGCGCTCGGTTCGTAACGGGTTCTCAGGGGTACTCTCCGGCGAGTGGCCGCTCAGGTATTCCGGCGGCGGCTGGGGAGCGAACTTCATTATCGCGCCGCGCAGTGCGCTCGTCACCGAGAGGGTTGACCGTAGCGAAACCCGAGGTCCCTCCTCCCGCCGCAGTATGATCATGCGCTCGAAAATACTCTGCGGCGCGATGTCCTCCACCTTTGGCGGCGAGCCATACAGCAGCGTTCTGCCGGCCGACGGCCTATGGATTTTGTTCGCATCCTTCTCGAATCGTTTGTAGCGCTCGATCAAATCTCGCAGGCGTCCCGAGTACGGAACACGCAGGCGAGTTCCACTGGCCGCTCCGGGAACCGACACCCTCCACTCCCCAGCGGGGACCTCGTCAACAATCTCCATGGCAACGAAACTCGATGAGTGACCAAGCGAACTGGCGCGATCAAGAATTCGATCAAGTGCAGACAGCACCCCAGCGCCAGCTTGCGTTTCCCACACGAAGTATACGTCCGGATGCGACAGCGTCGCCGAGGGGAACGTCCGCGCCTTTCGAGACCGGATCTCGGGAGGCAGGGCCGAATCGTTCACAGGTACGAACGTCTTCACTAACTTCCGGCGCATGCAGGAGCCGGCATAGATTGTGGGCGCCCCCAGCGCCTCCAACCACTCAAGTGCTGGGATCAGGTCCTCCTCTGCGCCGCCGTCTCCCCAAGCAGCTACCAACGCGGAAAACAGCCGCGAAGGGTGAGGCGGCCACTCTGGAACGGCCTTGTCATCGCCATCCTCAAACGCGGCGGAGTATACGCGTCCGGTCAGGTACGTTACGCGCAGGACAAGCACGACCTATACTCCAACCGATGCAGCCATTGATTTCCTGCGGCTTTCAACCACAAGTCGGCTTAGGTCGGCTGATGGCTGGAGCGTAACCGGCGCATCCGGCCAGGGAAGGCCCAGCCGCTTTGCCTCCTCCACGGCCTCCGAGAGGACCTGTAGCGCGGCATCCGAGTCCAACCCATAGGGCTTCGACTCTCCGCGCCCCACAAGTTCGAAGGCTCCGGGCTTCCCGTCCAGGAGACAGCGAGAGCGCAGATCATAACCATCTTCGGTAACCAAACAGATCGCGACTAGTCCAAGGGCCGCCAGTACCGTGCGCCCGGCCGCGTCAACCTCGGGCTTGGTACCGCCATTTACTGGGAATCTGAGCCGCCGCAGCGCGGCCAGAGACAGCACCGTGTGCTGCGTCGCGTACGCCAGTGTCACGCCTCCGTGGTTGAGCACCTGTTTCTTAGTGTTCTTGTCCTCATGCCTGAGCGAGGGAGTAATGTTGCCGTGATTTTTTTCCGACGGTTTCAGCCGAACCGGCTCACCATTCCTTACTACTGCCCCCCTCGGATCGAAGGTCCAGCCCCCTCCCTCGGTGCTATAGATCTCAACGTTGTTCTCGATTTGCAGCGGATCAATCCGACTCGATGGTCGTTTCCCAACTGCCGTCTGGTACCCCACGATCTCTGAAACGAGCGCCCGCTGTAACTTCGCTCCCAACCCTCCGCGCGGTCCAGTGGAATCCCAAAAGCCGAGAAGTAATGCGGTGGGGCATAGTTCAAACACCGGCGTGGCGTTGACAGCCTTCGCACTGCTGAGCATGATTCCGATCTCAGCTTGGCGGAAAGGCGTGCCGTTGTAGACCGAATCGCGGAAAATTGCATCGAACAGACGATGTGGCGCTTCGAGCGCCGTAATCCGGCCGATTTCCGCGAGAATGCTATCCCGGCCATCACCAGCGAAATCCACTTGGAGCATCGGCATTTTCAGACGGCCGGTATCATACGCGTGCAGCAGAGCCAACTCCATCCTGTTCGCCTGCGATTGAACCGAGTCAAGTAGCACCGTCTCGACCGGTTGCACCTTTCCCTCTTTGTCCCGAACCTGGCGGGGCTCATCCGCATACTCGCCGCCCTCGTAAGTCGGCGGAAAGACCTTGTCGCCCTGCGGCTCCAAGTGAGTAATTCGGCGAATCGCGGCGTATTTGCCCGCGGCCGCATTCTTGAGAGAGCGAATATCTAATTGTTCCATGCGCTATGAATATACTCCCCTTCTTTTCACTAATCAATTCATTTTGGTCAGCATTAGACGAGTCAATGTGCAACAAAGCGTTCCTGTGGCCTTTCCTCCACATTCTCAATAACCTACATTCCGCCCCCGCTCCGTTGGCCTCTTGCCAGCGTCCAGGCAAATGTGTTTGGCGATTCATCAAGCAGGTTCCGCGCGAACTCCGGAGACCCGGCGATGAGGTATCGAATGGTGGTGAGTCGGCAAGTCTGCAAACGCCTCGAAGCGGTAGTCAAAACGGCTGCAACCAAAGCTGCGGCGTGCCCTCGCCAGGAGGCTGCCTACGCAGGAGACCACCCAGAGACCACGACATCAAACTGTACGCCATTCGGCCAATTCGGCCAGCCTGTGCCCGTACGACGCCCACGTGCTTATAACAACTTAGACTCAGGTGCAACACACTGAACTGATGAATAACCCGTTCGATTGCCGCTAAAATCGCGCACACAGTTTGGATCTCGGCCAGATGACAACGCACAGACAGACAGACTGAATTGCGCCGACCTCCTCTGGGAGGTTGATCTCAAGCCTTCCTGGGAGTACCGCCTACGGCCCACGCCGATGAGATGATGATTCGGCGCCTTCGAGACCGCCAGCCATCCGCTCTCCCACGCCTTGTCGTGAACCGCCATGGCCCAGGTGACTGTCGGCGAGTGGACCAGACCAGCCGCAACTTCCACTGGGGTGCCGAAGCGAAGACTATCCTCACCGGATCCGGCTTGGATATCGAAGATATGGCGTGGTGTCAAAGCAAATGAGTGGTGTCAAAGCATATGAGATGTGTGGCGTCACAACGAGCGTCGCTCCGAGATCCCAATAAAGAGCTTCGCTGGTACGCCGGTACTACCAAACCGCTGCCGACCCCGGCTCGTGTTAGCTTAGTGACTCCGCCTTGGTTCTGGCACGTCCTAATCTGGCCACCACCTTACTCCCCCAGGGCAAATGCGGCACTGATCCATCGGTCTGATAATATCGGACGGTTGAACTGGTCAATAAATGCGCCATGGAAAAGGACCGCTCACAGTCCTTTGCGGCATTTGGTCCCCCTGTTTCGTCTCCCTATTTTCAGGGGAAATGGGGGTTTTTAGGGGCACGTCATGTCTTGTAAGTAATTGAAAACATACCCTACTATGCCTTCACCAACCCTCATGCTCAGACTTAAAACCCATTGCTATCAGCGTTCAGCATCGATTTTTCTGCTGACGGTTTGCCCAACGCCGCCCTTTCCGAGTTGTTTCAGGCCGGCGAGGACAGGGCACCAGCGCTTGTAATTCTTGAGGATTTGGACCGGATAATCGGCGCCGAGGGTCACAATAACCGCAAACAGCGATCTCGCTTCGCACTAGCCTGGGTCACTCTTGACAATCCGCACGTGAATCGAATTTGGTCAGCGCCGAAGCCGTAGAGCGCGCATAGCGCGATCAGCCAAAGCCTAGATGGGATCGAAAACCAACTTCGGTGGGCCGAGATAACGTGGACTTGACAACTGCATTTCTCCATGGCCCAGAATGGATACGTCTTTGTGTCATTGCACTGACAGTTTTCCCCCCATTTTTCCCCCTCTTTGCAGGGTAAAGTAGGGGTTTTGGGGGATAGTACCATATGTCAACTTATTGATAACAATCCTCAATTACCCCTCAAGTACCCTCATGCACGGTCTCTTAATCACTAGGTCGTAGCTTCGATTCCTACCGCCCTCACCATTTAAAACAAACAAAACAAAATGCTTATAAATCACCGCTCAGCAACTGCGCGATTTGGTCCCCCAGTTTTCGTGTTGATCGCCGCAGCCATGCTGGGAACCACGGCGGCACTGATCGCTCTCGACCTGGTGGAGGCTCCATATTTCCGCGGGACGGCCGCTTTTCGCGGATTCGATACGGTGCTGACCAGCAACGCTACGATTGCTGGAACCCTGGCAGTCCCCATCTCATTCTACGTATCGGGACTGCTCGGGAAAGATCCCAAACTGCAACGTACCGGGCTTCTGGCCGGCGAGGCTGTGGCCAACGCCGAAGTGGCGACGGCGTAGAAATTCGCCACCCGGCGCGAACGCCCGTACAATGTGCCGGTTCACGGGAATTACTCCGATAGCTGGTTTGAGGACGGCCCCCCCTTTGAGTGCCGGCGGAGGCTACTCTTCCGGCCATACCATCGCGGCTTTCTCGATTGCCACCGTAGTTGCCAGGCGTTATAGGACGCGCCGCTGGGTCCCCTATTTCTCTTATGGACTGGCTACCCTGGTTGGATTCTCGCGGATGTCGCTATCTGCGCACTTCTTATCCGACGTATTTGTCGGAGGAGCGCTGGGCTGTTCAATCAGCCGCTTGGCTGTGCTGCGCCAATGAGTGTGGACAGGTTAGCGCGGCAGGCCGGGAACCTCCGGCGAAGCGTCATCGTCGCGTCTGTCCGGCCGCCCGGGCCGCGGCGTTTCTCCCACACGCCGCAGATCGTCTGCTAAAATAACGGCTTCGGCCAGGTCGCGCATGGGCCGCCGCAGTCGCCGGCTTTCGTTACGTAATCGCAGGTAAGCTTCTTCTTCGGAGAGATTGTACTTCTGTTGCAGGATACCCTTGGCCCGCTCCACCAGCTTGCGTGCTTCCAGCGTGCGTTTCATTTCTAGGGTTTCCGACATCAGGCGTGCGTTCTCGATAGCGATAGCCGCCTGCCCGGCCACGGCTTTCACGAAACCGATCTCTTCATCGGAAAAGACGCGCTGCTCGCGCGTGTAGATGTTGATCGTGCCGATCACCTTGTCGCGCGTGAATAGCGGCACTGAAAGCAGCGATGCCAAACCGGTTTTGCGCGCCAGTTCCGGATATCGATACTGTTTTTCGACGAGCACATTCGGCACGGTAACCGGACGGCCTTCCCGCACCACGCGTCCGATGAGCGAATCCTCGATCTTCAGCGGCATCTTGTGCAGATAGTCCGGCGATGAGCAGCGCGCCGCCGAAATCACCAACTCCCGGCGGTCTTCGTCGATCAGCATGATCGAACATACGGGCGAATCCAGGGTCTCCGCCACCATCTCCGAAATGGCCTGCAGGATGCGATCCAGGTAGCTTTCGGCCGAAATCGTCTGGGCCACGGCGGCCAGCGTTTCCATCCGCTTGGCCGCGGTTTCGGAACGCTCTTCCAGGCGCCATTTAGCGATCGCGCCGCCCATCTGCTCGCCGATGAAGCTGACCAGCGCGACTTCTTCCGGCGAATGCACGTGTGCATCCCGGTGGTGCACGTTGATGACGCCGATCAGGTCGCCGCCGCTGACGAGCGGCACCGACAGGAAAGCGTCGAAAGTATCCTCCGGCAGAGTTTGGAAGGTTTTGAAACGCGTATCCGCGGAAGCTTTGTTCGCGAGCGCCACCACGGAGTTGTGCTGTGCTACCCATCCCGTGATGCCCTCGCCCATCTTCAGGCGAATGTTGCCGATTTCCGATGCGTGGGGAAGTTGGGAGGCCTGCAGCACCACCTCGTTTGAAGCGCGGTCTACCAGGTAGACCAGGCACGCGTCGCAGCGCGTGGTCTCAAGCGTAAGCGAGATCAACTCTTGCAGCATCTTCTCCAGGCTTAGATCCGAGCTGACGATGCTGCTGATGTGGTGCAAGAGCGTAACTTGAGAAGCGCCCTCGGGAACGGCTGTCGTGGCTGTCCGCATAGATCCAGTTTAAATAGTGTGACGAGGGATGGTCCAATCCAAAATTCTTATGGATGCGATGGTGCCACGCGCCACGGAGATACTCTGGCCATCCGAAATGAACCCGTTGGTACCGCCGTTAGATCCGCTCAGTCTCGTTTGCGCCATACCGGCGATGCCAGAAGCCTCAACAAAGACGAATATGGCGAACAAAGCCCGCACTCAGGAATCCTGGCTGGCAAGTATGATCGCCGCACATCCGCCTAACTGTCTCCCGTCGCGGGACGACTCTTGCGGGACAATTGAGGTGAAGACGAGGCTCGTCCCCGGCTGAAATCTACCGGTCCGATCAGGCTTGGCGGCGGACGCGCAGCAGGGAGCGCGATCTGATCTTTCGGCAGCAAGCGGAGGCGTCGAAAGGGGCACTGCTGGTATCTTTATCGCGCTTGCCTGGAATGTCACCGCGATAGGGGGCTCCTACGAGCTGACTTAGGGGCCTCAAGATCCAGCGAAGCAAGTCAGCCACGTGTCGAGTTGATACGTCTACCGAGCTTGGCGATCGAGATCTCGCTAGCAGGATTCTCACAGCGTTCGCTGCGCCGCGACTCACATATGTTAGCGCCGGTTGGAAGCGACCGCATTAGCGCCGGAAAAACGCCCGCACCGGCTGCCGGTTTCGTTGTCGGCAGACACGCCGGCGCAGTCGTCAGCAGGGAAACGCCGGCGATGAATGCGGTTCAGGAAGACAGGGGCAGCGCTACAAGGTGGCTACCCTCCCGCGCCTTCCGCAGGGACAGGATCTGTGGAACGCCGCTCGTGTTTGGTGTCCAGCTTGACCGATTCGATCACCAGGTAGAGTGTGTTCACGCTGTTGATCTTGCCTGCCACGCAGTAGGCATGGCCGGGCGTGAGGTGCAGGCGTTTGGTGAAGTCGAACAGGCGATACACACGCCGGGTGTCGTGGTCCAGCATGACCAACACCGCGCAGGAAGCGTATTCCGTCCGCGAGAGTAAGAACAAGTGATTGGCGCTGAAGTTAAACATGGAAGGAACCACCAGCGGGAGCCGCAGCCGAAAAACCACAGCCCCCGCCCAGTTGGCAGCGCCGTTGAGGGGTTACCCGGCCGACTTCTCGAACCGGGATATCACCACAGCGCGGCGCCTGCTCGGGACCGGCTAGGACTCAGCCAGTAGAGAGGGATTCTTGCCCGTCTTGCGGACACTTTCACCACCGAGCAGAAAAATTTCGGAGTTCTCGACCAGGCGGTCAGCGATGGCCGTGGCGATGGTGGTGTTGTAGAGGATGTTACCCCAATCGGAAAACGCTGTATTGGTGGTGATGACGGTCGAACGCTGGCGGGCGTGCCGATCGGAGATGACTTGGTAGAAGAGATTGGAACTCTGCTGATCGAGGGATAAGTAGCCGAGCTCGTCGCAAATCAGCATGCCGGGGTCTGTATAGACTTTGAGCTTGCGCACCAAGGAGTGATCGACCTGAGAAGCCAGCAGATGGTTGAGCATGTCCATGGCCGTGGTGAACAGGACGCGATGATTGGCCTGGCAGGCGCGGCAGCCGATGATTTTGGCCAGCATGGTTTTGCCCACACCCGGATTGCCGACAAAGACCAGATTGGTGCCTTTGAGCAGGAAGTCCAGGTCCAGCAGTTTCAGGATTCGCAGTTTGGCTTGCTGGCGGGATTTATGATGGGCGAAATTGAACGAGTCGATGGAGTGTTGCGTTTGCAGGCGCGACATCTTCACCCTCCTTTCGATAGAGCGGCGGCGGCGAGCCTCCAGTTCCAGATCGGCCAGCCGCTCCAGGGTGGCCGCCAGGCTAAGATTCTGGTTGGCCGCGTCAGCGATGGTTTGATCCAGATGACGGCTCATCGTCGTCAGGCTGAGTTGTTCGAGTTTTTGGGGGAGTGCAATCATCGGGTTGTTTCCTTTCGGGGAAAATAAAAGCGTCGTATTCCAACAGCGACAGCGGATCGGTCACCAGTTGATCCAACTCCGGGTGGTTGAGTCGCAGGCGCGGTTGGACCGGGCGCGGGGAGAGCTGCTGGCGCAGGATGTTGGCCACGTAGTCGGAGCCGAAGGCGCGGCCGGCATGTGCCTTAGCCAGCGCTTGGGCCACCGCCGGAGAGCCATACAGCCGGATCAGTTCCAGCAGTTCGCTGACCTGACGCGCCAAAGACCGCTCATTATCGGCCATGCCGCGGAGATAATCTTCCACGGTGAGCCGCGGGCAATGGGCCTCTAACAAAGCGAGCAGCCGTTGCAGCGCCTGAGAACGCGCCGCGGCGGCTTTCTGCGCCAGCAGTTCTTTTTCAAAACGCTCCGCGCCGAAGGTCTGTCCGCGCCGCCAGCAGCGGGGATAGGTGACCAGTTCGCGTTGTTGATGGTAGAGCGTCACGCTATGCGCATCGGCTTTGAGCCGGAGTTGCTCGCCCACCAGCGCGGGCGGCGCACAGTAGCGGTTGCCATCAAAGTAAATGCGGATATCCTTGTGGACCAGCACGTCGGCGGAATCGCGGTAGTCCGGCAACAGAGGAGGCAAGAGCCGCAGGGCTTTGGCTTGAAAACGATCCACCGGGCGTTGCCGCGTTTCGCTGTGCTGGCGCGGGTTGGCGATTTCGGCGAGCCATTGACGGGCCTGGCGATTGACATCGTCGAGATCGGTGAAGGTGCGCAAGGGCCAGAAATTCTGCCGGACATAGCCGATACCGCCACGCTCAACTTTGCCTTTCTCCCAACCCGCTGCCGGATTGCAGGCGCGCGGTATGAAACCGAATTCGCGGGCGAAGGCAAAGAACCGCGGCTGGAACCGCACCAGCCGGCCGTCGTGTTCGGCGACCGCCGTGGCCAGGTTGTCGTACCAGATTTCGCGGCTAGTGCCGCCCAGGAATTGGAAGGCATGGATGTGACAGCGGACGAACGTTTCGAAGCTTTGGCTGTGCGTGAATTCCAGATACAGCATGCGGCTGTGGCATTCCACCAGGGCGAAGGCATAGAGTTTGCGCTTGTCGCCGGCGTAATCGAGGGCGCCAAAGTGTCCCCAGTCCACTTCGCAGCGTTCACCGGCGATCGGTTCCATGCGCACGAAGGCGCGCGGCGCTGGCTGGGGCCGGACTTGTCCCACGTACTCACGGAGGATCGAGTGGCCCCCGCCATAGCCGATGGTGCGAAGCCGTTGTTCGATGACGGCGGAACTGACGGTGGGATCTTGCGCCAACAAATCGGCGATGGTGGTTTTGAACGGATCGAGTTTACTGGATCTGTCGCGCGAGACGCCCGGCTGGTCCGGCTGATGAAGATATTTCTTGATGGTGCGCCAACCCATGCGCAGGTGACGTTCGATCTTGCGGATCGGCCAGCGCTCTGCGTAGAAGAGCTGATGCAGGGTCTGGATCTGTTCGTTGGTCAGCATGGGGTCTCTCTCCTTTTTCACGCCAAAACCGACGCCGCACCAGAGAGATGTTGTTTGCAAGACGCTTCCGAGGCGGGCGGTTTGCGCGCCGGGCCTTGCACGATAAAGACTTGCGCCGAAGCCAAGTTGTTGTTTGCAAGATCCACGGCAGCCGGGCCCAACAGCCAAACCCCGGCCACGGAGGATTTTAGGTCCAGAACCGAGTTGTTGTTTGCAAGATCGAGGAGACGCTGCCGCTGGTCACGCTGGCGCTGTCGGGCGCGGTTCCGTTCCGCTGCGGACGGATGCGTAGCACGGTACTGCTTCCAGTAGCCGGGATGATCGGCGCGCCACTTGCGCGCGCTCTCACGGCACACCTGGCGGTACTCGGGGTCGGAGATGAGTTTCCGCTTGCGGTTATCGGCGCGGCGGCGCTGCTGGCAGACGGACTGGGAGCACGTGGTCTGCTCCGGATGGCATCGGGAGGGTTCGAACTGCAGGTCACAATAACGGCAACGCCGCTCACTCATCCCTACAGGGTGAAAGCGTTTGCCGCTCTCTATAGCTTGCAGAAATAGAGGCGCCCTATTTTAGAAACTTTTGTAAAGTACTTACCGCGTCCCCGCCAACTGGGGGCGCTCCCCCAGACCCCCTCGGAGGGCGTGCCGCCCCCCGCATCCCCCCTGCCCGGCCCGCCGACTACATCGTCGGCGAAACTGCTGTCGGTTTATCCCGGCGCGGACACACATAGAGAAGGTCTCAGAATTGCATGATCGCAGCAAGTCTGGAGAGGGGCCGGGTACGCCACGCTATCACATTCTCAGAGGTACGCGAAGCGGACGCGAGACCTCGTGCGGAGGCAGAGTCCCGCCGCACCGCGGACTCGGCCCCTTTCGCAGCTAACCAGACGCCGTCACCCACCAAAATGTAACGCTTCGCACCCTTTTTAGAACGTCCCGTCTGAACTGATTTGGACGCAAACATGCACCTCGTACTTTTCTGCACGGACTAAACGTAACTTCCGGGGATTACTGGCTACTGAAAAGACAGCCAGGCGGAATAGACTGATAGCTTTGAGGCTGGATAAGTGCAAAATTTGCGGTGATAAAACTTCATCTGAAATGCAAAAATTGCAATGCGCGGCCGGTGAGAAGCGGCCGAGGTAAAAGGCAGAAGAATGGGAGGCGTATGGGAGCTGTTCAGCGACATGTGTATCAAATCCTGATAGCTGAAGACAACGCGGCCGATGTATACCTCGTCCGCGAAGCTTTGCGGGAACATGGCGTAGATTGCGAGTTGCTCATCGCGTCCGATGGCGCAGCCGTGTTGCGGTTCATTTCCGCTGAGCGTGCCGAAGAGAATGCGCGAGGCCTGGGTCTGATTATTTTGGATTTGAATCTCCCACGGCATGACGGCACCGAAATCCTGCAGCGGTTGCGCGAAAGCGGTCAATTTGCGCATGTTCCGGTGGCTGTCTTGACCTCTTCCGATTCCCCGCGCGACCGGTTGGTTGCCAGCCAACTCGGCGCCGCCTGCTATTTGCGAAAGCCATCGAATCTGGAACAGTTTCTCAGCCTGGGTGCAGTATTCAAGGATTTATTGGAACAAAGGAAAGCGACAAGCGCGGCGCGCGCCTGAGACGGCCGAATCGCCCACCGCAAAGGAGTCTACGAATGCAGACGGAACTGCTAGCTGATGCGCTCGATACCGGAACGTTATTGAAGACTTTGATTGCCTTCAAAGATGGGGATTTTTCCGTTCGCTTGCCGGTAGACCAAACCGGAGTCGCGGGAAAGGTCGCCGACACGCTCAACGATATTTTCAAGCTGAACGAACGCATGGCGAGCGAATTCGCGCGTATCAGCCGGGCCGTGGGAAAGGAAGGTAAGATCAGCCAGCGCGCCAGCCTGGGATCGGCTTTCGGCGGATGGGCGGAGTGCCTCGACTCGGTCAATGGCTTGATCGGAGACCTGGTGCAGCCCTCCACCGAGGTCGCCCGCGTGATCGGGGCCGTGGCCAAGGGCGACCTGTCGCAAACTATGGCCTTGGAGGTCGACGGCCGCTCACTGAAGGGCGAATTCCTGCACACCGCGCGCGTGGTGAATACCATGGTCGCGCAGTTGAATTCGTTTGCTTCGGAAGTGACGCGCGTGGCGCGCGAGGTCGGCACCGAGGGGAAACTCGGCGGCCAAGCCGTAGTGCAGGGCGTGGGCGGTGTTTGGAAGGATCTTACCGATAACGTCAACTCCATGGCCGGCAACCTGACGGCCCAGGTCCGCAACATCGCGGAAGTAACTACCGCCGTGGCGAATGGCGACCTTTCCCGCAAGATCACGGTGGATGTGAAGGGCGAGATTTTGGAATTGAAAAACACCATGAACACCATGGTGGATCAGTTGAATGCGTTCGCGTCCGAAGTGACGCGCGTGGCGCGCGAGGTGGGTACCGAGGGTGAGCTGGGCGGCCAAGCGGAGGTCAAGGGTGTCGGCGGTGTCTGGAAGGATCTGACTGACAGTGTGAACTCCATGGCGGGTAATCTTACCGCCCAGGTACGTAACATCGCGGAAGTAACTACAGCGGTAGCTAACGGCGACCTGTCGCGCAAGATTACGGTGGACGTGCGCGGCGAAATTCTGGAACTGAAGAACACCATCAATACCATGGTGGACCAGTTGAACGCATTCGCCTCCGAAGTAACGCGCGTGGCCCGCGAGGTTGGTACGGAAGGCAAGCTGGGCGGCCAGGCGGAAGTGAAAGGCGTGGCAGGCACCTGGAAGGATCTTACCGACTCAGTCAACTCGATGGCCGCTAACCTGACCACGCAAGTGCGCAACATCGCGGAAGTCACCACGGCAGTCGCCAAAGGAGACCTTTCGCGCAAGATCACCGTGGATGTGCGGGGCGAGATCCTGGAAGTGAAGAATACCGTGAACACCATGGTGGATCAGCTCAGCTCATTTGCTTCGGAAGTTACCCGCGTGGCGCGCGAAGTAGGTACGGAAGGCAAACTGGGCGGGCAGGCTGATGTGCGCGGCGTGGCGGGCACCTGGAAGGACCTCACCGACAGCGTGAACTCCATGGCGGGCAACCTGACCGCCCAGGTCCGCAACATCGCGGAAGTAACTACCGCCGTGGCCAAGGGTGACTTATCCCGTAAGATTACCGTGGATGTGCGCGGCGAAATTCTGGAGCTCAAGAACACCATCAACACCATGGTGGATCAGCTCAACGCCTTCGCCGGCGAAGTGACTCGCGTGGCACGCGAAGTCGGCACGGAAGGCAAACTGGGCGGCCAGGCGGATGTGAAGGGCGTGGGCGGAACCTGGAAGGATTTGACCGACAGCGTGAACTCCATGGCAGGCAACTTGACCGCCCAGGTTCGCAACATCGCCGAAGTTACTACCGCGGTGGCCAATGGCGATCTCTCGCGCAAGATTACGGTGGATGTGCAAGGCGAGATTCTGGAGCTGAAGAACACCATCAACACCATGGTGGACCAGTTGAACGCTTTCGCCTCGGAAGTGACCCGCGTGGCGCGCGAAGTCGGAACCGAAGGAGAACTCGGCGGCCAGGCCGAAGTCAAGGGCGTGGGCGGCGTTTGGAAGGATTTGACCGATAGCGTCAACTCCATGGCGGGCAACCTGACTGCCCAGGTTCGTAACATCGCGGAAGTGACAACGGCCGTGGCTAACGGCGACCTGTCCCGCAAGATTACGGTGGACGTGCGCGGCGAGATTCTGGAGTTGAAGAATACCATTAATACGATGGTGGACCAGTTGAACGCATTTGCTTCGGAAGTCACGCGCGTGGCGCGCGAAGTTGGCACCGAAGGCAAGCTGGGCGGCCAGGCCGAGGTGAAGGGCGTCGCAGGCACGTGGAAGGATCTGACTGACTCGGTCAACTCCATGGCCAGCAACCTGACCAACCAGGTGCGTAACATCGCGGAGGTCACCACGGCCGTAGCTACAGGCGACCTGTCCCGTAAGATTACGGTGGATGTGCGCGGCGAGATTCTGGAGCTGAAAAACACCATTAATACAATGGTGGATCAGCTCAGTTCTTTCGCTTCGGAAGTCACGCGCGTGGCGCGCGAAGTCGGCACTGAAGGCAAACTGGGCGGGCAGGCTGACGTGCGCGGTGTGGCCGGAACCTGGAAAGATCTCACCGATAGCGTCAACTCCATGGCGGGTAACCTGACGGCGCAGGTTCGCAACATCGCGGAAGTAACTACCGCCGTGGCGAAGGGGGACCTCTCGCGTAAGATTACGGTGGATGTGCGCGGTGAAATTCTGGAATTGAAGAACACCATCAACACCATGGTGGATCAGCTTAATGCTTTCGCCGGTGAAGTGACCCGCGTGGCGCGCGAGGTCGGGACCGAGGGCAAACTCGGCGGCCAGGCGGACGTGAAAGGCGTCGGTGGAACCTGGAAGGATCTTACCGACAGTGTGAACTCGATGGCTGGCAATCTTACGGCCCAGGTTCGTAACATCGCGGAAGTGACTACCGCCGTGGCCCGCGGCGACCTGAGCCGCAAGATCACAGTGGACGTACGCGGCGAGATTCTGGAGTTGAAGAACACCATCAACACCATGGTCGACCAGCTTAACGCGTTCGCCGGCGAGGTGACGCGTGTGGCCCGCGAGGCGGGTACGGAAGGCAAACTCGGCGGCCAGGCCGATGTCCGCGGCGTCGCCGGAACCTGGAAAGATCTGACTGACTCGGTCAACTCGATGGCCAGCAACCTGACTAACCAGGTGCGTAATATCGCAGGCGTAACTACCGCCGTGGCAAAAGGCAACCTAACCACTAAGATTACGGTGGATGCGCGCGGCGAGATTCTGGAGTTGAAGAACACCATCAACACCATGGTCGATCAGCTCAGTTCTTTCGCCTCTGAAGTCACGCGCGTGGCGCGCGAAGTGGGCACCGAGGGCAAACTGGGCGGCCAGGCCGATGTGCGTGGTGTGGCCGGAACCTGGAAGGATCTGACCGACAGCGTCAATTCGATGGCGGCGAACCTGACCACCCAGGTGCGCAACATCGCGGAAGTCACTACGGCGGTCGCCAAAGGCGATCTCTCCCGTAAGATCACCGTGGATGTGCGCGGCGAGATCCTGGAAGTTAAGAACACCGTGAACACTATGGTGGATCAACTCAGTTCTTTCGCCGCGGAAGTCACGCGCGTGGCGCGCGAAGTGGGCACCGAGGGCAAATTAGGCGGCCAGGCGGTGGTACGCGGCGTGGCCGGAACCTGGAAGGACCTGACAGACAGCGTGAACTCCATGGCCGGCAACCTGACGGCCCAGGTTCGTAACATTGCGCAGGTCACTACCGCGGTAGCCAACGGAGATCTCAGCCGCAAGATCACGGTGGATGTGCAGGGTGAGATTTTCGAGTTGAAGAGCACCATCAACACCATGGTGGACCAGCTCAATAGCTTCGCCTCTGAAGTCACCCGCGTGGCGCGCGAGGTGGGCACGGAAGGCAAGCTCGGCGGACAAGCCGAAGTGCGCGGCGTAGCGGGCACCTGGAAAGACCTGACCGATAATGTGAACTCCATGGCCGCTAACCTGACTACCCAGGTACGTGGCATCGCCAAGGTGGTCACCGACGTGGCCAACGGTAACTTGAAACGAAAGTTGGTGCTGGAGACCAAGGGCGAGATCGCGTCGCTGGCGGACACCATCAATGAAATGATCGATACGCTGGCGGTCTTCGCCGATCAGGTCAGTAACGTAGCACGCGAGGTGGGCATCGAGGGTAAGTTGGGCGGTCAGGCGCTGGTACCGGGCGCCGCCGGTATCTGGCGCGATCTTACCGATAACGTCAACCAGCTCGCCGCGAATCTGACGACCCAAGTGCGCGCTATCGCCGATGTCGCCACGGCTGTTACGAAAGGCGATCTGACACGCTCTATCGCGGTGGAAGCCTTGGGCGAAATGGCTGCCCTCAAAGACAACATCAACGAAATGATTGTCAACCTGGCCGAGACCACGCGCAAGAATACCGACCAGGACTGGCTGAAGACGAATATCGCGAAGTTCACAGGCATGTTGCAGGGCCAGCGCGACCTGGTGACCGTCTCGAAATTACTCTTGTCGGAGTTGACTCCCCTGGTGGGCGCGCAGCATGGGAGTTTTTATATCACCGATGAAGAGCAGGAAGCTCTGAAGTTACTCGCGGCTTACGCCTCGGACGACCAGAATGGTCTTCCCAAGCAGTTCCGCATCGGGCAGGGCTTGGTCGGCCAATGCGCGTTGGAGAAACGCCGCATACTTGTTACCGACATCCCGAAAGACTATATTCGAATCAACTCCAGCCTGGGCGAAGCCACGCCGCTGAGTATCGTGGTGCTGCCGGTGCTGTTCGAAGGTGAGACCAGGGCAGTCATCGAGCTGGCCGCGTTCCGTCATTTCACCGATGTGAACCTGGCTTTCCTCGATCAGCTCACGCAGTCCATCGGCATCGTACTCAACACTATTGCAGCCACTATGCGCACGGAACAATTGCTGAACAAGAGCCAGGCGCTGGCCGAGCAGCTGCAGAAGACGAACGCCGAGTTAGAAGAAAAAGCCAGCCTGCTGGCCGAGCAAAAGAACGAGGTGGAAACCAAGAATCGCGAAGTAGAGCAGGCCAAGGCGGCGCTCGAAGAAAAGGCAGAACAGCTATCGCTGACGTCTAAATACAAGAGCGAGTTCCTGGCCAACATGAGCCACGAGCTGCGCACACCGCTGAATAACCTTCTGATTCTGGCTCAGATGCTGGCGGAGAACACGGACAACACACTTACTTCGAAGCAGGTGAAATACGCTGAGACCATTCACTCTTCCGGTACGGACCTATTAGCCCTGATCAACGATATTCTGGACCTGAGCAAGATCGAATCCGGAAAAATGGACGTGGAGGTAGGCAGCGTCCGCTTCAGCGAGGTGCGCGATTTCTGTTCGCGTACTTTCCGCCATGTGGCCGACGGAAAGGGACTGGAGTTCTCAATCGACCTGGCAGAGAGCCTCCCGGCGGATACCATCATTACGGACGCCAAGCGGCTGCAGCAGGTGTTGAAGAACCTGCTGTCGAATGCCTTGAAGTTCACCGAACATGGGACGGTGCGCCTGCGGGTGGAGCGGGCCACTGCCGGGTGGAGCGCGAATCACCCCATTCTAAACCGCGTGAAATCCGTGATCGCGTTCTCCGTCACGGACACCGGCATCGGCATTCCGCAAGAAAAGCAGCGCATCATATTCGAAGCGTTCCAACAAGCGGACGGCACCACCAGCCGTAAGTACGGCGGCACCGGGCTGGGCCTGTCCATCAGCCGTGAACTGACCAGGTTGCTGGGTGGCGAAATCCGTTTGCAAAGCGCACCCGGAGCCGGCAGCACTTTCACCTTGTATCTGCCGCAAACTTATGTGGCGCAGGCGGCCCCGGTGAAGGCGGAAATGCGGACCATGCAGAGCGTGGACAATCGGCCCGCGCCGGCTTCCGCGGATGGCGCAGGTCTGACCGAAACCGGTACACTCGATATCATTTTGCCGCCTGCTTCCGCGGCCCCCATCGCCGTGGTGCATGACATCGAAATCGATGACGACCGCAACCTGATTAGTCCCGGCGACCCCGTGCTGTTGATCGTCGAGGACGATGTTACGTTCGCCCGCATCCTGCTGGACCTGGCGCACGAACGCGGTATCAAAGCGCTGGTCGCGTTGCGCGGCGGCGCGGCGATGTCACTCGCCCGCGAGTTTACCCCCGGTGCGATTACGCTGGATATCAACCTGCCCGACATGGCCGGTTGGACGATTCTCGACCGTCTGAAGCACGATCCGCTGACGCGCCACATTCCAGTGCACGTGATCACGGGCGATGAAAACCGCCGCCGCGGACTGGCTTTGGGGGCCATGACGTATCTGGAAAAATCCGTCACCAAGGATAAGCTGAATGTCGCTTTTGACACCATCCATCATTCGCTCAAGCGGCGCGCCAAGAAGCTGCTGGTGGTCACGCCGAAGGAACCCTGCCGCACCAACTGGCAGGAGGCTTTCGGCGGCAGCGATGTAGCAATCATCGAGGTAGGTTCGGGCGGCGAGGCCCTGGCTGTGGTGAAGCACCAATACCTGGATGCCATTGCGCTCGACCTGCGTGTGGATGACATCCCGGCCGCCCAACTGGTGGAAGAGATTCAGGCTGAAATCAGCCTGACGCCCCCGGTCGTCATCTGGAGTCCGAAGACTTCCAGGGCAGACGCCGAAGCAACCCTCCAAGGCTTGGCGCGGAATAGTGTGATCAGATACGCGGAATCGCAGGAACGCCTGCTGGAAGAGACCGTGCTGTTACTGCACCGCGCCGAAACGGATCTCTCCGAGTCACAGCGGGAGACCTTGAAGTCCCTGCGCCAGAGCAGCTCTCTGCTGGCGGGCAAGAAGGTGCTGGTAGTCGATGACGACGTACGGAATATCTTCGCGCTCTCGACGGTTTTGGAGCAGCATGGTTTGCAGGTGGTGCACGCCGAAAATGGCCGCACCGGCATCGAGATGCTGCTCAAGACTCCGGGTATCGATGGTGTTCTAATGGACATCATGATGCCGGAGATGGACGGATACGAAACCATGCAGGCCATCCGTCAGATTCCGGAATTCCGCTCCATTCCAATCGTCGCGGTGACCGCCAAAGCCATGAAGGGTGACCGCGCCAAGTGCATCGACGCGGGTGCGTCGGATTACATTACCAAACCCGTCGATTTGGAGCAATTGTTCTCCGTGCTGCGCGTGTGGCTGGTGCGAGCGCACGATTTGTTACCAGCGGCTATGTCAGTCGCCGGGTAAAATGGCCATATGTCTTCGAGCGCCAGCGGAGTGCAGACAGCTCAAAACCCGCCTGCCGAAAGAAGGATGAAAATCCTCCTGGTGGACGATACGCCGGAGAACCTGGTGTCTCTCGAAGCCACGCTGGGAGTTTTGGGTGAAGAACTGGTGCTGGCCAATTCCGGCCGGGAGGCGCTCCGGCACGTTCTGAACGACGACTTCGCGGTGATATTGCTGGACGTAAGAATGCCCGATATGGACGGGTTTGAAACCGCCGAGCTGATCCGCAGCCGTCCGCGGTCGCGTGAGATCCCTATCCTTTTTCTGACCGGGTATCGCAACGAAGAGCACCTGTTCCGGGGTTATGATCTGGGCGCGGTCGATTTCCTTTTCAAACCCATCGTGCCCGAAGTGCTGCGCTCCAAAGTGGCCGTATTCGTGGAGCTCAGCCGTGGCAACGCCAAGTTGAAGGAACAGGCCGACGAACTGCGAAAGCAGGCCGAGATCTTGAAAAAGGCTGAGCAGCGGTTCCGGTCGCTGCTGGAAGCGGCGCCGGATGCCATGGTGATGTGCCGCGACGATGGCACGATTCTGATGGTCAATTCGCGTACCGAGGCTCTCTTCAACTCCCGCCGGGACAAGCTGATCGCCAAAGATATCCGAACGCTTGTGCCGGATTGGGGTTTCCGTTTGCCGGCCGCCTGGGATGAAAATTCCGGTCCAGTCGCCTTTCAACCGGCCGAGCGCGGCGTGGAGCTGTATGCCTACCCTGAGGGCCGTGCGCCCTTCCCGGTCGAGATCACCTTCAGCCCTTTGCATACCGATGAAGGCCCGGTGATTACCAGCGCTATCCGGGACATCAGCGAGCGCAAGAAAACCGAGGAGCAGATTCGCCAATTGAATACCAATCTGGAGCAACGGGTGCTGGAGCGTACCGACGCTCTGCTGCGGTCGAATGAAGAACTGCAGCAGTTTGCCTACGTGGCCAGCCACGACTTGCAGGAGCCGCTGCGTACCGTTTCCGTATATACGCAGCTTCTGGCGAAGCGGTATAACGGCCAGCTTGCGGGCGATGCGGACCAGTTCATGAGCCTCATCGTGGAGAACGCGGAACGCATGGAGCGGCTCATCCACGACCTGCTGGATTTTTCGCAGGTGGATGCGCGGGGCGCCGACTTCTTCACCGCGGTGAATTGCGACACGGTGCTCGATGACGCTACGCGCAACGTCCAGTCATTGATCGAGGAGAGCGGCGCAGTAATCGCGCGGAAGCCTTTGCCCGTGGTCTCCGGAGATGCCGTACAGTTGACGCGGCTGTTCCAAAACCTGCTGGTGAACGCGATTAAGTACCGCGGCGAGGATGCCCCGCACATTTCTATTACGGCCGAACGCCGGAACGGTGAATGGCTCTTTGCGGTGAGAGACAACGGCATCGGCATCGAACCTCAGTACGCCGAGAAAGTCTTCGGAATTTTCAAGGTCCTGCAACCGCGGGACCGCAGTTCCGGAAACGGGATGGGTCTGGCGATTTGCCGGAAAATCGTGAGCCGGCACGAGGGCCGGATCTGGGTGGAGTCCGAACTCGGCAAGGGCGCCACGTTTTTCTTCACCTTGCCGCGCCGCCCCTAGCGACCAACAAAAAGTAGTTGCACAATCTCTTCTCAGATGAAGGCCGCTGAACGGCTTCGATCCAAAATCATTGGGAAAGACAGCTGACGTTTGACGCCTTGTCACCGGATGGATCGTCTGTTTCAATTCGACCACGCGGACAGAGGGAGCTGATTCATTTACTGGAGAGTAACACGATGAGCAAGATCGATATCAGTCAAACGAAAATAGTCCTGCCGGACGATATCAAATGGGTCGGCCAGCCTGGGTTTCCGGATCGTAGCCTTGAAAATGCTGTCCTGGCAGGCGACCTTAACGGTAAGGGAATCTATTACACGCTTTTGAGGTGGTATCCCGGCTACATGAGTGCTCCTCATTACTATGCGACTGATCGGCTATGTGTGGTCGTCTCGGGAACATGGTGGGTGAATAGCGGCGCCGATTTTGATCCCGCCAACTGCGTTCCAACGCCACCAGGAAGTTTCATTCTCCGGGTGGCCGGCACACCGCATTACGACGGCGTTATCGCCGGCGGCTCGGAGCCCGCGGTGATCGCCTTATGCGGCATGTCGCCCGTCAACGTCAAGCTGGTTGACCCCAAACAGCCCGGCTGGCGTACGGTGTAGGCAAATTAGCCGATCAACTGGGCTTAGCGCATTTTGTGCATTCACGAGGTCGATCGATATCAAACGTCTGGACGAGGGAAGCATGACAGAGTTGACTTTAGCCAAGGCTCAAGTAATGGTGTCTGGTGCGTTGTCGTTCGCGCGGGAAAAGTCCCTGGCGCCGATGACCGTTGTCGTTCTGGACGCAAGGGGCGCGTTGAAGGCGTTTGCTGCCGAGGACGGCACGCCTTTGCGCCGGGCCGATATCGCTATCGGCAAAGCGCACGGCGCCCTGGCGATGGGCGTGAACTCTCGCGCCTTGCAAGCCAGAGCCGAACAGCAACCGTATTTCATCGCGGCCGCTACGCTGGCGGTCGGCGGTTCGCTGATACCTGTGCCGGGCGGCGTTCTGGTTCAGGACGAGCAGAAACGCACGATCGGTGCCGTAGGCGTGACTGGTGACACATCCGACAACGACGAGGCGACCGCATTCGCCGGCCTGGCCGCTGCGAATCTGATCTAACCACTATCGATGGGATCGGGCCATTAACCGCCGCCTGTGTAATTGCAGAACTCGGAGATCCGGCATTAGAATTCTGCCTTGTCATACCGCATCACTAATAGGAGAAGATCATGCATAAATTCCTATCAGAAGACCCCACGCGCCTCGGTCGTCCGGATGTACCACCCTGCCCGGATGCTGTAGACGAAGAGCTTGTTGGGGGAACTCCGGAAGAGCTTAAGAGAGAGCTGATCGAGATACTTGGCGAGGATCTTGTGCGGTATCGTATCAGCGACTTGGTGCGCTATGCATCGGATGCCAGCCCTTACCGATATATCCCGAAAGTGATCGTACAACCAAAGAACATCAATCACGTAGCGGCCATTTTTCGATATTGCACCCGCAAAGGTCGCCACGCGACCTTCCGGGCCGGCGGGACCAGCTTGAATGGCCAATCGCAAGGCGACGACATCTTGATCGATGTGAGACAGCACTGGAGCGGCTGGAAAGTCGAGGACAACGGGTCGCGGATTCGTTGCAATGTTGGCACTACCCTTGGACGTATTAACGAAGTGTTGAAACCTTACGCTCGCCGCATGAAACCGGATCCTGCGAGCATTAACGCCGCCACAATCGGTGGCATACTGGCCAATAACGCGGGTGGCATGCGTTGCCGGCCACAGATCGATTCGTACCATTCGATCGTCGATATAAAAATCGTTCTTACGACCGGCACGATTATCGATACCGACGACCCGCACGCAGAGGAACGCTTCGCTGCATCCGAACCAGAAATGGCGGCGGGGCTGCTGAAGATCCGTGAGGAGCTTCTTGCGGACAAGGATCTTTCTGCCCGAATTGTTCGGAAGTATGGCATCCGTAACACCAGTGGATATGCCATGCATGCGTTTCTCGACGGTGAAACGCCAGTAGAAATCCTGCGGCGGTTGATGGTCGGATCAGAGGGCACGCTCGGCTTCGTGGCCGAGGCCGTCTACAAGACTTATCACCTTCCCAAAAGAACGACGGTGGCGTGGCTGCCATTCGACACAATCGACGCCGCGGTCGAGCAGGTCGGAAAACTAGTCGAACTGGGAGCGCAGGCAGTCGAGCTGATGGTCGCTTCATCCCTGACCGCAGCCTCTAAGCTGATGAAAGGCGCGCCAAAGTATTGGAAAGATCTCGATCCGAAGAACGCGGCGCTACTCGTTGAATTCGGCTTCGATAGCGACCAAGAATTTGAGGCGATCGAGAAGAGGGTCGGGGACGCTCTACGCGATGTGAAAATCCTGCAGCCGTTGGAATTCACTCGCGAAGCCGAAGCCATTGAGCTTGCATGGCACATTCGTGATGGTCTCCTCGGCATCGTTGGTGAGATGCGTCCGCAAGGCACAAACCTCATCATCGAAGACGTTTGCTTTCCACCTGCACAACTTGCGAATGCTACGCGTGATTTGCTCGGTCTTCTCGCCAAACACGGTTATGAACCTTCGGCTGCGGGGCATGCTGCTTACGGAAACCTGCATTTCGTGATGATTGCACGACTAAGCGAAGACGCGAGCCGTCAGCAGTACGACGGTTTCATGCGTGACCTTGTTGAGATGGTGGTGGATAAGTATGACGGCTCTTTGAAGGCGGAGTACGGAACGGGAATCAACATGGCCCCCTTTATTCGGCGCGAATGGGGCGACAAACTCACTGACCTGATGTGGCGCGTAAAAAACCTCCTTGATCCGCACGGAATCCTGGCTCCGAATATCTTGCTGAGCCACGATCCAATGATTCACCTGAAGAACCTCAAAACCACGCCAGCGATCGAAGACGTCCAGCACGCTTCTCGTTGCATTGAGTGCGGCTTCTGCGAACCGGTGTGCCCAAGCCGTAACGTGACGGTCACCCCGAGACAACGCATCGTTCTTCGTCGTGAGATGTCACGACAGCCCGAATGGTCGAAGCTGCTGACCCAACTGCAGCATGAGTACGAATACGACGCTATCGAGACCTGCGCTGTCGACGGTACCTGCGCCGATGTCTGTCCGATCGAAATCAATACAGGCGCCCTGATGAAACACTTCAGGAAGATGGAGCACTCCATGGGTGCCGAAGAGCTTGCGCTCGATGTGGCCCGGAAATGGGCCGAGGTGGAGAAGTTGGCGCGTCGTGGTGTCAAGGCGGCCGACGTCGTGCAAACAATAACCAGCCCCCATCTGCTTGAGGCACTGACGGACGTGGCTCGCAGCGTTGTCAGCAAGGATCTGGTTCCCACTGTAGCTGGTCCCATGCCGCACGCCGCTCCGGCCGACCTTCCCGCAACGAGACGCGAGGGTACAGCAGCCGTATATTTCCCAGCATGCATCAATCGCATCTTCGGCAGGGACAACAGCAAGCCCGCGTCGCCGGCTCTTCCTGAGACGTTCGTGGCTCTCTCTGAACGCGCGGGCAAGCCTCTCTGGATTCCCGATGATATCAGAGGTCTTTGCTGCTCAACGCCGTGGAGCTCCAAGGGCTACAAGCGGGGGCAGACATGGATGTCCGAACAGATGAGCGATGCGCTGTGGCGTTGGAGTGACGGAGGCAAATTGCCAGTGGTGGTGGACGCGGCTTCCTGCACGCTCGGTCTCAAAGACGACCTATTAGAGCATCTCGACGATGAACGTAAGGATCGACTGAAGCGTATCACCATCGTCGATTCGATCGCCTGGTGCAAAGATCTTCTGCCCTCACTGAGCATTCGCAAAAGGATTCCCAAAATGCTCGTCCATCCCACCTGTTCGACGACGCACCTCGGCCTCAGTGAGACGCTCCTCGAAATCGCCAGCGCGCTAGCTGGCAGCGGTGAAATTCCTTTAGGCGTCGTAAATAAATAACATTTACATCTACCATGCTGTTGTGGTATCAAGTTGGGTATGGACACCGATGCCCAACTCACCCAGTACTTTGCGGGCATGTGGCCGCATTTGGATGAGCATGCCCGCCGCTTGGTGGCCGCCGGCAAAGCTGTGGAACTAGGCTATGGCGGTGTCTCGCGGGTCAGCCGCGCCTGTGGTTTGTCGCGCGTCACGTTGAGCAAAGGTGTTGAGGAACTGCAGGCCGCACCGCTGGCCCCCGGTCGGATTCGCCACGAGGGCGGCGGACGACACGCGTTGACCTTGAACGATCCGGACTTAGCACCCGCCTTGGACGACATGGTGGAGCCCACGGCCCGCGGCGATCCGCAGTCACCACTGCGCTGGACCTGCAAGAGTACCCGCACATTGGCGGCGGAACTGACGGCCCGGCACCACCCGGTGAGCCATACCAAAGTCACCCAACTCCTGCGGGAAGATGGCTTCAGCCTGCAGGGCAACCGCAAGACCGAGGAGGGGGATGACCATCCCGATCGCGATGCGCAGTTCGGTCATATCAACCGCGCCGTGAAACGTGCTTTGCGGGCGGGCGAGCCGGTGATCTCCGTAGACACCAAAAAGAAGGAATTAGTCGGCAACTACCAGAACCAGGGCCGCCAGTGGCGCCAAACGGGAACGGCGCACAAGGTCCAGGGACATGACTTTCCCGGTCCCGAGGTGCCCCGCGCCTATCCCTACGGCATCTATGACCTGGGACGCAACGCCGGGTTCGTCAATGTAGGCACGGACCACCACACGGGCGCATTCGCTGTGGCTTCCATCCGCGGCTGGTGGCGCGCCGAGGGCTGCCGCCTGGATCACCGCAAGTACCCCGTTGGACGAAAGATCACGGATGAAGAGTTCGCTCATGTCAACCTGAATCCTGACAAATTCCATGGCGAATGGAACTACACAATTCATCCAAATGCTTAACGTTACTTGTAAATCTTATTTATTTACGTTGCCTTAGGAACAACTTGTTGCGGAACTGCCGGCGACCGCGGCCTGCTGCATCCCGAGCTGGTTCACTCCGCCACACGCGACACGCTCGTACAAATTCAAAGCTCCGGGGACGACACCTGCTTCGTTTCTGCAAATCGGACCTGCGAGTTGGGTATGCGCCAAACTACAGGCAAAGTGTATGAGTCATTCATTTACGCGCTTGAGGAAACCACGCGCTTTGTCTGAGCGACTCACCAATCGCGCTCCAGCGAATGGGCAAAAACGCTCAACGGCTCTCAGATAGAAGTGGAACCGCTAGACGAATCAGCTCTGCGGATCACCTGGAGCACGTGGTAAACGCGACTCTCGTGGCGACCAGCAGGGACGGCACCAGTCAGTTAGTTGAATTAATCCTTGGCGGGATCGAACACGGATAATTTCCTAGAACAAGCCTCCTCGTTAGAAAACCAAGGTTGTGCCTCAAATCTGATTGACCCCTAGCCAGTCGATCAGCCTAAACAATATGAGAGTCCCAACGAGAATTCCATAGAGGGTCAGCCGCGGCGATGATGACGTTCTTCGAGGGTATGGATTGGCGCGACAACGCACGCAACGGCAAATGCCTGCTAACAGGCTAAGAACGTGCAGGAAACTTAAGTGGAACCTCTCTTAACCTATTGCTAAAATGTGCTTTGTACTTACTTGCATAAATCAAACTAAAGGCGTCTGGGGCGGGAAAGTGGAAGCTGGCGCCGCGAACGGCCGCACGGCTCAGAATGCGGAACGGGCGTGCCCGGTGAGCACCTCCAGCGCGGCGAACAGGGTGGTGGTCCCGCGGCGGTCGTCGCAGTGGCTGAAGCCGCTGACCGCCTGCATGTCTCGGATCGCCCAGCCGTGCGGCGTTCCACATGACCGCCTCCGCTCGCGGGGCACTGGCGGCAGTGCGTTATAACAGAAAGATGATCCGCATTCCCTTATTGGCCGCCCTAGCGGCTTCCGCTCTTTGCGCTCAGGATTGGGCAGTCGCGCGTCTTGAGAAATCCCCCCGCCATCGCGAGTGGGTCACCGTCAAACACGACGGACGCGCCGTCGAAACGTTTATCGCGTATCCGGAATCAAAGGACAAGACACCCGTGGTGCTGGTCATCCACGAAATATTCGGCATGAGCGATTGGGTGCAGGAAGTGGCGGATGAGTTTGCCGCCGCCGGATACATTGCCGTGGCGCCCGACCTGCTCTCCGGCATGGCGCCGGGCGGCAAAGGCACCAAGGGCTTCCAGTCGAACGAAGTCATGCAGGCGATCGGTCACCTGCCTCCGGATCAGATCATGGCCGATCTCAACGCGGTGGCCGATTACGCCCTCAAGCTGCCGGCTTCTACGGGAAAACTTTTCGTGGGGGGCTTCTGCTGGGGAGGCGGACAGACTTTCCGTTTCGCTACGAATCGCCCCGATATCGCCGCCGCGCTGGTGTTCTACGGACCGCCGCCCGACAAGGAGGCCATGAGCCGCATTAAAGCGCCCGTCTACGGTGGGGCGCAGCCTAAAAAGCAGGGACTGGGCGGCGTATCCCGCGACGGTTGCCAGCACGGTCCCGCCGGCCAAACCAACCAGCAGAAGGGTAGCCGCTTCGCCCAGCACCAGGCCCACGATGTTGCTGCGGTTCGCACCCAAAGCCATGCGGATTCCGATCTCGTTGGTGCGCCGCGCCACCAGGTACGACATCACCCCGTAGAGACCACGGCGGCGATCAGCGCCGGCAGAGCGCCAAAGCAGCTCGACAGTGTCGCCATCAGGCGCTCGCGCAGCAGTCCCTCGCGCACGGTCGCATCAAACGCGCGGTACTCCACGGTAATCGCCGGGCTGAACTGCTTGACGGCTTCTTTGATCCTGGACGTGACATCCCCCAGCGGTCCGTTGAAGCGCACCAGAAATTCGGCAGACGAATCGGGGTCGCTATCCTGGGTCGTGGCGAGAAACGCGATCGGCCTGAATTCCTCGCGCAGGCTAAGGTATTTGGTGTCCTTCACCAGCCCGGCAATCTCGAAAACAGTTTCCGGCTGCGAGGGCGTCGCTTCTCTGCGGAACCTCGTGCCGACCGGGTTCGGACCTAGCCCCAACTTGCGGGCGAACGATTGATTCACGATGGCCATGCGTGGAGACAGCGATGTATCGCGGTCGTCGAAATCGCGGCCCGCCAAAAGCGTCATCCCCATGGTCTTAAGGTAACCACCGCTGATCCAGGCGAAATTCGAACCCATCTTTGCGTTCAAGTCCGCGCCATCCGCCCATACGTTGTTACTCGTGCTGGCTCCGCTCAATGGCAGCAGGTAGGCCTCCCCGGCCGATGCGGCGTCAGGCAGCGCCTGAATCCGTTCGCGTAGGTCCCGCTTACAGGCGGTGCGCTGCGCCACCGGGACCTTCAGGCGCCTGAAATCAAGATCGACGATCAGGATTCCGTTCTGCCGGAAGCCGGCGTCCACGGCGAGTAGCTTGCGCAGACTGCCGGAGAACAGTAGCGCGCTTACCAGCAGCACCATCGAGAGCGCCACCTGCGACACCACCAGTAACTGCCGCAATCCGAAGCGCTCACGGCTGCTCGTAAGGCTGCGGCCGCCTGTTTTCATGACATCGGCGGGGTCCCTGCGCGTAGCCCGCAGGGCCGGGATCAGCCCGAATAGCAAGCAGGTGAGACCCGCTGTCGCGGCTGCGAACGCAAATACGCCGCCGCCCGGCTCCAGATCCAGAAACAGCGAATTTCCCGGTGTGCCCAGCAAGGCGACCATCAGGTGGCTCACTCGCCGGCAAGCAGCAGCCCGCCCGCGCCACCCGCCAAAGCCAGCAAAACGCTCTCTGCCATGAGTTGCCGCACCAGGCGGCCGCGCGATGCCCCAATGGCCAGGCGCACCGCGATTTCGTGCTCGCGGGCGGTGGCGCGGGCCAGTGTGAGATTGGCAAGATTGGAACACGCGATCAGCAGCACCAGCCCGGCGGTGGCAAGCAGCACTATCAGCGGATCGTTGTACTGATCGCGCAACGCCGATACGCCGGTCTTGCCCGGCACGGCCTCCAGCTTGAATTTCAGGTAGTCTTTCACGTTCACCGCGGGATAGTTCGCGGGCAGAGTAGATTCAAACAGGCCAGTGGAACTGGCACGCAGCTGCGCGTTGGTTTTCGCCAGGGTCCAACCAGCCTTCAGGCGGCCCATCACCGTGAGCCACCAGGTGGTCCCTTCGTTGAGCCAGTTGCCGTCACTCCAGAGCAGGGCTTGTGAGCAGATGGGCACCGCCACGTCGTATGCGCGCCCGATTTCGACTTCGGAAAAATCCGCGGGTGTGACCCCGACAATCTCCACCGCCTAGCCGTTGAGCGTCAGCTTCCGGCCGATCGCAGCCGCATCCCCGGCGAGCTCGCGCTGCCAGAAGCCGTAGCTCACGACGGCGCCGGGCAGGCCGCAGCCCTTGCGGTCGTCGGCGGCAGAAAAGACACGCCCCAGGACCGCCTCCACGCCCAGCACGCGGAAGAAGCTGCCGCTGACGAACAGGCCGCGCGCCAGCCGTACCTCGCCCCCGGGAGCGATGTTGAAATCGTTGTTCGCCCAGGCCAGCACGCCGTCGAACGCATTCTGGCTGTCGCGGAAGCGCTCCCAGATGGGATTGGTCAGGGTTGGGTATGGGCTTTGCTGGCTGCCCCGCCATCCGGTTCTGTCCGCAAGCTGCAGCATGGCCAGCTTCTGCGGCTCTTTGACGGGAAGGGTGCGCAGGCGCACCGCGTCGAGCAACTGGAAGATGGCGACATTGGCGCCGATGCCGAGCGCTAGAGACAGCACCGCGACGGTGGTAAAGCCGGGGTTGTTGCGCAGCAGGCGCAGGCCATACCGTAGATCGAGCAGCATCCACATAACGCCTGGGCAATGCATGTCGCGGACCGGTCGCGATACGGATCATTCCCTTGCCGGACAATGAGTTATGCCTGGCCGTCACGCCGTATTGTCCGCTTTCGCAAAACCCATGTTCACATGGGGACACTGCGGCAAAGGCTGCGCCTTGCCCGGACCCCGACCCGGCACAAAGAGTCGCTATTTGAATATCTTCCGAACGCCAACACAGCCCTCTCCCTGTTACACATTCGACGGCCAGCCAACCGATGGAGCATATCCAATGAGCGGACTGGCCAGCGACGGATTTGGCAATTTCTCGGCACCACCTCGCAGGTGGATTCAACCTGGGTGGTACGATTTACGCTGTGGAGGCGCACGCTATCTCAGCCGCGCCGGCTTCAGCGTCCAGCCCTGCAGCTTTCCTAACTCCAGCAACTCAGGCGCATTGAAACCTTCCGGGTGAATCGGCCAATCAAACGCCTTGCGCGGCTCATTCGAGAAAAACCTTTCGAATTCCAGATTGGACCGTCGCACTACGATCTCGGCGGCGGCGTCATCGTCGCCCGCCAGCGTAGCCGCGAAGTCGCCAATCGAGAGCTTGTCTGCCCCGATCCAGACCGCCGCCGGCAACCGTTTGTTTACGTGGATGAACGACACCGCATCCGTTTTAGCCCGCTCAAAAGCCGCCCGCGGAATGCTCGCGCCTTGCACGCTGCTGGCGATGCGCGTCGCCGGCCCATCCACAATTTCCGGCTGCATGCCCAGCAAGTGCAGCAGCATGTCAGCCGCCGAGAGCGACCCGCCGTTGGTAACCAGAAACGTTTGCCGCGCGACCATGTGCGCCGCAATGCGAGCACGCTCCGCCTCCGCTGGCGCAGGGCTTCCGTAAAGCTGCAGGAGTTCGTGCGCGGTCACAAACCGCACGCCCGGCACGTCCTTCGCATGCGACACATAGTCGTGCAGAATCCTATAGCACCGCTCCGACTCAGCTTCGGTCCGCCGCCGCGGGCGGCGCCACGCTGTGCGTTCGGGGTTGGTCCCCTTGGCAAAATTTACGGCGTCCCAAAATTCCGTCGTGACAAATTCAGTTGGGTGATAATAGATGCTGATGACGCCGCCGCTGTGCGATCGAAGCTCCGCGGCCGCGCGCTCGAAACGCTCGTTGCTCTTTGCCGCCGGCTCGTCCCCGTCGAGCGGCGCGCGCAACTGGAACCGTCCCATGTTATAGACGTACAGCAATCCGCCATACCAAAACGGCTGATCGTTCAGCCCCACTTGCGAGCCCTCATCCAGGTAAACCGGAATCCCCATGCGTCTCAGCGCGGCATTAGACTGCGGCGCCCAGGAATTACCCGGCTGTCCATAACAACTCGGCCGGCCGCCAAAGATGCGCGCGAGATCGAGCGCACCAGGACGCTCCCGGCGCTCGAACTCCGCCGCCCCCTCCACATAGCCGAGATCCCGCAGGTAAAGTGCCGGTGTGGGCTGCATGCTGTGGAAGTTCGAATGATAGCCGATATCATGGAGCGCCAAAGCCCGCACCACGTCCCACCGTCCGCGCTGTTCCAAAACGCGCGCCTTCTCGCCAACTATCTTGAACGTGGCGCGCACGCCCAAGCCGGTCAGATCGCGCGCTATGCGCAGCGCGGCATCGTCGGCAGCCGGCTCGATGTAGTCCTCGGTATCAAACCACAACGCCACGTATACCGGAGCGCCAGCACGCAGGCTCGCGGCGACTAGAAGTAAGAGAGGTGGGACAGCTCGGATAATGGCCCATTGTCGCATAGGACAACTCTCAGGGGTACTGCTCTGCGTGCGCGCCTGAAGAGGGCTTGCGAGGCACGGAAAATCGTGGCCGTCGTTGCCTCCGGCGGGCATCTCGCGAGGCTCTATGAGTGTCGGATAGTCGCCACGCCCGACCGCTGAGAGTTCGCCGTGTGGATCACGCCATCCGGAGACTAGTCGGATTCGCTCGCTGCGACTGCGTCTGAAACGGCGGGGACTAACCCTGGTAAACGCCCATGCCCTAGCATGATACGAGGCCGCGCGCGAAAGGCGACCTCCCCACCGAATTATCGCGGGATTGATCAACCTAACCGTCCGAACTACTCAAGGTTGACCTCCTGGGCACCCGCCAAGTCGATGGCGTTGAAGAGGAACTTGAATGTGCCGTGCGGCTGCCCGCGGAATGTGATCTCGGGTCCGAACAGATACACCTTGCCCTTGCCCACATCGGCTTCGACAGCGCCAACCGTGCCGTTCAAGTAATGCTGTCCCCAAGCCCAGCCGCTTCGAAGCGGGTCTTTGGTAAACCACGCAATCGGCCGCGTACCCTTCAGAGCGGCGTCCGGCAGCAGATGGAAGGCCGGGCTATTGTCGTAGAAGACGTCCAGTTTGTCCGGCAGGCCGTACGCAATTGGCAAGCTCGTATCCACGCTGGCTTCGAGAACCGATCCCGGAACGTAGAACTTGTCGTTCGGCAGCCGTCGCACCACCCCGCCTTCTCCTACTTCAGTTAGCGCGTTGCTCAAAGGCAGTTCCAGGTAATAGCCGAAGTTGGTGGAACTTCCGATGGCCAATAGGGTCCCGCCTTCTTCGACAAAGCGGCGCAGTTGCGGCTCCGTGGTGGCGGCTGTAACAGCGCCGACTTGATTCTTATATTCATCCGGGATGTTGGCATTCCTGCCGCCGCGTCCACCGCCGCCACCTGCGGCATCCGGCCCGAAACCGCCAAATCCACCGCGCCCGCCTGACGGGCCCGGAATGGCTCCGCCGGGGAAAATCAGAACGTCGTATTTGCTTTTCAGGTCTCCGGCATCGAGCGCCTGGGCGTAGACCCGCTCATACGGCGTGGGAAAGGCCTGTTCAAAGAGCCATCGGATGTGCCCGGAATCCTGCGATCCGCCGTAGCGGTCCCAGAGGCCAACGCGCAACGGACGCAGCTTCAGGGCTGCTCCCCGCGGCTTAACCGTAGTGGCGTCGAAACTCAGCCCCACATCGGCCGCCAGCTTTCGAAGCAACGGGGCGGTAGTCGCCTTGGCCGGGATATAGATTGTGCCGGCTGCATAAGTCTTGCCGTTCGCCGTGAACTGCTGCCTCAGCCAATATACTTCTTCGCCCGCCGCAAGCAGACTTGTGGTGCCGCTGAAAGCGTCGTTCACCTGATGGCTCAGCAGGTACCCTGCGGCGCCCTCCCCTGGCCCCACCTTTCCGGCCGGGGGTTTGGCCAATCCATCGATCGTTTGAAACGGGCCCTCGAAGCCGTCCAGAATGCGGTCGAACTGCACCCCCATCTGAAACGCCAGCGTGTATCCAGTAATGTCGTACGGCGGCCTGGGCGGACCACCCGGATACTGGAAGTCGTTGGGATGGTCCTGCGGCTCGAACATATCGCGCAGGTGCGGCCGGAATGCCTGGGCCGCCACCACCACATAGGAACCGGCTGGATAACTTTTGCCGGCGACCTTAAAATCGGCCGTGGCGCGGCGGACCACCACTCCGGCCTTCTGTAGTGCCTCCACAAACTTAGTCGCCGTGAGGAAGTCGGGCTGGTCCGAAGGAATAATATAGCCGCGCGGATCGCGCGTTTCGGGCGTGTGCAGTTGTTCCCAATACTTCGCCGGAATGGCTTGGTTGAAACCACCCGGTCCGCCACTGTCGCCGCCCGGTCTGCCGGCTGCCGTCGCCCCTCGCCTGCCGCTGGCTCCTTCGGGTTGGTCCTTCGCGTATGCCGCCTCGAGCGCGGCCACGCGCTTGGGTGTGAGCGTCCAATAGTCCTCGCCTCCCCGCTCGATCGAGTTCTTCCCCGCGCGATAGATGCGGAACAAAAACTCCTCCCGGAACCTGGATGCCACGTCCAGAATCGCCAGATCCGCCGTGAGCAGGTAGTCGATGGTTTGCCGCTGATGCCACTCCGCCCGCGGGCCTATCGGAAATGGCTGGTCTGCGCCGGGTAGCAACTTCGACGCCACTAGCGGTACGCTCATCGGCGTAGGGTTGCCGATGATCTCCGACAGTAGTCCAATCTGATTGTGGAAGCCCGTGGTGGTGCGGTCGCCGCCGTTGAACCACGTCGAGTACGGCGCGTTGGTGCGCATGACCGCGCCGGGTTTGCCTTCGGCCAGAAACCTTTCGTGCACCGCAGCCGAGACCAGATCGATCCCAATCGGCACCAGCGGGTCCTGATTGTAATTGAACGGATCGCGGAATGGCGAAAAGAACAGCACCGCTCCCGCCGGACCGGTCTGATGCTGGTTATACATGATCTGCGGTATCCATTCCATGTACATCTGCCGGTTGATAGCTTCGGTTTCCGGCTGGTTGGCGACGTAGGAGTCGCGATTGTTATCGTGGCCCACATACTTCTGGTACAGGCGCGGAATCGATTCCGTCCGGCGCAGCTTCGGGTCGCTCTCGCGCATGTACCAGTTCGAGACCAGCTCCATGCCGTCGGGATTAGCCGGTACCAGCAGCAGAATGTCGTCGTTCAGAATGCGCATCATTTCGGCATCCGAGCGGGTCAGAAATTCGTAGGCCTCGGTAAACAGGGCTTGAGAGTTGACGCACTCGGTGGCGTGCAGGCCGCCGTCGATCCAAACTACGGCCTTGCCTTCGGCGGCGAGTTGATGCGCCTGCTCGTCGGTCAGATTTTCGGCGCGCGCCAGCCGCTGCGAAATCTCCTTATATCGCGCCAGGTTCTTGAAGTTAGTGGGCGCGGTGATGATAGCCATCACCATCGGCCGCCCCTCGGCCGTCTTGCCAATGTCCACCAGCCGCATACGGTCGGATTGTTTGGCCAATTTGCCCCAGTACTCCAGCAACTGGGTGTAGTTGGCCAGGAAGTAGTCGTCCCCAAGCGTGTATTCGCCGATTTTCGGAGGCGAGATGGTCTTTTGCGCCAATGCGCTCGATGTCGCGGCCAGAGCCAGCATCACGAAGAGCCGCGTCGCCAAGGTCAGTTTTTTGGTTTTCATAAGGAGCCCCGTCCGTTATTTCCCGTCGGCGTGGACGCTGGGACCTGCCCAACACACGCTACTCGCGCACGAAAGCCCACATCACCAGCGGGGCCAGCGCAGCAAACCTCGAAGAGGTAAGGATGAGAAAATAATGCCGTTAGTTCGATAAAGACGGCAACTCCCTGGGCTGTCCACTATTTTATAGACATTATCGATTTGTGTGTTGCTTGTCAAGGGAAAGTTGCCGAAGTCGGCACCGAAACGGCGAGACTCATCGTCCAGAAGACCGATGTGCTGCTGGTGGCGGTGCTGTTCGCGGGCGTCTCGCCGTACTACATGAAGTTTCCCGGAACCATTACGAAGACACCATGCAGCGCGTGTATTTCGACGCCGTCCAAAGCCTTATCCACCAGGAAACGCCCGCTGTCGCCGTGGAATTGCATGAGGCCGCAGCATTGGTCAGGCCAGCCAGAGGGCCGTCGCCGCGAAGGCGCGGAGTTCGACCGCCACGCCGGAGTTGGCGAGACTTCGTCGGGGCTGTACCTGTTTCCAACTCTGGTGGATCTGTCGAAGGCCGCAAAAGCGACGTCATCTGGCCAGGATTTATCCCGGAAGTCATCCAAGGAGGTCCCGTGGATACGTACGTTTTCTTGACCGAAGGACTCAAGCCCCGTGATGGAGGCAAGCACACATCGACCCGCGAGATGACCGCGACTGGCGTTTGAAGCCAGCGCGACACCGACGTAGCCACCACTGCCCAGGCCGCCACGCAACCGAGGGACTGGTGCAGAATCCGTCGAGTTTATCGAACGATGGAAGGCCACCCGCGCGCTACAGCCGCTGGCCGAACGCCAACAATGCGGGCGCCGCGGTAAGTTGGGCAGCCGGATAATCGCCATGAACCTGGCCGCGTCCTCTTAGGTGGCCTTTTCGCAAATTTTTTTCTTAGGTCTTGACTCGCGAACTATTGGTCTATAGGATTACTAGATTAACGTTCTGTTGAAATCTATCCAATAAGAACATTTCTGTGGCAGAATGGTTTATGCCATTCGTCACGAAACGACAACCATTGATCCTCTCGGCGGCGGATCGGGAACGACTGGAGGATCTCCGGCGATCCCGCACCGCGCAGAAGCGACAGGTGCTTCACGCAGCCATTCTCTTGGAGTGCGCCAACGGAATGAGCGACAATGCGGTGGCGATTGCCAACGGAGTGAATCGTCACACGGTCGCGTTGTGTGTCCGCAAGTTCCTCCAGTTCGGCATGGATGCGGCGCTGGGAGAATTACCGCGACCAGGCAAGTGCCGCCGCATCCCGGATGATGCCATTGCCTGGGTGTTGCATTGCGCCTGCCAAAAGCCGAAGGATCTCGGCTATGCATACGAACTGTGGACCTACGCGCTGCTGCAGAGCCACGTGCGGAAGCACTGCATGGCAGCCAGCCATCCCAGCTTGCGCGGACTGAGCCGGTCGAAACTGCATCGGATAATGACGCAGGGCGAGGTCCGGCCGCACAAGATCCGCTACTACGTGGAGCGGCGGGATCCGGAGTTGGAAAGGAAGATGATCGAGGTTCTGCACGTATATAAGGACGTGGAAATCGGGAACGCCGGTTTAGTAGAAGGCACACTGAAGGAGCCGTCTACGGTGACAATCTCGTACGACGAGAAGCCCGGCATTCAGGCGCTGGCACCGACTACGCCGGACCGGCCGCCCGTGCCCCATCAGTACCCGAGTCATCTCCGGGACTACGAGTACAAAAGACTGGGGACGGTGTCGTTACTCGCCGGTCTGGATCTGCATACCGGTCGGGTTACGGAGATCATCAGCGATCGCCACGCCAGCGTAGATTTCATCGCCCTACTGGGGAAACTCGATGCCGCGTATCCAGCGTCAGCCAGGATTCGCCTGTTGCTCGACAACCACTCGGCTCACATTTCGAAAGAGACGCAAGCGTACCTGAGCCTGCACCCGCAACGGTTCGAGTTCGTCTTTACACCGAAGCACGGCTCGTGGCTCAATATCGTGGAAACCATGTTCAGCAAGATGGCCCGCACGATGCTGCGTGGCATTCGCGTCGCGAGCAAGCAGGAGCTGATTGATCGCATCCATCTCTACTTTGGAGAAATCAATGCCGACCCCGTGATCTTTCGTTGGAAGTATAAAATGGAAGAGATCGGCATTGTATAATCATCAACAGAACGATTGTCTAGACAATATGGTGGCGCTTTGGTCTCGACCTACGATCTCCGTCGGTGGATCTCTCGGACTCGACAGGGGGATTTCTGCCCCACCAGTCAGACCGAGGGCCCCTGGTCCCAAAAAACCGGGAAGCGACGGCTGGCGCTCATGGAAGTTCCAGATGGCGTTTGCCATTTACCCTGCCGTGTTGCTCCAACCGGCACTTCTCCACGCCCAAACCACGGCCGCAAGAACTATTCGAGGCCGTGTTTCGGACCCTACCGGCAGCATTGTTGACGGCGTTAACGTCAGCGCGCACAGCCCGCATGTGGGTGGCACGTTCACGGCAGTGACCGATAAAGAAGGAGACTATCTCATCGTCGATTTACCTCCCGCGGAAGACTACGCTGTGGTGGCCGAGAAGCCGGATTCTCCAAGCTGGAACAAATGGGTGTGGTGGTGCGCGCAGGCTCGAACACTACCGCCAACCTGATGCTCGCAGTCGGCGCAGTCAGCCAAGTGGTGGAAGTCTCCGGCAACGCCGTGCTCATCGACCAGGCGAGTTCCGGTGGACATTTCCGGCCAGCTCCTGCGCGATATCCCGCTCACCGGGCGGCGCGAATGGTCGGATGTGCTTCAGTTGACGCCAGGCGTAATCAGCGCTGCCAGCGACCCTCTGGCGGACAGACCTACTTCGTGCGCGGCAGCGAGAACGAGAACATGGCTAACCTGCTGGACGGCGCGGACATCGGTTCCTTCCCGAAGAACTGGCCGTCAACTACATCAGTATCGGCACCGAATCGCTCGGCGACGTGCAGATCAGAACTGGGGCTGCCACGGTCATGGTGGTTAACCTCGCCTGGCCCACCGGTGGCGATCAGTTTCATGGAGCGCTGTCTCCCAGGCGTTGCGGCCCGATTTCAACTTCGGCGACCCCATCAAAAAACTCGCTCTTGACTCCAACTTAGAACTAATCGGAAAGGCAGACAAATACCGATGAATCAGGTAACAACCATAACACCCGATAGTCGATGGACAATATCACGTATGGCTTGCGCGGCAGCGATCGCCTTTGTGCTCGGCTGCCTTCCGGTCATGGCACAGTCTGGCGTTGGAACCATCACCGGGCAGGTGGTCGACCAACAGAACGCCGTCATCGGCGGCGCGGAAGTCAAGCTCTCCGACATCGGCACGAACAGCGTCCGTACCGCCATCACCAACGATGACGAGCGCTATACGCTATCAAGCGTTCCGCCGGGCACATACGATCTGACGATCACCAAGGCCGGATTCTCGGCCAGCAAGTTGGCGGCGCAGAAAGTCGACGTGGGGGAGGCGCTGACGCTCGACGTGACGCTACAAATCGGTGCGACGAGTGCCGTCGTGGAGGTTCAAGCCGCAGCCGGCGCGGAACTTCAAACCTTAAACGCGACCCTCGGATCGACGATTAGGAATGACTCACTCAATCTATTGCCGAACCTCGGGCGCGACGCTTCGGCGCTCTCTGTTCTCCAGGTCGGAGTGGATCCCACTGGCAACGTCGCCGGAGCGGGAACCGACCAAAATTCCTTTCAACTCGACGGCGGATTCAATACCGACGACATGTCCGGGGACTACGCGAGCTACGTCCCAAGTAATGGATACATTGGGAGCAGTTCTTCCGGCGGCACGCCGTCGGGCGTGATGCCGACGCCAATCGAGAGCATTGAAGAGATCAAAGTCGGCAGCTCGAACCAGACTGCCGACTTCAACGGGGCAGGAGGCAGCCAGGTTCAGATGGTTACCAAGCGTGGAACGAATCAGTTTCACGGAGCCCTGTACGAGTTTTATTTCGGAAACGACGTAGGCGCGGCGAATCTATGGAAGAATAACCATACTCCGGACGCCTCCGCCGGCCTCGACTACACGCCATTGCCGGATACGCACCGCAATCGATTCGGAGGCGCGATCGGGAGCCCGTTGACGCCGAAATTCTGGGGCGGCAAGACGTACTTCTTCGCCAACTACGAAGGGATGCGATATCCCGACGTCGCAACCTTCGAGCGAGCGGTTCCCTCGCTGTTACTTCGCAACGGGATCATTACGCTGCCGAACGGTGTCGAGACCGCCTACAACCTGAATCCTAATCCCGTAACTCTGAATGGAGTCACGTATCAGCCTGCGGTTTGCAGCGGTGGAGGCGCGAGTGGGTTGTGCGACCCGCGCTCTGTCGGATTGAACCCGATTGTGCAGCAGGTCTGGTCAAAGCGGCCGCTGCCGAACGATCCGCAATACATCGTCTCGGGTGCTTCCGATGGCATCAATGAGCAGGGGTATCTCGGCCAGCTATCCATTCCGCAGAGCTCCAATTTCTTTGTCGGCAGGTTGGATCACGACTTCGGTGAGAAGTGGAAATTTATGTCTAGCTATCGCTACTACAGTTACACCCAGCAGACTAACAATCAAACGACATTGAGCCCGACGGGGCAGTACACGGCCACCTCGCCGCGACCCCAGAAGCCCGAATTTCTGGTCTCCGGATTAACGACGACCATCACCAGCAACATCACCAACGATTTCCGCGTAAGCTATCTGCGGAACTTTTGGCAGTGGTCCTCGCTCGGCGGTCAGCCGCAGCTTCCAGGCCTCGGCGGCGCGATCGAACCGGGCGGCGAATCGGCGGGAGCCAACGCGCTGATCCCGACCAACGTCAACACGGGCAGCACGCGTCAGCGTCTGTGGGACGGCCACGATCAGTTTTACAGCGACAATTTGAGCCATTTGCATGGGAATCATCTATTCCAGTACGGCGGTTCGTACTTGCGAAGTTCGATTTACTTCCAGCGCAACGATAACGGCGCAAGCACCGACGCGTACACCGTCTATCAACTCACTAACGGGTCCGGCATTTCGGTCTACCCGACTCCGAGTAATCTATCTTCGTCGCAGAGCACGACGTACGGTGAGCTTTACTCGGAAGTACTTGGAATCGTTAGCCAGTCGCAGGTGTTATACACGCGCAACGGGCCGAATCTCGCTCTGAATCCGGCCGGCGTCCCGGCGGTCGATCACAGCATAACTCCCACGTACGATACTTATTTCAGTGACGCGTGGCACATCCGGCCAACGATCACTCTCACGTACGGATTAGCGTGGGCTTTGTCGATGCCGCCGTACTCCACCGATGGGCACCAGGTTGTGCTGGTCGATTCCGCGGGTCAGCAGATTTCGACTGCGGCTTTTCTACAACAGCGGGAGAACGCGGCGTTGAACGGCCAAGCCTTCGCTCCCGAGTCGGGTTTGCCACTCCGGAGAGTATCGGAGACAAATACCCGTTCCGGCCGTTTTTATGGAGGCTTCAGCCCGCGCACTTCAATCGCCTGGAATCCCAGTGTTTCTGGCGGCATTCTTGGGAAGATTCTAGGCCAGCATCAGACGGTGATCCGTGGCGGATACACCCGGATTTTCGGGCGGCTGAATGGCGTCGAGGAGGTGCTTGCGCCGCTGACGAGTCCGGGCATTACACAAGCGGTCGCCTGCTATCCCGCCGCGAACGGAACCTGCGCTCCGACAGGATCGCTTACCGCGGCCACTGCCTTTCGCATTGGCGTAGACGGACTCACGGCTCCGTTGCCACCGGTGACGCAGACGCTGCAGGAGCCGTACTGGGCCGGCGTCAACGGCAACGCAGCGGCCGCGGATGGATCGGCGAACGACGCGAATTATCGTCCGGACCATTCCGATGAGGTCAACATCACGATTCAACGAGCGCTCAGCACAAAGGCGTTGGTCGAAGTTGGCTATCTCGGCAAACGAATGCGCGATCTGTTCCTAGGTGTCAACATCGATCCCGTGCCCACGATGATGACGCTGAGCGGTCAGAGCTTCGCGCAAGCTTATTCGAGCGTTTATGCCGAATACTGCGGCCTTTCGTCACCAACCGGCAAGGACAATGCAAGCGCGGTGACTACGCAGCCGTTCTTCGAAGCGGCGCTCGGTGGGCCCGACTCCGGCTTTTGCAAGGGCTACGCGAGTTGCACCGCGGCTGTGATCGCGAAATACGGCAGCTTGATCAAAGCTACGCAAGTCTACTCGCTGTGGCAGAGCCTTTCCCAAGCGAACGGCTGGACGCTGGGCCGCACCCTTCTGAGTTCGCCCGGGCTGGGAACGAATATCGGCCCGCAGCTCACGGCGACCGACATGCGCACTTCGCTCGGATACGGCACCTACAACGCCGGATTTGTGCGATTCACTACCAAAGACTGGCACGGCCTGACTACTGCATCGAATTTCACGTATGCGAGGAGTTTGGGCACCGCAAGCCAACCTTCTTCGGGTTCAGCCGCGACGGTTCCCGATCCCTATGACCTAGCGGTTGGCTACGGACCGACGGCTTTCGACTACAAGTTTGTCTATAGCCTGCTGATGCTTTATCAGATCCCCGCGTTCAAGAGCCAACGGGGCGTCGTGGGACGGATTCTGGACGGCTGGTCGATCGCGCCTGTGTTTACAGCAGAGAGCGGCGCGCCGCTACAAATCAGCGTCGATACTGGCAGCAATCAGAATGCGCAAGCATTCGGCGAAGTGTACGGCAACAGCAACGTAGGCTACTATGAGAACGCGATTCCGATCGCTCCGTTTACCGGCGGAAACAGCCTGCACTCCGGCGTAGCGCCTCAGGGGGAGTCGCAACAAGCGGGAATTCGGGCCTGAACATTTTTGCTAATCCGGCAGCGATTTACGCCGAATTTCCGCCCGCCGGTACTCGGCACGGACTGGAACACGAACGGCGCCGGCCCGATCCGCGGATTTCCGACAGGGAATCTGGATGCGACCCTTTCGAAGTCGATCACCATTCGCGAGCGGTTCAACGCGACGCTCCTGGTCCAGTTCGTCAACGCGCTGAATCATTTCCAACCTGCAAATCCAAGCTTGGATATCAGCAGCCCGCAAACTTGGGGTGTGATAACGGCACAGGCGACAACTCCTAACGGAGCTCAATCGCGCTGGATGGAATTCGGACTGAGGCTCGGATTCTAGAGTCGATCATGAAGGGCGCCAAGCTATCACTCGCTTTGGCCGTGTTGGCGCTGGGCTCCTCCGCCCAGGAGCCACGTGGCGAGTTCCGAGTCGCTCTCACCGGCGATTCCATGATTCAGGGACGGTTTTCGATCTATGACGAACCGGAATACGTCGGGTTGGTTCGGCGCCTTAAAAACGCCAACGTCGCGTTCACCAACTTCGAGATGCTGGTCCACAACTTCGAATACGCTCCGGCGCCAATGAGCGGTGGCCTGTATTTGCAGGCGTATCCGTTCGTATTGGATGAAATGAGATGGATGGGCTTTGGGATTTTCACCCTCGCCAACAACCACGCCTATGATTACGGCGCGGACGGCCTGTTGAGCACGATGCGATATTTCGATAAGGCCGGGATGGTCTACGCGGGCGCCGGAGAGAATTTGGCCAGGGCTCGCGCCCCCGGCTACTTCGATACAAAAAAGGGGCGCGTTGCCTTGATTGCATGTGCATCTACGTTTCCGATCAGCGGGCCGGCGGGCGAGCAGCGTGTGGATATTAGAGGCCGGCCGGGAGTGAGTCCGCTGCGGGTGAAAACGACGTATACGGTCGAGCCAGCAACTCTCGCGTCGCTGCGCCAGCTATTCGGCGTGGGAAGCAGCAAATCCGCAAGCTGAGCTGCGTTTCCTAGGTGCGACGTTTCGCGCGGGCGAGAAACCTGCGGTGACGACGGAAGCGGACCCCAAAGACATAGCGGGCATTGTTGCAGGAATTCGAGATGCGCGGCGCATGGCGGACTGGGTCATCGTGTCGGTTCATGCGCACGAATCCACGCCCGGCAACAACGAATTGCCCGCTGAATTTTTGATTCCTTTCGCGCACGCCGCGGTCGACGCAGGCGCGGATGTGTTCGTCGCTCATGGCCCTCACGTGCTCCGGGGTATTGAGATTTATAAAGGCAAGCCTATCTTCTACAGCATGGGCAACTTCATCTTCCAGAACGATCTGGTTCCTTTTCAACCGCAAGACGAGATGAATCTTGCGAATCTGCCGCTAACTGCCGCCGCGCCGGATTTTTACGATAATCGCGACGGAACCACTTACGACGCAGGCGTCCAACAAAACAGCCGTAGTTTCCCCGCAAACAAGGAGTATTGGGAAAGCATGTTGGCTGAGCCCGTGTTTAACCTAAAACGGGAATTACAAACGATCGAACTGACCCCAATTACGATCGGTTTCGGAAAAACGCGATCGCAGCGGGGGCGTCCTATGCTCGCCGACGCAGGCGAAGCTCGCAACATCATCGAGCGCGTCGGAAAATTGTCGAACGCGATGGGTACGACCGTCGTTTTCCGTGACAGCCAAGGATTCGTGACGCTTCACTGAAGTGTTGTGCTCCGCAAAAATTAGATCCGAACTTTCCTCGTGTCGTTAGAAGAACCTGCGAGCTCTTGTAGACTGTGGAGTGGTTTACGTTGATCCGGTTGTTCGTCTTTTAATACCGTGTTCACTACGCCCCCCCAAACGGCCGCCTCCGCCAACGAGTTCGCTCCCCACCGGCATCAGGGCTGTTTGGTGGAATGGCTGACTGGTTACCGCACCCAGTTACCCGGCAATGTCATCCTGGATGTTAGTTACGTCAACCGGGAATATAAAGACCGGCCTGCTGAAGCCGATATCAACAACATCTATGTCAATAACGTGTGGCAGGGTCTTGCGGATCCCGCCGGCAACACGTGTATCGAGGCGCCGAGGTGACGGCCACCAAGCAGCTCTCCAAACTACAGATCATCACCACTTTCACTCGTTCATGGGACCATATTGCCGGCACCTGGCAGCCCAACGATCCGGCCGGCATCTTAGGACTGTCGGACTGGCAAAATGATCCCCGGCGAGAGGCTCGCGAAGGCGAGCTGGCATCAAGAAGGTCAGCCCGCGCCCGGACTCGCCGGCAAGGTGCCGCGCGACTGGGAGACCCGCCTTTTACTGAGGGTAGTAATCCGCCGGGGCGCGTCGGCTTAGCAAGTGATCCGACTGGAGCGGCCCGGCCACATGTCGGAATGGGACCGGCGCGTCGCGGCCCGGCGCTGGATTTGAAGACCCAGATCCTCGGCCGAAATGCGCGCTAGACGGGCCAAGCCCTGAGGCGTGCTTGAGGTCGGAGATCGTTCTCGTGCTTTAAACTACATCGCTCGTAACCTGTAACGGTGACGCCTGACGCGTCACCCATCCATGGGTGTAACCTAAATAATGGAACTTTCCCCGGTGTTGCTTGAAGGGCCGGGATTGAGGAGGAATCTGTCGCGAGCGGTGATCGTTTGAAATCTCGAACGTCCCCACGATCTGATCCGACATTCGCCGGAACATCTCGGCCATCATTTGCATTTCTGCGGCCAGGTGCCGTTGCGGTTTCCGATTGACCGAGTCGGGGCTCCGAGCCGGACGTACGGGGTATGAAGTCAGCAACGCAATCTTCCGAACAAGATCTGCCGACCGTTGAACGGGCGCAGAACGAATCAGGCTTCTTCTCCAGCGAGTCCGTTCTCAACATTCTAAAGTTGATTCTTGCCGGGTCTGAGTTGTCTGAGGTGCTTGCGATCATTGCTGGATTGGTCGAATCTCAAGGTAACGGCACGTTATGTACCATTTGGCTTCCCGATGCCGATGGAAAGCATGTCTATTGCGCAGCCGCACCAAGTCTTCCTGGATTTGCCGAAAACGCAGGGCGAATGTCTGTTGGCCCGAAAGGCGCCTCCTGCAACACGGCCGTATATCGGAGAGAGCCGGTCTATGTTGCCGACATCCTGCGAGAGCCCATTTGGGACGATTATCGTGACCGGGTCCTGCCTTACGGTATTCGTGCCGTTTGGTCGCGACCCCTGTTCACGCGTGAAGGTAAAGTCCTCGGTACTTTCGCCATCCATTATCGTGAGGGGGAATGCCCGGAGCTCCGTGGAAAGTAGCGGCTCTCTCGTAACCCACTCTACGACACCTTTCTCCGCTTGGCAACTTCGGGCTTGGGCGGCGCCAGCGCTTCCAATTCTCTGATGAGCGCCGGAATCTGTTTGTGCCCGGCGACGCGGCGGAACTGCTTTTGGGCAACCAGGAGCCCCGACCCTATCCAGCGCTCTCGTTGGTCGCCATCGTGCCAGCGTTTCACGTTCTTGCAAACCTGCTCCACGATGGAGAACGCCGACTCGATCACATTAGTGCTGGCGAGTGTCTTCCGGAGTTGCATCGGGACGTGCAGTCGATGCACGGTCAACGTCTCCTCCATGCCTTCGCCCAGGCTCCTCGCCGCGCTCGGATTGAGGTCCATCAATTCACGATGCAGCAGGTTGAGCGCCTGCTTGGCAGCGGCATAATCTTCCAAGGCGTAAGCCGCGTTGAGCTTTTTCGCCACGGCCGGCTTCTGTTCGTCGGTCAGATGATCCAGCACGTTCCGGCGCTTGTGGACCTGGCACCGCTGGATCGCCGCCGATTCGCCGGCGTGCTTTTTCACTGCCGCAGCCAAAGCCTTGCCGCCGTCCAGAACGTAGAGCCGCGGTTCGCTGAAATCCAACCCGCGACTTACTAAGTCACTGAGTAACTCACTGACTACGGTCGCATTTTCTGTGGCTCCTTGCCGAATGCCCAAGATCGTTTTCCGCCCGTCCTGCGCTATTCCCAAGGCCGCCACCATCTGCTGACCTTCGAACGGCGTTGCATCAATCAGCAATGTGCATAGCCGTGTCTGGTCCAGCCGACGCTCCATCATGTCCTTCAGCTTCGCCCGGCTCGCCTCGATGAAATGTTCGCTGACCGCGCTCTTCTCCAAACCGTACGCTTCGCTGAACTGCCGAATGGCTGGCCCGTATTTCCGCGTGCTCAGGCCGAGCATCAACTTCTCCCACACCGTCTCGGTCAGCGGCTCGCCGCGATGGAACATCTCGTAACTTCCTAATCGGACCTCTTTGTCGTCTGTGGTCCGCACGCGCGGCCGTTGGACGGGAACCTTCTGGCCCATCACCACGCAGTAGCCCCCCTCGCTACCCCACCGATTGGCGGTCCGGTCCGCCTGCCGTTGGCTGCGTTCGCCGACCAGTTCCCGGACTTCTTCCTGCATCAACAAATCCATCAAGTGCAAGCCGGCCTGGCGGACTAGTTCGCCCACGCCTTTCCGCAGCCAGCCTACCATCTCTGCCATGGGCAGCATCATCTGCACCGCCGGATTTCCCTCGGCGGCCATGCCCTCCAACTGCTTCACAGCACGCTGCGCTTCAATCTGGTATGGTTTCTTCATAGCGACTCTCCTTTTCTCGGCAAAAGAAAACTGCTCTTAGCCTATCAAGGCTGCGAGCGGAGAGTCGCTACTTTCTACGATCTACCGGGCATTCCCCCGTGAGGTGCGCAGTCCTGACGCCATCGACCTGCAGATGATCGAGAATGCCAGCCACATTGCAGGGATCGCGATTGAGCGGCACCTTGATCAAGAGGCGTTGCGGCATGAACGCGACCGGCTGCGCTTGCTTCTGGAAATTACAAGCAGCGTGACATCCAGGTTGGACTTCCGCCAAGTGGTTGAGGCGCTTTCGACGAATCTATTCCGCGTAATGCAATGTGACGTGTCCGCCTTGCTGCTACCCGACTCCGAGAGCGGCGAGTTACGCGTCACTATCCTGTACAATCCCGACGCGAGAGGACCCATGCGCGAGGGATCGTTGGTGCCGATGAATAGTTCGATCTCGGGTCAGGTATTGCGGAAGGCCAAGAGTGTCCGGATCGATAGCTTCGAACAGGTCCGCGAGGATCCTGAAATTTATGGGAATCCTGACGGTCAGCGTCTTTATGAGCGCGTGATCGAAGAAGGCCTCAGAGTCGGCTGTTATCTTCCGCTCGTAGGCCGCAACCGCGTGGTTGGGGTTCTGATGCTCTCTAGGCGTTCGGACAATACTTTTGAGAACGACGACGTCATCTTGCTCGAGCAGGTGGCCCGCCAGGTAGCGATTGCCGTTGAGAACGCGTTGGAGTACGAAAAGGCGGTAAAGGATCGAGACAAAGAAACGAAACAAAGACTCTACCTCGAGGAGGAAATTCGCGCTCAGTGTGGGGCAATCGTGGGAGAGAGCCCCGCTTTGAAGGCCGCGTTGCAGCTGGTATCCGTTGTCGCGCCTACGGATTCGAGCGTACTGATCCTGGGCGAGACCGGAACCGGCAAGGAGCTGATTGCCCGCGCGCTACACGATTTGAGCTCCCGTCGCGAACGCGCCTTCGTTAAATTGAATTGCGCTGCGATTCCGCTCGGGCTTCTGGAGAGTGAGCTGTTCGGTCATGAAAAAGGAGCATTTACTGGAGCGATCGCCCAAAAAATGGGACGCTTTGAACTGGCGAATAAGGGCACGCTCTTTTTGGACGAAGTCGGCGACATCCCTCTCGAACTTCAGGCGAAATTGCTGCGCGTTTTGCAAGAGCAGGAATTTGAGAGGCTCGGCAGCAACCGCACTCATAAAGTCGACGTACGCCTAATCGCCGCTACGCATCGCGATCTGTCCGGCATGGTAAAGCAGTCGACATTTCGCGAGGACCTGTATTACCGATTGAAAGTATTTCCGATCAACGTTCCGGCGCTACGGCAACGTACCGAAGACATTCCGAAACTGGTTCGGCATTTCACGGAGCTCTACGCCCGCCGAATGAACAAGCGAATCGACGAAATCCCTTCGGAGACGATGGATGCGCTGGTGCGATACTCCTGGCCCGGAAACGTTCGGGAATTGCAGAACTTCATCGAGCGAGCCGTCATTCTTTCTCCGCACTCCGTATTGCGCGCCCCAACCTCCGAGTTGGAAGCCTTCCACGCACACGGAGAGCTACCACATTCCGATGACGGGTCTCGCAGGAAGTTGAACGAGATCACATAGTCCGGGCGCTTGAAGCGAGCAATTGGGTAGTGGGCGGCCGTAATGGCGCCGCGGCAGCGATTGGGAATGAAGAGGACATCGTTAGTTTACAGAATGCAAAAGCTTCGCATCAGCAAGCCGGCCCGCTCCCAATAAGACCGACCTCTCGCTGTCCACAAATCTGTCACCGAAGTGGTGTGCGACGAAAGTCGTGACCAATGGCCGTCAGTGTGTTGGACGTCCGTCCCTATTTCGTCAGCTGAAGGCACAACTGGCTCCTCCGATCGCTTCGAAATCCTGCCAGGCCAGAAACTTACCCTCTCTCAATGATTCCTGATTGAGATCTTTTGATTTTGGCTCGCCGTGTGCCATGCCAATGCCCATGAGTCAAGCTCGTTCTACCCAAACAGCGAAGGGTTCCGGATTCTCTGTGCCTGTTACATCCGTCCATAACGTTCGAGGCGGATGGAGTCCACGTCTTCTATCGGGCGGCCGGCGATCCAAGTTCCCCGGTAGTGCTGTTGCTCCACGGTTTCCCAGCATCATCGTTCATGTTCCGCGAACTCATTCCCCGTCTCGCCGACGACTATCGGGTGATCGCGCCGGACCTCCCCGGCTTCGGATTCACAGAAGTTCCCGCAGAGCGACAATACGTTTATTCGTTCGACCGATTGGCCGCGACGCTCAATGCGTTCACGCAAGCGCTCAAAATCAGGCGTTATGCACTGTATGTGTTCGACTATGGTGCACCAACCGGATTCCGTCTGGCGATGGCTCACCCCGATCGAGTCACAGCCATCGTTTCACAGAACGGGAATGCCTATGAAGAAGGGCTTGGCGATGCCTGGGGGCCGATCCGAAAATACTGGGCTGAGCCAACACCAGAGAATCGAGAGGTAATCCGCAAAAACATTCTGACGCTGGAAGGAACGCGCTGGCAGTACACGCACGGTGTGGCAATCCGGAGAGTGTTCCGCCTGAATCGTACACGTTGGACACGGCTCTGCTGGAGCGTCCGGGGAACAAAGACATTCAGCTGGATTTGTTTCTCGATTACGCGTCGAACGTGAAGCTCTATCCGGCATTTCAGGATTACTTTCGGAAGGCCAAGCCGCCGTTGCTGGCGATTTGGGGTAAGAACGACCCCTTCTTCATTCCCGCGGGGGCCGAGGCATTTCGAAAGGACATACCGAACGCGCGGGTTCAGTTCCTGGATACCGGGCATTTCGCGCTCGAGACGCACGTAGTCGAAATCGCGGCCGCGATGAAAGAGTTCCTCCGAGCGAACGGGGCATCGCAATGAGTTCCCTTGCTCAGAACGCCACTGTTGTGTTAGTCCACGGCGCGTGGGCTGACGGTTCCTGCTGGCAGACTTGATTTTGCCGCTGCGAAAAGAGGGCCTCAAAGTAACGTGTGCGCCGATTCCGCTTACATCGCTTACCGAGGACATCGCCGCTCTGGAGCGTGCGATTGAGCGAACCCGTGGACCGGTGCGTGCTGGCGGGACACGCGTATGCGGGTGCTGTCATCGCCGGCCCGAAGGATGACCGGGTAAAGTCGCTTGTCTACGTTGCGGCGCTCGCGCCCGCTGAAGGTGAGACGGTTGCCGACGTTTTTTATCGCGCCAAGCCGCATCCTGAAGCCCCGCATCTCGAGCCCGATGCGCATGGGTTTATCTGGATGCCCGAAGGGTTCTTTGGCCGCGCTGTCGCGCACAGAGTCTCGCCGGACCAGGCCACGATTTTGGAAGCGGTGCAGCGGCCGATCGCGCTGAAATGCATTCAGGAGAAAGCGCCTATGCCGGCGTGGAAAACGAAGCCGTCATGGTTTCTGCTGGCGGAAGAGGATCGCATGATTGCGCCGGAGACGCAGCGCTATATGGCGGAGCGGATGGGCGCGAAGATCCGGACACACCGCGTCGATCACAGTCCGATGCATACGGCGCCCGAAGTAGTAGTCGGCGTGATTCTGGAAGCGGCACGGGAGACGCTCGCATCCGAACGCGAACTGTTAGGGAGGACGCATGCCTGATAAATCCGTTGCCATCGTCACTGGAGCGAGCCAGGGAATCGGTCGTGCCACCGCGATACGCCTGGCACGCGATTTCGAAGCCGTTGTTCTGGCCGCGAGGCAAGAGGATGAACTGAATAAGACTGCTTGTGCGGTGCAGTCGGCGGGCGCTGAACCCCTGATTTATGCGCTCGATTTGCGCCAGCCTTGCTCGGCCGAGACCCTCGTCCAGGGCACGCTCGATCGCTTGGGCAGAATCGACGCTCTGGTAAACATTGCCGGAGCCGTGCCGCAGATCGATTTGTTTGAAATGACGGATGCGCAGTGGGAGGACGGCCTGGCGCTGAAGCTGCACGGTGCGCGCCGGCTCACGATCCGAGCTTGGGATGCTTTGAAGGCTTCCAAGGGCGCGGTGGTGCTCATCTCCGGAAGCGCCGCTCTCGATCCGAAGCCGGGCTTCGCCGCGGTAGCGACCATCAACGCGGCCATCATCGCGCTGGCGAAGGCCTTCGCCGAGCAGGGCATCAAGGACGGCGTCCAGGTCAACAGCGTAGTGCCGGGTGCGGTGATGACGGGCCGCCGCAGATCTTTCCTCGATCATTGGGCGCCGGCGCACGGAATGAGTGTCGAAGAAGCCACGAAGCTGTTTCCCGAGCAAGCCGGCATCGCACGCTACGGCGAACCGGAGGAGATCGCGGGCCTGATGGCGTACCTGGTTTCGAAGGAAGCTCGCTGGCTTACGGGTGCTTCTGTTCGGATGGATGGCGGCGAAATTAAAGGGACTTAGTATGTAACGCCGTACTTTTTTTGCAACTGCTTCGCTCAGCCCACTATTCGCACCGCTTGTTATAGCGCAGGGTGACTCGACGTCATTTAAAACCGCTGACATCGACGTCGCCGACAACGAGATCTTTATTCGCCGCTATGGTCAAGGTCCAGGCATTCTCCTGGCTTCACGAGTTTCGGCGGACCAGCCTGATGCGGCGATTCCTTGGGCCGAAGCTCGCCCACACTCACACGGTGGTCTGCGTGGATCTGCGCGCCTACGGCCAAAGCGAAATACCCGCTTCCGCGGACGACCACTTACCGTATTCCAAGCGCGCCATGGCGAAGGAACTGGTTGAAGTGATGGCCAAACTCGATTTTCCGACGTTCACACTGATCGGCCACAATCGCGGAGGACGCGTTTCCTATCGCATGACGCTCGATCATCCGAAGAGCGTGGAGCGTCTCGCCGTCTTCGATGTGATTCCGATTCTCGAAGCCTGGAACCGGTCGGATGCGCGCTTCGCGCAGACCTATTGGCCATGGATTCTGTTGTCTCAGAAACAGCCGCTCCCGGAGAGCTATTTGCTCGGCGCTCCGGATGCTGTCTTCCATAACCCATTCGGCCAGGGTTCTTTCGGCCCTCAGATTCTCGCAGAATACGTTTCCACCTGTCGCGATCCAGCACAAGTGCATGGAATCTGCGAGGAGTATCGGGCCGCGGCGACGATCGATGTCGAACACGATCGCGCTGCCAAGGAAGCTTCCAAGCGCATCGAATGCCCGATGCTGCATCTATGGGTCGAGGGTGGTCCGCTCGACACCTTCTATGCAAAGGACGGAGGTTTGCTGGGCATTTGGCGTCAATGGGCTCCGGGCGCACCGGGACAGGCGATGATGGGCGGCCATTTCTTCCCGGAAGAGAACCCGGATGACACGGCGGCTCTCATCAAGAAGTTCCTCGTTGCGTAAGCCAGCCATTCAAGGAGATGAATCGCATGAATGCACCCGAAAAATACGATATCCTCGTGCTGGGCGGCGGCACAGCCGGCAAATTGACAGCCTGGACGATGGCCAAAGAAGGAAGGCGAACCGCCGTCGTCGATCGGAAGTATATCGGCGGATCGTGTCCCAATGTGGCCTGCCTGCCGAGCAAGAATTTAATTTATTCCGCGAAGGTCGCCTCGCTCGTGGCGCGGCGGCGTGAATTCGGGATCGAGACCGGGCCGATCGCCATCGACATGGCGGGTGTCTACGCGCGCAAGCGCGAAATGGTGGACGGTATCATCCAGGTTCACCTGGACAAATATCGCGCGGCCTTGGACAAACAGCGCGGTGATGAACTCATCTTCGGCGAAGGCACATTCGTCGCGCCTCGCACCCTTCACGTCGCATTGCGCGATGGGGGCGAACGTACGCTGACGGCGGACCGCGTGTTCGTGAACCTCGGAAGCCGACGCGACAATACCCGACACGCCCGGATTGCGCGAAGCCAAGCCCCTGACCCACATCGAGGCGCTGGACCTGCAGCGGCGTCCCGAGCACCTGATCGTCTTGGGAGGCGGCTACGTCGGCCTGGAACTCAGCCAGGCTCTGCGCAGACTGGGAAGCCGCGTAACGCTGATCGACCGCGACTCACAACTTGCCGCCAACGAAGATGCCGACATTTCGCGGCGCGATTCTGCAGCTGTTCCGGGACGAAGGCATCGACGTAATGTTAGACACGCAGCTGCTCGGTGTCAGCGGCCTTTCCGGTGGGCACGTGAGTCTTCAACTCCAAAGTGGAAACAGTCCGAGAACCGTGGAGGGGACGGACATTCTCGTCGCGCTGGGACGTACGCCCAACACAAGCGGCATCGGACTCGAGAAGGCAGGAATCGAGGTCACCGAAAAAGGGCACATCCGCGTGAACGATCGCCTGGAAACAACTGCCGCGAACGTGTGGGCGATGGGAGAGTGCGCGGGCAGCCCTTACTTCACGCACGTAGCTGAGGACGACTTTAGCATCATTCGCGAAAACCTGAACGGAGGCCATCGCAGCACGCGGGACCGGCTGGTTCCGTACTGCGTCTTCATCGATCCGGAACTGGCGCGTGTTGGCCTCAACGAGTCACAGGCGCGGGAAAGAGGTGTCGCCCACCGGGTTGCGTCCGTGCCGGTCGACTCCGGCTGGCGGCCCTGGACCATTTCCGAGAAACGCGGGTTCATGAAGACGCTCATCGACGCACACAGTGACCGCATTCTCGGATTCACGGCCTTTGGGCCAGAGGCCGGCGAACTCATGGGTACGGTTCAACTCGCGATGCTGGCAGGCCTGCCGTACACGATTTTGCGAGACGCCATGTTTGCGCATCCGACGATGACGGAAGGCCTGAAGGCCTTGTTCATGAGCGTGCCACAACGTCTGGAGAACCATGCCGAGCAGCTCCAACGCGCGCGAACGTCCGCGGATTGAGCCGATGGCTGATGGCGCTAAGTAAGCGTACGCTGAGCGCAGTCGGCAGCTTTGCGTCTTCACTGGCCCGAGTACCTGATGGAAGCAGGAGAGGCGGCTGCTACCTGTTCTCTGCGTGCGCGGTTGCCACCTTGTTGTGGTACCCCGCTTCGCCCATCCAGCAATACCTGCCGGCGACGCTGTTCGCCGGATGTGGATGGGCTTGGCGATGGGCGCGAGCATGATTGCGATCGTTCTTTCACCGTGAGGCAAGCAGTCCGGAGTGCATTTCAATCCCGCCGTCACAATCACGTTCTATCGATTGCGGAAAGTGGCGTTGTGGGACGCGGTGTTCTACTGCGCCGCGCAATTGCTGGGCGCGGCGGCGGGCGTTGCACTCGCCTCGCTTGTGCTGCAAGGTGCGCCGGCACACAAAGCGGTCCGTTACGCCGCCACCTTGCCGGGCATTTACGGCGATACCATCGCGTTTGTGGCCGAACTGGCCATCTCGTTTATCCTGATGAGCGCGATCCTGTTCGCGTCTAATCACGGAGTCCTGGCGCCTTATACGCACTACTTCGCCGCCATCTTGGCTGCGGTATCATCGCCTTCGAATCTCCCTTATCCGCATGAGCACGAATCCCGCCCGGACATTCGGCCCCGCATTGTATGACCCCGGCCGTGGTGCAGTTCGGTGAGGCCCCGGCCGTCCTGGCCCACCGCCAGGTGGTGCTCGATGCCGCTTATCTGGCGCACCCGGATCGCTTCGTTCGGCAGCCTCCCAAACCACTGCCTTTACCCTCGGAGGTCTGGATCAACAAGCCGATTCCACCCGACCCAAAGACAGAGGAAGATAGTCACTAAATATCTATGCTGGGTGTCTCAAAGTGCTTGACACGCGCCGCCGGAACGTCAAGTCTGCAAGCGCACTCCGCTTCCCCGCCCGTAGTGGCCGTGCGACCCGTCACCGACGAATACTTGATAACTGTCTAACCGGAGAGATGAGCTGAGGTAGCGTAGGCGCAAGAGCCTCTATAAATGCGTTCCTATGTCGGTACCATCGTCCAGGATAGGGCAGATGAATGATCTCACCCTGCCAGCCTGCACGGGCGGCGGATCGCAAAACATGCGCGCCAATAGAGCGGAGCATCGGAGCGATCATTACCGGCTGGAGCTGGGCAATTTTACGCGTTAGTAATTTCTCTGCGCCTTGACGGGCAGCCCCCCGTAACTTCGAATCCAGGTCGTCGACTGGTTCCGGGCACAAATCAATCAGGTAGCAGCCAGAGGCTTTGAACACAGTCAGGAAATCCTCATCGTTGATCACTGGATCGATACTTCGAAATGCATCTCGCATCGCACGGTAAAGCCCGGAGTTGCGGGCGTAGAAGAACCGTCCTGAAGCGGGAGGCGCTTCGCCTACAAACAAAAGTTGTACGCGCGCCGGCCGGAACGCTCGCCTGAGCTTTTCCCGATCCTGCCGTGTTCGTAGTATCACTTCGAGGCTTGCCTCAAGGCAACAACCGGCACATCTTTGGTTTGCGCGTATACACGGTCATGCCCGATCCCTCCAACCGCGGCGCGTCGGCCCCGGACATGATTCGGCACTCGACGGTCCGGCCGCTTCCGACCTCCTCCAGAGTCTATCAGATGCAAACAGCCGAAAGGCCTAACCCATAAAGCGCAGAGTCATACCGGAAAAGGACGGTGGGTGCACGGTCAGCTGTGCAGACCTCAACCGTCCAATTCTGCAGATGATCCCGGATGATCCCAAATGATCCTCTCCAGCCAGAACCTTCTAACCGAATCGAACTGGCCTTCTAATTAAGTAAGTCTTGTAATATCAGATATATACATCTACAATCGATCAAGCAACCAACAAAACAGGCGGTTTCGCCTGCTATGAATCGGTTTTCGAGCGCCAGGCTAGGCGCCAACTGAAAGTGGAGTTGGACTTTTTAAAAAAAGAGCTGGCCTTATCGATTGAGGACCGTCGTCTATGGATCGATCTGCAACACCCGCGCTTGACCATCCAACATCAGTGCGATCCGCTGGGTCTGCCCCGCGCGACCTACTACCACCAGCCGCGGCCGCAGAGCGCGGAGAATCTGCGTCTGATGCGGCGGCTCGACGAGCTATATCTGGAGTGCCCCTTCTTCGGCAGTCGTCGCATGGCGGTCACGTTGGGGGTGAACCGCAAACACATCCAGCGACACTCATGGGTATTATGGGAATCGAAGCTCTTTATCCGAAACCCAATTTTGAGCCGCCCGGCGCCGGGTCACGAGATCTACCCGTACCTGCTGCGCGAAATGTCGATCGAGCGGCCCAACCACGTCTGGAGTACCGATATTACCAATATCCGATGCGCGGCGGGTTCCTGTACCTGGTGGCTGTCATGGACTGGTTCAGCCGTTTCGTGCTCAGTCGGGAGCTCTCCAATACCATGGAGACCGGCTTCTGTCTGGCGGCCTTGCAAGCCGCGTTGCGCTTCGGGCAACCCGAGATCTGGAACTCCGATCAGGGTTCCCAATTCACGGCCGCAGATTTTCTGGCGCTGAAACAGCGTGGGATCAGGGTCAGTATGGATGGGCGCGGGCGCGCTCTGGACAACGTTTTCATCGAACGGCTATGGCGCAGCTTGCAGTACGAGCTCGTGTATCCCGGCGACTTCGCCAGTGGGGCCGACCTGTATCCGGCGCTGGATCGCTACTTCCGTTTCATTTATGATACGACGGGTGCACCAGTTGATCCCGCCGTTCGCTGGACTCGCCTTCCTGGTTCGAGGATGCGGTACCCGGTGCGCGTGGAGCAATAGGAGTGACCTTCGCCCAGCAAGGTGGCCTGTACGGCCGCCGGAGCGCGGTCCTGAAATCGCTGTTCATGTAAGACGGCCAGCACACTGGCGCGTTCGTCCGGACTGAGGGACCGCGCGGGAACGGACCGATGCGCGGGGCGGGCGGGCTCCAGTTGGGGCGCAGCGCATGGGCCCAAGACGGGCCGCTGCCGATAGAAGGAAGCGCGGGCCACCCCCAGGAAATCGCAGGCGGCCACCACCCCTACGGTGGGCGAGAGATGGGTGACGGCATCCATCAGGGTATCTACTCGGGGTCCGCCGGCGGCAGGGGCCACCCCCAACAGAGCGCCTACTTTTCTGGCCTTCATCGGACGCAGGTGGGCGCGTTTGAAACAGCACGCATGAATATTACCCTTTCCAGCTTGCACCTGATAGCCCAGACACTCGGTATGCAGATAGTTGACCTCTTCACCGGCGTCGAAGATCGGCCGGAACCGTCTACGAGCCGCACCCGATCAAGCATCGTCGGCCATGGTTCACGGCGACGGAAGAAATAGTGGTCTTCCACAGCGCGCCAGCCATCAATCGGGAATTGCGCGGCACTTTGATCAGGAGGAGTTTCATCGGTCAAATACAGCTTCGGGGAGGTCGAGCCAACCCAGTTCGAGCCGGGAGGATCCGCACGAGGAGCCCCCCGGTCCCGCGATGGAGCGCACCAACCGAGCCTACGGTATGGTGCGCGTCATTTGAGCCCTGGCTGTCTCCGAGAGCGTGAACAGCCAGGATCCGAACCGGCTGACCCGCACATTTGCCTTGAGATCGAGCGCGAGTTGAATGTGGGCCGCCGAAGACGGGTACGCCAGGATCATATACACGGTCCGGGCACCCAAGAGGGGATGAAGCTTGTGTTTCCGGAACCGCCATTCGGCGATCGATGTGCCGATCCCGAACGCGGTGACCACCGGCTCCACCGTGTCCATATGGATCGTGGTTTCCACCGAACCCACCGACGCCTCCACTTCCTTCATCTTGAGCGATGGCTCCAGCTTGAGCTTCACGTCTCTCTTTGACTTTTCGGTCACCTCTCTGGGAAACAACTCGAACGCCACCGGCTGATTTGCTGCCCCATGGCAGGACAGTTTTGCCGCGAGATGAGCGTCTTCCACCTCGTTGTCTTCTTGGGGCGCGAGCGAGTACGCCAGCCGCACCAAGAGATACGTATCGTCGCCCTGGGGCGGTTTCCAGTTGGCGCCGAGCAGCTCGCTCGCGAACCACCATTCCGGCCGACCGATTCGTACGCGTACCGCGTCGTCCGAACGAACCGCTCCCACGGGAGCCACGAGAGTTCCGTCGAAAATCGATTCGGTCACATCTGCCGGTGTCACGATCATCGCATTCTTCTCCATTCTACGATTGAACGATCAAAATGGGAGAGATCCATGACCGATCGTCGAGAGGTTGTTCGTTTCGGGCGGCCAGCAGCGCGGAGTCGAGTTCGCCGTGCTCCGCCAGTGCCCGATAGAAGCTGGTGGCGAGTTTGGAAGAACCGGAATCCATCGCCAGCCACCGGTAACCGAGGACGGCCGGAACGCCGGCCCGCAGAATGCCGTCGCCGATCCCCAGGAAGTCGTTGTCCTCCAGTTTGACGGGATCGCCCTGTGCCACCCCCACGCAACAGCTCAGGAACACAAACCCCAGCCGCCGCGATGCCAACAGGCGCGCGAGGTCGTCGACTTTCAGGCCCTTCACTTCGCCGGTCCGGTTCTCCTTTTCCCAGAACAGAAGGCACGATTCCTCGGGCGACCTCTCGCTATACCTTGCATGGCCCGCGTAGTGAACGATGTGGTATTGCCCTTTCAATTCGCGGCTCACGTTGTCGAGGTTGGCGTCTTTGGTCAACAACGTCTTGACATCCACATCGATGCCTCTTGCGGGAAACGCGGAGCGTAGAGCTTCGGCAATCGCGTTCACCTCGTCATCCACGTGCGGCAGCTCGGGCTTGGTATTGCTGGCCATGAGCAGAACCGAGAGTTTTTCGCGGCGTTGGAAGAGGCCATTGAAAAATTTCACGGACGGGGGCTTGTTGAACGTGATGGGCGCGCCGCTGCCGCCTACGCTCCGGGTGAGCGGGTGTTTTCGTACCAGGTGTTCGCGCTCGTCGGCCACCAGAAATTCGAACGGTATCCGCAGGTAGTCGAACGGGCAGACGAAGCGCAGATGCAGATCCTGGTCCTGGACCTTGCCGCGCGCCGTTCCGTAGAGTCCCTCGAAGACCTCGCTCTTCTGCAACAAGGCTCGATAGAGTTCGGCTCCCTGGGTTCGACAATGGAAACGCCACTCGCCGGCAAAAGCCGCGTCCGCGCGCCGCCCCTCGCGGCTTACGTTCACCGACAGCTTCAGGTTAGAGGGCAGAAACGGGTGGTTCAACTCACCTTTCACTGAAATGCGGATGGGCTCGTGCGGCTCAAATTCGATCGACATGACGCAGCCCTGCGGTTCGGAATAGGGCAGCGTCGCCGCCAGTTTCTCCCGCGCGGCGACGATTTCGCTGCTCTCCTTGGCCACAGCCGTGACCGTCTTGGCGGCCTCTACAGTCGCCGAGACGGCGCCTTCTTTGGCGAGAGAGGTTTCGAGCAGCTTTTTGAACGCCTCGATCAAGCGGCGCCGGTCCGGCCGGGTGAGGTCCGGGCTGCGGTATGCCTCGGCCATCGCCGACCTCAGAACCGCGCTCGACACCACCGTGTCTCCGACCTGCGCGGCCTCCGCCGCCTGCTGCGCCAGCGCCGATAGCGGCGCGAGCGAACTCCATCCTTCGCGCGTGTCGCACTTCTCCACCTGCACCAGAAGGTATTGCACCCCGTCCGAGGGAAGCGGCCGATTGTCGTGCTCAAAATCGGCGGCGTTCGATAGCCGCAGCCGCCCATGCACGACGCAAAGCTGCTTTTCCTCCATCGCCGGCGCCACGTCGCGGGACTTTGTGGATCCGATCACGGCGATGTAGCCCGCTCGCAAAGTGGAGGCGCTGTGCAGCATGTTGGCCAGCGTTATATTTGACGGCGAGCCGGTCTCTTCGCTGGAGAACGATTGAAACCAACCCAAGCCTATCGCCGAGTGCGCGTCCGAAAGCAGCTGAGCAATGCCCGTGCTGAGCACGTCGGCCACTTCGAGCAACTGCGGAAACCTGGGCGTGAGAAGCAGCTTGGACAGCTCCTGCACGAGCTTGATCGAGCTTTTGACGCGCGCCGCCTCAATCGAGTACAGAGCGCAGCTGACTCCCACCGCGCCGCCGCGGTAGGGGAACAGCGGACTGATCTCCCAGTTCGGCAGGATGGGATCGATGGCCCCAGTAGAAACCGAGCCGCTCTGGGGCGCATCCACCGGTATTGCGAGCGGTATGCGGATCGACTTCCCGGCGTACGTAAATTGCGTCACCGCGAAAAGCAGGTGGCCGCGCTGATTCGTGGGGTCGTTTGTGGGTGCGCACAGCGCCTCTACCACCCGCAGCCGGCAATACGCTTCGTGCGGCTTAATCGGCTCACAGCTAGGACCTCCGGCGATGCGATCGGGGGGTATGACAACGGTCTTCGCCCCGATCATGGACGACAACAGTTTCGGGCCCAGGTGCTTCAGCGCCGCTGTGACCAGGCTGGAAATGGCCATAGGGATTTGGCAAACCTTTTGCGCCGTGCCGGAGTTGGCGGTCCAGCCAAGCGGTGTTCGAATTGTACACCAGTGGCGAAGATGGAATGGATGCCGGTGTTGGTTTTCCGTGCCGCATCCGGCCTCGTCCACCTCTGCGGGACTCTTGTAGCCGACCGTGACGCAGTCCACGCCCGCTTCCTAAACAGCTTCTTCTTTCTGAGTGCACTCGCCGGGCGTCTTCCCCTGCGACTCCAGCCACTGCCTGAAATCCTTCATCCGATGCTCGACGGCGGGCGGATGACGCGCACCTTCAACTCCGTCAGCCCCTCGCCGAACTCCTTGACCCAGACGTCCCCGCGCAGGATTTCCAGCGCCTGCCTCGTACACCACGTTGTTGTTTCTTGGGTCCGAGCGGTAAGTTTCAGGCGCGTTGCTCCGCACCGATCCCAGCGGCTTCGCGGTCGCCTTCATGGAACGTCCACGATTTGTCGAAGCCGCCCACTGGGCCTGGAATGGCACCGTGATCCGGATGCACCCAATCGTAATATTGAGCTAACTGGCCCACGAGCCGCGACTCTTCGAACCTTTCGTGCGCGACGAGACCATCGAGGAAGGCGGGGTCTTTCGTCAATTCCTCAAGAGGCGTGGATTCGATGTGATCGACGGCGCAACGCAGTGTATAACACGCCGTGCGATTGCAAACCGCTGTCAAGTAGTGCAGATATGCGCGCTGCGATTCTGTAACCTGGTTTCGCCTAGGCAACCGCAAACGTGCCTCAAAAAGCAGGCCGCGCAGCATGTGGCAGAGACCTTGATGCGTGAAATTGCGTTCGTAAAACGCTCTGATCATCCAGTCGTAGAAATGGTCGAGCTTCGGGTCGAGAAACTTGTAATCTGGTTCGAACTGCGTGCCCAGTAAGCGGCCCTCGGCTTTGAGGCGCCGCTCGATAGGGGTTCCGGCGTAAGGAAGCATCCGGCAAAACGGCGCAACTGCCCAGCCATCGCCGATGAATACTTCCAAGAAGTCGATATTTTGGCGGATGCTGCGGAAGGTAGAGTAGGGGTCCAGGAGCATGAAGCCAAAATCGAAAGAAAGGCCTGCCTCCTTCAGAATGCTGCCAGCCCGAAGATGAGTATCCGGCTTGAGCCGTTTGCTCATGTTGATCAGCCCCTCTTCGTCGCCGGATTCGACACCCATATAAACGTGCGTAAGGCCGCCGGCCATCAGACGATCGAGGATTTCCGGGTCAATCTCGTCGGAGCGACAACTGATTTTGAACGCAATCTCACCCGCATGGCCGGACCCCGCAAGCAGATCTGCAATCTGGATGGCCCATCGCTTTGCGTTTTGGCCGCCGGCCAAAAAATCGTCGTCTTGAAACAGGAAGATAGGCACCCCGCGATTTCGGTGCAAATCGAGCATTTCATCTACAACCGCCTTGGGCGCGCGCAAGCGGCGTAATGGGCCGCCCTGTTCCTCATAAAAGGGCCTGATGCTGCAGAAGGAACAATCCCATGGGCAACCACGACTGCCGAGGACGGAGGCGGTAGGCATAGGATGGCCCTCGTAATCGATTGAGCGTCGGTCTGGCCACGGGAGGTTATCGAGGTCCTCGACAACTCTGGCCAGCGGCGTCACGTCAATATCCCCGCTGGCCGAGCGGAATGCGAGGCCCGGCAAGGATCGGTAGTCGGCGCCTTTGCCTAAGCAGTTTAGGAGGTTAACGAGCGTAACTTCGCCATCAAAGCGGACGACGGAATCGAGGCCCGGAATGCGTCTTAGGATTTCGGTGGGTTCAAAGCTGGCATAGTGACCCCCCATCGTAAAATGCGCGGTGATACCAGCGTCACGCAAGGCCTGAATGACGCAGCCGAAATCGGGGGCCATATATTGAAAAATCAAAGAGAATCCGACTACATCCGGCTTTTCATGGCGTATACGCTGCAAGATGGCGTCTGGGTCGGAGCGGTACGTCATAATCACCGCCGCGTGGCCGGCTGTGTTGACGGCCGACATCAGATAGCGGAGGCCAAGGTTGTCCTGATCTTGAAAACCGATCAGCAAGACCCTCTGTTTGCGGGCATGCGGATCGAACGGCGGCAATCGCACGGACTCTGAGTTCAGTATTCGCACGGCTTACACCTCTCCTAGGGACACGCAGCGCTGAAGAAACACGATCAGGCCACGCTAAGGTCAGCCTTTTGTCTTCAGCTTTTTCAGTTGCTCGTTGAGCAAACCCTCCATGGCGGCGAGGCGCGTCTTCTCCGCGTTGATGGAATGGAGCGATGCTTGCAGTTGTGCGGCGGAGAGCCGGCTGAAGTCAATTGGAGCCGGATCGCCGATGGGGCCATGGACAGGCCTGTACCCACCCCCGCCCCCGAACCAAGGTCCAGCCGGGTCGACGATGGCCGCTCCTATCGCGGTCTCCAGGCGCGTAACACGATCTTCAAGGTTCTTCAAATTTTCGGCGTCAGCCATAATGTTTCCTCACGTTTAATTACTTGGGTTGTTGGTTTGGGCACGGCGCTAAGCTCGCGTCCTAGACAGAGCGTTTGCTGGAAACGGCGCAAAACGGTTCTCTGGTTGCTCCAAGTGACTCCATCGATCGCTACGCGGCCCCACCGTCTTAACCGTCTCACCCAAAATCCTCATTGCCAGGAGAACCGAACCGTAAATCGGTTAGACACAAAAGCTGCGATTAAAGGGTATGAAGTCGCCACAGTCCCGACCTTGGCCGGGACTTCCAGGGCTCCGCAATTCTCAGCATCGCCTAGTGCCTATCAACCAGGATTCCATCCTGGAACTCAATTTTCAATAATTGTACACCCGACCGTATCCATAGGAAGCGCTTTTTTACAGCTTTTCGTCCAGGGCTGCTCCTGTGCTTTTTTGCACATCGAGCCGGATGGTGGCGAGGGGCGTCATCCAGGTAAAACAGGAACGGAACAGGGCGGATAGGGACCATTTAGAGCCTCATCAGGCCGCTCATCAGCCCAAAATCGTCGAGATTCGCGAGCAATAGGAACAGGTCCGCCGTCGAATCAGCAACCGCCAATCCGCTATGCTGCAGCCTAAGAGTCAAGCCATAGACTGCTGGCGCTCACGTAAAGCGTCCGATCTCTTTTCAATCCGAGCAGAGCAAGGGAACCTGCTGCGTCTAGGCATTGAAATGCCACATTGTGAGTCGGTCATCAGAAATCGTCGTCTTCTGAACTTTGGCCGCTACGCCCAGATCCAGGCTCGATCACGCAAAAACAAAACAAGAGTGGCGATGAGCGGAAGGTGTGAATGGCAAGTGTTGCCACGCATTTCGCTGTATTCACCATTGGGAAATGACCGCCACCGTTCCCCGCCGGCGCGACCACCGGGAGGGTCCAGGTGGCGACGCCCAACGCTACGCTCGAGCAACTGCCTCTCGCGTGCTGCCATAAATTGCGCTGCGGGGTTCGGCAAGAACGTGAGGTTGGATATGGGCGGACCACCGGAACCGAAGATGCCGCAAAAAGACGGCCGATCCAGTTGAGCGCGCGACGTACATTCGCGACGCGCGCACAACCGAAATCGCGCACCGCCGGCAACGCTGGCAGCAGATCTTCTCCTGGGTCGATTCCCTCCTCGTCGCAATCACCGGGGCACGATCGGTCTGACCTTCAATGAACACACGTCACTGTCGCCGCCCCAGAAGGCGGTACTTTCGGTCGCCATCGGAATACTGGGCGCCCACGCGGTCATCTGGATCGATGACCAAAAAAAAGCTAAGGCGGAAATAATGGTACCCAGTCTGCTACTCGGCGTGCCGGCAGTCGAAACGCTGCCCAGGAAGGACTGGACCACCCTAGTCGCCCTCGTGCTGCTTGCCGTAGCCGCGCTCCTCGCTGTCCTGATCCCAATTGAGTGATGGTGGTACCGACGCGGTCTGTCAGCGAGGCGCCAGGGCCAGCGACATGCGGGCACGATGATTGTTGCTGACTCGCCCCGACCGCTGGACCGTTTCTAGCCTAACACCTGAACCAACACGCTCGGGCCAACCATTCGGACCAGCGAGCCGTGCGCGTAACCGGCGCTACGCCGCGCGGGCCACGGTGTGGTACTCCCGTTCCGAGGTGGCTGGCAGGAGGACCCACAAGGTGTAAAGGCCGAGCATCATGCCGAAGGGCATAAAGACCAGGTTCATACAAGCCATCACAATGGCCAAAGTTCGTGCCCAAGGCTCCCGCTGGAGGAGGCCCCAGCCGGTCACCAATCCGAGGATACTACCCGTAAGTACACCCAACCCGCTACCGTCAGGATCACCTGCACGAGACCAGGCGCTGTCGGCGACAGGAACGACATTCCGTGCCCTGACAACCGTCACTAGAACCAGGCCCGGAATGAAGTAAAACGAGCAAGCCCGCCCGCATGGAGTTTCTCCTAAGCGGATAACCACCTCCCACATTCTTTTGTTTCCCAGATCCTAACTCGAAACAGATTCTGACTCCCCCTTCCCCCTACACTTCCCCATCCACTCTATTGCCCCCCGAAGGTCGCTGTCTAAACGGCTTCCCGTAAACCACCGTCGCGGCACGTGGCCTTCTTGAATTTTAAGCGGGAAAGTAGTTAGGCGGTACCTGGAAGCCGTCGCAGATGGCAAGCTCGGGCCCCAAAGCGCATGAGCCTGCAGCCGGGTCGTTTTAGGCGAATATAGTGTTTCGTAAGAGGAACACTCGACTCTCTAAATGATCTCGGCCGCAACCAGCGCAGGTCGGACGCGCGATAGATGCCGAGAACGCCGCACAACGTGGCCTTGCACGACGTCCGCTCGGCCGTGAGGAATCGGCAATCTTCACGAAGTATCAACCGACCCTCTGACCGCAAGCGGCGTAGGATCGTTCTTGCGCGATTGTTGGTCTCCTGCCCACTCCTCCGCGAGCATCGCAAAGACGACGTCATCGACCCATTGGCCGTTGAACCAGAGGCTCCCGATCATGTGAGCTTCCTGGCGGAAACCCAGCCCTTGCACGAGCCTGTGTTGCGCGGGTCGATGGAAGCGGAGATGCGATGCTTTCGAAGTTTTCCGAACAGGTAGCCGACAAAGGCTCGCAACGCTTCTGTGGCGTACCCGCGGCACTGGAATCGCCGCGCCACGGTAATTCCCATTTTCGCCTGTCGAGGCTCGTCGTGAATGTGGATGCCGCAATCGCCGATCAACTCTCCACCGGAACGGAGTACGATGCCCAGTTGGTACCAAGCTCCGGGCGTATCCGGGTCCATACCGGCCAGTTCTTCAAAATAGGATCGCAGCTGGTCCACCGATGCGGGTTCCCAAGACTGATAGCGAGATACCTCCGGGTCCGAGCGATAGAGCAACAGGAACTCCGCGTCGAGGGGCCCAAGATCCCGAAGGTTCAGTCGGTCGGTGACGATGTCCTGGAACACGCTTTGAACTCAAGTCGAATCGAGCCGGTCTCGTCCCAAATCGTACCGCAATTGTGGAGGAGGAAACCCGTTTTAAAATCGCGAGGTGGTCCCGCCGCTCGGCTGCTGAACAGCCTGAGCTACCTGGCGTTGCTCTCTCTCGCTAAGCGTTTGTAGTTGGCCTGGAAGTTCGGCTCCCGAGGGTCTAACTCGGCCGCGCGGCGATATTCCTCAAGAGCCATCGAAGAGTCACCTTCATGCTCCAGCGCTGTGGCAAGCTGGAAATGCGCAATGGCTAAGCTGGGCGCCTGCTGGATGGCAATTCGTTCTTCGGCTATCTCTCCCTGCCAGTCGCCCATGTGTCCGAGCGCATCGCCTAGGCCGCTGTGGGCCTCGGCCAGGTGCGGCTTCAGCCGGATCGCCTCGCGGTACTCGCGAGCGGCATCGCTCCAAGACTCCTTACGTGCGTGAATGGATCCGAGTTGGGCGTGCGCCGCAGCCAAGTTAGGTTCCAGCCGCAGGGCTTCCTGCTGTTCGCGCATGGCCCCGTCCAGGTCGCCCGACTTGCCCAGCGCCTTGCCGAGGTGGTAATGAGTGATCGCCTCGTTCGGGTGGAGACGGAGCGCCTCGTTATACCGCGCGACGGCGCCGGTAAAGTCACCAGTCCGGCTCAAAGCATCCTTCTGCGCCGCGGCCCCCGCCGATCCGCCTTTGGCGGCTAAGGCAGCGCCTAGAGCCGCAACTGCCGGCGTCCAGCCTGGGCGCAAGCGGGCCAACCGCTGGTATTGGGCGGCTGCTCCATCGAAATCACCCTTCTTCATCAGGTCTGTGGCCTGACGCCAGATATCCTGCACTTGGGCCTTGGTGGCGGCATCCACGGGCAGACCGTCGAGGGTCGCCTGGATATCGTCCCCCGGATCGGCATCCTGGTCTGCGCGGTGCCGCGGGATCGACGGCTTGGGCACGGTGCGAGCCGGGGTCGGAGCCTGCTGCGGTTGTGCGGCAGTCGGAGGAGGCGCCGGTATTGGCGTGTCTTTCAGTGACGGCTGCGAGGCAGGCATGGGCGGGACGGCCACTGGCGGAACGGCCACTCGCGACCGGGCAACCTGTTTTCGCCGCGATTCGAGATTCCGGGTGCGGTCCGCGATTATGTTTGCGATTACGAAGAGGGCCACCAACACAGCCACCCACACAAAACGGGATGACCGGCGGCGTGCCGGGACTGGAATTGCTGCCGCTGCCAGTGGTACCGGCCGCAGCGTGGCTACCGTAGGCACTTCGTCGGGCGCAGTGCCGACCGCCCCGCCTCTCTCGCAGTTCTCTATCTGCGCGATGAGTGCCGCCCCGCTCGCCGGCCGCCGGACAGGGTCCTTTTCCAGACATCGCATTACGACCGCGCCAATTCCCTCGGAGAGTTCCGGGCGCCGGTCGCGGATGGGCTCCGGCGTAGTGCTGATCTGGCCGATCAGCATCTGTACTTCCGACTCTGCTTGGATGGGCAGCTCGCCGGTCAACATCTCATACATCACCACGCCGAGCGAATAAAGGTCGGCACGGCCATCCAGGCCATCGCCGGTCTTGCCCATGGCCTGTTCCGGCGACATGTAGGCGGGCGTGCCAATCGAAGTGCCGGTCCGCGTGAGCGTCGCGCCGCCGGCTGACAAGTGCGCTTCTTTGATCTTGGCGATGCCGAAATCGAGGACTCTGGCCAGTTCGGCGTCGGCGCCAGCCGCGGGCCGGGTCAGAAGGATGTTCCCAGGCTTGATATCACGGTGGATCATGCCCAGCCGGTGCGCTGCATCCAGCGCAGCCGCCACCTGTTTGGCGATCCCGCAGACGCGCGGCACCGGCAGCGGCGCCTGGTGCTGGATCACATCTTTCAGGCTCTCCCCTTCGATGAACTCCATCACCATGAAAGGACGCCCATCGTCTGCCTGATCGATGTCTTCCACGCGCACGGCGTTGGGGTGCTGCAGCTTGCGCGTGAGGGCGGCTTCCTGGCTGAAGCGCTTCACGAAGGACAGATCGCTCGCCAACTCCTGGTTGATCACCTTCAGCGCGCACACCTCGTCAAATCCCACGTGCAGCGCCTTATAGACCGTCGCCATCCCCCCCTGGCCCAGCTTGCCCAGGATGCGATACTTGCCGCGAATCATGGCGCCCTCTGCCCATTCATTAGCCTCCGTCAGGACAGAGCCATCGTGAGGGCAATGCGTGAAGGCCGCGGGATACGTGGCGTGACAAATCGTACAACGCTTCATTTCCGGCTCGCTTGAAGATCTGTTGTAAGTGTAGCAGCGCCCGGCTGATCGCTGCGGGAATTGGCTGCGGTACGCTGTAATCTCAGCGTGGTATAAAGCTTCGGCCGCGCAAGCGGGCAATCTCTAACGGTACTGGTGCCTTCGGCAGGTAAACGTACTCGCACTTGCGTGTGCGGCGTTGGAGTCCTTCCAGTGCCAGATCGACCCAGCGTTCTCTACCCGCACTGGGGATGACGCATCCCGCACCGTCAACTCGGATGCCGGGAGACGGCTCCGCTGATTACCGACCTGTCGCAGTTGCCCCAGCGTATGGAGCATGGAGGCCGATCTTGAATGGTGCCAGGAGTCCGTCCGAGAAATAACTTGTTCTCCGATTTTTCTCTAGCGCCTCAAAACAGAATCAGTCCGTAATGTTTTATGGGAAAAAGCTACCGTCCCTACCGTGCGGACAAGAGTTGCTGCTACCGCCGAGACTGCGCGAATTGGCTCCCGGAGAAGCACCTGGCGTATTTCGTCAGCGACGTTATCGACAACCTGGATCTGTCGGCGATGGACTCGGTCTACGGCAAGCAGAAACGCGGGCAGCCGCCCTACGACCTCTAGATGATGACCAAGGTGTTAGTCTGCGCTACTGCGTCGGAGTGTTCAGTTCGCGCCGGATCGGACGGCGACTGGTGGAGGACATCGCCTTCCGGGGGCTGGCGGCGGCCAATCAGCCGAACTTCCGCACGATATCGGATTTCAGCAAGATCCACTTAAAGACGCTGGCAGGCTTGTTTGAGCAGGTTTTGCAGATCGCGCTGGAGGCCGGGCGATGAAGGTGGGCCGCGTGGCGTTGGACGGAACGAAGATCAAAGCCAACGCCAGCAAGCACAAAGCCATGAGTTACGATCGGATGCGGGAGAAGCAAAAGCAACTGAAAGCGGAAGTGAAACAGTTATTGGAACAGGCCGAGGCGGCGGATGCGGAAGAAGACGCCCGCTACGGCCGGGAGCGCCACAAGGATGAGTTGCCGGCGGAACTGGAGCGGCGCGAGACGCGGCTGCAGAAGATCCGCGAGGCCAAACGGGCCCTGGAGGAAAGAGCGCGCCAGAAGGTGGCGACCGAGGGTGGCGATTCCCAGCAGGCGAAACCCAAAGAGAAAGACCAATACAACTTGACGGATCCGGAATCGCGCATCAGAAAAGTCGCGGACGGATTCGTGCAGGGCTACAACGCGCAGGCAGCCGTCGGACCGGACTTGCAGTTGATCGTGCGCCAAACGGTGAGCAGGCCACCAACGACAAAGAACAGTTGCAGCCGATGGTGGAAGTGATCGAGCGGCAGAGCTGGCAAAGACCGGAAGCGGTGTTGGCGGACAGCGGTTATTGCTCGGAGAAGACCCTGGCGGCGCTGGAGTCGCCGGAAAATCCGCAGAAGCGCATCGCCGGCTATATCGCCACGGAGCGGCAAAAGCACGACGAGTATCGGGAAGCCTGTCCCAAGGGGCCGCTGCCGAAGGGCGCGACGCGCGTGGACCGCATGCGATCTTGGGCGCCTCGACCCACGTGGCTCGAACCGCCGACACCCAGAACTCCACTTACATCGCCGGTATCTACAACGACAACGTCAGCGGCTTGCAGGTTCTGGTCAACTCCAGCGGGCCAGCAGCGGCTTGTTTCACCTGCGGCCGATAACCTTCCGCTACAAGCAGGCGCTCGCGGACGGGTCGAAGCCTGTTCAATACGGATTGATCGCCGAGGAGATGGAGCGGGTATATCCGGATCTGGTAGCGCGCTCGGCCGATGGCAAAATCGAGTCCGTCAGTACCAGTTGCTGGACTCTATGCTGCTGAACGAACTGCAAGAGCAGAAGCAGCAGATCAACCCTCTCGAACAACGCCAGGCGAAGATGGAAGCCGGGCTCGATGGAACCGCTGTAACCACCGCATCCCGCCAGCGTGCTTCAGAGCCAATCTTGGAGTAGACTCGGGCAGGTTGAATGCGTACCCACCACGGATACTGTGAATTCGGTGGTGGGGCACGCATTTGGCCTCTTACCTCAGCGCGTCCTCCAGGTCCTTCGGGGCGAAAGGCTTCGCTAGAAAGCCGACCCGGTCCCCGTCCAGAGCCCCACCCTTTAGTCCGGCCGGATAGCCGCTCATTACCACCAGGCGAATGGACGCATTCGAGGCGAGTATGCGAAGTGCCAGTTCCTCTCCGCACATACCCGGCATGTTCAGATCCACCAGCGCCCCCACATACAGCGACGGATCGGGTTCGACTAATGCCCACGCATCCGCGGCGCTGCGACAGGCATCCACCCGATACCCCAGCCGCAAAAGATAGCTTTGCATCACCCGGAGCAGGGCAGGATTGTCGTCCACCAGCAGGATGCGCCCGGCCACTGAGTCCATAAGATGCAATGCTATCAGAGTTATCATCCGCATATGCAATTTCACACAGAATATGTAACCTTTCGTACCGCCAATCACCGCGAATACGTCAACATCACCGATCGGGTCGAAAACGCGCTTCGCAAAAGCGGCATACAGGAAGGCATGATCCTGGTATCGGCCATGCACATTACCGCCGGAGTTTGGGTAAACGACGCCGAGGACGGCCTGCTCGCGGATATCGACGAATGGCTGGAAAAGCTGGCGCCTTTCCGCCAGAACTACAGGCATCACGCAACCGGCGAAACGAACGGCGATTCGCATCTGAAGAGCCTGCTGGTGCACCACCAGGTGATTGTGCCGGTGACGAAAGGCAAGCTGGATTTCGGACCCTGGCAGCAGGTTTATTACGCGGAGTTCGACGGCCAGCGGGCCAAGCGCGTGATCATTAAGGTGATGGGCGAGTAAACCGGTCGTGTGAGGCGAAAGGAGAGCCGCGCAAGCGGCATTTACCAACTATGAAACAAGCGTTCTGGTTGATCGGCGTGTTGGCGCTCAGCGCGGTGGCGGCGGAGCTGCCCGTGCGCCAGGTGGTCCTATATAAGCACGGTGTGGGTTACTTTGCGCGTTCCGGCGAGCTGGCGCCCGGCGAATCGGCGCGCCTGGAATTCAAGGCCGCCGAGATGGACGACGTGTTGAAGTCGCTCACCATCCAAGAGCGCGGCGGCGGCAAGATTTCCGGACTGCGCTACGATTCGAGTGAGCCGCTGGCGCACAAACTGGCGGATTTTCCCTTTCAACTCGGCGCCGCCCAGCCCTTGAGTGCCGTGCTCGATCAGCTGAAAGGCGCGCAGATCGAGCTGAAGTTCGCTAATGAAAACGTGAGCGGTGCGATTGTGGCCGCGCGCCTGGTGCCCGGCGACGACAAGCGTCCGGAGCGCGAACAGATCACGCTGCTGATGGATGCCGGCGACCTCCGCAATTTCGACCTGGGCGCCGCGGCTGGCATCCGCCTGACCGATCCCCGGCTGCAACTGCGGTTCAAGGATTATCTGGCGGCCTTGACCGAGGCGCGCGCCAGGGAAAAGCGGGCGGTCTATATCGATTCCACCGACTCCAAGCGGCGCGAAGTGGTGGCCAGCTACATGGTTCCGACGCCGGTCTGGAAGTCCACCTACCGGCTGATCTTCGCGGATGCCGGGCAGCCCATGCTCGAGGGATGGGCGATCGTGGACAACACCAGCGGCGAGGATTGGAACAAGGTGGATCTGTCGCTGGTGTCCGGGCGGCCCATCTCTTTCATAAGCCGGCTGTACGAGCCGCGTTATATTGCGCGGCCGACCGCCGAGTTGCCGGAGGATGCGGCATCGGCGCCGATGGTTTATGAGGGCGTGGTATCGTCTGGGGCCAATACGACTAATATAGACGGCGCTCCGCAGGCCGATAGCATCAGCCAGACCACGCAAGCGATACAGGTGCAGGCTCCGCCACCGCCGCCGCCGCCGGGGGTCCCAGCGCCAGGGGCCGGTCTCTCTCTGTACGAGCAAATGGGGATGGCGCGCAAAGTCGTATCTCCCAGTTCCATCGCGTCCCCCGCCGCCGGCCGCGAGCTCGGCGAGTTATTCGAATATCATATCGCCACACCGGTCACCGTGCGAAGCAATGAATCCACCATGCTGCCCTTCTTGCAGCAGAAAGTGGATACGCGAAAGTTGCTCATCTATTCCGATCCATCCGCCGCGCATCCTATGGATGCGGCCGAGATCTCCAATTCCACCGGCAAGACGCTGGACGGTGGCCCTATCACCGTTTACGATGGCGGTGCCTATGCCGGCGAGGCGCTGATGGAGACGGTCAAGACCCGCGACAAGCGCCTCATCAGCTACGGCGTCGACCTGGGCACACGCATCACCACGAATTGGGATAGCCAGACCGAACAGATCCGCGAAATGCACGCGCGGAACGGAATCCTTAAAACCAGCAACGCGGTGGTGGAGACCCGCACCTACACCATTCACAACGTGGACCGGAAGGCCAAGATGCTGATCATCGAACATGCCGCGCGCCCGGACTACAATCTGCTGGACCGCAAGCCCCTGGAGAAGACCAGCAGCGCTTATCGCTTCGAGGTGAAGCTCGCGGCGGGTGCCACGGAGAAATTCCCGGTGGTCGAGGAGCACGTCTATGAGCGAGCTTTCGCCGTCACCGATCTCACACCGGATGTGCTGTTCAGCTACGTGCGCAATAAGGCTCTGAGTGAGGCTGCCCGCAAACAGCTTGAACAGATTGCCAATATGAAACAGCAGATCGCTGCCGATGGCCGCGAGATACAGAGCCTGGAAAGCCAGATCGCCGAAGTGGTGAGCGACCAGAATCGCCTGCGGCAGAATATCGAAAGCCTGAACCAGGTCAACGGACAGCAGCAGCAGGTCCAGACCTATGCACGGCGGCTGGCGAATCAGGAAACCGAGCTGGCGAGCCTGCGCGACAGCCGCGCGGAACTCACCAAGAAGCGCGCAGCGCTGGAGGCTGAGGAGAGCAACGTCATTCGCACTATATCGTTCTGAGCAGTTGCCAATAATGCTGCGCAATTTGTGGGGCAGACCTCCAGGTCTGCGCGGGTCCTCTAGGACCAGCCCTTCGCGCTTGGAATCAGCCGTTCCCAGGCGAGCAGCCGCCGATAGGTTTCTTTGCCAATGCCCGATGGAGGCTCAAGATCTCCAAGTCGCTGGACGGTGGTCTCTTTCTCCGGAGCCAAACGTTGGGGCGCCTCGCAAGTAATTGGCGAAAAGCGGACGGGAGCTCGTAGTGATATTGTTTGGGCAACAGTGCCGCGAGGAGAAGTGCACCTTCCAAATCGCATCTCCAGCTTTCCCTGGGATCAGTGCCTTTTGTGCCCCGAGGCTGTTCCCAAATCGCCGTCTGAGTTCCCGGCTCGCCGGCCTCGTCAGTCGCCGTAGCTGTCGCAACGCATGCGGGAAGGAATGCTAACTAGCCAAGGGCTGCGCCCTTGATATCCCTGCGGGATACAGAAGACAGAAGTCAGGAGCCAGGAGTCAGAATGACTGGCATCGTGCTGAATTAACAGGACTTCCATACACAACGAGAACGAAATTCTCGTTGCGCGCCGCATAACGGTCTAAACAATTTCAGGGTTGGATCTCGAACACCAAGCCGGTCGAATGCGTACCGCCGACACTTGCGGTTCCATGGAGTCCGCCATGCGGGTGCCCGCGCCCCCCAGCATGAAAATGGGCGCGAGGTGCTACGTTCTTAGGCGGGCGGCGTTACGGGTAAGGGCGGGAAACCATAGCGGCTTCGAGCCCGCCGTAGAGTCTGCCTTGGGCGGCTTCTCGCACCCCACATTGCTGTCTCCTTCCGGCGCTGCCGTGCCGCGGAGGATGAACGCGCGAGAGAGAACGAGTTATCTCGTCTGTAAGTCGCCTCCGCAGCGTCGCCGGAAGGAGACTTATGAGAGTAACACATCCTCACTAGGCATCGACATACATAAGAAGAGCATGACGGTCTGCATCTTTGCAGACCAAGCCAACGGCAGCCAGCCGGCATATTACAAGCGGAACTTTGCCACCCACAGCGCCGGTATCCAGGAACTCCAGACCTGGCTACAGGAACATCAAGTCAGTGAGGTGGGCATGGAAGCCACGGGCGTGTATTGGAAGCCGGTGTGGAACGCGCTGGAGGGTAAATACGGCCTGCATTTGTGCAATCCCGAGCACATTCGGGCCATACCGGGTGCCAAGACCGACCTGCGGGACGGGACCCGCATCGCCGACTTGTTGGCGTATGGAAAGCTGCCCGAGAGCTTCATTCCACCACGGTGGCAGCGGGAGTTGCGGGATCTGACCCGCATGCGTACCCAGTTGCAGCAGGAAGCGGCCCGGGTGGCCAACCGCATCGCCAAAGTGCTGGAGGACGCACAGATCAAGCTGGACTGTGTGGCCAGCGACATTCTAGGCGTGTCCGGCCGTTTGATTTTGCACGCCATGGTGGCAGGAGAAACCGATGAGACGGTATTAAGCGAAATGGTGAAAGGCCAATTGAAGAAGAAGAAAGCGGAGTTACGAAAGGTGCTGCAAGGCGGCGTACAGGAGCACCACCGGTTCCAATTGAAGATGTTGCTGAAGCTGATCGACGAGATCGAAGAGCATATCTTCCAGTTGGACCTGCGCATTGGGCAGTACCTGGAACCATAGGAAGACATCGTGCAGCGGCTGGACGCGATTCCGGGCGTGGATCGCATTGGCGCCGCGGTAATCGTGGCGGAAATCGGCCCCAACGTAAACGCATGGCCGGAGGCGCGCAAACTGGCGTGTTGGGCGTGTCTGTGTCCCGGCAGCCGGATCAGTGCCGGCAAGCGCCTGAGCGGCAGAATGCGGGCCGGGAATCGCTGGTTACGCGGCGCGTTTTGTCAAATGGCGTGGGCCGCCACGCGCAAGAAAGGGAGCTACTGCAAAGCGCAATTCCACCGGCTGGCGGGCAGGCGGGGGAAGAAACGTGCAGTCATGGCTGTAGCACACACCCTGCTCATTGTGGTCTATCACCTGCTGCGAGATCCGGCAATCCGATACCGGGAACCCGGGGAGGACTATTTCGATAAAAGGGACGCGCAACACACCGCCACTGCGCTCGTGAAGCGCTTGCGCAAGCTCGGTTACGACGTCACCGTCAAGCCCAAGCAAGCCGCTTAAGCCTAAATCGAAGACATTTTCGAGAGAGGTTTCCCGACGCGTCGCGGACGACTCCGGAGCGGGGCGTACCGCTCGGTCCGGCGGCGAAGCTGTAGAGCACGGTCTCATGTCTGCTCGTATCCAGCTTGTAAACGACGCCCCCGGCGCCCGCGCCGCCCTGGGATGTGGTTCCGTATAAGTTACCGGCGGAGTCGCGGATGACTCCCGCGTAAGGAACGGCTCCATCGGTCCCGTCCATGAAGGTGTGGAGCACAGTCTCGTGGCCGGTTGTATCCACCTTGTAAACGATGCCCCACCCCTTCATGCCGCCATATTGAGTGGTGCCGTAGAGATTGCCGGCCGAGTCGCGGATCAGCCCCGCGCGAGGGGAGAGCCCATCGGTCCCGGCCTCGAAACTGTGAAGCACAGTCTCGTGGCCAGAGGTATCGACCTTGTAGACGACCCCATAGCCAAGTGTGCCGCCAAAATAACTTGTTCCGTAAAGGTTGCCGGTCGGGTCGAGGGTCACCCCGGCTTGGGGCTGGCCGCCGTCCGTACCGCCTGTGAAGGCGTAGAGCACGGTCTCGTGGCCCGTGGTGTCCAGCTTGTAGACGACTCCCCAACCCGTGCCACCCAATTGTGTGGTTCCGTAGAAATTGCCGGCTGGGTCGCGGGTCAGGCCCGCATAAGGAGTGCCCCGTCAGCGCCGCCCGAGAAACTGTATAGGACCGTTTGATGCCCGGTGGTATCCACTCTGTACACGACTCCCTGGTTGGCAGCGCCACCCGAGGAAGTAGTCCCGTAAAAGTTGCCGGCCGAGTCGGCGATTAGTCCGTCCAAGGGACTGGCGTCCTTTGGCGGGCGCCCGAAATTGTGCAGCACGACCTCACCGGCGAGCGAATGCGCCGTGGCATCATCGCGATCGCTGCGATGGCCGAGGCGAACCAGAAGAGACTTTTGCGCTTCAGGGCGGCTACTCCTCCCATCTGTAAGTTAAATGCGGGGTCAAGGGGTTGTCAAGGCAACGGCCGGCGCAGCTGGCCGGTCCCTCCGTATCCGCCCACGGCATGGCGATCGCCGAACTGGTATCGCGCAAAGAATGGCCCGGCGTGCTCACCGACGATGACGTCGCACGCACGGTGAACGATCCGCAAGGTGCGCCCCGCCCCACCGAAAACAATCCCGGCACGTCGTAGTATAAATCATGCACCCCTTCTTGCAGGACTTCCGTTATGCCTTGCGTATGCTGCGCAAGAATCCCGGCATGACGGTCGTGATCGTGTTGTCCCTGGCCATCGGTATCGGCGCGAATTCGGCTGTCTTCAGCGTGGTGGACGCGCTGATGCTGCGCCCGCTGCCCTATCCGCAGCCCGACCGGCTGGCGGCTATCTGGCTGCATTCGCCCGGCATCGGCATCTTTCGCGACTGGCCGTCTCCGGGCCAATATGTCGACTTGCAGAATGAAAATCACTCGTTCGAGGAAATGTCCATATCGCGGATCACCAGCTTCACGTTGACGGGCCTCGATCAACCCTATCGGATCGACGGCATGCGCACCTCGTCGGGCCTGTTGCATATGCTCGGCGCGCGGCCGCTGCTGGGCCGCTTGCTGCTTCCCGAAGAAGACAAGCCGGGCAAGCCGCCGGTGGCCATACTCAGCTACTACGTTTGGAACAGGCTGTTCAACGCCGATCCGAAAGTGATCGGACGCACTATTACGCTCAGCGGCAATCCCTTCACCGTGGCCGGCGTGCTGCGCCCCGAGTTCCGGCTGAATACGGAAGTGATGCCGGCCGAAGGTCCCGGCGACAAGATGGACATCTTCCTGCCGTTTCCCCTGGGCGCGGACGCCGCGCAGAGGCGCGGTGACGAAAACTACAACCTGATGGTGAAGTTGAAGCCCGGCGTCACCGTGCAACAGGCGCAAGCCGACGTCGACATCATCGCCAGCCGCATACGGCAGAAGGACAAGCGCGACCGCACCTTCGGCATGACGGTCACCGGTCTGCTCGATCAGGTGGTGGGAGACGTCCGGCGCGCCATGCTGGTGTTGCTCGGATCGGTTGCGCTGGTGCTGCTGAGCGCCTGCGCCAACGTCGCCAATCTGCTGCTGACGCGCGCGGCGGGCCGCGAAAAGGAAGTCGCCATCCGCACGGCTTTGGGCGCGGGATGGCAGCGGCTGGCGCGTCAGTTGTTGACCGAGAGCGTGCTGCTGTCCCTGCTGGGCGCAGCGGCCGGACTAGCGCTCGCCCAAGCCGGCATTTACGTCATGCGCGCCATTCATCCCGGCAACATTCCCCGGCTGGAGGATATCTCCATCAACGGCCCCGTGCTGCTGTTTACTTTTGGCGTTTCGCTGGTGGCGGGACTCTTGTTCGGTGTGGCGCCCGCCTGGCGCGCGCTGAAGCTGGACCTGAACACCTCGCTCAAATCCGGCGGGCGCAGCGGCCAAACCGATGGCGGCCTGCTGGTGTCGCGGCATCGCCTGCGCGGCCTGCTGGTGGTGTCCGAACTCGCCCTCTCACTCATGCTGCTGGTAGGTGCGGGATTGCTGATCCGCAGTTTTGTGCGGCTTCAGAATGTGCCGCCCGGGTTCGCCGCGGATCACGTGCTCACCATGCAGATCGTAGCCAACGGCCCGAAATACCGCGACGATAAAGTTGTCGTGCAGTTCTATCGGGAAATCGGCGAACGCATCAAACACCTGCCTGGAGTGCTGATGGAGGGTCTGGTTACGCCGCTGCCTCTCACCGGCGGTGTAGGCTGGGGCGGCATCAACGTAGAGGGCTACACTCCGCCACCCGGCCAGGAATTGCAAGTGGACCAGCGCTTCAGCGGCGGGGACTACTTTCGCGCCATGAAAATTCCCCTGCTGAAGGGGCGGTATTTCGACAATCACGACACCAGCGACGGCCAGCAGGTGGCCATCATCGACGAACAATTCGCGCAACGGTTCTGGCCGCATGACACTCCGGTTGGCAAGCATCTTTGGTTCGATCCCAAGAAGCCGTATACCATCGCCGGTGTGGTGGGCATGGTCAAGCAATATGGCCTGGATAGCGGGAGCAAAATAGTGGTTTATTTTCCGCAGGAGCAGGCCGCTGCCAACGGCGGATACCTGGTGGCACGCACTTCGTCTGATCCGGCGGAACTGGGCAACGCCATCGTGCGTGAGGTTCACAGTGTCGATCCGGGCGTGCCGGTCTACGACATCCGCACCATGCAGGAGCGGCTGTCCGATTCGCTCGCGCGGCAGCGCTTCGCCACTATGATGCTGGGTGCTTTTGCGGCGTTCGCCCTGCTGCTGGCCGCGGTCGGGGTGTACGGCGTGATCTCGTATCTGGTTACGCAGAGCACGCACGATATCGGCGTGCGCGTGGCGTTGGGAGCCCAGCCCGCGCAGATCCTCAACCTGGTGGTGCGGCAGGGCATGGCGCTCGCCGCCGTGGGCATCGTGGCGGGCCTGGTCGGGGCAGTCGCGTTGACGCGCGTAATGACCGGCCTGTTGTTCGGCGTGAGTGCTACCGACGCGCTTACGTTCGGTTCCGTCGCAGCCATCCTGGCCGCCGTGGTCTGCGCGGCCACGATAATTCCGGCGCGTCGCGCCACCGGTGTGGATCCCATGGTGGCGCTGCGCGAAGAATAGGGTGCCCCACCAGCGCAAAAGTCCTTCGACCTGCTACCATCTCGAAAAGGAGATTATTAATGCGCAGATTTATGACCCGGCAAACCACCAGACTGCTTTGCCTGACCCTTTTGACTCTGGCCATTGGATTCGTCGCCCAAGCCAAAACCGACTACAGCGGGACGTGGAAGCTCGATACCTCCAAGAGCGATTTTGGACCCATCCCGCCGCCTGACACCCTGACCGAGACCATCACGCATCAGGATCCCAGCTTGAAAGCGAGCGTGGCCAGCACGGGTGGTCCGCAGGGCGACATGAAATACGACATCAACTACACGACCGACGGCAAGGAGTGCCTGAATAAGGTCGGCGACAACGAATTCAAGAGCACGCTGAATTGGGAAGGCGACGACCTGGTGGTCAACACCAAAGGATCCTTCGGCGGCAATGATTTTACATCCAAAGATCGCTGGACCGTTTCGAGCGACGGGAAAACCCTGACCGTTACCCGGCACCTCGCCAGCGCTATGGGCGAAGCCGACGTGAAGGAAATTTTCACTAAACAATAGCGGCTGTCTTATGCGCAAAGTTGTATCCATGCTGCTCTTCGTCGCTGGGGCGGGCCTGCCTGGCGGATTGCTTCCCGCCCAGACGAAATCGGACTTCAGCGGAAACTGGAAGTTGAACGCCGGTAAAAGCGATTTCGGTCTCATGCCCGCCCCCGACAGTATCACCGAGAAGATCGTGCATCAGGATCCCAACTTGCGGGTGGATTATGCGCAGACCGGCGGCACCGGCGACCTCACTTCCAACCTGGTCTACACGACGGATGGCAAGGAGTGTGTGAATCATCTGGGTGACAACGAATTTAAAAGCAAGCTGCGATGGGATGGCGCCGAACTGGTCGCGCAGACCACGGGATCGTTCGATGGCAACGAATTCACGGCCAAGGACCGCTGGTCGCTCACTGATGGCGGAAAGACCTTGACCGTGGCAAGGCACGTTGCCGCCGACGGCGCCGACTTTGACATGAAGATGATATTCGAGAAACAGTAGGAAAATGCGCGGTTACAGATCTGACGCCATTTCTCTGATGCTTCTGGCCGCGTGCGGTGTGCTCCAAGCCGCCAAACCCAATTTCAGCGGCGACTGGAAATTGAATACCGGCAAGAGCGATTTTGGCGCGATGCCGGCGCCAGACTCGCGCACCGATAAAATCATGCACCAGGATCCGGACCTGACTGACTCGTTCACCCAAAACGGACAGATGCGCGAAGTCAGCGCCGAGATGAAATATTCGACCGATGGCAAAGAAACCACCAACACGATCCATGGTGCACCTGTTAAGACCACGGCTAAATGGGAGGGGGATCAACTGACGATTGACGGCAAGGCGTCGCTCAACGGGTCCGATGTGACGTTCCAGGACCATTGGTCGCTTTCGCCGGACGGTAAGACACTCACCGTTACACGGCATGTGAACAGCCCCATGGGTGTAACGGATCAGAAAATTGTTTTGGACAAACAGTAGCGTGCCTGTAAAGAATCACATCGCCGGGAAAATCGGGTTTTCCTTATTTGCAGCTTGCCTATGCGCGCTGGGACAGACGAAGCCCAACCTGAACGGCGTCTGGAAGATGGATCCGGCGCGGAGCGATTTCCCGTCCGGACCGGTGTCGGAGAGCCGGCTGGACCGAATCACCGTCGACGGCGTCAATCTGAAAGACACCATTTCACAGAAAATTCGCCACCGCGACGAAAGCACCTACGACATGATTTACACCATCGACGGCAAGGAGTGTACCAATCACGTCAACGGCAACCTGGTGAAAAGCACGGCTCACTGGGATGGCGGCGAACTGGTGATCGACAGCCAGGTCTTTGCCTTGCGGCGCGCGGTGATTGAGGATCGCTGGTCGCTCTCCGCGGACGGCAAGACCATCACCCTGCGGCGGCACATGACTGGCGCGGTAACCGCGGATCAAACGGTGATCTTCGACAAGCAGTAAAGGCCGGTGGGATTCGTTCCCCACGCAAGACCCTTCCGCTATAACGCCGCACCGCGCCGCCAGCGATCCTCGAACAGACCGGTCATCGCCTCCCCCATGCCGGCATGATCGAACACCACGGCGGTCCAACTCGGTGTCGTGATCACCGGATCGAGCAGCGCGAGCAAGCCTTGGCGACTGTCGAATACGGCCAATTTCATCGGCAAAGAGTCCACCCGACGCACCTCGACGCCTTCCGCCGCGTAGTCCTGCAACCTTTGACGGTGGGCGTCGTCGAGCACGCTGGCTTCGAGCAGCAGGCGGCAAGTCACCCCTGACAGGCGCGCCTGTTTGACCAGGCGCTCGTCCAGTGGATCGACCGCGTAGGGCGGACGCGAGAACTCGATATATTCCGTGCGTACCTCCGACAGCATGCGGCGGTACTCGGCAGCGGTCTGCGCCGGATCGCTGACGATGCGCAGGAAATCGAGGGTGCCGCGGCCTCCCTGCCCCTCCGAATAGACCGATTTCAGGTCGTCGATCAAGGCTACGCTGGCCCGGTTGTGATCGGTCATCTCCTGGTCCAGGAGATGCCGCTTGCGCGCCATGTACGCGGGCAGCGCCAGCGCGGGTTCTACGGCCGAGAACAGCTTGGTCCGCTCCTGCACCACCTGCGCGAAGCCCTTTTCCACCAGGCTGTCGAGCACTTCGTAGATCTTCTGCCGCGGAACATGCGCGCGGGCCGCCAATTCGAGAGCTTTGAACCTGGGGTGACCCAGCAGAACCAGATAAGAGCGTGATTCGTAAGCGTTTAGTCCAAGTTGTTGCAGCCGCTTCCAAAAACGTTGGAACTCCCCTTCGGCCCATTTTTCTCCCATAGTCCCTCACCATAGCAAAACGCAACCAAAGAAGCTTGTTATGCGATTTCTGCCGTCTTTCCGCGGGCGGCCGCGACGGTGCCGCACCGGCGGGCTAGCATGAAAGCTGGCATGAAAAAGAGTTTACTTTTCCACAATAGGATTGACTTGGTACTATTCGGCTTCTAAAATGAAGCCTAGTACGTTTATGCCTGAAAACAATGGCAATCATGAAATTCCGCTCGCCGGATCGGGCGAAGCCAGTAAAATCCGGATCGTGGTGGCGGACGACCACCCCATATTCCGCGACGGTTTGTGCCGCCTACTGGCCCTTGAGCCTGATTTTGAGGTGGTGGCACAGGCACAGGATGGCCGGCAGGTCTTGGATGTGCTTCAGCAGTACGAGCCGGACATTCTTCTTCTGGACCTGAAGATGCCTGGCCTGGACGGTCTGGCCACGCTGCAGCGGCTCCAAAGCGGCAAGCACAAAACGCGCGTCATTGTGCTCACCGCGTCCGAGGATAAGAACGAGTTCGTACAGGCCATGAAGCTGGGGACTTGTGGCATCGTCCTGAAACAGAGCGCCACGGATCTGCTGATTAAGAGCATCCGCAAGGTGAACGCCGGTGAGATCTGGCTGGATTCGCATACCACCGCCGCCGTGATGCGCCAGTTCGCCACCGGCGCCGATGAACCGGTGATCGGGACGGGGGCTCCGCCTTCCGGCGGCCGCGAGCGCGAACGGTCCCTGCTGAGCCAAAGAGAGCGCGAGATCGTGGCCCTGGTGGCGCAAGGTTTCAAGAACAAGGAAATGGCCGAGAAGATGTTCATTAGCGAGCAGACCGTGAAAAATCATCTGCACAACATCTTCGATAAGCTCGGGGTATCCGATCGGCTGGAATTGGCGCTCTACGCCATTCACAATAACTTGCACATGGGCAAGTGAGCCCGCGGAGCTGCCCCTCAGGCCGCGTGCCGCCCATCTAAAATCGGAATTTGTTTACCGCGGGAGGGCCGCCTGAAATCGGCCGTCCGAAGATTTCGCTGAACCAGGAAACGGAGCGCCTGCGCCGGGACCTGGAAGCCGCATGGCGCGCCAGGAAGCGCCAAGCCGCGCCCCATTCGCGCAGCACACCGAAAGCCAACCCACGGCGGCGCGCCTGAATGAACGAATCACGTTCCATCGCCAGAGCGGTCCTCATTTTGCGGCGGCGGCTCGAGCGGGAGATCTGCGAAATACAGTATCAAGAGATTGTCCGGCGAACTATAGTGCGCCGTTTCGATATCGCTGTGGGCGGTGCCGCGAGTGCCAGCGACCGGTGCAGGGACGCCATCGGTGGACAGACCTCAGATGCGGTGGGCGTCGGCAGCGTGCAGTTGAGGCCGGAGGGCCTAAACCCTGGCGGCAAACCCCGCCGGCACTGGCGCGGATGGGGCGGCCCGAAAAGCCGTGCTGCACGTCGAGAGTTTAGTATTACGCCGCAGAATCAAGCCGGGTATCTGCCATGTGAATGGCGACGGTGCGCGACGAAACTCAGGTGCCATTCAGCGGCGTAAGGCGTTTCGGCTCCGGACGGTTCGGCAGCTCCGGACTGCGATGGATCACGGTCGAGACGCAGCCCAGTCGCTACCCGATCTGAGCCAGTTTCAGCCCGGAAACGCCGCGTGATTCCGTACCTGCCGCGCCTGCCACAAATGCCGCCGTTCGTGGGCGGCGATCCAGGCGAAGGTAAGCTGGAGATTGAATCTGAGCAGGCGCGCCTCTGGCGCCGGCACCCTGATATGGGACAAATCCAATCCGCTGGCTTGTTCCAGTTGCCGCGATAATTGCTCCTGCAGGTGCCGGAAAGTTGGCAGCACCGCCGTTATGGGCTGGCCGTGTGCCGGCGTGAACGCCCGGGGAGCCCTGTATTTGTGCTTGGAGGGCGGTTCGGTGTGGGCCATAATCCACTTCCCCAGCCAGCCATACCCAAACGGTCCGTGCCCTACCCGGCCCCGCGCACGAGCATCCGCCAGGGTCGTTTCGAGTGTGTGTACGCAGCGATCGCGCACCATGTTCAGATGCAGCAGGCACTCCGCCATCGACCAACTGCCCGCGCTCGGACGCCAGTTGAATTGCAACTCCTGTAACCCATTCACCAGTTCTGATGCGTCCGCTTTAGCCGCGGCGAATTGGCGGTCCAACTCGGCAAGTTCGGGGGGCAACGACGACATTATCAACATACTTCTACCGTGTCAACATACTTCTACCGTGTCACCTGAGCCGACTTGATATAGCCCAGTACGCCAACATAGCCCTGGCGGGCGACGCCAGCGGCCCTTTCCCGAAAGCCGCCTAAGTCCGTGGGCGACCATGTGGCTAACCCGTCTACATAGCGGTTGTACATGCAGAAAGCGGCTGCAATCAAGACCGTGTCGTGAATTTCACGATCGGTTGCGCCCTCTCGCCGGGCGCGTTCGATGTCTTCCGGCTGAACGTCTTTGCCGGACCGCTGCACTTTACCGGCGATAGCCAGCAGCGCCTTGAGTTTGTCCGAAATGGCCGCGTGCTCGAAGTCGTGCTTCACTTCCTGGACGATTTCTTCGTTGCCGAGGTGATGCGCCGCGATGGCGCCATGGGCAGTCTGGCAGTAGAAGCAATCGTTCCGGAAAGAAACATAGGTGGCGATCAGTTCACGTTCGGCTGGCGTAAGCGAGCCCGGCTCGTGCAGCAGCACCTCGGCAAGCTCGGACATCGGTGTGGCGGTCTCCGGGCGGAACGCAAAAAGGCCGCGAATGCCGGGCAACCCTTCGGGAACTGGAATGTGCGGCATGTTTGGCGTCCTTTAGCTGGCGGCGCCCACCCACGCAGCCGGCAATCCCTTGGTGGATTCCACATACCCTTCGCGCGCCAACCGGGCGCCCGGATCGCGGTACGCGTCGGACTCCCGGGGCGCCCAGGTAGCCAGCCCATCCACATACCGGTTGTACATGCAGAAGGCTGCGGCGATCAACACTGTGTCGTGGATCTCCAGATCGGTGGCGCCGAGCTGCCGGGCACGTTCCACATCGGCGGCCTGCACGTTCTTGCCGCCGCGTTGCACCGCACCAGCGATCGCCAGCAGAGCTCTGAGCTTGGCGGAAATTGGCGCTCGCTCGACGCTCTCCTTGACATCCAGGACGAGTTGCTCGTTGCCGCCAAGATGATACGCTGCCACTGCTCCGTGAATAGTTTGGCAGAAGAGACAATCGTTTTGCGACGAAACATATGTGGCGATCAGTTCCCGCTCGCCCGGCGACAGTGAATTCGGCCCGCGCAGCAAGATCTCCGCCAGTTCGTTCAAGGGCTTGGCCGTTTCCGGCCGAAACGCCATGGGTCCTAAAATACCGGGCAGTCCCTCTGGAAGTTTAATATGAGGCATTCCGGATAATCCGACTCACAAGATTATTAGCCGAATCGGATCTCCAGGTCAATAATGCTTATCCACTACTGTCTTTGATCCAGAACAGCCTCCACAAAGTCGCCCAATTGGTCCGCGGTGAACTCATTCCCCTCGAAGTTGGCCGCCAACCTACCGTGCCGGTCGATGACGATGGTGTGCAAGGAATGCGCCAAGGCCCCTTCGTCCGGCTAGAAGTTAACTCCGAACCTGCGGCACACGGCCTTGACCTGGGGCTCCGGTCCCGTGGGGAAGTGCCATGATTTGGCGTCGGCCTTCCAAGTGGCGGCGTATCTGGCCAGCACCTCCGGGGTGTCGTGTACGGGATCGATACTGACGCTCAGCAGCACCAGGTCGCGTCCCATCCGGTCGGCGAAGCGTTTCTGCAGGCGTCCGAGGTTGTTCGACAAGCGGAAGCAATAATTCGGCGGCGGACAACTTGTGTAAATAAACGAGGACACCAATACCTTGCCCGCCATTTGCGACAGACTGACGCTGTGCCCGGCCTGGTCGGCGAGCGTGAAATCCGGAACTGGCGCACCGATGGCCAGTTCGTCCGTTGTCGAATCCGCGCGGCCCAGACCGGCCAGCATTTGCAACCGGCGCGCCTGCAGCGGCTCTACTTCCGTGCTCCGATATTGGCGAACGCGGAGGTTCTCGGCATACGCGTCTTCGTTTGTGACGACCAGCGTGAAGTCCACCAGCGCGCCCGGCTGGAGGGCGTCCAGCGCTTTTACGTCGTGAACGGGGATAGGCATCACCATGGCATCCATGTATCCGGGGATCGCCTTGCAGGATGCCACGAAGGTCCGGTGCGCTGGATCCATTTTCAGCACCAGGCCGGTTACCCGATAGCGTTGCGCCGCCCAAATACTTCCGGCGCCAACGCAGAGGAATATCGCAAGCGCTAGGCTTCTTATCATCGCGTTATTCGGGCCGAAGCTCCACCCCTGGCCGCAACCGGGCGGTTAGGGCCGCCCAGGCGGTACGGGAAGTAATCGAGCTTCGTGTACTGGGTGGCGAACTCTTTAATCTCGATAAACTGGTTCTTGTCCACCTTGGAAAACACCTGCGTCACCGGGTTCCCGGGCCACCGTATTTCGATCTGCTGGATCAGCGCGGACTTACCCAAGCCGATGTGCTGCCGCAACGGCGAGCCGCCGAAAGAGCTTTGGCTGCCGACCGTGGAATAGATCGCCCGCGTCCCCTTTCCTTCGTTTTTTACCGTCACCTTTATGCGCGCGCCGATCGCGGAGCGGTTCGCCTTGACGCCCACCTGGCGCAGGACGATCCAATCGTTGGTGTTGCCGGGGTTTTCGAAAAGGCGAAAGGTATGACTGTCGCCGGGCACAGCGCCGCCGATGGTAGTCAAAATGTCCAGATCGCCGTCGTTGTCGAGGTCGGCCATGGCGACGCCATGCCCTTTATGCAGCTCTCCTGTGCCGGACGAAGCTGTGATGTCGACAAATGACTTCCCTCCTTGTTGCGGAGCAGGACATTGGGGAGGAGAGCGCTATACGACGGATTTCCGGTTCCCATATAGATGTCCGGATATCCATCGTTGTCCAGGTCGCCGAAGTTGCCGCCCATTGGCATGAAGGCTTTATGCAGTCCGGTCTCCTTGGTTACGTCGCGGAACGTTCCATCCCCCAGGTTCTTGTACAATTTCAAGGTTCCTGCATTATGTACCAGGCCCATGTAGGTTCTGATACTCTCGTCGACCGCGGAATAGTAGCTGGTCACAAACAAATCGGGCCAGCCGTCGTTGTCGTCGTCGAAGAACCGCGTGGCAAAGGCGCGTCCGACCCCGGGACACCCACCAGTTCAGCAACCTCCGTAAATGTTCCATCACGGTTGTTGTGGTACAGAAAGTTGTCCCTGCCCATGTTAGAGACGTAAAAATCCACATACCCATCGCCGTCATAGTCCGCCGCTGCGACGCCTTTGGAGAAGGCCGTCCGGTCGATGCCCGCCGTGTGGGAGATATCCTGAAAAGTCCCGTCGCCCTTATTCAAGAAAAGCCGGGATGGACCTGTTTCGTTGACCACAAACAGGTCCAGCAAGCCGTCGTTGTTAATGTCCGCCCAATCCGCGGCCTGCGTATTGGTGGCAGGTAACGCCAGGCCGCTCTCTTTAGTCACATCCGTGAAGGTTCCGTCGTAATTGTTGCGCAGCAGAGACTTGCGCTGGCCCATGCTCTCCCAGGCTCCTCGCAATACCAGCACATCGAGGCATCCATCGTTGTTGTAATCCGCCTGTATCAAGTTCAGGCCGCCCAACTGATCGCTCAACCCGGCCGCGGCCGACCGGTCCGCAAAGGTACCGTCACCATTGTTGTGGAAGTAATGCATGGGAGCACAGGGTTCATAGGTCGATGTCATCACGTCGAGTAATCCATCGTTGTCAAAGTCATCCACGACTACGCCCGAAGCCATGGCGAATAAGTTCAACCCTGCTGCGGGAGCCACGTCGGTGAATCGTCCTATGCTCTCGGGGGAAGCAAACAACGACAAAGGCAGCAAGTACGACGGGGGAACACCACTTGGATACGCGCCCAGGGTCATTTCGGCAACATTCAGCAGCCATTTCACCTCTATGCTATCGGGCTGCCCCGCCAAAAATTTCAGGAAGTGCTGTACCGCCCTCTCGGAGTGGGCCGTTTCCCTGTACCGCATGATAGGACTCATGGGGAAAAGGCACCTTTCTCCGGGATTCCCGTACACGTCGTTCTCCATCTCCGCGGCATGCAGGTGCAGGATTCCCAGGGACTCCTCCAGCATGTGCAGCATCTGGGGAGCGTCCGTGGACGCCGTCCGGTAGGCGGCCTCATACTGTGCGATGGCCTTGGTCATCTCGCCCTTATATGCGTGCAGTTGCCCTCTGGCTATGCGCATCTGTATCCAGTCAAGAGGAGTCGCGTTCTTGAATTGCGCTTTACCGCGTTCGTCGGCCGGGTCCAGCATTTGATGAACCCAAGCCGTGACCGGCAGTAGACGCGCGGGAATGGACTTCACAAATGGCTTTCGGGTCTTGGTCCCAGCCCTCCGGCTTGGGAATGGAGGCGAGCGCCGTCCACGACTCCAGGAGTCCGTCTAGCTGGGGCCCTTATTGTACGCTGCCGGGCGCGCCGAGGGCGGCTTGCCGCGCGCGGCCCACGCTGTCGATACTCGCGGAGTCGGGTTCGGCTACGATCTGAAGGATGGCATAACCGGACGGTAGCTTGACCACGCGCGAGAGGTCCGCGGGACGCATACCTTGCAATGCGTCACGCAACTCGGGCCGCAGCATCGCAGGGTCGACTTGCCCTAGCAAGCCTCCGTCCACGGCGGTGGCATCGGTGGATTTTTGTCGCGCTAACGCCGCAAAATCCGCACCGGCTTTCAGTTGTTGCAGAATTCCGGCCGCCTCGTCCGCATCCACCACAATTACGCGCACAGTGACTTGGCCGGCGGGCCCGGCTACTGCCGAACATAACAATGTCACGCCAAACCCACAGCGATAGTTACAGACTTAGCTCTTATGCCAGCCACAAACAGCAGGCCCCTTTATAAACTAAGCATAGGGGAGAAGATCGAGGCGAACAATATGGGAGATCTAGTAATGCGTCGTAACTAGTGTAGAGTGGCGCACACACTCGCGGGACGCAGCTTACTAAGTTCCCGTAAGCCGGCAAAGCGTCCACGCGCTCGCCCACAAAAACTTAAGAGCCGCGCCAAATGCGGCGGTCGACAGTACGCTACGCGGCCGCAGCCGCGAGTAGAGGGCGTTCATGCTCCACGCGGCATCCGTATAAATTGTCGCGGACCTCGTTATGCCCAGGCGGTCCCTTACGGGCCAGTCGTACACGAGACTCTCGATGCCGCTGTTAAAAAATCGCCCAAGTTGGAGAACCAGCATGCCATACGACTTTCTGGCCATGTACGGTAACTCGGATTTTCCTCTCGACGAGCGATCAGGGCTGACCCTTCCTGCGCGTGCCTCAGGGCCGAGGTTACGCCGTTTGACGTGATGGGATCGACCATTGACGCAGCCTCGCCCGCAATGACCCAATTCGGGCCGGTAACTCCGCGGTACGTGCGGCAACTGAATGAAGTCAGATACCCCCCGCAGAGCGGGTGGCTTGATGAGTTGGACCGCCTCAAAGGCGGTTGGTCATGGGTTTAAGGCGTCGCGCTAAAGCGCGCCTCCGCTGACGTTTCAGAACTGCCCGCTGATTCCATCCGCGCTTTCTTGTTCGCGGATGTATTGGCGGACCTGCCCCAACTCAAATCCGACCGTGGAAACGGCGTACCCACGGGCCCAGAAGTGCTCGCCCGTAAAGTTCCGTTCCTTACCGCACAGCCGGGCCACCGCGATGGCACTCTTGCCCTTCAGAAACCCGATCACCGAAGCCACCGGGTGTTTGGGCGGAATCGCGATGCACATGTGCACATGGTCCGGCATCAGGTGCCCCTCGATGATCTGGCACTCCTTCTGCTTTGCCAAGGCATGAAAAATTGGCCCCAACTGCCGCCGCGTCTGGCCGAAGAGCGCCTTGCGCCGCCGCTTGGGCACGAAAACGACATGGTACTTGCAGTCCCACTTGGAGTGGGATAGCCTTTGGTAAAGATCCGACATGCAATCCTCCTCTCGTTGGTCATCAAGCCACTTGAGGAGGATCATACTCCCGGAACGGTCAAACCTGTTCAAGTCTCACTGGTCGAACCAGTGGCTTACCATTTTCAGTTACCCTGGGAACAGTGCCGGCGTCCTTCTGCGACAGCGACGCGAGCCGCGGAAAGCGCGCCAGTTGGAGCCTGAGAATATCTTCCACAGTAAGGCCCTGGTCACGCTCTTTTTTCACCGCGTCGCCCGTGGTGACATACCCTACGCTGAGCGTATTTGAACCGATAGGGATCTCCCAGATCCAATCCTGGTACGCGCCCCGCACGGGGTCCATGTAAATGGTAGTGCCTTCGTGCGCTTGGGGTGCCGTGAAATAGGACCATAGACAGACCTTTCGGGGACCATAGGCGACGGACGGGAGATTGAATTCCCGAGCCAGAAAACTGGTGAATGAACCCGAGGCGTCGATGAACCAGGGTGAGCCAAACTGCGCGCCCGATGCCGTTCGAATGGAGACAATCCGGATCCCCGTTTTTTCCACGGTGACAGCTTTATCGTGGATTATGGTGACACCTCGCCCGATGACCAGGTCCTGGAGTTCCCGGTCTAAGCGCATCCGATCGACATGGATCGTTCGCAATTCGATGTTGAACGGCGGCTGGGCCAACCAGGGAGGAGGTCGAAACTCCTGCGCCTCGCCCTGCCTTAACTGCATAGTCACGCCCCGTTTGTAGGTTGCGATGCCGGATTGGATCAGATCTTCCCAGGGCAGGCCCAAGGCGACTAATAAGGCGGGTGAAGCCCAGTCCAGCGACTCACCGACAGGCTGGCGAACCGCGGTTTCAGGTTCTATGCACACCACGCGGAATCCCGCCTTTGCCAGATGCAGGGAGGCGGCCATGACAGCCAGACCGCCGCCGATCACGGTGACATCGAAATTCCGGACAGTGGCTGCCCCCATACCTCGATTGTGCGATAGCGTAGACGGCGGCTATTGCAAGTCTTGGGTGGCCAATTGTGTACCCTCCACCCGCGCCCGGATCTTAGCGAAGGCGATTTCACGCGACGTCGAGGTGTCGTCCGCAAAGGGCGCGAAGCCACAGTCGTCCGTGGCGCCTAATTGCGCCACCGGCAGGTGCCTGGCTGCCAGCAGCACCCGCTCGCGCACCTGAGCGGGCGTTTCTATCGCGGGGTTGATCGGATCGATAACGCCAACGAAAACTGTCTGCCCGGGCTGTATGTGCCGGCCGATAGTCTCTAGTACCCGTTCCGGATCCTTCTCACTCGCCAACTGCACGTAGAAGCGCCCCACGCGCAACCGAAACAACGCAGGCAGCAATCCGGCGTAATCCACGGCGGCGCTGTGGGTCGCATCCCGGTCGCCGCCCGGACACGTGTGCACACCGATACGCTGTTGCTCGTGTGGCGAGAAATGATCGAGCACCCGGTTGTTCAACGCGATGAAATTCTCCAGCAAGCCTCCGGATGGGTCGAGCCTGAGGGAAAGGCGCCCTTCCGTGAAATCGATCTGCACGCTATCGGCGCCCTGTTCGAGGCAGCCGCGGATATCGGCTGCAGCTTCGCGCACGAGGTCCGACAGGAAAGCCTCGCGCGGGTACGCCGGAATCTCAGCGTCGGGATAGAGTCGGCTAAGGGCGGATGCCGAAATCACCGTTTGTTTCACGGGCAACGTTGTCAGGCGTTTGGCCGCCGCCAGATAAGTCGATGCGTATGTGCCATAGCGGAATGGACCTGAAGTAAGCCGCGGTAATTGCCGTGTGTGACCATCTTCAAAAGGAATGACCACGCCATCGGGCGCCACGTTCTCAAGGCCTTCGAGCGGATAGGTCGCAAAGCTGGACTTGGTCTGTTCTCCGTCGGTGATCACCGGCGAACCGGTCTCCTCAAAGAGGCGGATGGCATCCCGCAGCGCGGCCCCGGCGACACGTGCGAATTCGCCGGCTGTCATCCGGGTTTCCAGCATGGCCTGGCGGGCGGCAATCAGTTCGGCCGGCCGCGGAATGCTCCCGATCGGTTCAGTAGGTATGTGCATCCAGTCCCCCCACCTCGGTTCCTAAGGATACGTCCAACCAACCTAACCGAACCGGACGCCGGCACACAATAATCGAAATTAACTAGGAGGCCCGATCAGCGTGTGTCTTGATACCACAACGTTCTCGCAAAGCGTTCCGGCGTGACGTAGCGGGTGTGAAACTGCTGCCAGTCCGAAGGATGCAGGCGATAGGCTCTATCCAGCTCGAGGGACGTAGGCGGAGCCGTATAATCCTTCATCGCGTGATAGGGCAGGGGCAGCACCGTACTGGAGAATTGAAAAGGGTGTGGCTACTTCAGAACGACGGCCAAGTACTCATAATTCAACCAGTTAAGGCCCATCAGCCTGTCTTCGGCTATTGCTTAAGCCGGGGTTATCGGAATAACCCCTGTTTTTGGAATCAGTTCGGCCGCTTGGAGTCTGCCAGTTTGGCTTGGAATCGGAGGATGGTTTTTGAAAGTTTATCGAGGCGATTGAGCAGCGTTCTCAACTTGCGATATTGCTGTGCCGCTGCCCTGTACAGCGGAGCCGCTTCCGGCGAGAGTTTGACATTGACCGTTTTGCCGTTCGCTTTGTAGGTAAGTTCGAAGTACGGGCCGTGGCGCTTGGTGGCGTCGGAGGCGCAGGCGCACTGGGCTTTGCCGCACTTCATCATTCGCTTCAGAACCGTACCTTTGCAGAAATATTCGATCTGCTCCAGGCCTCGTCTGAGTTCCAGAAAGCGTTGCGTGTGGCGCTCCAGGGAGGCATTTCGTGCAACGGGACGGAAGCCGCTTTTCGAAACAGAAACACGTGACATTGTTCTTACCGTTATATTACCGTAAGAAGATGGCGACTGCAACCTGTTTCCTTGCTGATACGAGACTGGCGTTTGTTGAGTTCTCCCTGCTGGAGTCCTGGCTGGCATCCTCCAGCGCCCTCCAACTCCCTCTCCACCAGATCGAGTCCCAACAGCAGGCTAAAGGCCGCGAGGTCCAACGCCTGCTCCTCCAAGCCCATTTGCAGCATCGCGGCAACGGAGATGTGGGACCAGCCCTGTACCTCCAACAGCAGGACGGCGCAGTGCTCTTCTCCCACCGCCAACTGGGCGCCCGCTCGCTGACCACCGTCTTTGGAACCGTCGAACTGGTCCGCATGGGCTATTCGCGCCCCGGCGTGCCCGGCATCTTTCCCCTGGATCGGGCGCTGACTCTGCCCGGACGCTCGTTCTCTTACGAACTCCAGCGGGGCCTGGTCAAGGCGGCCGTGCAGAACCCTTTCCTGGATTCGGTCCAGACTATCGCCAACCTGACCGGCGTTTCCGTCTCCAAGCGCAGTCTGGAGCAGATCCTGCCGGACGCGGCTCAAGACTTTGACGCTTTTTACCGGCAGCGTCCCCCCGAACCTGCTACAGGCACCATTCTAGTGGCAGCCGTCGATTGTAAGGGCATTCCCATGGTCAAGCCTGCCGGCGCGCAAGCCACATCGCGGCTGTCGAAAGGACAGAAGGCCAACAAGAAGCGCATGGCCACCGTCGCCGCTGTCTTCACTCGCGCCCCTCGGGTGCGCACTGCGCAGCAGGTCGTGGAAAGCTTGTTCCGTCTCTCCCTCACCAGTTCGCAGGATGCGCCAGCGCCACCGCGTCCGGAAAACAAAAGGGTATGGGCCAGTCTGCTCAAGGGCAAGAATGCCGTCATTGAGGAGGTAGCCGAAGAGATGGAACGGCGGGATCCGTTAGCATCCAAAACACGGTTGGCCCTCACCGACGGTGAGCGCGCTCTCCAGATCCGAGTCGAACGGAAGCTGAAAGTCACTTTGATTCTGGATCTGATGCACGCTCTGGAGAAACTGTGGAAAGCCGCTTATGTCTTCCATGCCGAAGGCAGCCTGGAGGCCGACCTGTGGGTCCTGGACCGCACCTTGCGAATCCTGGTCGGCGATGTGGGCCAGGTCGTCAAAGGGATTCGGCAAAGTATCACCAAACGGGGCCTGTCCGGGGCCGGGAGCAAAACGTTGCGCGGAGTCGCCGATTACCTTTACCGAAACCGCGCCCGCATGCGCTATCACGAATACCTCGCTAACGGCTAACCCATCGCGAGCGGCCCGGTCGAAGGCGCCTGTAAAAACCTGATCAAAGACCGCATGGAGCGTTCCGGCATGCGCTGGACCGAGCCGATGGCCGAAGCCATCGTCCAGCTCAGAGCCATCTACCTCTCCGGAGACTTCGACCACTACTGGCAATTCCACATCGAACAGGATCAGCGCCGCCTATATCCCGCCAACTGGAGCGTCGTTCCAAAGTAGCCACACCCAATTGAAAATTGTAATCGCCTTCTTTCATCCATCCGTCACCGATGAAAACGTAGTCGCGGGTCCAACCGGCCGCGGGCGGCGGCACGGCGGCGAACCGCATCCGTAACTCATCGCCCGAGTTGACAATCGCGAAGCGGTCGTCGATTTTTTCAAGCAGCTCGCGAACGCCGCCGTAGCGCGTATAGTAACCCTCCAGATTGCGCCAGTGCTGAGCAGTTCCCGCGAGGGTGTCATAGTGCGCCAGTTCCGGCGATGAGGGGCCGTCCTGCGTCACCAACGAGAAGCCCCGGTAGCGTAGCTCGGCTTCCGACAGACTCAGGCGCTGTGTTTTTACTTGCTCATTCGGGAGACCTGTAGCCCACGCCAGCCTGTCCCAATATACTTCCATGATTCCGGTCAAATCGAACACCACGGTCTTCAGGCGGCCTGCCGGAATACCGAGGTGACTTCGCGCGGTGAGCCAATGCCCGGCCCGGTCGGGAACCTCGATGCTCAGGTCTTCGGGTGCGGGGCCGCTCCCCTGACTTCGCGCCATGGTGATCGTGTCGTCCCACCGGTGCAGAAAACCGTCGCCGATCAGGTAAAGTGGGCCTGTGCGCGGCGCATCTTCCGGCAATTTGAGCTCCACCCAGTGATCGCGGGTGAGCCCTTGATACTGCCCGACCCCAAATGTGTCCAGATAGCTGGCATCGACCTTCTGAATCGCCCCGCTCACATCGCGGCCCGTATCGTCCTTCGCACTGGCAAAACTTCCAGGCTCACCCGTCACATACAATTTTAGAGGCGCGGGAGGATCGGCCACCCGCTCGTCCACATAAATGTGTGACTCCTGCGGATGATCGACCACCAGCAGCGAGTAATAATCGATATAGTAAGTCTCCCAGTATTCGTCTGTTAGCCGCAGGTCGTAATACCCATCGTGCGGCACAAGCTGCTCCCCGTCGATTTTGAACCATTGCTGCGTGTGTTGAATCGGTTCCAATCGCGTAGCGCTGTTGTGCGCTCCCAGCGGTGCAGACATGGGAGCGACGTCCTTTAGGAACCGCATCGCGTGTCCATCCAATGCAAAAAGAAATGGACAGGATCCCTTCAGCCGTTGCTGAGCCAGCACGGACTGGTCCGATTTCAAGTTGAATTCCGTTTGGATTAAGCCATTCGGCCACACGATGCGGGCGAATTCGACTCCCGTATGATCACCCAATCCGAAGTGCAGAACTGGTGAGCTGATAATCTGTTTCTGAGTCAGCAGGTCGGACCGAATCTCGATTTCGCCGCCTATGCCAAACGGATTGATGCGCTGATCTCCGTTCGCCGTGGCTGCTCTGGTGCGAATTACTTGCCAGTTATAGTTCTTTGCGCCTCAATTGGTGAGTTGAACGGCGCTCCGGCTGTTTGTCAGACCGATTCCATCCAGGCGGCCATCGTGATTCAGATCCGCCAGTGCCCAGCAATCGGATTTCAGTTTGCCCGCCAGTGGCGCGAAGCCTTTTCCATCCCCCAGGAAGATCTGGCCGCCGGCGATGATGTCCAAGCTGCCATTGTTATCCAAATCCGCCAGAAGCAGGCTCGGCGGTCCGGGACTGTTGGCCGGTTTGGCGCTGGCGATCTCTGCGAATTCCCACGCCGTACCGGAGTCCCGGCCGGACAGCCGAACAATGCTGAAATCGCTCCGCAGCAGGACGAAGTCGATGAGTCCGTCTCCATTCACATCCCCTGCCGCGATTGCCAGATTCCGGTCAGCCAGTGGCGGCGGGACGTCGCGCGGCCGATAGAAGCCTTGGCGCTCATTCTCGAAGACTTGAAGGTTCCCGTGGCTGTCAATGAGGGCCACATCGGGCACGCCGTCACCATGGATGTCGCCGAATGTGAAGCCGGTCATCCCGTCGACTCCCTTAAACGGTTGGACCGGTGCGAACGTGCCATCGCCATTATTCCGCAAAACGATTGGTTCCCCGTGCGGCACACCCAAGACAACGTCCAAGTCTCCATCCAGGTCGTAATCGAAGGCCCACGCGCCCGTATATGAACCATTCACGATTTCAGTGGGCAGCTTGGTTTTCGACGTCACATCGACGAAGCGCTGCGGCGTATCCTGACGGTAAATTCTGACTCCGCCTGTCGTCGCGAACACCAAGTCGGTCTTGAAATCGTAGTTCAAGTCGGCGCCGAGAATCACATTCCTGCCAAGGACCGTGAGTGAAGATTGGCCGCGCGGGACGGGCAGGGGCAAGGTTGCGCCGCCTTCCACGTGGACGGCCGTCGCGTCCGCCCACACGATCCGCGCACCGCCTTCTCCATCGAGATGCAGCGATCCGATCCACGCGATATTCCCCGCGGACACCGCGCCCAAAGCCTGCTCTTCGAAGTGCAGCTGCATATCGGGTGAGGCCGGCGCCGAGGTGGGTGAAGGCAGCTTCAGAAACTTCAAGAATGGCTCTCCCACCGAGGTCGCGGGAGCCTTCACTTCATCCAGGCTTCGGCGATAGCTCGGGACCCGAACCAGCGTGTTGCGCAGAAACTGAACCTGGATTCCGGCCGTCCGGAAATCGGAGGCCACGGCTGCTTGTTGCAGCCGGCTCAGCTGCTGCTGCGCAGGCTCGGGCCAGGTTGCGATGTCCCGCCCGAGGCTCGCCACGGCGTCTCTCAATACGGGTGCGTCGTTCCGCTTGGCGGCCAGATGGGCCATGTCGAGCAGGATGGTTTCATTATCGGGCCGGATTTTCCGTATCCGTTCCAGCAGCTTCTCCGCGTCTGCATCGCTGGTGGCGGCTTGTTGGCGCTCGGTCTCCATTGCCCAGGAATACAGAGCCCTCAGATTCGACCCGTCCAGAGCAACCGCCTTCTGGTAATGCGTGACCGCTTCGGCAATCTTGCCTCGTTTGGCCTCCACCAAGCCGAGTAATCCCTCAATCCGGCTGTTATCCGGAGCAAGACCGCGCGCTTTCTCCAAGGTTTGGTACGCGGCATCGAATTCCTGCTGACGGGCTTGCAGAAGACCCAAGTCGACCCATCCTGCCGGTTCCCCAGGCGCAATCTCGGTGGCATGGGTCAGGCCGTTTCGCGCATTCACATCTTCACCTGACTGGAGTGCCGCCACGCCCAGATAAAATGCGGAACAAAGCTCGCGATATTTTGGCGAACCTGCCTCGGGAAGCGACGCATGCCGGCTACAGCCGAAGTCGCGCTCATCACGGGCGCGATGTACCAGCTTTTCATCTTCTTCATGATTACCGATCCCAAAACCACGGTGACACCGAAGCGGGCGCAGTGCCTGGTGGCCGGGCTGGTGGCGGTGGCGGAACTGATTCTGCGCCTCGCACACGTCGTCAACGCGCCGTTTTTCGCCCTGACGATTGTCGGGCCGGCGGCGATGCTCGTGGAAATCTGGCGAAGCTCATTGCAAGCGAGAACCCAAGATCGAAACCGATATTTGCGCCCGGCGTAGAGCGGAGTTCCAGGCCGGATCCGAGGGGGGCACGCGCCGCATCACTTGAAATCGATGTAGCGAGTTTGCATGTCAACGCCAGCCAAGGTCGTCCTCAGCGCTGACTGTGCCAATCATGCAAACTGAAAATCAGGCGATCGTCGTCTCTGCTGCCGCAGCTTTCACACCATGGAGCCACGTCGCGACCGGCAGCGTGTCCCCCATCGGTTTCACGATAGTAGTCAATGACCAAGCATTCAGCAGAATGGCCGCCATTTCGGCCGTAGCCGGCCGGGCCGCGCAAACCGCACGCAACTCATCGAATGCGAGGCGGGATTCTTAGTTTGGCGGCAGGAGCGGGCTTCATGGCGCCCTGAGGCGCTCGTCCGGCGGCTTGCCGCGGATCACTTTGCGCCAGCGCTAGTCTTTTCTTTGAACTTATGACTGTCGGTCGCGCGGAGCGTAAGACTGTAGATCGCTTTGAGCTGCGCTATCTGCTTTAAGGTCTCCGAGGAAAAAGCTGACTTCCCCTCGAAGGCATGAAGCACAATGCCTTCCAGCAAGTCCCCCATGGAGATGTCCTTCAACTCGGCTAACGCCTTCAGAACTTTTAGCAGGCGCCTTTCCATGCGGATGCCGGTTTGGACGCGTTCAACCATCATTTTCTTTGATGTCCTTTATTTCATGCCATGTACCACGGTACTACAGTATCTTTATGTGGCAATACCAAAACGCTGGCAGGAATTTCCCGGTGACCTCTTGAGGCGGAGTGGGCGCGAGGCCGTCAAGTCCGATGAGGTCCCTTTGCAGAGTACAGTTCGACCGCACGCGACGTACCATCCCGGCTGGCGCCGACGTGGAGGAAAGGCGGCTGCGAGATCTGTCCGGTGGCATAACGCGGCTCGCAAACCTCCGCTCCGCGCAGTTTTCAACGAGGACGCCGGCGGCGTAGTTCGGACGTTTCGGTTTCACGCGGAAAACAACTTTGTGGTCACATACCTTTCCCCGGTGTCAGCCAGGATCACTACGATAATTTTGCCGGCGGCTTCCTTCCGGCCGGCTACGAGAAGGGCCGCTTGTAGAGCTGCGCCGGAGGAAGCCCCGGCGACGATTCCTTCCTCACGGGCGAGCCGCCGCGCGCATGAGAATGCGTCCTGATCGGTCACGGCGATCACCTCGTCGAGAATGGAACGGTTCAATACCTCCGCGACGAACCCGATACCGATTCCGGGAATCTGATGATTCCCGGCCGGGCCGCCGGAAAGTACGGCGGCGTTGGCGGGCTCGACGGCAACCATACGGACACTCGGCTTCCGCTCCTTGAGAACTTCGCCTACGCCGGTAATCGTTCCTCCCGTACCAACGGCCGAGACGAAATAATCCACCGCGCCCTGCGTGTCTTCCCAGATCTCTATGGCCGTGGTTCGCCTGTGGATCTCGGGATTTGCCGGATTCTTGAACTGGTCGAGGATGATGGCGCCCGGAATCTCCCTCGCGATCTGCTCTGCCCGCGCAACGGCGTCGTTCATGAGGATGCCGGGCGTCAGCACGACTTTCGCGCCGAATTGCTTGAGCAGCGCGACTCTTTCGACCGACATGGTTTCCGGCATGGTCAGGATAAGCCCGTAGCCGCGAATCGCGGCGACGAAAGCGAGCCCAACGCCGGTATTCCCGCCCGTGGCCTCGACGATCGTCATTCCAGGCTTCAACAGGCCGCGCGCTTCGGCGTCCTCCATAAGCGCGACGCCGACCCGATCCTTCACGCTGCCACAAGGGTTGCGCATCTCCAATTTCGCGAGTACCCGGCCAGGAAGGTTCTTCGCCAGCCGCCCCAGTTCAACGAGGGGCGTCTTGCCTATCGTGGCCATGAGGTTCGGGTAGGTCATAGCACCGGCGCTCTCATGTCGGGCGCTGTTTTCGGGGAACAGAAAGGTCTTTCTCGCAAGGTCGGACGAGAGCGTTTCGCTGCGGTAGTATTTCTTCAGGACGTTATCTTTCCAGTCCAACAGGTCCCCGTTGCCGGCCGCGAATTCAGTCCAGGTCTGCTCAGATCCTGTCCGTGCCAGCCGCTCGCGAATCAAAAGCATGAAAGCCCATGTGATGGTCTCGTGGTAAAGCCGGGGCTGGCCACTGACCGCGGCGAATCCGACCAGCGAAGTGGAAAAGCGCTGAAGAGCTTCCAGGGCTGGGTACCGGCGCAAATACAAGAAGGCCATTCGGACATGGTCAGCGTGGTGAAATGACCGATGGTCAAGACTTCCGCTCTCAAAATTTGCCATGAACTCGTCATCGGTCATGCGGCACCCCGATTGCTTGGTTTTTTCGGTCGGTCATTTATACGATTAGTGCCATGCTGTAGACAACCAGGTGGCCGACGTCAAATTTGACCGTGAAGAAAATGAACACCTGCAGCGATAAGGAAGATGAAAAGCAGCGCGTACCCGCCAACCACACTTGCGGCGGGCACCAGAAATAAGAGCGCGGCAACTACTTCGCTTCCGCCGAGCGCCGGAGCTATCCATCGCGGAAGACCGGTTGCGGCCAATTGGCCGGGGCGGCCGGGGAAACCGCAAAGTGAGCGGATTCCAGCAAAACGACTGGGGCTAGTACCCACCGCAATCCCGGGATGGCCAACATATTGAGTCGTGGGTTCATTTAAGAGTCTTCTCCTTGACCTCCGTCGTTCGAGGCCCGCCGCATCAGCTTCGATGAGGCTACGGCTTGAGCTGGAGTCCAGATCGAGATCATAAAACTATTTGAATACTTGTCGCGGCGTCAGCAAAGGCCTTTAGGACTATCCAGACCCGCCTTTCCCTGCCGAAACGCCCCTTTGTGTGCGTTCAACGATGCTTTTTTTCATTTGGTATCATGCTGCTAATGTACGATACTACCACGGTAGCATGTAAAGAACCCCCTGCCCGCGGCCCGACCAACCGCCGGATGGAACCGGTCCTGGGATATCGCACTGCGATATCTATGAGGCGAAGATGCTTTCTGAGGCACGCCGCACTGTGAGCGGCCAGTGAAAAAGGATTCAATGACTGAATGGATCATCTCCGGACGCTCACTCAATGCACGTCTCGTCGGGCGACGCCGACCGGTCCCAGTCGGCGGGATCGGAACCTGCGCCGATCGCCCTACGGTTGAACAGCAGGTTCAGTTCGGCCGCCATCGGCAGACCCCGGTCTTGACGGCCGTACGCATGGAACTTCTGGGATTATTCCGTTTTTGTGAGTTCCATAGTTTGGGCTCGTCTACAGGCGTTACCTACATCGCGTGCAGGTGTCCGGAGACTTGCGTAGATCGTGCCGGCCGGGATTTGATTTGTCGTGGCGCTTTCGATTCGTTTCGGAGACCGAGCCGTGAACTGACTCCCTTTGGAGGCCGACATCAGGAACGCGAATCCGAACAATTTAGCCTGTGCTGGCCCGATGGCGTGGGCGCCTTCGCTTAAGGCCATTACAGTGCCGGCCGAAGGAATTTGTTGTATTCTTCTGACCAGAAGGATACGGAGTTCCTTCAATGATCATGGACGATAGCCGGAGCGCGGAAGCGACGCCAATCGATGGTTGGCAGAAACAGGTGGACTTGTCCCCAATTTCGAGACAAAGTGGTTAAGGCTCAATTAGTCTTTATTTTCATTGAATGGAGAGCATTGAGTTATAGGATTGTCTCGTAGGCGGTTCACGAAGAGTTCAAACTGATCCAGTCGCGGGCCTCATCCTCACAGAAGACGGTACGCTTTGCGGCACCACGACTGATGGGCCCGGGACCGTTTTCCGATTGATGCCGCCAGCCACTGCACGCGGATCGTGGCATGAACAGAAGTAGAATCGCGCTCCAAAAACCGCGACAGCTAACGCCTGGTGCTCACATTCAGCCTCAGAAGAGCAGATTCTGCTGCTCATTTTCCGCTCCTGCGCGTCATCTTTTCCCGGCGCTGCTATGCTCAAGTGGATGTCCAGTGTTTCAGCCCACCGATTGCTGTCTGTCGCCCTTGGACTTTTCACAGCAACCTGCAGCACCGCCCAGGTTCAGAACGTAGCGGCGACCTCGACGGGTTTCCTGTCCACGGGGCTGCGGTTAGATCCCGTCGGGGAGGCCATCGAGCTGGGGAGCATGCCGCTGGCGGTGGCGGTTGCGCCTGGCGGACAGAGAGCTGCCGTGGTCCTCAGCGGTTGGCGCGAGCAGGGGTTGCAGATCGTCGACCTCAAGTCCCACCAAGCCTTGCAGACATTGGCGCAGGAAGCGGCGTTTTTCGGGATCGCCTTCTCCTTGAACGGCGGAGAGATCTACGTGTCCGGCGGCAACGCCGACTCTATATATTGCTACTCGTGGAAGGATGGTGTCGCCACACTCAATCGAAAGATCGCCCTGGCTGAACACAAAGCCGGGGCGCCGGGATCGCGATACCCGGCCGGGATCGCCGTGTCGCGACGTGGAAATTATCTGTACGTTGCCGAAAACCTGAGTGACACTCTGGCGATCATCGATGTGACCACCTCCCGGGTAGTGGGCAGGTTTCCCACAGATCACTATCCTTATGCGGTTGAAGCCGCCTCGAACGGCAGAGTTTACGTTTCCGCCTGGGGAGCGGACACGATCTCACTATTCCAGACGCGAACTGACGGGACCCTTCAGGCCGCGGGTAAATTGCGGGTTGGCCCCCGCCCTTCGGCGCTCGTATCGAATGCGTCCGGATCCCTGTTGTTTGTTGCCTTGGCGGTCACGGATCGAATCGCGGTGGTGGACACCGGAAAAAAGAAAGTCTTGCGGTATTTGAGCGACGCCGCGCCAGCGGGGCCCTCCGAGGGCAGTACGCCGAACGCCCTGGCGCTTTCCAAGGATGAATCGAAGTTGTTCGCCGCCGAGGCGGACAATAATGCAATCGCGGTCCTGGATGTCTCCGAAAATAGTCGCGCAAACGCGGCTAAGCCGCCGCTCGCAGGCCGCATCCCCACCGATTGGTACCCGACAGCAGTTCTGGATGCTGGCGGCCAACTCCTGATTCTGTGCGGCAAAGGACATGGCAGCCATGCCAACCCCGACGGTCCCACGCCTGGCGAAGGCATCAAGAGACCCCTCGGATACGACCTGGGTCAACTGAACGGTACGCTGCGAACCTTTTCCAACCATCTGTCCCCGGAGGACCTGGCGGAATACTCGCGACGCGTTGCAGACGCGAACAATTGGAGAGAGCCCCGGTCGACAAATGCGTATCCGCCCTTCAAGCATGTGATCTACATCATCAAAGAGAATCGCACTTATGACCAGGTGTTGGGTGACCTGAAGGAAGGTGACGGCGATCCTGACCTGGTTTTCTTCGGGCGAGCCATAGCGCCCAATCATCATGGCCTCGCGGAACGTTTTGGAATATTTGACAGGTTTTTCACCAACGCCGAAGTAAGTTCACAAGGTCATATCTGGTCGACGGCCGCATACGTGACCGATTTTGGGGAGAAGACCATTCCCTCCGCGTACTCCGACAGACGCGAGGGCGTGGACGGCGAAGAAGTAGATGAACCCATCAACGGATTTCTCTGGACCCTGGCAAGAAAGAAAGGAATCAGGTTTCGCGATTATGGAGAAATGATGAAGGCCCCTGAAGGTTGGCCGGTGACACAGCGGGAGTTAGGTTCCGACGTGAGTCCGACGTACCCGGCCTTCAACTTGAAGATAACGGATCAAGCGCGTGCGGACGCCTGGATCGCCGAGCTAGACCAGTTCGTGCGCGACGGGAAGATGCCGGAACTTGAAGTGATGCATCTGCCGAGTGACCATACCGCTGGCGGACGCGCCGGTTATCCAACGCCCCGGGCCTACATGGCGGATAACGATCTGGCGCTGGGCCGGATTGTGGAAGCGCTATCCAAATCTCCATTCTGGCGGGACACGGTTGTCTTCGTGCTTGAGGACGATTCGCAGGCGGGCCCGGACCACGTAGATTGCCACCGTTCGGTATTCTTCGCGATTTCAGCTTACAACCGTCCAGGGACGATTCACAGATTCATCAACACGACCGACGTGGTCGCGGCAATTGAGGACATTTTGGGGTTGAGCCGCTTATCCAAGTACGACTACTTCAGCCGGTCCCTGGCAGATATCTTTAGCAGCACTCCGGATATATCGCCATGGACGGCGATCGCACCGCAGGTCGATATGCATGAAATGAACCAATCCACAACGGCGGCGGCGAGAATGTCCGAAGGCCTTGATCTCAGCGGGCCGGATCGGGTGAACGACGCAATGTTCAACTATATTCTTTGGAGCATGTTCAAGGGATCAGCAGCGTTTCCTTTGGCTCACATGAAAGCGCCACTGCACCTCTTTGCGGCTGGCCGATGACTAGGCGAAGCGGCTTCGTGTCAGACCCGGAGGGCGTCAACGCTCCAGTTCTTTGCATAGTCAACGGCTGCCAGTTCCTGCTGGACATCACGCCAATTCTCCTTTTCGAAAGGACGCAAGAACGTGACTTCCGCTTCCTCCGCATCGTTGATCGCCCATATCGCGCGCTTCTTGAAGCTAAACTGCTTCACCTGAGCGGCAAGAGTGGACGGCCACTACCCGCCTGATGTCTACTAATATCGCTAGCTATTACGCCCCAAACTGGCGCACCAGTTTCTTATCCGGGAGCGTCGGGCCCTACAGGGATGTGGCGCCCAGTCCGTTAATCTGCGATAGGTGCGTACAGGCGGCCGAGGCACATCTTCGGGAACTTGCGTGGCCTGAATTCGCGTGGTCGCCGGCCAGACACCGCTACCAATGCAGAAAATGGCGGGGACTTGATTTACTTTCCCTTCTTGTTTCGTGCCGCTTTGTTTTTTGCGGCCGCCTTCGCCAAGTTCTGTTTGACTCTGAGCTTCACAATTCGTTCGATCAAGGTGTACGGGATCGGTTGATTGAGCGGAAATTGAAGATTGCCTTTCTCGCCGGCATAGGGCAAGATCGCCGTCTCGATCTTCGCATCGCCCGATACTGGTGGGTAGAGCCCGATGTGCTTATTGAAGGCGGCGAAATAGACCAAGATGCCGCTTTGGGTGAACGCCGGAATCCGATAGCTGATTGTTTCCTGCGCGCCGGGTGCGGCGTTATGGATCGTTAGCCGTATCCGTTCCAGAAGCGCCTGCACGTCAGGCGAGAACGCCGCAATGTATTCGTCGATGTTCTTGGGCATCGCGCGACCTGTTGGCATGCTTTCTCCGTCGGAGCTTCCATCGAGCCACTCAAAGGGGAAGTGGCGACCCTCTTCGTACTTGTCCCGATTCATCGCAGCCGCAAACCATCTCGCCCTCCGGACTTTCTCTCGGCGCACAGGTAAGCTGGGTGCACGAGATTCATGGGGCTGTGGTCGGGGATCCAGCCATGACGAACCACCAACGGCCGCGGCGTTGGTCTATCTCCCTCCTACCGTCATCTCCCCCACCACCAGCGTGGGTGCGGCCATCGACCCGCGAAACTCCAGATCCGCCCCTATGCCATCGATGCTCATCAGCATCTCCTGCAGCGTCCCGGCGATGGTCACCTCGGAAACGGCAAATGCCAGTTCGCCGTTGCGGATCCACATACCGGCGGCACCGCGCGAATAATCTCCGGTTACGATATTCACCCCGGAGCCGATCAGCTCCGTCACGTAGAATCCCTCACGCATGCCGGCAATAAGCTGCTCTAGCGTTGCGCTGCCGCGCTCTATATAGAGGTTGCCGTTGCCCACGCCGGCATTCCCGGCCAGGCCGCGCGAGGCGTTGCCGGTGGTGCGCAGCCCAAGCTTGCGCGCCGTGTACGCGTTTAACAAATAGCTTTTCAACACGCCGTTCTCGATCACCACCGTCCGCCGCGTGGGCACGCCTTCATCGTCGAACGGCGACGTGCCGAACAGTCCCGGAATGGTGCCATCGTCGACGACGGTCAGCCTCTCCGATGCCACGCGTTCGCCCAGTTTGCCCGCCAGAAACGATTCGTTGCGATAAACCGCGCCGCCATGCACGGCATCGAAGATGTTGTCGAGCAGCGAGCCCGCGGTGCGCGGTTCAAACACCACGGGAACTTTCTGTGTCTCCACTTTCCGCGCACCCAACCGGCGCACGGCGCGCGCGGCGGCGATGCGGCCCACGTCCTCAGGCTTCTCCAGCCCGGCGAAACCGCGCGCCATAGTGAACCAGTAGTCACGCTCCATCGACTCGCCCTCGCGCGCCACCGGGACGACTGAAAGGGAACAATAACTCGCGCGATACGCGCCCGCAAAGCCTCGGGAATTCGCAAAGGCATGCTGCCCCAGGTGCGTATCGAAAGACGCGCCCTCCGAATTAACAATGCGCGCATCCGCCCGCAACGCGGCGTCCTCTGCGCGGCGCGCCATGCCGATTTTCAATTCCGTGCCCAGGCCCGCCACGTCGCCGCAATACATCCCCAGATCGCCGGGAATCGAGCCGAGTTCCCCTGCGTCCGGCAATCCGGCATGCGGATCTGCCGTCGTAATCTCAGCCAGCTCAATCGCCGACCGCACCATGTGCCGGATGCCGTCGGCCGATAGGTCGGACGTATACGCCGAGCCGGTGTAGAGGCCCCGCAGGATGCGCAGGCCCGCCGCGCGCGAGCCGGCCTCCTTCAGCGTCTCCACTTCGCGCAGCCGCACGTTGGCGGAGAATTCATCGCCTTCACTGATGGTGCATTCGGCATCGGTGGCACCCGCCGCCAGCGCCTGTTGGACAATCTCCGCGGCCATCCCGGTGTAATCGTTACCGGTCACGCCGTGCCCCCCACGGTCATGCGATCGACCTTGATGGTGGGGATGCCCACTCCCACGGGTACGCTCTGGCCCTCTTTGCCGCAAATGCCGATGCCCTCGTCCAGCCGCAGATCGTTGCCCACCATGCTGACGTACTTCAATGCTTCCGGGCCGTTGCCGATCAGCGTGGCGTTGCGCACCGGCCTCGTCACCCGGCCACCTTCGATGAGGTAGCTCTCCGCCGCCGAGAAGACGAAATTGCCGCTGGTAATATCCACCTGGCCGCCGCCGAAATCGGGGCAATAGAGTCCCTTTGCCACGGAACGGACGATCTCCTCGGGATCGCTATCGCCCGCCAGCATGAAGGTATTGGTCATGCGCGGCATGGGGATGTGCGCGTAACTCTCCCGCCGGCCGCTGCCCGTTTCGGCCGCGCCCGTGAGGCGGCTGGACAGCTTGTCTTGCAGATAGCCGCGCAGAATACCATTCTCGATGAGCACGTTGCGCCCCGTGGGATGACCTTCGTCATCCACGTTCAGCGAGCCGCGCCGGTTGGCAATGGTGCCATCGTCGATCACAGTGCATAGCGGGCTGGCCACCTGCTGGCCGATGCGTCCGCTGAACGCCGAGACGCCCTTGCGGTTAAAATCGGCCTCCAGGCCGTGCCCCACGGCTTCGTGCAGCAGGATGCCCGGCCAGCCGGGACCCAACACCACCGTCATCTCTCCGGCAGGTGCGTCCACTGCATCCAGCATCACGATGGCCTCACGCGCGGCCTGGGCGGCGAAGTGCTCCGGCGTCCTCTCATTCAGGAAAAAGTTCAGATCCACGCGTCCGCCGCCGCCCGCATGGCCGCGCTGCGGCATCCCGCCATTCTGGCGTGCCAGCGCCGCTACATTCAGGCGCGCCAGCGGCTGGCGGTCATACGAGAGCACCCCATCGCTCGAAGCCACCAGCACCTGCCGCAGGTTGTCGGCATAGCTGGCCTGCACCTGGAAGATGCGCGCATCGTAGGTCCGCGCGGCGCGATCGGCGCGCTTCACCAGTTCTACGCGCTCGGCGAACGCCGTCTCGGTAGGGGCGGTCAGCACGGGATAAAGGTTGCGCCGGGTCCGCTCGTTCAGCGAAACTTTTTCAACCGTCGCCGGACCCGCCGCGATGCACGCCGCCACGCGCGCGGCCTTGCGGATCTTCTCCGGGCTGAGGTCGTCGCTATACGCATAGCCGGTGCGCTCGCCCGCAATCACACGCACGCCCACCCCCAGCGATACGCCCTGCGCGGCGCTTTTTACGATGGATTCGTCGATGCTGATGGAGCTGGTGGAAAGGTATTCGAAGTAAAGATCGGCGTACGCGCCCCCTTGTGACAGCGCTTCGGCCAGGTAATTCTCCAGATCCCGCGTGGTGATGCCAAAACGTTGCGGGAAGAAGGACTCGGAAAACTGCATATATTATCAGGCTAACATGCGGGCCCTTGGAGACGGGGTTCCAGCGACACGGCGCATCCCCGCAGTACACCAAAAAAACTATTGACTCCCGCGCACGTGACGCGTTAAAAAAAAAATAAAGATAAGGAGCCGGTAACCTCGGTGGGGAGTTAGCTCCAGTTTTAAAACAGCTAAGTCGGGATTTCAATAATGGGCCACGAAGACGGCGCCACGCCGCAAGCTTGTGCCGGCGTTAAGTTATGTGTGAGACAAAGCCGCACTCCAGGTTCTGCTCCGGAATATTCCGGAGGACAAGGGCAAATTCGCAGATCCCGGGCGGCTTGGGTAATCCTCGCGGCCGTCTGCCCCTGGGCTGTTCCGGCGTGGCCCCAGGTTACTTGCCAGTACCCGAGTGCCGTTTCCATTCCGCCACAGGGATCCTGCAGCGACTTCCTCCACTGCTTCAACAGTCCCACCTACGAGACCCAATTCCCGGTGGACTCCAACGCAGCGAAACAGGCGGGGGATTGGAATGCGACCTACCTGGAGTTGTTCTACAGCATCTATAACCTCCAGTCCTGGATGGCGAGCGGCATCAACACCGGCGACGGCCTTCCCTACTGTCCCGTGGAACTGGTCGTGGTGGGTACTTTCCCGAATTCGCGATACTTCTCGATCACCGTTAACGACATGCACTATGCTCCGACAGGGCACGTGGCGGACTTCGCCGCGCCGCCTGGGTCCACCCAGCCTTATGAACCTGGCCAGCTATACGCCGTGCCTATCAGCTTCGGATATGTGCCGCAAAAGCAAGCACCCGGCACAGTGCCTGCCTGCACCATAGCTAGCTCGGAGTACGACAAGTTACTCGATGCTACCCAGCGGCATGTATCTATGGATTGGAACTCGGTGGCGCAGGGTTCTTCGGGAAGAAACGTCCCGGCCCAAGCCCACGTGGGAGATCTGCCGGAACATACGATGCCGGCAAGTCAGGGGCAGGATGGGTCTAATACCGCGGGAAGCGTGATCGTCCGCAGTTATCTCCCGCCTCCGTTCGGACCCTGTACGGGCGCGCCGAATGCCGGGCTCAATTGTCCGCCACCGCCCTGCCCGGAAAAGAAATGTACTGCGGCTAATGGTGTCACGAATCAATACTTCATTGTTCGAGACGCTTATACGGGTTGCGCTTATACGTCCAGCTATGTGCAGCAGAGCATGCTAAGCGGCAGTTTTACACTGAGCGGCGGCGGCACCGGCGCCGGGGGCCAGACCTCCGCCACCGCGATCCTGGCCACCAGCGATCCATCCAAAGGTCCCAGCGGTTCGCTGTGGCTGGATCAGATTATGCAGCTACAGCATTTTACAGACGCCAACATCACTCCACAAGCCTGCTACGCCAATGGCGGCCCGAATCCAAGCTTTAGCCAGGAACTGGAAAGCGACCCGCCACACTTCCACAACAGGGTAGCTTGGGTCAGGTCCCCTGAATTCCTGGGAAGTGAGGGGCCGGACGACAGTTATATCGGCGGGGCCGTTTCTCCGGCCGATCTGCAGAGCATGCTCTTGACAAACGGCGATGCGCCGTGTCTGGACAGTGACAACTACCCCAGCACTGATGGGTGTGTGATCCGGATGCGTTTTCAGCTTCCCACCATACAGTCACCCGATTTGCCCCCGCAGCCGTGCATAGCGCCGTACAATTGTTCGGTTAGCCCCAACGCCCAAATGAGATACATGAGTCTGACCTTTTGGTATGAGCTCGGCTCGGGGACTTCTGTCCAGCCGGCCGACGGGAACGAGAAGAATCCGGTCTCGCTGGTGAGCCTGGCAGACACCGCATTCGGCGTCACCGAAGATGGAGATGGCAACCAATACGCCACACTGCTGGTAAACGTGGGCGGCACTCTACCCGATTGGCTCCAGCAAACTGCCGGTTCCACCGGCGTGCTGCAAGGGGTGCAGCCCGTCCAGCCGCTCGGCGCCAGCCCCGAAACGTCACTGCCTGTCTACTCCGTCTGGACCGTGAACGGCTATACGGTCCTGGACTTGTCCCAGTTCGCGAATGCAGGGTTCAGCATGAATAATCCGCTGCTGATCACGCTTCGCAATACGACGCCGAGCAGCACCTTCGCCTGCTCCGCGGAGGCGGTTCCTTACTCCACAGCCGAGTACACCAGCGTGGACGGAAACGGGGGCGGCCTCATGGGTCCCTACATCCCGTTGGTAGATTATGTGGACCCGAGTAACGGGAGCCTGGTGCCACAGACGGGCGCTCCGATTCCTGTCCTGCCGCACGCCAGTTCCTGCGGCATGCTGAGCAATAAAAACGGTCCTATCTTCCCCGCACTGAATAATCCATCCATCAAGGCGAATCCGAATGGGAACGGACCGATTAGCTGGCCGGAGCAATACTGGCCGGGGTGGAGTGACAATATCGCGCAACTGTTAGTCTGCGGCAGCAGAGAGGCAGAGCCGTCAAACCAGATCTATTATGCGGCCACACCGCGCATCACAGAGGCTGTTGGTCAGGGCTGCAAAACCGTACCGAACAACTGCAGCCAGGTTATTCCGGAGTCGCCGCTGGAGATTTGGGGCTTGCCGGGTCATTTCCTGCGGCAGCCGCCCATACCGATCACCATCGTCGGGTCTGGCTTCGGGTACTTACCGAACCTTCCCCAGACTCTGACCAGTTGCCAGAATAGCGGGGCCTGTCCAAATTATATCCGTGTCCAGAATCTGGGCGGTTCCGGATTGGACACTGGCTGGGATACGAGTGAGGGCGCACCTTGCGAAATGTACATCGCGAACTGGTCGGATACGAGCATATCGTTCGTCACCAATCTTCCGCAGACGAGCAGCTCGCCCAGCCTCGGTGCGACGGCCCAAAATACGGCCGAATGCCCGGTCATGTACGACACGGTGCACGGGTTGGGGGACATGCTCCAGTTCACCGTTACAAACCCCCAATCGCACGTCGTCATGACGTTTCCGCCGGTTGCTGTGCAGCCTTACAGCGCCACCCCGAACTGAGTCGGTTACCTACCAGCCACCGTATACGCCAAGGTCTTCTCCGCTTCAGCGCCGGAACCGGCCAACCGCACGTGAACTTCATAACTTCCCGATTCCGTCGGAGGTTTCCGATGATCATCTGCCCGCCGTGCAAGTGGAACTGATGTCCTATCAGGAGGCGGTGAATCTGCCTCGTGGAGATCGACAGCGCGGCGCAGCATGGGCCGGCACTCAGCGATATGACGCTGGTGCGCAACCTGCAGGATCTCGGCTCGCCGCCGGACCCAGCGGATCGCTTGAATACCGGGCAAGCGCGTGTTACCTTTCGTCACTACGGATTTGTACGCAGGCGCGCGACCGTTTATCTATTTCCGCATTTATCCGGAGGCGGGGAGTACCGGCGACGGCGCCAGTCCGCATGCCACACTCATAGCCGATAGCAACGGCAATCTGTACGGCACCACGGTGAGCGGCGGAATCGGCGGCACGAACTGCAGAGGCGGCTGCGGCACCGTCTACATGCTTACGGCGGCTGCGGGGAAATGGCAGGAGACGGTCCTCTATCGCTTTTCCGGCGGGGCAGACGGGGCGGTTCCCTACGCCGGGGTCGTCATGGATTCAGCCGGCAATCGATATGGCGCGACCGTGTCAGGCGGCGCCTTCGACGCAGGCTTCGTATACAAACTGACGCCCAATTCAACAGGCGCTTGGACGCAGACGGTGCTTTACACATTCGAGGGACATCCGGACGGAGAGGCTCCTTATGCGACCCCGATTCTCTTATGCGGGCATTTCGGCTCGCGGCCTGATACGCAGGCGCGCTCCAGCGCCTCCAGGAAGAAATAGTCTCCCCAAATTACCGACTCATTCACACCCAGGTTTTTGTGGAGGTGATAGACGCCCCCTTTGAGGATGCCTTCCCATTGCGCGTGCCCTTCCGCCAGCCACGCGCGGCAGAGAGTCGCGACGATGTGGCGGGCGGTTTCACGATACAAGTGCGCCTTGGCCGGATCGGCGGCCAGACCGCTCAACTGAAACAGGCCGGATGCGGAGATCGCGGCGGCGGAGGTATCCGGCAGCGCGCGGCTATCTGGAGGCGCGTTGTAATCCCAGGGCGGCACGCCGTCGGGCGGCGTATGGAGGATGTAGAAATCCGCACAGGCCTCCGCAGTTGAGAGGAAGGCCGGATCGCGCGGAAAGGTGTAAGCCGTGCCAAAACCGTAGAGCGCCCAAGCCAAGCCGCGGGACCAGCAGGAATCGCCGCGATAACCCTGCTGGGTGCTCTGCCTGAGAAATTCGCCTGTGGCCGGATCGAACAGGCCTTCGTGGGCGGTCGAGCCGTCGCCGCGGACCAGCACCCGCAGGGTCGTGTGACAATGGCGCAAGGCTATCTCGCGCAGAGCCGCGTCGCCGGTCTCGCGGGCGGCGTAGAAAATGATTCCGACGTTCATCATGATGTCAATGAAGAGGGAATCGGGCGATACGAAGGAACGCAGATACCCGCCCTTTTCCTGGAACCGCAGAGCCATCGTCCGGCCGGCCTCGACGACCACGGCTTTCAGCGTAGGATCGGGCGTGAAGCTGTACCATCGGTGGTAACTCGGCATAAACAGGAAGCCCAGATCGTGGACGGTGCGGTCCAGTTTGCGGGGCTCCAGGGGCCGGGAATAGCGGATGGCCTGCTCCCGCCACCAGCGTGCCTCGGGACTACCGGTGGGCTGGCGGGCGTAGATGATCCAGAGCATGCCGGGAAGGAAGCCGTCGCACCAGTGCGTCCAGGTTTCGCCGGAATGCCGCCACTGGCCGGCGGCGGTGTACATCGGGTAGAAGTCCGGATGGCGCTCGATGAGTGTCCGGAGCTGCCGCCCGGCGAAGGCGAAGGTGTTCTCGAACAAGTCCGCGGATGCGCTGCTGGTCATTTCGATCACGATTTTGCATTATATCGGGCTTTATATCTGGCGGCCTCTTCTCAAATCGGTTGGGGTTCGGTACAATCTTCGGAAAGTGACTGGATACGCGCTCATAGCGGAACCTCGCATCGATCCCCGCATGGCCTGCTTCCGGCTAAAACTGGACCGCTCCCGCATACATGGCTGGGGCGTTTACGCGGCGGAGCGGATTCCGGCGCGCCGTAAGGTGATCGAATATACCGGCGAGCGCATCAGCCGACGGGAAACGCGGCGGCGGGGCTTGGGGCCGCGCACGTATCTGTTCACGCTGGACAACTACTGGACCCTGGACGGAGCCGTGGACGGCAGCGGAGCGGAGCTGATCAACCATTCCTGCAATCCCAACCTGTATAGCTGGATTTTCAAAGGCCACATCCTATATATGAGCAAGCGGGATATCCGGCGCGGCGAAGAATTAACCGTGGATTATCACTTCTCCGATAAGATCGACGATGTCCCGTGCCGGTGTGGTTCCGCACACTGCCGGGGAACCATCAATATTAAGGCCAAACATCTATCAAAAACCTGAGAGTCCTGCGCTTTCCGGACACTACAGTTCTGTTACTCAGCAGTCGAAATCTTTCCAAATGTGGCGATGTGACGGATCTGTCAACTCGCCCGCGGGATCCACATGAGCTATCAAGCCAATGCGAAATCTGTGGCTATCTGCGATACGGAGCCGATCGCCATCGAAGGTATCCGGAAGCTGCTCGATTCGTGCGAGGACTTTTATTTGGCCGCGGCGGAAACGTCCCTGTTGGGGGGCATCGAAATCGTCCGGCAGCACGCGCCGGCGATCATGATTCTGGACAAGGGCTTCGGCATCCACGCCGTGATGGACTGCCTGCAGCGTTTGCGCAATACCGGAACCGGAGTGGCCCCCATCGTTTGGGGAGTGAACCTGAATGAGGTGGAGGCTTTGCGCATGATGCAGGTGGGGGCGCTGGGAGTGGTACGGAAGACGGCCAGTTTACAAGCGTTGCTAGAGTGCATGCGCACGGTGGCCGCGGGGAATACCTGGATGGAAGAGGGCGTGCTGCAAGAGCCGGAGCACAACGCCCGGGGTACCCGCTCGAACTTGACCTCGCGGGAACTGCAGGTGGTGGAACTAGTCGAGCAGGGGTTGAAGAACCGGGATATCGCCGCGCAACTCGGGATACGGCCGGGAACGGTTAAAATCCACCTGAAACACATTTTTGAGAAGACCGGGATTCGGGGGCGGTACGGGTTAGCGCTGTCGGGATTGAGGGAAAAGGGAATGCTGACGCAGCCGGCGGCTTAGAGGACCCTCAGTCGGTGGTGGCCTGTTTTCGCCAATTGCGCAGTACATTGAGAATATAGTTCTGGGTCTCCCGATAAGGTGGCACGCCGTGATACTTATCCACCGCGCCGGGTCCGGCGTTGTAGGCTGCCAAAGCGTGGTAGGCATGATTGTCATACTTCAGCAGCAGGTCCCGCAGATAGCGCGTTCCAGCATCAACATTCTCTTCTAAAATTTTCGGATCGGCGCCCAACTCCCGGGCGGTGGCAGGCAGCAGCTGCATGAGGCCGATGGCACCCTTGGGGGAGACCGCATTGGCCTGGTAGCCCGACTCAACAGCCACTACGGCGCGCACGAACGCGGGCGGCAAACCATACTTCCGCGCGGCGTTATCAACCAATTCCGCGACCCGGGCCGGAGTAGGCGCTTGCGCTAACGGGGTGGACGCGGGCGCCACCGGCACGGGTACCTGCGGCGGGGCGTAGTCCTCATTTTCAAAGCGGGTTACCAGCGAAGCATCCAACTCAGTCGAACCAGTCTTGGTGAAGAGCGTGACCTTGGCGCCGTCCGATGCATGGTGGTCGGCATAGAGGCGCGCGCCATTGGCGAGCACGGCGAACTCGCCCGCCCAAGCGGAGATCGCGGAACAGCCAAGGATCAACGAGATTGCGGCGGGCTTCATCAGGCTTACATATATTATGACGCATGGGCGGGCCCGGGCGTGGGCACGTTTGTTGTTAGACTGCTACTAAATGGCTAAAGCGGCGCATTTGGAGTGCAGCTTATGTAGACAGAGGTACGCGGCTGACCAGGTGCAGCATCTCTGCGCCTGCGGCGGGCCGCTGCTGGTGCGGTACGATCTGGAGGCGATCCGGCGCGCCTGGAGTCCGGCACAGGTTCGCGAAGGGCCGAACAACATGTGGCGCTACGCACCAGTGCTGCCGGCCGCGGCCGAATCGGTGGTTACGCTGGGTGAGGGCATGACGCCGCTGATCCGGACGCAGCGGCTGGGAGCGCGGTTGGGCGCCCAAAACCTCTGGATCAAAGACGAAGGCCTGAATCCGACCGGGTCGTTCAAGGCGCGCGGCCTTTCGTGCGCGGTTTCAATGGGCGTGGAGTTGGGGGTACGCAGGGTGGCCATCCCCTCGGCGGGCAATGCGGCGAGCGCACTGGCAGCCTACGCCGCGGCGGCAGGGATCGAAGCGCATATCTACATGCCGCGCGACGTGCCGCAGGCGAATTATATCGAATGCCAGGCGTTTGGCGCGTTCGTCACGCTGGTGGATGGGCTGATCAGCGATTGCGCGAAGCTGGTAGCGGCGGGCGTCGCGGCGCACGGCTGGTACGACGTCAGCACGCTGAAGGAGCCGTATCGCATCGAGGGCAAAAAAACCATGGGATACGAAGTGGCCGAGCAACTAGGCTGGCAGTTACCGGATGTTATTTTTTATCCCACGGGCGGCGGCGTGGGCATGATCGGCATGTGGAAAGCTTTCGAGGAGATGGAGGCGCTCGGGTGGATCGGCGGGGAGCGGCCGAAGATGATCGCGGTGCAGGTGGAGGGCTGCCAGCCGGTGGTGCGGGCGTTCGCACACGGCGAGACGCGCAGCCAGTTTTGGGAGAATGCATCGACGGTGGCGGCGGGGCTGCGGGTGCCCAAGCCGTTGGGCGACTTCCTCATTTTGGACGCCGTGCGCGCGAGTGGCGGCACGGCGCTGGCGGTGAGCGATGCCGAGCTACTGGATGCAGGCATTCAACTGGCGCGCGAGGAAGGCATCTTCGCCGCGCCGGAAGGTGCGGCCTGCGTGGCTGCGTTGGAAAAGCTGCTGGCTGACGGTTTCCTGAAGCCGGAGGAACGTATCGTGATCTACAACACGGGCGCGGGGCTGAAGTATCTGGAAGCGTACGCCACGCGGTTTCCGCGGACCGCTTCGCGAGAGCAGGATAAATTGGGCGGGCTGATTACCCCGCGGTGAGGAGAAATGCAATTGTTTCTGAGAGCTTCGATCCTCGTTGCGTTGGCCATGCCTTCTGTGGCGGCCGCGGAGCGTTTTGAGATCTCGTTTGCGAAAGAGATGAGCGCGGCCCCGCAGGACGGGCACGTCATGCTGGTGATTGCTACCAGCGAAAGCCCGGAGCCGCGATTTCGGGTCAGCTTCACGGCCCAGACGCAGCAGGCATTTGGTGTCGACGTGGAGGGGCTGGCTCCGGGCACGGCGGCAGTGGTCGACGACACCACACTCGGTTATCCGCTCGACAGCCTGAAAGACATTCCGCCGGGTGATTACTATGTGCAGGCGGTACTGAATATCTACGAGACATTCCACCTGGCCAATGGTCACACCGTGAAGCTGCCGCCGGATAAGGGCGAGGGACAGCATTGGCCATCGAAGCCGGGCAATCTGTATTCGAAGCCGCAAAAAGTACATCTGGATGCCGGGGCCGGGCAGGTGATCCGGCTGTCACTCACCGAAAAGATTCCCGACTTACCGGCGGCCGCCGCGGATACGAAGTGGGTGAAGTCCGTCAAGATGCGCAGCGAGTTACTCAGCCGGTTTTGGGGCCGCCCCATCGAGTTAGGCGCCGTGTTACTGCTGCCGGATGGCTGGGAAGAGCATTCTAACGCACACTACCCGCTGGTGGTTTATCAGGGCCACTTCAGCCGGGTCTTGGGCGTTGGGTTCAGTACCGACCCCGGCAAGGGCGCCAGCTACAAGTTCTATCAGGATTGGTTGGCGGGGCGTGTGCCGCGAGTTATTCTAATGACCATCCAGCATCCGACTCCTTACTTCGACGATTCCTACGCAGTCAACTCGGCCAATGCCGGCCCTTATGGCGACGCTATCACGCAAGAACTGATTCCATACGTGGAAAAGACATTCCGCGGAATCGGTCAGGGATGGGCGCGGGCAGTGTACGGCGGGTCGACGGGCGGTTGGGAAGCGCTGGCATCGCAGGTGTTTTATCCGGATTTCTACAATGGCGCCTGGGTATTCTGCCCGGACACGGTGGACTTCCGCGCCTACATGAACGTGAACCTGTACGACGACAAGAATGCCAACTGGCTGGAGGGGCCTTTCGCGCGGGTGCCGCGTCCGGCGGTGCGGCGGCCGGATGGGCAGATCCTTTCCACCATGTCGCAGATGAACCGCTTTGAATTGGTTGAAGGCACCAAGGGGCGGTCGGGCGAGCAACTGGATGCCTGGCAGGCTTACTTCAGCCCGGTGGGCGAAGACGGATATCCGGCGCCGATTTTCAACAAGCGCACGGGAGTGATCGACCACAAGATAGCCGAGTATTATAAAGAACACTACGATCTGAGTCACATCATGCAACGGGACTGGAAGACTCTCGGTCCTAAGCTAACAGGTAAGCTGACAGTCTGCGTAGGCGATGCGGATACTTTCTATCTCGATGGGGCTGTGCACTTACTGCATGACTTCATGGAAACTACTACCGAACCATACTATCGGGGCAAGTTCGAGTTCGGGCAGCGGAAGCCGCATTGTTACGCTGGTGACTTCGATCCCGCAGTGGGCTTGCACCAGCATTACTTGCCGGAGATGACTAAGCACATGGAGGCGACGGCTCCCACCGGGGCGGATTTGAGCAGTTGGAAGTACTGAGCGCGCCTGAGTCGTAGCGCAGTGTGATGACCGGTTGCATGCGCGCCGCACGCCGGGAAGGTACGTAGGCGGCGGAGGCCGCAGCGGCGATTCGCAGAGCTACGCCCGCTAAAAAGGCCACTCGGTCGATAGAGTCAAACATAGCCATGTCGAGCTGCGAGGCCAGCACACGGGAGACTCCCGCCGGCCGCTAATCTCAACGATTGCTGCAACACGAGCCCGGCAACGCGGCCGGTGGTGGCTCCGCGCGCTACCGGAATGCCGATGTCATGTATCACGACCACTCCGTGCGGTCTGAGACCGGCGTCGAGGTGTTGTATCCGGTTGTTAGCCCGCAGCAGCACGGCGGCGCAGATCAGGAGAAGGACGGAGACGGAAACCTGCCCAAAATGATTTGCGCGGGTCGCCTGGATGGCGGGCGCCCGCGGCAACGCAGGCAGAACGCTTTAAATCAGCAATTGGCGGATGAGCCGCGCGCGCGGCGCCGATCGCCAGCCGGATACCGATCTCGCGCTGCCTGCCCATGACGCGGGCGAGCATCATGTTAGCTACATTCGCGCATGCGATCAGCAGAACCAGACCGAAGGCGACGATGATTGGGGAAAAAGCCGCGATCACATGGGATTCAACGGTATGGTAGTTGCTTCTGAACGGGGATTGGTCGCCAGGGCTCTCTCAGGAGCGGGCCGACCGATGGTCGCCTGCCGCGCCCACGCCGTAAGCCCGGCTTCAGCCTGGCGCGAGTTCAATTCATGGCGTAACCTGCCAACAATGGAGAGCCGTTCGGGCTGCTCCACGCCGAACAGGCTAGGACCTTCTTCCAACTGGACAACCATGGTGAGTGGCGCCCAGAAATCCAGGGGCACCTCGCTTAACCCGTTGAACCCTTCGCACGCCACACCCACAACCTCCCGGGGATACCCATGAGTGAAGATTTTCTTCCCCACGACGTCCGGTTGGTTCGCGAACTTGCTTCTCCACGCCTTGAAGCTGAGGACTACCATAGTGCGCCACCGGGGGCCGCGGCGTCCTCGGGGAACAAAGCTCGCTCAAGCACCGGATTGATTCCCAGCATGCGAAGGTAATTCCCGGTCACCAACTCGCGAAACAGCACGTGCCCTTCGATGCGGGCGAAAGAGAGCTGGCGGAGTCCATGACTTCGGAGAAAGCCGGATTCCCCTTCTGGCATCCCTGAAATTCCAGCCAGGGGAACCGGTGGCCGTTTGGCCCCGCGCCGGCTAAAGGCCGCCCTCCAAGGGCACGTAGATTTTGGTGGCTCCATTTTCGGCAGCGATGCGAATCTCTCCCAGGCACTGGCGGACGATTTCGTCGAGTGCGGGGAGATCGCGGCCGGCGCCGGGAGGGGTCACGGTAACGATCGCGTAGCCATCGCCCGAATCTTCGCTGGCGACGGCGGAGGTTTCTATAGAGAATGGGCCGGGCAAGGCGGTATCGCGGGCGGCGATGGCAAGATGCATCAAAATCAATTCGACGCATCCGGGATCGACCTTGCCGGCACAGCCGGCCGGCGCCAGCGTAAGTTGCAATGCGATGTCGTCGCCGAGGGCGCATTGCAGCAGATCGTCCATTCCGGCGATGAAGCCGTTGAGATCCAAATCGGAAGGAGGTGCGGGTTGGCGGCGGCCAAATTCTAGCAGCCGGCTGGCCAAACGCGCGGCATGCGTGCGTCCGCGGCCGGCCTCCAGCAAGCTGGTGAACTTGTGAGCGACAGCCGCGGTCAGGCGGCCGAGGATCTCCAAACGGCTGGCGGAACCATGATTCAGCGTTCCCCAAGGCTCGTCCGCGCCGCGCAGGCTGGCGGCGCGAAACAGCAGACAGACGCCCACGGGTTGCGTGTCGCCATCGCGCACGGGAGTCACACTGCCCTGAATCGGCTCGCGCGTGCCTTTCGTGCCCAGCAGCAGGACGTCATCACCCAACCCAATGGCAACGCCTTCCCGAAAGACCCGGCTCACCGGGGATGGCCGCGGCGCACCCGTGCGGGCATTCAGAATGGTGAAGACTTCGTCGACGGGCTTGCCGAGTGCGTCTTCCTGATTCCAGCCGGTCAACGCTTCCGCGACGCGGTTCATGAGAGCGACCTTCCCGTTTTCCTGAGTCACGATCACAGCTTCATCGATACTGCCAATGGCGGCAGCCAGACGCCGCCCGCCTTCGATCAACTGGCGTTCGCGTCGGTAGCGGTCAAAGGCGAGTTCGATGGCGGTGCGCAGGGTGCGGTCGTCGAATGGTTTAAGCACATAGCCGGAGGGCGCCGTCAGTTTGGCGCGCTCCAGGATTTGGGCGTCAGCGTGGGCGGTGAGATACACGACCGGGATTTTGAGCTGATCGTAGAGGGCCCCCGCCACGTCGATACCGTCCAGGATGCCTTTGAGCTTGATGTCCATCAGGACCAGGTCCGGCATGGTGTTCACGGCCAGCCGGAGGGCATCCGTACCGGTTGCGACCGACCCCACCACTTCATAGCCCAGACTCTTGACACACTCCTGTATGTCGGCTGCGACGACTTTCTCATCCTCTACTAACATGATGCGCGCTTTGTGCATTTGACTTACTCCTATTTTGTTAATGGGCGGCCTGGGGGCCGTCTGCAGGCTGAGAACCTGCCCCACAATCGAATTCGATCCGGTAGTGGACGCCCGAATCGTTCGAACGCTCGACCGCCGCGTCGATCTGACCGGCCAGAAGCTCTACCAGCCACAATCCCAGGGACCGGCTTTGAGAGGCGGGCGCATTTTGCGGAAAACCGCGGCCGTCGTCTGTGATACTGAGTTCGACCCGGCCGCCGGGTTGCGCGTGAAGACCCAGCGAGATCTCACCTTTGCGCCCGTCCGGGAAGGCGTGCCGGAGCGAGTTGGATACCAGTTCATTGACGATCAATCCGCAAGGGATCGCCGTATCGATAGCCACCGGTATATCGTCGATATCCGTGCGCAAGCCGATATCCGCCGAATTCACGCCATACAAGGAGAAGAGGCTGGCGGCCAGATTCCGAACATACTCACCCAGATTGATGCTGGAAAAATCCTTGGCGCGGTGCAGTTGATCGTGAATCATGGCCATAGCCATGACCCGCTCGCGGCACGCGCGCAGGACCTGGAGCAGAGCGTCATCGTGGAGATTGCGCTCCTGCAGGCGGAGCATACTGCAAATTACCTGCAGGTTGTTCTTCACGCGGTGGTGCACCTCGCGCAACAGCACTTCTCTTTCCTGCAAGGTACGCTTGATCTTTTCTTCGGCCTGGCGATGCTCGGTCACGTCGCGGAAGTATACGGCTAACCCTTCGGACGAGGGATAGGCGTGGACCTCGAACCATCGATTGGACGGAGCCGGGTGGAATTCTTCCAGGTGCGCGGGTGTGCCGGTGAGCATGGCCTGCTCGTACATGCGGTGAAATGGACCACCGGCAGCTTCCGGAAAAACCTCCCAGAGCTGGCGGCCGAGGACGCGTGTGCGATCGCAATTCCACAGGCGCTCGGCTTGCTGGTTCACGCGAATGAGCCGCCAGTCGCGGTCCACGGCGAAAAAGGCATCGGTGGTACTTTCGAGTGCGCACAGGCAGCGGGCTTCGGATTGACGCAGGGCATCCTGGTCGAGTTGCTGACGAGTGTGGTCGCGGGCAACGTTGTACGCCAGGTGCCGGGCAAGAAATGGCGTGCTGCTCCACGCCAGCAGTTTGTAGGCGCCCGCGGCGGAACGGAAGCGAGTTTCCAGACCGGTGACTGGATTGCCGCGCGCGAGTCCGGCAATGGCGGTGGCGGCGGCAGGCCGATCGAGCGGATGGACCAGATCGAGAATGTTGGTGGTGAGGAGGAGCGGCTCCGGGTAGCCGAGGGTATTGAGGAAAGCCGGATTGATGCGGCGCAGATGGCCATCGAAGGTGGTGATGCACAGCGGGTCCGCTGAGAGCGCGAAAAAAGGGGCGACGGGCATGCGTTTCAGATTCCATCGGAGGCGGTTCAGCTTTTGGCGAATTCCGGCTTGGAGTGACTCCCATGGCATCCGATATCTCGATGATCATTGTACGCGCGGGGCGGGAGGGGAGAAGGCTCGCGGAAGGAGGCGCGGCTTTTGAATCAGGGGATTAGGGGAAACGCGAAACTTGTGATCGATATTGAGACAGGTTTCTTCAGCTTGCGGGTTCCACTATATTTTTTTTGGCCAAGCAGACCCAAATTAGGCACTAAGTGAGGTAATCGTCAGAACGGCGACGCTTGTCCTTTTTAGTTGTTGACTCCGTGGCGTTGCGACACACTGCGGAGCAAGAATCGGTACTTCATTGCTTCTGAGTATGCCACAGCCGCGAGCTTGCTGATGTCGTCAGCTATTTTAGTGCTCAAATTAGAACCGGAGGCAGGGTGCCTGCCCCACAAGGTTAGTTAGCTCCAAACAAAACGATGCTGCAGCGGGGCTGAAGCCCCGCGCCGGCTACAGCCCGCCCTCCAAAAGCCGCTCACATCTGCGAAGAATTCGAATAGTTGTAAATGCTGTCAGTTCGTACCTTCGGCAGGGTGCAGCGAGTCTAGAAACTCATAGCGGTCGCGATGCTGTTCGGGGAGCGCTTTGCTTTCGGTATCCAGATGCATCACTTCGTGGGTCTTGGTGTAGTCCGGCCACCTTGGCAGGCCCGCGCCGTTGGGGTTACCCGTTTGGATAAAGTTCGCCCAGTAGGCGTTCATGGTCTCGGCCACTTTCTGATCTTCAGGCTGCCAGGCGGCTTTCTTTGACGACAGCATATCGAAGACGTACTCGATTTCAGAAGCGTGCGGTGCGCCGATGGTCTTGATTCCCATTTTTTGCATCGTTTCGGGGACGGGCGTGGTGCGGTCGAACTCAAAGCGGTAGACCGGTTCACCGGTCTTCGCCTGCATTTCGAGCCATTTCCAGGTTCCGTACACGATGAAGTTGTCACTGGCCAGATCGCCGGCCGATTGCACTGCCTGCTCATCAGTCGCCGCCGGATACACTTTCAGGGCCGCATCCGCTTTGTCTTTGAACTGCTTGTGCAGTTGTTCGGGGAAAGTTTGGGCAGTGGGCTTGACCTTGGCCATCATGACGCCCATGCGAACCTCATCCGCGTTCCAGCCGGCCAGCAGCGGAACATGGCTTTGGCGGCCCGCGGCGAAGATGGCTGGCACGGCCTCCGGTAAGAAATAGCCATCCACAATTGGCCAGAAACCGAAACCACCGTTCACCTTCATGGCCGCGGCCACCAGTTCGTCAGATGTTTTTGCACGTAATTCGGCGAGCGATTTGGCGCCTACCGACGTGGCGAATGCCACGCCCTGCTTCTCGGACTCCGCGAGCGAAGGCATGCCGCGGCCGCCGACCGCACCAAAGAAAGCGCCGCTTTCTCCCACCGCCTGCTGGAACAGATCGCGCGACAAGGGCGACGCCATCAACGCGCTGACCGATAGCGATCCGGCCGATTCGCCGCCGATGGTGATGCGGTGCGGGTCACCGCCAAACGCGGCGATATTGCGCCGCACCCATGCGAGCGCGGCCACCTGATCGAGCAGGCCATAATTGCCGGAAGCCTTATGCGCGGATTCTTGGGTAAGCTCGGGGTGCGCCAGATAGCCGAAGACGCCGAGGCGGTAATTCGCATTCACAGCCACGATGCCTCGCCGGGCGAAGCTTTCCGCATCATAGCGGGGCTCGTCACTGGCGCCGGCCGCGAAGCCGCCGCCATAAAACCACAGGTACACCGGTCGTGGCTTCGGAGAGGGCTCAGATGGCGCCCACACGGTCAGGTTCAGGCAGTCTTCGCTCATCACGTTGTCGCGCGGGTTGATATCGCCGAACACTTTGCCTTGGACGCAATGCGGGCCAAACTCCTGGGCGTTGCGCACGTCGTTCCAGTGCGGCACCGGTTGCGGGGCTTGCCAGCGCAGGCTGCCTACGGGCGGCGCGGCGAACGGCACGCCGCGAAAGATGCGGACCGTAGCGGCGGAGTTGAGCGCACCTTCTATGGGGCCGCTATCGATGGTCGCACGTTCGCCGGCTAGGGCGGTCGCAGCTAGGACCGCGGTTATCAATACAATTCTGATCGGTGTCTTGTCTGGCATCACGGTTTCAAGGTAATACATTGCGGGGCAACACGGAGGCCGGCGTGGACGCCGGCCGCAGGACTGGAGTCCTGCCCGACGAATTATGCTGCGCGCAGCGAGGCTCCGCAATGGACGCAGTGTGTCCAGCCCGGTTCCACGGGACGCCGGCACTGCGGGCAAGCCAGCGCCAGAGAGGCGCCGCACTTCGGGCAAAACGCGAAACCCGGCCGCACCTGAGTACCGCACTGGGTGCAATTGATTAGCAGCGGTTCGCGCAAAACGAAATACAGGATGATCCCGATGGCATTGGGGATGAGGGCCGCGAGCCAGGTCCACAGGACGTACCGCATGCCGCGGCGCTTGGCGTCGGAGTACACATAGCCAACCAGCAGGGCCATCGCAAACAAGGGCAGCCCAGGCAGCACGGCAACCGCCAGTTTGCCGGCCAACGGCCAGGATCGGCCCTCGGGATCGATGCGGAACGGTACCAACATCATCAACAGGAAGAACCCCAGCCACACGCACACGCCGGCGGCGAACGCCGGGCGCGGCACCAAATCCAGTTCATCTCGAAAGCGACTCATAAAGCCCTCCTCAGTTCGCGGCGGCGCCTGCCTAACGCCAGGGCCGCCACCGCCGCAGTCAGCCACACCAGCACAGTCGAGCCTGCCGACCAGGTTCCGAACCGGACCAGGTTGGCGCCCATGACGACCAGTTCGCCGCCGGTGACGATGCGTGCCACCAGCCAGAAGGTCAGTCCCACGGTCCAGGCGAACAACGCCAGTGCCCCCAGCGTGAACGCTTCCCAGCGCAGGTCGGCCGCCGCGACGCTTTCCTGCACTACGCGCGCCCGGGTCCGTTCCATCAACTGCGACGGGACAGACGGCTGGGGGAGCCGCCGCAGTCCCTGCGCATACTGGCTCCAGATCTCCAACTCGCGGCGGCATGCGGGGCACTCACGGACATGCTTCTCGAGCAACCGCTGCTCCTGGGCATCGAGCGCTCCGGCCGCGGCCAGTGCCAGTAATCCGGCCATCGACTCGTGTTCGCTCATGCTTCCTTCCTTCCCGGAAACCGCTTGTCCATGGCCGTGCGCAATCCATCGAGCGCACGGCTCAGCCGGCTTTTCACGGTGGAGAGGGGGATACCCGCCACCTCAGCGATCTCCTCAAGCTTCATGTCTTCCTCAAAGCGCAGGGTGAGCACCTCGCGATGGATGGCAGGCAATTCCTGGATCGAAGCCGCCAGCGCCGCGCCGCGCTCGAAATCGAGCAGGCGCTCCAAGGCATCCGGATCGTCAGCACGCAGCGTGTTTCCGATGGCTCCGCCGCCACTGGCGTGTTCGCGAGAGTCAGCGCCTTCGTCGAGGCTTTCGGTGCGCTTTCCGCGCCAGGCGTCGACGGCCAGGTTGTGAGCCACTGAAAACAACCACGCCTCGAAATTGCGGCGCGCGTCGTAGCGGCCGATCTTTTCCATCACGCGCAGCCAGGTTTGCTGAAACAGGTCGTCGGCGGCGGCCGGTTCCCGCACCAGGCGCAACAAATAACGATAGAGGCGATGTTGGTAGCGCGAGATCATGGCCGTCAAAGCGTCGGGATCGCCCCGCCGCAAACGGGTAATGGCATCTTGCGCGCCGCTGAATGCCTCCGGATTCATAGCCGCCGCGAGGATCATAGCACTATGCAATATACGGATGGCCACGCCAAAAAGACCCATCCGGCATATACTGGTGGGGACAGCGCAGGATGGCACTCGAAATTACCCCCAAGACCGCGGCGCCCGGCACGACGGTAATCGCCCTCGAAGGCAGCGTGATGCGCGGACCGGAAGGCGAGCGCATCGAAGAGGTGCTGAACAGCCTGCTGGCCCAGGGCGTGGAGCGCATCATCTTCGACATGGGCGGCGTGAAGCGCATCGACAGCACGGGCATTGGGCGATTCATCTACTGCTTGAATAAAGTGCAGGAGACGGGCGGCAAGCTGTGGATGGCGGGCGCACAGGGATACGTACGGGAATGCTTCCGGGTGACGCGGCTGGACACCGTATTTCAGTTTTGCGAAACGGTGGAAGATGCGCTGGCCGCGAATCAGCGCGCGTGAGTGGCAGAGGTGGATGGGATGAGGCGGGCATTTTTGGTTCTATGTTGTGCAGCCGCGTTGGTGGAAGCCGGCGCGCCGCAAACGAAAAGCGTCACGTGGACAGGCTGGTTCTCCGACCTGGAATGCGCGTCTGGACGGGCCGCCAGCGGGACATTTACGGCGACGAATCCGGAGTGTGCGAAGACATGCCTGAAAAAGGGCGTGGCCCCCGCTTTCATCAGCGAGCAGGCCAAAGCCGTATTCACCGTGAAGGGCTATCCCGGCGTAGTGGAGCAATTGGGATTTCACGTGGAAGTGCAGGCTACAGTGGACGAGGCTGCACGCACGGTGACAATCCAGAAGGTAAAACAACTGGGCTACGACGGAGCCTCCTGCGAACGCCCGAAGCATTGATTCACCGTTGAGCCGGGACCGATAATAGGGGTTCATGAAGCCTCTCATCGCCTTGGCCATCGTCGTGTGTTTTCCGGTACGCTGGCTGGCCGCCGCCGACGGTCCCTATCAGTATCCCTTCCAGAATCCCGATCTACCCATCGAACAGCGGGTAGAGAACATCGTGTCGCTGATGACTCTCGACGAAAAGGTCGCCTGCCTGGGCACGCGTCCGAACGTGCCGCGGTTAGGCATCCAGGCGACGGGTCACGTGGAAGGCTTGCACGGCCTCGCACTGGGTGGTCCTGGCGGATGGGGCCGGCCGACGCCGATACCCACCACGCAGTTCGCACAGGCCATCGGGATGGGCGAAACCTGGGATCCGGACCTGATCCGGCGGGCCGGCGGAGTGGAGGGGACGGAGACACGCTACATCTACCAGAGCAAGCATCGCGGGGGCCTGGTGGTGCGCGCGCCGAATGCGGACCTGGGCCGCGACCCGCGCTGGGGCCGCACCGAAGAGTGCTTCGGAGAAGACCCGTTCTTTAACGGCGCCATGGTGACCGCCATGGTGCGCGGCCTGCAGGGAGACGATCCCAAGTATTGGCTGACGGCGTCGCTGATGAAGCACTTCCTTGCCAACAGCAACGAGAACGGACGCGGCGGATCGTCGTCGGATTTTGACGAGCGGCTGCTGCGCGAATATTACTCGGTACCCTTCCGCATGGGTGTGATGGAGGGCGGATCGCGGGCATTCATGGCGTCGTACAACGCGTGGAACCACATTCCCATGACGGTGAATCCCATCCTGCGCTCGATCGCGATGAAGGAATGGGGCGTGGACGGAATCATCTGCACGGATGCCGGCGCGTTGCGCAATATGATCACGCTGCACAAGTATTACTCGACGCTGCCGGAGGGCGCGGCGGGCGCGGTGAAGGCGGGGATCAGCCAGTTCCTGGACCGTTTCCAGGGGCCGATCAATGATGCGCTGAAGGAGAAGCTACTGACCGAGGCCGAGATCGACGATGTGATCAAAGGCGAATTCCGGGTGATGATCCGGCTAGGACTGCTGGATCCGTCGGTGCGGGTGGGATATACGAAGCTCATGGGCGAAGATGAGGCATGGAAGGCGCCCGGCCATAAGGAGGTGGCGCGGCAGGTGGCGCTCGAATCCGTAGTGCTGTTGAAGAACGCGAATGGTTTCCTGCCGCTGGACCGGTCGAAGGTGAGGTCGATCGCGGTGATTGGTCCACGCGCGGACCAGGTGCTGCTCGATTGGTATAGCGGCACGCCTCCATATACGATCACTCCGCTCGAAGGTATTAAGGCGAAGCTCGGTTCCGGTGTCACCGTGAACTACGCGGCGAACAATGACGGCGGCGCGGCGGTGAAGGCGGCCAAGGAATCGGATGTGGCCGTGGTCTTCGTCGGGAATCATACGACCTGCGATGCGGGTTGGGAGAAGTGTCCGACTCCCAGCGACGGCAAGGAAGCGGTGGACCGGCGCGCCATCAATCTGGAGATGGAAGAACTGGTCGAGCAGGTGTACGCCGCCAATCCCAAGACGGTGATGGTGCTGGTGGCGAGCTTTCCGTTCGCCATCAACTGGAGCCAGGAGAATCTGCCGGCGATTCTGCACATGACCCATAACGCGCAGGAGATGGGTACGGCTGTGGCAGATGTGCTGTTCGGCGACTACAATCCCGGGGGAAAACTGGTCCAGACCTGGCCGAAGTCACTCGATCAGGTTCCGGAGATGATGGATTACGATATCCGGCACGGGCGGACTTACATGTATTTCAAGGGCGATCCGTTGTATCCGTTCGGGTATGGTCTTAGTTACACGACATTTAAATACTCGAAGCTACGGGTGGCTCCGTCCCGATTGGCGGCGGGCGGGAGTGTGATGGTGGACGTGGATGTGAAGAACACGGGGACGCGGGCGGGCGATGACGTCGTCGAGCTTTATGTGAAGCATGTCAATTCCGCGGTGGATCGGCCGGCGAAGGAGCTACGTGGCTTTCGGAGAGTTACTTTGAGGCCGGGAGAGCGTCAGACGGTGGAAATTCCGTTGCCGGCGGATAAGTTGACTTATTGGGATGTTGAACGGAAGAGTTGGGTGCTGGAGGGGGATGAAGTGGAGGTTATGGTTGGCGAGTCTTCGGCAGACGTTAAGCTAAGGAAGCTGCTGCATGTCGCCGGCAAATGATAAGAATACACGGTTACGGAGCCTCTCCATCCCAAAGCTTTTGCCAGTAACTTCGCCAGCGCGCTCTGACACTCTGTTCTGTTTCACCTCGGTCGTAGGCGGGAGAGAGCACCGGCTGGGCTCGTTTTATGTGAATTAGAACGATCGCCTGGATTTCATTGGCGAGGCCCATATCGCGATAGAATCGGTTCCCCCGATCGAATATCTCGCCTGTGCGATAGACGGCGCCATCTCCTTTGAACCGGTAGCCCTTGCGCACGAGAGGATCGACCACATTGATCTCGACAGATGCATTTTGGCCGATATTACGCACGGACTGCGGCGACCGGATGTCGGCAAAGACCAGGTGGTCGTCGTCCCACACAGCTATCGTTCCTTTCGGCGACAGGTTCGCGGTGCCGTCCGGACAGACTGTCGCGACGTATCCCAGCCGCTGCTCACGCACGATGCGTTTCATATCGTCCGTGAGGATTCCCATGAGAAGCTCCGTGACTTAAGGCTTCTTATAGGGCGGCCAGGACCTCTTCCGCGTGGCCGGCCGGCTTGACTTTTGAGAAGATCTTCTGAATCTTACCGTGCTCGTCGATTATGAACGTGGTGCGCTCCACTCCCATCACTTTCTTGCCGTACATATTCTTCTCTTTCCAGACACCGTAAGCCTCGGCGACCTTCTTATCGACGTCGCACAGCAGCGTATACGGCAGGTGCTGGTTCTGTTTAAAGGTAGTCTGCGCTTTGGGCGTATCCTTGGAGATACCCAGCACCACGACATCCTTCTTTTCAAACTTCTTGAACGTGTCGCGGAACTCACACGCTTCCACGGTGCAACCCGGCGTGCTGGCTTTGGGATAGAAGAATAGCACCGCCTTCCTGCCCCGCACGCTATCTAAGTCGAACGGCTCGCCGGTATCTGCTTGTAATTTGATTTTCGGGGCGGGATCGCCTTCTTTTAACATAGCTTCTCTCTTAGTAAGTCGTTCACTGCCGCCGGGTTTGCCTGCCCATTGGAGGCTTTCATCACCTGCCCGATCAGGAATCCCAGCACCGTGGTCTTGCCGCTTTTGTACTGCTCCACCTGCTTGGCATTCTGCGCCAGCACCTGATCGACGATCTGCTCCAGCGCGCTGGTATCGCTAATTTGTTTCAGTCCTTCTCTCTCTATGATGGCCGGCGCTGTCTCCCCGCCCGCAAACATTTTGGCAAAGACTTCCTTGGCGATCTTACCGGAAATCTCGCCCTTGCGGATTAACGTCACCAGCTCGCCCAGCCGCTCGGGCGCAACCGGCGTATCGGCAATCCCTTTGCCCGCAGCGTTGAGCGCGCCCATGAGATCGCCCATCACCCAGTTGGCGGCAGCTTTCGGATCGCCCGCCGTCTCCGCTACGCGCTCGTAATACTCCGCCACCGGGCGGCTGGCGGTGAGCACGCCAGCGTCGTATGCGCTCAAGCCGTAGCCCTCCATAAAGCGGGCGCGCGTTCGCGCAGGCAGCTCCGGCATACGCGCGCGGATCTCATCAAGCCAGGCATCCGCGATCCGCAGCGGCGCCAGGTCCGGCTCCGGAAAATAGCGGTAGTCGTGGGCGTGTTCCTTGCTGCGCATGCTGGCGGTTTCGCCGGTATCCGGATTGAACAGACGCGTTTCCTGCTCGACGGCGCCCCCACTCTCGAGAATGCCGACCTGGCGCGCGATTTCGTGGTCCAACGCCAGCTTCAGAAAGCGGAACGAATTCAGGTTCTTTACTTCGGCCTTAACGCCGAATTCCGTCGCGCCTTTCAGGCGGACTGACACATTGGCGTCGCAGCGCAAGTGACCCTTCTCCATATCGCACGTGGAGACGTTCAGAAATTCGAGTGTTTGCTTCAACTCGGTGAGGAAATTGTAAGCCTCCGTAGAGCCACGCATATCCGGCTCGGTAACAATTTCAATCAAGGGCGTGCCGGAGCGATTTAGATCGACGTATGTGTAGCGGCCAGAATCGCGAAAACCATCATGGATGCTCTTGCCCGCATCGTCTTCCATATGAACGCGCGTGATTCCGATGCGCTTGGGCGCTCCGTCCAACGAAATGTCGACCCAGCCGCGCTCGGCCAGCGGCTCCTCATATTGGGAGATCTGGTAGCCCTTGGGCAGATCGGGATAAAAGTAATTCTTGCGGGCAAAGCGGGAAACCGGGCGGACGCGACAGTCGAGCGCCAGCGCAGCTTGAATCGCCAGTTCGACGGCAGCCGCGTTCAACATAGGTAGGGCGCCCGGCAGACCCAGGCAGACCGGACAAACATTGCTGTTTGGTTCCGCGCCGAAACTGGTGGGGCAGCCGCAAAAAATCTTCGTCGTGGTGGCCAGTTGCACGTGTACTTCGAGACCGATCACCGGTTCGTATTCGGCGATCAGCTCGGGGCCCGCGAGATGCACGAACGCCGATGACATGATCCTCTATTATAGACGCGGACGCCTGCCCACGTAGCAGCAGAGCCGCGACCAAGACGATGCTGCAGCGGGGCTGAAGCCCCGCGCCGGCTGAAGCCCGCCCTCCAAAATCAGCGCTACGGGATATTGTTCGGCGGTCGCGAGCAAACCTGTAACCGACGTCGCGCAGGTAGCTCGGCATCCGCCGGCGACCAGAGCGCTTCCGCCGGCCGGTGACGTTTGCGTATAGTAGAGGCGCGTCGTTAGTAGCAGTTACTTGCGGTCGTCCAGACGGCCGTTTGGGGATCATAGTTTTCGCTCGAGTCGGTGGGACAAGCGCGTCCGGCGCAGCCGCCGGCGCCTACTACACCGGATGTCAGGAGAGTAGCGTTGTGCTGGTACCGCGGAACCTATCTTGGCTCTGGCAAGCCCCCACCTGCGTCTACATTGCAAGTAATCGATTGAAGAATGAACGGTAGCGCTGCAACACCTGCCTGAGATTCTCGGTGGAGACATCGCCGCCACGATCCCACTGCTGTTCGAGTTTATCGCGCTCAGCCGCAAAAACCTCGGCCAGGCGCTTCATCGCCGACGTGACCAGTTCGTCTGCCTGGCTGACAGCCATACGGGGTTCATCCACGAATCCAGCCTGAATATCATTCCAGCGGGTGCGCAATTGGTCGGTCTCCTGTTCCGCAAACAATGGCGCCGGGGTTTCTTCCCGAACCATCTGCGTACCGCCGCCCGCCACAAAATCCGTTGTGCGCAGGTCGGGTTCATTGATTGTTTCGTTCATACTCTCACCTCCTGAATTTCCAACAGCTCATCAAACAAGGCGCGGTAATGCACCAGGGCGCGCCGTAAGTCCTCGGTAGTGGCTTCCCCACGCTGATGCCGCACGACTATATCCCGCGCCGCGCGGTAGTTCTGCACTACGTGCGGATGATCGACCGAGATATCGTCCACCCGCTGATCGAAGTCTGCAACCGGATACCCGCGCTCGCGCATCACCGACTGCACCAGGCGGTCCGCTTCCAACACGGCTCCCTTCGGATCGTCCACGAAGCGGGCCTGGTCCATGCGCCAAGCCTCCACGTAACGATCGCGTGTGGCTGGCGGAAGCGACCGAAGATCGAGCCTTTGGATGCGCTTTTCGCGCCGCTCCAGGTCGCGCTCGGCTTTGGCACGGCCGCCGAGTTCGGCCACCGTCCGGTGATATTCCGGCCCAAACTTGGAACGTAAGTGCTGGCTTCGCCGTTGCGTGATGAGAAGTAACGCGACCGCGGCCGCCAGCACGATGACAACGACAACCAGTACGACTGATAATGTGCTCATTGCAAGTTCTCCCACCCGTTGATGAGCAGTCTGTCTGCCAGTGTTTTCGAGCCTTGGTGCAAACCGGTACATGCGCGCTGCCTTTCCAAAGCTGCTGCAGCGGCGCTGAAGCGCCGCGCCGGCTAACGCCCACCCTCCAGAGCACGCGCGCACTGCGAACGGTGTGAGGTACTGGTGCAAAAACTTCTTACGCGGGAAAAAACGAGGGCCCTGGGCATGGTAGCCTTACGATGTGAACGTCGGCATCACTTGCTACCCGACCTACGGTGGGAGCGGCATCGTGGCCACCGAACTCGGCCTGGAACTGGCCAATCGGGGACACGAAGTCCATTTCATCACTTACGCGAATCCCATTCGCCTGGACCCCGGCATCCCGCGCATCCACTATCACGAAGTGGAGGTGTCCGATTATCCGCTGTTTCAATATCCGCCGTACTGCCTGGCGCTGGCCTCGCACATGGCGGAAGTGGCGGAGTCGCACCATCTGGATCTGTTGCACGTACACTACGCCATTCCGCATTCGATCTCGGCGCTGCTTGCCAAGAGCATGCTGGCCCCTGTGCGCCGCTTGCCCTTCATCACGACGCTGCATGGCACGGATATTACGCTGGTGGGTGTGGACCGGTCGTACTTTCCCATCACTAAATTCTCCATCGAGCAGTCTGACGGCATTACGTCCATCAGCGACTACTTGCGCCGGCAGACGGTGGACGTGTTCGGCGTGCGCAACCATATACGCGTAATCAAGAACTTTGTGAATTGCGAACTGTATAAGCCGGATCGGGAGAAGGCCATGGCGAAGTGCTACGCGCCGGCGGAGGGAAAGCTGCTGATCCACGTATCGAATTTCCGGCCGGTGAAACGCGTGCAGGATTGTGTGCGCATCCTGGCGGAAGTGGTGCGCAGCGCGCCGGCGCACCTGCTGATGGTGGGGGACGGGCCGGAGCGAGTCCCCGCGGAACGCCTGGCGCGGGAGTTGCGCGTGGAACCCTATGTCTCGTTTCTTGGCAAGCAGAATCATGTGGAGCGGATCATTCCGCTGGCGCATGTGCTGCTGATGCCCAGCGAACTGGAGTCGTTCGGGCTGGCCGCGCTGGAGGGCATGGCCTGCGGTGTGCCGCCCGTGGCTACGCGCGTGGGCGGCGTGCCCGAACTGATCACCGACGGCGTGGACGGTTACCTGGAGGCAGCAGGGGACATCGCGGCACAGGCCGCGCGCGTCACGGCGCTGCTCATGGACGACGAACTGCACGACCGCTTCGCGCGCGCCGCGCGACGTACCGCTACGGAACGGTTCTGCGCGGACAGGATCATCCCATTGTATGAGCGGTATTATGAAGAGGTGTGCGGGCCGGGCTGAAACCCCGCGCGGGCTAAAGCCAGCCCTCCCCGGACCAATCAACTTAGTGGGAGACTTGTCCCGTGAGACCTTCATCCAGCGTGATGTTATTCTTTTCCAGTGTCTCACCGAGTACCTGGTCGAGCGACACTCTGGCGTGCGCATAAGTCGCCAAGGCGCTGAGTTCGGCTAGTTGCGCGCTAACCAGGGTACGCTGATCGGCAATGATGTCGTTGAACGTGGAGATACCGTATGAAAACTTCTTGCGCTCGCTGGCTAGTAACTCCTCCTGCAGAGTGCGGGTCTGCTTGGCCGCCAGGTACTTGGCGCGAGACTGCCGGAGTGCACTAAGTTGGTTGGAGACGTCCACCACGATCTGATTTGTATCTCTCTGGGTGCTCACTTGCGATTGGCGAAATTGCAACTGGTCGATACCGTAATCGCCTTGCGCCTGCCGGTTCCGCAGGGGAATCGAAAGGCCCACGGATCCTGCCTCATTGGGGAAGTCGCGCCGAAAGATCTGCGCCAGCGCCGTACCGTAACCACCCACGAAATATGGATTCGGTTGGTATTGGGGCGAACCGGAGGCGCCCCGGTTATAGGTTTGCGCCTGCAAGGTCAGATTCGGCAACAGAGGATTCTCGGTTCCGGAGAGGGCCATTTCCTGCGTCTGTTCGCGGAAATTCGCGACGGCCACGTCGGGCCTCTGTTTCATGGCGCTGGTGACTAATCGACGTAATGGCGGCAAGTCGTCAGTTTCGGGGACCTCGAAACGGTCGAGAGTGACGATATCGGCGGCCTGAATCTCGGGATCCATCGTACGGGTTATGGCATCTTTCACCGCTCCTTCCCGTTGCCGGACGTTGAACTGGGCGACCACCACATCGTGCTCGCGGCTGGCGGCTTCGGCTTCGGCGCGCGGCAGCTCCACGCGCGGCAGCGAACCCGCGGCGATCTCCTTTCGCGTGTCGTCGAGAAACTTCTGGGTCATCTGTAGGGCACTCCGCCTGATCTTCAACTCGTCGTTAGCACTAACCAGATCCCAATAAAGGTTCAGCACACTCGCGGTCAAGTCAAGTAACTGAGAACGGAAGTTCTCCCGCGCCGCGACAATATTAATCTGCGCGATGCGGATAAACCGGTCGTTGAGTTTGACGCCAAAGCCCTGCAAGAGGTTATGCCGGATCGCGAGACTGATATACGGACCCCTTTGCGGCTCGAGGGCGTCGCTGGGAGCATTTTCGTTGAGATACTCTTCGAAGTCCGTAAATCGTACGTAGCCGCCGGTCAAAAGCCCCTCCTGGACGAAAGTGCTGTAACTGCGAATATTCTGGATCAGGGCGGTCGTCTGGCTGACGACGGCGTTAAACTGCGGCTGGCTCAGGTGCTCGAAAATCGTGCTGTTTTGAAGGACAGGATCCAAATTCGGCGTGACCACGCCGACCTGTTGAATCGACGCGCCGCCCGCGTTGCCGCCGCTCGAACCGCCGCTGCCGCCAGACAGACCGGCCGCCTGGATGCTGCCGTTTACGCCCAATCCGCTGTCCACGCTGGCCACCTGCGCAGCGGCGTTCGGAACGCCGCGCAACGGGCCGCCGGCCTTTTGCCGCTCCAATGCGGACTGCGCCAAAAGCGGTCCATAACGATCTATTTCCAGGTTGAGATTGTTCTCGATGGCCAGCGCCAATGTATCTTGCACCGTCAGGTATAACTTGCCGGCACGCAGTAGAGCATGTAACCGGGTGGAGTTACTCAGCTGGATAGCCGGCACGTCGGAAGGGGCGTACGAGCGTAGGGGAATCGGTATTTGCGCCTTCTGGATGGCATACTGTGAGTCCTGCGCGGAACATACCGCCAGGGCGCAGACACAAGCCAGCAGGCGGGTGCGGCTAATGGGCCGCGAGGATCGACGCCTGAACGAGGTGGCCTCAGAGGCCGGGCCCAAAGGGCGCCCCGGCAGGGTGCCCACCCTACATAGCTTGCTCATCGGGGCGTCTCCTGAGGTATGGCTGACTCTCTCGCGACACGCCCGTTGACAGCCTCCTGCATGGAAATACGGTTCACATCGAGCGTCCGTCCCATGGCCATGTCGAACGCGATCTTGGCGTGCGTATAGTTAGCCATGGCCTGGACTTCGGCATCTTCATCGTTCGCCAGGTCACGCTGGGCCTGAATCACCAAAGTGACGCTCGAGACGCCGTGCTGAAACCGGTTCTCCTCGTCCTTCAGGCTCTGTTCCGCCAGCCTGCGAGTATCCAACGCCGTCTCGTACCGGGCGCGCGCCTGCTGCACTCCAATTACCGCGGTTTTCACGTCCACAGTCACCTGGTTGGCGGCGCGCTGCAGCCTGAGTTCAGCCTGCCGGAGTTGCAGTTGATCCGTTACATAGTCAGCCTGGGCCTGGCGGTTACGGAATGGAATGTTCAGTGTGAGTCCGGCGGAGTAGTTCGGGAAATCGCGGCGGAAGACCTGTGCCAGGGCATTGCCCGTTCCGCCGATGAAATATGGGTCGGGAACGCCGCAGCAACCGTTATACAGGGGATTTACCGGTCCGCTCAGCCCATTGTTGGTCAATTCCACAAAGGCCTGTAAAACGGGCAGCAACCCGTTACGGGAACCGCGAATGGAGATTTTTTCGCTGTCGATATTGATCTTGTCCTGCTCGATCTCCACGCGGTTAGTCATGGCTTCTGGAAGCAACTCCGCCAGTGTTTTCAGATCGTCGGTCTTGGGAACCTGGATGCGATTCAGCGGCACGATGTGAACCTCATCCAGCCAGGCATTGGCCATGGCATTCCGGCTCAACGCATTCTTTAAGACAATTTCCTGTTGCTGTACGTTGGTCTGTGCGATCAGCAGATCCTGTTTGCTCACCGAGACCTGGGCGGCGGCGCGCGTCACTTCCACCGCCGGCAGCGACCCGATCTTGACCATCTTCTGGTCGTCTTCATAGAGCTTCTGCGACGTCGCCAGGGCTTGTTCCTTGATGCGCACGGAGTCCACGAAACTTACCAGGTCCCAATAGAGATTCAAGGCAGCGGAGACCGTAGTGGCCACCTGCAGCTTCAGTTGCAGGTTACTCACTTTCATGTTGTTCTTAGCGATGCGGATGTCGCGATTGTTGGCGCCGATCCTGAATCCTTGCAGCAGGGGCTGATAGATCTGCAGATCGAGATACCCGGTGATCGAAGGGTTGAAGAGGTTTACAGGGGTGTTCTGCACACTGTGGTAATCGAAAAAAGTAAGTTGCGCCAATGTGCCGGTAATAAACTGCTGAGAGTATTGAAAGACAATCTGGTGATAGTCGGTTGTCAGAGCGGAGGTCTGGTCGAGCAGAAGATTGGTCTCGGGGATGGTGTTGTGCCCGGCGAACTCGCCCACGTAGAATTGGGGATCCAGATTGGGAGGGACCGGACCGATCTGAGTCACAATGCCGCCGCCCGAACTTAAACCGGCGCCTCCCGCCAGTCCGTTGGCATTGACACTGATCCCGGCCGTGCTGACGCTGGTAGGCCCAGCGGTGATAGGCGAATCCACCGACCGTAGATAGCCGCCGCCTTCGGTGCGGCGCAACACCTCGCGCGCCAGGAATGGACTGTACCGCTGCACGGCGATATCGAGATTGTTCTCTAATACCAGAGCGATGACGTCATCAACCGATAGATACAGACTGCCCGCGCGCACCAACGATTCCAAGCGCGGCGAGTTGCTCAGCCGGGCCGGCGGCACCTGGCGCTTTTCCAGGTGAAACGGAGCCAACACGTGCCCGATTACCGGAGGAGGTTTGGGTGACTCGATGGCGACCTCGGAGGTTTGAGCCAAGCCTAGCGCACTCGAAACAATCCACGCCAGCAGTATTACATTTCTGAATGAGTTCATTGCGTAGGCGTGGCAGTGGCAATTACTCTTCCATCAGCTTTTGGAGAGAGAATGGAGTTTGCGCCGAGGGCGGTGTCCGGTTATGGGACCCGATGTTCGATTTCACTACTGGAGAGGCCGCTCCCTCACGGTCGCGGCTCTGTAGCGCTCGCGGCTCGGTAACCAAGCGCTCGCCAGCGCCGCGCGGTATGCTGGCGCTTATGCATACTCCTCTCTCCCGCCGCACGTTCCTACAGGCCGGCGCCGTCGGTAGCGGAAGCCTCTTCGCTGCCAAAACTGTCCTGCTCGCTCCGCAGGCCGTAGCCGCACCCCCCGGCGACCGCATCCGATTCGGCATGATCGGCATCGGCATGCAGGGCTCCGGCCTGCTGGGCACGGCCATCACCCTGCCCGGTGTGGAGTGCGTAGGGGCTGCCGACTTATACGATGGCCGCCATACGCTGGCGCGCGAAATCACCGGCAATCCGAACCTGCCCGCTACCCGCCGCTACCGCGAATTGCTCGACCGCAAGGATATCGAATGCATCGTGGCGGCCGTGCCCGATCATTGGCACATGCGCGTGGTGGTGGATGCCTGCAATGCGGGAAAGGACATCTACTGCGAAAAGCCCATGTCGCACGCCGCCGAACAGGGATTCGCCATGGTGGAAGCGGCCGCGAAAAACAATCGCATCGTGCAGATCGGATCGCAGCGCGTCAGTTCCGTGCTATGCGCCAAGGCGCGCGATCTATACCGCGAGGGCGCCATCGGCGATGTAGAGATGGTCGAGCTCACCCTGGGACGCAACGACCCTACCGGCGCCTGGGAATACCCGCCGCCGTTCGATCTTTCGCCCGCCAACCTCGACTGGGACACTTGGCTGAACGATGCGCCGAAGATTCCTTTCGACAAATACCGATTCGCGCGCTGGCGCTGTTGGAAGGAGTATGGCACCGGCGTGGGCGGCGACCTGATGGTCCACCTGATCAGCGGCATGCTATTTACGCTGGGGTGGAACGAAGCGCCCCGCTCGGCGCAGGCATTGGGCGGGATCTTCCGCTGGAAGGATGGCCGCAACATGCCCGATCTACACGCGGTGCTCTTCGACTACCACGGCGTGCCCGTCTACGTCCGCCTGGGCCTTGGCACCGAAACACCCGAACTGGCGCGCTTCATGGGTCCGAAAGGCATTCTGGACGCCAACGGCGGCGAGCTACGGCACACGCCGCAACTGGGCGTGGATACTTCACCCAGTTACTACTCGAGCGGCTTCCCGGGGAAAATGCGCGCGGAATACGTCAGGCAGTGGGAAGCCGCCCACGCCATTATGCCCGGGCGCGAGCCGATGATGGAAGACGTTGTCTACAAAGGCAACGATTGGGATGACGTTCGTCCGCACCTTTGGAACTTTTTCCAGGCTGTCAAGAGCCGCAGGCCGGTAACGGAAGATGCCGTCTTTGGCAATCACGCCGCGATTGCCTGCCATATGGCGAATGAGTCTTACTTCCGGAAGAAGCCCGTTTTTTGGGACGAAACCGCGCGTCAGTTAACCAGTGGCTAGGAATGCTGGCTAGTGGGCAGTGGCTGTACTTGGTGGCTGGTGGTTAGTGGCTGGTGGGCGGTGGATTAGTTTCGCGACCGGTGGTACGCTGGCGAACGAGCTAAACCGCCGACTACCAGCCACGCGCGCGCGCCGACTGCCAGCCACGCGCGGCGCTTAGGGGTTGGTGGTTTCGTTGTCCGCTCGCGCACAGTTGGTCCCGAAATCGCGCACATCCCGCCTTTTGCGGGAAGCTAAACCACCAGCCACCAGCCACGCGCGGTGCTTGGATTGCACCATCCTCGACCGCAGGAGCCGCGCCGTGGCCACTTTACTCAAAGATCTCCAGTACGGGTTCAGGACCTTGCGGAAGAGCAAGGGCTTTACGGCTGTCGCGGTGCTGACCACGGCTGTCGGAATCGCCGCCAATACCACGGTCTTCAGTTGGATCAATGGGGTGCTTCTCCGCCCGTTTCCCGGGGCCGGCGATCCCGGAAGGCTGGTGGCGCTCGAAACGGTGGCGCCATCTGGAGAGCACATTACGACGTCGTATCCCGATTTCCGCGATCTGCGCGACCGCGCCCAGTTGCTCGACGGTGTACTGGCGACGACGCCGCGGGCGTTCAACGTGGGCGATGGCCTTCACGCCAGCCGCGTGTGGGGCGAAATGGTCTCCGGCGATTTCTTCGATGTGCTGCGGGTCAAGCCGGTGCTAGGCCGCTTTTTTGTGGGCCAGGAGCGGGACGACACTCCTGGCGGGCACCTAGTGGCGGTGATCAGCTACTCACTCTGGAAGAACCGGTTCCACTCCAGCCCGAAAGCGTTGGGTTCGGTCATGCGCGTGAACCGCTATCCTCTCACGATTATCGGGGTGACGCCTGCCGGCTTCGGCGGATCGATGAGCAGCCTCGCCTACGACATCTGGACGCCCGCCATGGCATTCGGCGAACTCAGCGGGCAGGGGAATGCTCCTCTGGAAAACCGCAAGAATCGAATGTTTCTTTCCTTGGCGCGCCTGAAGCCGGGCGCTACGATCGCGCAGGCACAGGCCGAAATACAGTCGCTGGCTCAGCGGCTGGCCGTAACGTACGCCGATGCCAACCGCGGCATCAGCGCGGCTGTAGTTCCGGTCTGGCGCGCGGCTTACGGCGCCCAGAAAATTATGCTTGGTCCGCTCAGTATTCTGATGGGGATCTGCGCGGTGGTGCTGCTGATTGCGTGCGCGAACGTGACCAACCTATTGCTGGCGCGGGCCACCGCGCGCACCAGGGAGTTCAGCGTGCGCCTCGCACTGGGTGCGCCTCGCGGACGAATAGTCCGCCAGCTTCTGGTGGAGACGCTCCTGCTGGCTTTGGGAGGATCGCTACTGGGTCTCGCTTTGGCGGATCAAATGCGTGCCTCCCTCACGTGGATGGTCCCGGCGACCTCGTCGCCAAACATACAAGACGTGCCACTCGATTGGCGGGTCCTGGTGTTCGCCGAGATGCTGGCAGTAACAGTCACGTTGTTAGCGGGCTTGATCCCCGCGCTGCACGCCACCCATCTGACCCTGAACGATACGCTGAAGGAAAGTGGCCGCGGGGGTTCAGGCAGCGCGCGTTCCCATCGCCTGCGCGGCGCCCTGGTGGTGGCGGAGGTCGCCCTGGCGGTGGTGGCGCTGGCTGGCGCCGGCCTGTTCTTGAAGAGCTTCGCGATGGCCAAAACCATCAGCCCGGGCTTCGATCCGCGGCACGTGGCGATCGCGGAAGTGGATCTGTCGTCGTCGGGTTATACCTCTTCACAAGCGGCGGTCTTCTGCCGGCGCCTGCGCCAGGATCTGGAGTCCAAGCCCGGCGTACAAGCAGTCAGTTTTGCCGATACTGTGCCTCTGGGCTTCGCGGGAATGTCATGGGAAGACCTGCAGATCGAGGGTTATGTGCCGGGGCCCAGCGAGAATATGAAAATTTATCGCAGCCTGGTAGCGCCAGGCTACTTCGACCTGATGCGGATTCCGCTCGCCGAGGGCCGCGACTTTACCGAGCACGACGACGACAAGGCGCTGCCAGTCATGATCGTCAACCACGAGTTTGTGCGCCGCTTCCTGCCGCGCCAGAATCCCATCGGCCACAAGGTGAAGGGCTTCGGCCGATGGTTCACCATCGTCGGTGTCGTGGGAACAGGCAAGTACATCACGTTTACCGAAAGCCCGCAGCCGTACTTCTACATTCCAATTCGGCAGTATTACATGCCGGAGATTAAATTCTACGTGCGTACGGCCGGCGATCCGGAAAGGGCCATTGGTATCGTGCGGCAGGCGGTGGCGGCCATCGACCCGAGCGTAGCCATGTTCGGCGGAGAGGCGCTCACTGAGCATATCGGCGCGGCGCTTTTTGGACAGAAGGTGGCGGCTAGTCTGATGAGCGGCATGGGCGTGATCGCACTGTCGTTGGCCGCTATCGGCCTCTACAGCGTGATGGCCTATTCGGTCATCCAACGTACACACGAAATCGGCATTCGCATCGCGTTGGGCGCACGCCCGCTGGATATGACCTGGCTCGCGCTGCGCCGCGGCATGCTGCTAACTCTGGCGGGTTTGGCGATCGGCTCGGCGGGCGCGGTTGCCATGGCGCGCATGGCATCGTCTGTTCTAGTCCACGTGAGTCCGGCGGACCCTGCGGTTTATGGCGCAGTGGCTGCTTTCCTGGGAGTCATCGCCGCGCTGGCAAACTGGATCCCGGCCCGGCGGGCTGCCAAGGTGGACCCTATGGAATGTCTGCGCGTAGAATAGCGGACGTGAGCCTACAACAGCGCCTTCCCCTCCATCCATTCTGGCCGATCCACACCGAACAGGCTGAGCGCCGTGGGCGCGAGGTCTTCCATCCCAGGATCCGCAGCCTCGATCTTACGATTACTGAACAGCACGCCCGGCACCAGCATGGGATCTACGCAATGATCGCCGCTCCAGGCTTTGTGGTTGTCCTCGATCACCCGCGCCGTGACCCGGCCCACCGCGCCTTCCCAGGAGCAGCGGTAACCTTCGTTGTAGCCCACGATGAAATCCGGCGCGGCATCCAGGTATGGCCCGCGATAGAGGGCGTCCGTCGCGTAGACATTCCGGATGGGCACCGCGTCGTCATCGTCGCGCAAGGCGCTCAGCTTGGCGATAATCTCGGCTTTCAAGCGCGCCGCATCGCGCGCTTCCACGATGCCTAGCGACTCCCGGCCCTTCACGTTCAGATAGAAACCACCCAGCCCGAGGGCGTAGGCGCGCGTGCGGCTCCAATCCACGCCGTCGAAAAAAGATCCGCTCTCGCGGCTGCCGTTCTTCAGACCCAGGTAGCCGTTGTCGCGCAGCCATGCGTTGATATTCACGCCCCGGCGGAACGCGCAGAAGCCGTGATCCGACAGGACGAACAGCGCGGTGCCGTCGCGAGCGCTGGCCATGGCTTTCGCCACCAGTGTATCCATGCGAAGGTACATCTCTTCGATGGCACCGGCGTGCGGGTCGGTGGTGCCCAGCCGCCGGTAGAACATGTGCTGGACGCGGTCGCTGGTATCGAACACACAGGCCACCACGCCGCGGCGCGTCTTATCCAGGGCGTCCAGGAACATGGCTTCGCGTTCCGTGAAAATGTCCCAGGCCTGGCGTAGAAAGGCATCCTCACCGATCACGCCCTCGTTGAGCGCCCACGTATCCTCGGCCATGCCCAAAGTAGCGTAAGTACCAAAAAGGTTGGCCAGATACGCCGCGTAATAGGGCGGATGACTGATGGGCAGCGCGGGCCGCTCCGGATCGAGGTTGAGCGGCGTCATGTAGAGACTGAACTCCGGGTCGATCTCGGTGGCGAGAAAGCGCGCCATTCCTATGGCCGTCGCTCCCAGCACGGTCCGGAAACGGAGGCGCTGCCAGTCCGTGTATTCTCCGGGCTGGAGGGCGCAGTGGTGTCCCTGGATGTGCAATTCGAATGTGCCCTGGCGCCGCACGACGCGGAAAGGGATACGGAGCGTGGGGCTGGCTTCCAGAAATGTATCCTGCGGACCTTCGATTTCGCCGGCGAAGCCGTCCCGCTCGCGCCGCAATGGATAGCGGCTGCCGTTTTCATAAGTCGCCCGGGCGATGCGCGTGGTGAACTGCGAGAAGCTCCCCTGCGTGCCCTTCAGATCGGGCGTGCACATGGCGGAGAGCAGCCGGCCGTCGAACTTCTCGGGCGGGAAGGTGATGGGAACGCGCAGGATGGTGCAGGCGATTCCCTGCCCTCCGAGGATTTTCCAGAACGGCTGGCTCTTGCGCAGTAACTCGACCGGCGTGCGCGAAAGCGGGATGCGCAGGCGGCCCAAGCGGAGGGTCCGCCGCGGCTTTCCCACGCGTGCCGACGATAGCTCCGGCAAATAGGATTTCAGGCTGCGGTCGAGAAAATCGAAAATGTTATGCTTCGCCGGACTGACACCGGTGGCGAACGTGGACCAAGCCACCGGCGATAACGCGGGGAACGTGGTGCGCAGACGCGTGTAACTTCCCTCGGCGGCCAGGCGCGCCAGGTTGGGTAGCTTGCCTGCGGCCATCAGTCGCTCGGTCAGCCGCGGATCGAGGCCGTCGAGCCCTAGAAACACAATCCTGGCGACGCGCGCACGGCGGTAACCCTTGCGGCGCCTCAGCGCGCGCCAGGCCATCCGAAACGGCCAGGAGAATAGCGAGAAAACGCTGAGGAAAAAACCGGCGGCCAGACTGAGAAACGATCCCAGAAAGGCGAACCCCGCACCTGGACCGACATAAGCCAGTTGCATCCCCTGAGCCCACTGAGGCCCCTGAGGAAAGTGGTGGAATTGTGCTAGCAGGAGGAGCGCCAGAGCCATCTGAAACGCGCGGCCGGCTGAAAAATGTCGTCGCACCAGGTTCAAGGTCGATTATACCGGCTGGGTGGCGCCCCCGGCACGCGGCGGGGAAACTCTCGTTTCGTGTACACTGGTCCAATAGTCGCCATCGCGCCAACGTAGACAGATTAGAAAAGAGAGGACGAAATTTGTGGCGCAGACTGGAAACGAAACGGCCAGCATCGGGAAAGCTGTCACCATCAAGGGCGAGGTGTTCAGCGATGAAGATCTGTATGTGGACGGCACACTGGAAGGAAAGATTGAGCTGCCTACCCACAAGCTCACCGTAGGTCCAAACGGGACAATCAAAACTGCCATGATCAAGGCAGGCTCGGTGGACGTACACGGTTCCGTGCAGGGCGATGTGAACGCGCAGGACCGAGTCGAGATCCGCAAAAACGCGAATCTCACGGGAAACATCAAGACTGCCCGCATTGTGATTGAGGACGGCGCCTATTTCAAAGGGGGAGTCGACATCGCCAAGCCGCAGAGCGTCGCAGCAACTGCAGGGCAGCCCGGCCCCGCGCGCCGCGATTGAAGGTAAGTTCCTGAGTGCACGCTTCACCGTACTGCTGTCGGTTTCAGCCGACGGACCGCGAACTGAAGTTCGCAGCTGCACGCTAAAGCGTGCACCATAGACCTACTTGATGTGGATAGCGGCCTTGCCCGTAATCGTATGGCCGCCTACCGTAGTGGTTACTGTTACCGTGGCGGCACCCTTCATGGTTTTGCTCAACGTCGCGCCAGACACGTAGCCGTACCAGATTCCATTCGCTGTAACCGAATCGCTGAAGCTGTAGGTGAAAATGGTTGTCTTACCCTGCGTGACTGTCAATTTGAAGTCGGCAGTCCCGGTGGCAGTAGTGGTTGTGAACGTCCAATAGACCTGGCCGCTGCCGTCCGTCGAGAAAAGCTGATACGGAAGCCCGACGACGAAGCCGCCTGCCGCGATAGAGGAGCACTCGGGGTCGGTGGTGCCTCCCACGCAGGGCCAACTCGGGGTTGCGCCGCCGGTTGGCGGGTTGTTCGTTGCGCCCAATATCCCCATATACATAGTGGCAGCGGTCGCGTCGGGGGTATCCGCTGGGTCAACAGGGATTTGTCCAACCTGACCGAGATGTCCCACCGGGCCTACGGTCGCGTCCTGGGCATTGAGTGTTTGCGAACCGCAAATGCCAAACGCAACGACGACGGCGAGTGGAACATGGCGCGGCGCAGTAGCTTGCGAATATCGGCATTATCGCTGATGGTTTCGGCAACGATGTGGCGCGCTCCTTCGAGTGCGTCTTCCACGTTGTCTACCTTTTCGGCGTTCACGAAAGACGCAGCGAATGTTTCGAGCGGCGTACGCGTAGGCTCTTGATCGCACAAATAGTCCGCGAGCGGTTGCAGCCCTTTTTCCCGCGCGATCATTGCCTTAGTGCGGCGCTTGGGCTTGAACGGGAGGTAGAGATCTTCGAGTTCGCTTTTGTCGAGTGTCTGACCGATCTGGCCCTCAACTCATCGGTCAGCTTGCCCTGTTCCTGAATGGAAGCGAGAATGGTCTCTTTGCGGGAAACCAGCTCGCGGAAATAGAGGAGCTTTTCTTCGATGGCGCGAATCTGGACCTCGTCAAGGTTGCCGGTCGACTCCTTGCGGTAGCGAGCGATAAACGGGACGGTGGAGCCTTCGTCGAGCAGTTCGAGGGTGGCGAGGAGGCCCTTCATGGGCACCTGGGAGCGCGCGGGCAACGTGAGTCAGAAGATCGGGAGACAGGGACTGAAGTTCGGACATGGAGGCAACCACCTATTTTAATGTCGCCGCAAGCATGGGAACTTCTCGGAGGCCGCAGGCCCATGGTCACGCGCAAGCCCGCAGCATCTCAATGAAAACGGCCCGGACTTCGTTGGGGTTTTTTACGCCCCGCGGAAACGCGATGCGGCGCCCGTGCACTCGGTCACCGCTTCGCAGGCGGAGATGGAAGCCCAGGCGATCAACGGCGGTGATGGATGCTTCGTCCGGGGTCTCGCCGGTGTCGTTTCGCGCGATGCGGCGTAGGGCGTCGCCATGGTCCGTATTCATGTGCTGGATGATTCCGGGCGCGTCGGCCGCCAGTGGGTCAGGCGCCGCAGCAGCATATTCCCCCGCCGCGACCCAGCCCATCACGCCGAAGCCGCCGATGAAATAAACGCCTTCGACCTCCAATCGATAATAAGCGAAATCCGTGAAATCCTGCCAGTAGCGAGCGCTCTGGTGACAGGAAAGATAGAGTTCGCGTACCTCGGCGGCGGGAACCGTTTTGGCGGAGCCGACCAGAGTGAGGCGCGCGGAGCCCAGCGGATCCCCGGTGACGTCCGGTTGGGTGATCAGAAGGCTGGATCGCTCATTTTGGAGGAGATTCTGTGTATGCATCGCCATGCCGCTGATGAGGAAAACGGGTCGCCCGAAGTCATCGATCGCGTAAGGCATCATGGAGCCGAAAGGAAAACCGGGGAAATTGCGGGAATGCGTCGAGAGACTGCCAATGCGCGCGATTGAGGCGAGCGTACGGGCGCGCTCGGCGAGGGAAGGTTCGGGAACCTGCGCACTGGGCGGTTCAGAGCTGACATGTTGACGATTGGCCACTGAATTTAATGATAAACCCGCTCGCTTCGGTGCAGATGCTTGTCAGCGCTCGCCCTGCCTGGCCGGGAAGGCCTCTCAGTCCGGCAGTTCGCGCCTCCCATCCGCACGGCGGCCGGCGCGCGCGGCACATTGCCGCGGCATACAGGGCGCGTAGTCCGCGCCACGCGCTGGGGGGCTGGTCACGTGAACGATGGTGGGAAGATGCCGGCGCCTTCCGCGCTTGGGCGCGCATCGCCTTCCGCAAAGCGCGAACAGTCGCGGCGACGGACGACGTGGTTCCGGCGCTGGAACCGGCCGCCGGACATCGGAATGCGTTGCTTTTGAGTACGTAGCTTCACTCGGGTTTGGCGGCAGGCGCGTTGATTTCCTGCTCGATCGCCGCTAACCGACACCGCTCCGCGAGGCCATCGGCATCCACCGACGCCTCGAACTCTTTGCTGCGGAGATCCGCGGCCAGCCTGCTGCAACTGGCGGACGTACGCGGCGGCCTTTCTACGGGCGGCATGGTCCAGTCCAGCACCGGCATCATCCACTTCCGCGATCCGGTGTTTCTCGAATTGATCAACCGTCGCCGACAGCTTGTTGCGCGCCTCCACGGCGGCCGGACCGCGGGCCGCGAAGAACGCCCGATTGTCCGCCAGCAGCAGCGCGAAATCGTCACGAACCTTGGCGGTGGCTGCGCGCCAGCTTTCAAGCGGCGCATTCGGCGGCTCCGCTGGACCCTGGTACGCGGTTGGCCTGGCCAGACTCGGCGAGTCGTAGATCGCGTTGAACACCAGCTTGTAAGTGCCGTGCGATTATCCACGCCATTGCGGGTTTCGTTCCTTTGCGTACGCCGCCAGAATCACACCGCGGAAACCGCTCTTGGTGTCGAAGGCAGGTCCGCGTTCAAACATCACGATCGGCTCGCGCGGCATTCCCCACACCGCCGGATGATGCATGTCGCGCAGCGCTCCACGCGCAAGAGCGATCCAGAGCAACCGTGCACTCGGTCACCCTTCGCAGGCGAAGATGGAAGCCCAGGCGATCAAGGGCGGTGATTAATGCTTCCAGTTGCAGCACCTTGACCTACGCGAGATGGTTGGCCCGGCGCTTCCGCCCTGCGGATGGATGAGCTTTACGCATCCGTTGTTGGTTTCCTCCAGCGGCCGGAGCCGGAGATGCCGCCGGCGTGTCCGTTCCCGCGGCGCTCGCGTTTACAATGCCGCGCGGCTGGGCCCTTCGAGCGAGTCGGCCTCTTCATCCACCCGCCTTCGGCTGCGAAAGATTAGCTTGGCGGTGAGCGCCAGTCCCAGCGCCCAGTTCAGCAGCTCCAGGCTCACATAGGCGTAGTGCAGCATCCAGAAGCGGGAGCGCTCGGGCGACGGCTGATCGATGGGAACCCAGTCGATGATCCGTCCCAGCACCACCATCTCGGGCGTGAGCGCGAATCGTTGCACGATCGCGATGAGAAGCATCAGCAAGACCAGCAGCGGTGAGAAGTTCTTTTCGGTGCTGCCGAATAGAAGGAGCAGCAGGAGCACTGCGCCGATGGCGGTTTCGATGATTCCCCAGGTTTCGAAATACCAGCGGTTCTGTTCGGAGACCTGATACCGCAGCAGGACCCGCCCGGCGCCGGGCGCGAGCTTGTCCAATTGTTGGGAGGCGGCAGGCGCGGGCTTGGCCAGCAGCCGGTCCACGGACCGGAAATTCTGGGTGACCACCATATCCATGAACAGGCCGCCCCCCAGCCAGAGTCCCAGCAGGAAACAAGCGAACCGGCGAAAGTGCACGAGGGCAATTCTACCGCGAATCGCGGCATGGCACGGCATGGCCGCTCTCCTTGACAGATTAGGAGAAGGCCGGTATACTTCTCCTAAGGAGGTTAGAGGAACATGCCGCATCAGGCTGAACTGCTGCCCGGCACCCTGGATCTGCTGATCCTGAAGGCTGTCTCGCTGGGTGCGCTGCACGGTTATGGCGTATTGCTGCGCATCGGACAAATTTCCGGAGGCGCGCTGTCCATCGAGCAGGGGGCCCTGTACCCGGCGCTCTACCGGCTGGAAGTGCAGGGGCTGCTGGATGCCGAGTGGGGCGTTTCGGAGAACAACCGGCGGGCCAAATTTTACCGGCTGACGGCCGCCGGCAGAAAGCGTCTGCGCGCGGAGACGGAGAGCTGGAACCGTTCGGCGTCGGCCGTGGCCACGGCACTCGGCGCCAAAGCCCAGGAGGCCTGACATGCTGAAACGCCTGCGATTGTTGTGGCAAGCGCTATCTGGGCGGACCGCGCTCGAGCGCGACATGGACGAAGAGCTGCGTTTTCACCTGGAGGCCCGCGCCGCGGATCTGGCGCGTTCCGGCATGCCCACGGCGGAAGCCGAGCGCCGCGCCCGTATCGAGTTCGGAGCGGTGGAAGGTTACAAGGAGGTCTGCCGGCAGGCGCGCGGCCTGCGGCTCTGGGACGAATGGCGCGGCGATCTGCGCTATGCGTTTCGCGTACTGCGCAAGAGTCCGTCTTTCGCGTTGACGGCGGTGGTCACACTGGCGCTGGGCATCGGCGCCAATACCGCGATATTCAGCGCCGTGAAAGCGGTGCTGCTGAATCAATTGCCGTATCGCGATCCGGACCGCCTGGTGAAGCTGGGGGAATCCGACGATGGAGATACGCGCGCCGAAACGCTTGGTTTTGCCACGGGCTACGACTGGCGCAGGTTGAGCCATTCGTTCGCGAACATGTCGCTTTACCGCAGCACGGCGGGCGCCCTGGTTGGTCAGGGGGAGTCCGAACTGTTGGCCGGCTTGCGCGTGAACTATGATTTCTTCGAAATGCTGGGCATCTCCATGCAGCTGGGCCGCAGTTTCCTGCCGGAAGAAGACAGCCCCGGCCGGCGGTACGAAGTGGTCCTCGCGAACGGCCTGTGGAAGCGGCGTTTCGGAGGCGATCCGCACATCATTGGCCGCGTCATCCGGCTGAGCGACCACCCGTTCACCGTGGTGGGCGTGCTGCCCGCCGGCTTTCTGCCGGTGGCCATTCCTGGTTCGCCGGCGACGGCCGAGATTTTCCAGCCGCTCGGATACGCCTTATCCGATCCATTCGCCTGCCGCGACTGCCAGCACTTGCAAATGATCGCGCGCCTGAAGCCGGGGGTGGCGGCGGAGCGCGCCCATGCGGAGTTGGACACTATCATGGCCGGCCTGGTGCCGCAGTTTCCCGAGTCGTATCCTCCCCAGGCCAAGGTAGCGTTCGAGCCGTTGCAGCAGCACATTGTGGGCGACGTCGCCAGAGCGCTTTGGGTGCTGATGGGCGCCGCCGGTTTCGTGCTGCTCATCGCGTGCGTAAACGTAGCGAACCTGATGCTGGCGCGCGCCGCGGGACGCACCAAGGAGATGGCATTGCGTGCCGCGCTGGGCGCCGCACGCGGGCGCCTGGTCCGGCAATTGCTTGCGGAGAGCATGCTGTTGGCCGCTGCCGGGGGTATCGCCGGAGGGTTGCTGGGGCGCTGGGCGACTATCCAACTGGCGGCGCTGGCGCCGGCGGAGATGCCGCGCCTGAACGAGATCCGCATGGACGCCACGGTGTTCTGGTTTACGCTGGCGGCCAGCCTGCTGACCGGCATCCTGTTCGGGTTGATGCCGGCGCTGCGCATGTCGGGCACCGATCCGAACGACGCTTTGAAGGATCTCGGAAAAACGACCAGCGGCCGCGCGCGCCGCAATTTGCGCGACCTGCTGGTGGTAGCCGAACTGGCGCTGGCCTTCGTGCTGGCGCTGGGGGCGGGACTGCTGGGCAAAAGCCTGGTGCGCCTGCTGAACGTCGATCCGGGATTCGATCCGCACAATGTGCTGACCCTCAAGACGCACGTATATGGAGCGCGCTATCAAAAGCCCGAAGCGGAGCTGCAGTATTACGAACAGGCGTTCGCGCGGCTGCGCGCCACCGCCGGCATCGAGAGCGTGGCGATGACCAGCCTGATTCCACTGACGGACTTCGATCGCGCCGGCTTCCATATTCGCGATCGCCGGCCGGCGCACGGGTCGCAAGATCCCAGCACGGACCGGTACTCTGTGACGCCGGACTATTTCCGTGTCATGCGGATTCCACTCAAACGCGGCCGCACCTTCACCACCCAGGATATCGGTGGCGCGCCCCAGGTGGCCGTGATCAGCGAGGCCTGCGCGCGTGCACTGTTTCCGGACCGCGACGCGATCGGCAAGCAGATCCAGTTGGGCGGCCGTGACGACAGCAAACCGTGGATGACGATTGTGGGTATCGTGGGCAGCGTGCGCCAATACGGTCTGGACGCCGAACCGGGCATGGCGGCCTACATCCCGCAGGCGCAGGATCTCAGCTTCGGTTACTCGCTGGTGGCGCGCACGAGCGGCGATCCATGGCGGATGGCAAGCGCCGCGCGCGCCGCGTTTCTGGCTGTCGATCCCACGCAGCCGGTGTTCCAGGTGTCGCCGATGGAGAGCTACATGGCATCGTCGGTGGGGCAGCGCCGGTTCACGCTGGCGTTGCTGGCGCTGTTCGGGGCATTGGCGCTGGTGCTGGCGGCGGTGGGCATTTACGGCGTGGTCTCCTACGCGGCGATAGCGCGCACGCGCGAGATGGGCATTCGCATGGCACTGGGCGCGGCGCGGTGGGATGTGCTGGCGATGGTGCTGCGGCAGGCTGCGATGCTGGCCGGCGCGGGCCTGGCAGCGGGTCTGGCGGCATCCTTTACGCTGACCCGTTTTCTGGCTACGCTGCTGTTCGATGTGCGAACCACGGATGTGGCCACACTGGGGGCGATCGCCGTGCTGCTGGCCGCAGTCGCGCTCGGTGCGAGTTACCTGCCCGCGCGGCGGGCGGCCGGCGTGGATCCGACCGTGGCGCTGCGATATGAGTGAAGTGTAGCGCATCACTCTTGCAATGCGGGTAACAGCCTCCGTACTTCCGCCAATACCCAGGCCGGGCGGGGATCGTCCACGCGGATCACGTTGCCGGCGGGGCGCCAGCGCGCGAACATGCGCGGGCATGCGAAGCCGGCGAATATGCTGACCAGCGGGACGCCGCAGGCCGCGGCCACATGCTGCCCCGCGGAATCGTAGCCGGCATAGAGGCGGCTGCGCGCGATGATGGACGCGAATCCCGCGAACGACCCGTTCCATCTTTCCGCCGCAACGCCGGATTGGGCCATGGCACGGTCCACGCGCGCGGCTTCTTCGCCTCCCGCGCCTTGGTCGATGATGAGGGGCAGACCCGTTTGCGATAACAGCGCCAGCAAGTCCGTTTCGAACGGATCGGCGATGCGCTTCGCGGGATTATCGCCTACCCCCAGGCTGATGGCGATGCCAGGTGTGGCCGGGAGAGACGGCAGCGCAGTGGCTACGAACGGCGCGGCGTTGCAAATTCCGAGTGTCTGTCCTACCCAGCGCTGGGTCAGCACCGGCAGCGAATCGTCGCCGTCGCCGCCATATGCGCGGCTCTCGAAGAAGAAGTAGCGCTCCTCCGGGCAGACCGGAAGGAGGCCAAGTTGCGTCAGGCGCGAATCGGGATCGATCACGATACTATCCGGACGATCCAGCGCCGCGCGCAACTCCGGTCCGGCCGCCAGGCGCTCGCGTAGCGTGCCCCGGCGATAGTTCACCGGCAGATGCAGAATGCGCGGGTCGGCGGCGAACAGCTCGCAGTTCTTGCGCGGCCCCACCAGGTAGATGGTGGCTTGGGGAAAGCGGCGTTTGGCTGCGTCCAGGATGACACTGGTCACCGCGACGTCCGCGCCCAGGGTCACGCGCGATAGGACGAAGACCGTGCGCGGCTCGCCGGTGACGAGGCGCGGGATGCGCACGCGCCGATAGCGCTCCACCAGCGCGGTGCTTTCACCGGGCGCGATGGCCTCCGCGAACAACCGTGCGTAGGTATCGCAGAGCGCCGGCTCGAAGCGGTCCGCCAGGCCTTCGGCCACAATGCGGAACAACGCATCGGAACAGCCACCGTCCGCCAGTTCGCGCAGCATTTCCGGAGGCCACGCTTCGCCCCGCAGACAGTAATCCAGCAGGACGGTGGCGCGTTCGTTGCAAGGTGTCATTTTTGTGGGGCAGGACTCCAGTCCTGCGGCCGACGTCCACGTCGGCCTCTGGGTGCCCAGCAGGCGATGGGCGGGTCCTGGAGGACCCGCGCAGGACTGGAGTCCTGCCCCACAGAACTATGCGAGGTACTTGCCAACTATCAACTCCAGTTTGCGCCGCGTCGCTTCAGGCACCATTTTGCGATCCGTAATGATGGCGTGCGCCAACGCCGATCCGCACTTGCAGGTTCGCTCCGCGGGCATGTGCGCCACCGCGGCCGCCACCACCTTGCAGGCATTCTCGGCGTTCTTTACCAGGTTCGCAACGATGTCCGTCACGGTAACAGCGTCATGCTCAGGATGCCAGCAATCGTAATCGGTAACCATGGCGACAGTCACGTAACAGATCTCGGCCTCGCGCGCCAGCTTGGCCTCTTGCAGGTTGGTCATGCCGATGACATCCATGCCCCAACTGCGATACAGGTTCGATTCCGCGCGCGTGGAGAACGCTGGACCCTCCATGCATAGATAAGTGCCACCCTGCTTGGCCGTAACGCCGGCGGTCGCGCAGGCCTGCTTGACCACGTCGGCCATCTGCGGGCAGATGGGGTCGGAGAAGCCGATGTGCGCTACCAATCCTTCGCCGAAGAACGTGGAAGCACGGCCGCGCGTGCGGTCCACGAACTGATCGGGGATCACGAAATCCAGCGGCTTGTGCTCCTCCTTCAGCGAGCCGACCGCGCTCAACGAAATGATACGCTCCACACCCAGCGATTTCATGGCGTAGATATTCGCGCGGAAGTTAAGTTCGGAGGGGGAAATACGGTGCCCGCGGCCATGCCGGGCGAGAAACGCGACGCCATGGCCGGCCAGTTTGCCAGTGACCAGGTTATCGGACGGCGGACCGAAGGGCGTTTCCACGACCGCCTCCTCCTGCGCTTCGAAGCCGGGCATGGCATAGAGACCACTGCCACCTATGATGCCTATTTCCAGTTTCAAGTTGTGACCTCCTTGGAGCCAATCGGGCGGCGCGCCGAACTTACGGCTCGCACTAAGTCGGGCACGCCCGTGCCATCCGTCGCGATGGTACGAATGATGGGCGGTCTGTATCCATCTGGCGCCAGGCTCAGCATGCTCTGGATCTCGCGCTCCATGCGCTCGGCGCCGGGCTGGTCGGATTTATTGATCACGAAGACATCCGCGATCTCCATGATGCCGGCTTTCAGGGCCTGTACATCGTCGCCCATGCCGGGCACCAGCACCACTACTGTGACTTGCACGACGCCGGCGATCTCGACTTCATCCTGTCCCACTCCCACCGTTTCGATGATGACGATATCTTTGCCCGCCGCATCCAGAAGAGCGGCCATATCGGCGGTGGCCGCGGCCAGTCCGCCGGACGATCCACGCGTGGCCATGGAGCGGATGAAGACGCCCGGATCGGCATAATGGTCGAGCATGCGGATGCGGTCGCCCAGGATGGCGCCGCCGGTGCGCCGGCTGGTGGGGTCGACCGCGATAATGCCGGCGGTGCGGCCCTGCCGGCGCAGCTCGCGCACCATGGCATCGACCAGCGTGCTCTTGCCGGCGCCGGGAGAACCGGTGACGCCTACGATCGCTGCATGTCCGGCGCGCGGCTGCAACTCGCACACGATCTCGCGTGCCCGCGGATCGCGGTTCTCGATCCAGGTGGCCGCGCGGGCCAACGCGCGCGCATCGCCTTCCGCAATCCTGCGCGCCCAATCCGTCATCGGGTATTCAGCAGTTGACGCGCGATCACCAGGCGTTGGATTTCGCTGGTGCCTTCCCCGATGGTGCACAGCTTCACATCGCGGTAGAACTTCTCCACCGGATAATCCTTGATGAAGCCGTAGCCGCCGTGAATTTGCACCGCCTCATCAGCCACGCGCACGGCAGCTTCTGAAGCAAACAGCTTGGCCATAGCGGATTCCTTGGTCACGCGCTTGCCATGATCGAGCATCCAGGCGGCGCGGTAGTTCAGCAGGCGCGAGGCGTCGATGGAAGTGGCCATATCCACCAGCTTGTACTGAATAGCCTGAAACTCGGAGATCGGCCGGCTGAACTGGCGGCGCAGTTTCGAATACCGCAATGCCGCATCGTAGGCGCCCTGCGCCATTCCGATGGCCAACGCCGCGATCGAAATGCGTCCGCCATCCAGAACCTTCAGGCTGTCCACGAAGCCTTCGCCGCGCTTGCCGAGCAACTGCGTTTGCGGGATGCGGCAGTTTTCGAAGATCACCTCGCCGGTGGCGCTGGCGCGCAGACCCAGCTTGTTCTCCTTCTTGCCGGGACGAAAGCCTGTGGTGCCCTGATCGATAATAAACGCCGAGATGCCGTGTTGCGCAGCGGTGCGATCCGTTACCGCCATGGCCACGCAGACATTAGCGTAATGCGCGTTGGTGGTGAAAGTCTTGGCGCCGTCGAGCACCCAGCATTGGTTTTCGAGGTGCGCCGAGGTGCGCGTGCCGGCCGCATCCGAACCGGCCTCCGGCTCGGTTAGCGACCAGCACCCGATCCATTCGCCCGATGCCAGTTGTGGAATGTAGCGGCGGCGCTGCTCGTCGCTGCCCATCTTAAATATATGGTTGCTGCACAGCGAAGTGTGGGCCGCCACGATGATGCCTACCGAGCCATCCACGCGCGACAGTTCTTCGATGATGATGCTGTACTCGATATAGCCGAGCCCCGCGCCGCCCAGATCCTCGGGGAAGATGGCGCCCATGTAGCCCAGCTTTCCCAGCTTGCGAATCACTTCCATGGGAAAGATCTGGTCTTCGTCCCACTCCATGACGTGCGGCGCGATTTCCGCTTCCGCGAATTCGCGCACGGCTTTGCGCAATTCGACTTGTTCGGGGGTGTATTCAAAATCCATGGAGTCGGAGCGGCCGGGCTAGACGATCTCCTCTTTGGCGGCGTCCCAGCGTACGCTGCGCTGGCGATGATAGCTTTCCACCGCCATGCGGCAGGCGATGGCCACGCGGAATCCCAACTCGAACGGGCAGTTCGGCTCCTGTCCCGAGCGGATGGCCTCCAGGAAGTTTTGCATGTGCGCGTTGGGCGCGGTGCGCGAAGATCCCAGCATTTCCGTCCCATCCGGGCGGTTCACCTTTTGCGGCAGGTAGCGGATCTGCTGGCTCTTGGATATGGTGCCGTCGGTCCCCAGCACGTCCTCGCTGCTGCCCAGTTCGTTGTTCCCGAAGCTTGAATCCCACGAAAACAGAATCTCTTCGTTATGTTCCAGCGTGACGTTCATGGTATCCGGCACTTCGCGGCCATCTTTCCACAGATACAGGCCGCCCGACATGGTGGCCTTGTGCGGAATCCTGAGCCCCATCACCTTGTACCAGAAGGCCAGCTGGTGGCACATGTTTTCGTACACGTTGCCGCCCGAATAATCCCAGAAGAACCGCCAGTTCACATAGCGGTTGGCGTCGAACTCGCGCGCGGGAGCTTCACCCAGGAACGATTTCCAGATAATGTTTTCCGGGGTCATGTCGGGGAAAACAGGACGCGCCCATTGCGGTTTGCCATGCGGCGTATTGCGGTACATGTGCGCGTGAATGGCCGTGATCTTGCCCAGATTGCCCGTCCTCAAAAAACTGACCGCATCGCGCACCTGCCCGGATGAACATCCCTGATGGCCGATCTGCACCGTGCGCCTGCTGGCATTGTGATAGGCGGCGCGCATGCGCTTGGCATGTTCCACGCTGAACGCCATGGTCTTTTCCTGGTAGACGTGTTTGCCGGCCTCGAGCGCGTCCACGAAATGCTCGCAATGCAGATGCTGCGGCGTGGCGATGAGCACCGCGTCGATGGATTTATCTTCCAGCAGATGCCGGTGATCGAGGTAAGCCTTGGCGCCGGGCGCGATGGCCTGGGCTTCTTCCAGGCGGCGCGTGTAGATATCGGCGATGCCGGCAAATTCGGTGTTGGGACAAGCCAGCGCCTCGCGCATGATGTGCGTGCCGCGGTCGCCCGCCCCGATGATGCCCAGGCGGATACGATCGTTGGCCGCGAGCACGTTGGGCGCCGCGATAGCGCCGGCGAGGCCCGTGGCTACTTTGCCGATGAAGATACGGCGGGACTGCATGGAAACTCCTACGGGTGAATGGCTTGCTAATGACCAGGATAGCATTGCGTCGTGGGGCAGGACTCCAATCCTGCGGCGGGTCTCCAGACCCGCCATTCTGGCGGGACGGCAGCAGCTACACTTGCAAGTCCCGGTATTTCCGCAGCAGCTCATAAATCACCACTCCTCCCGCGGTAGCCACATTCAATGAATGCTTGAGCCCCAGCATGGGGATACGCACGTGCGTATCGCAGCGCTCCGCGATCTCCGGCCGGATGCCTTCCACCTCGTGGCCGAAGACCAGGCAAACGGGGAAATGCGGCTTCCAATCGAAAAGATCTACGGCATGCACACTGGTCTCGACGGCTGCAATTTCATAGTTGCGTGCACCGAGCGCCTCCACAATCGGCAACGGATCCCAGGCATGTTCCCAGGGCGCCCGCGCTTCGGCGCCCAGCGCCGTCTTACTGATGGCCTTCTGCGGCGGGTAGCTGGTGATCCCGCAGAGATACAGCTTCTCCACGGCGGCGGCGTCCGCTGTGCGAAAGAATGCGCCCACGTTGTACATGCTGCGCACATTGTCCAGCAGGATCGAGACCGGCAAGGTGCGGATATTCTCGTAGGCGGCCGCGGCTTCGGTAGCTTGAAACGGAATGCGCTCCATGGCAGCCGGGAGCGGATTCAGTTCAGGTGCACGTCGCCCACGATCACAAACTCCGCGTTGGCCGTCTTCAGCGGGGCGTGAAACGCGACACTGCCGTGCGGTTGCACGTTGGCCACGTTTGCCGTTTCGGTGGCCAGCAAGCTGCCGTCCGTATCGGCCAGATAGTAAGTGACCTCAGCGGAATCGACCTTCTGGTTGGTGTTGTTGCGGAAAATGCCGGTCACCGAAGGCGAGCCGGAGTCTTTGGCAATCCGGATATTCACAACCTCGAGGTCCGCGGGGCGGAGTACGAGCTCAGGCAGGCGCTCAGACGACGGGCGCGCGGCGGCTTCACGCAAGGTGTGTTCGTAGGGATTCACCTTGCGGAACCGGAATAGATCGGTCGAGCCCATGGCCACCACGATGATCAGCAGCAGCACCGGCGCGCCGGCCAGCGCCGCGTTTTTTGCCTTCTGCTGCCAGCTACGGTTGGTGATGTACAGCGGATCCGCGGGGGCTTTACCGGAGATCAGCCGATCAATTCGAACGAGTATCGGATCGAAGCGTTTCCACCATCCATCGAGCTGCGATTTCGACGCGGGCATTCGCACTCATTGTAACTCCCGACTGTCGGACGCGAGTATTGAACCCGTGGCGCACGCTTCAGCACCAGCGGCCCTGCGGGGCCGTCAGCAGTCTCGGTAACCGTGCGCTGGGACGTGGCGCGGGCTTCAGCCTGCAGCGGGACTTCAGTCCCGCCTTTTCAATGACTTCCAGAGCGGGTTACTGGAGAGCCTGCAGCGGGACTTCAGTCCCGCCTTTTCAATGACTTCCAGAGCGGGTTACTGGAGAGCACCAGCGGCCCTGCGGGCCGTCAGCAGTCTCGGTAACCGTGCGCTGGGACGTGGCGCGGGCTTCAGCCTGCAGCGGGACTTCAGTCCCGCCTTTTCAATGACTTCCAGAGTGGGTTACTGGAGAGCACCAGCGGCCCTGCGGGCCGTCAGCAGTCTCGGAAACCGGGCCAGAGTTGCGGCATAATGCCAGAAGGCGCAGCTCGGCAGTTTAAGGCCGACTACATTTTGGGTGTTACTATGCCCGCGCTTCAGCATGGCTCCGGTCATTGGGCGATCAGCTGTTTGGCGGCGTGCCGTCGGTTTCCATCTACGGCAGGACCCCGTTGGAGAGACTCTCAAACCATTCGCGACCGGGCCGAGGTGCGCCGAATTCCACACCCAGGCAGGAGCCTATGGCCAAAACGAAGAGTACCGCGAAGCAGTCCAGCCCGCGTTTTTCCTCCCAGTTTAAAAGTTCCCGGCAAAAGAAATCAAAGAACCGTGTGCCGCTGAAGCCGCAAGATTGGAAGCTGGGACTGGAGGTGGTGCACCCCATGGCCGCCGGCATCGATGTCGGCAATAGCGAACATTGGGTGGCCGTGCCGCCGCACCTGGACGCGGAGCCAGTGCGAGTGTTCGGGTGTTTTACCGCGGATCTGGTGGCCCTGGCGGACTGGCTGGAAAAGCTAGGCATCCAGACGGTGGCCATGCAATCGACCGGAGTGTACTGGATTCCCCTGGCTGACATTCTGGCTGAGCGCGGTATCCGGGTATTTGTGGTCAACGCCCGGGACACTAAGAATCTGCCGGGGCGCAAGAGCGACATCCAGGAATGTCAATGGCTGTTGCAGCTGCACGTCTACGGCTTGTTACACAACTCCTTCCGGCCGGCGGAAGAGATCCTGCAGATGCGCGCGTATGGGCGGCAGCGGCAGCAGCATGTGGCGGATGCGGCGCGGTGCATTCAACGTATGCAGAAAGCTCCGACACAAATGAACGTGCAGTTAGCCAATGTGATCAGCGATATCAGTGGCGCCACCGGGCAGGCTATCCTGGGCGCCATACTGGAGGGGGAACGCGACGTGCGGGTATTGGCGCAGTTGCGGGACCCCGGGGTGAAGGCCAGTAAAGAGGAGGTGATGCGGAGCCTGGAAGGCAACTGGCGGAAGGAATTGCTGTTTATCCTGCGGCAGGAGTGCGAGACCTACCAGACCTTCCAGAAAAAGATCGGGGAATGCGACCAGCAATTGGAAGCGCACTACCAAACCATGGAATCCAAAGCCGACCCGAAAAACCTGCCGCCCTGCCCGCGGGAGAAGCGGCCGCGTGGCAACGTACCGAAGTGCTTGGATCTGCGCAGCGAACTATTCCGGGCGACCGGGGTGGATCTGACGGCCATCGATGGCATCAACGTGCTGACCGCGCAGACGGTGGTGTCGGAATTGGGTGACCAGATGGACCGGTTCGAAACCGCAGCCCAATTCGTGTCGTACGTGGATCTGGCACCCAACAACAAGATCAGCGGAGGCAAAGTGGTGGGGCGGGAGAAGAAGAAAAAGCGCCATCGGGTAGGCTTGGCACTGCAACAAGCCGCCACCAGCTTGCTGCGCAGCGACAGCTACCTGGGATCGCAATACCGGCGGCTGCGGACCAAGTTGGGTACGCCCAAGGCAAAAAAGGCGACGGGCAACAGGTTGGGCCGGATCATATACCGCATGCTGAAGTTCAAGGAGGCTTACGTAGACAAAGGCAAGGAATTCTACGAACAGAAGTATCGACAGATTCAGTTACGGATGCTGCAGAGGAAGGCTGCGGAACTTGGCCTGCAAATCACTGAAGCTACGTAGTCGCGGCAGTGGGTTTCTGGAGAGCCTGCAGCGGGACTTCAGTCCCGCCTTTTCAATGACTTCCAGAGTGGGTTACTGGAGAGAGCGTGCAGCGGCGAACTTCAGTTCGCCGTTTGGGCTCCAGCCCACAATTTTGGCTAGGCCCGTGCTTCCGCCGCCCGGCGAACTGAAGTTCGCCGCAGCAAGCTAAAGCTCGCGCCACTATTCGGCATGTGAGCCGGCGTAGTACCCGCTGCGGGCTTCGACCGTCATTTTGTGCGCGTTCTCCAGCTTGACCTTCAATTGATGAAATCGGCCGTCCGCCTTGGCCGCCGGAACGAATCCCAGCAAATAATGACTCTCCGGAGTGGATAGCTGGCGAAAGCTCAGGGCGAAATTGTTGCCGGTAACATACCTCCCGCCGGTCCCGTGTGCCAGATCCTCTAGCACGATCGCGTTCGCGGGATTATCGTAGCGCGGCGGCTGGATGCTGTTCACGCCGCTGGCAGCGTCGCCTCCCGTGTAGTCAGTCGCTTCCCCGGCATCTACCGAGTTGATCGATACTTTGGCACGTATAGCGCCTTCCATCAGATCCGTCTCTTCAAACGACCGCTGCGGCCCTATAAAGAACCCGGATGAGACCAGAATAATGTCACGCCGTCCCGGCAGGCTGGACATTTTGCTCACCACCGCTTTCAATATCTCCACCTGGAGTACCTGGACTCGCGACACGCGGCACACCGGAGGCGGACGGAATTCCAGGTGTGAGAGCGCGTCCTGCAATTTCACCGGGTCGTTCGTGAAATCGAGATTCACCCCGCAAGACGTGGTGAAAATGGCCGCGCGATCGCCGGGCCGCAATGCGCCCAGTTGCGCGGTGGCGGCGTCGCGAATGTGCTTCAGATCGCCGAAATCGCGAATGGTGAGGTCGTCGAACACGTAGGCGATGAAGCGCGTGGGAATGTCGATCCCATTTCCAGCCGCGGTTTGCGCCTTACTCGCGTTTCCATCGGGCAGTCTTCTGTCGGGTGCCACCACGCCCGGGTCTTCCACTGAGAAGCTGGTGATCTCCTGCCGCTTTCCGTTATCGAAAAGCTGAAAGTCGTCCCTACCTAGATTACTGACCACCTGGCCGTCGTGATCGCGGACCACCACGGGAACCTGGATCACGGTCACACCGGTCTTGAAGGTTTCGCCTGACTGCGTCTGGGCAATCGCGCCGGATAGCCAGAGCAAGGCCAGCGGTAATAGAGTTAATGTGCGCATGACTTGTTTCCTCCTATTGTGCGGCAGGCCCTCGGCCTGCGGCGACCCCTCGGGCCGCCCCTCGAGCCAGAAGGCGGAGCCAAAAGACGCGCAGAATTGATACAGCCGCGCTGAAGCGCCGCGCCGGCTAAAGCCCGCCCTCCAAAACTGCGCGCGCTTCAGTTTCCCTTCGCCGCGACATCCGGGATCTGTACCCCGGCATTTTCCGTGGTGATCTGCTGGTCTTCAGCATCGCGCGCCACCAGCCGGACCAGATACGCGCCGGGTTTCATCTCGAAGTTCGTATCGATAGTGACGGGCGGCTTCTGTCCGAGCCGCTGCATGGTCTCATCGCGCAGGCGCAGTTGCAGCACTTTCTGCGCGCCGGCGATGAAATTTCCGTTCGCGTCGAACACCGCGGCCACAATGGTCACGTCATTACGATTCCGGTCATCCACTTTGCGCAGGTGCAGCGATTTCAAATCCATGGTAGCGAGCACGTTCAGCGTCGCCCCGGCGCTGGACTGCGTCACCTGTGTGTGCATCTCCACCGGAAGATTGTGCATCTCCTCGCGCGAGAACACCGCATCGTTGATCTCCTGTTTAGCAGCCGTCAGAGGATCCTCCGCGTGTTTGGGCGCCCAGTATCCGCGACGCGCCTGCACGGAAAGATGCTCACCCGAGTTCAAAGTCACTTTCAGGGAATGGAAGCTGCCGTCCAGCTTCAGGTCTGGCGGCGCAAAGTCCAGCACGTACAGATACTCGGGCGCGCCCGCCGCGTTCCGCACGCCACCGTCGAAATCGTTGTTCAGATTTACGGTGCCGCCGGTCCCGTCTGCCAGCGCGATCAGTTCGTCGCTATTGGCCTGCCCGTCGAGGTCCCGGAACTGCGCCTCATCCTGGATAGCGGCCGCGGCGGCGCCCGGATGGCACGCATCGAACACCGGGTTGGCCCAAACGCCGCGCGCATCGACGCTGCTGATCAATACCTTGGACCGAATGGCGAGCGCCATCAGTTGCGAGCTTTCCTCCTGCAGATCGGGCGGGACAAAGAAACCGGGCGATACCAGCACCACGCTTCGTTGTCCGGGCGCGCCGGCCATGCGCTGCGCGATAATCTTGAGGGCCGCCAAAACCGCGCGGGATTCCTGCAGGCCGCTATAGTAAGCATCGCGGATCTCCTGTACGGCAGTATTGAAATCCCCATACTCTTCGACCGCGACCCGCAAGGCAAGGCACTTGGCCATGTCCTGCTGCATAGGTTGCAGCCCCACCTGCTGGTCGACCTGCACCGCCTGAAAGTAGCTCACATAAGCGCCGCACTTACCAAAGTCCGCTGCCCGGGCAGGGTTAGGAGTGATCTTCAGCAGCGATTCGCTCAGCCCCTCCGGACGGTCGGTGAATTCGACCCCGATCCGTCCCGAGGTGGTATAGAGCGCCACGCGATCCTGCGGCTGGAGTGCGGAGCGGATGTATTTCACCACGGCGGCGCGCACCTGCGGTAAGTCTTCGAAACGGACATGCACGTCGTCAAAAAGGAACGCCACGAAGTGATTGGGCATTACCGGCGCGCCGATCACTCCCGGGGAAGAGTTGGCCGCCGGCGCGCGATCCGCCGGCGCGGCTTGTGCGCATGCGGCAGGTACGGCGGGCGCGGCGGCCTGTTGCACGGAGAACTTGCCGATCGCCTGCCGCTTGCCTTTATCGAAGACGCGGAAATCATCTTTCCGCAGGTTGCCTACGGCGTGCCCCTGGCGATCGCGCACCACCACGGGCACCTCCACCAGGTTGCTCTGCACCTTGAAACTCACTGGCTCATCCCGCGTGGTGATTTCCCGATCGGACGGCTTGGGCGCCGCTGCGGTCACCAGGGCAGCTTCCGGAACATTCGGTTGTTTCGCAGCAACGGGAACGCCCAGCTCCGCGGCAACTTTCTGCGACTCCGCCTCGTCAACCTGGAGAAGGTCGGCACTTGACTTAGCGATTGACTTAGCGGCGGGCTGGCCCGGTCCGCGCGCCAGAGCCTTTTCGCCAGGCGCCCAATATCCTCTGCGCGCCTGGACATCCATCTTGTGTCCGCCGGTCAGCTTCACGTTCACTGTGTGGAAGCTGCCATCCGGCTTCAACGTTCCTGGCGAAAAGCCCAGAACATAGATGTACTTGGGCGTGTCGGCCAGCCGATGGAGCGCTCCGGCCAGGTCGTTGGTATCGCTAATGAAGCGGCCGCCGGTACCGTCGGTTACTTGCGCCTGAAACTGCTGGAAAGAGTAGCCACTGGTCGTCACCGCCAGTCCGCGCGCATCGATTCCGTTAAATACGACGCGCGCACGCACCGCCTGATCGATCAACTGCATGGTCTCGGACCGCAACGACCATGCGCAGGGGCCCTCGTTATACAGAATCAAACCGGACGAAATGACCACCACGGTGCGTTGGCCGGGGAGCAGGGCCATGCGCCGCACGAGGGACGCGGATGTGGTCACCACGGCCCGCGATTCCTGCTCGATGATGTTCTGAATCCCGCAAGCCGACATCCCTTGCGTCGAGTCAGGCGAGGCCCGCACCTTGAATAGCGTGTCCCGCAGCTTGGCGCGATCGAAGGTGAAATCCAGCATGACCTGGCCTGTGGACGTGAAAATGGCCACGCGATCGGAGGGCTGAAGCGTATCGAGAAACTTCAAAGCGGCGTTGCGCGAATAGACCAGGTCGCCGAAGTCGCCGATGGCGCCCGCTCCCGTTTTCATGTGCAGATCGTCAAACAGCAGCGCCACGTAGTGTGCCGGGATGGTCACATCCGCCGGGTTCGTTGGCGGCTTTTTCCCGCCGTCTACGCTGCGATCTTGCGGCACCACGGCCGACGTGCGTTCCACCGCGAAGCTGGCGATGGTCTGCGGCTTGCCTTTGTCGAATATCTGAAAATCCTCCTGGCGCAGGCTCCCGACCGGGTTGCCATTGGCGTCGCGCACCACTACGGGCACCAGCACCAGGTTCGTTTCCGCCTTGAATGTAACCGCGCTTTGGCTATCAGAAGTGGTCGCCGCGGACTGCGGCAAGGCTGCGTGAGAAGAGAGGAGAACTGCTACGGCGCACGCCAGAGAACGCGCGCCACACCGCAACATAGCGCCTACCATACGCCCCCCAATCAATCGTAATCTGTTTCGGTTTCCGCCGCGGACGCCGCCGCCGCTTATGACCGGCTCTCTAAGGGGAGCCTGCTTGTAGGACGTTCCGCTGGATCGGCGAGTTTCGGCTGCGCCACGCAATTTGGCATAAGATGGTCGCAGAGAGGTATGACCGATCCAATCCGAAAGCGAAAGCTCGCTTGCCTGGCACTGATGTTGGCGGCAATCGCGCCATTGGCCGCCCAGACCACTCTCCGCCAGGCCGCGGCCCCGCGGGCCATTCCCATCGGCGCCGCCGCGTCAGCCGATGAGTACGGTCCGCCCGATCTGCTGCAGAACCCCACTTACGCCAATCTGCTGTCCAGCCAATACAGCATGCTGGAACCGGGCAATGCCATGAAGTGGGATGTTACGCAGCCTACTCAGACCACCTATAACTTCCAGCCGGGTGATGAACTGGTAGCCTTCGCGCAAGCCAACGGGATGCGCGTGCGGGGGCACAATCTCTGCTGGTATCAGCAGTTCCCGTCATGGCTGGCGCCCTATGCGGCGACCGCTTCACCGCAGCAGATGGCCACGCTGCTCCAAAACCATATCACGACCGAAGTGACTCACTTCAAGGGTCAGGTATTCGCCTGGGACGTAGTCAATGAAGCGTTCAACGATCCCATCGGCGACGGGCCCGCCACCCTGCGTGATTCGATCTGGTATGACCAGCCCGGCATCGGCCAGACCGGTACCGGCTACATCGCGCAGGCTTTCGCGTGGGCGCACACCGCCGACCCCAACGCGCTGCTGTTCTACAACGACTACAACATCGAAGAGCCCGGCGCCAAATTCGACGCTGTCCTGAATATGGTGCATCAGTTTGTTTCGAGCGGCGTGCCCATCAATGGCGTAGGTTTCGAAATGCACGTCACGACCGGATACTATCCGAGCGCGGACCAGCTGGCGCAGAACATGCAAGCCCTGGCGGCGCTGGGAATCCAGGTGCACATCACTGAGATGGACGTCCGGCTGCTCGTGGATGCGAGCGGCAATGCTTCGGCGGCGGATCTCGCCGCGCAAGCGCAGATTTACCAGACCGCCATGACTGCATGCTTGCAGCAGCCCAACTGCACGGCGTTTCAAGTGTGGGGTGTGTCCGACGCAGATTCGTGGATTCCCGCCGCCTTCCCAGGATATGGCGCGGCGCTGCCGTTCGACGTGAACTATCAGCCCAAACCAGCATTCTCGTCGCTGATGACGGCCATGGAAACGACACCGCCGGTGCTGAATGCGAATTACGTGGTCAACTCCGCAAGCTATCAGAGCGGAGTGGTGGCGCCAGGGGAAATCGTGGCGATCTTCGGCTCCAAATACGGGCCGGCCTCCCCGGTGAGCGGCCAGTTGGACGCGAGCGGCAAGTTCGCCACGAACTCCGGCGGCGTCCAGGTCCTCTTCGATGGGGTGCCCGCGCCGCTGGTGTATGCGTCGGCGTCGCAGGTGAACGCGGTCGTGCCGTTCGGCGTAGCGGGCGAGGCGCAGACGGTGATCCAGTATGAATACAACCCTGGAACCGGCGTGCTGCTCTCGAATACGCTCACCGTACCGGTGACTGACGCCGCGCCGGCGATTTTCGCGCTGGATGGGAGCGGCAGCGGACCGGGCGCCATTTTGAACACGGATTACACCGTCAACAGTGCGTCGAATCCGGTGGCGGCAGGCGGCATAATTCAGATCTTTGGAACCGGCGGCGGCGCCATCGTGGGAGGCGCGACGGATGGCGCGCTGGCGCCCGGCGCGGGGAAACTGGTCACCCAACCGGTCGCGGCGAGCATCGGAGGAGTGCCCGCGACGGTAGATTATGCCGGGCCGGCGCCGGGACTGGTGAACGGCGCGATCCAGGTGAATCTGACCATTCCGCCGGGGCTCGCGCCAGGTCCACAGCCAGTGGTAATTACCATTGGCACGGCGGTGAGCCAGCAAGGCATCACCGTCGTCGTGGAATAGGTGTCGTGGGGTGGGCACCCTGACTAGCACTAGCACTAGCGGGATTCTCAGCCCAGCAGGCCGGAGCCGGTGCCATGTATCGCGGCGAGCGCCTCATGCAAAGTATCAAACAACTGCGCCGCGCCGACGACTTCCGTGAGTCCATGGCGGTCCAGGTCGTCCCGCAAATCGGACCCCACATGCGCGAATGCCAGATGAATGCCCCGCTTATTCAAATCCTGCTGAAGCTGGCGCACCGTGCGCGCAGCCGTGTAATCGATGTGCGTGACCGGTCCGGCATCCACCACCAGCCACTTTACGGCGGAAGGATCTGGTCCAATCAGGCGGCGGATCCCCTCCGAAAACCGGTTGGCATTGGCATAGAATAGCGGTGCCCCAAAACGGTAAATGATCACCCCCGGTTCGGTTACCGTGCCGGGAACCGCGGGTCTGCCGCGCCACTCCTCCCTCTGATCCTTCACCAGCACTACCGCGTGCGGACTGTAGCTGTGGTGCACAATCCGCAGTAGAGACAGCGTCATGGCGAGCAGAATACCCTGTTCCACGCCCACCAGAACCACCATCGCCGCGGTTCCGGCCGCCAGGTAGTATTCTTGGGGACTTTCGCGGCGAATCGCGCGCAGCCCGCGCCAATCAATGAGCCCGATCGCAATCGTAAACACCACCGCGCCGAGCACGCACTGCGGCAGGAATTTCAATGGGCCGGTGAAAAAGAGAAGCACCAGCGCCACTACCACGGCGGTAGAAAGATGCGCGACCTGGCTGCGCCCGCCGGAGCGCTCCACCATGGCCGTTTGCGTGGGGCTGCCGTCTACCACAAACGTTCCGCTCAAGGCGGCGGCGACGTTGGCGGCCGCCAGGCCCACCAAGTCCGCATTTTCGTCGAGAGCTTCCTGGTGGCGCACAGCGTAGGCGCGGGCCGTCGCGGCGCTTTGCGCGACGATCATCACCACGCAAGAGCCCACCACCGGCAGCAGCACCTCCGCGTCTTTCCAACTCACCGGCGGCAGACCCAGCGACGGCAGACCACCCGCCACCGGCCCTACCACGGCAATACCGTGGCCGGCAAAATCGTAGATGAAACTCGCCGCCGTGGCGGCCGCTACTGCGATCAGAGGGCCGGGCAACATGGGCGCCACGCGACGGCAAACCAGGATGCATACCACCGCCGCCGCCGAAATACCCATTTCCAGCGGATGCACCTTTGCCAGACTGCCGGCCACCGTGGCCAACTGTCCTATCGTGCGGTGGCTGTGTACTTCGACTCCCAGCATTTGGCCCAGAACCGCAATTGCGACTTGAAACCCGACGCCGGTCAGAAAGCCGACCAACACCGTCTGCGAAAGAAAATCGGCCAGAAAGCCCAGTTTCAGCAGGCGTGCCAGCATCAGGCAGCCGCCGGTCAGTAGGGCGACCAGGGCCGCCAGCGCTACGTATTTCGCACTCGCGACGGGAGCCCTGCCTGCCAGTCCGCCGGCCAGGATCGCCGCGGTGGCCGAATCGGCGGCTACTACCAGATAGCGTGAGGATCCGAACGCGGCGAAAGCCACCAGCGGCAGCAACAGCGTGTACAGCCCCGTTACGACAGGCGTGCCGGCGATCCGGGTATAGCCCAGTGCCTGCGGGATGTTCATCGCGGCGAGGGTGACACCGGCCAGGATATCTTTCGGGATGCGGGAGTTCTCTAGCGGCCGGATACCCTGGAACAACTGGCCGAGCGCGTGTGGCTTTGCCCGGTTACCGTCAGCCATCCACACTGCCCTTGTGCCCAGCGACCATAGCACTTCATACTACATCAATTGAGGCGGGCGGCCTGTATCCCTATTTCCGCTGGCGTCCACGACCCCAGGCGCGCATCGAGGAATTACCGCCCTTGCTCGCCTGACCTCCATATCAGCTTTACGAAAGCCGTGCGACCGTAGGCTGGAATCTGGTCCATGGAGGAGTCCAGAGGCCAGGTCGCCGGTTCCCCATATCCCCAGTTGAGCGCATTGCGCACGCCCGCGATCAGATCGAAACCGCCGAACAGGCGGTTGCTCGAAAGTGTGGCATCCACCAGCGCGACCGGTCGAGTGAGAGTGCCGTCCGCAGTAGTGCGCGCACTCAGGTATTGGACATCGGAGCTGAAATAAAGCCGCTCGCGAAAGATCGGTACGGCGCCGCGAATTTTGCCGATGCGGCCGGGTTCGTTCGGCAGCACGGTGTGCAGATCGTCCTCTTCGGCGTGTTCGAGTGTCAGGCTGGCGGTGGTTTCGAGCCAGTGCGCCGGATGGGCGCCCACCTCGAATTCGATACCGCGCGAGGTGCGCAGCCCGGTGTTCTGGTATTGATATAGCCCGTCGCCGAGCCGGACCGACTCGATGGCCGAATGCATGGAGTACCAGAAGGCATTGGCCAGGACATACCCCGCTTTGCCGACTTTCCTCTCGGCTGACGCTTCTACTGCGTCTGCGCTTTCCGGCTGCAAAGATGGATTTGCCACCGACGTGAGCCCGTCATGGTAAAAGGCCTCGTACAGGCTCGGCGCGCGAAACGGCCGGCCATAAACCAATTTGTAGGAACTCTGGGTATTCGGCTGATATACGAGGGCGAGGCGCGGCGAGACAAAGTTGCCATAAGTCTCGGAAGCGTCCCAACGCGCCCCGAAGTACGCCTTCCAATGGCTCGCCACGTTCCATTCCTGCTGCACAAACGGCGCTCCCGACCGGTCCGGATGACTGATGCGGAATTGGAGCGCCTGGTGGTCGGAATAGTCCAGGTTTTCCACCTGGTTGCGCAGTTCGATTTGGGCGCTCAACCCCACCGTCAGGAGCCCGATGCGGGGCAGTTCGCGGCTATAAGTTAACTGCGAATCGATCCAATCCCCGTCCACGTCCGTGCGGTCGTCCATAACGGCGAAGCCGAAGTTAATGTCGTAGCGATTGTCGTAGCGGAATTGATCGTAATCGATCTGCCAGCGGATTTCGCCGCCATCGGCGTAATCGTGCGTGTACGCCGCGCCGGCAAAATTGCGCTCTACCCGCAGGAATTGCCCTTGATCGTTAAATTTGGTGCCGGCCGTGAGAACGGGCGCCCGCTCCAGATTATTGTTGAAATACGAAGTGAAGCTCCATCCGCCCCATTGCAGGTTCGCGAAGGTGTGGTATCCACTCTCGCCATCCACATGATTGGCAATTCCGTTGTTCTGGTTGGGCGTGTCGAATGCCGGCAGAAACAGATTTTGTCCGCCGTACAAATACCCAGATCCCTCGATCAGAAGGTTGGCGCCCCGCCCCAGGTTTTGCGAACTCATCACTTCCAGCTTGTCAGGTTCGCCCGCGCCGGTTTCCGTGGTGACCATGTAACGAGACGCATCCACTGGCGCCTTAGTCACGATATTGATTGTCGCTAATATCCCGTTGCTGCCGTAAAGGGCCGAACTCGGGCCGCGGATAATCTCGATGCGCTCCACCAGGTCCAGATCCAGGCCAAAATCCTGATCAAACAAGCTGTTCGACCGGTCAAAAATCTCGGTCATATTATGGCCGTTGATCATGATAAGAAAGCAGGTATTGAGGTCTCCGGGGGCGGCAAAACCGCGCACTTCAGAGGACGACGCCAGATGATTGCTGATCATCGTGAAACCGCGTGCCGCGGAAAGCACGTCAGCCAGCGTGCGGTAGCCGTACTTGCGAATATCCGCCGCCGTAATCACCGTGACGCTGGCCGGCGCCTCCGCTAAGGTCTGCGCGTGCAGAGAGGCGGCTTCTACCACTGGCATATCCGCGAAAAGGGCGTCTTCGCCCGACGGAGCGACCGCAGGCACTGAGGGTTGGTCGTCGCCACGCAGTATGGAGGCGGACGATAGGAGCACCAGCAGCAATAGGGAAGTTAGGGAACGCATCTGAAATTCCGGCAACGTGCACGAACCTCATCCCTCTTATCGGCAAGTACCGGAAAAAGCTTAAATGCGTACTTTGCGCACTTTGCGCGGGGTATTTTGGCGGGCAGGGCTGGGGGGAACCCTGAACTACTGAGTCTCGCATATTAAAGTGACAGTTTCGGCTTTCGCGTGAGGCAGGACGCCAGTCCTGCAGCGGGTCTCCAGACCCGCCATCTGGCGGGACGTGGACGTCCCGAGCAGGCGTGGACGCCCGCCCCACTTCAGTAAGAGCGGAACTAGGAGCCAGCGGCAGCGGAGACCGTAACCGTTACCCGCTGCGTCGCGCCGCGTAACACCTGGTTGCGGATCTTCTTGGACACAGGGAATTGGAACGACCTGCCGATTGCGCCTGAGTCGAATTGACGAACCACATAGGTGCCATTGACGCCGTCTAGTCTGAGATCGCTTTGGCCCGAGAATTGTTCCCCGCCCGCGGGCACGATAAAGGTGGCGGCTACGCCTTCTCCGCGCAGAGAGACGGTAGGAACTCCAGAGATGGTGGTGTCGACCGAAACGGTGTAGTCTCCTGCCGGCAGCAGGACATCGTTCCAATAGGCCTGCTCCGGAAGAGAGAAGGTGGCGCGGGTGATTGTTTCGGCGCTGGCGGCGGCTCCGGTCAGGACCAGCAAAGTCCCGAGCGCCAGACTGAGTGCGAGTGTTTTTTGTAAGTTCACAGATTTTTCCTTTCGAGATCCGCCACGTGGCGGTTTTGTTTCGTTTGTCTCTACAGAGAAGACGAAGAACTGGCCGCGACGTATAGCGATCGGCAGGTCAATTGTTTGTCAATTTACGCCGTGACCGGCGGCCTTCCGGCTAGCAGCTACAATAGGTCGGAGCGTAACAGATGGAACATTACACTTGGGAGACGGTCGATAAGGAAGTCCTGAATCCGCGCATCTGGCGAAAAGTCATCACGGGTGATAAGGCGATGGTGGCGCAGGTATTTATCTCCAAGGGAGGCGTGGTGCCCGAACACCACCACGAAAGCGAACAAATTACCTACATTCTGGAAGGTGCGCTCGAATTCGAAATCGAAGGCCGCACCATCGTGGTCTCGGCGGGCCAGGTGTTGCACATCCCCTCGCACGTACCGCATAGCGCAGTGGCTCTCGAAGACACACTCGACCTGGATATCTTCAGCCCGATTCGCACGGATTGGCTGACCCGGCAGGATGACTATCTGCGCCGCGGATAGGTCGCCCATGCGCGCCTTGCTGCCGGAGTACACTACAGCTGAGGAGCGGCACATGCGAACGAGTTTACTTGCGGTGATGTCGTTGCTAACGTCAGTCGGATTATGCCAGACGCCGGCCAAAGCACCCGATACCCTCCAGTCGCTGCTGGCGGAGGTGCACCAGTTGCGCCAGGATATCGAGGCTATGACGGTGGCTTCCCAGCGGGTGCAGATCGCGCTATCTGTATTGCAGATCCAGGATCTTGCCGTAGCGCGGGCCGCGCAGCGAGCCGACGATGCGCGGAATAAGTGCGCGGCGGCAGAGGCGAATCGGCAACATGCGGCGCTGGAAATCCAGAACTGGGAGAGCGTGGCCGCCGATTCAAGTACGGGAGACGACAAAACGAAAGCGTTCCAACAGGCCCTGACACACGCGAAAATTGAACTGGAGGCGAGAACGGCGGAAGTCCAGGCCTGCCAGGCTGTGGAGGCGGAGGCGGCAGGTCAGCTTCGTAACGATCAGGGAAAGCTGGCCGAACTTCAGGAGCGCATCGAGCGTCTCGATCAGAACCTGGAAAAGCTGACCACTGCCGGAAAGTGATCTCTGACAATGGATCTCGGACTTAAAGGCCGCGTGGCCCTGGTGGCTGCCGCGAGCCGTGGCTTGGGCCAGGCCGCCGCGCGGGGACTGGCGCAGGAAGGCGCTAAACTCGCGATTTGTGCACGCAACCCTGCGGCATTGGAAGGCGCCGCGGACGAGATCCGCCGCGCCACTGGCGCCGAAGTAATGACGAGCGCCTTAGACGTTACGGCTTATGACCAGGTGCGGCAGTTCGTCGCCGCAGTCGTCGAGCGCTACGGCCGCCTGGATATTTGCATAGCAAACGCGGGCGGTCCACCGGCCAGGAGCTTCGCCGAGACTTCGATTGAAGACTGGCATGCGGCGGCCGATCTGAACCTGATGAGCACGGTCTACCTGGCGAAGGAAACATTGCCCGTGATGCAGCGGCAGCAGTGGGGCCGGTTCATAGCCATCACTTCGGTGGCGGTGAAACAGCCGGTCGAGGGACTGATTCTCTCTAATGCGGTACGCAGTGCGGTAAGCGGGCTGATTAAGACCTTGGCCAACGAATACGGGCATTATGGTGTCCTGGTAAACAACGTGTGCCCAGGGTACACCGCGACCGCACGGCTCGTGGAATTGAGCCATAGAATGGCTGAAAAAGAACGCGTCGATCCCGCGGACATCGAGGAGCGCTGGGCGCGGCAAACGGCTCTCGGCCGAGTGGGACGGCCCGAAGAGTTTGCGGATCTGGTGGTCTTTCTGGCTTCCGAGCGAGCTGCCTACATCACCGGGACGTCAATCGCGGTGGATGGCGGGTTGGTAAAAGGTCTGTACTGATCTGGCCGTTCCTGTTCCGATACGGAACATCTTTAATGGTCAATACGGGACACTTGTACCAATCAGCTCTCAGTCCCAGGATGCGAATTGGCCGAAGGATCTCTCCGCATTTGCCGTTGCGTACTTACGATTCGGCTATCAATAGCGGTTAGAAACACCGTTTTACGGGGCGATTCCGGCCATGCCTGGACCACTTCGCGGCGGTATTTGAGAAATGCTATCTCTTCCTTCATGGCCTGCCGGAGTGCACCCGGCGTGCCAACGTCTAAATGAGGACGCCTGCGGCCATTTTTGACCTACAATGGAACGTGTAAGGTGCCCACTACCCCCGATGGAATATCCCGGAATCCCAGGCTAAACCCCGCGGTTCCCGGCGGCGTCTTCACGCGCGCGCCCAGTTTAAGTCCGGTCTCCTGAATCTGGTGGAACATGGCGTCGGAGAAATTCAGCGGAATCGTGGTGAGTTGTTCCACCTTTCCCACCACCACCAGAAACTGGACTGAGCCGGTCCACTTGCCATCTTTGGGCTGCCATGTAATATTGCGCGTGTTAATAGTCACCGCCGCCTTGTAACCCCCGTCGACCGGTTCCAGGTGGACGGTGAATCCAATACCGCCCAACGCCACCGGATTGGCGATGGCCTCGGCGAGCGACGGAGCCAGCACCGCGTCGCGCGCCGCCACGTAACCCGGCCGGTAGCGCGGCTTCACTCCTGGACGATCTACGGTCACTTCCAATTGATGATACGATCCATCCAGGCCGTTGGCCGCCGGCGAGAATGCCAGCGCATAGCTCACCCGCGCATCGCCCTCCGCCTCCGCTATGGCAGCGCTCAGATCGTTTATGTGGTGGAACGACTGTCCGCCGGTCTCCTGTGCCAGCGTGTCGAGCGTTTCATAATTGAAATCGGGACTGCGGAAAGCCTTGGGCGGCTTACCTTGCCTGCCGATCGAACTCCGGTCCGCCTGCAGGGCCGCCGACACGGTGAGTCCCCGCGCGTCTACCGGATAGACAGCCACATCGGCCTCATTCAAGGCGCGAATGGCGCGCGCCACGTCGCTTTCAAACGATAAGGCGGTCCCCGGCAATTCCGTCGGCGCCGGGCTCGCGGATGCATTCGAAGGCGCCGTCTGGCTGCTGCTGCCGGACTGGCCGCCGCCCGGTCGGCCGCCACCACCCGACTTGCCGCCCCTGTCGCCGCCCCCGGAACGGCCGGAATTCCGCCCGGTCGAGTCGCTCTGCGGCATGCTGTCGACGCTGTTGTGTAAGCCCAGTTGAATCGGGAAACCGCCCGAGATCCAGATGAGCGTTTTGCGGCCGGGAATGCCTTCCAGGTGTCCGGCAATGGTTTCTAGCGCGGCGGCCGTGCGCGTGGCGCGCACCGTCTCACTGAAGTCCACATAAGGCTGATTGCCGGACTGCATGAAACTATCCCACTGCGCGGTGGTCTTCTGGTCGCCGGTGAGGGAATTGGACGAAGCCGGCGGCGCCGTGGCGGCGTCTACCTCGGGATTGACGCGGTTCGTATGCTTTTCGACGGCATTCAATAGCGACGCCATATCTTCCGCAAAATCGTGCAGCAGCGCCAGCGAATCGCCCAGCACGAAAACCGCGACGCGGCTATCCGGCGGCAATCCGCGCAGGTGGCGCAGAAAGTCTTTCTTGGCCAGCTGCTGGTCGGTGAGCTTGGTGTTCAGTTCATCAAATAGAAATACGGTGATGGCTGCGGCATTCGCCGGCGGACGGTTAGCGAACGTCAACCGGTCCGCTGGTGTGGCGGCGGGAGCAGTCTTCCCGCCCGCCTTTTCCACAGCAAAAAGCGTGATCTTTTGTTCCTGGCCGTTGTCGCGCAGAACGAAATCATCCCGGCGCAGGTCGTCAACCGGCTTGCCGTGCTTGTCCTTTACGACTACATTCACCAGGACAACATGCGTGCCGCCTTGAATCACGTCCGGTGCCGGCGCCGATTGCGACAGCACGGGCAGCGGTAGCAGCAGCGCCATGGGTAACAAACGAAGCCGCATGTCCGAAGTCTACACCGTTTTCTTCGTGGCCGGCCGGTCCGCCTGCAGGCCACAGCATTTTCCAATCGTAGAATGAGCCTGAGATCCGAGCTCGTTTCCACCCGCAGCATGCGCTTGCCAGCGGCGCCTTTGCCCGCTGGAGTTTTCAGGCTCATCTTGTATTGGAAACGAATTCTCATTTCAGGCTCCTTGTCCATTGGAAACGAACCCTGGTTTCAGGCTCATCTTGTATTGGACAATTCTCTCAGCACCGGCATCGGCCGTCTGTGGTTTAATAGAAGTGCGTGTGCCACCCTAGCTCAGTTGGTAGAGCGGCGGTTTTGTAAACCGCGGGTCTCCGGTTCGAGTCCGGAGGGTGGCTCCATCCCCTTTTACCAGCTCGCTGCTCCTGCCCAATGTATCGTTACCTTTTTTGTTGCCTGGCTTCATGCAATCATGTAAGTTATTGAAATATAAGGACATTGTACATGATACTAGGTAGATTACAAATCTAGCGCTCTGTCAACCGAGCTATCCCGGCCAACCTTCTTAGATCGCATGCCCTCCGGGTACTCACAGAGATCCAGCCGGCGAGCGATCATGCGGAGGCCAACGCATGCGCAGGATCGTTGTCGAATGTCTGTTTGCAGCGGGCGCAACAGAAATAATACGTGCTTTCGTGATACTCGGACCGATGCTCTGCCTGGCCTGGATTAACCAGCATCCCGCAGATCGGATCTTTCACTTCGACGGTCACTATGGTGAGTGACGGCACAGCTACCTGTCTTGGTTTGCTTCTCAAAACCTGCACGACCCCAGTCAGAATACTGACGGCGATTTCGTCCGGCGACACGGCCCAATCTGGAGTCCGGCAGGCGCATGCAAGCGGCCCAGGCTTCCGGCCGCGATGCCGCGCACGCAAGTACTCGAGGATCTCATCCCGCTTTGGCTTGCTCGCAACGAACGCGGCGTACGGGGCTTCCACAGCTAGTGTAGTGCCGGCTCCAGAGACTCCTCATCGTATTCACCCTGCGTCGAGACAATCAGAAATGTCGGCGGCCCCACGGAAATCGGACTGAGATCGCGTTGTTCGAAGATCGCATCCGCGGTTGGGAAATTCTCCCGGCTGGCTCCCGGGCGCCGACCCGAATTCGTTCCCCAATGCCGATCGCCTGGTTACTGACGATCTCGATTTCAGCAAACGTTCCCCCGATCCGGGCACATTCGTGGTGATCGCCACGAAGCACAAGGGCGACCACGTGTCGCTAGAAAGCCAGGCGGCCTATATCGCGCTGGTGTCCAGCAGGCACCGGGCCGCCCTGGTGCTCGACTATCTGGCGGTCACCGGGATTCCACGCGCGCAGCTCGAACGGGTGTGGGCGCACCGCCTGCCTGGATGTCGGTGCGGAGACACCGGAGGAAATCGCCCTAAGCATCATGAGCCAGATGGTGGCAGTGCGGAGGGGAGGCGGCCTCCAGCCATTGAACCATTCGCAAGCCCAGCCCCCTGCGGAAACCTCCGCCCCAGTCATCACGAAATGCGATGTGGGACTGCCCCACTAACGGGCACGTTAACGATGTTTGACAACCTTGCGCTTGGGGATCTTGTGGGCCTTGGTCCTTTTCCCAGCCTTAAACTTCTTGGCTTTAAACTTCTTGAATTTCGGTTGCTTGTAGCTGGTTTTGGCCAGCGCAGCCGGCTGTACGGGCAGCAAGAGACCAGCCCCGATCAGCAGAGCCGGCAGGAAATAACGGAGGCGCATATAACCTTAGTTTATTGCATGCCGGTCGAGAACCACAAGTACATCTTTAGAAAGCAGACCGCCGTTATCACTACGCAAGCCCCCGCCGCTATCCGCCAGAGCCGCTCGCTCGGGGCCGTTTCCACGCGCGGCGTGCCAGCCGCGTACGCGACGCCGAACCCGGCTGCCAGCCCGCCAATATGCGCGGCATTATCGATATGCAGCCCGGGCAATACGCCGAGAATGAGGATGTACACCGCCCATCGAACATACATCCCGTGTATTGCCGCGCCGGCCGCCGTGTGGCGGTTGCGCACGCCCAGCGCGATCATGGCGCCCAGCAGACCCATGATCCCGGCCGAAGCGCCCACCGATATCGCCGCGGTCCAGAAAGTGCTCAGCAGGAACCCGCTGACGGTGGCCAGAAAATAAACCACAATCAGCCTGCTGGCGCCGTACACGTCTTCCACCTGCGCGCCCAAATCGAAAAGCACCCAGGAATTCATGCCGATGTGCAGCAATCCTCCGTGCAGGAATCCGGCGGTTACCAGCCTCCACCACTGCCCGTAGCCGAGAATGGCGGCGCGCAGCTTGGCCCCGAATTCGATGAGCGTCCGCCCATCCACACTCATAAGGCCGCCGCCTTGGCCAGACCGTTGGCTGAAAAGCACGGTGGCCAGATACAGGCCGACGTTGATGGTCAGGATGATCATGGTCACAAAGCGGGCGTGTGGAATGAAGCCGCCCAGAACGGCGCCCGGATCGCGGCGGTCGATGGCGCGCGGCCCCACGCGTTGATTGCAGTAGGGGCATACTTTATCGCGATTGGTAATGAAGGCCCGGCAGTTCGGGCACATGCGGCGCTGGTCCATGCATCCTCATTGTACAGTGGGGCAGCCACGCTACCGCCGGCCATTTGACCAAAGCCCCCCTGCCGGGTACACTCGGGCTTAAGTACCCCATGACCGCAAATCCCATGCTCGGCGTGTTTCTCCACTGGTTGGGAGGGCTCTCCTCCGCCAGCTTCTACCTCGGTTTTCGGGGTGTGAAACAGTGGGCTTGGGAGACCTACTGGCTGGCCGGCGGAATCTTCAGCTGGATCATTATGCCCTGGCTGTTGGCGCTGACCATGACCAACGATTTGTTTGCCGTCCTGCGCGAGACTCCCGCCAGCAGCCTGTTCTGGGCCTACGTGTTTGGGGTACTGTGGGGAACCGGCGGGCTCACCTTCGGCCTGACTATGCGCTATCTGGGCATGTCACTGGGAATGGCGGTGGCGCTGGGTTACACGGCCGCATTCGGCACGCTGCTGCCGCCGATCTTCCGCGGTGAGTTCGCCCGGCAGGTGCTCGGCACCCACTCCGGGATGATAATCCTGTGCGGCGTGGCCATCTGCCTGAGCGGTATCGCATTTGCGGGCGCCGCGGGCGTGTCCAAGGAGCGCGAGCTCTCCGAAGAACAGAAGCGCGCCGCCATTCGCGAATTCAGTCTGAAGCGCGGCTTGCTGGTGGCCACGTTTTCCGGCATCATGAGCGCTTGCTTCGCTTATGGATTGGCGGCCGGCGATCCGATCAAGCAAATCACGCTGCGACACGGTACGCCGGTGTTGTGGCAGGGTCTTCCGGTGCTGGTTGTGGTGCTGGCCGGAGGCTTCACGACGAATTTCATATGGTGCCTGATCCTCAATATGCGAAACCACACCGGATACCAGTATTTCGAGCTCGAGGCTGCGCGGCGAGGTTCCCGCCCGCGCGGCGGAGCCCATCATCGAATCGGTCATCGATGCGCCCGGCGAGGAGATGGCCGTAGCGTTGGCGCCGGCCCCCGCGCAGGTCGAATACGCTCCGATGCTGGCCAATTATATATTCTGCGCCATCGCGGGCAGCACCTGGTACATGCAGTTCTTCTTTTACAGCATGGGCGAAACGCAGATGGGCAGCTTCAAGTTTTCGAGCTGGACGCTGCACATGGCCAGCATCATCATCTTCAGCACGCTGTGGGGAATCGCGCTGCATGAGTGGAAGGGCGTCGGCACGCGCACGAAGTGGCTGGTCGCGCTCAGCTTGTTTGTGTTGGTGGCTTCGACGGTAATTGTGGGCTACGGAAATTATTTGGGACGCGCGGTGCATTAGAGCCGCTCCCATTCTGAGCCGCGCGCGTGAGCAAGCGGCTAGCGCCACGTTATACCCAGCGGTGCGTGAACAGGAACCAGATCACCAGCATGCTGCCCGCGCCCAGCAACCCGGCGATCGCCATTTTCACCCGCGGACGCATCAGCCACGCGCGTAGCCCCCCGGGCTCGTCGCGGAATGGCTTCAGAAAACGCCGTTGCAAGCTGGACGGCAGGTTTTGTATGGCGCGCGCGATTTCTTCCCGGCCGCGCCGGTCGGCGATCAGAATAGTCGCCGAATTCAGCCCGTTGGTGGACTTCAGCAGTTGGCGGCGCAGGGGCGCCGGCATTTCCTTAACGGACCGGTAGACGGCATCCTTCTCGCCCATCGAGACCAGAATCGTGGAACTCTTCACCACGCCCGATTTAGACATCGCCGCCGGGGCGCCGCAATGGGGGCAATTCACGCCGTCGGCGGCGTCGAACTTTTTTCCACATTTTCCACAGTTCATCTATCCCACCATTACCTTGGGGCGTTTCTCACGCGCTACTTGCCGGTCGCCCAAATTGTCAGCTACCACTTGAATGAAACCCAGCGCGGCCTTCGAGAGTGCTTTATCTTTCCGGTAGATCAGCCCCAGCCGCCGCAACATGGGCTCGGGCGCCAGCGAAATAGCGCGCAGCTTGCCCGCGGCTACTTCCTCGCGGCAATTGGAAACGGCCAGGAACGACACACCCAAACCGGCCATTACGAAACGCTTCATCATCTCGGTGGAATCCAGCTCCATGGAAACACGAAGATCGTCCTCCACCAACTCGAACCAGGCGTTGAGGCGCGCGCGTGTGGTGCCGGATTTCGGCAACAGCAGCGGGAAATGCGCCAGGTCGGAAGGGGACACGGATTTGCAGTCGGCCAGCGGGTGCCGGGCCGGCGCGATCAGCCGGATTTCATCGCGATAGATATCCACCACCTGCAGCCGCTTCTCCTCTACCGGCAATTGCGTGAGGCCAAAATCGGCTATGTTTTCCATCACCGCATCCACCACGCGCGCCCCGTATGACCGATTCACCTGCAGTTGCACGGCGGGGAACTGGTCCTTGTACTCGGAGAAGACTTGCGGCAAGACGTAGATACACGTCGCCTCGTTGGCCGCGATCACCAACTCGCCCCGTGGATTGCGCTCCAGCTCGTTGATGGCATCCTGGGCCCGCCGGCGCTGGTCCAGCATTTGGGCGGCGTAATCGGCGAAGAGTTTCCCGGCGGTGGTCAGCGAAATACGGCTGCCGAAGCGCTCGAATAGCGCGGTGTTGAGCTCCTGCTCAAGCTGCCGTACTTGCGCGCTGATGGCCGGCTGCGTGCGGTAGCAGGTCTGCGCGGCTTTCGAAAAGCTCTTCAGCCTCACAATTTCGAGGAATGTGTGCAGTTGGTCGAAATCCATGCGCTAGCTCATCCCCCGCTCCCGCCCTGCGGTCCGTCTCCCGGCCCAAACAAACATGAATGGGAGGGATAGAAATAATCAATTTCCATCTCGCCGCTCATGTTGGTATCAATTGTAACAGAAGGCTCCGGGTGGTGCGGTTTTTGAGAGAATGTGGGAATGCCTTAGGCCGCAGCCGCCTTGACTGGGGCGGCACGCCGCACCTTTACCCCGGCGCCATAATCGCTCTCCAGGTGAGACGGAATATGTGGGGGCCGGCCTGCGGCGGCCTTCTCAGTGCCCTTTTGATCCCAAGGCCCAGTAAATAATACCGGTCAAGCCCAATACGCAAGACCATCCAAACCAATCACCCAAGCGGTTGTAAACGGTAGCTCCGGGACCGGCGGGGACGCTCCTCACCAACAAGGCTTCGGGCGCCGTGTAACTAGCCGCCTCGCCAAGGATGCGCCCGTAGGCGTCGCTGAACGTCAGCAAACCCTGTTGCGCGGCGCGCGCCATACTGAATCCGTCTTCGACAGCGCGCATGACCGCCATACGGGAGTGCAGCCGGCCATCGGCTACGAAGTCCCACGCCGGCACCGCCAGGATGCGCACGCCGCGCCGGCCATAGACGCGTGACCAGGCCGGGAAATCCATATCTTTGCAGATGGCCACTCCCCACTGTGCCGCCGGTCCGGAAAACAGGCCCACCGTGGTTCCAATCTCGTATCCGGTTTCTGGACCGGGCAGCATGTGGCGTTTCTCGTATTCGAGAACCAGGCGGCCATCGGGTGCGAAGACTGCCGCTACGTTGCGCGGCGGCTGCGGCGTGAAACGGTTGAATCCCGCAATCACCGTGACATGCGCGGCGCGCGCGGCTTCGCTGAATACCTGCTCTATGGCGTTGGAGTCGGCGGGCGTGAGGCCCACAAATTTCTCCGGCAGTACCACCACCTGTGCGCCTTCCGCCGCCAGCCGCGCCACGCGATGAGCGTAGTCCTGCGCCACGGCCAAAGCCTTGGCTGGATCATCCGTTCGAAAGGCAGTTTCAATTCCCCCATCCGTGGCGGCCAACCCGACACGCACCATCGGCTGCGTCGGAGCGTTCTGCAAGCGTGCCACACCGTAGCCCAGCACCACACCCACGACCGCGGCCGGCGCCAGAGCCCAAACCGCGCGCCGGTGCCAGGCAACTGCAATTGCCGAGGGCACCAGGGTAACCACAAACGTGACGCCCCACAGTCCCGTTATTGATGCGATTTGCAAAAGGGGCAGGCAACCGGTCTGCGAGTATGCCAGATTCATGAAGGTGCCGTGCGGGGATAGGCGCGCGACCAGGAACTCGCACGCAGTCCACGCCGCCGGAAAAGCGCACGCGGCCGCGGCGGGCGGCAGGCGTCGCACGGCCAAACGGGCTGCCAGCACCGCTAAGGGGCAGACCAGGGCGGAAGCCGCCAGCACGGCCGTCACCAGCGCGGCGGGCATCACGCGCGCGAGAAAGGGGAACAGGTTGAGGTTGCCGATGAAATATGCCGCGAAGGCTGCGCATGCGGCTGTGCGCCAGGAAGAGCGAAACGCCACCGCCAGAACCGGGATAGGCGCAATCCAAACGGCCGGCCAGAATACCCCAAAGCCGACAGAGCCGTAGTAGGCGCACGCGGAAAGAGCTACGGCGAGGAGGATCCACATACAATGGCCTCGATGTTATCAGCGCGCTGGCTCCAACTGGCGAGGTTCACCCTGCCCCACTTCGATCCAAGCGCGAATGCGCGGCAGAGCCAGCCGGGCGGCTTCCTCTCCGGCCTTTACCAGTTGCGCAGCACTATCGAACGCGTCCCATTCCATGCCGCGCACATCCGGCTCGATCACCAGGTCGGAGTGCTGCCGCCAGGTGGTTTCCGTGCGACTGTGCAGGATTTGAAAGCATCGATTAATTACATGGAACATGTTCGTGGGCATGGCCGCGGCGCCTTGCATGGGCAAGTGCAGCGAAATGACGTGCGAGGCCCCCAGCAGCCGCGCCAGCAGCGCCGGCACTTCCATGCTGATGGCGCCATCCACGAGCAGCCGGCCGCCACACTGTACCGGCTGGAACAAACCGGGATACGAGCAACTGGCGCGGATCGGCAGTACCACATCCCCGCGATCGCGGAAGATGACGCCTTCCCCGGTGACCAGGTCGGTAGCCACCACACCCAGCGGGATGCGCATCTGTTCGAAGCAGTAGCACTTGAGCAATTTGCGCAGGAACCGCTCCATGCGTTCACTGGCGGCGATTCCCATGCGCGCAACGGTCCACCGCGCCACATCCGTGAACCGCATGGCACTGCCGGCGGCGGCGATCTCGGCGGGCTTGGCGCCGCTGGCATACGCGGCGGCCACGATAGCGCCCGCGCTTACGCCGGTGATGCAATCGACGGGAATGTGATTCGCATCGAGCACGCTGAGCACGCCGATGTGCGCCAGTCCCCGTGCGAACCCTCCGCCGAGCGCCAACCCCAGACGCGGGGGAGCCGGAACGGCTGTCTCGAAAACTTCCACCGCCGCCCGGGGCCGGCGCCCCAAAGCAGTTTTCCAACTGCCCCACTCGATTTTCAAAGGTCGCTCCTCGGCATCCTCGTGGATGCACTACCATTGTCTTGGATGCGCACTCGTTCAGCCAAGTTCCTCGCGCCGTTTCTCTGCGCGTTTCTGACCGTAGCCGCTGCCGCCGATGCTCCGTTTTCCGGCACGCCGGCCATCGAACAGTCCCTCGAAAAGCTGACGGTGCTGGGCAGCGTGCTCATGATCGCGGCCCACCCAGATGACGAGAATACCGCCATCCTGGCCTATTATGCGCGCGGCCGCCACATGCGCACGGGCTATTTATCACTCACGCGCGGCGAAGGCGGCCAAAATCTGATCGGTGCCGAGCAAGGCGACCTGTTGGGATTGATTCGTTCGCAGGAATTGCTGGCAGCCCGCCAGATCGATGGCGCCCAGCAGTTTTTCACTCGCGCCATCGACTTTGGATACACCAAAACGCCCGAAGAGACGTTCGCCAAATGGGGCCATGAGCGCATCCTGTCCGACGTCGTGTGGGTCATCCGCCGCTTCCGTCCGGACGTGGTGATTCTGCGTTTTTCCGGCACGCCAAGGGACGGCCACGGCCAGCACCAGGTCTCGGCCATTGTGGGCAAAGAGGCGTTTTCCGCGGCCGCCGACCGCACTCGCTTTCCCGAGCAACTGAAGTTCGTCGAGCCGTGGCAGGCGCGCCGCCTGTTGTTCAACTCGTTCAGCTTTACGCGCGACATGGAGAAGGAAGCCGCCGCGACACCCGGCCGCATCGAGGTGGATACCGGCGCCTTCAATCCCATACTCGGTGTTTCCTACAACCAGATCGCCGGTATGAGCCGCAGCATGCATCGCAGCCAGGGCATGGGAGCGTCGCAGCGGCCGGGACCGTCGAAACAATATTTGGTTCCGGTAGCGGGCGATCCTCCGGCGCACGACGCCTTCGACGGCATCGATACAACCTGGGAGCGTGTCCCCGGCGGGGCCCAGATCGGCCGTATTTTGGCCGAGGCGGTGCGCACGTTCGCGCCCGATCATCCGGAGCGCACCATCCCGCTTCTGCTTAAAGCTCATCCGATGATCGCCGCGCTGCCAGACGCATGGGCGCGCGAAAAGCTGGCCGAATTGAATGAGGCGATCGCCCTGTGCGCCGGGTTGTGGCTGGACGCGAATGCGGCCGACTACGACATTGTGCCCGGCGCCACCGGCGACGTCAGTTATACGGCCTTGAACCGTTCGCCACTCCCGCTGGCGCTAGACAGCCTCACCCTGGAGGGCATGGGCAGCGACTCGCGCACCGATGCGCATCACGCCGCACTCGGGTCGAATCAGCCGGTGAATGCGCAGTTGAAATTCACCGTACCGGCCGATCAGCCGTACTCGCAGCCGTTCTGGTTGCGCGAACCGAAACAGGGCGACACATATACCATCTCCGACCAGCGCCTGATCGGCGTGCCCGAAGATCCGCCGCTGCTCAATCTGCGCTTCAGCCTGGACGCGGATGGTGTGGCCTTCGATGTAGTGCGGCCGGTGCGCCATCGCTTTATCGATCGCGTGGATGGCGAGCAGACCCGCGCGCTGACGGTAGTGCCGCCGGTGGCGCTCAATCTGCCGCAGGATGTCGTGCTATTCCCCAATGGCGACGCGCGCAAGGTGGAGATGGAAGTGCGTGCGGATGTACCCAAGGTCGCCGGAGATGTGCGCCTGGCGTTGGACGCCGGTTGGAGCGCCGACCCCCTCTCGCGGCCCTTCGACCAGGCGCAGGCCGGCCAGCAGCAGCCGCTGAATTTCGAGATCAAGCCCGCACCCGGACCCGATCCGCCGGCGCAGCTTCGCGCCACGGCGCAGGTAGCCGGCCGCGATATCGGCGTGGGCATGCTGGTAATCTCACATCCGCCGCTGGCGCCACTAACGGTATTCCCGCCGGCAGTGATAAAACTTGTGCGCGCCGATGTGCGCGTCACAGCCCACAAGATCGGCTACGTGATGGGCGCCGGCGACGAAATGCCCGACGCCATCCGCCAGCTCGGCTGCGAGGTGACGCTACTCACCTCGTCCGACCTGGAGCAGCGCGACCTTTCCGGATTCGACGCCATCGTGACCGGCGTCCGCGCCTATAATACGCGCGCCGATCTGCGGGTGAACCTGCCGCGTCTGCTCGATTACGTGCGCAATGGGGGCACGCTGATCGATCAATACAACGTGACCGACGGCAACCTGGTGCCCATGGGGCCATATCCCTTCAAAATCGGACACGATCGCGTAACCGTGGAAGAAGCGCCGGTGACGTTCACCAATCTCAGCAACCCGCTGCTGAGCAAGCCCAACGAGATTACATCCAAGGATTTCGAAGGATGGATACAGGAACGCGGTCTCTACTTCGCCTCCGAGTGGGACCCGCACTATCAAACGGTGCTCGAATCGCACGATCCGGGCGAGAAACCGCTGGCCGGCGGGATGCTCTACGCGCGCTACGGCAAGGGAGTCTACATCTTCAGCGGCTATTCCTGGTTCCGTGAGCTGCCGGCCGGGGTTCCCGGCGCCTACCGTTTGTTCGCAAACATGCTGAGCGCCAAGTGAAATGTCAAATCTGCAAACGCCCATCACCCCCGAATTAGCCGACTACATCCGCGGCGTTTCTCTGCGCGAGCCGGACTTATTAACCCGTCTGCGCGAGGAGACCGCCCTGCGTCCCGATGCCATGATGCAGTTATCGCCGGAGCAAGGCCAGTTCCTCGGCATGCTAGTCCGCCTCGTAAGCGCCCGGCGGGCCATCGAAGTCGGGGTGTACACCGGTTTCAGCTCCCTGCACATCGCTCTGGCGATGCCGTCCGATGGCCGCCTGGTCGCCTGCGACGTGGATGCGGAATCCACGGCCGTCGCCGAGCGATACTGGCGCGAAGCGCAAATCCAGCACAAAATTGAGCTGCGCATCGCACCCGCCATCGAAACCCTGGACGCTTTGCTGGCCGATGGCGCCGCCGAGACCTTCGACTTCGCCTTCGTGGACGCCGATAAAGAAGGCTACCAGCGCTATTATGAGCGGTCCCTGAAGCTGCTGCGGCCTGGCGGTCTGGCCGTCTTCGACAACGTGCTGCGGCGCGGCACCGTCGTCGACCCCACCAACCAGGAACCAGACACCATCGCCATCCGGGACTTTAACGCCTGGCTGCACATCGACCAGCGTGTGTGGCTCAGCCTGGTGCCTATCGGCGACGGCTTCACGTTGGCTCTGAAACGGTAACCGCGGCGCGCGCACGGGTCCGCCAGTAAAGATAAAATGGAATGCCCGCCGCGCAAACCGCAAACGCCATCAGCGACGGCTTCGGCTGGTTCACCATGGCATCCACCATGTACCAAACCGAGACGATCAGAAATGCCCACATGGTGTACGGGTATCCCCACATCTTGTATGGACGCGGCGCGGCCGGCGATTTGCGCCGCAGCACCCATACCGCGGCTACGCCGAGCGTGTACACGATCCATGACGAAAGCATAGTGTAGGCAAACAGCGTCTCGTATGAGCCGGTAATCACTAGCACGATGGTCCAGGCAGTTTGCGCCACGATAGCGAACGCTGGTGTTTCAAAGCGCGGATGCACGCGTCCGAAACGCGCGAAAAAAAGGCCGTCGCGCGCCTGGGCAAAAGGAATACGCGCGCCCGTCAGGATATTGCCGTTGATGGCCCCGATGATCGATAGCAGCACCACCACGGATAGCACCGTCGCGCCGGCCGGACCCATGGTGCGAGCCGCCACCGCCGCGCCCACGCGTTCGGTAGCGGCGATTTCCGGTACGCTGAGCACGTTGAGGTAGGCAATGTTCGCGCCCAAATATAGCGCCATCACCCCGGCCATTCCGAGCATCATGGCCCGCGGCAGATTGCGCTGCGGGTCCTTGATCTCGCCCGCTACGAAGCTGACGTAGCTCCAGCCGTTGTAGGCCAGCAGGCAGGCAGTCAGCGCCAATCCGATGCCGTGATAAGAGACCGGCGGGGAGGGCGCCGGCGGACGCCCAGCGGCATGCGGCGCCACTATCGCTGCGCCGATTAACAACAGCAGCCCCGCGATTTTCAGCGAGGTAAAAATGCGCTGTACCCAAGCGCCCGGTTTGACGCCGATATAATTGGCGGCCGTGAGCGCGGCCATCAGTGCCGCGGAAACTGCCCCGCCAGCCGCAGGCGATAAGCGGACGAAATGACGAAGGTAAATCGAGAAGCTCACCGCCAGAAATGCCATACTGCCTGGAATCACTGCGAGGAGGAAGATCCAACCGGACAGAAACGCGCAACCCGGCCCGAAGGCTTCGCGCAGATAGACGTACTGGCCGCCGGTTTCCGGCATCATGGCGCCCAGTTCCGCGTACGCCAGCCCTCCGAAGTACGACAAAACCCCCGCCGCGATCCAGACCGCCAGTATGGCCGGGGCCGACGGCAGGCTGCGCGCAATGACATTGGGGATCAGAAAAATGCCCGCCCCGATCACGATCCCGATAACGATCAGACAGGCGTCCAGCAGGCCCAGCCGGCGCGGAAGTTGGTTCATCGCGAGTAGTGCTTACTATATCAGCGGTAAGAGTCGAAAGCGGACGGGAGCCGCCCAGCCGCGTGGCGTATTGCCCTCGATGCACATGTTAAACTACGTGACGGTTTTCGAATGGAACACGCGGCGCCCAATATCCGCAAAAACTACTTGCATGGCAGAACTGTGTCGCATAGCAGGACCGTGCGCACTTCTTCGGACCGGCGTCCAATTTGATGCGCTACATTCTGGTGGATCATTACCGCAACAAGCACGCCTTCAAACCCGGCGGAGATGCGCGGCCGGTCGCACCTGAGGCCCGCCCCCGGATAGCGGCATTGTCGATTGAAAAGAGCACATTCTCGAGACGAGGCGGCGGAGGTGATGGGGTCCCGCCTGCCACGGTGAAGAACCGCGGAGCATGGCGCGTCTGTGGCTGCACCGCGGATGGAGTTGTTCTCGCCTCCTTGGTTTCCATCTCTGCCTCCCATTTTGCAATCGTGCCTGGCAACCGATCCCGGCCATCGCTGTTCCAGCCTGGCGGTGCTGCGGGAGGGCTTGTCAACTGCGTTGCTCACCTACCGTCTGAATTCGTGCTCGGCGTCGGCTTAACAGGCTTGGTGAGGGGACAAGGATCGCGCAGGAAGCTCAGAATCTGATCGGTCAGCAACTCGGGCTGTTCCAGCGGACCGAAATGCTCGCCGCCCGGCAGTAGTACGGGCTTGCAGTTCGGCAGCGCTTCGTGCAGAAAGTCATACGAACTGATGAAGTGCGAATTGCGGCCGTAGACTAGCAGCGTGGGAGTGCGGATGGTGCGCACCGCATCCAGGGTCATGGCGCCGACATCTTCGTAATCCTTCAGCAGAGTGGTATTGCGGATCAGATGCAACAGCGGCTCGCGATTGCGCGGCAGGCCGCGCGCCGGGCCGTAGAATTTGGGCGTCTCCAGGCTCAGTTGCAATAAGTATTCGGCATCCGTGCGCTTGTCCTCGGGCACCTGGATGCCTACTTCTTCCAGCTTTGCCACCCAGGCGGCCCAGCCGATCCAGTCTCTGTCGTTGCGCAGATGCACCAGCGCCGCCAGGCCGGGTTCCAGCGCGAGCAGCTTGGATACACGCTCGGGATAGAGCAGGCTGAAGTACATGGCAATGTCGGCGCCGAAGCTATGGCCCACCAGTATGGGCCGATGGATCCCCAGGGCGTCCAGCAAGCCGCGCAGATCTTCGGCCATGTTGGCGGCCGTGTACCCGGACGGAGTGACGTCGCTATAGCCGTGGCCGCGCAGGTCGTAAGTGGTGACGCGATACTCGCGGCGCAGGATGGGCGCCATGTAAAGATGCCAGATCGCCAGGTTCCCCAGGAAGCCGTGCAGCATGACCACATCCGGTCCGGCGCCGATTGTGATGTAGTGCAGGTGGATGCCGTTCGCCTCGACCTTTGGCACTATGCCCGATCCCCTCTATATTCGCCGTCTAGAATCGTAGCACAGTATTCAGATTAGTCAACTATTTCTATAGACAACCTGCTAGTGCGCATGGCGCAGGTAGTCCATCAGCGCTGCGCGCTCCTCCGCATCCAGTTTGCCGTCGCCATCCTTATCGAACGCCTGGAACATGCGTTTCAGCATTTCCAACTCGCCCTTGGGAATGCCGGGCGGCAGGTCGGCGATGCCGTTGCCTTCAGCCAGGAACGATTCCATGTACGCGGTGCGCATTTCGCGCCGGAAAGCCGGTACGTCGGCAGGGGATGGCAGAGCCACGCTCAGAAACAGAACGGCCATCTCGTTCCTGGTTTCCTCACCCCAAGTCACCGGGACCGGCGGGTGCGAAGGATTGTGCGGATTGACCTCCGAATTGTCGTAAACATACTCAAGCTCGATGCGCGTGCCCTGCGGAAGATGCATCGGTGCTTTGTAACGATACTGCCCCTGCCAATTGAAATCCCAGTCCTTGATCCAGATGAGATGCTGGATGGTTCCATCCGGCAGCACCGCATTCACCTTCATGTCCTTGCCCAGATAATGCGCGTGCGGCGTGATGCCAAATACGTCCACGTCGCGCGGCAGCGTCACGCCCGTCTTCACCACGTAGTCCGCATCTCCGGCGGGGATGTCGATACGCCGGTAGGAAAGGATAATCCCCGTGCGGCCCTTAGTGGGCGGCCCGGAAAATTTCAACCCGAGCGAGGATTGATCCTCTTCCGCCTTGCCGGACGGATGATAGTGGATCTGCACCACAATGTCCGTGCCTTTGCGGATGAGCTGCGAATAGTCTGGGCGATGCCGGCGGCGGCGTAGCGCCCGGCGCCCAACCACCCAGCAAACCATCCGGCCGGAACTTCGGACCGCCGAAGCAGGTGTAGCCGCCATCCGGCGAATCGGCCGCCAGCTTGCGCGCCGTACCGCTTGCATCCGTGTACACGAGCGCGTGATGCACCACGCGCCGGTTGCCCGGGACGAAACTCCATGCCGCTCATGTAAACATCTTCTGTGGAATCGAGTGGCAGCACGAAGCAGCGGTATTGGTCGGGGCCATCGGCAGCCACTTCGAACTTGTGGCTCATGGTCGAGAATTTTGTCGGGCTCGCCCGCCTGCCCAACCGCTCGGAAACGTGGGAGAAACTGGGCTTATCTTTGGCGGTCGCCTTCGGGCGCGCCGGCCTTAGCCCACGCCTGGATCAGCGCGATTTGCTGGTCGGAGAGCCGCCGTTCGTTCGCGAACGATCCGTAGCCGGGCTCCGCCTTCCACGGCGGCATCACGTGCTTCCCGGTCACGATGGCCAGCAGGCTGGCTTTCTTGGCGGCATCCGCATACGTCAGCAGCGAAAATGGCGCGACTTCGCCGGGACGATGGCAGGTAGCGCAGTTTTGATACAGTATCGGGGCGATATCTTTATTGAACGTAGGCGTGTCGCCGAGCACCGCGGCCCATGCCAGCGGTGCCATCAGCGAAATTGCAGATACAGTCGCGAATGCTCTCATACCCGTTGCTCCTCTAATGCCCATCCGTGATGGCGCAGCCCAGCGCGCGCGTACGCGGATGCGGAACCGGCCGGCCGGCAAGTACTGCATCCAGCGCATCGCGCAGATCGAACTCGGTGGCCGCAATTCGTACCTTGCCGAAATCCTCCACGCGATTGTCGATGCGGCCCAGATATAGCACCGCGCCCTCGGGAGAGAGCACCACGGCTTCCGGCGTTACCGTGGCGCCCGTATCATGCGCAAGCACCTGCCGCGGATCGAGCAACGCGGGAAAGCGGTATCCGTATTCACGCGCATGCCGGCGCACCTCTTCATCTGGAATCGTGGTGTCGCCCTGGACGGCATAAAACAGCACACCCTTCGCCGCGTACGCTTGGGCGATCCGGTTCATCTCCGGCGCGTATCCGTTGGCCAGCGGACAGTCTGTGGTGACGAAGAACAGCACCACCGCGTGCGCCTGCGCCCACTCGCTGGGAGTATGTGCCACACCGTCCGTGTCGCGCAGAGAGAAGTCTAGTGCGGGATGGGCCGCGCCCGTCATAGCCAGCACCAAAGCAAAAGAACCGATGTTACCCGCTCGAGGCATCTATAACTGATGATGCAACAAAACGAGCGCCGCATGCACGTCTGTATTGACAACCTCTAAAAATCTTTAGGGAGGGCGGGCTTTAGCGTTGGCTTTAGCGGGCGCGGGGCTTCAGCCCCGCCTCAGAAACCCGGTTTCTTTAGCCCTGCGCCGGATAGAAACCGCTGATGCGGGCGATATCCAGGATATGCCCGCCCACGACAATCAGGGCGTGATACAGGGCCTCCGCGCCGGGAGGGAAGTCGCCGATCATCGGCAATGTCGGCAACATGATGTCCAGCGCGTATACCGTAATTACGTACCTGTGCGACGCCGGTGTCAGCGGCGGCGGGCAGGGACCGTCGTAACTGAGATCGCCGAAATCGTTGGAAATTTGCGTCCCATAACTACTGCCGGCCGTGCCCGCGTTCTCGGGAAGCATGCTCGTAGTGGGTGCGATGTTGTACATGCCCCAATGCGTGAACGATGCCGTAACATCGTACAAGACCACGATGAAACTATGCGTGCCGCGCGGGGCATTAGTCCACGACAATTGCGGAGACATGTCACCGCCGCCGGAAAAATACGGGCATTGGTTATAAACCATGCTGAGGGGCAGGGTTCCGCCGTCGGAAAAAGTGGTGCTGGCCACCTGGAAACCCGCGGCCGACTGCGGCTGTGCCGAAACGATGTTCAGCGAAGCGGCCAGACCGGATGCGATTACGAAACGCACGATCGTCGATTCCATATTTCCTCCTATCTTCACTTTGGCGAGATCACGCAGAGCCAGTATACAACTGAGAGCCACGTCTTCATGCTGTCAACCGTACGCAAACGTCCGCTTCGGGACTGTCGCAAGCTCTGGAATTAATATTTACATACCCGTTAATCCGTAATATAATCCAGGTAGACCCACGCGGAGGTGGGTTACGATAATGCCGTCCAGCGAATTCCGCCACAAGGTGGTTAGCGCCGCGCGCGCGGCAGAAATGGCCAAATCAGGCGATCGCATCTGGATACAAGAGGGCAATGCTACTCCGGAGCTCTTGATTCAGGCGCTGCTCGGCCGTGCGCCGGAGTTGCGCGATGTCCAGATTGTGCACATGCTGACGCTCGGCAACGCGGATTACACGCTGCCGGAATACGAAGGGCACTTCCGCCACAGCGGTCTGTTTCTGGGCCCGAATGTGCGCCCGGCCGTGGCCGCCGGACGCGCCGACTATACCCCCATCTACCTGAGCGAAATTGAAAAGCTGTTTTCGTCCGGAGAGATGCCGCTGGACGTGGCATTCATCCAAACTTCGCCACCGGATGAGCACGGCTATCTCAGTTTGGGCACCAGCATCGACTGCACGCTGACCGCGGCCGAGTGCGCGCGGCGAGTCATTGCGGAAGTCAACGACCAGATGCCGCGCACCATGGGCGATACGTTTCTGCACGTAAGCAAAGTCTCCGCCATTGTGGAGACCTCCCACCCGCTGCTGGAACTGCCCTCGGCGCCGTCGAGCGAGGAGCAGCACCGCATCGCACGTAACGTGGCCCCGCTGATTCCCGATGGTGCTACGCTGCAGCTCGGCATCGGCGGCATTCCCAATGCCGTGCTGGAAGCCCTCTACGACCGCAAAGACCTGGGAATTCACAGCGAGTTGTGCCCGGACGGCCTCGTGCCGCTAATTGAAGCCGGCGTCATTACCGGCGCGCGTAAGACGCTGCACCGGGGCAAAGTGGTCGCCGGTTTCGTGCTGGGGACCAAGCGGATTTTCGATTATATCCACAACAACCCCATGTTCGAGTTTCACCGGACCCGCTACACCAACGATCCGTTCATCATCGCGCAGAACGAGCGCATGATGGCCATCAATTCGGCGATACAGGTGGATCTGACCGGCCAGGTGTGCGCGGATTCCATCGGGGCGACGCCTTACAGCGGCTTCGGCGGGCAACTGGATTTTATGCGCGGCGCGGCCCGGTCAAAAGGCGGCAAGCCCATCATCGCGCTGCCCTCCACAGCCCGGAACGGACGCATTTCGCGGATCGTGCCGGTGCTTGACCCGGGCGCTGGGGTGGTTACGGGCCGCGCGGAAGTGCACTATGTGGTGACCGAACATGGCGTGGCTTATTTGTGGGGCAAAACGCTTCGCGAGCGCGCGGAGGCGCTGATTTCGATCGCCGATCCGCAGTTTCGCGACCAGCTTTACGATTACGCCCGGCACGCGCATTACCTGCAACGCACGGCCAGTTGGGCAGACCTCCAGTCTGCGCGGGTCCTCCAGGACCCGCACTTCGGCTGGCGTGGACGCCGGCCGCAGGACTGGAGTCCTGCCCCACACACACGGAGGTTGCATGAGCACCAGTAAACCCGATCGTGGCAAAGTCGAACTCAATTCCGAGGAGTGTAAGGGTTGCGGGCTGTGCGTGGTGGCCTGCCCCCCCAAGGTCCTGCTCCTTGCGGACCAACTGAATCGGTACGGCTACCATCCCGCGAGCTACGCGGGCGTGGGCTGTACGGGCTGCGGCATCTGTTTCTTCGTATGCCCCGAGCCGGGCGCCATCATCGTGCTACGGGCGGCCGCTTAAGCGATTAAGCCGCCTTAAGGAGGATGGGTTCATGTCAAAGCAAATGACCAAAGGCAACGAAGCCATCGTGAAGGGCGCCATTCTGGCCGGTTGCCGTGCGTTCTACGGTTATCCCATCACGCCGGCGAGCGAGATCGCCGAAGCCGCCGCTCTCTACATGCCGCAGGCCGGCGGCGTGTTTTTGCAGGCTGAAAGCGAAGTGGCCGCCGTGAACATGCTGTACGGCGCGGCGTCCACGGGCGTGCGCGCCATGTCTGCATCGAGCGGTCCCGGCATCAGCCTCATGCAAGAGGGCATCAGCTACATTGCGGGGGCGGAATTGCCGTGTGTGATCGCGGATATCATGCGCGGCGGTCCGGGCCTGGGCAACATCGCGCCGGAGCAGGGCGATTACCACCAGGTGGTGAAGGGCGGCGGGCACGGCTGCTATCGCACGCTGGTGCTGGCGCCCAATTCCGTGCAGGAGATGGCCAGCCTCACTATCCAGGCGTTCGACCTGGCCGATCGCTATCGCAATCCGGTGTTCGTGCTGGCGGATGGCTACATCGGACAGATGATGGAGCCGGTGGAATTCCCGTCGCCCATCGCACCGCCCGCCCAGCCGGATTGGGCCGTGGCCGGAACCGCCGAAACGCGCCGCAACCTGATCAGTTCGATTTACCTCGAGCCGGACAAACTGGAAGAGCACGTCCGCAAGCTGGAAGAAAAATACCAGCGCGCCCAGCAGGAAGCCGTGCAGTTCGAAGACTGGCGCACCGCAGACGCGGAAATCGTGCTGGTGGGCTACGGCATCGTCTCACGCGTGCTGAAGCAGGTGGTCGAGCAAGGCCGGGCGCAAGGCCTGAAACTGGGCCTGCTCCGTCCTATTACGTTGTATCCGTTCCCCACCGGGCGCCTGAGAGAGCTAAGCCGCACCGCGCGAAAATTTCTAGTCGTAGAACTCAGCACCGGCCAATTAGTTGAAGATGTCCGTCTGGCGCTGGAAGGCCGCAAACCAGTCGAGTTCTACGGTAGAGCCGGAGGCAATGTCCCAACAGCCGAGGAAGTGCTGGACGTCTTAGACACAACCACCAGCCACCAAACACCAGCCACCAGCCACGGAACCAACGAGGTTCCCACCGAGGAGGTTCCCGCCCATGTCTAGCTACGCGGTCACCCACCAAAAAGCGCGATCGTTCTACCCAATCTACGAGCGCAAAGCGGAACTGCAGCATCAGACGCACTACTGCCCCGGCTGCGGGCACGGCGTGGTGCACAAGCTGATCGCGCGCGCCATCGACGAGTTGGGCATACAGGATCGCACCATCCTGATCAGCCCGGTAGGCTGCTCGGTTTTCGCCTACTACTATTTCGATGTCGGCAACATTCAGGTAGCGCATGGACGCGCGCCGGCCGTAGCTACCGCCGTGAAACGCAGTTGCCCGCAATCGGTGGTGCTGAGCTACCAGGGCGATGGCGACCTGGCTGCCATAGGCTGCGCGGAAATCGTACACGCTGCCAATCGCGGCGAGCCCATCAGCGTGATTTTCGTCAACAACGCGATCTACGGCATGACCGGCGGGCAGATGGCGCCCACCACCCCGCTGGGAGTAAAGAGTACGACGTCTCCCTTCGGCCGCACCCCGTGGAACGAAGGTTATCCCATGCGCGTGAGCGAACTGCTGGCATCGCTCGAAGCGCCGGTCTACATCGAGCGTGTGGCGCTGGGCAATAACAAACAGGTAATGAATACCGGCCGCGCGGTGCGCCGGGCAATCGAAAACCAGGTCCGAGGCCTCGGCTTCTCACTGGTCGAAGTGCTCTCCCCGTGCCCGACCATCTGGAAGCTGGACCCGCTGGAAGCCCAACGCCGCGTGTTGGAAGAACTACCCAAAACCTTCCCGCTGGGAGTCTTCCGAGATCGAACCAAAGAAGCCCAAGCCCGCCCAAGCCGTGTGGCACCGCCGCCATTATCCGAAATTCCGCAAATCCTGGGTCTGACCGAAGTAGAAGACAAAACACCAGCCACGAACCACCAGCCACCAGCCACGGCGAGCAGCAGTCGCGAAGCGACTGATGCCCGGCTGAAGATCGCCGGCTTCGGCGGCCAAGGCGTGCTCCTCCTCGGCGAAGTTCTGGCCGAGGCCGGATTGGCCGCCGGCCTGGAAGTCTCCTGGCTCCCATCCTACGGGCCGGAGATGCGCTCCGGCACTTCCAATTGCCACGTACGGCTGTCATCGCGACCCATCGATTCGCCGCTGGTCTCCGTGCCCAACGTCCTGCTGGCAATGAACGAACCTTCGCTCCGCAAATTTATCGCGACGGTGCAGCCGGGCGGCTGGGTCATCTACAACGGAACCACCCTTCCCGCCGACTGTGCGCGGACCGACGTCCATACGGTGGCGCTGCCGTTCACGCATCTCGGCGACGAGTTGGGCGCGGCCAAAGCCGCCAACATCGTCATGTTGGGTGCGCTGCTCGAAGCCACCGATATGCTCACGGAAGAACAGGTCATCACGGCGCTGGGCAAGCTGGTGAAGAGCCCGCGCTGGATCGAGATCGATCTGGCGGCGATGGCGCGCGGCCGCCAGGAAGCCCGCAAGGAAATCCGTCATGAAAACTGAAGATCATTCCCAAGTCATCGTCTACTTCAACAATCAATACGTTCCGCTGCGCGATGCACGCGTCAGCATCCTGACGCATGCGTTGCATTACGGCACCGGAGTATTCGACGGCATTCGCGGCTATTGGGACGAGCGCCAGGAGCAGATCTACCTGATGCGTCCCATGGAGCACTTCCGCCGCTGGAAGGCCAATTCCAGCATTCTGCGCATTGGCATCCCGCCGGACGCCTCCGAGCTGTGCGGCATCGCGGTGGAACTGATCCGCCGGAATCGCTTTCGCTCGCACATCTATGTGCGGCCGTTGGCTTATAAGTCCGCCGAACGCATCGGCGTGAATCCCGACGACTTCGATGCTTTCTCGGTGATCGCAGTCCCGTTCGGCGATTATCTGGATAGCAAAACCGGCCTGCATGCCGGCGTGTCTTCCTGGCGGCGCATCGAAGATAACGCCATTCCCGGACGCGCAAAGATCTGCGGGTCGTACGTGAATAGTGCCCTGGCAGGAGATGAAGCGCGGCGCAACGGATTCGACGAAGCGATTTTCCTCACTGAAGAAGGGCACGTCGCCGAAGGCGCCACTTGCAACATTTTCCTTGTGCGCGGCGGGAAACTGGTCACCCCCGCCGGCAGCGAGAACATCCTCGAAGGCCTCACCCGGAATTGCGTGATCGAACTGGCCCGGAACGAACTGCATCTCGACGTCGTGGAGCGGCCGGTGGATCGCAGCGAGCTGTACCTGGCCGACGAGATCTTTTTCACGGGCACCGCGGTGGAGGTGGCGCCGGTCACGCAGGTGGACCATCGCCCGGTAGGCTCAGGCGCTATCGGTCCGGTCGCCGCCGAACTGCGCTTCTTGTACATGGAGGCCAGCCGCAACCGTCTGGCGAACTATCGCCACTGGCTACTGCCCGCTTACGATCTCGCACCTGCCGAGGCCGCCGAACCGGAACCGGTGCTGGTGGGAGCGGGAGACGGCGACTTGTGGGGCGTGTAACCCACAATACAGATCCCAAGATTTCGGATTAGTTCCCAACAATCGCCCTCGCGGAGCGCAGTTGAACCGCGCCACCCGTCTCAAATCCAGAGAATCGGAGAGCCCTGGGTTTGGCCGGAGCCGTGCTATCGACGAAGGAGTCATGTTTCCCCTGGGCCTGGGTACGAGTGTGGGTACGAGTGTGCACCCCGAGATCTCGCCCCTATCCCTGGCGCGAACGCTCTGGAAATCCAAGACCCTGATCGGCCTGATCTGGATCTTCCTATGCCTGCTCTCCGGCGCCGCCGTCTACATGATTCCGGCCGAGTACAAAGCCGAGGCCGTAATCCTGGTGGATGGCCAAAAAATCCCCGAGCGGTATGTGGCTTCGACGGCGAACGCGGACGTGCAGGACAGGCTGGCCACGATTTCACAGCAGATCCTGGCGACCGACCACCTGCAGAAAATCATCGATGCGTACCATCTTTACGAGCGGGAAAGGGCGCGCCTGCCGCAGGAAGAGATCATCGCCGCGATGCGCAAGGACATCCAGGTGGTGCTGGAGCGCGGCTGGAGTCAGGAACGACCCGGCGCCTTCCGCATCTCGTATCAAGGCCGCGATCCGTTCACGGTAGCGGAAGTGGCCAACCAGATTGGCAATCTTTTCATCGAGGAAAACCTGCGCACGCGCGAGAACCACGCCGAAGGGACATCCGAGTTCATCGAAGACCAGCTGCAAGAAGCTAAGAAGGCGCTGACTGCCCTCGAAGCGCAGGTCGAAGAGTACAAGCTGAAACACAAGGGCGAATTGCCGGAGCAGGAAAGCTCCCTCGCGAGCGGCCTGTCCCGCGCCCAAGTCGAGTGGCAGGCGAATCAGGACGCCATCAGCCGGGCAGAAGAATCCAAGGCGATGCTATCCACCTCGCTGAGCATGGCCGAATCCACCGCCCAGGTGTTGGAGCGCGCGGCTGCCCGCAGCCCGTCGCCGGTCGCACCAGCCGCAGGCGCCACCCCCAATTCGACGGCGCTGCAGGCGCAACTCGAGGCGCTGCGCTTGCGCTACACCGCACAACACCCGGATGTGCAGCGCCTCGAGAAACTGTTAGGCCAGGCGCGCCTGGCTGAGGCAGCCACCCGCCAGGACAAACCGGCGGCGCCCGCGCCGGAGCCGGTGCTCGCCGATCTGTTGCAGCAGCGCGAGCGCATCGCCAGCCTGCGTACCGAACTCGGCATGGCAAGTCATGAACTGGATCTACGGACCGCCGCGCGCAAAGACATCCTCAAGACCATCGCGGCGCTCGAAAGTCGCATGGATGCGCTTCCCGTGCGCGAACAGGAGTTAACCGCGCTCTCCCGCGATTACGAAATCGCCAAAGCCAATTACAAATCCCTGCTCGATAAGCGCATCGCGGCCAACATGGCCACTGCCCTGGAACACCGCCAGCAAGGCGAACGGTTTACCATGATCGATCCGGCCCAGCCGCCCAGCAAGCCGTTCTCGCCAGACCGTCTCGCCTGGCTAAGTCTCGCGGCGATGCTCAGCCTGGCGATAGCTGTCGTCGCGGGTATGGCGCGCGAGATGCAGCGCAACGTTCTTCTGGGTGAATGGGAACTGCCGCCGGAGATCCCCATCCTGGGCCGTATCACGGCCATTATTCCCGCGGCCGAAACGCGCGGTTTGTAGCGGTTGCCTATGTACGAGGAATTCTTCCATCTCGCGAAGCCGCCCTTCTCGATGACTCCGGACCCGGAGTTCCTGTTTCTGGCGCCCACGCATCGGGAAGCGCTGGCGGGCTTGATTTTCACCGTGCTCGGCCGCCGCGGGACGGCCGTGTTGACCGGCGAGGTGGGCACCGGCAAAACCACGCTCCTGCGGAAGTTGATCCAGTCGGTGTCCGCCGGCAAGGTCCGGTTTTGCTCGGTGTTCAGCACCAACGTTCCGGCAGCCGATTTCTTCGAGCTCATACTGATCGGCTTCGGGCTGCCCGTCACCGGAGCCAGCCAGGCGCAGCGGCTCCTGCAGTTATGGGAGTTTCTGATGGACGCGAACGCGGAAGGCACGACTCCGGTGCTGCTGGTGGACGAAGCCCACAAGCTGTCCACGGAGCTGTTGGAGGAAATTCGTCTGCTCATGAATTTCGAGACCGCCGAGCGCAAGCTGCTGCAGGTAGTGCTGGCCGGGCAGAACGAACTGCGCGATCTGATGCGGCGTGACGATCTGCGCCAGTTGCGGCAGCGCGTATCGGTACGCCTGGATATCGTGCCGCTGCGGCCGCCCGAAGTGGAGCAGTATATGCGCCACCGCTGGCATCAGGGCGGCGGCAACGGCAACTTCCCGTTCAACGCGGAAGCCGTGGAACTGGTCGCGCATTGGTCTCGCGGCATTCCGCGCGTGACGAACGCCATTTGCGACATCGCGCTGTTGCGGGCGTACAGTGCGGAGCAGGCATCCATCGGACCGGAAACGGTGCGCGAGGCTTTGGGTGTCCTGGAATTGACGGAGCCGCCACCACGTGCCCACGAGCCGCCAGCGGCGCCTGCAGCACCGACGCCGCCGCCGATTGAGGTATTACGTTTGCCGCGCGAAGTCGCCAGGCATGCTGACCCGCCGCGGGGAAACATTCAACGCCTGCGGCCGGCACCATCCGCGGACCGGAGACGAGCATGAGCACCATTTTCCAGGCTCTCGATATCAAAGCCGGGCTGATCCACCAACCTGCGCCGCCACCGCAGCGCGCGCCGGATGTGGAGAGCCGCATCCGCGTCCTACCGATGCAACTCACCGGATCGTCCCCGCTGCTTCCCTACGATGGCAGCAGCCCGTGCGCCGGCGAACAATACCGGGCGGTACGGACTAACCTCCTGCAAAACCCGGACGCGCCGCGCATGCTGGTGGTCTCCAGTTGCGGCGCGGGCGATGGCAAGACCGTTTCCGCAGTGAACACTGCCGGCGCGCTGGCCATCAAAGGAGAAACCACGGTGCTGCTGGTGGATGCGGATTTGCGCCATCCCAGCCTCGCGCCGGCCCTCGGCCTGCCACCGGCCCCGGGCCTGGCGGATGTGCTCGACGGCGACTGCCGCCTGGAAGACGCCATCGTGCGCACCGCGCAATTCCCCAATCTCTACGTGCTGGCCGCCGGAACGGCCCGGCGCAATCCGGCTGAGTTGCTGGACTCGGCGCGCTGGCATCAGCTCTGCGCTACGGTGAAGAACAGCTTCCGGTTCGTGCTGATCGACACGCCGCCCATCGCCGCCGTTACCGACTACGACCTGGTGCAGGCGGTCGCGGATGGAGTGATATTCGTAGTGCGGCCAAACCATTCCGACCGCAGCTTATGCCTGGCGGCACTGCAGAAAGTGAGCGCGACCGGCAAACTAACCGGAGTACTCATCAACTGCGCGGAGAATTGGTTTTTGTACAAACGCTACGGCCGCTACCCCTACCCTTACCCCGAGAGCTAGGCTCCCAGCTCCCCCGCTTGCACAAACAGCGCTAATACCAGTAAAATGCATATATTCCAATTACTGGTATGTACGACCCGCTCAAGCCCGCTGATTTTCACATCCTGCTAGCCCTCCTGGACGGCCCCCGCCACGGCTACGAAATCATGAAAGAAGTCGAACGCGAGTCCGAAGGCCGCGTGCGCCTGGAGGTGGGCACTTTGTACCGCATCCTGGCGCGACTGCTGGCCGACGGACTGCTGCAGGAGGCGGATCTCGACGGCCGCCGCCGGAACTACAGCCTCACACGTCTGGGCCGCCGCGTGGTGTCCGGGGAAGCCGAGCGGCTGGCAGGTGTGGTCGGCCGCTTGCGCGCGCGCAAGCTGTTGCCCCGCCGCGAGGCCTGAAATGCGAACCGTAATCGCCGCGCTTCTGCGCCTCTTTCCAACGGCCTTCCAAGACCGTCACGGTGCGGACCTTTTGGCCACCTTCGAGGACCGTTGGCGCGACCGTCCCGGCTGGCGGCCGGCGGTGCGCTCCATCGCGGACCTGCTGCGCAGTGCCCTGCTGGAACATTTATCGCCCGCGTATGGCCGCGGCGCGCGGTATTTCTCTCATGACGCCTCACATAAAGGAGACTCCTTCATGACAGCTCTCGGGCAAGACCTGCGTTTCGGCCTGCGCATGCTCGCGAAATCCCCCGGCTTTACCATCGCGGCCGTAGCTACACTCGCGCTGGGCATCGGCGCCAACAGCGCCATTTACTCAGTGGTGGATGCCGTACTTCTGAAAGGCCTGCCGTATCCCAACGCCGGCCGCCTGCTATTCATCAACGAATCGCTGCCCAATGCGCCGCACATGAATGTATCGTGGCCCGATTTCGGGGATTGGCGCGCGCAGAACCATGTCTTCACGGAGATGGCCGTCTTCCAGCCCAATCGGGCCGTCTTTGCCGCCCCGGAGGGCGCTCAATCGGTGCCCGCCGGGTGGGTCTCCGCTGCGCTCTTCCCGTTGCTGGGCGCGCAGCCTGTGCTGGGCCGGCTCTTCGGCACACCGGACGACCGGCCCGGCGTCGCGCCGGTGGCCGTGCTCAGCTATCGCTTCTGGCGCAACCAGCTGAAGGCCGATCCGCAAGTGGTAGGCAAGCAGATCGACCTGAACGGTGGCGCCACAGTCGCGGGCGTGCTGGCGCCCGAATTCCAGTTCCAGCCCTTCGATTTCGATGTGTACCTGCCCATTGGGCCGCGCGCGGGCCAGCCGGACTTCGCCGATCGCGGCAACCATCCCGGCTTGATGGTATTAGCGGCGCTGCAGCCGGACACTACGCTCGCCAGGGCGCGTGCCGACATGCGCACCATCATGGATCGCCTCGCGCGCGCCTATCCGGAGTCGAATCGCCATGAGAGTGCGGAACTGGTCCCCATCGCGGACCGCCTCATCGGCCATTTTCGCGGGGAACTGTTGCTGCTGCTAGGGGCCGTGGCGCTCGTGCTGTTGATCGCCTGCGCCAATGTGGCGCACCTGATGCTGGCGCGCGCGGCTGGCCGCCAGCGCGAGTTCGCCATCCGCAGGGCCATCGGGGCCAGCCGCGGCCGCGTGGTCCGCCAGGTCTTCGTCGAAAGCGTTTTGCTGGCGCTGGGGGGCGGCGCAGCCGGCCTGTTACTCGCCCGTTGGTGCCTGCCTTGGTTACTGGCCCTCTATCCGGCCGAGATACCCGGACTCCGCGCCGCCGGCGTCGATCCGCGCGTGCTATGGTTCACGCTGGCCGTCTGCCTGGCGGCCGCCGCGTTGTTCGGACTCTTGCCCATGGTCCAATCCGGGCGTGCCACACTGAGCCTGTCGCTCAAGGAGGGCAGCGCGGGCAACAGCGGCGGCAAACCGGGAGGTCGCCTGCGCGACGCCTTATTCGTGGCCGAGATCGCTACAGCCATCGTTCTAACGGTAGGCGCCGCGCTGCTGCTGCGCAGTCTCACCGCGGTGTTGGACGTAAACCCGGGCTTCGCCGCGGACCATCTGCTGGCCCTCGACATCGTGCACTCCGGCGCCGTACCTATGGCCGAGCACCTGCGCTTCTTCGAACAAGCCGCCGATCGCATCGCGCGCCTGCCCGGCGTCTACTCGGCCAGCGCCGCCATGTGCCCGCCGCTCGGAGGGACGTGCTGGACGTCGCCCTATGCGCCGGCGGGCCGCGCCGCTCCGCCCGTAATGCAGCGCCCCTGGACCGCGCTGAATATGGTGCTGCCGGGCTACTTCGCTACCATGCACGCAGAATTGATCGCAGGCCGGCTCTTCGCCGCACAAGACGATGGCCGCTCCGGTCACTTGGCGATTGTCAATCAAACCATGGCGCGACGCCTGTCTCCGCAGGGCTCAGCGGTAGGGCAGCGCGTCGATGTGACCTACGCCACCGGCGAGATGCTGGAAGTCGTGGGCGTGGTCGCGGATATCAAACAGTTCGGTTTGGACGATCCAGCCATGGAAGAGGTCTATGTGCCGGCCGCCCAAATGCCCGTGAACTTCATGACCCTGGTGGTGCGCACACGCCGGGACCCCGCCGCCCTGCTGCGTGCCGTGGCGGGCGAGATCGGAAGCCTCGATAAGGGGCAGCCCGTCGCGCGCATCGCGGCCATGACGGATGCGATATCGGCTTCGGTGTCGCGGCGGAAATTCGCCGCATTCCTGCTGGGGCTGTTCAGCGCGCTGGCCCTGACGCTGTCCCTGGTGGGCGTCGCCGGAGTGATGGCCTATATGGTGGCGCAGCGCACGCGCGAGTTCGGCATTCGCATGGCCATAGGCGCCCGGCCCGGCCAGGTGTCGCGCCTGGTGCTGACCCACGCCACGCGCCTGACTGCGTGGGGCGCCGTCATCGGCCTGGGTGCGTCATGGGCATTGACGCGACTGCTCGCCGGCATGCTCTTTCACGTACAGCCGCGCGATCCGGTGACTTTCGCCGCGGTGGCCGTATTGATGTCCGCAGCCGCCTTGGCCGCCAGCCTGGCGCCCGCCCACCGCGCCGCGCGCGTCGATCCCACGACCGCGCTACGCTACGACTGATTTCCCGGCCCCTACACCCGCCGCAGCAACAGCGCCGAATTCTTGCTACCAAACGCAATGCAATTCGAAACGGCGTGCTCGATATCGATGCGCCGCCCGACTTCCGGAATGTAATCCAAATCGCACTGCGGATCCGGCTCCTGCACGTTGATCGTCGGATGCACCACGCCATCCCGCATAGCCAACAATGTCGCCGCAATCCCGGCCGCTCCGCATGCGCCCTGTGGATGCCCGATCAGACTCTTCAGCGCCGAACCCGGCAGCTTATAAGCGTGCCCGTTGAAAGCCAGCTTCATGGCGCGCGTCTCGATGCGGTCGTTTAGTTCCGTGCCCGTGCCATGGTAGTTCACATACTGCACATCGCCCGGCCCGATGCCGCCTTCTTCCATGGCCATCGTCATGGTGCGCGCCGGCTCCTCGCCGCACTCTTCCAAACGCACGCGATGATAGGCTTCGCAAGTGGACCCATATCCCGCTATTTCGCCGTAGATATGCGCGCCGCGCGCCCGCGCCCGCTCGTAGTCCTCCATCACGAAGAACCAGGCGCCTTCGGCGATCACGAACCCGTCGCGGTCCCGCGAAAAAGGCCGCGAGGCGCGCTGCGGCTCCGCATTCCAACGCGTGCTCATGATGCGCATCATGATGAACCCGCGCAGGATCAGCGGCGCAATCGGCGCATCCACGCCCCCCGCCACCATCATGTCCAGCACGCCCGCCTGAATATTGCGGTAAGCGTAGCCGATGGCGTCGGTCGAGGAGGTGCATCCCGTCGAGACAATGTGGCTCAGGCCGCGAAAGCCGAAGCGCATCGAGATCTCGCTGGCCAGCGTGCCGATGGTCGAAGTGGGAATGGTGTACACGCTGCACAGCTTCTGTTTGCCGGAATAGTACAGGCGGTACTGCTCCTCGGTGAACTCCTGGCTGCCGCCGCCCGACCCCACGATCACTCCTATGTGGCGCAGTTCCTCGCGGGTCATCGACCCGGAATCCACCCCGGCGTCCTCCAGCGCCTCGCGCACCGCGGCGGCGCCTAACGGCACCACGCGCGAGACATGCTGGCGATCTTTGGGATCGACATACTGGAACTCGTCGAAGCCCACCACCTCTCCGGCCACCTGCACGGGGTAGGCGCAGGGGTCGAAGCGGCTGATGCGGCGCACACCGCTAACCCCGTTGCGGCTGGCCTCCCAAAAAGCCTCCCTGCCGATTCCATTGGGGCTCACCGCCCCGATTCCGGTGACCACTACACGGCGTTTCATTTTCGCTGACGTTTTGCCTTTGCCAATAGGACAGTATAGGCTGATTTCATGGGCGATGGTGAGAACCCTGACATTAAAACAAACGCCGGCGGTCTGCTGGCGGGCCTGGAAGCGGGCATCATCGCGGTTCTGGTTCTGCTTGGATGGTTAGCTCTCGCCTCGGCCTGGTACCGCCGTTCCATCTGGACTACCGCTAACGTCATGGCTACAACTTTCTATGGCGAAACTGCACTGCGCCCGGACTTCACGTTCCGCACTGTGGCGGGGATCGCGCTCTATCTGGTGGTCTACGGAACCATCGGTGCGCTATTCGGTCTTACCCTTGCCAGCCGTGACGCCGGCCTCCGCCTCACCCTCATCGGAATGCTGGCGGGTCTCGTCTGGTATCTCCTGTCGTTCTCGGTCCTATGGCACGATATTAACCCGCTGATTCCACTGTATACCCATAGCGCCCCCATGTTGGTGGGCCACGCCCTCTACGGCGGACTCTTGGGCCGCTTTCCCCACTACCGTGCTCGACTGGCCGGGGATCGCGCCGCACCCCGCGCCGAAAGCCATGCCTGAACGCCGGTCGCGCAAACAGGCCCTGCGCGAGTTTCTGGCCGTCGGCCCGATCAGCGCCATCGGCGAAGCGGAATGGCAGGCGGCGTTGCGCGCGCTGGCGCCGGTCTCGGAGAGTTACCTGCGCGATCTGCTGCGCGAAACAGGATTGCCTTTCGCGCAACCTTATGCCGGCATCCGGCAGAAATCATTTGCGGATCTGGAGCACGACCTGCGCGAGATGCTGGTGATTTATACGGATGCCATGCACATGGGCGACCGGCAGCGCGCGCGCTATTGCCGGCGGCAGGTGATCGCCGCTAAGGACCGCGCACGATTTGTGGCGCGCAATCCAAAGACCTCGCCCGAAAAGAGAGCGCAGAAAAAAGAGATGGCGCAGTGGATGCTGGTTTGGCTGGAAAACCCGGAAGTATTTCCCGTCTGGGCCGAGGCGCGCAAGCGCTATTCTAGTTCCACCGTTTCCACCTGAACGTTTTCACCATCCAGGGTGCCGGTGACCTTGGCTTTCAGGTCTTTTTCTTTGCCGGTAGCCTTCAGCGCCGCCAAGGCCTTGGCGTTGCCGGCTTCGTCGAACTTCACGAACTTGCCATCCGCCAACACCAGCCCATAGCCGCTTTTCGCGCACTTGATGGCGCACTTGGTGGTGTGATTCGCCAGGTCCTGGTCCTTGCACATTACATCCACCAGCGTGCCGTTCCAGGTTTCGGCGAACGCCAGGGAGGAGCACAGCGCGAGTAATCCGGCCACTCTTTTCATGGAGCGATTATACCTCCGGTGTGGGGCATGACTCCAGTCCTGCGGCCCGCGTCCACGGCGGCCTCTCCGCCCTATCGCTCGCTGTCCAGCATCCGCATCTGACCTTCGTCGTAACGCGTTCCCGCGATGGCCTGCGGAGCTATTCTCTCCTCGATGCGCGCCAGTTCGGCCGCGGACAGATGCACCTGTAACGCCGCCAGCGACTCGTCGAGCTGCCGGCGGGTGCGCGCGCCCATCACCGGCACGATGCGCCGTCCTTTCGCTAACACCCAGGCGATCGCCAGTTGCACCGGCGTGATGCGCTTCTCCGCCGCCAGTCTCCTCAGTTCCTCGACCACCATTTCGTTCTGCCGCAGATTCTCGCCCGCAAAGCGGGGGAAATGTGCGCGAATATCCTGCCGCCCCCCGGGCCTTGAGCCGCTCAGCAATCCGCGCGAAAGCACGCCATATGCGGTCACGCCAATGCCGAGTTCTTCCAGCACCGGAAAAATGCGCGCTTCCGGGCCGCGGCTGATTACCGCGTACTCGATCTGCAGATCGCTGATCGGGCTGACCGCGTGCGCGCGCCGGATGGTCTCGGCGCCTACTTCCGACAATCCTGCGTAGCGCACGTAGCCGGCGCGGATGAGATCGGCGATCGCGCCGATAGTGTCTTCGACCGGGACGCCGGCATCCAGCCGCGCTGGCCGATAGATGTCGATGTGGTCCACGCCAAGCCGCTTCAAGCTGTATGCCGCGAAGTTCTTGACCGCTGCCGGACGTCCATCGAAGCCGCTCCATGCTCCATCCGGAGACCGCAGCGCGCCAAACTTCACCGAGAGCAGGACATGGTCGCGCCGCCCCTTGAGCGCGCGTCCGATGAGCATTTCATTATCGCCCGAGCCATAAAAATCGCCCGTGTCGAGCAGGGTTACGCCCCGGTCGAGGGCCGCATGAATGGTGGCGATGCTCTCGCTCTCGTCGGCCGCCCCGTACACTCCGGACATCCCCATGCAGCCCAGCGCTATGGGAAACACTTTCAGCCCGGTGGTTCCCAACTCGCGCGTCTCGACGTGATTTGAAGCGGTCATATAGATCATCGTAAAAGACCCGCTACGCGATGGCAATCCGCGCGCCGCCGGCTGGAGGGCGGGCTTTAGCCGGCGCGGGGCTTCAGCCCCGCCACACCGAACCTTCCTGGTTGCGCTTGGTTGCGGCTCTCAGCCTGCGAAGGGCGCGTAAGCCGATTTTCGCGTCCGATTGAGTACGAATACTGTCGGTTTCCAGTCACTCAACTGGTTGCTGCGCCGAGTAACGGGCGTTACCATCGTCACAGTGCCATCTCATCTCCGCTGTCTCATCGCGCTCGCCGCCGCGCTCTTACTCGAAACTGCCGCGGCGGCCGCTTCCAACAGTTACACCCTGGTAACCGAGCCCGGCCAGGGCATCGCGCCCATTTACAATTTCATCTCCGCGGCCAAGAAAACCATCGACATGACGATGTACGAGTTCACCGATACAACCGGCGAGCAACTCTTGGCGCAAGCCGCCGCTGCCGGCGTGACCGTGCGCGTGATCCTCGATCAGAACCTGGAAAAAAGCAGCAATACCACCGCTTATAATTACCTGTCGAAAAACGGCGTACAGGTGCACTGGGCGAACCCCACCTATGCCGCCACTCACCAGAAAACGATAACCGTGGATGGCGCCACCTCCGCCATCATGACCCTCAACCTGACGTCCCAATACTATTCCACCAGCCGGGATTTCGCGGTGATCGATAACGATCCGAACGACGTAGCCGCCATCGAACAAACATTCAATGCCGACTTTCAGAACTCGGCCGTTACACCTCCGGACGGCGACGACCTGGTATGGAGTCCCACGAATTCGCAAAGCGCCCTGCTCGGACTGATCAACTCCGCGCAGCACAGCCTGTTGGTCGAAAACGAAGAGATGAGCGACACAAACGTGGTCAGCGCGTTAGTGAGTGCGGCTTCCCGCGGCGTGCTGGTGCAGATCGCCATGACCAACGACGACAACGAGTACGCGAGCGAGTTCAAGCAGATCGTGGCGGCTGGGGGTGAGGTTTCCACTTATGCGGAGACGGCCTCCCTATACATCCACGCAAAGGTCGTTCTGGCGGACTATAGCAGTCCGGATGCTCAGGTGTTCATCGGTTCGGAGAACTTTTCGAGCGCCTCGCTGACGGAGAATCGCGAACTGGGCCTGATTACTTCGAACGCAGCGATCATGTCCTCGATCTACAGCACGCTGACCGGCGACTTCACGGGCGGCACAACCTGGTCCGGCAGCAAGGGTAACTTCTCGACCGAAGCCAGCCCCGATGCGCTCACGGTGAACGCCGGAGGCTCCGGTACAGCCACTGTCTCGGTCCGGGTTTTCGACGGGTTCAGCTCCGCGATTTCGCTTTCGGCCAGCGGCTTGCCATCGGGAGTCACATCCAGTTTCAATCCATCCAGCTTCGCTGCGCCGGGATCGGGATCGTCTACCCTCACGCTCACGGTTGGCAGCAGCGCCACGGCGGGCACCTACTCCTTTACCATCACCGGCAGCGGCGGCGGCGTGACGTCTACTGGAGGCGCCAGTCTCACTATCACTTCGAGCGGCGCGCCGGGTTTCTCGTTGTCAGCTAAGCCCACCGCGTTGACGGTAGCGCCCGAAGGTTCGGCACAATCCACCATCACGTCCGCAATTTCCGGAACCTTCAATTCCGCGATCTCTTTGTCTTCGAGCGGCCTGCCTGCGGGAGTCACTGCCGGCTTCAATCCGGCGGGCATCCCGGCGCCCGGTTCGGGATCTTCGACCCTGACATTCACGGCGGGAAGCAGTCCCGCGGGCGGCACGTATCCGATTACGGTCACCGGCACGGGTGGCGGATTAACGCAGACGGCCACCCTCAATCTAACCGTGGCCAGCACCGGCTTCACCGTCACCGCGTCGCCATCTTCGGTAACTGTGGTCGAAGGCGGCAATGGCACGTCGACGATCACCACAGCCGTGACTGGAGGCTTCGACAATCCGGTTACGTTGACTGCCGCCGGCCAGCCCTCCGGTGTGACCGCAGCATTCAATCCGGCAACGATTGCCGCTCCGGGATCGGGAACCTCGACACTCACCTTGACAGTTGCATCCACGGCGGCCGCGGGAACTTATCCAATCACCGTGACCGGCACGGGTGGCGGCCAGACGAACACCGCCACGGTCAGTCTTACGGTCACCAGCCCCACCACGAATCTGATTCAGAATGGCGGTTTTGAGACCGGCAGCTTCACCGGCTGGACAGTGGCGGGAGCCGTGGTGCCAACGGTGAGCAAGACCGAAGTTTACTCCGGCAGCTATAGCGCCTTGCTGGGTCAGACGACTAAGCCGGAGGTCGATGGAAACAGCAGTATATATCAAACCGTCTCGATTCCAAGCACGGCGAATAAGGCAACGCTCACCTTCTGGTATTGGCCGGGGACCGACGACACGATTAGTTACGCGTATCAGGAAACCCTGATCCAGAACACCGCGGGCACTACTCTCGCGACGGCTCTTAAGGTTGCAAGTAACTCCATGAGTTGGACCCAGGTCACCTACGATCTGACCAGCTACAAGGGCGAGAGCATTCGCGTGTATTTCGCCGTCCACGGAAATGGCTATTCTTCGGACTACGTCTACATGTACCTCGATAATGTAACTGTGAACGTGCAGTAGTACTCAACAAGCCACCCGGAACCCATAATCCGCATAGCAGAATTCCGGCGGAATGCTACTACGCGCCGCGCAAGGCGCGATCTTGATGTGGTGCCGCCAAGCCCCTCCGCGCGAGGCACGCCGCGTACCCCCCGGCGGCCCCAACGGATTATCCGCCGGCGAGACGGCGTAGTAACCCGGATCGTACCAATCCGAGCACCATTCGTGCACGTTCTCGCACATATCGTAAAGACCGAAGGCGTTGGGCGCCGCCGTGCCTACCGGTTCCGGCGCCTGCCGCCACCGCGCGCCATAACCCGCGCGATCGAATACCGGCTCACTGCCCCATGGATAAAGCTGCTGCTCCAGTCCCCCGCGCGCCGCGAACTCCCACTCGGCCTCGCTAGGCAAGCGAAACTGTTCGCCCCGGCGGTGCGACAGCCAATCGCAATAGGCCGCGGCATCGAACCAGCTCACCCCCACCACCGGCTGCGCGGGATTCGCGAATTCCCTCTGCATTTGAAACGCCGGAATAGCGCGTCCGGACGCATGGCGGAATTCATCGTATTCAGAGTTGGTCACCTGGCAGCGGCCCAGCCGGAACGCCGCCACAGTAACGCGATGTACAGGCCGCTCTTCGTCCCGTCCATCGGCTTGGCCCATGAGAAACTCGCCGCCTGGGATCGCCACCAGATCCGTCATGCGCGGGTTCGCGGCTTCTTCGAGCGCGCCGGCTTCCTGGCACGCCGCTCCGGCTCCACAATGGAGAACTGCAGCTTGCGCTCGGCGGCATCCACCCGGTCGAGCACCACGCGCACGCGATCGCCGATCGCAAACTCCCGCCGCGTGCGCTGCCCCACGATCTTGCGCACATTCTCGTGGTAGGTGTAGCGGTCGCCCGGCAGCGTGTCGATCGGCACCAGCCCCTCAATGAACATCTCCTCCAGTTCCACAAAGAGTCCGTATTTGGTGGCGCTGATGGCCAGCGCGGCAAACTCCTCGCCCAGCCGCGCCTCCATGAATTTGACCTTCTTCCACTCCACCAACTCTCGCTCGGCATCGGCCGCGCGCCGCTCCGATTGCGAGCATTCCTCGGCGATGGCGCGCAGTTCCGGTTCGGGCAAACCGGCCTGTTGTGCCAGCGCCGCTTTCAACAGGCGGTGCACGATCAGGTCCGGATAGCGCCGAATTGGCGAAGTGAAGTGCGTATAGAAATCCGTGGCCAGCGCGAAATGGCCGGCGTTCTCCGTGCTGTAGCGCGCCTGTTTCAGCGAGCGCAGCATCAGGTAACTCAATATGCGCTCCTCCGGCTTGCCTTCAATCTTGGCTACCAGCTTCTGATAATTGCGCGACGAGATGGCGGCCGATTTCTCCGCGACCACCGTCTCCTTGCGCAGCTTGCGTCCGTCCCGCCGGTGGTCCGTGTAGCCGAACCTTTTCACTGGAATCGCGCCCACTCCCAGCGAATAACCGAAGTGCGTGGCCACTTCCTCGAATTCCATCACGCGCTTCGGGTCGGGTGGCTCGTGTATGCGGTAAATCGACGCTTCGAGCGACGCCGCAAGGTGCGCGGCCACGGCCTCGTTGGCCGCCAGCATGAATTCTTCAATCAACCGGTTCGCGATGTTGCGCGGCGCGCGCATCACGCCAGTCATTTCGCCAAACTCGTCGAATTCGATCAAGGGCTCGGGTAAATCGAAATCGATGGAGCCGCGCCGCACGCGCTTGCGGTTCAAGATCAGCGCCAGTTCTTGCATCAATTCGAAGCGGCCCACCAGCGGCTTGTAGCGTTCGCGCAACGTGGCGTCGCCCTCGAGCAGCAGGTGCACATTCGTATAGGTCATGCGCTCCACGCTGCGGATCACACCGCGGGTGAACTGGCGGCTGACCAAATCGCCCTGATGGTCGAACTCCATCAGCGCGGAAAGCACCAGCCGGTCCACTTGCGGGTTGAGCGAGCAGATGTTGGTGGAAAGCTCGAAGGGCAGCATGGGCACGGCGCGGTCCGGGAAGTAGACGCTGGTGCCGCGCAGGCGCGCCTCCACGTCGATGGGCGTCTCCGGACGCACATAGTGGCTGACATCCGCAATGTGGACCTGCAGCGCGAAGTTGCCGTTGGGCAGCCGGTCCACCCACACGGCGTCGTCGAAATCGCGCGCGGTCTCGCCGTCGATGGTGACGATATCCAGCCCGCGAAAATCCTGCCGGCCCGCGAGTTCCCCACCGGCGATCGCGTCCGGTACCCGTTCGGCCTGCTCCACCACTTCGGGCGGAAACTGGTGCGGCAGATGATGCTTGCGAATGACGATTTCCACGTCGATGCCGAAATCCCCCGGGCGGCCGAGAATCTCGATCACTCGTCCGGCGGAGCGTCCGCCTTCCTCTGGAAATTCGAGCAGCTCCACGTCGACGATCATTCCATCCAGATCGGCGGCATCGGAAACTGCACGCGGCGCAGCGCCGATGCGGTCGATCTGGCGCGTGCCCCCCGGAATCTCCATCCCCTCTGGAATATCGATCCACTGCTGGATGCGGTTGTCTTGCGGCACTACGTAGTTGCCCCGGCGGCCTACGCGGAATTCGCCTACCACGGTGGGGTGCGCGCGCTTCAGGATTTTCACGATCTCGCCATCGGCGCGCCCACCGGGCTCTATGCGGGCAATGCGCACCAGCACGCGATCGCCGTGCATGGCCTGGCGCGCCGAATCCGCGGGGATGAAGATGTCCCCCGCGACGCCTTCCACCGGCCGCTCAGAGATCAGAAAGCCGTATCCGTCGCGATGCATGTGCATGCGGCCCACGGCATACTCACGGCTGCTCGCGGTGGCTACGTAGTGGCCCGGCCGCGGTTCCACCAGGTCGCCGCGCGCCAGCAGCCGGGCGACGAAAAGCTCCAGTTCCGCCCGCGTGGCGCCCTTCGCGCTCAGTTCGCGCACCAGTTGTTTGAAGTTGGCCTTGGAGTGCGGCAGGCGCGTGATGTGGTCGAGCAGCGCCCGATCAGTCATTAATTGATTGTATCGGTTAGGATGGCGGGCTTTAGCCGGCGCGGGGCTTGAGCCCCGCTGCAGCCTCGCTTAGGTTGCGCCTATGCGGCGCGCGTCCGCCGCCGGGTTGCCCCAAGTAACTCGTCCGTTACGACTGCGGCGTTCCTATTCCGCCGGTCTTCAAGTCGCTCGGCAGTTCCTTTTTTGAAATCATCTGTCCGCCACCGTTCGTAAGGGCCCAGTCGACCGACAGAAGCTGGTCGAGCCGTTATGGTCTGGCCTCGCCCACACGTCACGAAGGATGCAGCAGCAAGCAGGGCAAAGGCGGGATGTGGGATCTCAACTCGCGTTATATTGAGAATCATCGTGCGCACGCCAGCCGAAATTATCGTGAGCGCCGCTCTGCTCGGCGTCGCTCTCCAAGCCGCCGGACCGTACCGCGAGTGGACCGTCTACGGCGGCGGCCCGGACAGCATCCGCTACTCGGCGCTCGATCAGATCAATAGAAGCAACGTCGCGCGTCTCCAGGTGGCCTGGACCTTCCAGACCGGGGATGCCTCCGGCGATTCCGAAATGGAATGCAATCCCATCATCGTCGATGGGGTGCTATACGCCACCTCGCCCAAGCTGCGGCTGATTGCCCTGGACGCGGCCAGCGGCAAGCTGCGCTGGTCTTTCGATCCGCGGCAGCACCAGCGCGATTTCGGCAAAGCCCGCAACCGTGGCGTCACTTATTGGGCGGATGGCGCTGATCGGCGCATCTTCTTCGCCGCCGGCCACTGGCTTTACGCTGTCGATGCGGGCACGGGCGCCCTCATCAAAGGCTTCGGCGAGGCCGGTCGCGTGGACCTGCGTGAGGGGCTCGGCCGACCGGCCGCGGATATGTCCATTTCGGCGACCAGCCCCGGCATCATTTATAAAGATCTGCTGATCATGGGTAGCATCGTCCCCGAAACCCTGCCTGCCTCACCCGGAGATATCCGTGCTTATGATGTCCGCACCGGCAAAATCCGCTGGACATTCCACACCATCCCGCACCCCGGCGAGTATGGTTACGACACATGGCCGAAGGACGCCTGGCAGTACATCGGCGCGGCCAATAACTGGGCCGGCATGAGCCTCGACGAGAAGCGCGGCCTGGTATATGTTCCGACCGGCTCGGCGGCGTTCGATTTCTACGGCGCGAATCGCACAGGCGATGACCTGTTCGCCAACACTTTGCTCGCGCTGAAGGCGGATACCGGTGAGCGCGTGTGGCATTTTCAAGCGGTCCACCACGATCTTTGGGACCGCGATTTTCCGGCGCCGCCCAACCTGGTGACAGTTCGTCACGACGGCCGCGCGGTGGATGCGGTGGCGCAAATCACCAAGTCCGGCCATGTGTTCCTGTTCGATCGCGCATCCGGCCAGCCGCTGTTTCCGATTGAGGAGCGGTCCGTGCCCGCTTCGGAAGTCGAAGGTGAAATTGCCGTAGGACACCAGCCCCTACCTTTGAAGCCGCCTCCGTTCGCCCGCCAGATCTTCACGGACGACATGGTCACCAACCGCACGCCAGAAGCGCACGCCGCGGTGCTCGCGCGATTGCGGCAGGTACGCAGCGCCGGCCAGTTTGTGCCACCCAGCCTGGAAGGCACCGTTATCCTTCCCGGCTTCGATGGCGGCGCCGAGTGGGGCGGCGCGGCATTCGATCCTTCCACCGGGTTGCTCTACGTGAATGCCAACGAGATGCCCTGGATTCTGCGGCTGGTGGATGCACCGGCCAGCCGGAATACCAGCCGCGGCTTGTATGAGGCGCGCTGCGCCGGGTGCCACCGGCAGGATCGGAAAGGCAGTCCGCCGGAATTTCCTTCCTTGATCGACATCTCCACCCGCCGCACCCCTGCGCAGATCGCGGCCATCATACATGACGGAAGCGGACGCATGCCGGCGTTCGCGCAATTGCCGCCTGTGGCTCTAGCCGCTATCGTTACATATGTCACCACCGGCGAAAGCGTGCCTTTAGCGGGCGTGGCACCCAGTCCGTGGCCGATTGAACAAAGATATCGGATTGACGGCTACAACAAATTTCTCGATCCGGATGGTTACCCGGCTGTCGAACCGCCCTGGGGAACGCTTAACGCCATCGACCTGAACCAGGGTGAAATCGCCTGGAAAATCCCATTCGGCGAGTATCCCGAATTGGCCGCGCAAGGCCAACACCAAACCGGCAGCGAGAACTACGGCGGGCCTATCGTGACCGCGGGTGGCTTGTTGTTCATTGCCGCGACGGTTCACGACCGCAAGTTTCACGCGTACGATAAATCCACGGGTAAGTTGCTCTGGGAAGCTACGCTGCCCGCGGGGGGTAACGCCACACCCGCCACTTACGAAGTGAACGGGCGCCAGTTCGTGGTAGTCGCCGCCGGCGGAGGCAAGTGCGGCGCCCCGTCGGGCGGGAACTACGTTGCATTTGCCTTACCGAAGGACGGCCTTTAGTATCGTGGGGCCGGCTATCCAAAAACTAACTCAGTGACCAGCGCGGCGCCGATCTCGCCGATTTCGCCGATTTCAATGTTATAATCTTCGCGCGACCCTGTTGTTCGCGATCAGGGTCGAGAGGACGGATCGGCTTTCCTGCGCTCCTTCGAATTCACCCGGAAAGTGGTGTTCTCATGTTCGATTTAACTATCGTTCGCATCATATTCGTGCTCGTATTAACTGCGTCCGGCTACCTGCTGCACCCCTTTTTCCCGGCTCCTTCACCTTGGGCGGCATTGGCGGGACTAATCCTCGGCGGTTGTATTATCTTCTTCGAAGTGCGCTTGGAACAAGTCAGCCTGAAGCGGCTGATCGGCGCGGCCTTCGGATCGGTACTCGGCATCATCGGAGCTTTTTTCATGTCGCTGGTGCTGAACTGGGTGCGCGTGGAGGGGGGCGCCGGCTCCCAGTTGATTCCTTTTATACAAGTGAGCCTGCTGCTCTGGATGACTTACGTCGGTCTGATCGTAGGCGCCAAGAAGGGCGACATGCTCAACTTGTCCGCCTTGGGTGGGGTTTTCGGCGGCGAGAAGGCGTCCAAGAAATCCTTCAAAATCCTGGACACCAGCGTCATTATCGACGGCCGCATAGCCGATATCGCCGAAACCGGCTTTCTCGATGGCGTGCTGGTTATCCCGCAGTTTGTTTTGCGCGAGCTGCAACTGGTGGCCGATTCCGCCGATTCCATGAAGCGCAACCGCGGGCGCCGCGGGCTGGATATTCTGCAGCGCATCCAGAAGATGGCGCACCTGAACGTGCAGATTGTCGAAGACGATTTCCCGCACGTGCGCGAAGTGGATATGAAGCTGATTGAGCTGGCCAAGGTCTACGACTCGAAGATCATCACCAACGATTTCAATTTGAATAAAGTCGCGCAACTGCACGGCGTGCAGGTGCTCAACATCAACGAACTGGCCAACGCGCTCAAGCCCATCGTGCTGCCCGGTGAGACCATGCGCGTGTTCATCCTGAAAGAAGGCAAAGAGTATAACCAGGGCGTCGCCTATCTCGATGACGGCACCATGGTAGTGGTAGACAACGCGCGCAAGATGATCTCCAAGACCATCGATATCTCAGTTACGAGCGTGTTACAAACTACCGCTGGCAAGATGATATTCGGCAAGTTCGACGAGCGCATGCACGCCGTCGCCGCGGCGGGCGCCGAACGGCACGACCGGTTGCCGCGCAAGGCCGAGCCTCTCACCACCGAGAAAACCACGATAGAATCATAGAGCGACTCTATGAAAGTGGCCGTCATTCTGCCCGCGGCGGGGCTTGGTACCCGCATGGGCCGGACGTCCGCCGAGAAGGCGGGCACCAGCCGGAAGCAGTTCATGCTGCTGGATGGCGCTCCCATCCTGCTGCATGCGGTGCGCAAGTTTGCGGCGGTACCGCGCGTCGCCGAGATCGTGGTGGCCGTGCGGCACGAGGATCTGGATTGGGTCGCGGAAATGCTCCAGCGCGAAGTATCCGGCAAGAAAATGCGCGTGGTGGAAGGCGGCAATTCGCGCCAGCAATCCGTGGAAAACGCCCTGGCGGCGCTCGATCCCGATACCACGCTGGTGGCGGTGCACGACGCCGTGCGGCCCTTCATCGATCTGGAAACCATCGAAAAGGTAATCGACGAAGCTGCTGAAACCGGCGCGGCTATTGTGGGAATCGTGCCGGTAGATACGGTGAAGCAGGTGACGCGCGCCCAGACCAGCAAAGCCAAGATCCGCGCCACGCTGCCGCGCGAAAAGCTGGTGCTGGCGCAAACGCCGCAGGTTTTCCGCTACGATCTGCTGGTGCGAGCCTTCGCCGCCGCACAGAGCGACGGCTTCACCGCCACCGATGAGTCGAGCCTGGTAGAGCGGCTCGAAGTGGAAGTCAGCGTGGTGCTGGGAAGCGACCGCAACATCAAGATCACCAAGCCCAGCGATATGGACCTGGCGCGGCTGTTCCTGGAAGAGGAAACCGCGCCCCGCGAACTGTGAGCGAATACCGCACGGGACTCGGCTGGGATACGCACCGGCTGGCGCCCCACCGCCCCCTGATCCTGGGCGGAGTCGCTATCCCCGCCCCTTACGGCCTCGAAGGCCATTCCGACGCCGATGTTCTGGCGCATGCCATTACAGACGCCATTCTGGGCGCCGCCGCACTAGGCGACATCGGCATGCACTTTCCCGATACCGACCCGCGATGGAAAGGCGCCGGCAGTCTTCAATTCCTGGTCCACGCGCGCGATCTGGCGATCAGCCGCGGTTATCGGATCGTGAACGTGGATTCCACCGTGATTCTGGAACGTCCCAAGTTGAAGAATTATCGGGACGCCATCCGCCGCCAACTCGCCGCCACCCTGGAACTCGATCTGGACCGCGTGTCCCTGAAGTTCAAGACTGCGGAGGGCGTCGGCCCAGTGGGTGAAGGCCGGTCGGCGGAGGCTCAGGCCATAGTGACTCTTCTTCGTCTTCGAGAGCAAACGGAACCTGGTCAACCGTGAGGCAGTAGATTTTGCGGAACTGTTCCTTTGCGCGGTAAAGCATGACGCGTAAGTAACCCGGATCTATCTGGAACAGCCGGCAGATATCGTTTCTGCTCATTTCATCAAGGTAGACCGCTTTCAGGATCCGGCGATCCCTTTCGGACATGGCTTCGAGGACGCGCCTGATCTCCCGCTGCAGATCGTCGCTGAGCAGACTGGCGTCCAGGTCCGTGGCAGGATCTACGGGTTCCTCCATATTGTGTTCGTCCCATAGCACGGCCCGATCGTCCAAGCGGCGGAACTCCCGTAACACATTGTTGCATACGCCGTTAACGAAGGCCCCGAAGCGTTCCGGACGATCCACGCCGGAGCCCTGGCGCAAAATGAACAGCACGCGCATGAAGGTCTCCTGGCGGATATCCTCAATCAACTGTGCGGAACGGAGCCGCACGCGCAGCTTTAAGAACAGAACGTTCTCAAAATACGACACGAAATGGTCGCATGCGGCGGATTCTCCGTCCGTCAGCCTCTGTACGTACTCGTCGTCGAAGGTAGCGTATTTCAGTACCACGTTCTTCGCCTGTATGGCGCCTCTATGATATATTAGCGATAACCCCGATCAGAAGGGGACCAAGAAGTTACAAATACAGGGTCAAATATTTTCGACGCGACCCGGGCGAAGTCTTCTGACTTCGCCCGGTTAGGTTTGAATTCCAATCCGCCCGCTAGTCCAGTAAAACTACAGCAAAACTAGTCTAGTCAAACTACGTGCGTGCCTCTTGCGAGGCCCTGTGGCGCGCGCCACGGGACGGAACACAAAACCGTTCTCTTTGAATGGAAACTGGAGGAGCTGCTGCTCTGATGAGGACCGGCGCGCCGAGACAGCCCCCGAGCAATCGAGGGCGTCTCTTCGCGAGAACGTGATTTTCCGGGCGGAACTAATCCTTGTGCGGCGCCGGGGTGTCGTCTGAATTCACGCTCTTCAACGAGTCTTTAAAACTGCGAATGCCTTGGGCCAGTCCCTTGCCGAGTTCGGGCAGCTTTTGCGGGCCGAAGAACAACAAGGCGATGGCCAGGATAATAATCAGGTGCCTGGGTTGGAGCAGATCTTCAATCATGTTAGACCTGCCCTGATGGTAACACAATCGGAAATGGTTCGCTTGCGCCTTCCATCTCTTCTGGTGCTCCTCTCGTGCCCGTCTCGTGAAAGTTAACCGCCTCATTCCATCCCGAGCCGCGCATCCGGTTAACATGAACAATTATGCAGCCTGTAATGCGTCGGCGTGAATTCCTGGCGTTGGCGGGGGCCATCCCACTGGCCGCCGGCGGTTCCCCGATCCCGGCTTCCAAGCTGGCGGCCGATCCGCACCGGCCGCAATATCACCTGCTGCCCCCGGCCAACTGGATGAACGACCCCAACGGCCCCATCTACTGGCAGGGCAAGTATCACATGTTTTATCAGTACAATCCCAATGGTGCGTTTTGGGGAGACATGCACTGGGGCCACGCCGTCAGCGAGGACATGGTGCATTGGAAGCATCTGCCGATGGCGCTCGCGCCCACACCGGGCGGTCCGGACAAGGACGGAGTGTTCAGCGGCTGCGCGGTGATCGACGGCCAGACCGTCACCGCGATATATACCGGCGTGAATCCGGAAACCCAGTGCATCGCGACCAGCAGCGGCAACTTGACGGACTGGAAGAAGTTCGCGGGCAATCCGGTGATCGCGGCGCCACCCGCCGGCCTGGAGGTAACGGGTTTCCGCGACCCTGCCGTGTGGAAAGAGGGCGACACCTGGCTGATGGGGCTGGGCGCCGGCTTTCGCGGCAAAGGCGGCACGGTGCTCTTGTACGAATCGAAGGACTTGCGCAAGTGGAACTACCTGCATCCGCTGATCACCCGCAGGTTTCACTCCGGTGCCGGCGCCAAAGATCCAGTGGACAGCGGCGAAATGTGGGAGTGCCCGGACTTTTTTCCGATCGACAACAAGCATCTGCTGATCGTCTCCACCGAGCGGGTGGTCGACTATATGCTGGGTTCCTATATAAACCGCCAATTCTATGCGGAAACCATGGGTGGCGTCGATTTCGGTTCGTATTACGCCGCGCGCACCATGACGAACACCAGCGGGCGGCGCATTCTCTGGGGATGGCTCACCGAGGGCCGCCCGGTCGAGGCGCAACGGGCGGCCGGTTGGAGCGGCGTAATGTCGCTTCCGCGCGAGTTGAAGTTGTTTGGCAGCCAGTTGCAAACGCGCCCGGCACCGGAACTGGAAAACTTGCGCGGCAAGCGGCTGGGCGGCGACGCCGCGGGTGATTGTCTGGAGATCCGGGCGGAGATCGATCCGGCTGATGCGCCGCTCGCCGGCTTGAAGCTCCGCATCGCACCGGACCGCAGCGAGCAGACGCTGGTTTACTACGATCGCGACCAACGGTTGATCTGCGTGGACCGCAGCCAGTCGAGCACTGATCGCACCGCGGACCGGTCGATGCAATCCGGGCCGTTCCTTTTGGGCCGCGGCGAGCATTTGCGGTTACATATCTTCCTGGATGGATCCGTGATCGAAATATTCGCCAACGACCGTTTCTGTTTGAGCGCGCGGGTCTACCCGGCGGGCCCACGAAGCACCGGAATCGCGCTGTACGCGAGCAGCGGCACGGCTAACATGCTGTCTTTCGAAGCTTGGGAGATGCGGCCGATCTCACCGGATCGGCTCACATTGTAGTTACTCACAGGCTGGCCGCAAGAATTCGGCACAACGCTGGCCTGCGGAAATCAGTTAAATTTCGGACAGACCGAGAGCCCTCTTTGGCTTTTTTAAATAATTTAAAATCTATTATTTGCAGCTATTCTTAGGCTGTTGCTGTATAGCGGGGCACTTTCTTACGGAAGTTATAGAAGAGACGTAGAGTTGTACGGAATTCCGCCTTAGTTTCCACAGCCTTTTCCACAGACTGGCAGCAGCACGACTGCGGGCACCGCACCCGGTTACTCACAACCGGCTTTGCCGATTCGCAGCGTTAGGGCGATTTCGGCTCTGTTTTGGCATTTTCAAAATCGGGCGGTGCCGCTGGAGTTAGCTAACCAGGTGCGAATCTATAACTTATCGATGGGCAAAGAGCGGTGCTGTATCGCTGTGCATTTTGTTACGAAGTCTTTACGAACATTGCAGTTGTCGTAAATCCAGTGCTTCTTTTCACAGCTTTTTCCACAGTCTCGTTGAAAAAACTATCACCACCGGCGGAAGGTGGTATATCCCACAGCCAGAACTGCGCGCTAATCGTACCTTAACGCAACCGTCGGATCCACGCGCGCGGCTCTTCGTGCTGGCAGGTAACACGCCGCCAGCGCCACCGCGGCGAGCATGGCGGGCACGGCCGCGAAAGTGATTGGGTCAGTCGGGCTGACGCCGAATAGCAGGCTGCTCATCAACCGGGTTAACGCCAGCGCGCCCGCGAGCCCCACGCCGATGCCGGCCGCCGCCAGCACCAGGCCCTCGCGCCCCACCAGCCGGAGCACATCGCCGGTCTGCGCGCCAAGCGCCATGCGGATACCGATCTCTTGCGTCCGCCGGCTCACCGCATAGGCCAGCACGCCGTAGATCCCCACGGCCGCCATTACCAGCGCGGTGGCTGCGAAAACAGCCAGTAGCAGCATGTTGAAGCGCCGCTGGGAGATGGTGTCGTCCACCACGTGGTCCATGCCCTGCACATCGTGCACAGATTGATCTTTGTCGATGCCCCACACCTGCGCAGTGACGGCGGTTGCCATACGCAGCGGATCGCCCGCGGTGCGTACGATCAGCGCCAGCCTGGGAAACTGGCTGCGGGACGGGATGAACATTTCGGAACGCGGCGGGCTATCGAGGCCGAGCTGCCGTGTGTCGGCGACCACACCGACGACCACGCGGCGCCATGCGGTCCGGCCGGCGCCGGGGTCATAGCCGGAATCCAGCACCTTCTGCAGCGGATCTTCCCTGGGCCACAGCCTGCGTGCCAGGCTCCCGTTGATGATGACTTCAGTGGGATTCTCTTTCTCGGCTTCCGCGCGCGTGAAGTTGCGCCCCGCGGTCAGGCGCATGCCCATGGTGGTAATGTACTCCTCCGTCACTTCGCGGTAATCGGCCACGAGGGCCTGCCCCGGCGGCGGCACGGGCTGCCCTGCCACATGCAATGGCGCCATCTGGATGCGTTCCATGGGCAGATCGTTCACCACTGCCGCGGAAAGAGCTCCCCGCAGCTTCGACACGCGCTCCAACAGGTCTTTGACGAAAGCGCCGCCCTGTTCCGGCTTGGTATAGCGGTCGCTGCGCAGATCGATTTGCATGGTCAGCAAATGATCGCTGCGGAAGCCGGGGCTGATCCGCAAGACCGAACTCAAACTGCGGATCATCAGGCCGGCGCCCGCCAGCAGCACCAGCGACAGCGCCACCTCGGCCACCACCAGTGCGCGCCGGATGCGCGCGGAGATTCCGCCTTCGCCCGCGCGTCCTCCACGGCGCAATGCGGCGTTAGGATCCTGGCGCGCCGCCAGAATGGCCGGGGCGAGACCGAACAACACACCGGTCAGGATGGTGACCAACACGGTAAAGAGCAACACGCCGCCATCGATCTGCAGATCCTGTATGTGGTGCAGATCGGCGGGCGCCAGCGACACCATGCCGGCGACCGCCCAATGCGCCAGCAGAATGCCGGCGCCGCCACCGAGCGCGCTGAGTAGCAGGCTTTCCCCCAGCATCTGCCGCGCCATCCGCCAGCGGTTGGCGCCCAGCGCCGCGCGAACGGCCATCTCTTTCTCGCGCGCGGCGGCGCGGGTGAGCTGCAGGTTAATCACGTTGGCGCAGGCAATCAACAGCACGAAAGCTACGGCGCATTCGAGCACCAGCAAGGTGCGGTGCATGTCCGGACCCATGTCTTCGGCGGACATCGGAAAGACGCTGGAGCGCCAGGTCCGGTTCAGGCGCGGATACTTCTCTTCCAGGCGCCGGGCGATGACCGCCATGTCCGCGCGCGCCCGCGCAATCGACACGCCTGGCTTCAGCCGTGCGAATGTGTAGAGGCCGCGAGCGGTCAGGGCCGGGCCGGCGCGTTTGGGATCGACGTCGGCCGTCACCCAAACTTCCGGTTTGAACTCCTCCATGCCGCCGCGCAGCGAGGGCAGGTGGAACTCCCGCGGCAGCACGCCCGCCACCGTGTAATTGGCGCCGTTCAGGACGATCGTCTGCCCGATGATGCGCGGATTCCCGCCGAAGCGCCGCTGATACAGGCCCTGGCTCAGGATCACCACACGATTCCGGCCCGGCTCGGATTCCTGTGCGGCGAACGTGCGTCCCAGCATGCCCGGCGTTCCCAGAACGTCGAAGAAGCCGGGCGAGATAGCCGCGGCATTGACCTCCTCCGGCTTGTCGCCACCGGTAATATCGAAGCTGACGTAGCGGAAAAAGGCGATGCCGTCGAAGACGCGGTTCTGATCGCGCCATTCGACGAAGTTTTGCAGGCATGTTTGCACCCGCTCGGCCACCAGGCTGTCGAGCGCCGGGTTGGCATCCCACACCATCACCAGGCGCTGCGGATCGCGATACGGCATGGCATGCAGCAGCATAGCGTTCAGGACCGAAAAGATCGCCGTGTTGGCGCCGATACCCAGCGCGAGGGTGATGGCCGCCGCCAGGGTGAAGCCGGGATTTTTCATTAAGACTCGAAAAGCGTATCGCATAATTTTCGTGGGGCAGGCCCCCCAAGTTGCAGCGGCCCTGCCTTTCCTGCCGTTTCCAAATAATAGAACGTTTCAGGGTTGACCAGCGTCCGTTTTCTTTGTCCGGACGGACCAATTCGGCGCACGCTGCTATCCTATTGAGTCCTTCGAGTGCAGGGGCCGTGCGGCTTGGCCGCTAATAAAATACTTGTTCACTCACAGTTGCGAAACGGGAAAGCCGATTCCGGCCGAGGTGGTGCGGCCCACTCCCGATTTCACGGTAGCACTTGCTTTGATGAGGATTATGCGCACGATTATTGCCTGTATCTTGACTATGGGCGCGACGATGGCCCAGCAACACAACCACCCTTCCAGCGAAGAACAGCCGGTAGCCTTGTATCCGGGATTAGGAATATGGCATCACCCGATTCATACCAGCAGCGCCGAGGCGCAGAAGTTCTTCGATCAGGGACTGGCCCTGATGTACGGGTTCAACCGCTACGAGGCGCTGCGCTCGTTCCGCAAGGCTTCTGAACTGGATCCCGCGGCGGCCATGCCTTACTGGGGGATGGCCATGGCACAAGGCCCGTACATCAATATGGATGGCGACGCCGAGTACGACATGAACGCATCCTGTGCGGCAGCCGAAGCGGGATTAAAGCTCACCGGCGTGCCGGAGCACGAACAGGCTTATGTGCGCGTCGTGGCGGCCCGCTGCCCGCGGTATCAGCCGCAGACATATACGGATGCCATGCGCGCGCTGGCGGCGCGCTGGCCCGACGATCTGGATGCGCTCACGCTGTATGCCGAGAGCCTCATGATTCCGGTCCGCTGGCATTGGTATGCCATCGACGGCAAACCCGCGCCGGGTGTGGCAAAGGCGGAACACGCGCTGGAGGAAGTGATGCGCCGCTGGCCGGATCATCCGGGCGCGAATCATCTGTATATCCACGCGGTGGAATCCTCGCCCACGCCGGAGCGGGCTATTCCCAGCGCGCAACGGCTGATGGGCATCATGCCGTGGGCCGGACACATGGTGCACATGCCGGGCCATATCTGGCTGGTAGTGGGCGATTATGAAATGGCTGCCGCGGTGAACGAAAGGGCCGTGGCGGTGGACCGCGAGTACCTGGACCGGACCCAGGTGAAGCATAGCGGTTATTTTCCGTATTATGTCCACAACCTGACTTTCATCGCTTACGCGCGCTGGATGCAGGGCCGCCAGGCCGACGGGCTGCGCGCCGACGACGAGATCGTGGCCGCTATAGCGCCGATGGAGGACAGCATGCCCGACATGGCGGACGCGTTCCGGTCGTTTTCGATGTTCGGGCGGGTACGCCTTCAGGATTGGGACTGGATTTTGGAAGCGCCCCAGCCGAAAGCGAGCATGCACGCCAGCGTGGCGATCTGGCGTTACGCGCGCGCGGTGGCCTTCGTTGCCCGGGGCGACCGGACGGCCGCGCGCCAGGAGCAAGCGGCGCTGGAGGCGATCCGCGCTGGACTTCCGGCGGATGCGAGGTTTGGGTACAACAAGGAAGCCGACATGGTGGCGCTGGCCCTGGAAATCGTCGCCGCGCGTCTGGCGGACGCACCAGCCGACGCGATTCCGCATTGGCAGCACGCGGTCGCCATCCAAGACGCCTTCAACTATGACGAACCACCGGACTGGTATTATCCCGTGCGGGAGTCTTTGGGAGCAGCCCTGCTGCGGGCCGGGAAGGCGGCGGAAGGCGAGAGCGTGTTTCGCGAGGGCATAAAGCGGTCGCCGCGGAACGGCCGCATGCTCTTTGGACTGATGGAATCGCTGCGGGCGCAGGGGAAAGACGACGATGCCGCCTGGGTGGAGCGGGAATTCCAGGCCGCCTGGGCCAAAGCAGACGTAAAGCTGAAGCTGGAAGAGATGTAACGCAACGCGGCCTGCGCGTGTTTGGGATGCCTGATTTCGAAAGCGTGAAGAGCGCGTCCTGGAGGATCCGCGCACGGTAGAAACCCACCTCGAAAGCCCGTGTTCGTCATGTGGTGGCCTGCTCCGGTGAAGAAGTGATCTGTATCTGATAGCCGACGTATGCTGTTTCCATGTTCTCTACCTCTGTCGGCGCACCCCGGTATAGCACGCGATGAAATGGTTAGGGCCTGCTAAATAATAATCTGTACAATTGCCGGAACCCCTGACAGAAAGAAGGACACCTCAATTCCTCGGCATCAATGTGTAGTTCCAGTTCGGATGTACTTTGTGCCGCTTGAGCCGTAGCTGATGGATATCTTCATCTGATATCTCGACTCCTGTTTCGTACTCGTTGGTGTCCAGGACCGCTTTGACCTTCAGCCCCGTTTGTGTTCGAGTCCCGCCAATCAGGTTCACAACGGTTTCAAAGTTGACCAGCGGCTTCCCTCTCCAGTTCAGGCTGATGAAGGAGAACAGACGATGTTCGATCTGGTTCCATTTGCTGGTCCCCGGTGGGTAATGACAGACTGTGATCGCCATCCCTATCTCGTCACTCAAGGCTTGCAGGTACAGTTTCCAGGCACGCTGTCGGTTACCGTTGCTGCCTCCACTGTCGGCGCAGATCAACAAACGTCCGGCGCCGCGATAGTGGCGCTTGCCATCCAGCCGCCACCAGCGCCGAATACTCTCTACGGCGAACTCCGCGGTTTCGTGCGTCACTCCTACGTTGACCACCGCCCGGTTACGTGCAATGTCGTAGGCTCCGTAGGGAATGGCCTTGCCATGACCCAACTGCGGGAAATCGTGGACATTGACTGCATCCGCCTTGTCCTTCTGCCGCCACCTGCGGCCCGCGTTTTTAAAGGCTCCCACGAGTTCCTTCTTCTTCGTGTCCACCGATATTACGGGATCACCCGACCGGCGGAAAACCTTGACCTGCTTGTTCAGATAGTGGAACTGGGCATCGCGGTTCGGATGCTGCGGCCCTTCTCGCGTTTTCACGTTGGACTGCAGCGTGTATCCCAGATCCTCCAGGCATCGGCCCACAGTTACGCTGCTAATCGAGTGCCCCGAACGGGTCAGTTCCTCAGCGATGGTCCGCGTGGACTTGCTCGTCCACTTCAGCGGACTCATAGGATCACCAGCCGTGGTCTCCTCGACGATCTCTTTCAGCTTTCGGGACAATTCTCCATCTGCTTGTTCCACTTTCTTGCGTCCGCCTCCCGGCTGACGGATTCCTCGCGCGGCCGGATTGCGCAGCTTACCTACCCGCAACTCCCTCATTCCCTGGGTGATCGTGACGCGCGACATTCCCGTCAAGCGCGACAGTTGACTGATCCCACCTCGACCAAAATGGGCAGCCTTCTCTGCCACCAAAAGACGTGCTTGGTACTCATTCATGGTCCCAAGGACGCGCAGCCATGTTCTCTCTGAGGTCGTCGCCATACCGCGGGGTGGACCGTAGCTCCTCATTTAAATAAAACATAACCGATCTCCGTTGATTTGTACAGATTATTCTTTAGCAAGCCCTTAGGCACGGTCACGTGCTACCCACGCGGATCCCGCGCCGGTGCACACTCATTGGTTCAAAGGCACGTTCCGGATCAGAAAGAGCTACGGTCTCAATTCTCCACTGCGCGGTCGACCTCGGGTGGTGGTGCGCCACCGACCTTGCGAATCGGCCAGCGTGGACGCCGGCCGCAGGACTGGAGTCCTGCCCCACGAAAGTGTGCCTCTACGGCGCGGGCCGCAATCGGAAACGAACAAAAATGTTGCCTCCTGCCGGGTGATCGCCGTAATAACTCTTGATCGCACCAGGCAGCGAGTAGGCGGTGAAGTTGGCGCCCACGCCGGTCTGGATGTGGCGGAACAGATCGATATCGCGCGTATAGCCGATCGTATAAGCCCCGATCCGAAAGGTGGCCCCATACATCACATCGAGTTGCTGGGCGATCTCCGGTTGGGCACTGAACAGCTCGTCTTTGTCCACCAGCTCCCACCGGCCCGTGATCCAATTCCGGCGCCCGACCGGCAACACGGATTCCGCCAGATAAGAGTTCAGATTGCGGAAGGTGGCAGTCGAGTGGTTTCGCCCCCAGATCAGGCTCGAAGACCAGGCGCCCCGCGCCAGCGGCCTGGTGTACGCGAGCGACGCGGTGGTGCGTACCTGATCGCCCGGTTCCTGCGCTTCAGGATGCGTGAGCCTGCCGGCTGAGAACTGCGCCGCCCAATTCTCCGACGGAAAGAACCATAATCGCGCGGACCACGAATCGATGGGACCGGCCTGGATGATCCAGCGGTTCTCGCCCGGTTCGGCGCCATGGAAGCCGCTGGCCTCCAGCTTGATCTTCTTGTGCGAAACGCCCAGCGTCACTACATCGTCGGCGATGTGCGTAGAGTCCTGCCAATGATGCGAAATGGGCGCCTCCGGCAGTTCGGCGGCCGACGCGCGATGCGGAAAAGCTGTGGGGCCGAGCGCGGGATCGCCTACCGGCGCGGCGTAGGCGTCCAGGATGGTGTCTTCGCTCAGTTCATACACATAATGGAATCCCAGCGCCATAATGAAATTGTGCGGATGCTGCGCGTCCGTGAGCGGCACTCCGTAGGCCGTCTCGCCGGTTTGGAACAGCAGGGGATAGCGCCGGTCCGTGATGGTGGCCGGCTCCAGGCTGAGCATCAGCACGGCTTCAAATGCGCCCTTCGCCCCGGCGCGGTGTTCGGCGGATGCCATGAACCAGTTGGTGGAATATAGCTTATCGCCGCCCCGCGGTCCGGTTTGCTGGATATCGGAGACGAATGCCAGCCCCATTAGCATCGCGTTCCAATTTCCGAACGGCTGCATGACCATGGGCATCGGCCAGGCAGCCGGATTGGCGGAGGTGCCGGATGCCAGACCCATCAGAAACATGCCCGCGCCGTTCATATCGTTCATGCTCTGCTGGGCGTGCGCAGAGAGCGGCGCCAGTAAGCACAGCATGGCTATAGACGTCTTTTCCCAGAACATAGCTTCTCCTCACGGGGCCACCAACAGGGAGGGAGCCGGAGCCGTTCAGATGCGGAGGAGGATGGTTGAAAGGGCCGTCAAACCAGGCGGAGAAGGCGCTTCGGACGGACGCGGGCACTCTAGCGGAACTGCTCTTGTAGGCGAAGGTGCACCGGCGACATACGTCGAAAGCGGCGGCGCCGCGACCTGCGCGGCCGGCGACGCGGAAACATGCGCCAACAGGCAATGCGCGCACGGCGCGGGACTTTGGTCGCCTTTCCCGGAATGGGAAGAGGGCGAATGGCACGGGAGAACGCTGCGGGAGATGTTCTCCGAACAGAAGCCGGCGCACGGCATCCTGGCCAGCACCAGCGCCAGCACGAACCAGACCATGACCCTCGCGTGCATACTGTTGACAGACAGGATACCATGGCAAGGTCGCATATGAACCGCCGCGCATTCCTCGAGTTGGCTGCCGTGCTTCCCGCATTCCCCGCCATCTGCCGCGGCCAGGCGGCGCGCACCGGCATCCGAATAGAGGAGGTCCATTTCTCCTACGAAGACTTCCGTTATCGCACGCCCTACCGCTTCGGCGCGCAAACCGTGGATCGGGTGACCCTGCTGAATGTCGATTGCACGGTCCGTACCGCAACCGGCCGGGTGGCGCGCGGCTTCGGCTCGATGACCATGGGTAACGCCTGGTCCTTTCCCTCCCGGACCATGTCCTACGATACGACTCTGGGCGCCATGAAAGCCCTGGCCGCGCGCATTGCCCGCATCACCGGCGACTATCGCGATCTTGACCATCCCGTAGATATCAACTGCGCGCTGGAGCCGGCATACCTCAAAGCCGCTGCCGCCGTCTCCGCGGACCTGCACCTCGCTGAACCCATCCCGAAACTGTGTACACTGGTCACCGCCAGCCCCTTCGATGCGGCCATCCACGATGCTTACGGCAAGGCGCTGGACCTCAATTGCTATCTCACCTACGGCCGCGACCGGATGCCGTACGATTTGGCGCATTACTTAGGCACGGATTATCGCGGAGAGTATCTGAGCCGCTACGTGCTGTCGAAGCCGGCGCCGCGCATGGCCTTGTACCATTCGGTGGGCGCCTCGGACCCCATCGTGGCCTCCGATATCCATGCCCGCATCGGCGACGGATTGCCGGAGACCCTACCCGAGTGGATCCGCTACAACGGACTGCGCCGCATCAAAATTAAGCTGGCAGGCAACGATCTCGCCTGGGACCTGGCGCGCGTGACCGAGATCGACCGGGCCACTACCGAAACCCAGCGGGAACGCGGCATCACAGAATGGTTTTATTCGCTCGATTTCAATGAACAGTGTCCCAACGTGGGCTACCTGCTGGAATTTCTGCGCCGTTTGCGGGAGCGCACGGCGGCGGGGTTCGACCGCATACAATACGTGGAACAGCCCACCGCGCGCGACCTGAAAGCGGATCGCGCCAACGTGATGCACGAGGCCGCCAAGCTGCGGCCGGTGGTGATCGATGAGTCGCTCACCGATATCGAGAGCCTGATGCTGGCGCGCGAGATGGGTTATTCCGGCGCCGCGCTGAAGGCTTGCAAAGGACAGAGCCAGGTGCTGCTGATGGCCGCGGTGGCCCAGAAGCACAAGATGTTCCTGTGCGTGCAGGATCTCACCTGTCCGGGCGCATCGTTGATCCATTCCGCGGGCCTCGCGGCGCACATTCCGGGAGTGGCCGCCATTGAAGCCAACGCGCGCGAGTACGTGCCCGCCGCCAATCGGGGGTGGGAGGACCGGTTTCCAGGCATCTTCAAAGTGCGCGACGGCTGGATGGACACCTCCGGTTTGGACCGGCCGGGACTCGGCGCCATCTGACGCGCGCGTGTTCCAATTTAAGACAATCATCTCCGAATTGGTACACACGGCGCGGACTAGCCGCTTCGGCTTGGTGGGGCAAACTGAAAGCAATGGATTTGCGCGCGTAGTCCTACCGTTTTTTTGGTGCTCGCCGTGCACACGCTTCTCTGGCACGCATGCAGCCGCCCAGGCCCCACAGTCTTTTCCGGTTGCTCCCCTCCATGACGGACGCCGCGTTCGTGATGCCGCTGGTTTTTCTGTTCTGCGGCATGCAAGGCGCGCGGACATTATTAGGAGACGGCGATACCGGCTGGCACCTGCGCACCGGCGAATGGATCCTGGCGCACGGGTCTGTGCCGCATAGCGACATCTTTTCTTTTACCCGATCCGGCCAACCGTGGTTTGCCTGGGAATGGCTGTGGGACGTGTTGTTCGGCTGGCTGCACCTGCATGCCGGCATGCCGGCCGTAGTGCTGGCCAACAGCCTGGTTCTGGCATTGACGTTTGCCTTGCTGTTCCGCATGGCGCGCCGCACTGCCGATGCGCTGCCGGCCCTGGTGATCACCCTGATCGCCGCCGCCGGGTCCGCGGGGCACTGGCTGGCGCGTCCGCACCTGTCGTCGATGCTGTTGACGGTGATCTTCTATTCCATTCTGGAGCGCGCCGATGGCGCGCCGGGCGTGTCGCGTCGGTTGTGGCTGCTGCCGCCGCTGATGGTGCTGTGGACCAATTTGCATGGGGGCTTCTTTGCCGGAATCGTGCTGATCTGCGCCTACGCCGCCGCGCAATTTGCCGTGCTGCTGCGCGAAAGTACGGATACGGCCCGGCGCCGGGCGCTGCGGCGCGGGCGCGCCTATCTATTTATTGCGGTTGCTTGCGGCGCGGCGACCCTGGTGAACCCATACGGCTATCGGCTGCATGCGCACATTTTCGAGTACCTGGGGGACGGGTTTTTTCGCGGCAAAATCATGGAGTTCCAGTCCCTGAACTTCCAGAGCGGGCAGGCGCGCTTTTTCGAGATTCTGTTGTTGTTTGGTGCAGCCGCGGCTTTCGTGCGGTTGCGGCGTGGACGGCTGGTATGGCCGTTACTGTTTGCCGTCTGGGGGCATTTGGCGCTCTACTCCGCACGTAACGTGGAGATTTTCGTGCTGCTGGCGGCCCCGCCGGCCGCGCAAGTGCTGTCGAAAGCCTTGCGGAGAACTCCGGCCCTGAGCCTGTGCGCGTGGCTGCGACGCGGGATGCGCGAACTGGCCAGTTATACGCAGGAATGGAACGCCTTTGAAACAGGCCCACACTGGCACCTTCCGAGCGTTGTGGCTATGCTGGCACTGGCCGCGCTGATGTACGCGCCGCATCCGCCCCCGGCTTACCGCGCCGCCTACGATCCCAAGTCTTTTCCGGTCGCCGCCGCGGACCAACTGGAGAAGGCTGGCCTGTTAGGCGCCGTTTTCACGGAGGATCTCTGGGGCGGATACCTGATTTATCGTGAGTATCCGCGCGGGCGCGTTTTCATCGACGGCCGCAGCGATTTCTACGGTCCGGATTTTACCGGAAAGTATATCAAGGCCATGGGCGCGCAGCAAGGTTGGGAAGGGTTTCTAGGCCGCTACGGCGTGGAGACGGTCCTGCTGCCGCCGGATGCCCCGTTAACTGGGGCGCTGCGGCAATCGAGCGCCTGGCGCCTGATCTACAGCGATACCGGAGCGTTGATCTTCCGGTTGGCGCGCGCCCGGGAGTTGCCGCTGGAGCAGCTTTCCGCCGTCCGCGCCGAAGCGAGGTCCGCTGCCGGAATCCCTAGCCGCGCTCCGCTCCTTTACCCCCTCTCAATCCGTTAGGCCACCGACAAGTACGCGCAACGGTCTGACCTATAGCATCGCCGCCCTCCGGCCGATATAAGAAGCGAACCGCAACTGGGCCGGTTGGAACTGCCCGGAGAAGAGAGATGAGGCCGGGGATCCCGCGAGAGGATTTGCCCCGGAGAGCCAAGCATGAATCAACGACTGATCTCCGTACTGGCGTTCGCGTTTATTGTTTCCGCTGGCGCCAGCCTGTTGCTATACCGGCTGTTGTCCAACCGCGGTGCGCCATCCCCAGCGCCTAAGTCCGTCAAGCTCATTCTGGCCGCCCGCGATTTGGAACCGGGTACGCTGGTCCGTGAAAAGGATATCCGCTTCGGCGATTGGACCGATGCGGTGCCTGAGGGCGCTCTGCAGAAGAAAGAAGACATCGTCGGGCGCGGCGTGATTTCGCCCATCCTGAACGCCGAACCGATGATGGAGAGCCGTCTGGCCCCCAAAGGCGGCGGCGCCGGCCTGGCAGCCCTGATCCCTAAAGGCATGCGCGCCGTAGCCATACGAGTGAATGAGATCGTGGGCGTGGCGGGTTTTGCCGTACCCGGCGTGCGCGTGGATGTGCTGATCTCCGGCAGTCCGCCCGGAGCGGCGGCGCTCGGAGGTGTCACCAGGACCCTGCTGCAGAACGTGCAGGTACTCTCCGCCGGCCAGAACTTCCAAAAAGATGCCGAAGGAAAGCCCGTGTCGGTGCCGGTGGTAAACCTCCTGGTAACGCCGGAGCAGGCGGAAATGTTGAGCCTGGCCAGCACCCAGACCAGTATTCAACTGGTGTTGCGGAATCCGCTGGATAACGACATCGCCAAAACCAACGGCAGCGCGGTCGTGCAGCTGTTCCATCCGGGTGAGCCGTTTAAGCTGGAATCAAACCCAGGCCCCGTCCGGCATGCAAAGGCGCCTTCCCCGGCACTGGCAACCCCGGTTGTAACTTCATCTCCCCAGTCACGCGTGGTCGAGGTGATCCACGGCACCAAGCGCACGGAAACGCAGTTCGCATTGCCTCAGGAGGCCAGACCGTGAAAGGACATGCTGCGTGGCGGGTCGCCTGCCTCCTTGCGGCGACGCTGCCGGTTTTGTGCGCCAAAGACGCCGGCCTGGTGATTTTAGAGGTCACCGTTGGCAAATCCCTGGTGGTGGATACTCCCGGCGACCTGCGCCGGGTTGCAGTAGCCAACGGGGACCTCGCCGAAGCGTTGGCGGTGACCCCGCGCGAGGTGTTGATCAACGGCAAAGCACCTGGGGAAACTTCGGTCATTCTGTGGCAGCAGGATGGCACGCGCACCATCTATGACCTGACGGTGCGCCAGAACATGAGCCGCTTCGTCGCGGTCGAAGCACAACTCCGGCGCGAACTGGCGCGACAGGAAGTCAGACTGGATTATGCCAACGACACGGTCTTTCTGCGCGGCACCGTGAAGGATCTTTCGAGTGCCGATCGCGCCGCCAATATAGCGGCCACGCTGGGTAAGGTAGTCAACCTGTTGCGCGTTGAGGTGCCCCCCGCAGAACCCCAGATTTTACTGCGCGTGCGATTTGCCGACGTGGATCGCTCCGCCGCCGCCTCCTTCGGCATCAACCTGTTGAGCACCGGAGCGGGGAATACCGTGGGGCAGGTCACCACCGGCCAGTTCGGACCGGCCGCCCCCAGCATCCAGGGCAATTCCCCGCAGTTTACCCTTTCTGACGCGCTCAATATCTTTCTATTCCGCAGCGATTTGAATCTGGGAGCCCTGGTGAAGGCATTGGAAGCCGAAAACCTGCTGCAAATGCTCGCCGAGCCGAACGTGCTGGCGATCAATGGCCAGCCCGCCAGCTTTGTGGCTGGTGGCGAGTTCCCGTTTCCTGTGGTCCAGGGAGGAGCCGCATCGGGTTCGGTCACCATCCAGTTCCGCGAATACGGCGTGCGGATCAATTTTCTGCCGGTGGTAACGCCGCGCGGAACCATCCGTTTACAGGTGGCTCCCGAGGTAAGTTCGCTCGATTATTCCAACGCGCTGCAATTTGAGGGCTTCACCATTCCGGCGCTGGCTACCCGGCGCGTGCAAACGCAAGTGGAACTCGAAAGCGGGCAAAGCTTTGTGATCGCGGGTCTGCTGGACAACAACATCACCGAGACGTTGAACAAGATTCCCGGTATCGGTGACATTCCGCTGCTTGGCAAACTTTTTCAAAGCCGGGCGCGCACGCGTAGCAATACCGAATTGATGATCCTGATCACGCCGGAGCTGGTGCAGCCGATTCCGGCAGGCGCCGCTCTGCCCGAGATCCGCATGCCTGAGGAGTTCCTGCCCGGCACGGCTCAAGCCGCGCCCCGGACTCCGGGCCCGCCGGCGGCTCAAACCATACCACGGTCGACGGCCAAGAAGGACATACCGCTCGAAGAAATGCTGGAAATCGAAAAACAAAAAACGCCCTCCGCGCCGCCCAGTGCGGCGCCGGCGGCCACACCTGGAGGAGTACGATAATGGCCTCACTCATTTTCGAACAGGATACGTTAAAAGTCCCCGCGCCGCCAACCTCTATCGCGCTGGCTGTCGCCACTGCGGAACTTTGGGAGCCGGTGCAGGAGGCTGTACGCGATCTGGGTGCGCGCGTGGTGATGGAACAGCGCGACCTGCGGAACTGGTCCGCACTGATCGAACGATTGGAGTTTCTGCGGCCGGAGGTCGTGCTGCTGGACATCACCGCGCTTCCGCTGCCGGTCGAAGAAGCACTGCGCGGAATCCGATTAACCCTACCCGACGCTTTAGTGGTAGCGCTCGACGTCACCGCGCGGCCGGAGACTATTCTAGCGGTCATGCGCGCCGGCGCGAACGAGTTCTTGTATCCGCCCCTGGACAATAATTTGCGAAAGGCCGTAGAGCGCCGCGCCGAAGTTCGTCCGCGGCCGCGCGAGAAAGGCCGTCCGCAGGGCAAAGTTTTTGGTTTCCTTTCGGCCAAAGGCGGCTGCGGCGCCTCCACCATTGCTTGTCACCTGGCGGCCGAACTGGGGCGCATCAGCGCCCAACGGGCCGAACACACCCTGCTCGCCGATCTGGACCTGCCATCGGGAATTGTGGGCTTCCTGATGAAGGTCAAATCACCCTACTCGGTCCTGGATGCTGTGCAGAATCTACAGCGGCTGGATGTGAGTTACTGGAATGCTCTGGTATCGGCGGAGTGGCCTGGTTTGGAGATCATCGCCGCTCCCACCGGCTATCTTCCCAAAGATCCCGTTCCTGGAGAGGCGCTCGCGAAAGTGGTCACATTTGCGAAGACGCAGTACATCTGGACCGTGGTCGACCTGGGCTACACGCTGAATCTGGCCACGCTTACAGTGCTCCAGGAAATCGACGAAATATTCCTGGTCACCACGCTCGAAGTGCCCTCGCTGCACCAGGCCAAACTGGCCGTCCAGACGCTGATCAACGCCGGCTTTGGAAACCGGCTGCGGGTGGTCATGAACCGCACCCCCCAGAGGCCGGACGTGAGCGCCGAGGAGTTGCAGCGCATTCTGGGGCTGCCCATCGACACCATGCTGCCCAACGATTACTACGCACTCTACGACGCGTTTTGCAAAGGCAAGCTGCTGCCGCCCGGCAGTCATTTGAGCCGCAAATTGTCGGACATGGCCATGCGTCTGGCGGGCGCCCCGATGGAGAAGAGCAAGCGGCGCTTCGGGCTGTTCGGATAAAAGGAGCATATGTAATGGGCAACGCATGGACCGCCGCCCCGCAACCGGCCGTGGAATCCGGGTGGGTGGCGCGGCTTTTCCAAAGTCAAGCCTCCACGCCGGAATATCAGCAGCTGAAATTTGGGCTGCACCAACAGTTGCTTGAGCGGCTCAATCTGGAAGCCCTGTCATCCATTCCGGAAGAACGCGCGCGTCTGGAGATCCGCTCGGCGCTGGTGCGGCTGGTGGATCAGGAAAAAACTCCGCTCAGCCGGACGGATAAAGACCGGGTGGTGGAAGAGGTGCTCGACGAGGTCTTCGGGCTCGGCCCCCTGGAACCGCTGTTACAGGATCCAACCATCTCGGACATCCTGGTTACCACACCCTATCTCGTGTACGTCGAGCAGGGCGGCAAGCTGCACCGCACGCCCGTGCAGTTCAAGGACAATGCCCATCTGATGCGCATCATCGAGAAAGTGGTGGCACAAGTCGGCCGGCGCGTGGATGAGTCCTCGCCCCTGGTGGACGCCCGGCTGCCGGACGGGTCGCGCGTAAACGCCGCCATCCCACCGGTGGCGGTGGATGGCCCGCTGCTGTCGATCCGGCGCTTCGGGCGGCGCGCCCTGCTTCCCGAGGATCTGGTACGCAGCGAAGCGCTTACTGAAAGCATGCGGCAGATGCTCGAATACTGCGTGCGGGCCCGGCTGAATATTCTGATCAGCGGCGGCACCGGCTCGGGAAAAACCACCCTGTTGAACGCCCTTTCCAGCTATATCCCGGAAGACGAGCGCATCGTGTCCATCGAAGACGCCGCCGAGTTGCGCCTGCAGCAGACGCACGTGGCGCGCCTGGAAACGCGTCCACCCAATATCGAAGGAACCGGCGCCATCCGCATCCGGGAGTTGGTCATCAACGCGCTGCGTATGCGGCCGGACCGCATCATTGTGGGTGAGGTACGCGGAGAGGAAGCGCTCGACATGCTGCAGGCCATGAATACCGGCCACGACGGCTCGCTGACCACGGTCCACGCCAACAGCCCGCGCGACGCTGTGGGTCGACTCGAAGTGATGGTAGGAATGGCCAACGCCAATATGGGTGTGCGCTCTATCCGCCAGCAAGTCGCCTCGGCCGTGGATCTCTTCGTACAGGTCGCCCGCTTCAGCGATGGCTCACGCAAGGTCACCCATATCACGGAGGTCACCGGCATGGAAGGCGAGTTGGTGACTCTGCAGGATTTGTTCTTATTTGACAAACAGGGCATAAGCGAAACAGGGAAAGTCCGCGGTTGCTTCCGCGCAACCGGCCTCCGGCCCAAATTTTACGAGCGCCTGGCTTCCTGCGGTCTGGTCCTGCCCGTCAGCATCTTCGAGAGCTTTCAGGAGGTCGCCTGACCGTGTCCGTCTCTGTCGCGCTATTCCTGGTCCTGTTCACCTGGGTGCTGCTCTCGATCGCGCTCGGGCTGAAGTTCTATGAATGGTGGCGCAAGCGCGAGATGTCGGCCATGCTGCGGACGGCCACAGCAGATCCGATCCCCGGCAGGGCCCAATTGTTGCGCGAAGTTTCCACCAAACGGCCAGCCCTGGAGGTCGGGTTGGAGCACCTGGCGCTCCTCGAAAAGACCAGAAAGCTGATCGAGCAATCCGGAGTGAACTGGACGCCGGGAGGGCTGCTCCTGGGGATGGTGGGCGGAGCCGTGGGAGCTCTGCTCGTGTCTCTGCTGCTGCCCGCGCTTTTCGCCTGGCCGGGCAGTTCCGCCGGGGCGGCCATGGTATTCGCGGCGCTGCCATACCTATATCTCCGCCGTAAGCGCACGCGCCGCTTGGCGGCGTTCGAAGAGCAATTTCCCGAAGCGCTCGATTTTCTGGCGCGCTCCATGCGCGCCGGCCATGCATTTACCATCAGCTTGCGGTTGGCGAGCGAGGACTTGCCAGACCCATTGGGGCTCGAGTTCCGCACGCTGTTTAACGAGCACAATCTGGGCGCGCCGCTCGATACCGCGCTTTACGGTCTGGTGGATCGGGTCCCGTTGCTGGACGTGCGTTTCTTCGTCTCCGCGGTAATCCTGCAGAAGCAGACCGGCGGCAATCTGGGCGAGATCCTCACGCGTTTGGGCCACGTGATCCGTGAGCGGTTTCAGCTGAAAGGACAGGTCAAGGCAGCCAGTGCGCACGGCCGGATCACAGCTTTGGTGCTCGCGATTCTGCCGGTCGCTATAGCCATTCTCATGCTGATCGCGGCGCCCGGCTATCTCCAATCGATGTTGCGCGATCCGGACGGCAAGAAGCTCGTGGCGGGGTCCGTCGTGGGTCAGATCTTGGGCCAGTTGGTGATGCGCAAGATCATCCGGATTAAGGTCTAGAGGAAGGTTTAGCCATGGCTCTAATGGTTTCGGTAGCGTTGTTCGGATTGCTGGCGACCGCCATCGCCGCTTATGGCTACGGGCGTTACGCCAAGCCGGCGCGAATGCTCGCACAATTGCATCCGGAACCCGCATCCCCGCTATCCCTCGGCCGCCTGGGCCAAGCCAAACAGTCTGGCCTTTCACGCCGGGTCGAAGCGATCGGACAACATGCTCCGATCTCGCCGCAGGACGCACAGGCCACCCGGCGCACCCTGATGGCGGCCGGGTATCGCGCGGAAAGCGCCGTGGCCCTGTTGTACGGCATCAAGCTGATCCTGGCGGTGGCACTAGCCATCCTATCGATCATATTCCGGGATAACGTCACAGCGAACCCGGTGCTGCGCATCGTGTTACCCATAGCGGCCTGCGGGGCCGGATATTGGCTTCCCGGTTTCATACTGGAGCGCAAAGTTCTTAAGCGCCAGCAAAAACTGCGCCTCGCGTTGCCCGACGGATTGGACTTATTGGTTGTCTCGGTAGAAGCGGGATTGGGCCTGGACCAGGCGCTGCAAAATGTGGGCCGCGAACTGGCTGTAGCGTATCCCGAGCTCAGCGACGAACTGGGGCTGGTCACACTCGAGATGCGCGCCGGGAAGCGCCGCGCCGAGGCGCTGCGCAATCTGGCGCAACGCACGGGCGAGCCCGAATTGCGCAAGCTGACTGCCGTCTTAATCCAATCCGACCGCTTCGGAACAAGCATGGCGGAGGCCCTGCGCACGCACTCCGAGTTCATGCGCGTGCGCCGCCGCCAGGAGGCCCAAGAAAGAGCCGCCAAAGTAGGTGTGAAGTTGGTATTTCCGATCTTCTTCTTCATCCTGCCTTCCATTATGGTGGTGGCGGCCGGACCGGGCATTTTACAGGTTTTCAAATACTTGTTCCCCTTAATGAAGGGGGTTCAATGAGAAAGGAGGACTGCCCTATGAATAACACTTTTTTTCAGGCTGCTCTGTGGCTCGCTGCCGGAGTCGTGCTCGTGCTGCTAGTGGCCCGCCGCCGGAAGCGCAAAAGCATGTAATTGGCTGCGTCGCGGGAGGGCGGGCGGTATCGTCGGGTAAACGCCTTCCCGCATTCGGCCTCGCCGTTGAGTTGGGCCGGGCTTGCGGCTGCCTGGGGATCTGGTGGTCATCGGGGTTTTGGGCCCAGGGTATCCATAAACATCAGATCGCCAATGCCATCGCGGGCTGTTAGGGATGCTGATTCCCTAGAGCTCCGTCAGCCGTGTGCGGAGGGGATCTATGACCCGCGTTTGTACTACAGCGGGACCCGATCGATCGACAAGAGGGCAAGCTCGGTAGATGACATTTTGCCACCGGGGGGATGCAAACGCCGGTACCCACTGTTTGTCTTCGAGACGCGCGCCAAGTCGGGTGTTCGGCCGGTCGATCCACAACTCCTTTACAATGTCCCAACGGTCCTCCAACGGGTTGGTTGGACGCACTATGCCCCACGCGGCGATGGGCTCCTGGAATATCCTTTCGGGGTGGGGATAGATGCCGAAGAAACCCCAGAAATCATGTTCGATATGTGATTCCACTCTGGCTTGGCGTAAATGCGAACGAACCACCTGGGTCCCCATCGTCTCGGGCGCTTGGGCAATGCACTAGCGTCGAAAAAGCAATTCTTATACGCGTCCGGAACCGGAAAACCGTGGTCCTTAAGGCAGTCGTCAACGTTGCAGATCAGGGCACTGATTTGCTCGAAGTAATCTCGGCATTTCGTCACTTAACGAGAAGAGATCTGTTTCTGTTGCCATCAGGGACTTAACCTCGATCATAGAAGTCGGCGCTGCCTGACCAAGGCTCCAGATCACTGAAGCCCACAAAATTGAAACAGGGCGCGCCGCGTCAGGACAGCGCAAAGGTCGCGTATCTGCTCTTGACAGTGTGCGCATGCGAGCGATTCTTGTTCTTTTAAGCACCGCAACAACGTTCGCCATGAAAGCCAATACACGGGAATCGGGGCGCGGCGACAGCTCTCCACTTCAGCACTGGGGACCCGCAGGTCGCGCGTGATATACAAGAGCGCCAAAGACCCGTGGTCATCGTGTAAGTGGAGGGTACTGAGTCGCGGTCGAATCCGCCATGTGCCGATGTGTAGGGATCGAGATGCGAGCGCCTCGGCATAACGGCAAAGTTGATCCAGCCCGTGCAGGCCAGCCTGGTCCTTAACTTCCACCCCGATAAGCGTGCGCCCGCGCTCGTCGTCGATGATCAGAGTCGCGTCTGGAGGCCCTGGCTACCGAACGACGGCCAGAAGGCAACATGCAAACGACCATTGCGGGGTTGCTCCAGTTCCAGGGGAGGGTCGCCGTCGCGAACCGGCTCGGCGGTCGCAAACCATTTGTGAAAGGCGGGGAGAATGCCGTGGTCTGCGATGATTCCGAATACATAAGAGGTGAGCAAATCTTCGCTCGGCTCGACTTTTCCGTGTAGTTCCGCGATCAACGACAGCAGTGTAACACGTGTGGGGGTTATTTACCCCATCGCGTAAGAGCTGAGCACCTTCATGTAATTCGCGCGCTCGAACGCCTGCGGCTGCGGCACCGCGTTACGGCTCATACTGCCTTGCATCTGGCGGATGGAATCGTACTCATGATCCCCCAACCAGATGAGTAACTCGGTCAGCATGGTATCTAAGTAACCGATGCCTTTCTTCAGCAGCGCGGAAGTCATCATGGCGACCTTGGCGCCGGCCATCATGGCTTTCACCACGTCAGTTGCGCTGTGGACTCCGCCGGTGAGGGCTAAGTCGGGGCGCACTTGCCCGTAGAGCACCGCGATCCAGTGCAGCCGCAGCAGTAACTCGTATTGGTTGCTCAGAATCAGATTGGGCACCACTTCCAGCGCTTCCAGGTCGAAATCAGGCTGGTAGAAGCGGTTGAACAGCACCAGGCCATCGGCTCCCGCGCCTTCCAGCCGCTTGGCCATGTTCACCGGCGCGCTGAAGTACGGACCCAGCTTCACGGCCACCGGGATATGTATCGCGGATTTCACCTCGCGCACTAAGTCGCAGTATCTGCGCTCCACCTGTTCGCCGGATATCTCCGGATCCACCGGAATATAGTAAACGTTCAACTCCAGCGCGTCGGCGCCGGCCTGTTCCATCTCTTTGGCGTACTTAAGCCAGCCGCCTACCGAGGTCCCGTTCAAGCTGGCGATCACCGGGATGCGCACGGCTTCCTTCACCTTGCGGATGTGCTTCAGGTAGGCCTCCGGTCCGCGGTTGTAACCGAGCATGTCGGGAAATTGCGTGGTGCTTTCCGCACTGACACTCTCGCCAGCCGAGAGGAAGCGGTCGAGTTCGTAGCTCTCCACCGCGATCTGCTCCTCGAATAGCGAATGCAGGACCACAGCCGCCGCGCCGGCGTCTTCCATGCGGCGAATATTGGCTACGTCCGCGCACATGGGCGAGGAGGAAGCCACCAGCGGATTCCGCAGCTTCAATCCCAGGTAGGTGGTGGTCAGGTCGATGGTCTTCGAAAGATCGATCATAGTTGTGCCTCCTTCATTTGCATGCTGGCCATGTTCTCGTAAATCCGCCAGCGGTCGAGCACATCCTGCTGCGCCAGATCCAACAGGTGGTGCGCTTCGTCCGGATGGCTCTTGGCCAACATGGTGTAGCGCGTCTCGTTGTAAACGTAATCCTTCAGCTTGATGCTGGGCGGGCGCGAATCAAGCTGGAACGGATTCGTTCCAGCGGCCGCCAGGCGCGGATCGTAGCGGAACAGCGGCCAGTAACCGGATTGCACCGCGGCCTTCTGCTGATCCAACCCGTGCACCATGTCATAACCGTGCGCGATGCAGTGGCTATAAGCGATGATGATGGACGGTCCGTCGTACGATTCGGCTTCGATGAAAGCCTTGATGGTGTGGCTGTCGCTGCCGCCCATGGCGATTTTGGCCACGTACGCGGTGCCGTAATTCATGGCCATCATGGCCAGGTCTTTCTTGGCGCCGGGCTTGCCGCCGGCGGCGAACTTGGCTACCGCGCCGCGCGGCGTGGATTTAGACATTTGGCCGCCGGTGTTCGAGTAGACTTCGGTATCGAGCACCAGAATATTGACGTTCCGGTTGGATGCCAGGACGTGATCGAGCCCGCCGTAGCCGATGTCATAAGCCCAACCGTCGCCGCCGAGGATCCAGACGCTCTTTTTCACCAGCACATCGGCCAGGCTCAGCAGGTCGCGGACGGCAGACGACAAAAGGCGATCGTCTGCCATACTCAACTTTTGCTTCAGCAACTTTACCCGCGCGCGCTGTTCGAAAATGCCGGATTCCGCGGTCTGGTCGGCATTGAGCAGCGCCTGGGCCAACTCGTCGCCGATGGTGGCGTTCAGCCGTACGACCAACTCGCGGGCGTATTCGTTCTGCTTGTCTATGGCCAGGCGCATGCCCAGCCCGAATTCGGCGTTATCTTCAAACAACGAATTCGACCATGCCGGTCCCAGTCCCTGTGCGTTGACCGTGTAGGGAGTGGTGGGCAGATTGCCGCCGTAGATCGATGAGCAGCCGGTGGCATTGCCGATTACGGTACGGTCGCCGAAGAGTTGGCTCATCAGTTTGATGTACGGCGTTTCGCCGCATCCCGCGCAAGCTCCCGAGAATTCGAACAGCGGTTGCAGCAACTGGCTGTCCTTCACCAGGCTCTGGCTGAGCAGGCGCCGGTCGATCTCGGGGATCTGCAGGAAGAAATCCCAATTGGCGGCTTCGGGCTCGCGCAGCGGAGCTTGCGCCACCATGTTGATGGCTTTGTGCTTCACTTCGCTCTTGCTCTTGGCCGGGCAGACCGCCACGCATAGCGCGCAACCGGTGCAATCCTCCGGCGCCACCTGCAGTGTGTACTGCATGCTCTTGAAATCTTTCCAGCGCGCGGGCACGTGTTTGAAAGTGGCGGGAGCACCTTCGGCGAGTGCCGGCTCGTATACCTTCGCGCGGATCACGGCATGCGGGCAGACCAGGACGCACTTGCCGCACTGGATGCAAAGATCCTGGTCCCAAACGGGAATTTCGAGCGCGATGTTGCGCTTCTCCCATTGGGTGGTGCCGGTGGGGAAAGTGCCGTCGAGCGGCATGGCGCTGACCGGCAGATCGTCGCCTTCACCGGCTATTATGCGTGCCGTGAACTTCTGGACGAAATCGGGTGCGCCAGCGGGAACCGGCGGACGCATATCGAAGCCGGCGGTGGCTTCGAATGGTATTTTCACTTCGCTCAAATGGCTCAAGGCGGCATCGACGGCGGCGAAATTCTTCTGCACCACGGCCTCGCCGCGCTTGCCATAAGTCTTTTCGATAGCGTGCTTTATCGCGGCGATGGCCTCTTCGCGGGGCAGTACGCCGCTGATGGCGAAGAAGCACGTCTGCATGATGGTGTTCACACGTCCGCCCATGCCCGTCTTTTTGGCTACCTCGTAGCCATCGATCACGAAAAAGCGCAGCTTCTTGGCGATGAGGTGGCGCTGCACCGTCAGGGGCAATTGATCCCAAACTTCGTCGGGGCCGAACGGGCTGTTCAGCAGGAAGGTTGCGCCCCGCTCGGCGCACTTCAATACGTCCAGCCGCTCCAGGAACGAAAACTGGTGGCAGGCTACGAAATTCGCGTTCGTGATCAGATAGCTGGAGTGCAAGGGCCGCGGTCCGAAGCGCAGATGCGATACCGTGACGGCGCCGGACTTCTTCGAATCGTACACGAAGTAGCCTTGCGCATAGTTTTCGGTTTCCTCGCCAATAATCTTGATGGAGTTTTTGTTCGCGCCGACGGTGCCGTCCGCACCCAGGCCGTAGAAAAGCGCGCGTACCGTGCCGGGCGTTTCGCTCGAAAACGTGGGGTCGTATTCCAGGCTGGTGTGGCCTACATCGTCAAGGATGCCGACGGTGAAATGATTCTTCGGCTTCGGCTTGGACATCTCGTCGAAAATGCCCTTCACCATGGCAGGTGTGAATTCCTTGGAGGAGAGACCGTAGCGGCCGCCGATCACGCGCTTGCCGGCGACCATTCCTTCGTTCAGCGCGTTGATCACGTCGAGATACAGAGGCTCGCCGGTGCTGCCCGATTCCTTGGTGCGGTCGAGGACGGCGATGGTCTTAACCGATTCCGGCAGCGCGGCGATGAAGTGCTCGATCGAGAATGGCCGGTAGAGGCGCACTTTGACCAGGCCGATCTTCTCGCCCGCGGCGTTCAGATGTGCGATGGCCTCTTCGGCCACTTCCGCGCCGGAGCCCATGATGACCATCACGCGATCGGCATCGGGTGCGCCGAAATAATCGAACAAATGATACTGCCGGCCTACCACTTGCGCGAACTTGTCCATGGCCTTCTGCACGATAGCGGGACAGGCGGCGTAGAACGGATTGCAAGCCTCGCGCGCCTGGAAATAGACGTCCGGATTCTGCGCCGTGCCGCGGATGACGGGATGATCGGGCGAGAGCGCGCGGCCGCGGTGGGCGCGCACGAGGTCATCGTCGATCATGGCGCGCAGGTCGTCGGGGGTAAGCTGTTCGACCTTGGCCACCTCGTGCGATGTGCGGAAGCCATCGAAGAAGTGCAGGAACGGGACGCGGGCTTCCAGGCTGGCGGCGTGGGCGATGAGCGCGCAATCCATGACCTCCTGGACGGAGTTAGACGCCAGCATGCCGAAGCCGGTGGCGCGCGCGGCCATTACGTCGGAGTGGTCGCCAAAGATGGAGAGCGCCTGCGAGGCCAGCGTGCGGGCCGCGATGTGGAAGACCGTGGCGGTGAGTTCACCAGCGATCTTGAACATGTTGGGGATCATCAGCAGCAAGCCCTGCGAGGCGGTGAAGGTGGTGGTCAGCGCGCCGGATTGCAGCGCGCCATGCAGCGCACCGGCGGCGCCGCCCTCGCTCTGCATTTCGACCACGGAGGGCACGGTGCCCCAGATGTTGGGCTTCAGTTCGGCCGACCACTGGTCCGCCCATTCACCCATCGGCGACGACGGCGTAATGGGATAGATGGCGATGACTTCGTTGATCTGGTGGGCGACGTAGGCGGCGGCTTCGTTGCCGTCGATGGTGACCTTGGGCCGGGTGTTGCTGGATGGATTACTCAAAACTTTCCCCCTCTTCCTCGTATTGCGGATGGCAATTCGCTTTAAGCCATATTATAAGACCTGTTTGTCGTAAAAGTCTACACCCATTTGGGGGGCAGGCTCAGCTGCTCTCAACCTGCGGCGGCCTCGCAGGCCGCCCTGCTGAATCGAACTACAGCTTCGTTGTACAAAAAAACTGTTGTACTGACCCAGGCGGGGTCGCGGACTTTGTTCCCGGACCAGCCTGCTATCCATGCTATCGATCGGTAACTTGCTGCGATCGCCGATTCGGCCCAGAATGTGAGGTGGCATGTCCACAGGCCGTATCGTCGTCTCACTAACCGTGGCATTATGCGCCGCCTCAACAGCAGCTAGCCCAGCGCCGCTGAAGCTGCCCGACGGCACTCCGATCCGGCTGCGCCTCGAGCGCACTCTCACCCTCAACAATTACCAGCCGGGCGACCCGGTGGATTTTGCGGTGGCGGACGAAGTCCGGATTGACGGATTCCTGGTCATCGCGCGCGGCACAAGGGCCACCGGAGTGATCACGGCAGGGGAGCCGAAGACGCGCGTGCGTAAAGTCTGGAAATTAGGAGTGAGCCTGGCTGGGGTTCCGCTGATGGACGGCGGCCAGGCGCCGGTTCGGGCCGCGAAGGAGCGCGTCGAGGCGCCGGGCGCTGCGGCGGATCCGGGCACTGTGGCGAGACCGGGTAGCCCGTCGGCGCTTTTCACGTTTGGCAAAGCCGATGTACTTCCGGAAGGCACTCTGATTTCCGTGTATGCCGACGGCGATGTCCGGCTGGATGCGGCCAAATTCCTGTTCGATATCGCGTTCACTTCGAATCCTACGGGCGCCCTGGTCACTATGTATGGCTCACCAGTCGGCCGCACGCCTTTTACTACCCGGCTGGCGCAGGGCACGTACACAGCGGTCTTCTCCGTCGACGGCTTCTATGACTTGACGCAAACGATCAACGTTGGTCCAGGGTACGCCAACACCGCGATTGCGGCATTTGAGCTGAAGTAAAGGTCGCCGTGACAGTTACTTTGGGCCGGGTGCCGGCGCCGCCACGATTTCGGTGAGTTCACTGCGTAGCGCTTCGACCGATGCGCTCAGCACCGCCGGGCCCACGACGTTCAGCAGGTGCAGGCCGAGGACGCGCACCTTGATAGCATCCTCCATCGGATCGGCGGTCAACTCTCTCACCGCATCCAGCACCGCTTTCTGCTCCGCGGGCGAAACATTCTGCATCAGTGCGAGACAGTAGGGGACCAGCATGCGGGCGGCCCTTTGGAAGTCGAGGCCTGCATGAGCCGGGCAACCGAAGCGCTGCGCGAATGCGCGCGCACGCGATCTACTTCGCGGTCGGCCGCATCCCGCAAAGTTTGCAGAAAACTGCCGGGCCCGATGCCCACATCCCGGTCGCCGGCCCGCACCGTGAACAGAGAAGTGCGGAAAAGGGCCATCGCGCCAACGCCGGATAGCAGAACTTGCGTCCAACGCAGGCTTACGCCCGATGCACCGAATGTCCAGCCGTAAGCGCGCACCAGCATCAGCGCCAGCACAGCGGCCGCCACATTCAGCGAGAGATATAACCAAGCCGAGCGAGTTCGTAAGGCGATATATGGCGCGTCGCGATATCGCGAAACCAGTTCCGCCCGCCGACGGCCGCGCCTAGTATCGCCACCAGGAGGTAATCAATCGCATCGCCCAGGCCGCTAGGCCGGATTGCGCGTCAGCGACGCGACATCGGACCCGAGCTGCGTCAATTGGACACCTTCGCTGCCCGGAACGCCTTCAATAATGATGATGTAGCCCAAGTCTTGCAGGCGCTTGACGGCCTCGGCAAAGTTGGTGAAACTCATACCGCTGGCAGCTTGCGCATCCGTCAGCGAAAAACGCCCTCCACCCTGCGCGATCGCGGCGAGAATCGAGAAGGCCGTGCCGCCGCCCACGGGCGACTGCTTCTGGGACTCCCACCTATGCTTTTCCTCCAGGTACGTGGTGAAGGTATTGGTCCCGGAATGCGCCATCTGGGTATTATAGATCTAATGCGCTTGTTGCGCCTGCGCCAGTTCGCCGAAGGTGCGGTTAATTGCCGGGTAACTATCGAGTTAGACGGCGCCGGCGCGCGCCGCAGCGCTGAAGCGCGCTTCGCATTCCAACTCACCGCGCGGGATCGCCATTACAGCCAGGCGATCCGCCTGTGAGAGGCACAAGGCGATCTCTATGACGCTGCGCAGATACGCTACAACGTCGGCATCGCGTTGACGAAAGGTGGCCGCTTCCCGGACGCTCGGCGGTACGCGAACACCGCGCTCCGCGACTTTCAGACATACGGCTCCCGCGCTGCAGCCATGGTCGAGAGGACCCTCGACCTTTATCTCTCAGATCGACAAGGCCGCTAAAGCCGCCAAAAGCCTAAGTCCACTCCCGGAACGGGCATTCCCAAAACCGGACACTTTCACAATTCCCCAGCCTCACTCCTAACCTTTTTTACCCCACAGAGTCATAATGTTACCAGCCTCGGATCGATTGGCAGGCGCCGTGCCCTTCACTCCGCGGAACCGAACATGGATGTAATTCGTAAAGACGCAGCCAAGAAACGCCTGATCCGGCGCATTATCACTGGTTTGGTGATTTTCATCCTACTGATACCTGTGGGCTACTATGTGGGAATTCCGGGCCTGACCAAGGGCCATCTGAAGCCCGCGGCTCCCGGCGTGGAACTCTCCACTTTGTGGCCCGATACGGTGCGGCGCGGGCCCATGATCCGCGATGTGCGCGGCCTGGGCACGCTGGTCCCGGAAGACACGCTGCTGCTGCCGGCGCAAACCGACGGCCGCATCGAAAAAATTTTGATAAAACCGGGAACCCCGGTCCGGGCGGACAGTATTATCCTTATCATGACCAATCCGGAGCTGCAGACGGCGCTGCTGGATGCCGAGTTCGCCTTGAAGGCCGCGCAGGCGGCTTATACGGACCTGCGCGTAACACTTGAAAAGCAGGGGCTGGATCTGAAGGCCAACGCCGCTCAGGTTTCCGCCGACTGGCACTCGGCGCAGCTCAAGGCGGAACGCGACGATGCCCTGGTAAAAGAAGGGCTGGTCGCCCCCGTGGATGCCAAGATTTCCGATGTCACCGCGGAGGAGTTGTCCACTCGTAACGATATTGAAACCAAGCGCCTCAGCATCAACCAGGAATCGGTCGAGGCGCAGTTGGCGGCGCAGAAGGTCAAGCTGGATCAGCTCGAGGCTGAATACAAGCTGAAGCAACAGCAGGTCGAAGAACTGAAGGTCCGCGCCGGTACCGAGGGCATGCTGGAGGCGCTGCCCATTCCCGTGGAAGAAGGGCAGAAGGTATTGGCGGGAACCGCGCTCGGCAAGATCGCCCAGCTTTCGAAGCTGAAAGCGGAATTGAAGATCGCCGAGACGCAGGCCAAGGATGTGACTATCGGCCAGCCGGCGGTGGTGGATACGCGCAACGGTTTGGTGAACGGCCACGTCATGCGTATCGATCCCGCCATATTGAACGGAACCGTTACGGTGGACGTCAAGCTGGATAATACTGAGTCGGTACCGCGCGGCGTGCTCAGGCCGGACCTCAGTGTGGATGGAACCATACAGTTGGAAAAGCTCGACGATGTCGTGTTCATGGGGCGGCCGGTTTTCGGGCAGCCGGATCAAAAGGTCAGCCTGTTCAAGATCGAGCCGGACGGCAAGTACGCCAATCGCATATCAGTGGAGTTGGGGCGCGCTTCGGTGAATACCATCGAGATACGCAGCGGGTTGAATGTGGGCGACCGGGTAATCTTGTCGGATATGTCGGCTTGGGACGCGTACGACAGAATTAAATTGAACTAAATCGCGGTTTGAAACGTATTGGAGATGAAATGAGCACTAACGGAAAAGAATCGCTGATTGTCCTGGACGGTGTGACGAAGGTGTTCGTGACCGACGAAGTAGAGACGCACGCTTTGTCCGGGATACAGCTGGATCTAAAGAAAGGCGAATACCTTTCGATTGCCGGACCGTCCGGCTGCGGCAAGTCGACTTTGCTGGCTATTCTGGGCTTGTTGGACACTCCCAGCGACGGCACCTATACGTTGAACAACCGGCCGGTGAGCGGGCTGAAGCTGTCGGAGCGGGCACGCATCCGCAACCGGGAAATCGGCTTCATCTTTCAGGCGTTTAATCTGATCGGCGATCTGACGGTGTATGAGAACGTGGAACTGCCGTTGACCTATCGCGGCATGGGATCGGCCGAGCGCAAGAAGCGCGTGCAGGAGGCGCTCGAGCGGGTGGGCATGTCGCACCGCATGAAGCACTATCCGTCGCAACTCTCGGGCGGCCAGCAGCAGCGCGTAGCCGTGGCGCGAGCGCTGGGCGGCGATCCGGTGATCCTGCTAGCCGATGAGCCGACTGGGAACCTGGATTCGGCCAACGGCGAAGCCGTGATGAATCTGCTGAAGGACCTGCACCGCAATGGCGCCACCATTTGCATGGTGACGCACGATCCGCGGTACGCGCAGTTTGCGGACCGGACCATACGGCTGTTTGACGGCCGGATTGTCGAAGAAAGCGTGGAGGCCTCGCGGAATTAGTGCTGTCGCGCCGGGTGCCCTCTGGGCCCGGCATTGAGCCTCACTCTGCCTAGACGCACACAGGAGGGAGAATGCTACTCGCGTGCACCCTATTAGCCCTGGTCAGCGTGGTCACCACGCCGGCGACCGGGAACTTCCATCAAGAGTCCAGCCGGAGTTATCCTCTCGCGGCGCGGGGCCGGGTGTCTCTCCAAAACATCAACGGCGATGTGCACATCCGCGGCTGGGACCGCAATGAAGTGCGCATCGGCGCGATCAAGACCGCCACAAGCAAAGGACTGCTGAACGAGGCGCACGTCACCATCGATGCCAGCAGCGACGCCATCACCATCCGCACGCGCTTCGGCGATGGTTCCACTACCAACCCCGGTAGCGTCGACTTTACCGTGATGGTGCCGCGGCACGCGCGCCTCAGTGAGATCAAGGCCATCAACGGCGCAGTGGATATTGAAGGGGTCAGCGGCGGGATCAACGCTTCGTCGGTGAACGGCACGGTGCGCGCCGCGAAGATTGCCGGCGATCTGCGCCTCTCCACTGTGAACGGCAGCCTGGAAGCCAGCTTCGAGCGTCTGAGCGACGCCAAGACGATCTCCATGAACTCCGTGAATGGGCCGATTTCGCTCTCCATTCCTTACGACGCGGGTGCCGAGTTCAATGCGCGTAACGTCACCGGCGGCATCGACAACGACTTCGGCATCCCGGTGAGCCGGAACCACTCCGCCGGCAGCCAATTGCACGGCGTGCTGAAGGGCGGCGGGACCTACATCGATCTGAAGAACATCAACGGCACCATCTGCATCACGCCGATGTCGCACGGCCGCCGCGTCAAATTCACATAAGCGGGCACGCCCCCGGGCGGAAGCATGGACGCCTGCCTTGTTTCAAGACATTCGCTACGCATTCCGGATGCTTTTCAAAAGCAAAGGCTACACCGCCATCGCGGTGGCTGCCTTGGCCCTGGGCATCGGCGCCAACACCGCTAACTTCAGCGTGGCGGATGCGTTCCTGCTGAAGCCAGTTGGCCTTGCCGCACCTGGAGAGCCTGGTGGTGCTGATGGAGCGCGCGCCGCACCAGACCGCCAACTGGACCAACGTCTCGCCCGCCGATTATCTCGATTGGAAGCGCCAGAGCCAATCGTTCGCGGAGTTCTCGCCATACGAGTGGGATGAAGTCAACCTGACCGGCGCGGGAGAACCGGAACGCATCGAGATGGTGCGCACCGCGGCCAATTTCTTCGACGTGCTGGGTGCGCAGGCCATGTTGGGACGCGTATTTCTTCCCGAGGCGGAGCGCGCCGGCCAGAGCCAGACCGCGGTACTCAGCTATGGATTGTGGCAGCGGCGCTTCGGAGGCGACCGCGGCATTGTCGGCAAGACCATCAAGCTGGACGGCCTGAGCCACGGTGGTGGCCGGCGTGATGGACAAGAAGTTCAACTTTCCGGTGAGCGCCGAACTGTGGCTCTCCTGGAGTATGAGTCCCCAGGAAGGCCAGGTGCGCGGCCGCCATTACCTGGCAGTTGTGGCGCGCCTGAAGCCCGGAGTCTCGCTCGGCCAGGCCTCCGCCGAAATGAACACCATCGCCCGCCGCCTCGGCTGAACAGTATCCCGAGACCAACCGCGGCTGGAGCGCGCACGTTATACCGATACGGCACTTCGTGGCCGGGGACCTGACCACGCAGTACACGCTAATGATGATGGCGGCGGTGGGTTTCGTGCTGCTCATCGCCTGCGCCAATGTCGCCAATCTGCAGTTCGCGCGCGGCGCGGCCCGGCAGCGAGAATTCGCTGTGCGCACCGCCGTGGGCGCCAGCCGCTGGCGGGTGGTGCGGCAGTTGTTGACCGAAAGCATCGTGCTCTCACTGGCCGGAGCCGCCGTGGGACTGGCAGTGGCGGAATGGGGCGTGGATCTGATCCAGCATTACATGCCCGCCGATATCGCCCGCCACATTGCCGGCTGGTACGAGATCAGCCTGGATCACCGCGCGTTCGCCTTCGCTCTGGGCGTGGCGGTGCTTAGCGGGATTATTTCGGGCTTGGCTCCCGCGATCCAAAGCTCCAAACCCGGACCTGAACGAAACGCTGAAGGAATCCGGCCGGGGCACTTCCGCCGGCCGTTCGCGGCAGCGCATACGGAGTGTCCTGGTGGTGGCGGAATTGGCGCTCGCGCTGGTGCTGCTGGTGGGAGCCGGACTGATGGTGAAAGGCGTGAACTCGCTGCTGGGCGTGCAGCAGTTCTACGATCCCCAGCACATTCTGAGCATTCAACTGAACCTGCCGGACGGTAAATATAAGGATTCACCCAGACGTGCCGCTTTCTACGGGCAGGTGCTTGAGCGGTTGCACGCGGCGCCGGCAATCGAAGCGGCGATTGTGCGGAGTCTTCCCGATGGCGATGGCGAGCGCATCACGCAGCTCGCTGTCGAGGGCGTGCCACTGGATAAAGGCGAGTACCGGTCGGCCCAATTGGAAACCATCAGCGCGAACTATTTTACGCTCATGCACATGCCTCTGCGCGAAGGGCGCGCGCTGAGCGATCGGGATGGCGCGGAGTCGCTGCCGGTGGCCGTAGTGAGCGAGAGCATGGCGGCGCGCTACTGGCCGGGCCGGAGCGCATTGGGTCGGCGCATCAAAGCGGGACCGGCGGATGAAGAAAATCCCTGGCTGACCATTGTGGGAGTGGTGCGCGACGTTCGCTATAATTGGTTCGACCGCGAACCGCCGCCGGTGGTCTACCGCAGTTACCGGCAGGCAGCCGAGGGCTGGACCACGCTGGCCATCCGCACACAGGGGAGTCCCATGCAGGTTGTGCGGGCGGTGCGCCAGAGTGTCGCGCAGGTGGATCCGGACCAGCCGCTGGCGGAGATCAAGCCGCTCGACCGGGTGATGTCCGAGGCGCTGCTGGGCAATTCGTACGTGGCCGTGATGATGAGCGTGCTGGGCGTGATCGCAGTGGCGCTGGCCGCGGTGGGCGTTTCCGGTTTGATGGCTTATGCCGTGACCGAGCGCACGCACGAGATCGGCGTACGGCTGGCACTGGGCGCGCAGCGGGACTCCGTGCTGCGCATGCTGGTGGGACGCGGCATGTTTTTGACTGCCATCGGACTGGCCATCGGGCTGGCGGGCGCGGTCTTCCTCGCGAGATTACTCAGCAATCTGATCTATGGCGTGAGCGCGACCGACTGGACTACATTCGGCGGCGTGGCCGCGGCTATGGCCATCGTTTCGCTGGCGGCTAGTTACATCCCGGCACGGAGGGCCGCGCTGCTCGATCCCACCATCGCCCTGCGCCACGAGTAGGGGATGAAACGACCCGCTAATGCGTTGGGCAAACTGAACCGGGCAAAGCGGGCGTGCGCTGTTTTTGTATTGTGCGCCGGGCCAGATCGATGTTTCTTACGTCACGTCGTATGACGTAACGGACAGCGCCAGATCTGGAACGCGGAGCGATGATGGACGGCCGCCGCCCCGCATTTTACCTTGCAGCTCCGTCGGTACCGGCCAGCGCGTCGCCAGGATCGGTCGGGATTGGCTAACTTGACATTTTCCGGTGGATGATGTTTCATCAATGTTGCCCAATTACACCTAATCATCAAGGAGCACGACATGACCATAACTATCCAAAGGCCATCGCTCAGCTCGGCGGCTGAGACGTTCCTGGCGAAGGAACACAAACTGTTCATCGACGGCAAATGGGTGGCCGCGAAAAGCGGCAAGACCTTCCCCGTCGAAGACCCGGCGACTGAAGAGACGATCGCCCATGTGCCGGCCGGCGAGAAGGCCGATATCGACCTGGCTGTCGCGGCGGCGCGCCGGGCCTTCGAAACCGGACCGTGGTCGCGCATTTCGCCTGCCGACAGATCACGCCTGGTTTGGCGGCTGGGCGACCTTCTTGAACAGCATATCGACGAGTTCGCCGAACTGGAGGCCCTCGACAATGGCAAGCCCGTGACAAACGCCCGCAAGGGCGACGTGCAGGGATCGATCGACATGTTCCGCTACATGGCGGGATGGGCGACCCGCTTGAACGGTGAGACGATTCCCGTTTCCAGCCCCGGTAATTGGCATGCCTATACTCTGCGCGAGCCGGTGGGGGTCGTCGGCCAGATCATCCCCTGGAACTTCCCGCTCATGATGGCTGCCTGGAAGCTTGCACCGGCACTGGCGGCTGGGTGCACGATTGTGCTCAAGCCAGCCGAGCAGACGCCACTCACCGCCTTGCGTTTTGGCGAGCTCATCCAGGAAGCGGGCATTCCGGACGGCGTAGTCAACATCATCACCGGCTTCGGCGAGACTGCGGGTGCTGCCCTGGCTGAGCATCCGGACGTCGATAAGGTAGCCTTCACCGGCTCGACGGAGGTTGGGAAGCTGATCGTCAGGGCTGCCGCCGGAAACCTCAAGCGTGTCACCCTCGAACTCGGGGGCAAGTCACCGGCGATCATCTTTCCGGATGCCGATCTCGATCTCGCCATTGCCGGTACTGCGGATGCCATCTTCTACAATCAGGGTCAGTGCTGCACGGCGGGCTCGCGGCTGTTTGCCCACGAATCCATCTACGACCGCGTGGTCGATGGCGTCGTGGCTGTGGCCGGCAAGCTTAAAATCGGTCACGGCCTCGATCCAACCGTTAATCTGGGACCACTTGTTTCGAAAGAGCAGCATCAGCGGGTGACGGGCTTCATCCATGCAGGGCGCAGTGAAGGCGCAGAGGTTGTCACAGGCGGAAAAGTTGCCGGCAATCAGGGCTATTTCGTCGAACCGACCGTGCTCGCAAAGACCAATCGCGATATGCGTGTGGTCCGCGAGGAAATCTTCGGTCCCGTGGTCTGCGTCCAGTCATTCGACGATGACAATCTCGATGCGGTAGCCAGGTTCGCCAATGACACCGAATACGGATTACAGGCCAGCGTCTGGACGCGGAACTTGAGCGTGGCCCACCGCATGGCTCGCAAAATCAAGGCGGGCACCATCTGCATCAATGCGCATAACTATGGCGATCCGGCCTGGCCATTCGGCGGATATAAGCAGTCCGGCTGGGGCCGCGAGATGGGGAAGGAAGTTATGGAGCACTACACCGAAACGAAGTCAGTCGCGGCAAGGCTCTGAAATTGCGTTACGGGTGTGTTCTCTCGGCGATAACAGAGAGGCAGACACACGGATAGCCGGCTTACCCGGTTCTCGCTTCTTGGCTTGCCAAGAAACTATGACGCGCATCCCCGACCCACGTTCCAAAAGGTTAGCTGATGCGCAATCCCCATGTCACCAGTGATGGACCGGCCATCGTAGTCGATTAGCCGAAAAGAAGCTGAGCCGATTTACAATACGGGGTTATGATCGCTTTGCTGCGCGGCGTGCTGCTTGAAAAGCATCCGAACCAGGCTGTTGTGGATGTGGGCGGGGTGGGCTACGATGTCACGATTCCGGTTTCCACTTACTCGCACTTGCCGGACACCGGCGCGGAGGTGCGCCTCCGGATTCACACGCACGTGCGCGAGGATGCCCTGGCTCTCTACGGCTTTCTCACGCAGGACGAGAAAGCGCTCTTTGAAAAATTGATCTCGGTCACCGGGATCGGTCCCAAGATGGCGATGGCGGTGCTTTCCGGAATTCCCACGCTGGATCTGATCGCCAATATCAGGCGCGGTGAAGTGGACCGGTTGGTGCGCATCCCGGGCGTGGGCAAGAAGACGGCCGAGCGCATGGTGCTGGAGCTGCGCGATAAGATGCCGGCCCCGTCCGGTGAAGAAGCCGCGGCGGCGCCAGGCGCGCCCAGCGGGGCGTTGACCGCGATCGAGCAGGACGTGCTTTCGGCGCTGCTGAACCTGGGCTGCGCGCGTCCCGCGGCCGAAGCTGCCGTGCGCAAGTCGCGCGTGAATGGCGCGGCGCCTCCACCCGATAGTGAATTCGAGCCGCTCTTCCGGCGCGCCTTGGAACTGGTACGTTAAGCTGAAACCAATGCCCGATCGGGAACTCGTTTCCGGCGCGCGGCTGCCCGAGGATGCGCAATTCGAAGCCGGACTGCGGCCGCGCCAGCTCGCCGATTTCGCCGGACAAAAGAAGCTCAAGGAAAACCTGACCATAGCCATCGAGGCCGCCCGCATGCGCGGTGAAGCCATGGATCACGTGCTGCTGTACGGTCCGCCGGGCTTGGGCAAAACCACGCTCGCCTGTATCATCGCCGAAGAGTTGCAGGTGCCCATCACCACCACGTCCGGCCCGGTGCTGCAAAAGAAGCTGGACTTGACCGGCATCCTGAGCAACATTCGCGCGCGGCAGGTTTTTTTCATCGACGAGATTCACCGGCTGATGCCCGACGTGGAAGAGATGCTGTATTCGGCACTGGAGGATTTCCGCGTGGACATCCTGGTGGGGGCGGGTCCGGGCGCGCGCACGCACTCGCTGCCGATGCCGCGCTTTACGGCGATCGGCGCGACTACCCGGCAGGGATTGATCAGCGCGCCGCTGCGGGGACGGTTCGGGCTGGTGCTGCGCCTGGATCCTTACGCGGTGGAGGAATTGAAAGTGATTGTGGAGCGGTCGGCGCATCTGCTGAGTGTGGGCATCGACGAAAATGCCGCGGCGGAGATCGCGCGCCGCTGCCGGGGAACGCCGCGCATCGCCAACCGGCTGCTGCGCCGCGTGCGCGACTATGCGCAAGTGCGCGCGGATGGGCGCATCACGCAAGCGGTGGCGCAGGATGCCCTCAACCTGGCGGAAGTGGATCGCCACGGCCTGGACGAGATCGACCAGAAAATCATGCTGACGATTATGGAGAAATATCGCGGCGGCCCGGTGGGTCTGAATACGATCGCGGCGTCTATTTCGGAGGAGGCGGATACCATTGAAGAGGTTTACGAGCCATATTTGATCCAGCTTGGTTTTCTGAATCGCACGCCGCGGGGACGGGTGGCGACCGAGGCCGCCTATGAGTATTTCGGAATTGCGCGGCAGTTTCGCGGAGATCATCCGGCGCTGTTTTGAGTGATGAAGACGGTCTATCTGGGATTGGGATCGAATCTGGGGGATCGCGCAGCGATGCTGCAGGCGGCGCTGGAGGCGCTCGAATCACCGCGCTTGAATGTTCGCCGGGTTTCGCCCATCTACGAAACCGAGCCCATGGACGTACCCGGCCAGCACTGGTTCCTGAACCTGGTGGCCGAAGTCGCAACGGACCTGTTTCCGCTGCAACTGCTGCACCGCACAGCCAAAATCGAGCTACAGCTCGGCAGGCGCCGCGTGGCGCCCAAGGGTCCGCGCAGCATCGACATCGACATCCTGCTGTTTGGGAACGCGGTGATCGCCACGCCGCGGCTCGAAATTCCGCATCCGCGCTTTCGCGCCCGCCGCTTTGTACTGGCGCCGCTGGCTGACCTGGCACCGGATCTGCGCGACCCGGTTACCCGCAGGACCGTGCGCGAACTGCTGGGCGAAGTGCGGGGACAGGCCGTGCGCAGGTATATGGGATAATCGAGCCGATGAGAAAACTTTTTCCGGCCGGCGTGGCCGCGCTGGCACTGGCGGCGTTTCCAGCCGCCGTCTGCGGGCAACTGAATCAAGTGCGGGGCAACGCGCCCGGCGGCGTGCCGCAAACCACGTATGCCATCCATCGGCTGAGCGCCGATCACGCCGAGGGCATCACCACTCTGGACATGAATGGCGACGGGTTGCCGGATATCTTGAGCGGGGCCTATTGGTACGAGAATCCGGGGCCGCAGGGCGGCGAATGGAAGCGCCACCAATACCGCACGGTCGATATCGTCGGAGAATTTGTATCGGACTGCGGCGAGTGGGTAGTGGACGTGAATCACGATGGAGCGCCGGACATTGTGACCGTCGGCTGGATGACGGATGGGCTGTTTTGGTACGAGAACCCGAAAAAGCCGGGGGTCATGTGGGAGCGCCACTTTATCACGCACTCGGTGGAGACCGAAGGCGGCTGGATGGCGGACCTGAATGGCGACGGTAAGCCGGACCTGGCGCTGGCGCATTATGGCCGCTCGGGAATTATTTGGGTGGACTTCGCCGGCCCCGAGCCGAAGGTGCACCACGTGGGCGGTCACGATCAGGATGGCCACGGCATCGGCATGGCGGACATGGATGGCGACGGTAAGATGGATCTGCTCACGCCGTATGGCTGGTACAAGAATATCGACGCGGATCGCGACCAGTGGGAGTGGCATGGCGATTGGGATCTGGAGGAAGCCGGGTTCCCGATTATCGGCTACGACGTGAATGGCGACGGCAAGATGGACATCATCTACGGCCGCGGACACAGCTACGGCCTTTATTGGCTGGAGCAGCAGGGGGACGCCGCCCACCGCAGTTGGGTAAGGCATACCATCGACGAATCGTTTTCCCAGGTGCATGCGCTGAAGCTGGTGGACCTGGACGGCGACGGCCAGATGGAGTTGCTGGCGGGAAAGCGCTACCGGGGACACGACGGCCACGATCCGGGATCCTACGATCCGCTGGTAATCTACTACTACAAGATCGACCGCAAGACGGGCGAATTTACCAGATATCCGATCTCGTTGGGCGGCACGGCCGGCGCGGGGACGCAGTTCGTGGTGGCGGACCTGGATGGCGACGGAGACCTGGACATCGCCACGGCGGGCAAGACGGGCGTGCATTTCTTCGAGAACCTGAAGATCGACGTGGTGCCGCGCACGCAGCGGGAGAAGGAGTTAGTGCTGGAGAAGAAGTGGCCGTTTGAGGGGGAGGGGGCGGAGACTAAGTGGCAGCACTGAGGTCGTCGCGCGACTAATCAAACATAGGCGAAACCTACGCTGCACCCGAAGTTTATCGAGGCCCATGTACGCACAAGCGTGACTGGCGAGCTAGTCAGCGATATTGCCCGGTGGCCTGAATACGGGCATTCACGTAGCTCCGCAATCGATCTATAACATCGCCGGGGATTCGATTTCTTGAGTTGTGGGAAGAGGCCGGGCCGAATCTGGTCGACGACACATATCAGTTGACCCGCGAGGGAAAGCGAAGCCCCGACCAAATTGGTAAAGATCGCAAGCACGGGCTGACCTTTAATATGCGATTGCAAGTGCGGCCGTTGCAAGAGCGACTGCAGGAGCAGGAGGACAAAGCGCCAGTACGTCGCCGCCGGTAGAACTTGGCAAGGGGAGAGGTATCCCTCTATTTCCGTTTCGCGTAGCTGTAGCTAGTGTAGTGCGTCAGAAGTTCTTTAACGCACCGTTCCTGGCCGCGTAGCGGTTGTTCCAGCCACCTCACGGACCCGATACGGATTGACCGAGGCGAGGAGCGCTGCGCCTACCCGACCCGTAAAGATTTTCGGTTCCAGTTCGAAATCACTTGCTTTGTGTTTAATCTGCATGTATCATTACAGGCAGATACAAATGCGAGCCTTTCCCTCCGGCCCTCCCGCCAATCGTCTTCGGCAGAGCAAGCGTCAGCTGCTCTCCCGTCTCAAAGTGCCTCCCGACGCCCTTCCCGGCTCGCTCGCCCTTACTCACCGCCGGTGCGGCAAGCCGTCCTGTCACTGTGCCGACAGCCAGGGTCATCCCCTTTGGTCGCTCACCTTCATGGTCCAGGGCAAAAAACGGGTCGAGCATATTCCCCAACAGTGGGCCGATGCGGTTCGCCAACGCGTGGACCAGGGCCGACAGTGCAAGCAAGCCTTGGCGGAACTGTTGGTCTTGAACGCCGAACTCCTGGTCCTCGCGCGGAAACAACAACCGCGTAAGAACAGCCCGCAGCGCTCTGCGAATTGAAGAGCAGTATGCCGAGAGCGCCCAAAGTGCGGCTAACGGTTGAACAGCAGGACCACTTTGAGCGCTTCGCGCGTAGCCGAACCCTGGCGGCCCGCTTGGTCCAACGGGCCCAAATCGTCTTGCAGGCGGCCGCCGGCAAAGCCGACGTCGAGATCGCCCAGGCTTTGCACATCACCCGTCAAACGGCCGGTCTCTGGCGACGGCGGTTCCTGGATCGCGGGATCGCAGGGATTGAGAAAGACGCGCCGCGTTCCGGACGCCCCCGCCTCATTGCGGCGAATAAGATCGATGAGATCGTGTCCCTGACCACCCGCCAGACACCCGCCCATGCCACTCACTGGAGTACCCGCACATTGGCGGTGGTGGCCGCCGTCAGCGCTTCCACGGTGGGCCGCATCTGGCGGATGCACGGTCTCAAACCGCATCGCGTGAAGACCTTCAAGTTGAGCAACGATCGGCACTTCGCCGAAAAGCTGGAAGGTGTCGTCAGCCTCTACCTGCACCCTCCCGACAACGCGATCATACTGTCAGTTGACGAAAAAATGTCAGATCCAGGCTCTGGATCGCACCCAGCCAGGCCTGCCCTGGAAAAAGGGGCGTTGTGGGACCATGACCCACGACTACAAGCGGCATGGCACCACTACTCTGTTTGCCGCCATGCACACCCCAGACGGAAGCGTCATCGACGTCTGCATGCCCACCCACAATCGTGGCGACTGGATTCGCTTTCGCAAACTCATTGACCGCCGCACGCCGTCCGACAAACAACTCCATCTGATCATGGACAACTACTCGGCTCATCAGGCCCCAGAGGTGCACCAGTGGCTGGCGCGCCACCAGCGCTTTCACGTGCACTGGGTCCCCACCAGTTCTTCCTGGCTGAACATGGTCGAACGCTTCTTTCGCGATCTGACGGTGAAGCGTTTCCGGCGGGGCGTCTTTCACAGCGTCGCCGAGTTGCAACAGGCCATCCGCGAATACATCGACCAACACAACCGCCGGCCCAAGCCCTATCTTTGGACGGCGAAGGCCAAGGACATTCTGGAAAAGGTCAAGCGGGCCTGGATGAAATTGCGGGCGGGCGGATTTGTGCCAAAGAGCGGGAACTGCGCCGCCCTGGACAGCATCGCCCGCCGGCTGGCCGCCGAGGGCCCCGCAGACTCCTGAAAGCGACGCTGGATCACCCACCTCCGGAGCGGGTGCAGGGCCCGCCGCACCTCAAGCGAACCAAAGTCTATTTCTTCTTCCACAGCCTGAAGGGCTGCCAACATCGACGTCGGCTAACGAGGTCTTACTGAAGCGAACACACCTCATTTGTCTAACGACACTCTCCCTATCGGAGAAACCGCCATTCCCCCAAGACGTGCCAAAACTGCGAAGCCCGCCAATCCGAAGATGGTGTTAAAGAACTTCTGACGCCCTACACTAGCTAGGTCAGCACGCCGGCGCAGAACATGCCCCTTCCGACACGATGGTTTTGGGGTTTTGTCGGGATGAGGCGTTAATGCTTTACCGTTAGCGTGTTGCTTGAAAACCGGGCGTCTTGTCAGATTCTCGCGGAGAGCCTATTGCCAACCTGGCGTTCCCGGTCCTGGGCGCAGGGCAACTAATGTGCCGGTCGATACTACTCCCTCTGGGCTGGTGCTCGTCCATGGTATCCCCCTTTCATCTACCTCCGACCCCTCCGAGTATGATACTCGGCCCATTCTGTGCGCTGGGTCGGCATTGCGGCGGGGCCTGCGGACGATAGCGAGGCGACGTTCTCAGGCTGCGAATTCACCAAATTCCCCAGAATCGCTGATACGGACTACTAATTTATCCACGTTAGCCCTTTCGATTGAACTTCGCAGGAGAGTGTTGATTCGCGTCTCATAACCCTTACCTTGTCCTTTGATCCAGGCAATAACATCCGCGTCCAAGTGGATCGTGACGGGTCTCTTGGCTGGCCTATAGAACTTGCGACAACTGAACCTTGCCCCAGTCAAGCACCGGCGGGATGTCCGTAGTATCGATTTCCGAATCCTTCATCAGCTTGAGCGCACGGATTTCATCCGCTCGATTGCTTTTGGTTCCTTGCATATGCTCGCCTTTCATGCGGGATTGCTTTTCGCGCCGAAATCAGCCGAATCACTTTATCGCTACCAACATCCGGATAAGTGTAGGCCACCAGCAGAACCGCGCCAGACACGATCCCGACTGTCTGCCACCGCTCCTCTCCTTCAACCACACGATCCTGGATGCTGAAAAGCTAACCTTGTGTTTTGCGAGATTGCGACGGTTCTTGTCCTCATCCCATTGGAAGCGCATCTACAGTGCTTCACGTGCTGTTTACATTCTAGTTCTAGTACATGCTCCGACAAAGACAGCGGCGAGTTGGAAACCGTGCGGGCGGACCTGGATGCTCGAAATCTGCTCCATGCATAGGCAGACTCGTCGTCGCAAGTCCGCGCCGCGCATGCCCCCCCGCACAGCTAGAGGTCCCGGGAGGGAGGCCCGTTTTCCCCCGGCGGCCGGGTCTTCCAGCGACGATGGATCCAGAGCCACTGATCCGGATACTGCCGGATCACCGCCTCCAGTTGCCGGTGCAGCGTATGCGTGTCCGCCTCCGCGTTGCCCGTAATCTCGATGGGCGGATAAAACCGCAATACGTACTTGCGCTCGCTTTCCATCCAAAGGGCGAAGCCGGGAATCACCGCTGCGCCGCTATGCGCTGCCAGTTTAGCGAACCCGGTTCCGGCGCAGGCGGGCACGCCGAAGAAGTCCACGAACGTGCCTTCGTCGAGCGACGCATTCTGGTCTACCAAAATGCCAACGGCCTCGTTTTCATGCAGGGCCTTCAGGATGGCGCGCGCATACTCCCGCTTGCCGATCAGCCGATTGCCCGACAGCATGCGGCGGTTTTCGACCAACGCGTCCACTTTGGGATTATCGAGGGGGCGGAACACCACGAACATGGGCGCCGCCAGGTAAGCGTGCGCGAAGGCGCTGAGTTCCCAATTGCCCAGGTGCGCGGTCGCAAACAGCACGCCCTGGCCGCGTTTGCGGGCTGCTTCAAAATGCTCAAAGCCTTCATAGCGAATCCACTCGCCGATGTTGCCGCGATCGATTTGCGGAAAGCGCGCGAAGGTCACCAGCAGCCGGGCAATGGAGCGGAACACTCCGTCGGCGATACGCTGGTGCGCCAGGCGATCCAGCTCGGGTAAAGCCATCGCCAGATTGTTCAGGGCCGCGCGACGGAGGCGCGGAAGCGCCAGGTCCAGCAGGGCTGCATATCGTCGCGCCAGCCAGTTCGCCACCGGCATCGGCGTGGCTGCCAGCGAACCGGCAACGGCCACCGCCATCCAGTATTCGAGCGTATCGCGCACCACCGGGCGCCTCTGCATGAACGGTCATTGTAGCGAGAGGGGCGCGCTGCCGGTACTGCCTGCCAATGTCAGGCGTGGTGCGGCACACCGTGCCGGTGGAAGCGGTGTACGAGTGGCTCAGCCAGTCCCCAGACCAGCAGGAACAGAACCACGAAGCCGTATACCAGATCGCGGCTGGGACCGTCCCAGCCCGGAAGGGGCGGCGAGAATCCTACGGCCAAAGCCACTAACACGCTTAGTACATGCCAGTACCAGCGCGCGTGAAAAAAGTAAAGGAAGACCAATGCGAGGGCGGCGGATAACGCATAAACTGCATACGCCAAGATAGTAGACATGGTCCACTCCTGCTTGTATTCTAACTCTAAAGCAGAGTTTGGGAGCTAATGAGGTGCTATAAGTTTATCGCAGCAACCTGGGGCGTGATCGCCTGCGCCGGAACCTATCCCGCGCACTGGTGGACTCCGGTGCCGGAGAGTGAGCGAGCCAGTTGGGAAATCCTCCCGCAAGCTGCCGGCCCAGGTGAAGTCATCGTCTCCAAACGCAACGAACTGGGAATCCTATCCAATTTCGCCGCCACGCCGTTCACTTTCAGAGGCCAACGCTACGCCAGCGTGGAAGGATTCTGGCAGATGATGCTCTACCCCGAGGGTCCCCGCGATCCGCGCGCGCAGGCTCCTGCGATCGCATGGAAATACTCGCGCGCGGAGGTCGCCCGGATGACTGGGTTCGCGGCCAAAGACGCCGGGACTTTAGCCGAGGCGAACATGCGCAAGATGGGCATCAGTTGGGTGACCTTCGAAGGCCGTCGCATGCCGTACCGGTCGCGGGAGGCCGGCGAACATTACCGTCTCATCGTGGCAGCCATGCGGGCTAAGCTGGCTCAGAATCCTGAGGTGCGTGCCATCCTCCTGCGCACCGGCGACCTGGTCCTGCGGCCCGATCACATCGAGGAACCCGATCCTCCTCCGGAATGGCTGTATTGCAAGATCTGGATGCAGATCAGGAGCGAGTTGCGGGGCGCCGGACCTCGTCCTGGTGCGCCGTAGGCAGAGCGTCTGCCGCACGTTGCTATACTAGCTGAAACCCGGAGCCTGAATGAACAAACTGTTTGCGTGTCTCGCCGGCGCACTCCTACTGAACGCAGCCGCCGGCCAGACCCCGCCGGCACCACCCAAGTACCCGGCGTTCCCCAGCGAGATGCCGCAGAAATTTGACGAACACACCAGCACGTTCGATTACACCAAGCGCGTAGCCATGATCCCCATGCGCGACGGCGTGAAGCTGCATACGGTCATCATCGTGCCCAAAGGCGCGCACGGCGCACCAATGCTGCTGACCCGCACGCCTTATGACGCCGATGGGATGGCCAGCCACAGCCAAAGCTCGCACCTGGGGCCGATCTTGCAGGGCTACGATAATGCCACTGACGTCATCGTGGAGGGCGGCTATATTCGCGTGCTCCAGGATGTGCGCGGCAAGCATGGGTCGGAGGGCGACTACGTGATGAACCGGCCACTGCATGGACCGCAGAATCCCACGCCCGTGGATCACTCGACGGACACTTACGACACCGTGGACTGGCTGGTGAAAAATGTGGCGGAAAGCAACGGCAAGGTCGGAATCCTGGGCATCTCCTATGATGGGTTCCTGCCCCTGATGCCGTTGGTGAATCCGCACCCCGCGCTCAAAGTGTCTGTACCGATGAATCCGATGGTGGATGGCTGGCGCGGCGACGACTGGTTCCACAATGGCGCGCTCCGCCAACTGGGGACTCTGGACTACATCTACGACCAGGAGGCTACGCGTGGCGGCGACATCAAGTGGTGGTCGAGTTATTATGACGACTACGAAGCATACCTGCGCGGCGTAAACGCGGGCGAGATGGGCCGCAGCCGCGGACTGGAGCAGGCGGGCTTCTGGCGCAAGATGCTGGAACATCCGGCCTACGATGCGTTCTGGCGCGATCAGGCGGTGGACCGCGTGCTGGCTGCCGAACCGCTAACCATACCGGTAATGCTGGTCGACAGCCTGTGGGACCAGGAGGATATCTACGGTGCGATCGCCGTTTACAAGGCGATCAAGCCCAAAGACACCGGCAACGATAAGGTCTTCCTGGTACTCGGTCCCTGGCATCACGGCCAGGAGATCGGCGACGGCAGCACCCTCGGTCCGCTGCACTTCGGCAGCGATACGGGGCTTTATTTCCGGCGCAAGATTCTGCTTCCGTTTCTCGACCAATACCTGAAGGACGGCGCGCCCAAAGCCGACGTGCCGCCGGTCTCCGCGTTCGAAACCGGCACAAATGTGTGGCAGCGCCTGCCGGCCTGGCCGGCCGGGTGCGCCAGCGGTTGTGCGATCCAGCCGACGCCGCTATATCTCGGCGCGGGCCTGAAGCTCAGTTTCACGGCACCGGAGGCGGGCGACACGGATTACGAGGAATATGTTTCCGATCCCGCCAAGCCGGTGCCGTTCCGCACGCTGCCTATCGGCGAAGAGAAGCGCAAAACATGGTCGTTATGGCTAGTGGACGATCAGCGCGAACCCGCGGGGCGGCCGGATGTGCTGGCGTTCGAGTCCGACGTGTTGCGCGAGCCTCTGAAGATCAGTGGCGAGCCGGTGGCCAATTTGATCGCCTCCACCAGCGGCACGGACTCCGACTGGGTGGTGAAACTCATAGACGTGTATCCTGCCGAAGTGGCCGCGCGGCCTGAGTTGGGCGGCTACCAGTTGATGGTGTCGGCCGATATTTTCCGGGGACGGTATCGCGAAAGCCTGGAGACAGCCAAGCCGATCGCGGCAAATGAACCGCTGCGGTATCGTTTCAACCTGCCCACCGCGAACCATGTCTTCCTGCCGGGGCACCATCTGATGGTGCAGGTGCAGTCGAGCTGGTTCCCGCTTTACGACCGCAATCCACAGACGTTCGTGTCGAGTATTTTTTGGGCCAAGCCGGAGGATTACCGTAAGGCCGTGCAGCGCGTGTATCACGCGCCCGGCCGGGAGAGCTACATCGAATTGCCAGTGGCGCATTAGCCGTGGTATTACAGCCCGTTAGCCACCAGTGCCAGCGTGCGCTAGGTTACAATCCGGTAATGCGCGGTAACGAAGAGATCATCCGGCTTCTGAACGAAGTGCTCAAAGCGGAGCTGACGGCCATAAACCAATATTTCCTACACGCCAAAATGTGCGAGAACTGGGGCTACCAGAGACTCGCGGCGCTCGACCGCCAGGAGTCCATCGAAGAGATGCGCCATGCCGATATTCTGATGCAGCGCATCCTTTTTCTGGAAGGCGCGCCCAATATGATCGAGCTGTTCCCGATCAAAGTGGGCGCGGACGTGAAAGCGCAGCTCGAAAACGACCTGGCGCTGGAGCTGGATGCTGTACCGCGGCTGAACGAAGCCATCAAGGCGGCCACGCACGTGGGCGACAACGGATCGCGCGAGTTGTTCAAGCAGATCCTGCTCGATGAAGAGCATCATATCGATTATCTGGAAGGCCAACTCCACATAGTCGAGGAGATCGGGCTGGACAATTACCTGGCGCAGCAGATTCATCCTGGCGGGAAGGCTTGAACTGACCTGAGTTGGTGTAAAATAGTAAGTTCACCGGGAGGTGAGTCTTCTCGAGTAGCAGGCGCGCCTTATCGCTTGATTTTTTCCCTCCGATTTTCGGTAAGGTGTCGCATGGCCTTTTTTCACTTCTCTTCCCGGACGAGTGCCGCGTTTGTGAACGCCCGCTAAGAGGCTTTTCGCGCGTTCCGGTTTGCCAGGATTGCCTGCGCGATCCGGCACCCCTGAGCGCCGAGTTCTTCTGCCTGAATTGCCGGACGCCTTTCCGGAACAGCTTTCCGCTGGACTCGGAGGGCCGCTGCATGCTTTGTCGGAACGGTCAGCGCGGCTTCGACGAAGCCTTCTGCTACGGGGCTTACGAAGGCACGCTGCGGAAGCTGATCCACCTTTTCAAGTACAGCGGCATTCGTCGCTTGGCCCGGCCGTTGGCCGCGCTGCTGGCCGACGCCGTGCCGCGCGACCGGCAGTTCGATCTGGTGACGGCCGTGCCACTGCATTGGCGCAGGCGATGGCAGCGTGGCTATAACCAGGCGGAGTTGTTAGGCAAGGCCATCGCGCGTCGGCGCGGCATTCCAACGCGCAACGTGCTGCGGCGCGGATTCTCGACGCGGGCGCAGGCCGGGCTGAGCAACGCGCAACGGCGGGAGAACGTGGCCAGCGCATTCCGCGCGCGGCGCCGGGTGGCCGGACTGCGGATTCTACTCATTGACGATGTGATGACCACCGGCGCGACGGCGGGAGCTTGCGCCCGCGCATTGAAGAAAGCCGGAGCGAAGTCGGTCTCGCTGGCGGCGCTGGCACGCGTGGACCGGCGATTTACGGATCAGGCGGATTTAGGCAAGCGAAAGGGAACTGTTTAAATGACGAGTTTGAACAGATTGCAGAAACCGGTACTGGTGTTGAATGCGAGTTACGAGCCGATCAACATTTGTGCGGCGCGGCGGGCGCTGGTGCTGGTATTGAAGGGCGTGGCGTCGGCGGAGGAGGAATCCACCCATCACATTCACTCGGCGCGCAGTGCGGTGCGGCTGCCCAGCGTGATTCGCCTGCTCGAATACCGCCGCATCCCGCACCAGACGCGCGCGCTCTCACGCAAGAATATACTGATGCGCGACCGTTACACGTGCCAGTATTGCCATCGCACGCTGCCCTCGTCGGAATTGACGCTGGACCACGTAGTTCCGCGGTCGCGCGCGGGTGAGTCCAATTGGGAGAATCTGGTGGCGTGCTGCAATCCATGCAATAACAAGAAGGGCAACCGCACGCCGGAGGAATCCGGGATGAAGCTGGCGCGGCAGCCGCGGCCGTTCAGCCTGCATACCAGCCGGCACTTGATGCGGCTGCTGGGGAAGAGCGACGAGCAGTGGCGGAAGTATCTATTCTATTAGCTCTATTAGCGGCTCGTGGCGCGAGCTTTAGCTTGCAGCGACGAACTTCAGTTCGCCGGGCTGTCGGTCCTGCCCATCTGAAATTCCATCCCTGGTAAGCTGACATTTGGCGGGACTGGGGATGCTGCGGGCGAGCGCACTAATCATTTTGGCAAGCGTCTGCTCGGTGGCCGCCACTACCTTCACCTGCGCCACGTGCCATAAAACCGAAGCCCTGAGCCAGCCCACCACCTCGATGGCCCATGCGCTCGAACTGGTGGAAGATTGCGCCATCCTGCGCCAGCACCCGCGGATGACGTTTCAATACGGCCGTTATTCCTATTCCATTACGCGCCAGGGAAACCAAAGCATCTACAGCGTAACCGATGGCACCGATTCGATTACCGTTCCCGTCGGCTGGGCGTTGGGACTGGGCTCCGCCGGCCAGACTTACGTGTTCGAGCGCGGGGGGATTTATTACGAAAGCCGCGTCAGCTATTACAGGGCAATTGACGGACTCGATCTGACATTCGGCGCGCTGGGCACCACGCCCAAAGACCTGACGCAGGCAGCCGGCCGGGAGATGTCGCGCGAGGATGTTACGGCGTGTTTTGGGTGTCATACCACGGATGCGGTGCACGGCGTTACGTTTCGCCCGGCGGATCTTAAGGCGGGGGTGCGGTGCGAGAACTGCCATGTCAAAGCTCTCGAACACATGCAGGCGGTAGAAGCGGGTGACGTCAAGGGAGCCGCGATGCCGAAACTGGCGGCTATGACCGCGGAAGAGACCAACGAATTCTGCGGGCGCTGCCATCGCACCTGGGCGGATATCGCCGCGCATGGCCCGCAAAACATCGCTAATGTGCGCTTCCAACCGTACCGTTTGACGAACAGCAGGTGTTACGACGCCGACGATAAGCGCATCCGTTGCACCGCGTGCCATAATCCGCACCAGGAGTTTTTAGTGGGCGCGGCGAATTACGATGCCAAGTGCCTGGCATGTCATGGTGTGAGCCAGAAGAGCTGTAAGGTTGCCAAAAAGGATTGCACTGATTGCCACATGCCGAAGATCGAGTTACCGGGGGCGCACCGGAAATTCACCGATCACCAAATACGGATTGTGCGGGCGGGAGAGAGATATCCGGAGTAGCGCACGTGTAACCCTCATTCATGCTCTTTTCCGCTTCCCCGCCCTCCCGGCAGAGCCATGGCGAAGGCAAAGCGTCGCTTGACAAACGGTAACAGTTGCTTTACGGTTCCGTGGCGGGCATTCTTGGCCGTCTGGATCGAGCTATTAGGCCACAGGCACTCAACTCAACCTTCCCAAAAACCTTCCCAGCTATTGGCTGCACGCGACAAAAGGCGATTTGCGGGGCTTCTGGTCCGTGACAGTGCGGGCCAATTGGCGGATCATTTTCCGTTTCGAAGGGAAAGATGCTTTTGATGTTGAGCTGATCGACTAGCACTGAATGAGAAGGAGAAACGCCCATGCCGATGAAAACTCCGCCCCAACCGGGCCGCAGTGTGCGAACCGCTTGCCTTGAACCCTTGGGGTTGTCGATTGCCGAAGGGGCGAAGATTCTCGGCGTCGCCAGGCTCTCAACAATGTCATCAGCGGGTCCGGAGATGGCTATCCGGCTGACCAAGGCTTTTGGCAGCGCGCCGGAAACGTGGCTGGCAATGCAGCTTGCCCATGATCTCGCGGGTGTCCGCAAGAACGAAAGCAAAATCAAAGCAAAATCAAAGCAAAATCAAGGTCCGGCGGCAACACGTGGAGGAGCTGCAGGCGTACCGAGCCCCATGGAGCGGACTCGAACGCAGGCGTATCAGCTAGCGGACCCGCGCCGGAATGGAGGCCGCGAAAGGCCGCGCGCGAAACTGGGGCAAACCGCCGCTGACGCCGCAACAGATTTAATCAGGCGCGGAAACTGATCGACGAGAGTGAGCATCGCGAAGATGTGGCCGCGCTCCTGAACGCGGGCCGCCCGACGCCTTGCCAAACGCAGAGCGGTTAAGGCGTTTCCACGATGTGCTCGAAAAACGGCTTATAGACGATGACCTTCTGAAACACGCTAGACGAGACATTTAGGCCCTCATCACCTCGAATTTCCTGTTCTTGAGCGGCGCTGCTGGAATCCACGACGATCAGAAGCCAATTTGCGTGACAATGCGCGTATTTTTTGGCCTTTTCTTCTTTTTCTCTGACGATCTCTATTAGCTGCGTCTGAGACATGATGCCAAAATCATGCCCTTGGGTAATATTCCACTTTGCAGTGAACGACAACGGATTGAATAAACCCGCACGTAACGCATGCGCTTCGCGCCTGTTCCGGTACTTTGCCCAGACAGTGTAGCCTTTAGAACCGTCAGGCTGGCCATTCGGAAATTCGGGATCATCGTAAGGTGGGTATACCAATTCGCGAGCGGGGAGGTAGACGAATTCCAGCTCTGGAATTTCCCCAAAGGCTGACTTCTTAATCGAGCCGTTTTCGCCGCCGTCGAGACGTCCGGCCAGTTCCACGAGTTTCTCCACCAGCTTGGCAGAATCCAGAATTGGCTTGTGTTTGTTGAAGCTAAATGAGAGCTGGAAATTCCTTCCCGTGCGCTGTTCATAAAGCCGCTGAGCTTTTGAAACCGACTCCCTACGCCTTCTGGATTGCACGTGTTCGGCTTGAGGGCGACGAACCGTCTCTCACATAAAAATTGGTTAACTCAATGCCCAGTTTGTTCCCGCCGATGGTCACATCCGGTTTGTCACGGTAAGGACGGTTCCAGAGGGCAGCGGGTAAACCTCTCGGAACATCTCGAAATAGTATTGCTCTAGTTTCTGCTGAGCTGGTCGATAGCGCTTTACATTCGTCGGTGTCCCAGGGAACCCTTAACCATTCTAGGGCAAATTTGTTTGACTGCGGTTCGCCCGTTATCGGTCCCTGGCTAAACGTAACCCCCGTTGTGTCGTGCTGCCGGGGCTGCAAGGGCGCATGCGATGGTCATTTTCGCGGCTATTTTGTGCCGACCAGTTGTGTCTGTCCACAGCATGCCGTTAGTGCGGCTCGTCAACTTTCAAACATTGATCCGCGGCTACATCTTTCAACACTTGCTGTATTCCGCTGGGCCAGCGGATCGCAATGGAAGCGATCTTGGTTTCATCGCCCAATCCGAAATGCACGCGCTTATCGCTCGACGACATGAAACCCACGCTGATGGATACGTGATTGTAAAGCACGCGGCCGGAGGCGGTCGTCACCTTTACCTTCGCTCCGATGGCATCGCGCGCGCTCTTGTGGCCGGTCAGGCTCAGCATCAGCCAGTGGTTCCCGGTGTCGGCGCTGTTCATCAGAATGCGCGGCGTCTCGTTCAGCGATGTGACCACAATGTCCATGGCTCCATCGTTGTTCAGATCGCCGAACGCCGAGCCGCGCTGGTAGCCTTTGTGCAGAAAATCCTTGCCCATCTCGTCGGACACGTCCACAAACGTCTTGCCGCCCTGATTTTCGAACATCGTATCGTGCTGCGGCGACTTTTCGTTCACCTGGTCAACATCTCCGTTGGCGGAGTAAATATCCTTCCATCCATCGTTGTTATAGTCGATGAATCCATTGCTCCAGCCGGAAAATGGCAAGCTCAGCGTCTGAATCTTCGACGTATACGGAAACGTGAACAGGTTGCCGCGATTGCGCAGAAGCTGCCAGACCTGGCCCATCAGGTTGTTATAGAAGATGTCTACGTTGCCGTCGTTGTCGTAGTCTTTGGCGTCCGACCCCATGGAAGATCCGGAGTGCGCGCTGTCGTTGTAAGCGACTCCCAACTCCAGCCCCTGTTCTTCGAACGTGCCGTTGCGCTGGTTGATGAATAGCGAATTCGGTTCCGTATCGTTGGCGATGAACACGTCCGGCCAGCCGTCGTTATTGAAATCCGCAATCGGAGATGCCCATGCCCTTCCCCGGCGCCTTGGCCAGTCCCGACTTTTCGGTGACGTCTTCGAACTTGCCATGGCCCAGGTTGTGATAGAGCCGCGGCGGCACGCTCTTGTAACGGCGCGGATCGCAATAGTATTCCTGGCTGCCCATGGTGCAGCGGATATCGGTCTGCGGGGTCCAGAAGGTGTAGTTGGAGACGATCAGGTCGAGCAGGCCATCGTTGTCGTAGTCGAACCAGGCAGCCACCACGCTGAGCGTATCCGCCGGCTTGCCGCCGATGCCGGAAGCTTCGGTCACATCGGTGAACGTCCCGTTGCCGTTGTTGTGATAGAGCGCATTGCGGCCGGCGCTGCAGATGAACAGGTCCTCGTAGCCGTCGTTATCGTAATCGCCGACGGCGACGCCAAAATTGAAATCGAGGTTTTCGCCAAGCAGGCCCGCCTGCGCGGTGACGTCTTCGAACGTCCCGTCGGCGCGTTGCTGGAGCAGGCAGTTGTAATAAGACGGGTCAGTCTTTTTCATCTCGGGCAATCGTGCGCCGTTGGTGAAGAACATGTCCAGGCGGCCGTCGTTATTGAAATCGAAGAGCGCTACGCCGCCGCACATGGGCTGCGGAAAATATTTATGGCCGCCCGCGCTGTTGTTGCTCTTATAAGTGATTTTCGATCGGAGGGCAACGTCGACAAAACTGGGGCGCTTGGAGACCGTGGGCGCCGGCCGCGCGGTAAGCAGCGCCAGGCATAGATAGGCTGCGGGCAGGCTGATGAGGAGGGCGAGACTGCGCTTCAGGATTCCCTCCCGCTAGTGAACATCGAACCACATGTTAGACTGAATCTTCCGAGACGTGAAAGCTTTCATTCCTATTGTAATCGGAGCCGGCCTGCTGCTGGCCGGGTCAGCTGCGGGCCCCATCGTTTTCGAAGAGATCGCGGAACGTTCCGGCCTGACATTCGTCAGCGACAGTTCTCCCACCCCCAAGAAGAATCAACCCGAGACCATGGTCGCCGGTGTAGCCCTCTTTGATTACGACAACGACGGGTATCTGGACGTTTACGTGGTGAACGGGGCGGCCATCCCCTCGCTCGAAAAGGAAAGCCCCAAATACTGGAATCGCCTCTACCACAACAATCGCGACGGCACCTTCAGCGACGTAACGGAGAAAGCCGGCGTGGCAGGCGCGGGCTACGGCATGGGCGTGGCCATCGGCGACTACAATAACGATGGCTGGGCCGATATTTACGTGGTAAACACTGGGAAGAACCAGCTCTTTCGCAACAATGGAAACGGCACGTTCAGCGATGTTACGGACCAGGCGCACGTAGGCGGAGGCATCCTGGACGGCAAGAAGATGTGGTCCGTTTCAGCCGCGTGGGTGGACTACAACAACGACGGCTTGCCGGATCTGTTCGTGTCGAACTACTGCAAGTGGGAGGTGGACAAAGATCCGTTCTGCGGTCCGAAACCGGAACTGCGCGCCTACTGCCACCCAAACAACTACGCGAACCTGCCGAATACGCTTTACCGCAACAATGGGGACGGCACTTTCACCGACGTATCGGCCGAGACAGGTATCGCAAAGTATTCGGGCAAAGGAATGGGCGTGGCCATCGCCGACTATGATGGCGACGGGTTCATGGATATTTTCGTGGCCAACGACAATCGTCCCAACTTCCTGTTCCACAATTTGGGCGGCAAGAAGTTCGAGGAGGTCGCGCTCGAATCCGGCGTGGCGTACACCCAGAGCGGCAGCGCGATTTCCGGCATGGGCGTCGATTTCAAAGACGTGGACAACGACGGCCGTCCGGATATCTGGCACACCGCCGTGGAGAACGAATCGTTTCCGTTATTTCAAAACCGGGGTGGCGGCCAGTTCTGGGAGCGTACGTTTCAAATGCACCTGCTGGGCACGCGCGATATGTCCGGCTGGGGCAACGGCATCTTCGATTTCGATAATGATGGCTGGAAGGACTTGTTCGTCGCGCGCGGCAACGTGCTCGACAATGTCGGCCAGTTTTCAAACCGCAAATATGAGGAGCCGAATGCGGTGTTCCGCAACCTGGGGAACGGAAAGTTCGAGGATGTCAGCGCGGGCGCGGGTCCCGATTTCCAAAAGCCGGCGGCGCATCGCGGCGTAGCCTTCGGCGATGTCGATAACGATGGCCGGATTGACGCGGTGGTCACCGTGCTCAATGGAAAGATTGAATACTTCCACAATATTTCGAAAAACCAGAATCACTGGATTCTGCTGAAGCTCACCGGCCGGAAGAGCAACCGCATGGCGCTGGGCGCGCAGATCCGCATTACCACGGAAGACGGCGCCAAACAGTACAACGAGGTGACCACGGCGGTGGGCTACGCATGCGCCAGTGACTCGCGCGTGCACTTTGGTTTGGGCGCGGCGAAAACGATTCGGGAAATTGATATCAAGTGGCCCAGCCGTATTCACCAGGTGTTGCACAACGTGGCCGCGGACCAGATTCTGGCGATCGAAGAGCCGGCGCAGTAAGAGAGCGCGCCGCCGCGGAGGATTCATTGAACACAGACGGCCCATTTTTGCAGGCGGTGGAGGCCATCACCAGCGGTGATGAATCCTGTCTGCGCACGCTGTTGGGGGCATACCCCGGCCTGGTGCGTGCGCGGGCCCCATTTCGCCATCATGGCACTCTGCTGCACTACGTCGCCGCCAATGGCGTCGAAGTGCAGCGTTCGCCCGCTAATGCGCCCGCCATCGCCAGTATCTTGCTGGAAGCCGGCGCCGAGACGGATGCGGTAGCGCCGGTCTACGGCAGCGCCGATACGACGTTATGCCTGCTGGTGACCAGCGTCCACCCATACCTGACGGGCGCGCAGGCAACCCTGGTAGACGTGTTGGTCGATCATGGCGCCGCCGTAGACGGCATTGCGGGTGACGGCGCGCCGCTGGGGTGCGCGCTGCTTTTCGGGTACACGAAAGCCGCTGAGCGGTTGGCCATGCGGGGGGCCCGCGTCGAGAACCTGATCTACGCCGCCGGCCTGGGACGTACGGAGATGCTCCAGGACATGCTTGCCAGCGGCCGCGGTATAGATGGGATCTTGCGCCGCACCGATGATCGGGCGGGCCGCTTTTCGTTTCCTATTGCGCGAGCAGCGGATGCCCGCGAAGTGGCCTTGATCGTGGCGGCCATGCACGGCCGCCTGCCAGCCTTGAGGGCGCTGCTCGACGCCGGTGTGGACGTCAACGCGACGCCCTATTGCCGGCAAAGCGCCCTGCACTACGCGGCGTATATGGGGCGGACCGAAGTCGTCGATGAACTGCTGGCGCGCGGCGCGGACCGGTTCCTCGTGGATCAGCAGATGCATCAAACGCCCGCGCAGTGGGCTCGCGAGCTTGGGCATTCGAGCCTGGCGGAGAGGCTGGAGCAGCCGGGGGTGACCGGATGAAGGTCGTTCTGTTCGGCGCAACCGGAATGATCGGGCAAGGCGTTTTGCGCGAGTGCCTGCTCGACCCGGAGGTCGAGAGCGTGGTGGCGGTCGTGCGCCACGCGACGGGCCAGCGTCACCCCAAGCTACGCGAGTTGGTCCATGCCGATTTCACGGATTTCTCGAGCGATCGAGACCGAACTGTCCGGCCAGGATGCCTGCTTCTTCTGCCTGGGCGTTTCGTCGGTGGGGATGAAGGAAGCGGATTACCGGCGCGTCACGTACGATTTCACGATGGCGGCGGCGCGGCTGCTGGCCAGGCTCAACCCCGGCATGACGTTCGTGTTTGTCTCGGGCGCCGGGACGGATAGCTCCGAGCGCGGCCGTTCCATGTGGGCACGGGTGAAGGGCCAGACGGAAAATGCGCTGCTGAAGCTGCCGTTCAAGGCGGACCTATATGTTTCGCCCAGGCGTGATTGTGCCGCTGCATGGGATTCAATCGCGAACCACGGCCTATAGATTAGCTTATGCAGTCGCCAGACCCTTGCTCCCTTTGTTGAAGGCCCTATTTCCGAAGTCGGTGACGACCACGGAGTCGTTGGGGCGCGCCATGATCAAAGTCGCGCGGGACGGGGCCGTGAAGCCGGTGCTGGAAAGCTCGGATATCAACGAGCTTTGATGTAGTATCCATACGCGCGGCTTTCGGCGACAATAGACAGCATGAGATGGTGGTTTATGATTGCCGCTTGGGCCGCCTTCCAGTCGCAGGCGCCAAAGCCTGCGCCGGTCCCTCCGGCTGCGCCTTCGTCCGAAGAGCAGGCCAAGTTGCTGGATGAAGTGCGCGCTTACGCCCTCAACTACACACACAGACTTCCTGACTTCGTCTGCCTGGAACAGACGCGCCGCTACGCCGACCCCACCGGTGAGCAGGCGTGGCGGCTGGAGGATTCGCTCACGGCGCAACTCAGCTATTTCGACCAGAAAGAAGAACACAAGCTGGTCTCGCAGAACGGCCGCGCGGCCAGGGACACGTCATACAAGTCGGCGGGCGGCCTGCTGTCGGTGGGCGATTTCGGTACCACCATGCGCGACATCTTCGATCCCGCCAGTCATACCAGTTTTTCGTGGGAAAGATGGGCCACGGTGCGCGGACGCCGCACGTACATCTTTTCATATCGGGTACCGCTGCCGTTGTATATCATCGATTACCAGGCTCGCCAGACGGACCACCTGCAAAGAACCAAGGTGGCCTATTCCGGATCGGTGTTTGTCGACAGGCAGCTTCACACCATCGTGCGCATCACGCACGAGGCGCTGAATATTGCACCCTCGTTTCCGATCCGGGGCGCGAGTGAAACGCTGGACTACGATTTCATCAAAATTGGCGAGCGGGAGTTCTTTCTGCCGCTGGCGGCCACTTTGCAGCTGCAGGTCCAGACGTTCGGCGGCAAGGTATGGAGGAAGAACGAAAAGGAATTCCGGCTCTATCGCAAGTACTCAGCCGACGCGGTGATCAAATTCGACGGGGAGGAACCGCCGCCTCAGCCATGACGCTGCGGGTTGGCAGCTTGTCTCTCGACGAACTCGCCAATCGCCTGAAAGGTGGCGACCGAATTATAGTAAAACAGAAAGTGCGCGCTGTGCGGAATCTCTGTTACTTCCACGGTGCTGCCCCGTCAACCGGGGCAAATAAAGATAGGGTCTTATTCGCTTCGCCATAGAGGAACAGCCGCAGACCGGAATCGGATTCAGTCACCGCTTGAAAGCTGTAGGCATAATAGGTGCGTATCTCCGCATTCAATGCCATGTTCTGTGAGATAAGTTGATCGCCCGCGTTTCGTTGAGAGCTGAGCGGCTCTGCTATTTGCTCAAACGCGGCACGAGAACCTGCAATCCTCCGGGCAGAGATTGCCTTCCAGATTGATCAAGTGCCGTCGGCCGCCTTCGGGTCAACCACACCTACAGCCGGCGGCTGCTGCGAGTGTTCCTGGAGCGCGCTTGCGCCCTGTCCCAAAGCAGCCACTGAAAGGATCACGAAGATGCACGGATTTTTCATTGTCATTGGCTCCTATTGGCTCCTGGATAAGGTTTCAGATGACCGCGCCTGTGTTACTGACTGGCGCTTCAATGTGAAACAAGATCATTTCTGATCACCTGGCCATCTTTCATCACGAAGCGGACGCGCTCCAGTTCGGTAATGTCCGCTACGGGATCACCGGTGACTGCGATCAGATCAGCGAACTTTCCAGGCTCGATCGCGCCGATGCGGTCCGACCAGCCAAGCATTTCTGGCGCGTTGATGGTGATGGCACGAATAACGTCCAGAGGCGCCATTCCGGCATCACGCAAATTCACTAACGTCGCTGCGCTGGCTTGCCCGCGCGTCTTTCCGGGATAGAACCAGCACATATCCGATCCAGCCGCGAACCTCACTCCCGACTTCAACACCCGCGGAACCAAATCGCCATATCGTTTTTGCGTGCGTGCATCGGAGGCGGCCTGGGAAGAGCGGAAAGCGGGGGACATCACTATGCTCGGCTCGGTGATCTTCATGAAAAAGCTGCCGAGAAAAGTCGGTGTGAGGTCCAGGAAGATGTTTTTATCGAGCATCTGTTTAAGCTGCTCGTCGGTGATTGCGTTGCCGTGCTCGATAGAGTCTACGCCGGCTTCAATAGCGGTTTGGATGCTCTCGGTATCGATGGCGTGAACGGCCACCTTGAGGTGCTGGCGGTGGGCCTCCTCCACAACCGCCTTTAATTCCGGGGTTGAGATGTCGTCGCCGACTGTAACCTTGATGAGATCGACGCCATAGAAGACGTTCTGTCGCACTGCCTGCCGTGCCCGGTCGGGGCTGTCTATCGGTAGGAATTCCTGTTGTAGAATTGCCTCTGCGACAGCGGGATTCAGACTCTGAACGTATGAACCCAACGCGATAAGCTTACGTCCGGATGCCAAAATCCTTGGGCCGGGAACGCAACCTCGATCAATCGCATCGCGTAGTGCGGCATCGCCATCAATACCGGAGTGCCCGAGATTGCGCACGGTGGTAAAGCCACTCTCCAGGTCTTCGCGCGCTAATTGGGCACCCAACAACACGCGCTTCGCGGGCGACTCGGCTATTGCCAGCAGGAGTGCTGGAGCAAACATGCCATTGGGCCTGCGGGTAATCTCGGCTTCTGGAGGTACAACTACGTCGAGAAGCAAATGGGTGTGGCTGTCAATCAGTCCCGGCAGTAAGGTTGCGCCGCCCAGGTCAATAGTTTTGACGCCTGGTTGAGCATCAGCCGGCTCTCGCGCAAGCGGCCCCACGGACTTGATCTTCCCGTTCTCAATGAGGACAGCCGCCGGAGAAAGCACATCGCCTGTGCGCGGATTGAGCAGGCGCCCGGCTTTGATCAGAACGGCGGGTGCGGGCGGATGAGGCACTTGGCCAGTTGAATTCGGCACGAAGAACAGCGCCGCGGATCCCGCGAGTCCAGCGAGGAGAAACAGCCTGTTCCGGTCTGTCGATGGTGCTGATCTCGCGGTCCACCTTGGAAGCATATACACAGACAATTCACGCCTCGCGAAGGGCAAACATCGGGTCTACTTTCGTGGCGCGCCGGGCGGGAAGATAGCTGGCCAACAGGGCGACCACCAGCAAAAGCAGCGGCACGGCCAGAAACACAGCGGCATCGTGGGGGCGTACACCGTAGAGCAGGCTCGCCATCAGCGAGACGGTTAATGCAGATAACATCACACCGGCCGTCACTCCGGCACAGGCAAGCACAGCGCCCTTCCGCAGGATCAGTCTAAGGATGTCGTCCCGCGTAGCTCCCAGCGCCATGCGGACACCGATCTCGCGGGACCTTTGGCCCACCATGTAAGCCAGTACGCCATAGATCCCGATCGCGGCCAATAGAAGCGCGACGCCGGCAAATCCGCCCACTAACTGCGCCGAAAACCGGCGTGAAGCCAGCGACCTGTCGATCACCTCATTCATAGATGAGACGTTAAATACCGGCAAGCCCGGATCGATGCTCTGGATCTCACGTCGTATCTGGTGCTCGAGGCGGGTTGCAGGCAGAGACGTGCGCAACACCACGCCGAGTTGCCTGTCCCCGCTTTGATAGATCGGGACGAAAATGTGCGGCACGCCGTCGATATCCAGCCCGTCATGTTTTATGTTCTTGACTACTCCTGCTACGGTCAGCCATGGCTGACCGGCGTCCTGTCCGAACCGCAGCCGCCGGCCCAGCGGATCGCGATCCGGCCAGTACCGGTGTGCAGTGGATTCGTCAATAATCGCAACCCGCTGTTTGCCGTCTTCGTCGCCTTCCGCAAAAAAGCGGCCGCGCACCAGAGGAGCTTGCATCACTTTGAAATAATCAGGGCTCACCCGAATAATCTCGGCGCGCAAATCTTGTAAGGATTCGCTCGGACGATCTTCGATCGCCAGCGCGTTGCTATTAATATTGTCCTGGGCGATGGTAGGTAGAGCTGACGTAATCCCGGCGAGCTCAACTCCCGGAATAGCCTTCATGCGCCGCAGTAACTCTCGATTGAAAGTGGTTTTGTGGGCATTACCGAGATACGGATCTACCTTGGGATCGTTGGGTATCGGCAGCCATACGCTTGCCGCCACGACATGGGTTGGGTTGAAGCCAGGATTTTCCTGCAGCAGTTCTCGCAGCGTGCGTAGCAGCAAGCCGGCTCCCACCATCAGAACAACCGCAACTGCCAGTTCCGAGACGATCAGAACATCCCGCAAGCGGCCGGTCCTGGCGCCGTAGCCGGAACCGCGGGCCCCTTCTCGAATTTGCAATGAGAGCTGCGATTTTGCGGCGTTAATGGCGGGAGCCAGTCCGAACAGCAGACCCGTCAGAAGCGCAATCACCAGAGCGAACGCCAGCACCATCCAGTCCATACTTACTTCGCTCAGCCGGGGAACACTCGCCGGAACAAAGTGCGGGATGAACCTCAAAGCGCCGGCTGCCGTGGCAATCCCGGCCGCTCCTCCAATCGAGGACAGCAGGATGGATTCGGTCAGCATCTGGCGAACCATCCGGCCTCGGCTCGCCCCCAGCGCCAATCGCAGCGCCATCTCTTGTTGTCGTTCCGCGGCGCGCGCCAATAGCAGGTTGGCAATGTTCAAGGACACAATGAACGCGATCAGGATGACGGCGCCGAGTAAGACCAGCAGCATCGGTCGCACATTGCCCACAAGATATTCCTGCAACGGTTGAATGTCGACAGTCCATTTGGCCTGCGGCGGATAATCAGCGGGATAATCGCGGCGTATTTCGATAGCCATCGCCGTCAGCCGCGCCTGCGCCTGCTTGAGCGTCAGTCCGGGCTTGAGGCGCCCCATGGCGCTAGGTATTATCCGGACGTCGCGCTTGGGTTTGGGAACGGGATCGGCACTGAATCCGGCGGTTAACCATAGCTCCACGTCTCCCGCGCCCGGTCGTCCGGGATGACGAAATCCGGGGGGAAGAACACCGACAATGGTGTACGGATCATTGTCCAGATGCAAGGTGCGGCCCAGGACGCCGGGATCGCCGCCATAAGAACGACGCCACAGCCCGTCACTGATCACCGCGACCGGAGCGAAGCCTAGCGCTGCGTCCTGCGGGCCAAATAACCGTCCAATTTGGGGGGCTGCGCCCAGCATGGAAAAATAGTTGGGATGCGTAACGACAAACTCGAGACGCTCCGGCTTGGCGGCACCAGTCAAATTCACGCTGCCTCCACCGATCGCGGTCAAGCCTTCAAATACGCCGGATCGCGTTCTAAGATCGTCCAGTTCCGGCACCGAAAACGGAACATCCCGCAAACCTACGCCAGGGTTGCTGAAAGTGATTCGCACTAAGCCATCGGGGTCGTGGTAGGAAAGAGGGCGCAGCAACACGGCATTCACAATGCTGAAAATGGCGGTGTTGGCGCCCACGCCGAGCGCGAGCGTCAGGATCGCTACCCCTGTGAAAGTGGGCTTCTGGCGCAGCATGCGCAAGCCGTACCGAACATCCTGTAGTAAGCTTTCCATAAGCTCCACGCCGCGCGCGTCGCGGCATTCCTCCTTCACCTGATCGATTCCACCGAATAACAAGCTCGCGCGCCGCGCTGCTTCGTCGCGCGACAGGCCCGCACGAACGTGCTTTTCGACCTGCTCCCCGAAGTGAAAACGGAGTTCGTCGTCCAGTTCCGCTTCCATCCTCTTTCGCCGGACCAGAGAGCGCAGACGGAAAGAAATATCGCTGAGCATGCCGGATCTCCTAGGCGGTTCCAAGTACCTGGGCCATCGCCGCCGTCAGCCTTCCCCAAGCGTCCTTCTCGACTTCCAACCGCCGGCGTCCGCTCCTGGTGAGCTCGTAATATTTGGCGCGCCGATTATTTTCGGAAGTTCCCCAGTGGGACTTGATCCAGCCGCGCCGTTCCAGCCGATGGAGGGCGGGATACAGCGAGCCCTGCTGAATGCACAGCACGTCGCTTGAAATCTGTTGGACGCGCTCGGATATGGCCCAGCCATGTTGGGGTTCGACAACGAGCGTTTGCAGAATGAGCAGATCTAAAGTACCTTGCGGAAGGTCGATTCGGGGTGCGGCCGGCATGCGTTCCTCTTTCGCTTCTACAAGAAGAATACACCATCTCTTGTCGAAGTGCAAGGGGAGGCGGGGTGCGGCAGGACTCCAGTCCTGCGGCGGGTCTTCCAGACCCGCCATGCGCACCGGCCTGTTTATTGCGCGGAACCCCGGGACTGCCTGGCGTCCTGTTCCGCCTTCAACCTTTGCACGATGGCCCGCTCGCGGTCGCCATCGGCTTTGCGCTTCAGCCGGTAATAGACTTGGGCAAGCGAGACATGCGCCTCCAGAAATTCCGGCGACTGCTTCACCACCTTTTCCAGCGTGGCGCAGGCGCGATCCATATCGCCCGCCGCCAGATCGGTCGCGCCCACCTGATAGAGCGCGCCGGGATCGCTGGGACGCACGCGCAGCGCGCGAGCCAACAGTTCGCGCGCGCGATTGTAATCGCCATCCTGCTTCAGCAGCACGGCCAGCCGCAGGTTCGACTCGAAGTCGTTGGGATCCTGCGCCAACTCCTTTTCGAACGCCGCCCGCGCAGCCGTCATATCGCCGCTCTCCATCTGCGCCTGGCCGAGATAGGAGTACAGGTCCGGAAGACGCGGGTTCAACTCCACGGCCCTGGTCAGGTCCGCGATGGCGGCGGGGTATTCGAGAACTTGCAACTTCGCCATGCCCAGCAGGAGGCGCGCCTCGGCCGAATCGCCGTTGCGCAGGATGCGGTCGATGATCTGCTGCCCGCGCACCACCTGCTTATCCCGCAGCAGCGCGGTACCCAGCATGTAAGCGATGGCCAGGTTGTCCTGGTTCTGCTGGTCGAGCGGCGCCAGCAGCGCAATCACCTTGGCGTTCTCGCCCTGCCGCAGCCAGCAGTCTCCCAGCACCAGAATTACCTGCTGATTCGCAGGCTGCGCCGCGTGCAGCGCTTCCAATTCCTGCGCCGCATCCGCAATGCGGCCAGCCTTGTATAAGGCTAGTGCGAGGTTCAACCAGATGCGCGGATCCTTGGGACCCTGCTTAAGCGCGGCCTGATACTCGACGATCGCTTCGGCATAGCGGCCGGTGCTGGCGAGAGCCGCACCCAGGTTGGACCGCACGTCGGGCGAATCCGGCCGTAGCTTAAGGAATGCCCGGTACCCGCGGATGGCGCCTTCCGTATCGCCGGATTGGTGCATGGCGATGGCAGTCCGCAGAATCTGGTCGGGCGAGTCCTGCGCGGAAAGCGGCAGTAAGACCAGGGCGAGTGTCAGCAGAAAACGTCGCGCCATGTAAGCTCATGGTAATTGGAATGCGGAAATCGTGGCAACTGTTATTCTGGAATGAAGCCGGTATGACTCCGCTCGACCCCATTCTGCACGACCACGAGAAGCGCATCAAGCTGCTGGAAGATTCGCGCCGTCGGCTGGAGGAACAGATGATCGTGATGGCGGCAATGGATCGTCGCGATGCGAATACCATTCACGAATGCCGTGAATGGCTGGCTGACCAAACGCTCTACCTTGCCGAGCGCGAGCGGCAGCACAAGGAATGGGACGACCGGCACGAATTGGCTATGAAAGAATTCGACGACAAGCTCAACGGCCTCATCGCCTGGCTGGACGATTTCGTCAAGCGGAATCCGCAGAACGGGAAATGACCGGCAGCGGCACGCGATAGCGTCCCTCAAAAACCTCGCCAAAAATCTCCACAATTTGCCCGTGCAGGTGGCCGTTATCGGCCAGCAGATGCTCCGATTGAAAATCGTGCGGCGCTCCCCGCATATCCGATATCTGGCCGCCCGCCTCGGCGACCAGCAGCCTGCCCGCGGCCATATCCCACGGCTTCAGCCCGAATTCCCAGAAGCCGTCCAGCCGGCCGGAGGCCACCCAAGCCAGATCGATGGCCGCCGAACCCGTCCGGCGCACGCCGTGGGTAGCCATGGCCAGTTGATGGTAAAAGTGCACGTTGACACTCAAGTGGCGGCGGCGTGTGGGAAAGCCCGTGCACAGCAGAGCGCCATCGAGACGACTGACGGATGAAACGCGTATGCGGCGATTGTTGAGCCAGGCGCCGGAACCGAGTTCCGCGGTGAACATCTCCTGCCGGATCGGATCGAATACCACCCCGGCCAGCATTTCGCCGGCGCGTTCCAACGCCATTGTCACATTGAAGATGGGCAGGGAGTGCGCGAAGTTGGTGGTGCCGTCCAGCGGGTCCACGTACCAGCGATACTCCGAATCGCCGGCCTGGCCGCCGCCTTCCTCGGCTATGATGCCGTGCCGCGGAAAGTGGGATTGCAACCGTTCGACCACCAGCTTCTCGGATGCGCGATCGGCTTCCGTAACCAGGTCAAACTCGCCCTTCAATTCATAGGGGACACGCCGCTCGTAATAGGTGACCAGCAAGGCGCCGGCTTCGCGGGCAATTTCAACGGCTGTTTCGAGAGGAGAAGTCATGCGTTACCAAGCCGCGACCACTACCGAGCCGCCACCATTACCGAGCCGCGACCGTCAGGGAGCGGTGATCAACCGCCTTCCACCAGATACATGATCTCGTGCTTATAGATAAACAGGTTGGGACCATCTTTACGCGTCAGCCGAATGAACGAGTGATCGTAATATTCGATCGTGCCCAATACCTCTTCGCCGTCAGTAAGCTTCACGCGAACGGGGATCTCCGCATCGATCAAATGGCGCAGATATCTCACCTCTTCAAAGGTTTGTTCGGGAGCGCGATTCCCGGGTTTTCCGCCTGGTCTTGACGTAACTGGCTCTCCTGCTCTGCTTCCCCATAATAGCCATTGCGCGCCGTCACCCGCAAATCCGGGCGGCGCACCCGCACCAGCAGGCGATGGAAGCGATTCTTCGTCAACGGTACATCTTTCGGATAGTAGGCCAGCAGATACTGCGTGCGCAGTTCCTTGATGATATCGCTGAAAGCCGCATCCATGGCTGCTCCCAGCGTGGGTTGAAATACCCGGCCGCCGGTGCCCAGTGCCATGGTAGTGAGGGCGTGTTCGCCGCCCAGGTTGCGCCCGGCATCGTTTTCAATCGGCACCACCAGCACCGGATAGATGGAGGCATTGGCCAACTGCGCCGAGTCGAGCGCGGCGTGGAAGTCCTTCACGCTGGTGGTGTCGCCCCCATCCGTCACGATCACCATCACCTTGCGCCCCTCACGCTCCTCCAGGTGCCGGGAGGCGAAGTAGATCGCATCATATAAAGACGTGCCGGCCTCGCCTTGAATGGTACGCAGCGAGTGCTCCAGCGGCGCCTGGTTGTGCGTGAAGAAATTGTGCAGCGTCACCTGGTAATTGAAGCTGTACAACGCCACGGCATCACTCGTGTTGCCCTCGGCAAACAAGGCTTTGAAGAAGCGCGCCACGGAATCCACTTCGTACTTCAGGTCCTTGGCGGTGGAACCGCTGGCATCCACCAGCATCGCCACGGAAAGGGGTTGCGCGGTCTGCCGCTCGAACACCGCGATCTGTTGTGCAACGCCGTTATCCAGAACCTCGAAATCGTCTTTATTGAGCGCACCCACCAGTTCGCCGGCGGGGTTTTTCACGGTGGCCAGCACGCGCACCAGGCGCACGTTAACCTTGATTTGCGCACCCAAAACGGCCGCCAATGCCAACGCGGCGCTAGCCGCTTTGAACCAGGGCAGCATTGCGGTCCCACTCTCCTTCCACCCAGACCTCGCCGTCCTCGAAGTGCTCCTTTTTCCAGATGGGCACCACACGCTTCAATCGATCGATCCCCTCCAGCGCGGCTGCAAAAGCCGCCTGGCGATGCGCCGCCGTTACGATTACCACTACGCTGGTCTCCCCAATCAGCATCCGCCCCAGCCGGTGCACCATGGCGATCCGGTCGATGGCGTAGCTCGCGGCGATTTCCCGTCCGACGCGGGCCAACATCTTGAGCGCCATCGGCTCGTAACAGTCGTAATCCAAAAAATGCGTCTGGCGGCCCTTCGTGTTATTTCGCACCACGCCTTCGAAGGTGACCACCGCGCCGTCTTCCCCCCGCAGCAGGCGATCGGCGATCTTGCGCGTGACGATGGGATGCCACGTCAAAGCGAAAAAATTCCCGTTTTCCGAAATCTCGCGCGCCGCTCCCGAACCGCCGCTGACCGGTGGCAGGAAGGCGATCTCATCCCCGGCGTCCAGTTGCGTAGCAGGCGTGGCGAACTCGTGGTTGCGCGCCAGCATAATGCTGCCGGCCATCTCGCGCAGCCGCGGAAATTGCGTGGCGTAACGGTCGAAGACGCCGCCTAAGGTGTCCCTGTCGTCCAAGTCGAGCTGATCTTCCGCCCGCCCTACCACGTCCTTCAGCACCCCGAAAAATAGTATTTTCACGCGCACTTCTCCGGTTAGTTTATCAGACGGGGGAACCGGCGGATTCGTTGCGGTTTTGGAGGGACGGGCTTCAGCTCAGCGGGAAGTTTACACCAACTCGAACAACATCTGCCCGGCCTTCACCGCGTCCCCGGGCGACACGTGCACGGCCGTCAGCACACCATCCACCTCCGCGCTGATATTGTTCTCCATCTTCATGGCCTCGATCACGATCACCGGCTGGTGCCTGTTTACATGCTGGCCAGCCGTGGCCAGGATCGCGATCACCAGGCCGCAAATCGGGCTGCGGCCAACCGCATCCTCCGGCAGCCGCTGCGGTGAACGTGGGAGCAAGACGGATTCCGGAATCGTGATTTCCGGCGCAGCCTCCGCGCCGGCGCCATCCGCAGCCACCTCCGGCGGGAGCGGAGCCACGCGTTCCGCCGGCCACCGCACCAGCGGCTCCGTCAGAATGTGCGATCCCTGCAGATCTTCCCGCGCATGCCGCGACCATCGGTGCACGGTGTGCCCGCCAGCCGCTGCGTCCCCCGTCGCGAGGTCCTGGTCTTCGTCAGCCATCGCCATCCCTTTGAGCGTTTACAGCGGGATTAACCCGTGCTTCTTCTGCGGGCGCCAGTCGCGCTTGGCCGCCAGGGCCTGCAGGGCTTCTGCTATTTGCGCCCTGGTTTCCGCCGGTTGAATGATATCGTCTACCAGCCGCAGCCCGGCCGCCACATAAGGTGTCGCAAATGTATCGGTGAACTGCTGGACCAATTCCCGCCGCTTCGCGCCGTTGTCTTTCGCCGCCCCCAGCTCGCGGCGAAAGAGCACTTCCACCGCCGCCGCCGCGCCCATCACGGCAATTTCCGCCGACGGCCATGCCAGGGTGCAATCCGCACCCAACTCCTTCGAGCACATCGCAATGTACCCGCCGCCGTAAGCCTTCCGCAGAATCACCGTGATCTTCGGCACCGTCGCCGCCGAGTAAGCAAACAACAACTTCGCGCCGTGCCGGATGATGCCGCCGTATTCCTGATCCACTCCCGGCAAAAATCCCGGAATATCCACAAATGTGACCAGCGGAATATTGAACGCATTACAGAACCGGACGAAGCGCGCGCCCTTGTCGGATGCGTCGATGTCCAGCGCGCCGGCCAGCACCTCCGGCTGGTTGGCGATCACGCCCACGCTCCGGCCGCGGATGCGCCCAAACCCGATCACCAGGTTTTTAGCAAACTCGTCCTGTACCTCCAGGAAATCGCCGCCATCCACCACGCGCGTGATAATACTTTTCACGTCATAACTGCTCTTGGGGTCGGCCGGCACGATGTCGTTGAGATCGTCATCATCGCGCGGCGCGCTGCCCTGGTCGAGGTGCGGCGGATCCTCCAGGTTGTTGGAAGGCAGAAACGAGAGCAGCCGCTGGCAGATTTTGACAGCTTCCACATCGTTTTCGGCCACGAAATGGACCACGCCCGACTTGTTCATCTGCGCACGCGGGCCGCCCAACGCCTCGGGTGCGACGATTTCGCCGGTGACCTGTTTGATCACCGCCGGACCCGTGATGAACATCTGCGCATCGCGCGTTTGGATAATGAAATCAGTCAGCGCCGGACTGTAAGCGGCGCCGCCCGCGCACGGCCCGCAGATCAGGGAAATCTGCGGCACCACACCGGAGAGCATCACATTCTGATAGAAGATGCGCGCATAGCCAGCCAGGCTGCCCACGCCTTCCTGCACCCGCGCGCCACCGGAATCATTGATGAAGATGAACGGCGAGCCGGTCTTCAGCGAACACTTCAACGTGTCGGCGATTTTCGCGCCATGCACTTCGCCCGCCGATCCGCCCGCTACCGTGAAGTCCTGGCTCGCCACATGCACCAGCCGGCCGTCAATGCGGCCTCTACCGGTGATCACGCCATCCGCGGGCATCTCTTTGCCGTCCAGGCCGAACAGGCGCGCATTATGTTTGGCGAACATTCCCGACTCGCGGAATGACTTGCGGTCGAGCAGCAGAGCCAGGCGCTCGCGCGCCGAGAGTTTGCCGGAATTGTGCTGTTTCTCGAGGCGCTCGGCGCCGCCGCCCAGTTGCAACCGATCCTTTACCCGGGTCAGCTCGCGCATGCGTTCTTTGACGACAGCTTCCATGCAGTCTCCGATCCTACATATTGTAGCTGATATTCAGGAAAATAGAGTCTTTTATCGATTTTGGACGCCGCTTTTTCGTCCCACGTAAAGGAAATGGTCGGAGACGCCCAAACCCTCATCGCTCTGTCCCGTCCCCTCGATCAAGTCCAGCCAGGCTTCCGCCTCCACAACCGGCAGGTCGTTCAAAATAGGCTGCCACAAATACGGTGAACGACTCCACGCCCACCAAAGCCAATTCCTCGAAACCGCCCGTAAAAAGCGCGCGAAACTCCTCGCACGTGGACATGTGCGCGAAACCGATCGGCGGCGCATGCTCCGGGTCGACATTACCCTCGCGCAGGTACTGCGCATGGAAAGCCCGCCGCTCCAGAACCTCGCGCGGGGACATGCGGAACAGCTCGCGCAGGTACGCCAAGCGGTTGATCCCCGCCGCGAACAGCAGCCCGCCTGGCTTCAGGATGCGGCCCGCCTCGCGCACCGCCTGTTGCCGCGCTTCCAGCGCGCATAGATGATACAGAGGACCCAGCATCAGAACGGCATCACATGCGCCCGCTGCCAAGCTGTCCAAACGCGTGGCGGATTCGCGGCTGGCCCCCACGATGGACGCCCCCAATCCGGCGGCGCGCAAGCGCCCCTCGGCCGCTTCCAGCAGGCGCGCCGATACGTCCACCAGCCGCAGCCGGCAGCCCTTCCGCGCCAGGCATTCCGAATAGATCCCGCCGCCCACGCCAATCTCGGCCACCTCGGTCTCCGGCGGCACCAGCCGTTCCAGCCAGCGCAGCGTGATGGCGCGCTCCACCGGGCTGTCACGCGTCAACCGCACCAACTCGGCTTCAAAGATCGCCGTGTCGTAGTAACTGCCTACGCTCTCCGCATCCGCTCCGTCCGGCATGGCCCCTCGCGTCTGTCAGCCGGGCGTCGCCATCGATTGGTCGAGATGCGCCAGCACCTTTGGCCAGGCCTCGTCATGCCGGCTCCTCGATTCTTCGTCCGGGAAGCCATCGTGCGCCAGGCGCAAGTGCGTTCCGCTCCTCTGCGGCGCGAGCTCCACCGTCACCACCGTTTCTGCTCCCTTGGTGGCCGCCGTGACCCACGTCAGTTCCACCAGCCGGTCGCGTTCCAGCCTGAGGAACCGCCCGTAATGCGGATGCCTCTGGCCCTCGAAGTGTGTCTCGAAATAAAAAACCGCGTTGACTTCCGCTTTCATCAACACGGACGCCGGCGCGGCGAACCAGCGATCAAACTGTTCCGTCCAGGCGCGGAACAGTACGCCGGGAGAAGACTTCATAACCCGCTCCGAGTGCAAACCAAGAGGCCGCAATGAGAGATCCGGTGCAGCAACCGTAGTCATTCTGTCTCCTGTCTTCTGTCTCCTGTCTTCTTACTTCCCAATCACCTCCGCCCCCACGTACGGACGCAATGCCTCCGGCACCACTACGCTGCCGTCTTTCTGTTGATAGTTCTCCACGATCGCCACCCATGTGCGTCCCACCGCCAAGCCGCTGCCGTTCAGCGTGTGGGCGAATTCGCTTTTGCCCTTCGCGTTCTTGAACCGGATGTTCGCCCGCCGCGCCTGAAACGCCTCGTAGTTCGAGCAGGACGAGATCTCCTTATAGCCATTCTGCCCCGGCAGCCACACCTCGATATCGTAAGTCTTGGCCGACGAAAAGCCGATATCGCCGGTGCAAAGGGTCACCGTCCGGAACGGCAGTCCCAGCCGCCGCAAAATATCTTCCGCGTCCGCGGTCAGCTTCTCTAACTCGTCGTAACTGCTGTCCGGGTGCGCGAACTTCACTAATTCCACTTTCTGGAACTGGTGCTGCCGGATGATACCGCGCACGTCCCGCCCGTAAGACCCCGCCTCGCTGCGGAAACACGGCGTGTAAGCACAAAGCTTCACCGGCAGCCGCTCCCCCTCCAGCGTTTCGTTCCGATATAGGTTAGTTACCGGTACCTCCGCCGTGGGTATCAGCCAGAAGTCCGTGTTCTCGCATTTGAACTGGTCTTGCGCGAATTTCGGCAACTGGCCGGTGCCAAACAAGCTTGCCGAATTTACCAGGAACGGCGGCAGCACCTCGGTGTAACCATGCTCGCGGGTGTGTATGTCGAGCATGAAATTGATGAGCGCGCGTTCCAGCCGGGCGCCCAGCCCCCAATACACCGCGAACCGCGCGCCGGTTATTTTCGCCGCCCGCTCCAGGTCCAGGATGCCTAATTCCGGCCCCAGGTCCCAGTGCGCCTTAGGCTCGAAATCGAATTGCCGCGGCTCGCCCACGCGCCGCACTTCCAGGTTATCGGCCTCGCTCGATCCCACCGGCACGGACTCGTGCGGCAGGTTGGGAATCCCGGTCAGCATCTCGCGAAAGGATTCCTCCGCCGCCTTCTGCTCCGCCTCCAGTACCGCGATCCGCTCGCCGATCGCCCGCATCTGCTGCTGTCTCTCGCTGGTATCGGCGCCCTCCCGGCGCAGCCTGCCGATCTCCGTGGTCTCCGTGTTGCGCCGCGCCTTCAACTGCTCCGCTTCGGCGATAGCGGCCCGCCGCCGTTTATCCAGTTCCCGGTACCCATCCAGATTCGGCGGATTGCTGCGCGTCTGCAGCCGCTCGGCTATACGGTCAAAGTTCGCGCGAAACCATGCCAGATCGTACATTCATCCATGCTAACAAGGGACTCCGGTTTGGAGGGCGGGCTTTAGCCGGCGCGGGCTTTAAGACCCGCTGCTGGTCGGTGGCGGTAAGTGCCCGGAAGCGTAACGGAATCAAGCGATCCATGGCCAGTTTCAAACGCTGGTAGAACTTGCCGTGAACGGAGCCCCACGAGTTTTCACGCAAACAGGCGGAGGGCCAACAAAGAGGCGGGGGCTCCCCGCAAAGACCACAAAAAAGAGCCTCATGGGTTCAGTTTCACCCGGAGCGCCCGTCTTTCGGACACCAGGCGAAAAGTGCCGTCGGGCCGTTTTGCTTCAAGGGTGATTCTTAAGGCAAAGCATCTCAGCTCCGGGGACATCCACAACGTCATCCTTCCGGCCGCTCCCCAGCGGGGCCGGATGGCCGTAACCGGAAAGTTGAGTATCGTGTCGTGGCCAACTACGGCTCCATCTATACAGGCGTAACCGGCGCCGGCGGCGGTTCGGGCGAAAAAGTAACGCTCCAACACCAAACACGACGCATCGCAGCCGCCGATTACTCCGACGGCATGAGAGGCGTGCTGCCGGAGCCGTTCCAACGTTCCGCCGTCGGCGGTCAAGCGCGCCATGAGCCGGTACCAAATAGGAAGGGCCGCGTCGACAGCCCGCCCGACAACGGTTCCGAAGGGACCGGGGATCGACCGCGATTTTAGAATCTCAGCTCCGTTGAGCTCGTACGACTCGGTATACATGTCAATCGTGGACGCGCCATCGTTCGCATAGCGGAGAAATTCGGAGTCTACGATGTAGGGGATGCGGACCGGTGCGCCTGGATGCGCCTGGGCCACGACCAGCAACAGCGCCGCCGCGCAAAGGATGGCCGCCGCAAACAGGCGCTTTCTTGCGCGCGGCGCCCGCACCCGGGTGCGTTTGTGGCCCGCGGCAAACCCGGCCTGCACGCTTTCGCGCAAGGATGCCGGCGGCGGTGGCGCGGTCCACGTATCGAGCAGATCGTCCAGTTCGCTTTCGTTCATTTTTTTCGCTCCAGGCTCGACGCATAGGCGGCGAGCGTCTCTTGCAGAGTGGCGCGAGCGCGTTGCAGGCGCGACTTTACCGCACCCAAATCGAGGGCCATTACGCGCGCGATCTCTGCCAGGGGCAGATGCTCGTAATGGGCGAGGATCAGCACTTCCCTTTGGGTATCGGGCAACTGCATCACGGCGCGGGCTACCGCACCCTCCATCTCCACGCGCGCGGCCTCGTTCTCGGGCGACCTGTCGTGATTCGTATTCCGGCTGGCGTCAACCGCCAAATCATTTCTCCGCAGCCTCTTCAGGGATTGGTTCCGGACCACGCCGAAGAGGTAAGTTCGGACCGAGGTACGACGCGGATCGTACGCGCACTCCGGCCGCAGCAGTTGCAGGAAGCACTCCTGCACGATATCTTCGGCGTCCGCGACGGAACCGGTCAGCCGGTAGGCGAAGCGGAACAGGGGCAGATGATGGTCGTCGAACAGTTGCAGGAAAGCGGCTTCCCGGCCTCTGCGAGCTGCTTTGACTAGATCCATGCTTGTTTTGAATGGTATTACCGCGAAAACCAAAAAGGAATCGGGAAGGCCGCTTGAAAGGTGACCTCCGCCGGGCTTAAGCTCCGCTTGCTTGCTTTTCAACCGAATTTGCATTTCTCCCCATCCGCGGTACAATAGTCTCCTAGAGTGTCGAACCAGTCGAGTGGGCGAAAGCCCACTTTTTTTTGGGTACTATGCGGCCGGTCATCACATCGCGCATCGAAGAGATCGCCCAGCGTGTGGCGCTCTCCGAAGGCATTGAAGTAGTCGAAGTGGAAGTCAAAGGCGGCGGGAAAAATCAGTTCGTGCGCATTTCTATCGATAAGCCCGAGGGCGTATCTCACGCCGATTGCGAACTGATCTCGCAGCAGGTCGGCACCATACTGGATGTTGAGGATGTGGTGCCCGGTCATTACACATTGGAAGTCAGTTCGCCGGGCCTCGAACGTAAGTTGCTTAAGCCCCGCGATTATGAGCGATTCCAGGGCAAGAAGGCCAAGGTCACGCTGCGCGCTCCGGTCGAAAATCAGCGGCATTGGGAAGGCACTCTGGCCGGCTTCACCGACGGTGTCGTCCGTCTCGAATCCGCGGGCCGCGAGATCCGCTTCCCGCTGGAACAGGTAGAAAAGGCGAATTTGAAGTTCGAGTGGTAAACCCCCTCCTCGCCACCGGGTTAACAATCCAGAGAGACAGAAATAGAAGAGGCACACTTTGGAAACTATTTTTCAGTCCATCGAGATATTGAGCAAGGAAAAGGGCATCGATCCGCAAATCGTCCTGGATGCAGTCAAAGACGCCATGCTGATCGCCGCGCGCAAGCACTTCCGGACGACTGAGGATTACGTCGCCGAACTGCACGAAAAAACCGGCGCGCTGCAGCTCTTCGCAGTCAAGAAAGTGGTCGAGGCCGTAGAAGATCCAGCCAAGGAATTAACCCTGGCCGAGGCGCGCCGCATTAATCCGGAAGCCGAAATCGGCGCGGAGATACGCATTCCCAAAAAGACCGACTTGCTCGGCCGCATCTCGGCGCAAACCGCCAAGCAGGTGATTTTTCAAAAGGTGCGCGAAGCCGAACGGGAAACAGTTTTCAACGAATACTCCGGCCGCACAGGTGAACTGGTGAACTGCACCGTGAAGCGCGTGGAGGGTCCCGATTACATCCTGGACCTCGGCAAAACCGAAGCCCGCCTACCGAAAAAGGAGCAGTCGCGTCTGGAAAGTTACAGTGTGGGCGACCGCGTGCGCTGCGTCATCCGCATCGTGGATAAATCGAGCAAGGGGCCGGGAGTGGTGGTGTCGCGAGCCGCGCCTGAACTGGTCATGCGTCTGTTCGAACAGGAAGTCCCGGAAATCTACGACAGCACCGTCACCATCAAGGGCTGTGCGCGCGAAGCCGGCGAGCGCACCAAAATCGCCGTGCAAAGCCGCGACCGCGACGTGGATAGTGTGGGCGCCTGCGTCGGTATGAAAGGCATGCGCGTACAGTCCATCATCCGCGAGCTGCGCGGCGAAAAAATCGACATCATCGAGTACTCTGAGGATGCGGTAACGTTCGCCACGCATGCCTTAAGCCCGGCCAAAATCAGCCGCGTAACCATCGTGGACGCGGCCGGAAAGCATATGGAGGTGATCGTCGACGATACGCAGCTCTCGCTCGCCATCGGCAAGAAGGGGCAGAACGTCCGCCTGGCGGCCAAGCTGCTCGGCTGGAAGGTGGACATCAAGAGCGAGGAGGAGAAGCGCCAGGAGGTGGAGACCGCCATGGCCGCCCTGGTCAGTCCGCCGGAACCTGTGTCGGCTTTGATGGCGTTTGGATTGGGTGAAGAGGTGGCCGCCACCCTGGCGGAAGCCGGCGTGGATACCATCGACAAGCTGGGCGGCATGACGCCCGAACAATTACAGGAAATTGCGGGTATCGATCCGGAAAAGGTGGAGAACATCCGCGATTCCGTGACCGCTTACTACGCTCAGTTTGAAGAAACCGTACCCGTTGCCGAAGATGAAGCGGCGCCACTCACCGAGGAGTTCCAGGAGCCAGCACGCGGCACCCAGGAACCAGCACCCAGCACCCAGGACCCAGCACCCGTTGCCGCCGCCGAGGGCCCACCACCCACGACCCACGACCCACAACCCTCCGCAGAACCCTCCGAACTTGATACGATAGTAGACTCGGGGCCGGTTCCTCACGACGAGTCCGAAAATAGCGGTTCGGCAAGCCAGTGAGGTGCGCCTGAGCGAAACAGTTTAGTATTTATGAACAAAATCCGTATTAATGAGCTGGCGCGGGAGCTTGAGGTCAAAGCGCACGAAATCCTCGATAGGCTCCCCGGGCTGGGTGTAACTGAAAAGAAGACCCACTCCAGCTCGATCGACGAAGATGTCGCGATCAAACTGCGGCGGATCTTCGGTCACGAAGCAGCTGGAGAGTACGCCGAGCCGGAAGCCGGCGCCGTCGCGCCGCCCGTGCCGCCGCCCGCCGCCATCGAACCCGCACCGGTTCCGGAAGCCGCACCCGCGGCGCCCACAGGTCAAGTGCCGGCGCCCATTGCAGCCCAGGAAAGCTCTCCCGAGCAGGTTGCCGGACAAGCAACCCTCGAACGTCCGGCGGGGCGCCCGGTCCATCCCATTCGTCCGCCACTCGCGGGCAGCACGCCACCGCCGTCGGCCGCCGCCACACCGCTTGCTCCGCCGGCGCCACGCCCGACGCCTCCGGCCGCGGTAATCGCGCCCGGTCGTCCGGCAATGCCAGCAGTGAAGCCCGTCCCAGCGGCACGGCCCGGCCAGGTGCTATCCGGACCGCGTCAACCCCTGCCGCCCGGTGTCGGCGAACCTCTTTCCCCTTCGGCGCCCATCTTCAGCCGGCCGGGCGGGACTCCGCGTCCTCCCGCTCCGCCCTCACCGGCAGGAAGCGCGCCGCAAGCCGCTCCCGGTACTCCCATGCCGTCCGCGCCCCGGCCGCCCTCCCGTCCACTGGCCGGTCAACCCGCCGCGCGTCCCGTGGTCCCGCCGCGTGCCGATCTCGTCGCCAAGTTAAGCCAACCCCGTGCCGCCGCCCCTGGCATGCCCGCTATGCCCGTGCCCAGCCGTCCGGCCAGCCCCGGCATTCCCCGCCCTCAAAGCGCACCCGCTCCCGGCCAGCCCATCTATCGTGGACCGCTCCGTCCCGGCCAACCCGCCGTGGCCCGCCAAGGTGCCGCTCCCGGCCTCCGCCCCGGCAGTCCGATGCGCCCCGGCGGCCCGCGCCCCATGCATCCTACCTCGCGCCGTCCCGGGATGGAACCCGCGGTCGCGCCCCCGCCGCCCGATCAGCAGCGCCGCCCCGGCGATAAGCGCGGCGGCCGCCCCCAGCGCGATCGCAGCCTCGAGCCGGAAGAGAAAATTCTGCGGCCGTCCACCCGCCGCCAGATCCAATCCGGTCCGCCGCCGGTCAGCCGCGAGATCACCATTTCCGAAGGCATCACCGTCAAAGAGCTTTCCGAAAAACTGGACGTCAAGGCCAGCCTGGTCATCAAGAAGCTCGTCGAGCGTAATATCTTCGCCACCATCAATCAGACGCTGGACTCCAAGCTCGCCACCGAAATCGCCCGCGAGTTTGGCGCCTCCACCGCCACCATCACCTACGAAGAAGAGTCTCAGCAGCAGGTGGAGGTTGCCGAAGAGCAGAAGGATCTGCTCAAGCGTGCGCCCGTCGTTACCATCATGGGCCACGTCGATCACGGCAAGACGTCCCTGTTGGATGCCATCCGCGAAGCCAATGTGGCCGGCCACGAGGCCGGCGGAATCACCCAGCACATCGGTGCATACTACGTGGAAAAAGATGGCCGCAAAATTGTGTTTATCGACACTCCCGGCCACGAAGCATTCACCCGCATGCGCGCCCGCGGCGCCAAAGTAACCGATATCGTGGTGCTGGTGGTGGCGGCCGACGACGGCGTTATGCCGCAAACGCTCGAAGCCATCGATCACGCCCGCGCCGCCAAGGTCCCCATCATCGTCGCCATTAACAAAATCGATAAGCCCGACGCCCAGCCCGAACGCATCAAGCAACAACTCGCCGATCGCGGCCTGTTGGCTGAAGACTGGGGCGGCGACACGGTTACCGTTCCCGTATCCGCCAAGATGCATCTCAACCTCGATCTGCTGCTCGAGATGATTCTCCTGGTGGCCGATCTGCAGGAACTCAAAGCCAATCCCTCCCGTCCGGCCATGGGCAACGTGCTTGAAGCCAAACTGGATCGCGGTCGCGGACCGGTGGCCACCGTGCTCGTCCGCAACGGTACTCTCCGCGTGGGCGATTATTTCATCTGCGGCGCCGTGTTCGGCAAAGTGCGCGCTATGCTGAATGACCGCGGCGAGCAGATCCGTGAAGCCGAGCCATCTACGCCCGTCGAGGTGCTCGGTCTGGAGTCCCTTCCCGAAGCCGGCGACGATTTCCAGGTGGTCACCGATACCGCCAAAGCCAAACAGATCGTGCTCTTCCGCGAGGCCAAAGTCCGCGAAGCCGCCATGGCCAAGTCGAGCCGCCTCACGCTCGAACAGTTGCACCAGAAGTTGAAGGCGGGCGAAGTCACCGAACTGCCCATCATCCTGAAGGCCGACGTGGGCGGCTCCGCCGAAGTGCTCAGCGATACGCTGCAGAAGCTGTCCAACGACAAGGTCAAGATCCGCGTGCTGCGCTCGGGCGTGGGCGCCATCAACGAATCGGATGTGCTGCTCGCCTCCGCTTCGGATGCCATCGTGATCGGCTTCAACGTGCGTCCGGAGCGCAACACCGCGGCGCTCGCCGAACAGGAAAAGGTCGATGTCCGGCTGCACACCATCATTTACAACCTCACCGACGAGATCAAACGCGCCATGTCCGGCCTGCTGGAGCCTGTTTTCAAGGAGGTCTACAAGGGCAAGGCTGGGGTGCTCGAAACCTTCCGCATTACCAAGGTTGGCAACGTGGCCGGCTGCCAGGTGCTGGATGGTACTATCACCCGCGACAGCGAAGTGCGTCTGCTGCGCGACAACGTGGTGGTCTATACGGGCAAAATCAGCTCGCTGCGCCGCTTCAAGGACGACGTGAGCGAAGTGAAGAGCGGCATGGAGTGCGGCATCACGCTCGAAAATTTCGGCGATATCAAACAGAACGATGTCATCGAGGCGTTCGTCACCGAGCGCGTAGCCACCGAAGTTTTCGCCTGAGGCGCCGTGGCCGCGATCGGTGTGCTGACGCTCGAACTCGTCCTGGAAAATTCGCATTCCTTGAAGGAGAAGCGCCACGTCGTGAAAAGCCTGCAGGACCGGCTGCGCGGCAAGTTCAATGTGGCCGTGGCGGAAATCGACTGTCAGGACCTGTGGCAGCGCGCCGTAATCGCAGTGGTGACCGTATCCTCCGATCACGGCCACGCCCAGAAGGTCCTGCAATCGGTCGAGGAGGAAGCCGCCGCCCTGCTGGGCGCCGAACTGGCCCGCGCCACGGTGGAATGGATGTGAAAGGCGGTGGCTGGTGATCGGTGGCTAGTGGGCGGTGGTTTTGATGCAATCCACCAGCCACCAGCCACGAACCACCAGACACAGTTTTGACATGCAGCATCGCTTCCAACGCATATCCGTCGCGGTTCGCGAAGAGCTCTCCGAAATCGTGGGGTTTGAACTTTCCGATCCCCGCCTGGCCAACGTGGATGTGACCGACGTTACCGTCAGCCCCGACTCCCGCCACGCCGCCGTCAAAGTAGTCCTCCGCGGCAGCCCGCACGAGCAAAAACAGGCCTTGGCCGCCTTGGAGCACGCTGGTAACTACCTGCGGCATGAACTCGCCAGCCGTCTGAGCCTGCGGCGGATCCCCGAACTGCATTTCGAGCCGGATCACCACCCCGACGCCGCCACGCGCGTCGACATCCTGCTCAAGAGGGCGAAAAAAAAGCATGCGCCAACTGAAAATCAGCCCTAAAGTCAAACAATTCGTGGTAGTTTTGTTTTTGTTGACGGCTTCGGCGGCGCGGCCCCAAGCCGTACCGGGCGGTGCAGTACCAAGCGGCGCCGGGGTACCGAGCCGCGACGGAGTACCGAGCCGCGACGGAGTACCGAGCCGCGACGGAGTACCGAGCCGCGACGGAGTACCGAGCCGCGACCGTAAGGGAGCGGTCCCCGATTTCCTGCGCCTGGAAGAAAGCGCCGAGGCCATGGGCTCCGCCTACTCCATCGTGGTCTACGGTTACGACAAGGACCGAATGAGCGCCGCCGTCGAAGCCGCCTTCGACGAAGTACGGCAACTGGACAACATGCTTTCGAATTACAAGCCGGATAGCGAGTGGAGCGCGGTCAATCGTGAGGCTGCCGCCCATCCCGTCCCCGTTTCGCCGGAATTGTTCCAGTTGCTCTCCGCCTGCCAGGAGTACAGCCGCGAGAGTGAAGGCGCTTTCGATATCTCGGTCGGCCCGCTGATGAAGGTCTGGGGCTTTTACAAGGGCACCGGCCACCTGCCGCATCGCGCCGAAGTCATGGGCGCCATGCAGGCCGTTGGCTACCAGCACGTCCACCTCGATCCGACTCACCAGACCGTTCGCTTCGACCGCCCCGGCGTGGAGCTCGATCCCGGCGGCATCGGCAAAGGCTACGCCGTGGACCGTATGGTCGACGTGTTGAAAGCAAAGGGCATCGGCATTGCTTTTGTGGCCGCTTCCGGCAGTAGCATCTACGGACTGGGCGCGCCGCCCAACGAGCCGCGCGGCTGGCGCATCACCATCCGCGATCCGCGCAACGAGCATGCCAGCGTCGCCGAAGTTTTTCTGAAGAATGAGTCCATGTCCACCTCCGGCAGCTACGAAAAGTTCTTCCGCGCCGAAGGCCATGTTTACAGCCACATTATGGACCCCCGCACCGGCTATCCGGCGCCGGGTATGCTGTCGGTTTCGCTCATCACCCCTCGCACCATCGATAGTGAAGCGTGGGCGAAGCCTTATTTCATCAATGGCCGCCACTGGGCGGCGCAACATAATCCACAAGGATTTCGCGCTTTCTTTTGCGAAGACAGGACGGAACAGCCATGCGCGTGGCTCCCATGACCAGCCGCTTTTTGGATGCGTGCAAGCGTAGACCTACCGACGTTCGTCCCGTATGGTTCATGCGCCAGGCGGGCAGATATCTCCGTCAGTACCGGGAAATCCGCTCCCGGCACGGCATCTTGGAAATCTGCAAGCGCCCCGATCTGGCTGCCACTGTCACGTTGCAGCCGGTCGAAATACTGGACGTGGACGCCGCCATCATCTTCGCCGACCTCCTGCTGCCCGTCGAACCCATGGGTCTGAAGCTCCGCTTCGCCACCGGTGAAGGACCGCGCATCGATAATCCGGTACACACTAACTCCGACGTGGATAGCCTTTCTACCTCGAATACGGACGACTTAGGCTACGTCGGCGAGGCTATCCAAAACGTAGTCCGCGCGCTCGCCGGCAAGGCCCCCGTAATCGGCTTCGTGGGTGCGCCATTTACTCTCGCCAGTTACATGATCGAAGGCGGCGCATCGCGCAATTACATCCGCACCAAGCGCATGATGTATTCCGACGAAATCCTGTGGCGCCGCCTGATGGGCAAGATCGTGGATGTGCAGGCCCCCTTCGCCAGCCTGCAAGTCACTGCCGGGGCGCGCTGCATACAAGTGTTCGACAGCTGGGTGGGCGCGCTGGGTCCCGATGATTACGTGCGCTTCGTACAGCCTTACTCCCGCGCCTTGATCGAGCGCATCCGCTCCACCGGCGTCCCCGTCATCCACTTTGGCACCGGCGCTTCCGGCTTCTTCCGCGAGCTGCACGCGGCCGGCGGCGACGTCATGGGCGTGGACTGGCGCGTCAACATCGACCAGGCCTGGACTGATATCAGCTACCGGTCCGCGGTGCAAGGCAACCTGGACCCCGTGGCCCTCTTCGCCCCGCTGCCGGAACTGCGGATGAAGATCGCCGAGCTGCTGAAGCGCACCGGTACGCGGCCCGGTCACATCTTCAACGTGGGCCACGGCATCCTGCCGGAGACCCCCGTCGAGAACGTGAAAGCCTGCGTGGAAATGGTCCGCGAATTCAGGCCATAATAAACGCGCCGTAGCCGGGTAGTTACAACATTGCAAAGTTCGACTCGGTGAGTTGGTTTTCCGAAGATCTGCGGGATTGGCCTCGACGACGAGAACGATCTGGAGTCTCCTCTGGAAGACCGGCCGAAGAACATGGAAGTTCGCCTGTTTGCCCAGCAGATCAGTTCGGATCTTGTGCAGTTCCGGCACGCGCTCACCACAGAGAAGTTCCCCGGCGCAATGGAGCGGCTCGTTCAGCCTGTTGAGCCGATCTGGAGGAGCGATTTTGACGAGCATTACACCTGTGAGATCGTTCACCAGATTCCGGGGTTCGCCGAGCGGACATTGAAGCTTGCAGAACTACTTGTCAGCATAGGCTGCCATTCGAGCCAGTGACGGTCTACGCGTCGGAGGCTGCCCGATGTTACATAGATGTTACATAGATGTTACATATTCGGCTTTTGGACCGGATCGTCGCCCTCGCCGAGCCACGCTCGAAGCTGCATGGGCGGGAGGCTTCAAGAACAGGTGCGCCAGGTAGCGAATTCGGAACTCAAGTTGAAGGATCTTATCGATATTTCTGGGCGCTTTAAACTGCTGGATGTGCCAGCAGAGGGTGCGCCCGGAAAGTGCAGAAAATGGGCAGCCAATCTTTACATCCCGGGTCGCGTCAGGATCTAATCACCGGACAAGAAGCCTTCGATGCCTTTTATCCCGCCAATAACCCCAATCCGTATCTGGCAATTGCCGATGGCGCGGCGGATACGGCGCCCACCAGCCCCATAGGCGAGTTATGGAAGCCGAGCTGGAAGAACTTCGGGACTCGCGTAGGATTTGCGTGGGATATTTACGGCGACGGGAAGACGCTTTCCGCGGAGGTTACGGTATCGGCTATGAGCGCAATTTCGGTAACGTGACCTACAATGTCCTGTTCAACCCGCCGAATTACGCGGTCGTCCAACTCCTCGCCGGATCCAGCGGAACCGCCACCATTCCGGTGACCGCCGGGAATTTCCCGACGATCCTTAGCGGCACGGGCACGGCCGCGCTGCCACCTTCCGAACTGCGAGCGGTGCAGCCGAACATCCCGCAAGCCTATGCGCACCTGATCAGCGCGTCGCTGGAGCACCAGTTCGCCAACAGCATGCATCTGGAGGTAGACTATTCCGGTTCGATCGGTGAGAACCTTTATGACATAGCCGACGTGAATACTCCGGGTATGGGCAACGTCTATCTGGGCATTCCGTGCACACCGGCGAATACCCTGTCGGGTGGGCCGGGCGCCTGCTTCAACCCAATCAACGATCAATACAGCGCCATCAACCGTCGCAGTGCTGGCGGCATCTCCAATTACAACGCCATGAACGTACGCTATGACATCCAGGACATCAAACGTTCGGGTCTTACGCTGCGCCTGAATTACACCTGGAGTCACACCATGGATGAGTTGAGCGACACGTTCAGTAGTTGCCTGCCCTGTACCAATCAACCCCATGATCGACTACGGGCCGGCCAATTTTGACAATCGCCATCGCATCGCGGTCAGCGGAATCTGGGAGGTCCCCTTCGCCCGCAACCTGCACGGCCCGGCTAAGGCTATCCTGGATGGATGGGAACTTGCTCCCATCCTTACGGCGCGCACGGGCGCTCCATATTCTATCTACGACTTCACGAACGACGAGTTTGTGGCTACCCGCGTCGCGGCGGACCAGGTTCTCCCGGTCACCGGCGGCCGGACAAACACCGGACAAACATTGGTGCGAACAATTTCCAGGTTTATAATTTCGCCAACTACTCGGTGGACGAAAGCTATTTGAACCCGCTCACCGGAGACGCCGACTTCGGGCCGTGGCCGAGCACGAGAATCACCGAGTGCGCCACTCTGCAGCTCCGCTTGGAAGCGTATAACGCGTTCAACCACGCGAATTTCGGAGTCAATGTGTCGTCCGCATTCATCGCCGACTGCGCCAATGCGAGTTGCGCGCTCGGCGCCGTTTCCGGCTCCTACAATGGGAATCGCAACGTGCAGTTGGGCGCCAAACTAGTATTCTGAGTCCGTTGTGGCGCAAGCTTCAGCTTGCAGGGCGAACTTCAGTTCGCCGAAGGACAGGCCTACGGGCCTGTCCTTAGCCGCGGCGAGCGAAGCGAGCCGGCCGCGATCCACCGGAACCGGTGCTTTTCAACCATCCGCCAAGCCACACGCCTGCCTCAAACGAGTATAGCATGCAACGGGTTGCACATTTGGCCTGCGGCGTGCGTCTAATAGAAGTGAAACCTCAAGGGAGGTGGATCATGAAGAGTCCCAGATTTCGTCAGGTTGTGCGCCGGGTGCTAGGTGTGGTTTGTGTTCCGCTTCTGGTCAGCGGCTTTTTGCTGGCCCAGCAGCCGCCGCCCCAGCCGCCGGGTCCGCAAGCCCCCGCCCCGCGGCTTTCTCCCCCACAATTGGATACACTGGTGGCGCCTGTGGCATTGTATCCCGATCGTTTGCTTAGCCAGATCCTGGTAGCATCGACCTATCCGCTGGAGGTTGCCGAGGCGGCACAGTGGGTACAGCAGAATCCAGGTTTGCAGGGCTCCCAACTGGTGGATGCCGCACGCCAGCAAAACTGGGATCCCAGCGTGCAGGCCCTGGTAGTCTTCCCGGACGTGCTCACCCGTCTCAGCTCCGACATCCGCTGGACCACCGATCTTGGTAACGCCTTTCTGGCCCAACAGGCTGACGTAATGAATGCCGTGCAGCGGATGCGCGCGCAGGCTCAAGCCTCCGGGAAGCTGCGTTCCAACGCCCAGCAGACCGTCACCGCGGAACAGCAAGGGGACCAGACCGCCATCGATATTCAACCGGCCAATCCGGACGAGGTCTATGTGCCCTATTACAATCCCGAATATATCTGGGGACCTCCGGCTGTGGGGTATTACCCTCCGTGGGATTACCTCGACATCGGCTATGGTTACGGATACGGATTCGGCCCGGGCATTTATATTGGCGGGTTCTTCGGCGGCTTGGGATGGGGCGGCTGGGGCTGGTGGCCCAACTGGTTCCGTTGCTCGATCGGCCTGAATGGGTTCTTCTTCAATCATTTTGGGTTCCGCGGCTACGGTTTCGGCGGAGTTGGGTTCGCTCGCACCGGGATATGGGCGCATAACGCTGCCCATCGCCTGGGTGTGGCTTATCCGAATGGCGCGTTGAGAAGCCGATACGGCGCCGTTTCAGCGGCCAGCGCGCGGTCCAACTACGCGGCCTCCGCCAATCGGTATAATGCTGCGCCCCACGCCAGCACGGCAGCCGGCGGTTGGAATCGTTTCGGCCAGAGCGGATCGAATCGCTCGACGCCAGCTTATGGCAATAGCAGCGGATACCGCGGTAGCTACGGCACCAACGGCGCATCCGGCTATCGCGCGAGCCCGTCGTATGGATACCGCTCCAGCCCGTCTTACAGCAGGAGTTACACGGCGCCCAGTTCCCGCTCCTATAGTAGCGGTAGTTCGCGCAGTTATAGCAGCGGGGGTTCGCGGAGTTATAGCAGCGGTAGTTCGCGGAGTTCGAGCAGTGGCGGCTCCCATTTCGGCGGCGGGGGCGGCGGTGGATTCCATAGCAGCGGTGGTGGTGGTCACGGTGGTGGTGGTCACCGCTAAACTGTAAGCAGACTTAGTTATTTCTGGGGGCCGAACACCATCCCTCGACCCGGCCCCCGGAACTTCCTCCCTGGCGCTCGATTCCTTAGTACCGTAGTCGAGCGTAATCCTGCCGCACGCCTTGCTTGCTACCCTTTCTCACCCTATACTTAGGGAACGTTCGTCTGAAGTCGCACGCGCCGCGACCGGAGGGTAGCTAATTATGAATAATCGGGTTTGGCGCGGTTGTGTTTTCCTTCCAGGCGTGGTGGCGGCGCTCGCCGCGCTGAGCCACGCCCAAACGTCCGTAGCGAGTGCGGCTCAGACTGCGACACTGCAAAATGTGCAGAGCGCACCGCTGGCCATCACTAGCATTCCGGTAACGGGCGATTTCGCACAAACCAGCGGCAGCGTTCTAAAACCTGCCAGCATCGGCGCTTTGGGCCGAAAGCTTACGGTTACCGATAGCGCCGACAACAGCCTGCAGACCACCGCAGTCAGTGGCCGAGGTGTCGCGCCGGTGACCGTTTCGCCTGCCAGCCTGACGGTTTCCGATGGCACTGCCAACTCACCCCAGACGGCCGCCCTGAGCGGGACCGGTCAGACAGCGGGATTAGTGTCGATCGCGGTCACGCCGGCAGCCCCGTCCATTTATGTGGGCGCCACGCAGCAATTCAAGGCTACCGGAACCTACAGCAACCACACGACCCGTAATCTGACCGACAAAGTCACCTGGACTACGAATCCCACTGGCATCGCCTCTATTAAGGCCGGACTGGCCAAGGGCGTGGCGGCCGGGAGCACCACGGTCATGGCCGCGCTGGGCAGCATTAGCGGCTTCACCACCCTGACGGTCCTGCCAGTGTTCGTCGAAACCGGCAGCCTGAACGAGGCACGTTATTATCATTCGGCCACACTGCTCACTACTGGCCTGGTGCTGGCTGCGGGCGGCATTGGTCCCGTGCCGGGAGCAACGGGCGCCCTCGGCGAACTGAACAGTGCCGAGCTTTATAACCCTTCAACTGGGACCTTCACGCCGACAGGGAACCTGAACACCGCTCGCGAACAGCATTCCGCCACGCTGCTCAACAGCGGCTCGGTGCTGATTACCGGCGGTTCCGGCGGCGACGGCGAACTGGCCAGCACCGAGATTTACAATCCCGCCACGGCATCCTTTTCCCTGGTTGGGAACCTGCACACTGCGCGCTACGAACACACCGCCACGCTGCTCCCGGATAGCACCGTGCTGATCGCGGGCGGCTACGGAGGCGGCAGTGTGCTGGCTAGCGCGGAGATTTATCATCCCCTCGCGCGCGGGTTTATATACACTGCCGGAGAAATGAATGTTGCCCGCTTCGGCGCCACGGCCACTCTGTTGCCAAACGGGATGGTGCTGATAGCCGGCGGCGCCGACGCCACTGGTCCACTCGCCAGCGCGGAGCTATACGACCCAACCACGGGAATCTTTACGCTGGTGTCCGGCAGCCTCAACGTAGCGCGTTCCGGGGCGACCGCCAACCTACTCGACACCGGGAGTGTGCTGATCGCCGACGGGTACAACTATTTGACCACCGGCCCTCTCACCAGCGCCGAGCTCTACAACCCCGCCACTTCGGCATTTACCCTCAGCGGCAGCCAAACCAGCACAACCTGGTTGGGTACCGCCACGCTGCTCGGCAATAGTAACGTGCTGTTGGCCGGCAGTGTGATGGATACGGCAGCCCCAGAGATCTACCACCCTGCTGGGTCTTTCTCGGTGACCAGCGGAATGATCACGCAGCGCGATCTCCAGACGGCGACCCTGCTTCCCAATGGCGACGTTCTGATCGCCGGCGGTTATAGCAATGCCGGCGCATCCGTACTGGCTGCGGCGGAGCTGTATGAGCCCCCCACTTTCGCGCCTCCCGACCTCGTCTCCATCGCCGTCGTGCCTGCCAATCCGCCGCTTACTGTAGGCTCCAGCCAACAACTTGTGGCTACCGGCACGTTCAGTGACAATAGCACCCAGCAGCTCTTCTCCGTCATCTGGACGTCCTCGAATCCGGTCGCAGCCACCGTAACCAGCGATGTAACCAATTCCGGCGTGGCTTACGGTGTGGCGGACGGCAGTGCGACGATCAGCGCCTGCGCCGGCACGATCTGCGGGACAACGCCTGTCAACGTTACGACTGGGGCAGGGACCCTGCCCCACAATTAAAGCCGGCCCCCATACTCGCTGGGGCCGAGCTTGGCCAACAGGTCACGATCCACCTTGGCCTTTACAGTTCGCCTGTCCAGGCCCAGACGGCGGGCGGTTTCTTCAAAGCTGCCCGTGCGGCTGTACACGATGGTCACGTAGCGTGTGAGCAATTCATCAGCGGAAAGGCGTCCGCTGCGCGCGTCCGCCACGAACTGCTCGACGGGATTGCGCGCGCGTGCCCGCGAGGGCCGGTAGTTCCGCCGGATCAGCACGTTCTTCACGCACTGCTCCAGTTCGCGATAGTTGCCCGGCCAGGCATACTCCGGAGGCAAGTTGGCGGCCACCCAGTCGAGGACTTCGCGCGCAAGTGGTTCGGCCTCTTCTCCGGCCACGCGCCGCGCCATATAGAAAACCAGTTCCCGCAGGACCGCCGGCGAATCCGCCAGTTGTTCGGCTAGCGCGGGCGTGGCTACCTGGTCGGAACACAGCCGGTAATACAGATCTTCGCGGAAGCGCCCCTTCGCGATCAGTACGGCCAGATCGCGATTGGTGGCGGTGATCAGCTTGCCGCGGAACTGCCGTCCGGCGGTGTCGCCCACCGGATGGAACGTGCGCGTCTCGATCACGCGCAGCAGCTTCACCTGGATGGCCGGATCCAGGTCGCCCAGTTCGTCGACAAACACGGACCCCAATTCGGGACAGGTCTCCAGCCATCCTTTGCGGTCGGCCACCGCGCCGGTGAACGCGCCGCGGCGGTGTCCGAACAACTCCGACTCGACCAGCGTCGGCGAAAGCGCGGAGATGTTGATCGGGAAGAACCCGCCGTCATGCGTGAACGAGAGCCGCTGGCTGTCGAACGGCACATAGCGCGATTGCGCAATGGCGCGCGCTACCAGTTCTTTGCCGGTGCCGGAAGGGCCGGTGACGAGCGTGGCGAACTCGCCCATGCGCGCGTAAAGCGTGCGCCGGTAGCGGCGGATATCGTGCGTGAAGATGGACTGCCAAATTGAGGCGCGCAGCTGTGCGGCCGGCATGGAACTGCCGATGATATCGCGGAAAACCTGCTCGAAAGCGCACTGGATCTGGCGGAAGCAGGCGAACGTATGGCGGGGCTCGTGGCCCGTAGGAAAGCGCACGCCGTCGATCTCGAAGAAGCTGCGCCAATCGGCCAGGAAGTTGTTATAGAAGCGCCAGCGCGCGGGATCCGCCTGTTCCGTCGCGGCGCCGAACGCGGCCGCGAAGAACTGCCTGTAATAACGCTGGTAGAGCAGGTGCAGGACGGCGTCTTCGTATAACACCAGGTCGGGCGCGCGGGTGGCCGTGCCCTCGCGCAGCCGGGACTGCAGCTGCGCAGCCAGTGTTTCCAGACGCTCCACAATGCGCCATACATTGGCGCGCGGCTGTTCAGGATCGCGGACGCGCTGGCTCCAGACCGGCTCGCCCGCAACGAAGGCATCGCCCAGCGCCGCGCGCTCATACTCGATCCGTTCCGGCAGGAACGGGTTGGCATAGGCAAGCTGGGCGACGGCGGCCAGGAAGGCGCGCTCAGGCGGAAAAAGGAAGGGCATCTGTACGTTTATTGTACAGGTTGACCGTTGCGCAACTTCAGTTGGAGCCGCGCGAGAAGCCCTGGGCCGCCGATCCGCTGAGGCGCAGGCGCTGCTGCAGCCGGTCGAGGTGTTCCCGCACCGCGCGGTCCTCGGGTGGCAGTTGTAAAGCGCGCTGAAAGTCGCTAATGGCTGCGTCGTAGCGTGCGGCAGCTTCGTACAACTGTCCTCTCAGGAAATAGGCTTGCTTCGAGACCGGATCCAGCTCAATGGCGCGATTGAAGGCGTCAAAAGCCTCCTGTGTTTTGTGTTGCCGGTTGCGGATGATACCGATCCTGATGTACAGCGACGCACGCGGCGTGACTGCCGCGGCCTGCCTAATCCGATCGACCGCCTCATCATACTTGCCCAGGCACTCGCCGGCCCTGCCCCATAGGGTGAGGGCTTGCGCGTCACGCTCGAACCGGGCATTCAATTGGGTGAGCACACTTTCGGCTTCGGCGCAGCGGCCCTGATTGAGGTACGCGATTGACAGACCCAGGTATGGGCGCTCGGCATTGGGCGCCTTGGAAAGCGCATCATTCCAAAGTAGAGTCTCGTCTGCCCAGACGTGATTGCGGGAAAACGTCATAGCTCCGCACACACACGAAATCGCCACGCAAACAGCCGCCAGCTGACCCTGCCGCATCCGGACGTTTAACATGACTTCCACTACAACCAGGCACAGCGCGAGTGTGGGTAAGTACAGCCGATGTTCCGCCTCCGGGTCCAGCAGAGGCACGAATGACGACGTGGGGATCAGCAGGATAATGAAAAGGAACACACCGAAGCTGGCTACACGATAACGGCGCCTGAAATACACCGCCGCGGCCAACAGGGCAAGGATGCCGATAAGTCCGAAGATAGCGCCATGATCGAAGATACTCTTTGAAAACGGAACGTCGGGGCTGACGGTTTGCCCTATAGGCAGGAAGAACAAACGCAGATAGCTGAAAAAGACGCGGCACTCGGTAAAGAAGTATTGCAGCCATGTAAGTTCCCGCAGCCCAAAGCCTGCGGTGGGAGATTCCGCGAGGATTCGTAATACCCACGCGCCCGCAAGCAATCCGGCGGCGGCCATAGGCAAATAGAGCCGCCAGTTTTTGCGTAGGCCCGCCAGGCGCAGGTCCGAATTCCAGAAAAGATCCGTCAAGAGTAACACCGGCGCCAGTGCCACTGCCTGCTCCTTAGTTGCGCAGGCCGCGGCGCACAAGAGCACTATGCCGATAGCCGGACGCCAGGTAAGGGGACCCGGTAAGTGATACACGAACAGCGTAAGCGCGGCCAACATGAAGAAGGCGCAGAGCGTCTCAGAGCGGCCGGCGATATACGCCACCGATTCCGTTTGGATCGGGTGCAGGAGAAACAGCGCCGCCGCGAACCCCGCCAGAAGGTTGAGCTTCCGCGGCGCCGTGGATTTCCGATAGAGGGCCAACAATTTGCGCGTCACCAAAAAGACGAGCAAAGTGTTCAGAAGGTGGATGACCACGTTCACTACGTGGTAACCGAGTGGCTTACCGCCAAAAAGTAAGTGGTTCAGCCAGAAGCTGAAGTTAAGCAGCGGTCTTAGGCCGCCAATCCAGGCGATGAAAGGCTGCTCCTCCGCTGGACGCCCATAAAACTGCGCGGTATCGTCAAAAACGAAAGGACCAGTTAGTGCGGGTCCATAAACGAAAAGAGCGACAGCGCATGCCGCTACCACCCGCGTCACGGTAAGTTGACGTTTGCCGGCGGGTATCTCGTGAGTTTCGATAGCTTTCCGGCGACGTGTGCGCATGGGGCTCTGGTCCGGCGGCCAAGCGGAGTGGGCGCAGTGCGCGCCCAGTCGAACTTTATCCGTTTATTATCGCAGCAAAAATGGGTTCGCTGCAACGCTTCGACCCGTCCATTCGTACAATAAACGCAAGACCCCCATACATTATATGTACGGGACGATTGACTGACTTCCGCCAATCTAGCTCTAAGATATTGATCCGTGGTATCTTTTCGACCACGGCGCCACGGTGGACGCCGTGCACTGGAACCGGGCATGGCACACAGCGGATTCAAAGACGTCCTGAAGAACGGCGGCTTCCTCGCCTTTCTCTGCACGCAATTTCTGGGCGCGTTCAACGATAACGCGTATCGCATCATCGTCTCGCTGCGGGCCGTCCATATCGTCGCCCAGGCGGATCAGAACGGCAAATACCTGGCCCTGGCCGGCGCTATTTTCGTGCTGCCCTCGCTGCTCTTTACCGGGTACGCTGGCCAACTGGCGGACGCCATCAGCAAACGCAAGGTCCTGATCGCGGTCAAAATGTTCGAGATCGCCGTGATGGGATTCGGCATCGTGGTGTTCCTCTCGTACAGCGTGGCGTGGATGTTCGTGGTGCTGTTCCTGATGGCCGTGCATTACACCATCTTCAGCCCCGCCAAGTATTCCATCGTGCCCGAGCTGGTCTCGGACCGCGACCTATCGCGCGCCAACGCGCTGCTGGAGATGACCACCTTGGTGGCCATCGTGCTGGGCACCTCCGTGGGGCCGTTCCTGTTTACGGCATGGACCACGGCCGAGTGGAAAATCGGCGTGGTGCTGACCACCATTGCGGTGATCGGCTGCCTGACCAGTTTCCGCATCACGCGCGTGCCGGCAGCGGCGGTCCGCGCACCGCTGCGGCTCAATCCATTCGGAGAAATCGCGGAAGGCACCCGCCACCTGTTGCGCGACCGGCCGCTGTGGCTCGCCGTAATGGCGATCTCTTACTTCTGGTTTCTGGCGCTGCTGTTTCAGATGGACCTGGTATTGTTCGGGACCGAGACGCTGCACGCCAGCGACCGCTTGGTGGGGCTTCTGATGACCTGCCTGTCGCTCGGCATCGGCGCGGGCAGCATGCTGGCGGGGCGCCTGTCGGGAGACAAGGTGGAGATCGGCCTGGTGCCGCTCGGCTCTTTTTTCATGGGCGCGTTCGGCCTGGCCTTGTACGCCGCGCGCGGTTCCTACACGGCGTCGGTGGTGATGTTGTCGATGCTGGGAATCGCGGCGGGCGTGTTCTTCGTGCCGCTGAATGCTTACCTGCAGCAGCGCAGCGAGAGCGGGGAAAAAGGCCGCATCATCGCCACGAATAACATCTACAACACACTCGGCATGCTGCTGGCGACGGCCGTATTTTATGCCTGCCAGAACGGATTGCACATCAGTCCGCCGCACATTATTTTGATCTTCGGTTTCGTCAGCCTGGCCATTACGGTCTACATCGTGACGGTGGTGGACGATTTTCTGATCCGTTTCGTGCTGTGGCTCGTCACCCACACCATCTTTCGCATACGCATTGTAGGCCAGGAGAATGTTCCATTCCGCGGACCGGCGCTGCTGGTGTCGAATCACCTGTCGCATGTGGATGGTTTTCTGGTGGGAGCGTGTGTACAACGTTTCATCCGCTTCATGGTTTGGAAACCTTACTACGAGTTGAAGGCGCTGAACTGGTTTTTGCGCAAGACCAAGGCGATCCCCGTGGGCGGCGGGCGGGCGGCTATCGAGGCGATCCGCGGGGCGCGGCAAGAGTTGACCGCCGGGCACGTGGTCTGCATTTTCGCGGAAGGCGCCATTAGCCGCACCGGGAACATCCTGCCGTTCAAGCGGGGCATGGAAAAAATCATGGACGGTGTGGACGCGCCCATCATCCCGGTGCATCTGGACCGCTTGTGGGGCAGCATCTTCAGCTTCGAGCGCGGCCTATTCTTCTGGAAGTGGCCCAAGCGCATTCCGTATCCGGTGACGGTTTCGTTCGGCAATCCGATGCCGGCGAATTCCTCGGCGCATGCCGTGCGGCAGGCGATTGAGGAACTGGGAGCGGAAGCCACCGCGCATCGCCAGACTGCCGGCGATACGCTGCCACGGCGGCTGATTCGCAGCGCCCGGCGCAACTGGAGCCATTTCGCCATGGCCGATTCGAGCGGCCGTGAGTTGACCTACGGCCGCATGCTCACTGGCGGGTTAATTGTCGCGCGGTGGGTACGGGCGCGGCGTCACGAAGAGATGATCGGCGTGCTGCTGCCACCCAGCGTGGCGGGCGCGCTGGTGAATGTAGGGATAACGCTTGCGGGACGCATTCCGGTGAACCTCAACTTTACGGCTGGACCCGAGGCAATGGCGGCCGCGCGCGAGCGCTGCCGGATGCGCACGGTAGTGACGTCGCGTGTATTTCTGGCCAAAGCCAAGATTGAGGAGCAGCCGGGCATGGTCTTTGTAGAAGATATCCTGGCTGGCACCGGCGCATTCGCCCGGCTGCGTGCGCTAGCCGCCGCGCGGCTGCTGCCCGCGCGTATATTAGCCGGCAAGGCGCGCCCTGACTCGCTCGCGACCGTCATCTTTTCGAGCGGCAGCACCGGCATTCCCAAGGGCGTGATGCTCTCGCACTACAATCTGCTGGCGAATATAGACGCCATGGCACAGCTCTTCTGGATCGGCCGGCTCGACCGCATCGTGGGGGTGCTGCCCTTCTTTCATTCGTTTGGATACACGGTCACGATCTGGTTTCCCTTGATCGCGGGTTGCGGTGCGATCTACCATCCAAATCCCAGCGATGCCAAAGCGATCGGCGCGCTGGTCGCGAAATATCGCGCGACGTTCCTGCTTTCCACCCCGACCTTCTGCGCCACCTATACACGCAAGTGCACCCAGGAGGAATTCGCCACTCTGCGCTTCGTGCTGGTGGGCGCGGAAAAGCTGCGCGCGCCGGTGGCCGAGGCTTTCCGCGAGAAGTTTGGCGTGGATCTGCTCGAGGGATACGGGTGCACGGAGATGTCGCCGGTGGTGGCGGTGAACGCTCCCAATTTCCAGGCGGGCAAGGATTCCCAGATAGCCGACAAGCCGGGTACGGTGGGGCATCCGCTGCCGGGTGTGGCGGCGCAGGTGGTGGACGCGGCCACGTTCGCGACGCTCGGGCCGAATCAGGCGGGCCTGCTCTTGGTGAAGGGATCGAATCGTATGCTCGGTTATCTGGGCGAGCCGCAACGCACGGCCGAGGCCATGCACGACGGCTGGTACATCACGGGGGATATCGCGTCCATCGACGATGAAGGATTCATCCGCATTACAGACCGGCTATCGCGGTTCAGTAAGATCGGGGGCGAGATGGTGCCGCACCTGCGCATAGAAGATGCCATCGCCGGCGTGCTGGGCGCGTCGCCTTGCGCCGTGACGGCGGTAGATGATGAGCGGCGCGGCGAACGGCTGGTCGCGCTGTATGTGCAAGAAATGGAGCCGGCCGAGTTGTGGCGGAGACTGGGGGAGACCGATCTGCCGCGCTTATGGATTCCCAAGCGCGAGAATTTGTATCGGGTGGAATCTCTGCCGCAACTCGGCACGGGAAAGCTGGACCTGCGCGGATTGAAAATGCGCGCGGAAGAATTAGTGGCGGCGGAAGCAGCCGCGCCACGTTCGTGACAGGAGTGACGTCATGGAAATCTTCCTGATCTTTTGTCTGATTGTGGTGTTGGTGATCCGGTGGGCGGTTTTGAAGGACCGCATGAAGGAGCTGGAATCGCGCATCGCGGACCTGACTACACGCGTGGATATCCAGAGCGAGGCGTTGGCGGAACTGCACCGCCAGAGGCAACCGGTGGTCGCGCCAGCTCCGACTCCGCCAGCGCCGCGGCCGATCGAACCTGCGATCGCACGTGTAGAACCGCCGCACGTCGAACCGCCGCATGTCGAGCTGCCGCGCGTGGCGCCTCCGCCTTTCACCACGCCAGCGCCGCAACCCGCGGCTGCGCGCGAATGGGAAACCACCCTCGGCGGGAACTGGCTCAACAAGGCCGGCGTGTTCGTGTTGGTGGTGGGACTGGCGCTGCTGCTGCGTTATTCGTTTACGCAATTCGGACCGTTCGGACGCGTCACCATCTGCCTGGCGGCCAGCTTCGGGTTGTTGGCCGCGGGCGCCATCGTGGAATCGAGAGAACGCTACCGCATGTTCGCGCGCGGCTTACTGGGCGGCGGCTGGGCGGGCCTGTACGTGACGGTTTATGCCATGCACTCAGTAGAAGCAGCCAGGGTGATCGCGAGCCCGGTGTGGGGCGCATTCCTGCTGCTGGCCGTAGCTACCGGCATGATCGTGCATTCGCTGCGGTACCGTTCGCAAACGGTCACGGGACTGGCATATTTCGTCGCGTTTGGCACACTGGCGATTACGGACATGAGTACGCTGCCGTTCGTGGCGCTGGTCCCCTTGGCGGCCTCGTTGCTCTACGTGGCGCATCGCTTCCGGTGGATCAGGATGGCCCTGTTGGGGCTGATCGCCACGTATGCCGTCGTCATCATACGCGGCGACACGGGCGCGCCGTTGTGGCAGGCACAGGCCATTTTCGCGGTCTACTGGCTGCTCTTCGAGATCTTCGACGTGCTGCATCCGGAGGCGTGGCTGCTGCCGATCAATGCCGTAGGCTTCCTAGGGCTATCGCTGCTGAAGTGGCAAACCGCCGCGCCCGACCGCGTTTGGATGCTGCTGGCGGCGACCGCCGGTGCCTACGCGTTGAGCGGGGTGGCGCGCGTGCGATCCGGCAAATGGCACGGCGCCGCGACGCTCACCGCGGCTCTGGCGGCCGGTGCTGTTTTTCAGAAGCTCGATCACCAATGGATCGCCTCGGCGCTGGTGGTGGAAGCCGAGATTTTCTACCTGGCCGGAATCCGGCTGCGTGCGCCATATCTGCGCTGGCTGGGCACCTCGCTATTCGGCGTCGAGGCGCTGCGCCTGGTGGCGCGCGACATATGGGATCTGCCGGGCTCACAGTGGGCGCCCGTGGCGTCGCTCGATGCCATCGTTTTTTACGCCAACCGCGCGCTTTATGCGGCGGATTCGTTCTATGGATACGCGGGTGCTGCGGCGCTCGCGCTGGTCATTGGGAGAGAGACGCATGCGCCATACCGCAGCGCGGCATGGCAGATTGCGGCCGGCGGCGCCTTTATATTCGGCTGGTGGCGGCGGCTGTTCGACTTCCGCCTGCAAGGATACCTGCTGCTCGCGGTGGGGCTGGTGGGCACGGCGGTGGAGCCGCGCGACCTGCCGCTCGCGGTTGCGGCCGGCATCTGCTATGCGGCCGTATCGTGCGCGCTATGGTCCGGGGCGGATCGCTTGGCGGAGGATGAACGCACACTCGTGCGGATCGGCGGCGCTGGCGCGACAGTAACAGCGCTGATTGCGCTGGTCTGGCGGCTGGTGCCTGGCGCGTATCTGGGCGTGGGCTGGATGGCGCTCGCGCTGGGGGTTCTGGAACTGGGCCGGCGGCGCCTCCCGGACGAATTCCGCCGCCTGGCGTATGCGGCGGCCATGGTGGGCGTGTTCCGCGTCTGGGTATTCAACATTGCCGGTCTCCATAATTCCGGGCCGTGGGATCTACGGCTGATGCCGTTATGGGCCGCGCTATTGGCGTATGCCGTGGGGGCGCGCGCGCGCCGGGACGAAGGCGGCCTGCTGCTGATGATCGCCTCCACTATCGCGCTAACTTTCGGAGTGGTGGCTTTGTGGGCGTTGGTGCCGTCGCAGATGGTCGCTGCGTCCTGGGCTTTAGTGTCAGTGGCGCTGATACTGGCCGCGCGCGCTTGGAAGCTGGACGCGCCTGGTTGGCAGAGCTACGCGGCGGCGGCCATGGCATTTGTTTGGGCCCTGGCCAGGCTGCCCGATACTTCGGGGCTGATGTGGCCGGCAGCTGCGGTGATTGCCTGCTTCTGCGCCGCGCAGCTTCTATCCGCGCGCGATGGCTACCCGCGGCTCTATTTCTCGTTAATGGCTACCACGCTGACGACCATGCTCCTCTATTTCCGCGTGTCCGGCAGTTTGCTCACGATGGCCTGCGGCATCCAAGGCGTGACCCTGCTGGCGTCGGGTTTCCCGCTGCGTGATCGCGTACTGCGCATCTCGGGGCTGGCGCTACTGCTGGCGTGCATCCTGAAGCTGTTCGTATGGGATTTGCGTCACCTGGAGACTCTGCCGCGCATCTTTTCGTTTATCGTGCTGGGAGTGATTCTGCTGGGCGTTTCGTGGATTTATACGCGATTCCGGGAACGGGTGGTGAAGTTTTTGTGATTGAGTGGGCTACCCTGGCCGGGCTGGCGCTCGCGCGCCAGACGCTCGGCCAGGAAGACCTTAAGCAGAGACTGATATGGAACGTCGCGCCGGTTTGCGAGTACCTTGAGATCTTCGATCATCGAGACCGGCAGCCGCAGTGATATCGTCCTGAGAGACGGTTTCAGGCGAATAAGCTTCTTGCGCTTTCCCGATTGCCAATCGACGTACTCCGTCGAATCCGCAGTGGCCCAGAATTTGCTTTCGTCGTCTTCGTTCTTAAATTCAGGGATTTTCTTCTTCATATTCAGCGTAGGTCTCCGTTTCGTTCCGATTCATGTCCCTGGCAGAAATCACTCTGATGAGCTTACGTCGCACCGTGAAGACCACAAACAGGCGGCGGCCCGCGGCAGTCTGGCCGAGTGCGTAGTGACGCCTCTCATTTTTCGAATGGCGCACATCCGCCCGCACGACGAGGGGCTCATGAAAGAAAACGTCTTCGGCTTCCTCTGGAGTCACCCCGTGGCGCTGCCAGTTCTTGTGGGCGTTGGCCTCATCCCAGTCAAATCCGGTACATTTCTCCAACGGATCAACTGGCACCATGCTCCCGTATACGATGGTAGTATACATTACTTGCCGCCTGCTTGTCGGGAATCGTGGCACAATAACTCAGGATGACCATGCGCGTGCCCGCGCTTTTCTTGATGTTGGACCTCCCTTCGAATTCTACGTAGTGTTTTCGGTAGGTTCAGCGGGCGCAGGGACGTTAATTGAGCGCATCACGATCGCGCCTCCGGGAGATGCGTGTACCCAGCCCGCAACCATCCAGGTGGCAAGCGTGCCGGCCAGCGAAGCCGTCCCAGATCTGCTGGGCGGGACGAATCCGTGCACAATTCCCGAGAAGGAACTCCGCCGGGAGATCAAGCGATGCAAGAAATGTTTGATCTTCAGCGGCGCCGACATCACCATGCAAGTTCAGTGCGGAGATAGGAGCCGTCGCATCCGAATGGATGTTCTGGATCGAGACATGTTTGATCCGCACCCCGGGACACCCGAGGACACCTCGTGGACGATGGCGTTGCTAGGCCGCCTCGATCAAGCGCTCGGCAACAGCGTGATGCAGCGACCAATCTTTGCCGTTGTCGAGCCGCCGGAGGTGCCCGTCCAAGGATCAAAACCGAACGCGCTGCTGCAGGACCTGGAGCAGGGAAAGTTCGACACACTCTTCGATACCGGATTTCAGAAGCCCTCCGAGTTGTTCCGTCAGGCCCAGACCCCCGTAAGGCCCAGCGTGAATCTCATAAACAGCTCTCCCTTTCGTCCAATTTCCTACACTCTTCCGAGCTATCCTGCGATCGCGAGAGTGGCTCACGTCGGAGGCCAAGTGACCTTTACAACAGAAATCGGATCAGACGGAAGCGCTTCCCACCCACGATTTCTGGCCGGACACGACTTGCTACGAAAAGCCATCGAAGTCGCGGTCACAGATTGGAAGTTTCCCGCCGAGGCTGCCGGCAAAGAGATTCAGGTAGGTATAGAGTTTAAGACGAATTGTGCTAGCGCTCAGCGATGACACGGCCGGCACTCGAGGCGGGCTAACCGGCTAATTCGACCTCGATTTTCTTGGCGCCCGCGTCCAGCTTGACGATGCGGAAGCTGCGAATCTGGCCCGCCCGTGCGGGTTCGCGTGTGGCGGCAGCGCGTGGACTGGATTCCGCACCGCCCTTCCACTTGGCCGACAACATCGAAGACAACGAACTGAGATCGGCCTGCGACGGTGCGGTCTGCTCCTGCTGTCCCGCTTCCGCGCCCGCGATCTTGCAAGGCACCTGGATGCCTTCCCCCAGCTCAACTTTAGCGCGCCCGCCGGAGAAATCTGCAATGCGTCCGCTCACCACGTCGCCTTCCTTGTGCTCGGCGATGTACTCATCGATGCTGGTGGGCTGCAGTTGCTTCATGCCCAGCTTGAGCCGCCGCCGTTCCGGGTCGCTTTCGAGTATCTGGGCGCGCACGGTTTGACCCACCCGCAGCACATCCTGCGGATGATTGATGCGTTTCTCAGCCGTAATATCGCCCACGTGGATCATCCCCTCCACGCCCTCGGCAATTTGTATGAACGCGCCGAATTTCGTCAGGCTGACCACCGGACCTTCCACTACACCGCCCACCGGATATTTCACGCGCGCATCGGCCCAAGGATCGCCCAGCGCCTGCTTCAATCCGAGCGAAATGCGCCGCTCGCCCGGACTCACATGCAGCACCACGGCCTCCACCGAGTCGCCCGGCTTCACCACGTCGCTGGGTTTGCGCGCCTTTTTCGACCAGGACATTTCCGAAAGATGGATGAGTCCTTCCACGCCGCGCTCCAACTCCACGAAAGCACCGAAATCCGTGACGCGCGTGACCGTGCCGCGCACACGGTCGCCGGTCTTGTACTTCTCGCCCACCTGTTCCCAGGGATGCGGCTGAAGCTGTTTCAGTCCCAGCCCGACGCGCCGCTTGGCTGGATCGACTTTCAGGATCTTGACATCCAGTTCCTGTCCCACGGTGAGCAAATCGGCCGGCTTATTCACGTGGCCCCAGGAAATATCCGCGACATGCAGCAGCCCGTCCACGCCGCCGATATCCACGAAGGCGCCATACTCGGTGAGGCTGCGCACGGTGCCGTGCATTACCGCGCCTTCCTGCAGATCGCTGAACAGCTTCTGGCGGGCGAGCGCTTCTTCCTCTTCGAGCACCACGCGCCGGTCCACCACCACGTCTTCGTCGGCCACATCCAGCTTGATGATGCGGCAGGTGATCTCCTGCCCCACCAGCTTTTCCATGTCGGGCACGTCTTTCGCGCCCGAGCGCGAAGCCGGCATGAACGCGCGGACGCCCACATCCACGCTCAAGCCGCCCTTCACTACACCGGAAACTACACCCGCAATCGAGCGCTTCTCATTGAATGCGGCTTCGAGCGATGTCCAATCCTTGGGCCGCTCCACGCGCACTTTCGAGAGCTCGTAGTAGCCCTCTTCGTTGCGGCCCTTGATGGATACCGGGAACTGATCTCCCACGCGGACGTCGATTTTGCCGGCGGGATCTTTGAATGCGTCCACTGGCATAACGCCTTCGATCTTCTGGCCGATATCGATGACGACGTGTTCCGGTGCTATAGCTACTACCGTGCCGGTGAGACCCTGGCCGCCGGCCTGGGGCTTATGTGTGTGGGATTTTTCGTATTGGGACAGGATATCCGCGAAGTTTTCGCCTTGTTCAGGCGTGGCTGGGGTTTCGTCCTGTTCCAGGGTAATGTTATTGGGCATGAGACTACATAATTATTGTGGCATAATCCGGTCTGGGATAGCAGCGTGGCTCAACTCACATGGCCGCAACATGCGGTGCAGCGAATCCGGCCGCAGGACTTGGTATGGCTGCTGCTGTTTTCGGGGATGATCATCTTCAATCACACCGGCGAGGCTTCCGAAATAGCCATGCTGGTGGCCCTGGCAGCGGTGCAGATTCTGGAATCGAAGCTGCCCTTCCTGGCGAGTCCCCGCGGCCTGGTTTCCTGGATTCTGGTAAAGCTGCTGCTGAGCTATCTGCTGATCGGCTACACCGGCGGTGTGCAGAGCAGCGATTATTGGATTCTGCTGCTGCCCATGATTTCGGCCGGATCGTCGCTCGACGTGTTCGGAACGCTGGTAATTACGTTGCTGGCCTGCGGTGTGTATCTGTCTTTCCTGTTGCGCATCGATTGGAACAAGTACACCATCGAGTGGCCCGAAAAACGGGAAATCGCGTTACGCCTGATCTTTCTGGCGGTAGCCGGCAACCTCACCAATACTCTGGCGGAAGCGCTACGGCGCCAGTACGCGAAGACCAAAGCCGTGGCCGACCAACTGGCGGAAGCCAATCGCAATTTGCAGGAGGCCGAGCAGGCGGTGCGGCGATCTGATCGGCTGGCCGCCCTGGGGCAACTGGCGGCGGGTCTGGCGCACGAATTGAGAAACCCGCTGGGGACCATTCGCGCATCTGCGGAGATGCTCAACCGCAGCGTCGCCGCCGAAAACGACGTGGCGCGCGAGGTAGCCGGCTTTATTTCTTCGGAAGTGGACCGCACCAATTCGCTGGTCACGCGTTTTCTGGATTTCGTACGGCCGCTCGAATTGCGACCTGCGCCGGCCGACCTCGCGCAAGTGCTGGACCGGTCCGTGGCGATGGTGGAACGGGAGGCCGCCGCGCGGGAAGTGACGGTTTACAAGAACTACTCGCCGGATATTTCGCCGTTCTCGCTGGACGCGGAGTTGATGGAGCGCGTCTTTTACAATCTGCTGGCGAACGCCGCGCAGGCTACGGCTCCGGGCGGCGCGGTCACGGTGAAGACGCGGCGGGAGGGAGATACGGCGGAGATTTCGGTGATCGATCGGGGCGAGGGTATCGAACCGAAAGTGATGGACAGCATCTTCAATCCTTTTTTCACCACCAAACCCGAAGGCGTGGGCCTGGGCCTGGCGATCTGTTCCAAGATTGTGGACCAGCATGGCGGCAAAATCGCGGTGGAGAGCGAGCGGGGCAAGGGCAGCGTGTTCCGCGTGTACCTGCCTATGGGGGATGGCCTATCCGGCTCGAAACCGAAAGACTGAGCTTGTGCGAATGGGAATCCGAAGATTGGCTGGAATTTCGCGCGATCGCCGCCGATCCGGAGGTGATGCGTTATATCGGCGACGGTACGCCTTGGCCGGAGGAGCGGGTGCGGCTGTTCGTAGAGCGGCAGATCGATCTGTTTGGCGAGCGGGGATTCTGCTTGTGGAAACTGGTGCCGAAGGACGGCGGCGGATTGATCGGTTTTTGCGGGCTGCAGCATTTGCGCGAAACCGGGGACATTGAGATCGGCTGGTGGCTGGCGCGCGCCTGGTGGGGCCGCGGGTTGGCCACGGAAGCGGCGCGGGTGGCTCTACGCGACGGTTTCGAGCGGGTGGGTTTACAGCGCATTGTGGCCATCGCGCAACCGGCCAACACGGCGTCGATCGGCATCATGCGGAAGCTCGGGATGGTTTTTGAACGGATGACGGAGCCGCGTGGGATTCCAGTGGTGTTGTACGCCGCGGAACGCTAGACGGTGGGGCAGGACTCCAGAGCCGCCATTTTGCGGGACGTGGACGCCTGCCCCACTGGTCACTGCAGCTTCACAATCACCAGGGTCATATCGTCGTGCTGCGGCGCGCCCGCCGTGAATGCATCCGCCGCCGCGATCATGCGCTCCTCGCCCCACTCCTCGTCGTCCGAGGTCATCGCTTCGCTGATGCCATCCGTGTACGCGAGCAAGGTGTCGCCCGGCGAGAGCATGAGCGCGGACTGCGCGCGCGCGCGGCAGGAGCCCGACTACCGGGGCCATCCGCCTCCAGCCGTAGGACCTGTAAGCCGCGCAACACGACCGGCGGATTGTGGCCCGCATTCACGAAGCTCAGCGTGCCGTCGCGCGGATCGTACTGGGCATAGAAGAACGTCGCATACCGGTTAGCCGCGGAGGCTTCGTACAGCAGCGCGTTCACGTTGCGCATCAAGCCGGCGAGATCGGCCGGCCCTCCCAGTGTCTGCCCGCGCAGCGACGCACGCAGGCTGGCCATCAATAGCGCCGCCGAAATGCCTTTGCCGGAAACGTCACCCACGGCTATGACCAGCCGCCCCTCCGGCAGCGCGATGAAGACGACGCCGTCACCGCCTGCTCCAAACTTCCAGGTGGTGCCGTATAGATTGCTGGCAGGGTCGCGGGTCGGAAGCGAGAAGGGGGCTCCGCCGTCGTCTCCTCCCTGGAAGTTGTATAGAACCGTCTGGTGGCCCGCGGGGTCGCGCTTATAGCTTATACACGATGCCGTAGCCAAAGGGGCCTCCATTGGACGCTTCGCCGTAGAGGTTAACCGGCAGCATCGAGGATTACGCCAGCCGGTGAACCGCCATCTGCCTCGCCTGTAAAAACGTGCAGCAGAGTTTCGTTTCCGGCGGTATCCAGCTTGTAGACGGAACCTAAGTAGGCGGGGCCGCCTTCGGTGGTAGTTCCGTAGAGATTGCCCTCGGCGTCGAGGATCGGTGCCCTATCAGGCTGCGCGCCAGAGTCGCGGTCAAAACTGTGAAGCACTACTTCGGTGGCGGTCTGCGCGGGAGATTGGCTGACGTGCGCCAAAATCAGCAGCCCGGTGATCCCGGCGGAGCTTCTTCTAATTCGCATGCCCCCTCCGAAAGGCGCATGCCGGCATGCCACGCGAGCGCGGCATGTCCACAGTATATACACACTAAGGAGGGACTTGGATGAGCGGAATGCGCGGGGTCTGGAGCCCCGCCGCAGGCGTGGACGCCTGCCCCACAGACTATTCTTCTTCGGCGTCGCGGCCTTCGCGTGCGGCGCGTTCGCGTTCTTCTTTGCGCTTGGCGCGGTCGGCGGCGCGCTTGACCAGTTCGGAGCCGACCAGTTCGATCATGGCGACTTCGGCGCCGTCGCCCTTGCGGGGGCCTAAGCGGACAATGCGGGTGTAGCCGCCGTTGCGCTGGCCGAACCGCGTGGCCAGGGTGTCGAACAGCTTTTTCACGGAGGCCGGCGTGAACAGGACACGGGCGGCTTCGCGGCGGGCGTGCAGGGTGTCCTGCTTACCCAGCGTGATCATACGCTCCACCAGCGGCTTGGCGGCCTTGGCTTTGGGCACGGTGGTGATGACGCGCTCGCGCTCGATCACGCTGGTGACGAGGTTGCGGAGAAGAGATTTGCGGGCGGCTCCGTCCCGCTTGAGTTTGTATCCGGCTACTCGGTGTCGCATTTCGTTTCCTTTGATCAGGAGGGGAGCGGGGCTAAAGCCCCGCGCCGGCTAAAGCCCGCCCTCCAATGCCTAAAGCACAGGCTCAGGCTTGATCTATAGTTGGTCCTCGTTGCGGAGGTCTTCTTCGTCTAGTTCCTGGATGGCTCCCGCGGGTTGTGGCGGCGGCGCTACCAGGCGGCCATGGGCATCCACGCGCATACCGAGCGAGAGCCCCATATTGGCCAGAATTTCCTTGATTTCGTTCAGCGATTTGCGGCCGAAATTTTTGGTGCGGAGCATCTCGGCTTCGGTCTTCTGCACCAGTTCGCCGATGGTTTGAATGTTGGCGTTCTTCAGGCAGTTGTAGGAACGGACGCTCAACTCGAGCTCCTCGACGGAGCGGTTGAGAACTTCGCCCATCTTGTCCATGCCGTGTTCGGACACGTCCTCGGCAGCTTCAGGCAGTTCCTCGAAGTTGATGAAGATGGACATGTGGTCTTTGAGCAGCTTGGCGGCGTAGCCGACGGCGTCCTGCGGGGATACCGCGCCGTTGGTCCAGACTTCGAGGGTGAGTTTGTCGTAGTCGGTCATCTGGCCGAGGCGGGCGGCTTCCACGGCGAAGTTGACTTTGCGCACGGGCGAATGTACGGAGTCGATGGGGATGTAGCCGAGGGCCAGGTCTTCGTCGAAATTCTTGTCGGCGCTGACATAGCCGCGGCCGCTCTTGAGGCGCATTTCGACGTTGAGCTTGCCGCCTTCACTAACGGTGGCGAGGTGCAGATTGCGGTCGAGTACTTCGACGTCCTGGTCGGTCTGGATCTGGGAGCTCATGACTTCGCCCGAGTGATCGACGGAAATGGTGACGGTCTTGATACCCTCGCCCATGATTTTGAAGGGAATCTGTTTCAGGTTGAGGATGATGTCGGTGGCGTCTTCGACCACACCGGGGATGGGGCTGAATTCGTGCTCGACGCCCTCGATGCGGACCGCCGTGATGGCCGCGCCCTCGATGGAGCTGAGCAGGATGCGGCGCAAGCTATTGCCGATAGTCGTGCCAAAGCCGCGTTGAAACGGCTGGGCGGTGAACATGCCATACCGTTCCGTGAGGGTCTCGGTATTGGCAACCAGTCTTTTGGGTTTCTGAAAGCCCTTGAACATAATCTCCTTTTGGAAAAGCGCCGGTCTGGAGACCGGTTGCAGGCATCATGCAAGCACGACGCCTGCCCCACAAAAACTACTTCGAATACAGTTCTACGATGAGTTGCTCGTTCATTTGGATCTGGACCAGTTCGTCGCGCTTGGGCAGGCTGGTAATTTTGCCCTTGAGCGCATCGCGATCCACGTCCATCCAGCCCGGCGACGGCGCGTGGGCCGTGGCATCGCGAGCCGAGAGGATGGTCGGATTGTTTTTGCTCGGTTCACGGACGGCGACCTCGTCACCAATCTTCACCATGAAGGACGGGATGTCGACTTTTCGTCCATTGACCTGGATGTGGCCGTGGCGCACGACCTGGCGGGACTGGGCGCGGCTGGTGCCGAATCCCATGCGATAGATGACGCTGTCGAGGCGGCGTTCGAGGTTCGACAGCATGACATCGCCGGTGATGCCTTTAGACATGGCGGCCTTCTCGAAATTGTTGCGAAACTGCGTTTCAAGCAGGCCGTAGATGCGGCGAACCTTCTGCTTTTCACGCAACTGGAGACCGTAGCCGACCAGCTTGGCTTTGCGGTCCTTACCATGCTGTCCCGGGACAAAGTTGCGCTTTTCGATGGCGCACTTTTCGGTGTGGCAGCGCTCGCCTTTGAGGAATAGCTTCATGCCCTCGCGCCGGCATTGCCGGCAAACCGGGCCGATGTATCTCGCCAAGTTACTCTCCTTTACCTTGTCAGGTGCAGTTTACGGTCTTGGTGACCTTCGTCCTGCTTGTGAAACCGGTGGCTAGTGGTTGGTGGCTGGTGTGTGGTGGTTTTGACTAATCCACCAGCCACCAGCCACTGACCACCAGCCACTTCAAACACGCCTTTTCTTCGGCGGCCTGCATCCGTTGTGCGGAATCGGGGTGACGTCCTTGATCTGGCGGACTTCGATTCCGGCGGTGGATAGGGCGCGCACGGCCGATTCCCGGCCCGATCCGGGACCGCTGACCCGCACTTCGACCGTTCGCAAGCCGCTTTCACTGGCTTTATTGGCCGCGGTCATGGCGGCTTGTTGGGCGGCGAAAGGGGTTCCCTTGCGCGATCCGCGGAAGCCCAGCGATCCGGCGCTGGACCAGGAAACCACGTTGCCTTCCTGGTCGGCAATGGTCACGATGGTGTTGTTGAAGGTGGCCTGGATATGCACGATGCCCGAATGGACGACGCGCTTTTCCTTCTTCTTGAAGCTTTTCTTTTTGGTCGGTTTTGCGGGTGCTTTTGCCATACGCCTCTATTCCGTATCGCGCAAAACGGGCCGCGGCCCTTTGCGCTTCATCATGTTTTCGATGTCGCTTTCTTCTTATTGGCGACGGTGCCGCGCCGCGGACCCTTGCGGGTGCGGGCGTTAGTATGCGTGCGCTGGCCGCGCACGGGCAGTCCGCGCCGGTGGCGGAGACCGCGATAGGAACCCATCTCGATGTGCCGCTTGATATTCATCGAGATTTCCTTGCGCAGGTCGCCTTCGACGGCGCCTTCCTCTTCCAGAATCTGGCGGACGCGGTTGATTTCGTCTTCGTTCAAATCGGCCACTTTTTTATCGAAATCGATGCCGGCCCGGTAGAGCAGCGAACGCGCACGGCTGCGCCCGATGCCGTAAATATAGGTCAGGCCGATTTCCGCCCGTTTCTTGGGCGGCACTTCCACTCCGGCTATACGTGCCATAATTTATTCCCGCCTACCCCTGCCTCTGTTTGTGTTTTGGATTCGTGCAGATCACCCGGACCACTCCTTCGCGGTGGATGATTTTGCATTTATCGCAGATTTTCTTTACCGATGCTCGCACTTTCATATATTTGTTTGGCGGGGCTAAAGCCCCGCGCGGGATGAATCCCGCCCTCCACACTTTTCTGTAATTCTTCCTCTGGTCAGATCCTTTGGGGAGAGCTCCACTTTCACTTGATCTCCCGGCCTTAGCCTCACGAAATTTCGTTTTACCGTTCCCACCGGATGGGCCAGCACTTGCTGCTTGTTATCCAGTTCCACGCGATAGATCGCGCTGGGCAGCTCTTCGAGGACGGTTGCAGTTACCTGGTTCATGGTCTGGTCAACACCCACGGCCCATTGGAGGTCACCGCCACGCAATGCTCGTAATGGGCCGCGTTCGACCCATCCTTGGTCACCGCCGTCCATTTATCCTTCAACACCACGGTGTCCGGTTTGCCGGCGCTGACCATAGGCTCGATGGCCAACACCATGCCTTCCTTCAGCCGCGGATTCTCGTTCCTGCGCTCCACGTAGTTGGGAACTTGCGGCTCCTCATGGAGCTGTGTCCCGATGCCGTGGCCTACAAATTCCCGCACCACTGTAAACCCGTTGGCGAGCACGTGCTGCTCGACCGTACCGCAGACATCAAACAGGCGGTTGCCCGCCTTAACCTTCTGAATCGCCAGTTCGAGCGACTCCTCGGTCACGCGCATCAGCTTGCGCGTCTGCTCGCTGACTTCGCCGATGGCCACCGTGGTGGCGGAATCGCCGTAATATCCGTCGAGGCTGACCCCAGTATCGATCGACAGGATATCGCCCTTTTTCAAAACCCGCTTGGCCGACGGCATGCCATGGATGATCTCGTGATTAATCGAGGTACACAGCACGAAGCGGTAGGTATCGCCAGCCGCCTGCACGTAATAGTTCTTAAACGCCGGATGCGCGCCGGCATCCTTCATCATGCGCTCGGCGGCGATTTCCAGATCCAGCGTGCTGACGCCCTCGGCGGCGAGCTTCTCCAACTCACCGAGGATCTGCCAGACTAACAATCCACTGCGCCGCATTTTCTGGAGTTCGGCGGCGGTCTTTCGAATGATCATCCTAAATAATGCTGCAGCAGGAATAATGCTGCAGCAGGGCTTAAGCCCTGCGCCGGCTAAAGCCCGCCCTCCAAAACCGGATTTCGTATCGTGCGGCAGACCCGCTTCGCCAGCGCTTCCGGAGCCTGGTTACCGGCGTCAATTTCAAAGAGGCGGCGGCCCTTCTCCCGGAAGTACTCAATCAGGGGGCGGCTTTGGGATTCGTATGCTGCTAACCGCTGGCGAATCACCGACTCCCGGTCGTCGTCGCGAATGACCAGCTTCTCTCCGTCCAAGTCACAGACGCCCTCAACCCGCGGGGGATGAGAAATAATGTTGTAAAGGGTACCGCAACGAGGGCACTGCCGACGGCCGGTAAGCCGGCTCACAATAATATTATAATCCACCAGCAGATGAATCACCACTTCGCGAATACCGCGGCTATCCAGCCAGCCTAACAGGTGCTCGGCCTGATCCCTGGTGCGGGGATAGCCATCCAGGATGAATCCTTCCTCCGCGTCCGGCTGGGCCAGGCGTTCCTCGACCAGTTGATTGACCACATCATCGCGGACCAGGGAGCCGGCGTGCATCGTGTCGGCTACCCGGACCCCCAGCGTATTACCTGCCTTGATGTGTTCCCGAAGCATATCGCCGGTGGAGATATGCGGCACATGCAGGCAGTTCTTCAAAAGCTCGGCCTGGGTGCCCTTTCCCGAACCTGGCGAACCAAACAACACGACAGCTTGCGTCATGGAAAGCTGCGTCACGGGGTCAGAACGTGCTGCGTCGCCCGCGAATCCTCCCTGCCCGGGGCGTAAAGCCCTCGTAATGGCGCATGATCAACTGCGCTTCGATCTGGTTGATCGTATCCATGGCCACGCCCACCACGATGAGCAGGGACGTGCCGCCAAAATAAAAATTGACGTTCAAGCCTTCCAGCAGGAAGCGGGGCGCGTAGGCATCCATGAAATTGCCGAGCAGGGGCAGGTGCTGCAGCTTGATGCCGGAGATCATGATGTCCGGAATCAGACAGAGAATGGAAAGATAAAGACCGCCCACTACGGTGATTTTGGTCAGGATGGCGTTCATGTACTCCGCGGTATTGCGGCCGGGACGGATGCCGGGAATGAATCCGCCGTACTTGCGCATATTGTCGGCGGCTTCATTGGGGTTGAAGATAATGGACACGTAGAAGAAACAGAAAAAGATAATGCCGGCCACGAACAGGACATAATACAGCGGCTCGCCGTGGCGAATGGACGCCAGGGTATTGCTGAGCCAGGGCATGTTCTTGACGAACGGCACGGCCGCCAGGGTTTGCGGGAATGCCAGAATGGAGGACGCGAAAATGACTGGGATAACACCGCCGGCGTTGACCTTGAGCGGCATATGGGTGGACTGGCCGCCCATGACGCGCCGGCCGATGACGCGCTTGGCATACTGCACGGGAATGCGGCGCTCGCCGCGTTCGACGAGCACGATGAAGGCCACCACCGCGACCATCATGATGAGGATAGCGATCATCTGGAAGGGTCCCCATTCGCGGGTGACGAAGGTGTTGCGATAGACATTCGAGATGGCGTTGGGCAGGCCCACGACGATGCCGGCAAAGATGATGAGCGACATGCCATTGCCGATGCCGCGCTCGCTGATCTGCTCGCCCAGCCACATGATGAAGGCGGTGCCGGTGGTGAGCGAGATGATGGTCATCAGGACAAATCCCCAACCGGGGTTGTCGACAAAGCCGCCGTTAGAATGCTGCAAGCCCTGCGCGATGCCGAACGATTGGATGACCGAGAGAATGATGGTGAGGTAGCGGGTCCACTGGGTGATTTTGCGGCGGCCGAGTTCGCCTTCCTTCTGCAGCTTTTCGAGGGTGGGGACGACCACCGTTAACAATTGCAGGATGATGGAGGCGGTGATGTAGGGCATGATGCCCAGGGCGAAGATGGTGAAACGCCGGATATTGCCGCCTGCGAACAGATCGAAGAAGCCGAAGATACCGCCGGAATTGCGGGTGAGGAAGTCCTGCCAGCGGTCTACGTTGATGCCGGGGGTGGGGATGTGGCCGCCGAGGCGATAGACCGCCAGCATGGCGAGCGTGAATAAGACTCGCTTGCGCAGATCGGGGATGCGAAATACGTTGCCCAGCGCTTCGAAAAACTTCATAGATACGTGGCCTCACCTCACAAAAGGTGGCTGGTGGTTGGTGGCTGGTGGTTGGTGGTTTAGACTAATCCACCAGCCACCAGCCACCGCCCACCAGCCACGTCTAATCCTTCCGGGCGCCCCCTATGACTACCGCTTCGCCGCCCGCGGCTTGAATCTTATCAATGGCGGATTTCGAAAACAAATGCGCTTCGACCCGCAGCTTACGCGTCAACTGGCCGGATCCGAGGACCTTCAGGCCTTCGTGCAGCTTCTTGATAATACCGCGCTCGAGGAGGTGATCGGGGGTGATGGTGTCGGCTTCCAGTTTCTCCAGCCGGTCCAGATTGACGATGGCGTATTGTTTCTTGAAGATATTGGTGAAGCCGCGCTTGGGCAGCCGGCGGTGGAGCGGCATTTGGCCGCCCTCGAAGCCGCGCTTTTGGCCAAATCCCGTGCCGGCGCGTTGTCCCTTGCTGCCGCGGGTGGCGGTCTTGCCATGGCCGGAACCCATGCCGCGGCCGATGCGCTTGCGTACGTGTTTCTGTCCGGCGGGGGGTTTCAGATTACTCAGATTCATGACGCGGGGCTCCTTATTCGACCACCTTCAACAGATGCGGGACCTTGTTGACCATACCGCGGAAGACGGGGGAATCCGGACGCTCCACGATTTGATTGACCTTGCGCAGGCCCAGGCCGCGCACCACGCGCTTATGCTTTTCGGGCGTGCAAATGGGACTGCGGTACAACTTAATCTTGATAGTGCTGCTCATAGAAACGTTCCGTTTCTGGTGCTGGGTTCTGGGTCCTGGGTGCTGGCCCACGCAGCGCATCGTGAACCAGCACCCAGCACCTAGCACCCAGCACCGGCTCTTAAAGCTTTTCTACTGCCAGGCCACGCATCTCGGCCACTTCCGCCCTGTCGCGCAGTTGTTCCAGGGCCACGATGGTGGCCTTCACTACGTTGTGCGGGTTATGCGTGCCGATGGATTTCGTCAGCACGTTGGGGATACCGGCGGCGGTGACCACCGCGCGCACCGGTCCGCCGGCGATCACGCCGGTTCCTTCCGGGGCCGGCTTCAGCAGCACCAGACCGCTGCCGAAGCGGCCCAGCGACTGATGCGCGATGGTGGTCTCGAGCACGTGGATCCTGCGCAGATTTTTCTTGGCCGCCTCGATGCCTTTGCGAATGGCCGAGGGCACTTCTTTGGCTTTACCCACGCCGAAGCCCACCACTTTGGCGGCCGGATCTCCGATCACCACCAGGGCCGAGAAACTCAGGTTCTTACCGCCTTTGACCACTTTCGTCACGCGATTGATCGATACCACCTGCTCTTTCAAATTGAGCGTCTGCGGGTCGATGCGTTTTACCGTTGTTACTGCCATTAAAACTCCAGTCCGGCTTCCCGGGCGGCGTCCGCCAGGGCTTTCACCCGGCCGTGATAGATATAGCCGCCACGATCGAACACTACCTTCTGAATCCCTTTTTCCTTGGCCCGCTCGGCGATCAGCTTGCCGACCGTCTTGGCCGCCGCGAGATTGCCGCCCTTGCTGCGCTTGCCTTTTTCAATGGTCGAAGCAGAAACCAGCGTGGCACCCTGAGAATCGTCGATCACCTGCACGTAGATATTGGCTACGCTGCGGAACACAGCCAGTCGCGGCCGTTCGGCGCTGCCGCGCACCTTGTGCCGGATGCGCTGGTGAATGCGATGGCGGATTTCATTTTTTTGCGTTACGTGGATCATTTTGCGCTCGCTCCGGTCTTACCGACCTTCTTGCGCAACTGCTCGCCGGTATAGCGGACGCCCTTGTTCTTGTAAGGATCCGGCTTGCGCAGCGCGCGGATGTTGGCCGCCACCTGGCCCACCAACTGCTTATCATGCCCGCTCAAGACCAGGTGCGTCTGCTTATCGATCTTCAAGTCCACGCCGTCCGGCAACAGGACTTCGATGGGATGCGAATAGCCCAGCGTGAAGGTGGCTATTTTGCCCTTCACGTCGGCGCGATAGCCGATGCCCACGATGTCCAGTTCGCGGATGAAGCCGGTGGAAACGCCTTCGACGGCGTTGGCGGCGAGGGCGCGCGTGAGACCGTGCAGCGCGCCGTATTGGTCGCCATCGCGCACCAGGTCCAGGCGGCCGTCGGACTGCTTGATATGTATGCCGCCGGGAATGGGCACGGTCAGGGTGCCTTTGGGGCCGGTGACTTCCAGTTGTTCGCCGATTTCGATTTTGACTCCTTTGGGGAGGGGGATCGGCTTTTTACCTATTCGTGACATATGCAAAATCCTTCGGATTTTGGGTGCTGGGTGCTAGGTGCTGGGTGCTGGTCAAGAGCTCTCCTGTTTGCGGCCCGTTTGCCAGAACCCAGCACCCAGGACCCAGAAGCCGCCTCTTTTACCAAACCCGGCACAGCAGTTCTCCCCCGATTTTCTCTTTGTGGGCGTCGCGGCCGGTCATGACTCCGCGCGGGGTGGTCAGGATATTGATTCCCAGGCCTCCCAGCACGCGGGGGATATCCTGCTGTCCCACGTAAACGCGGCAGCCCGGGCGCGAGATGCGCTCGATATTCGAAATCACCGGGGCATTGACGGTGTTGTACTTGAGATAGATCTTGATGACTTTCTTGGGGCCTTCCTCGGCGACCTTGAAGTTCTGGATGTAGCCCTCTTCTTTCAAGATGCGGGCGATTTCGGTCTTCAGTTTCGAAGCCGGGACATCCACTTTAGGATGGCGCGCCTGGATGGCGTTGCGCACGCGCGTCAGCATGTCGGCGATAGGGTCACTTGTCATTGCTGTCCTACTCTTCCTTTCGCTCTCACCAGCTCGCCTTGGTGACGCCGGGGACTTCCCCATTCAGCGCCAGTTGGCGGAAGCACAACCGGCAGATACCGAACTTCCGCAGAAAGGCGCGCGGCCGCCCGCAGCGCCAGCAGCGGTTACGATGTTTGCAGCGCAGCCGGGGTGTTTTGGCGCGCACGGCTTTTTCCAGTTTCAGATCTTTGGCTATCTTGGCGGTAGTGGCCATCTTTATTCGTCTTTCCTTTTTTACTGCCGGAATGGCATGCCGAGTTGCTTCAGCAAAGCCATGCCTTCGGCGTCGGTGCGTGCCGACGTGGTGATGGAGATATTCATCCCCTTGGTCTTTTCGACCTTGGCGTAATCGATTTCCGGAAAAATCAACTGTTCGCGCAGGCCCAGGGTGTAATTGCCGCGGCCGTCGAACGACTTGGTGGAGACGCCGCGGAAGTCGCGCACGCGGGGCAGGGCCACGTTCACCAAGCGGTCGAAAAATTCGTACATGCGGTCGCCGCGCAGCGTCACCATGCAGCCGATGGCCATGCCTTCGCGCAGTTTGAAAGCCGCGATGGATTTGCGCGCTTTGGTGACCACCGGCTTCTGGCCGGCGATCTGGCCCAATTCGGTGACCGCGCCATCCATCAGCTTCGCGTTTTGGGTGGCTTCGCCCAGGCCGATGTTGACCGAAATCTTCGCCAGCTTAGGCACCGCCATCACGTTGTTGTACCCGAACTCCTTAGTGAGCGCCGGGACAACCGATTTTGTGTAATGCTGCTTGAGTCGTGCTGCCATGCTGATTCCTATTTCCTATCGAGGGTCTGTCCACATTTACGGCAAACTCGCGTCCGTCGCACCTGGCCGCCGGGCAGAGTCTCCATGTGATGCGCGATGCGTACGGCGCCGCATTGCGGGCAGACGATCATGACGTTTGAAACCGAGATGGGGCTTTCCCGCTCGGCGATGCCGCCCTTGATCTGCTTGGCCGGATTGGGACGCGTATGCCGCTTGATCATGGAAACGTGCTCGACCAGGATCTTGCCGTTGCGCGGATTGACATCCAGGACGCGTCCGGTCTTGCCCCGGTCGCGGCCGGCGATCACTTTCACCTGGTCGTTCTTCTTCAGTAATATTCTGACCGGGTCGGCCAGCTTGCGTTTCGGCATTTTCAAATCACCTCGGGCGCCAGGGACACAATCTTCATGAACCGCTTTTCGCGCAATTCCCTGGCAACGGGTCCGAATACGCGCGTGCCCACCGGTTCGCCCAAGTCGGTAATCAACACCGCGGCATTGGAATCAAACCGGATATAGGTTCCGTCTTTACGGCGGGTCTCCTTGCGCATGCGGACGATCACGCAGCGCACGACTTTGCCTTTCTTTATGGCGGAATCGGGCGCCGCCTCTTTGACACTGGCTGTGACTACGTCGCCCAAGCCAGCCCGCAAGCCGAGGTCGCCGCCGCGGGGCAGGATACAGGCCAGCCGCCGCGCGCCACTGTTATCGGCCACCTCGAGAATTGTTCGCATTCCTACCATGGTCGCTTCGCTCCCGGTTCTGGGTCCTGGGTGCTGGGTTCTGGCCAACCGTTCTCCCGTTTGGGGAGAGTTTGCCAGCTCCTAGCACCTAACACCCAGCACCTATGCTTTTATGTCCAATTCCGCCTGCTCGCTTCGCTTCCGGTTCTGGGCCCTGGGTGCTAGGTGCTGGCAAACTCTCCACAAATGGGAGAGCTCTTGACCAGAACCCAGCACCCAGAACCCAGCACCTATGCTTTTATGTCCAATTCCGCCGGCTGCACGCCCACCTGGGGGGCGCGGCGGATCACTTCGGCCAGCCGCCAGTGCTTCATGCGGCTTAACGGCCGGCACTCGGTAATGCGCACGATGTCGCCCATTTTGGCGCTGCCTTCTTCATCGTGCGCGTGAAATTTCTTGCGCTTCTTCACGATCCGTTTGTACAGCGGATGCGGCACGCGCCGGCTCACCTCGACCACGATCGTCTTGGCCGTTTTGGTGGAGACAACTTGCCCCACTTTTTCGTTCTTTAACGGTTTCTGCGTCTGCTCAGCCATATTACTTCTTCGCTCCAGCCAGCTCGCGTTCCCGCATGATGGTGTAGATGCGGGCGCGGTCTTTACGCATGGCGCGCGCTTTCTTCAAACCTTCCATGGTACCCATGGACATCTGGAAATGCAGCCGGAAAAGCTGCTCCTCGATGGCGCTCAATTGATGCTGCAGTTCGTTGTCGTCGAGGTCCCGAATCTTCTGCGACTTCATACGCTACTCCGCTTGCTCCCGCGTTACGAATTTGGTGCGGATGGGCAGCTTGTGTGCCGCGAGGCGCATGGCATCCATCGCCACGTTCAACGGCACGCCTTCCATCTCGAACAGAATCTTGCCCGGCCGCACCACCGCCACCCACTGTTCGGGCGCGCCTTTGCCCTTTCCCATACGGGTTTCAGCAGGCTTCTTGGTGATGGGCTTGTCGGGGAATAAACGAATCCAGACCTTGCCGCCGCGCTTGATGGAGCGGGTCATGGCGATGCGGGCGGCTTCGATCTGCCGGTCCGTAATCCATGCGCAAGTCATGGCTTTGAGGCCGTACTCGCCGAACGCGACGGAGGAACCGCGCCAGGCTTTGCCCGTCATACGGCCGCGCTGCTGCTTGCGGAATTTGACTTTCTTGGGCATCATCATGGCTTATTTTTCTCCCTTTTCTCCCGGTTCCGGCGGGTTCGGGGAAGGCTCGGCGGCGGGAGTTTCCGAGGCGGCGGTGGGTTCGACCGGCGGCTCGATATCGGGGCGCACTTCCTGTTTCCAATGGGGTTGGGGCTGGGGGGCCATGAGGGGCGGCAGGATCGGACCGCCCGAGCGTGCCGGATGGGCCATTTCAGATGGCGGCGGGGCTTGCCGCGCGGGGCCGCTCGGTTCGGGCGCGGGCGGCGTGGGCTCGTGATGCCGGACCGGCGGGCGCCTGTCCCCGCGATCGCCACGATCGCGTCGGTCGCCGCGATCCCGCTGGCGGGGTTCCGGTTCGGACGACAGCGAGCGCAAGCGGTTACCGCTATCCAGGATCTCGCCCTTATACAACCAGGCCTTCACGCCGATTACGCCGTAGGTGGTATGGGCCTCGGAGGTCCCGTAATCGATATCGGCGCGCAGCGTGTGCAGCGGAAGCTGGCCTTGCAGATACCATTCGCTGCGCGCGATCTCGGCGCCGTTCAGCCGGCCCGATACGCGTACCTTGATGCCTTTGCAGCCGAAACGCAGCGCCGAATCCACGGCTTTGCGCATGGCACGGCGGAATGCTACGCGCTTCTCGAGCTGCAGAGCGATGGATTCCGATACCAGTTGCGCGTCGAGCTCCGGTTTGTGCACTTCCTGGATGTCTATGAAGACTTCGCGCTTGGTGCGCCGGGCCAGATCCTGCTTCAGCTTCTCGATTTCGGCGCCTTTGCGTCCGATGATAATGCCGGGCCGCGAGGTGCGGATGGTGACCCGCAGCTTGTTACCGGGGCGGTCCACTTCTATGGAGCTGACGCCGGCCGACTTGAGCCGCTCGCGGAGAGTGTCGCGCAGCTCGATATCTTCCTGCAGAAGCTTCGCGTAGCCCTGCTTGGCGAACCAGCGGGAGCGCCACGGCTTGATATTGCCTACGCGGAAACCGTATGGATGTACCTTTTGTCCCATCAGTAACTCCTCGGGTGCTGGGTGCTAGGTGCTGGGTTCTGGCAAAGAACTGCGCGGTACGGGGTGGGTTTTGCCAGCACCCAGCACCCAGGACCCAGGACCCTTGTCTTAGCCACCACTTTCCTCTTTCGCTGCCACCTTGATCACTATATGCGACATGCGCTTCTGCACCCGGTAGGCGCGGCCCATGGGCGCGGGGCGGACGCGCTTGGCGCGCGGGCCCTCGTTGACGTACGCCTCCGACACGATCAGCCGGTCCACATCCACGTCTTCAAACCGTTCGCGGGCGTTGGCGATGGCCGAATCCAAAACCTTTTGCACGGTGGGCGCGACGCGCTTGTTGGTGGAACGCAGCGTAGTGCGCGCCTGGCCGGCGTTCTGGCCGCGAATCAGATTCACCACCAGCCGCGCCTTCTGCGGCGATACCCTGATATATCTTGCTTCTGCCTTGGCTTCCATGTTTGCCCGCCTCTTATGCCGGCTTGGCGGCTTTTTCTGTGGCCGCTTTCACCGAATGTCCCTTGAACACTCGCGTCGGGGAGAACTCGCCCAGCTTGTGGCCCACCATGTTCTCGGTGACATATACCGGGATGAATTTCTTGCCGTTGTGCACCGCGATGGTGTGACCGACGAACTCCGGAAGGATGGTCGACCGGCGCGACCAGGTGCGCACTACCCGCTTCTCATTCTTGGCGGTAAGTGCCGCGACTTTCACTTCCAGGTGGCCGTCGGTGAACGGCCCTTTCTTGACTGAACGCCCCATAGTTATCTCTTCTTACTCTTCCTGGTGACGATCCACTTATCGGTGCGCTTATTATTGCGCGTTTTGAAGCCGCGGGTGGGCTGTCCCCAGGGAGTCACGGGATGGCGTCCGCCAGAGGTCTTGCCCTCGCCGCCGCCGTGCGGATGGTCCACCGGATTCATAGTCACGCCGCGATTATGCGGCATCTTGCCCAGCCAGCGCTTGCGTCCGGCCTTGCCCAACGAAACATTTTCGTGATCCACGTTGCCGACCTGGCCGACGGTGGCCATGCAATCGAGCGGCACGCGGCGGATTTCGCCGGAGGGCAGCTTCAGCAGCGCGATCTCGCCTTCCTTATTCACCAACTGGGCTTGCGTGCCCGCCGACCGCGCCATCTGGGCGCCTTTGCCCGGCCGCAGTTCGATGTTGTGCACGATCGTGCCGGCCGGCATGTTCTTCAAGGGCAGAGCATTGCCGATGAGGATATCGGCGGAGGGGCCCGAGGAAATCTTCATGCCCACCTTCAGCCCATCCGGTTGGATGATGTAGCGCTTCTCGCCATCGGCGTAATGCAGCAGGGCCAGGCGCGCGGAACGGTTGGGATCGTATTCGATGGCTGCCACCACCGCCGGCACGCCCGGCTTGTCGCGCTTGAAATCCACCAGTCGATAGGCCTGCTTGTGGCCGCCGCCGATAAAGCGGGAGGTCACGCGCCCGGTGGAATTGCGGCCGCCGGTGCCCTTCTTGGCCTCGCGTAGCGACTTTTCCGGCCGCTCCCTGGTGATGTCGTCGCGCGAGACGGTGGTCTGGAAGCGGCGGGTTGAGGTTGTCGGTCTGTAACTTTTAATGGGCATGTGAAAAATCGGTGGTTGGTGAGTGGTGGGTGGTGATTGGTGGTTTGGATCAAAACCACCAGCCACTAGCCACCAGCCACTAGCCACTAGCTCCTATATCTGCGCAAAGTCGGGCACCTTCTCGCCTTCTTTCAACTTCACGTACGCCTTTTTCCAATTCGGCTTGTACCCTACGAACCGGCCGCGGCGGCGCATCTTACCGTCGAGATTCGCGGTGCGCACTTCGGCTACCTTCACTTTGAACAGCTTCTCGACGGCCTGCTTTACCTGGGTCTTGTTGGCTGCAAGTGCGACCTCGAAGCACAGGGTGGCGTGCTCATCCTTGGCCGTCACGCCTTTTTCGGTGACTACCGGACGGCGGATCACTTCATGTAAGGTCATTTTGCCAGCGCCTCCGAGAACTTGCGGGCGGCCGCTTCGGTAAGCAGCACGCGGTCGTGGCCTAACAGATGGAATGCGTTGACTTCGCGGGTGGGCATCAGGGTAACGCCGGGCAGGTTGCGCACACCCAGCGACAGGTTGCGGTTCTCGCCATTCTCGACTACCAGGACTTTGCGCGTGGCTTCCAGGCGCGTCAGCGCGGCCTTGGCATCCTTGGTCTTCACGCCTTCCAGATTGAACTCGTGAACAACCTTCAACTCGCCGTCGCGCAGCTTGGCGGATAGCGCGGAACGCAAGGCGCCCAGCAGCATCTTGCGCGGCAGCTTATAACTGTAGTCGCGCGGCTGGGGGCCGTGTACCGTGCCGCCATGCCGCCAGATCGGCGAACGAACCGACCCCACGCGCGCGCGGCCGGTGCCTTTCTGCTTCCACAACTTCTTGCCGGAACCGGCTACATCGCCGCGTACCTTGGTCTTGTGCGTGCCCGCCCGCTGCCCGGCGCGATAATGCCGCACGGCCTCGTAGAGCAGGTTGTCGTTGACCTCGGTTCCGAAAACCGCGTCGGCCAACTCCAGCTCGCCGACCTTCTGATTGTTTAAATCCACTACGTCCACTGTGGGCATGGCGATTACCTCTTGGCCCTCCGCACGACTACGTAGCCGCCGTTGGGACCGGGCACCGCGCCCTTCACCATCAGCACGTTGTCCTCGGTATCGACTTCCACGATCTCCAGGTTCCGCACGGTCACCTGCCCCGCGCCCATGTGGCCGGCCATGCGCATGCCGGGCACCACCCGCGAGGGGAAACTGGATGCGCCGATCGACCCGGGCGCGCGATGGAACATGGAGCCGTGCGAGCCTTCGCCGCCGCGGAAATGATGGCGCTTCACCAGGCCCGCAAAACCGCGGCCCTTGCTGACGCCGATCACGTCCACCTTTTCGTTGGGCTTGAATTGGTCGACCAGCACTTTGTCCCCGGCCTTGAAATCGTCGTCGCCGGGGCGCAGATGGAACTCCCGCATGAAGCGCGCGCCCTCTACGCCGGCCTTCTTCAGGTGCCCGGTGATCGGCTTGTTGATGCGCGCCGGCTTGACGAACTCCATCAGGCCGAGCTGCACCGCATCGTAGCCGTCGGTAGTGGGCGTTTTGCGCTGCACCACCATGCACGGACCCGCCTTGAGGAGGGTGACCGGAACCACCTGCCCGTCCGGCCGGAACAGCTGCGTCATGCCGATTTTTCTGCCAAGGATTCCTGGACTCATATCAACTTCCCGGGTGCTGGGTTCTGGGTGCTGGGTTCTGGCAAACGCACTCCAAACGGGAGAGCTTTTAACCAGCACCTAGCACCCAACACCCAGCACCTCATTTATGATCCTTCCCAAACGCCTTGATCTCCACATCCACACCCGCCGGCAGATCCAGCTTCATCAAGGCATCCACGGTTTGCTGGGTCGGCTCCAGTATATCGAGCAGCCGCTTGTGTGTGCGGATCTCAAACTGCTCGCGCGACTTCTTATCCACGTGCGGCGAGCGCAGCACGGTCGTCACGCTGCGCGACGTCGGCAGCGGAATGGGACCGGCCACGCTGGCGCCGGTACGCTTGGCCGTATCGACGATCTCCGTCGTCGATTGATCCAGCACCCTGTGGTCGTACGCCTTCAGGCGAATGCGAATGCGTTCTCTCAGCGCCATTTTTTACCTATTCGAGAATCTCGGTGACGGTTCCGGCGCCCACGGTGCGTCCGCCTTCGCGGATGGCGAAGCGCAGCCCCTTATCCATGGCGATGGGCGTGATCAGATCGATCACCAGGTTCACGTGGTCGCCCGGCATCACCATCTCGGTGCCTTCCGGCAGCTCCGCCACTCCCGTTACGTCCGTCGTGCGGAAGTAGAACTGCGGCCGGTATCCTTTGAAGAACGGCGTGTGCCGCCCGCCTTCTTCCTTGCTCAACACCACCACGCTGCCCTTGAACTTCTTGTGCGGCGTGATGGATTTCGGCTTCGCCACCACCTGCCCGCGCTCCACGTCGTCCTTTTCAATACCGCGCAGCAGCAGCCCCACGTTGTCTCCGGCGCGCCCTTCGTCCAGCAGCTTCTTGAACATTTCGACGCCCGTCACCACCGTGTTGCGCGTATCGCGGAAGCCTACAATTTCCACCGGCTCGCCCACCTTGACGATGCCCCGCTCGATGCGCCCCGTCACCACCGTGCCGCGGCCCTGAATCGAGAAGATGTCTTCAATCGGCATGATGAATGGCTTGTCGATCTCGCGCTGCGGCAGCGGCACGTAGCTGTCTACCGCGGCCATCAGGTCCAATACCGTCTTTTCCCACTGCGCCTCGCCGTTCAGCGCACCCAGCGCCGATACGCGAATCACCGGCACATCATCGCCCGGGAATTCGTAGGTTTTCAGCAGCTCGCGCATCTCCAACTCCACCAGGTCGAGCAGTTCGGCGTCGTCCACCATGTCCACTTTGTTCAGGCAGACCACGATGTAGGGTACGCCCACCTGGCGGGCGAGCAGCAGGTGCTCGCGGGTTTGCGGCATGGGTCCATCGGTGGCCGCCACCACCAGGATGGCGCCATCCATCTGCGCCGCGCCGGTGATCATGTTCTTGATATAGTCGGCGTGGCCGGGGCAATCCACGTGCGCGTAGTGCCGGTTGGGGGTTTCGTACTCGACGTGGGCCACCGCGATGGTGATGCCGCGCGCTTTTTCTTCGGGCGCGTTATCGATGGAGTCGAAACTGCGGAACTTCACCTTGGGGTTGTTCTTCCCCAGTACCTTGGTGATGGCCGCGGTCAACGTGGTCTTGCCGTGATCGATGTGGCCGATGGTGCCGATGTTGACGTGCGGCTTGCTGCGATCGAATTTTTCTTTAGCCATATAAGCTCCTTCGGAGCTAGGTTCTGGGTCCTGGGTGTTGGGTTCTGGCAATCCGTTCTCCCGTCCGGAGAGCGTCGGCCAGCACCTAGCACCTAGAACCCAGCACCCGCTATCTAGTTACCTTCCCTTGGATCCTGTTAACGATCTCCTCGGATATCGCCGAGGGAACTTCCTCGTACTTGCCAAAATGCATCGTGAAACTGCCGCGGCCCTGCGTGCGGGAGCGTAACTCGGTCGCATAGCCGAACATTTCCGAAAGCGGAACCATGCTCTTGATAATCTGCGTCGTTCCCCGCAGCTCCATGCCCTCGATGCGCCCGCGCCGGGAGTTCAAATCGCCGATCACGTCGCCCATATACTCCTCGGGCACCACCACCTCCACCGCCATGATGGGCTCCAGCAGCACCGCCTTGGCTTTCCGGGCGGCTTCTTTGATGGCTATCGATCCTGCGATCTTGAAGGCCATTTCCGACGAGTCTACGTCGTGGTAGCTGCCATCGTAGAGGATCGCTTTTATGTCGGACATGGGATATCCGGCGAGCACGCCACCCTCCAGCGCTTCACGCATGCCCATTTCCACCGGCTTGATGAATTCCTTGGGAATCGATCCGCCGTAAATTTCGTTGACGAACTCGAATCCGGAGCCGGACGGCAGCGGCTCCACCTTAATCTTGACTACGCCATATTGGCCCCGACCGCCGCTCTGCTTGACGTGCCTTCCCTCGGCTTCCGCGCTCCTGCGGATAGTCTCGCGATACGCCACTTGCGGCTTGCCGACATTGGCGCCCACGCCGAACTCGCGCATCATGCGGTCCACGATGATTTCCAGGTGCAGTTCGCCCATGCCGGAGAGAATGGTCTGGCCGGTTTCGGGATCGGTGGCCACGCGAAACGTGGGATCTTCCTGTGCCAGCTTCTGGATGGCCATGCCCAGCTTTTCCTGATCGGCCTTAGTTTTGGGCTCCACCGCAAGCTGAATGACAGGCGTGGGAAATTCGATGGATTCGAGCACAATAGGCGAGTTGTCGTCGCAGATGGTGTCGCCGGTCTGCACCGTCTTCAAACCCACCGCGGCCGCGATATCGCCGGCAAAAATCTCTTGGATCTCCTCGCGCTTATTGGCGTGCATGCGCAGCAGGCGGCCGATGCGCTCCTTGCGTCCCTTTGCCACGTTGTACACCGATTCGCCCGCGGCCAATTTGCCCGAATACACGCGGAAGAACGCCAGTTGGCCGACATAGGAATCGGTCATGATCTTGAAGACCAGCGCCGCAAACGGCTCGCTGTCGGAGGCCTGCCGGGTCAGAACCTGCGTTGGATCGCCCACTGCCGTGCCTTCCACCGGCGGCACTTCGAGCGGCGATGGCAGGTAATCGACTACGGCGTCCAGCATCGTCTGCACACCCTTGTTCTTGAATGCCGAGCCGCAGATTACGGGAAAAATCTTGAGCTTGATGGTCGCCGTGCGGATGCCATGCTGGATTTCGGCCTCGGTTAGCGGCTGGCCTTCGACGAATTTCTCGAACAGCGTATCGTCGTGCTCCGCCACCGCTTCAATCATCTTTTCGCGGTAATCGCGGGCCTGGTCCAGCAGTTCCGCAGGGATTTCGATTTCGTCGTATTCGGCGCCCAGCGTCTCGTCGCGCCAGATCAGCGCCTTCATGCGCACCAGGTCGATGATGCCCTTGAACTGGTCTTCGGCGCCGACAGGCAACTGTACGGGCACTGGCTTGCACTTCAGGCGGTTGACGATGGTTTCGACGGAGTGGAAGAAATCCGCGCCCACGCGGTCCATCTTGTTGATGAAGCAGATGCGCGGGACATTGTACTTATCGGCCTGCCGCCACACGGTTTCCGATTGCGGCTGCACGCCGGCCACGGCATCGAATACGGCCACGGCGCCATCCAGGACGCGCAGACTGCGCTCGACTTCGGCGGTGAAATCCACGTGGCCAGGGGTATCGATGATGTTGATCTGAATATCGCGCCAGAAGCACGTGGTAGCTGCGGACGTGATGGTGATGCCGCGCTCCTGTTCCTGCTCCATCCAGTCCATGATGGCGGTGCCTTCATGCACCTCGCCCAGCTTATGCGTGCGGCCCGTGTAATAAAGGATGCGTTCGGTCGTAGTGGTCTTACCGGCATCGATGTGAGCAGCGATGCCGATGTTGCGCATTCTTTCGATAGGTACGGTTCGGGCCATAAATTTTCCCTACGGGTGCTGGGTGCTAGGTGCTGGGCTGGCCTACCACCTGTAGTGAGCGAACGCCTTATTCGCCTCCGCCATGCGATGCACATCGTCTCTTTTCTTGATGGCGCCGCCCCGCATGTTGGCAGCGTCGTTCAATTCATTGGCCAGTTTCTCCGGCATTCCTTTTTCCGGCCGGGTGCGTGCGTTAATAATGATCCAGCGGATGGCCAGGCTGGTGCGCCGGTTCTGGGGCACCTCAATGGGCACCTGGTAGTTGGCGCCGCCTACCCGCCGCGTTTTCACTTCGAGCAGCGGCTTGGCATTTTCGACAGCCTTTTTGAAAAGCTTCAACGGGTCGTCGCCCGAGCGCTCCCGGATCTTGTCCATCGAGTCGTAAAAGATGCCCTGCGCCACGGTTTTCTTGCCTTGCCACATCATCGAGTTGACGAATTTTTCGACTAATGTGGAGTTATAAACCGGATCGGCCGGCACTTCCCGAATTTCAACGCGTCGTCTTCGTGGCATAACGATTCCCGCGGCCTACGCCTTTGGCCGCTTTGCTCCATATTTCGACCGGCCCTGTTTGCGGTTCGCGACGCCCGCCGTGTCCAACGCGCCGCGGATGACGTGGTAACGCACACCCGGCAAATCCTTCACGCGGCCCCCGCGGATGAGCACGATGGAGTGCTCCTGCAGGTTGTGGCCGACGCCGGGGATATACGTAGTTACCTCGATGCCGTTGGTCAAGCGCACGCGCGCCACTTTCCGCAGGGCCGAATTGGGCTTCTTGGGCGTGGAAGTGTACACACGCGTACAAACGCCGCGCTTCTGCGGGCAGCTTTGCAGCGCCGGGCTGGCAGTCTTCCAGCGGGGCGGCCGGCGCCCGTTGCGCACAAGTTGATTAAAAGTTGGCACGAACCTTCCCTTGAGTCCTAAATTCCGTTGGATGGGCGCTTCAGGCCCGCCTCAAACACACATGCACAGGCCCACAGCCTGTGTCTACGGTTCACAACAGCGAGGATCGATTGCTTCGGACAGGTCCATATTCCAGCCGGGGTCGACCGGCGAAACCTCGGGACCTCACCCCCGGCCGGACCGCGAACACTCGCAGTGGTAGCGCAGGAGCAGAAAGCTAGTACTCGCGAAACTTTTCTATGATAGCGAAAAGCGCGCCGCTGCGCAAGTGCGGTTCAATCGTGGTTCAGTCGTGGTTCAATCGTGGACGGTTAATCGCCTCAAATCTGCCGGAGCGCGCAGATCACGGCAGGCAATGGCTTGCCCCTTTGAGGAAAAGGAAATGTCCTCTTGACAGAGAGATTTTCGAGACCGGGCTGGACCTGCTGCTGAAAGGGATGCGACTGGCGGGCGCGAAGACCATGGGGCCAGCCAACGGCTATATGGAGAAGGAGTTATCTGTCGTGGTGGAACCGGACCCGCGTGGGAACATGGACCGGGCAGGAACCGAAATTGCGATTGCGGAGCGTGGCATCGCTCTCAAGCAGAAGATCCGTTAAGCTATTTTTCCTTGCTTAGCCGCCGAAAGTATTCTGCCACGGCGGCGACGTAGCCTTGCGGTACAGGCTCGGTGGAACTGCAACGAACCGTTAAACCTCCGCCAGGAAGGCCTCTATCTCCTCTAGCGGCAAACGTTCTTTGGAACGATAAAACAGCGCCCAATCACCGACTCTTTCGGCCGTCATAAACGGCCAAATCGAACCGGGGCTAAAACACTCGGACGCTGCCCGAACCGCCACTACGGTTTGGGTTCTACGACCCTTGCCGGACCCTAATTTGCAGTCGAAGAAAAGCACCCTTTTGCCGCCCCGGTCGCCGTCAACGGCATTTGCGATCGAACTGGCCCAGTTTACAGAAGTTTCGCTAAACGGAAAGCTACTCGGTAGATACGCGCCTATATACACGAAACCTTTGCCTTGCGCACACTGCCGAATCTGTTTCGACCGTTTCCAATCTCGCGCCAAGCTCCAGACGACGAAGCAGGCAAGGCCGCCGAAGAAGATATATCCGAAAGGACCCGTTCTGCCAGACGCTGCCGAGACCCGTCCGAGCAGCAATAATGCCAGTTATTTCTCCTTGCTTAGCCGCCGGAAGTATTCGGCTACGGCGTCGGCGTAGCCTTGCGGTACAGGCTCGGCCGAGCCGCTGCGCACCGCGCCGCCCTGGTCATCTAGCTGGCGGCGCAACTGGAGTTCGATCTGCTCGACTCCGGTGAGCATCTGCGATTCGATGAGGCGCATCAGTTCGGGATTACCGGGAGAGAGACGCGGATCGAGCCGGTACATCTCGTGGATGGCATCGCGCAGGTCTTTGCCGATTTGCGGATTGTTCTCCAGATCGTGCAGCGTGCGCCGGTAAATCTGCGTGAAATCACCCGCGTCGCCCCAGGCGGGTCCGGGGCTGGGCAGCGAGCCGTATTGCGGGCCGTTCGCGTACGAGCCCGACTGGCCGGGCTGGCCGGTGCTGGCTTGGCGCGACTCACCGGGCGCGATACCCGGTTGCTGGCCTGGTTTCTTGCCTGGCTGCATCCCAGGTTGCTGACCGGGTTGCTGACCGGGTTGCTGACCGGGCTGCTGACCCTGCGCCAAACCTTTCCCTTGGCCTTGTTGTTGGCCTTGCTGTTGGCCGGGCTGCCGGCCCGGCTGCGAGCCATGCATATCACGCTCCATTTCTTTACGCAGACGCTCGGTCTGTGCGAGAGCCTGTTCGAGCGCCTGGCGATCCTTGTCGCCGGGTCCCTGCTGGCCGTTGCCCGCCGATTTCTGGATTTCCTGTATCTGGTCGCGCAGGTTGTTCAGGGCTTGGGTGGTGACAGCATCGCGCATGGTGGCCACCGCACCGTCGCCCCGCCGCAGGTGGTCGGTGGTCCAGCGCAGGCGATTGTTAATCTCATTCTGTTGCACTTGTCCCAACGCATCCCGCAGCTTGCTGGACATTTCCCGGTTGCTGGCACGCGTGTCGCGCGCGACGGTTCCTATTTGGGACTCCAGCCGTTGATAGTCGTCGGCCAACTTCTCTTTCTCGCGCGCCAGTTCTTCGGTCTCTTGCCGGCTGGCTCCCTGTCCCTGCTGCTGGCCGGCCCCGAAGGCTCGCCGCAATTTGGCGTTCGATTCCTGCTGGCGGTTGGCAATGTCTTCCGCCTGACGCGCCAGATCGTCGACGCCGGCGGCAGTCTGCTGCTGGCGCATGCCGGAGAGCAAATCGCGCGCCTCTTTCAATCGCTCGGCGGCGCGCTGCGCATCGGCTTCGCTTTGGGTGGACGTGGATTGGCGCATTTCCTGCTGCGCCTGCCGTAACTGCTCGATGGCCCGCTGCAACTGCTGGGAGGACATTTGCCCGCCCTGGCTGGACGCTCGCCCACTCTGTCCCGACTGCTGGCCGGATTGCGGCTGGCCCTGCTGGCTGCGCGTGAGCTGCTCCATCTTGCGCTGCAGTTCTTCGGCTTCGCGGCGCAGCATCTCCTGCTGCCAGCGCTGTTGCGAAATCTGCTGGTTGCGACGCTGCTGTTCGGCAAGCTCCTGCTGCCGGCGCGCGAGCTGCTCGAGCTTCTGCAGCGCTTCGTCGATTTCGTGCTGACGTTGATCTTTGGAGGCCGATGACTGGCCACTCTCGTACTGATTCTTTTCGGTGTCGAGCTCCAGATCGAACAGACTTTGCAGGTCGCGTTCCGCGCCGCTCGAGGCGCCCCCACCACCGCCGCCGCGATTTCCGAACGCCACCTTGATGTCGCGCATTACGGCCTCGGCGCGCAACAGGTGCTGCAGGGCTTTCTCTTCTGGCGCGAGTGCGTTCTGCCATTGCGAACCGCGCAGCTTGTCGGACGCCGGCCCCATGGCCTTCACGGCCTCGTCCATATCGGCGGTAAATGCTTTGAACTCCTCACTGGAGCCAGCCAATTGGCGGGCCTTCATACGCTCGGAGAGCGAATGCGCCTGGTCGCGCAGCTTGGACTGAACACCCGAAAGGAAACCGGCGTTCTCGGTCGCGGCGGCCTTATTACCTGAGATGTCCTTGATCTGATTCCAGGTGGCGGCGATGATTTCTTTCTCGCGTTCGGAGATCTTGTTGTCGTCCTGATCGCCGCCGGCGCCATTCATCCCGCCGGATTCCTGCGATTGAGAATAACGGCGCTCGAAAGGCTCGGCCTGGATGAACATCATGTCGGTGCGCGCAGTCGAATGCGCATCGCGCGAGGTGGCATACATACTCACCAGGTCGCCGGGTGAAAGCTTGAAATCTTCGAGCGCAATGGTGATAGACCCGGAGGCGTTGCGTAGCCCTTTACTCTTGAGCAGGGAGACGGTTTTCTCCGCATCGCCATTGACCGAATAGTGGAGGGCCAACTCGTCGAGGCCGAAATCGTCCTGGCCCTCGACGGCCACGGTCACTTCTTCGATGGGGTTCACACGCGCGTCGGCCTGCGGCCGGGTGATGCGCACCGTGGGCGGCTCGTCTTTTTGCGCTTCGATGAAATAATCCGGGCTGAGGCGCACATCCTCGCCTTGATCGACGGCGGCGATATGATACATGCCGTCCTTGCGAATGGGTACGCTGGCGATGCGCACGCCGTTTTCGCCGGAGCGCAGCATCAGCTTGGTGCCGTCATCGAAGAGCAACGCGCCGTTCACCAGGGGCCGGTCGGTTTCGATGGTTACATCGGCATCGGTACCTTCGACGGCGCGCAAATCGCCGCCGGGATCTTCGATTTTGTCCTTCATCCCGGTCCAACCCGGAAAATGATAGGTGACCCTCAACTTCTTGATGGCGGGCAGGTCGACTACTTTCAGGTGATACTGCTTCGAACGGACGCCCCCCGCTTCGACATAGTAATCGAGCGACTCGGGCACGCCGGCGATCAGGAACTCATAGCCGGGACCGTTTAGCTGCGGACGCATGTCGGCCTGTTCCCATTTCGACGAACTGGCGTACTTGGCGAACATGCGCACGCGCTGCGCCTGGAAGCCTTTCAATTGGGCGCCTATAAGCTGGTCGGCGAGGCGGCGGACGGTGTGATTGCCGGGATCGACGGAGATGTCGTAGTAGGGCGTGAGTTCGCCCTTAGGCAGACGGCCCCACAGCAGGGACGTTCCGTAGCCCAGGAATCCGGGACCGGAGGTGCCCAGCCAGATGAGGACGATGAGTGAAACACCCGCGGTGGAAACGAAGCTGAGGATGCGGCTGCGGCCGGCCACGCGGGTGGGTTCGGCTTTACGCGAGACTTCCAGGGTATCGGCAGCGAGCAGGGGTAGAAAGGGATCGTCGGGATTGGTTTGGGCGCGCTCGGTGAAGGTAATCAGGCGTTCCTGGAATGCGGGGAATTGGCGCTCCGTTTCGCGCGCGGCGTGGCGACGGTTGAGGCGAAGGAGCGGCACCACCAGTCCGATGCCCAAGGCGAGGGCCAGCGCCAGGAAGAGCAGCACGCGCGCGGTGGTCACGCTGGGATCGGAGAAAGCGAAGGCGTTCGCCAGCAGGACCGCCAGCACGGTGAAGACCAGCGCCGCGGCGGCGGTGATGGCGGCTCCCTTGGTGAAGGCCAGCAGGCGCAGGCGCCGCTCGATGCGGCGGAGATAGTCGGATACACCGGTTAGTGGATTCATACCGCCTCTTCGTGGGGCAGGACTCCAGTCCTGCGGCCGGCGTCCACGCCGGCCTGTTCGTTGATAAGGGAGGGGCGGGTCTGGAGATCCGCCGCAGACCTGTAGGTCTGCCCCACATCACTCAAATGATGGTTTCCTAATAGTGATTCAGCCACCGCCAGCACTAGAACAGCGATCAGGACATACCACCAGAACTCTTGCGGGTGGGGCTTTTCAGGGTCTTCGGCGGCACTTTCATTTTGCCCCCCCTGAGCCGTATTTTGCCACAGTGCCAGTGTTTCTGCCGAGAGCGGTTCGAGATCGGACTCGCGGCGGTCCGCATTTACCGCTACTAACTCATGGCGCCCATTAGGGCGTTTCACATCGTAAAAGCCCGCCATGGTAAGCGGCATGTTCTGTGCGCGCGTGGCTTCGTCGAGGGTCAGCGCGCGCTCGCCTTTGGGGTCGAGCACCTCCACGGCCGCACCCTTTTCGCTGCCCTGCCGCAATTCCAGGTACGATCCCACCATGTGATTGGCGGGACCTTCGTCCTGGCGCGCGAGATAATTCGCCGTGTGTTCGATGAACGGCACGAAGGAGTTGTGCAGCGGAAAATCGTTGGAGATGTTATCGAAAGTGGAAGCAAACACCACGATACGGCCTTCGCCCAGTTGCTTGTCCAGCAGCAGCGGGGTATCGTCGCCGAGGCGTGCGGCCACTTGCGCGGCGCCCGGATCGATGCGCACCGCCTGATAGAACTTTACGTCATCCCAATGTTGGGCGTTTTGCGTCGAAGGATGGCCCGTATCGAGCCAACTGACGGATTGGAACAAGGCGCCATCGCGGCCGTAATAGCGCGGCTCAATGATTTTTTCATCGAAGACCGGCACGTGGTCGCGCAAGGCCGACTCACGTCCCAGGGCCACCAGCAGCGACCCACCGGCGCGCACGTAGGCGCGCAGGGCGGCTTCGAAACCCGGCGGCAGCGAGCCGGTATCGGAAAGCACCACGAAGGCGTACTTATGCGGATCGAGATTGGCGCTCTGTTCGGCGGGCGTCACATCCAGCGCGTAAGCCGATTCGGCGGCGGCTTCGAGCGCCGTGCGGAAGTACAGCGCGTCGCGCTGATTGCGCCCTTCGTGGACGAACAGAACGCGGCGCGCTTCGGCGCGTTCGACCGAAAAATAGAACCGGTCGTCGTCGGGAAGCCGGTCGGCCGAATCGATACGGATTTCGCCGCGATTCAGGCCGTAGGGCAGGTTGGCGGGCTGGAAATCGACGGTGCCGCGTCCACCGGCGGGGACGCTGACGGTTCTGGAATCCAACTCGCGGCCATTCACCACGAGCGAAACGCGTCGCTGAGCCTGTTCCGTGCCGTATCCGGCGACCGTGGCTTCGACGCGCGTTTTACCGGAGCCATAGATGCGGCGGGGCGCGTTGACGCTTTCGACGGCGAAGTTAGGGTCGCGCCGGTCCGCAACCGGATGCGGAATCAGCCGTACGTTGTCGCCCAGATGCAAGTCCGAGAAGTTGGCCGGCAACGAGGACTTTTGCATATCGGAGAACAGGTGCGCTTCGACCGGCATGCGGGCCGATTGCGCGATGGAGCGCAGCGCGCGGGTCAACTCGGCATAAGAACTGCGCGTATCGCCAGGCGCGATCGGCGGAATGGCGGCGGCTGAATCGCCCATCACCTGGACGTGAGAGCCGAAGGCCAGCACCTGCAACTTGTCACGGTCGCCCAATTTGGACGCGACCTCGGTGGCTTCATGCTTGGCGCGCGCCAGGCGTCCATCGGCACGCATGCTGAAGGAATTATCGATGGCGAGAACCGTCAACTTGGGACCGCCCGTGAGTGCCGAGAGGCGCGATTGCAAATACGGACGCGCGAAGGCGAACGCCAGCAGGGCGAACACTGCCATACGCAGCGCCAGGAGCAGAAGATATTGCAAGCGCCGGTGCTTGATGGAACTTTGCGTGCGCCGCTCGAAGAACATCAACGAACTGAAAGGCAGGGGCGTGCTTTTGTGTTTTTTGAGCAGGTGCAGCCAGAGGGGCAGGCCTAAGACCGCGAGTCCGGCTAATGCCCAGGGCGCCAGCAGTCCCATTTACATCCTCCCCTGGCGCACGGCTAGGTACTCGCGCAGGCCTTCGTCGAGCGGGCGTCCGGTGTCCATCAGGAAATAATCGAGGGCCGCGCCTTTGGCCTGATCGCGCAGGGCGGCGATGTGCGCGTCGATTTTGCGGCGGTATTCGCTGCGCGCGTATTCGGGCGAAACCTCCAGCGTGCCGCTGGTTTCCATGTCGGTGAGCAGGACCGGCTCGCGGAATTTGGGCGCGATCTCCTGCGGGTCGAGGACGTGGAAGAGAATCACTTCGTTGCCGCGGAAGCGCAGGGGTTCGACTGTCTTGATGATGATTTCCGGCCGCTCATAGAAATCCGAGATGACCACGGCCAAGCCACGGCGGCGCGTGAAATCGAGGAAGTGCACGAAGGGTTTGGCGAAATCGGTGCGGGTGCCGGGCTGGGCTTTTTCGATGGCATGCAGCAGGCGGAACAACTGGCCCTGGCGGCCGGAAGGCGCCACGTAATTCTGGACCTGTTCGTCGAAGACGATCAGGCCGGCGGCATCGCGCTGGGCGTGCGCCAGGTAGCAGAGCGAGGCGGCCAGGAAGCGCGCGTAATCCAGTTTGTTGACGGCATGGGAACCGTAGGCCATGGAGGCGCTGGCATCCAGCAGGATGAGCAGTTGCGTGTTGGTTTCGCCGCGATACCGCTTCAGATAGACGCGCTCGCTACGGGCGAAAACGTTCCAATCGACGTGCCGCAAGTCGTCGCCGGGGGTGTAGGCGCGGTACTCGGCGAATTCCTGGCTGAAGCCGTAGTCGGGCGAGCGGTGCAGTCCCGCAATGAAGCCGTCAACTACGGTCTTGGCCACCAGGTCGAGACCGGAGATGGAGGCGAGGGTCGCGGGGTCTAGGAAACGCTGCAGCATGGCTGGGGTCCTGGGTGCTGGGTGCTGGCTGCTGGGTGCTGGGTTCCGGTTTTTACCAGCACCTAGCACCCAGCAACCAGCACCCTCTTATTCTTTCGGTGCTCCTCTAAACTCCAGTAACCGCTGCAGTATGTCGTCCTGTTTTAGCCGGTCTGATTCCGCATGGAAGTTGAGCAGAATGCGGTGGCGCAGGACCGGGATATACAGTGCGCGAATATCTTCATAAGTTACGTGGTAGCGGCTCTTCATGAGCGCCCGGGCTTTGGCGGCCAGCACCAGGAACTGGGCGGCGCGCACGCTGGCGCCATAGTTCACATATTTTTTGACGAAGTCCGGGGCGGTTTCGTCACTGCTGCGGCTGGCGCGGACTAAGTCGATGGCATAGCGCGCTACGGATTCGCCGATGGGGACCATGCGCACTAATTGCTGGAAGTCCAGGATTTCCTCGGCATTCGTGACGGGGTCAGCTTGGGCGACGTGCGTGGTGGTTGTCAGATCGACCACTTGTAACTCTTCGCCGGCGGTCAGATAGCCTAGCACCGTATTGAAAAGGAAGCGATCCAACTGCGCCTCGGGCAGGGGGTAAGTGCCTTCAAGCTCTATGGGGTTTTGCGTGGCCAGTACGAAGAACGGGGCCGGTAGTTTGTAGTTATTGCCGCGCACCGTGCAGGCGAGTTCCTGCATTGCTTCGAGCAGCGCCGATTGGGTCTTGGGCGGTGTACGGTTTATTTCATCCGCCAGCAGTACGTTGGCGAAGATGGGGCCTTTGACGAATGTCCAAGTGCGGTGGCCGGTGGTGGGATCTTCCTCGATGATGTCAGTGCCGGTGATATCGGAGGGCATCAAGTCGGGCGTAAACTGAATGCGTTTGAATAGCAGGCCCAGGGTTTGCGCCATGGTGCGCACGAGCAGCGTTTTGGCGGTACCGGGAAGGCCGGTGATGAGACAGTGGCCGCCCACGAACAAGGCGATCATGACCTGCTCCAGCACTTCCTCCTGGCCGACGATGACGCGCCGGACCTGGCGCACAATTTCCATTTGTACTACCCGGAAGCGCTCAATGCGGCTGCGCAGGACGTCGGGTTCTAACTGGGGTGTGACGGTGGTGGACATATAGTTTCGATAGGTTGTGGCGCACGCTTGAGCGTGCCGCGGCGAACTTCAGTTCGCCGTACTGTCGGCTGAAGCCGACAGCAGCACGCTAAAGCGTGCGCCACAGTGCAGTTGCTCATTTGGAGAGCTCCAGTAACATCTTTTGGGCAGGCCGGAATCCGGGAGCGGCCTCCAGCGAGAGTAACAGTTCATCTTTGGCGGCATCCGGACGATTGGCCGAACGATAGGCCTTGGCCAGATCGAAGTGCGACGCGGCCGGATCGGTAGGCGACTTGGCCAGCACCGCCTGATACTCGCGGATCGCGCCGGCGGTGTTCCCCAAACCTAACCAAAGGTTGCCCAAGCGGCGATGCAACTCCTCATCGATGGGATTTATGTAATTCAGCCGGTCGAGCACGGCGGCCGCTTCCTTCTTATTGCCGGCCTCTTCGAGGAGGGTGGCCAATTGTTTCAGTGTATCAGGGCTGCGCCCTCCCACTTTGGCGTAGCGATCGAGTTCGTCGATGGCTGCTTTCTTGTCTCCCTTGGCCACGTAGGCGTCGGCCAGAAGTTGGTAGACATTTCCGGATTCCACGTAATCGGGATAAGTATCACGGATTCCGGCGCCATCTCGAATCAGGGCCGCGTAGTCCTCGGTCTTGTACTCTTCGGCAAGTTTCTTAAGACCCTTGCGCCAATCATCGAAACCGTCCACGGTTTTCTTCGTGTCGCGATCGAGCGCGAACATGAATCGCTTATCAAATTCTTCCGGCTTGACGCCTAACTCTTTCTCAATTACCTCGGGAGTAGATGCGCCGGCGGCGAAATCGTGTATCATGGCCAGCAGCTTGGGCCAGCCCCACTCTTCATTGATAAAGTCGCACATGCGGCCGGCTTCGAAGTAAGACACGACGACTTGCGCCGGGTAAGTGGGACGCACAAACCCGCGATCCAACTCGGCAACGGGCAGCAACTTCTTGTCTTTGATCGCCATGATGACGTGCGGATCGAGGCGGTCGCCCCATTCGGGCGAAACGGCGGTCTCTTCGTGCACGGCCAGTCCTTCGGTGAACCAGCGCGGTACGCGGAAATTCGTCATGTTCAGAACATACACGTGGCTAAGTTCGTGCCACATAGTGGTAGCCCAGTGAAATGTTCCGGGCGGGCGTCCAGAGGGACTGTCCATGGCCACCACGTAGCCGAAGGTTACGCCCAGCGCTCCCAGCCCGGGCATGCCCATGGTGCGCACGGCGAAGTCTTCATGATCGGGATAGACTTCCACCTGCACGGGCCGGTCGAGATGATAGCCGTATTTCTTGTCGTAAGTGCTCAGCGCGCGCAGCATCTCGGTTTCGAAATAGGGATGCAGTAGCTCGGCTTCTTTCTTATGCAGACGAAGGATGGTTCTATCTGTCTTGTAAGTGATGAAGTTTTTGTAGCTATCCATCAGCCGGAGCGTGTTAGTGGTCGCGGCATCGGCGTATTGGTTCTCATAAGCCGGCTCCAGTTCGGCGCGGGCTTCCTGTTCGCGGCCGAGGCGCATCAGGTTGATGCCTAGCTGGGAGTGAGCGCTCCATAAGTCGGGCTGGGCGGCGATGGCTTTGCGGAAGAGCTGGATGCCTTCTTCGTAGCGGCGGTTCAGCACGAAGATGCGTCCGGCGGTTTCGTAAGCCGGCCCCGAATGCGGATCCCAGGGCGAGTCGGTTTTGTCGTTCAGCCAGTCGATGGTGGCGAGGATGGCTTTGGCCTGGATCGCGTTCGAAGACATGGCCAAGGCCTTGTGCGCCTCTTCCGCCGCTTTCACCGGGTCGTTATCTTCGAGTTCCAGGCGCGCCAGCAGTTCCTGCGCCGCGACCAGGTGCGGATCGGCATCCAGGGCTTGATGGGCGAAGTAAGTGGCCTGCGCCTCGAAGGTTTGCGCCGCGACCAGCGCCAGACCCAGCAGAGCGTCCGCCTGCTTCGGCTGGATGGCCAGCGCTTCGTTGAAGAGCTTGGCGGCTTCGGTGGCGTTGAAGCGCTCCAGGAACAACCGGCCCATTTGAACGCGGTACTCGGCGTTACGCGGATGCGCGGCAACGAGCGATTCGAAGGCATGCTCCGCTTCCTGATAGCGGTGCTGCTTCCAGAGTGATTCAGCTTGATCAATGGTTTGCGCAGGCAGCGCCGCGGCCACGCAGAGAATCGCCAGCAGGAGTCTCACTTGTCGATCTCCTCCTGAGTCTGCGCAAGTTGCAGCAACAGGGCTCCGAGTTGCTTCTTGTACTCATCAGGCGGGGTGGATCCCTTCTCGTACTTCAGCTTGTCGATTTGTTGTTCGAGTTCTTCCTTCTTGGCGAGCAGTTGCAGTTTGGCCGGATCTTTGGCGGCAGCGGCCGTGGCGCCGATGCGCAGCAGCGGGAATTGCGCGGCAAGCATGCCTTCGCCATTCTCGGGCGATGGCGCGCGCACGGCTTCTCCCTTGCCGGTGTCTTCGAGTACGGCATGTTCGGTGGCCAACCTGTTCTGCTGCTCGTAGAACGCGGCCGTCTTCTTGTCGGCGAAGCGGAATGCTTCCAGGGCAGAGACGACTTCGTTCTTGTCGCTGTCGGCGGCGGGATCGGTCAGCGCTTCCACCCAGTAGCGCGCGAATATGGTGGCGTTCTTTTCGGTTCCGCTCTTCGTGGCGGAGATGACCACGCGATTGGGCCGGCGTAGGGATTCGATGGAGCCGCCGCTCGCACTGGTCATGTTGACAACGAGTTGACGCGTGGCTGGAATGCGGTCCAGCATGGTGGCCAGTTCGGACGCGGTCAAGTCAGGACCGGGCAGGTTGATTTTGTAGTCGTAGCCATCGAAGCTGCCGTGGCCGATCAGCATGAGCACGACGGCATCTTGCGGGCGAGCGGATTTGGCAATGCCATCGAGTGCGCTGCGAACTTGCTCGCGCGTGGCGTTTACCAGCGTTTCGACTTTGGCGTCGGGCGCGGGCTTGAGGGCTTTTTCGATATCTTTGGCCCACATGGCGAAGTGTTGTTCGTAGTCGGGTTCGCCGCCTAGGCCAGTTACTGTGACGTAGTAAGTGGTGGCGGGTAAAGACGCCGCGCTGAGGATAAAAGACAGGATCAGCGTGGGGCAGTGTAAAGTTAGCAGCTTCATACGACGCCCCAGCGGCGGCGCAGTACCCATTCCGAGCCGCGCAACAGCAGTGCCAGCAGGAAGATGGCGGGCATGTCCCAAAGATCCTTGGTTTCGCGAGTGGTGATACCGGCGTCGGAATACGAAATTTCATCCGCCAGGCGGCCGGCATTCGCTGCGCTGTAGTATCGCCCGCCCGTGTCATCGGCCAGCTTCTGCAGCAATTCGCGGTTTTGCGCGGTGTGAAAGCTTTCGGCCACGCCATCTTCGCGGCGGAAGATCACGATATCGCGTCCGAGTTCGTCCTTATCGCGCCCAGCCACGATTTCGGCCACGTAGGAGCCCGGTTTGTCGGCGCTCCAGTCGGCCGCATAGGAACCGTCGCCGGCAGGCAGCGGTGTCAACTCGACGCTGCTGGACGAGCCATCCGGCCCGGTGATGTGCGCCTCCACCACCGCGTTCGACACCGGCTGGTAGGCTTTGTCGCGCACTTCGGCGCGCAGCGTGACTTTGGTTTCATCCGGCAGCACCGCGCGCGGCGTAGATGCCACGACGCGGCCGGGACTGTCGGAAACCAGGTAGCGCATCAACTGCTGCCAGAACGTGACGTGCGTGATATCGGTATGGTCCTGCCACATTACCCAGCGCCAGGTTCCGGATGTAGCGAAGACGGCGGTGCGGCCGCGACCGTAGTTCTCAGTGACCAGTAGCGGCATACGATGGCGACCGGCGGGCACCACGTCCATCAGCGTGACCGCGCCGGGCTTGGCCTCGCCCACATCGTTATAATTGGCGACCTGCGGCATATGCGTCCAGCGCTGCGCGTTGCGTTCGGGATCTTCCACCAGGCGGCAGATCAGGCTGGCGCGGCCCTGCGCGGTCAATTCGAAATTTGAAAAATCACGGTGAAAGGTACCCTTGGTTTCCGGAACCTGCACCGGCAGCAATTCAGCCATTGGCGAATGCGCGTAGCCGCCCTCGGCTAGCGCGAAGCGTCCACCTAGAAACAGAATGCCGCCGCCGCGCCGATTGGCGAATTCGCGGATCAGATCCTGCTGCGTCTCGGTGAAGTAATTGGCTTCGACGCTGCCGATGATCAGTCCATCGAAACTGAACAACTCCTCGGCTTTGCCAGGGAACCCTTCCTCCAGTTCGTGCGGATCGGAAAAGCCCTGCCGGTAAATCTTGTTCTGGGTAGTGCGCAGCATGGAGGCGATCTGCAGGCTCTGGTCGTCTTCCGCGGCGCGGCGGATGAATTTGAATTCCCAGCGCGGTTCGCCCTCCAGATATAAGATGCGCGGCTTGCGGCTTTCCACGTCGACCAGGCGGCGCAGTGAATTATTGCCGCGGTTCTCTTCGCCCGGCAGCGGATCGATGGTGATCTCCAATGTCTTCGGTCCAGCGAGCCCGGCGTTGAACAACAGCGATTCGCTTTGCGGAGCGCCGTCGGACTTGAACTGGACTTCGCGCGACGCAATCACTTTGCCGGCGTCATGCACCGCCACCAGCGCCTTCTGGCCGGTATAACCGTACTGCCGAAACGTAACCAGCGCGCTCAAGCGCGAATCGGCCAACGCGTGGGCGGGCAGCACGGCGTCGGTGATCTCGACATCCTTTTCGGGTTTCTCGCGGCCGAAGCTGATGGTATGGACGGGGATGTGGCGGCGCCGGATTTCTGAAATGGTGTCGAGATCGATGCCGCCGGAGTTATCCGCGCCGTCGGAAAGCAGCACGACAGCGCCCAGCGGCAGCGTGGACGATTCGGCGAGCACCTGCTGCAGGCTATCGCCGAGGCGCGTGGCCGGCTCGGAGGCAGTGAGTTGCGCGACCTTCTGAATGCGGTCGGCTTCTTTGCCGAAGCGATAAAGGCGCACCTGAAACTTCTGCCCCAGCGCGGCCAGCAGCTTGTGGTCGAGCACCGCGGCGGCTTGCGCGCTGCGCGTTTGGGATCCTTCCTGGATGGCCATGCTGCGCGAATCGTCCACCAGCACGGCGACCACGTTTTGCTGCGGGCGCAGCGTGGCGATGGAGATAGCCGGATGCCACAGTAGAAACAGCAGCAGCGCGATCATGGCGGTTTCGAGCATCCAGATGACGAAAGGACGCGCGCCGGTGAGCGCTCCGCTATTGCGGCGCACATGCCAGAACAGCAGCGCGCCGGCCGCGATCACGCCCAGCAGGAAGATCCAGACGGGCCAGGAGGCCAGCAGCACGAACTGTCCCTTCTGGAAAACTGCGCCGGGATACTTGAACAGAAACTCGAACATGATGCCCCTGGATCTAATGCGTCTTTAGTGTGTCATTAGTGCGTCATTAGTGCGTCATGGCGTAAATGATGTAGTTGATACCCATGCGATAGGCTTGTGAAGTGTACCGTTCGGGATAGCGCGGATGGTCGGCCCACTCCCAGGCATCGCCGTTATCCTGATTGAAGCAGATGGCCACCATGACGCGGCCGCGATCGTCGTAGATGGCGCGCCAGTGGGGTGTCTTACCGTCCTTTTCCCAGATGCGGCCGGTGTACCAATATTGGATGCCGGGCACTTGTACACGCTCGTTTAAATCATATAGGACGTGGAAAATGGGATCCTGGTTATCGATTTCGACGATGGGGCGGTCGGGGAACACACGTTTGATGCTTTCCAGGAAGACGTTCCATTCCCCAGAGCCGTGGAAGTCGTCGCACATGAAGAAGCCGCCGCGCAGCAGATATTCGCGCATTTGGGCGCATTCGGCGTCGCTGAGGCTCCAATGCCCCACCTCCACCGCGTAGAGCCAGGGCCAGTTGAAAACTTCGTCGCCGTCGAGTTCCACCACCTGTTCAGACGAACGAGTGTGTATGCGGGTGAGGCGGCGCACGCCCTGCACGAACTGGCGGTCGGCTTTGGGGTAATCGGTGGGCCAACTGCCGATCTGGCCGAAGACGCTCGCATGGCTGCCGGACGGATACTTCAGGCGCGTGAAGGCCCACTCGGTCCTCTCGTAGGCGTCGGGTGGCACGGGAACGGGGTCGTCTTCCATACCGGGAAACTGGCGGAAAGTGGCCTGCAGGGCAAACAGCGCCGTCACCGAGATGGCCACCAGACTACCGCGGATGACGATGCGGCGGCGCATTTGGACGAGGCCCTCGTATGTGTTTCAGGATAGCATGAGCAGGATGTGTCGCTGGAGAGCCGCGCGAAGGCTCCACTGTGTGCCGTTTTCCCGAGCACCGTCCGGCCACAGCCGCACTTCGCGCCGATTCACTTCCTCGCTACTGCTGTGGTGCTGGGAATTTTGCTTGCGCATTTGCACCCTCCTCTAGGCCCTGGGCCGTCCCGGGACCGTAAGTGGTTCTTAGTCCTTGCGCTGTCTGATCAATGTGGATCAGTTCATGCTCAATAGTGTGGTTCAGCATCGCCTGGGATGAAAAGGCTTTGTCCCCCAGAGCAGCTCCGTCATGGAGCCCCAGCGAAGTATCTCGCCCCAAAGAAATCGAGGCCCTGCATCGCTGAACTGGCCGTCTCCGCGTCCCGCTCCTTGCCGGTGAACTTGTGCGTCACGCTATCTGGCGCCGTGGGCCCGTACAAACTCCCTCGGCCCCCTATCCCGCTCGGGATTTCTTCCGCAAATGGCAAGTAGTCATGATACCCCAGCGGCGATCCCGTGGCATCCGTCACCAGGCGCGTGCTCCCCAGCGGATCCGCGGTCACATACAAGAGCCCGCCGGTAGTTGGTGGAGGATATCCTTTCTCACAGAGGGCCACGGACGAATTCCGCCCCGTCTGCGCCGTAGACGAGCATTGCCCACGATCCGTGCGGCAACGTTGTGATAGCCGCGGGCCAGCAAATATTGCTCAAGGACTTCGTTCACGAACGCTTCTTCCGTCTGGCCCTCAACGTGTATTAGCAGGCGAGGCATCCTCAGCCCGGTACGGGCCGCCCTCCAAATTCGTTCTTTTCCCAGAGCTGGCCAAGACTGTAATCCTCCTGCCAGGCGGCCAATTTTGGAGAGTCCAGCCGGCTGATTTGTGTCCCACCATCTACCCGGTTTGCGATTAGAACATCGCCTGGATCGAAATGGTCCAAGAGCAGAGATGACTGGGTTGAAACGATCACCTGGGTTTCCACTGATGCTTGCCGGATTAGCGACGCCAGCATGCCAATCGCGTACGGCTGGAGGCCCAGTTCGGGTTCATCCACCAAGATCAGAGACGGTCGAGAGTTGTCGGACTGAAGAAACAATGCGGCCAGCACAATGAACCGGAGTGTGCCGTCCGAGGGCGAGGATGCGTCAAAATACTGGTCCGAGCTTTTATGCCGCCACTCTAGCTTGATGGCGTCAACCTTGCGTCTCAATGGCTTGAGTTGGAAATCCTCGAAAAACGGGGCGACACGCTGGACGGCTCGCCTAATCAAACTGTACGAGTCCGGATGCGCCTCGCGCAAGTAGAATAGAAAGGCGGCTAGGTTCGATCCATCGGGCCTAAGAAATTCGTTGTCATCCACCGTCGCCGTTTTTCGCATGGGCGACGACGAACTTGTATCGTGCACGTGGTAAAGCCTCCAACCGCCAAGCCGCTCGCGGACCCAAGCCGCGACGTCTTTGAGCTTCGGATCGCTAATGTCTGCCTCCCGCCGTTGTTCGCGTGGCGAGAGGCCCGTGGCGTACGGCGACGGATGCCGGCTCTTGTTCCAGAAGTACGCAATCTCCTCCGACGGGAAGAGGCCATCATCGGCGGTCGGAGAAAGCTTCAATCCGTATTGATTGATCCCGTTTGTTGAACGAGAGGTGGAAGGCCATTTCTTTGGTGTTCTTCGAGCCGAAGTGCAGCAGTCTCTCGGCGCCGCTGGCCTCGGTCACATAATCTCTGAGGCGGCCATCGCGAACAGCGTGCAAAAAGGAAAAGACACCGATGAAATTCGACTTCCCTGAGCCGTTTGCGCCAATCAGAATATTGATCGGCCGCAACGGCAACTGCTCGATAGCGGCGATGCTCTTGAAGCCCTTAATCGTAATGGAATCCAGCGCAGTGGATGGCATCTTTGCGGACGACTTGTCGCGTCCATTTTAACGCCTATGGACACATCACAGTGCTACAGCGCGATTTCGCGAGGCCGCGCTTCGCCATTTTGGTTAGTGCGTCGAGGGCGCGATGGCGATGTGGAGAGCACCGGTCGGCCCGCCGTACCTTATAATGAGGTGTCAAAACCTCAATTGAAGGAGCGTAGATGCCTGCGAAGCGGATCGGTATACTCACCGGCGGCGGAGACGTGCCGGGCCTGAATTCCGTCATTAAGACGGTCGTTTACAGGGGAAGCGAAATCGATTGCGAAGTCATCGGTGTTCGCCGCGGCTGGGAGGGCCTTACACATGTCAATCTGGACGATCCGGCGAGCCGGGCGCGCTACATTTTGCCGCTGAATCGCGAAAACACGCGCACGATCGATCGCACGGGCGGCACCTACCTGCACAGTTCGCGCACTAACCCGGCCAAGATGAAGGCGCTGCCCCCGGTGGTGAAGGGGCAGGAGTTCCCCAAGTCCGAAATGACCAAGAAGGGCGTCACGTCCACAGTCTACGACATGACCAGCCGGGTGTTGAAGAACGTGGAGACGCTGGGGCTCGATTACCTGATCGCGATCGGCGGTGATGATACGTTAAGCTATGCCGCGCGGCTGGACGCGGAGGGCTTCAGGGTCATCGCCATTCCCAAGACGATGGACAATGACGTGCGCAATACCGAATATTGCATCGGATTCTCGACGGCCATCACCCGCGCGACAGAGGCCATCGAGCGGCAGCGCACCACGGTGGGTTCGCATGAGCGCATCGGGGTCTTCCGGATTTTTGGACGCGATGCCGGATACACGGCGTTGTACACAGCCTATGTGACCTCGATGCGTTGCTGCATCCCGGAGTATAGGTTCAATTTGCAACACCTGATCGAACTGCTGATCACCGACAAACAATACAATCCGAGTAACTACGCTTTGATTATTTTGTCGGAGGGCGCCGAGTGGGAAGGCTACCAGGTGAAGGAAGTTGGCGAGGCGGACGCTTTCGGTCATAAAAAAAAGATGAACGTGGGCGAGGATCTGGCCGAAGAGATCAAGAAATCCACGGGCGAAGAGACGATCGTCAGCGATCTGACTTACGACCTGCGCAGCGGCAGTCCGGATTTTGTGGACAAGATGGTGGCGTCGACATTCGCCAGTATGGCTATGGACTGCATCCAGCAGGGCCAGCATGGTGTGATGATGGCTATCTCCGCGGGTTGCTACGCGGCGGTACCCATACCCGATCCTAAGCTAGGTCCACGCAAAGTAGACCTGGGTACTATGTATAATACGCGACGGTACCGGCCGAATTACGCGAATAAGTTGGGACTACCTATTTTTCTTACGCGCGCGTAAGTGGGGCAGGACTCCAGTCCTGTGGCGGGTTCTCCAGACCCGCCGTTTGGCGGGACGTGGACGTCCCGGCCCAGGAGGGCACCCCGGCGTGGACGCCTGCCCCACAAAATTAGAAGGAGCCTCCCGAGTCCTGGCGGGTCGCGGTGCGTCCCGAGTGTTGGTCGTACACCTCGACCGAGGCCTGGCAAGCGGAAGCTACCCCGCCGGGCAGGCTTATCAGCGCGACCATCGGTTGAATCTCGATGCGCTGTCCGGATTGGCCGGTGAGTGTGTTCGCATTAAAGTCCAGCGTGGTCATGTTGCCAGGCGCCAGCTGGACGGTCTTGGTCGGCCCCACGGGGTTGCCGTTGGGATCGGTAAAACTCAGCACCGCGTCGCAGGGGTTATCCGGCGGCGCCACGGCTGTCATTCGCATACTCTGTCCGTAGGGCACGCCCTGCGGCACGAACATCGGAGCGGACGGGATGGAGTGCGCGCCGCGTCCGAATACCGAACCAATTCCATTGGCGGTTTCGAACACTTCGACACTGGCTTCCAGGTTTCCTCCTGGAAGGTTAACGGCCCCTGGGGGGACGGTGACAAACGGGCGCACTTCCGTGCGGCCGGACGAGATCATCGTACTCAGGTCCAGGTCGAGAGACACGGTCTGACCGGGCGCCAAAGTTACCGGCAGGGTCGGCCCGACGGTGATTCCTTGTTCGTTGGCGAAACCGAGAAGGCCTTCGACGGCCACGCCCGGCGGCACCCAGACCGGTCCGTCCACTACCGTGAGCCGGATGGTTTGAGCCTTGGTCCCAGCGTAGGGCGCGAAAACCACCTGGTCGAACGGACCGGGACCTCCCAGGACGATAAATCCGCCGTAGATTCGGCTGTCCGTCGTAAATACGTTTTGCAGGTTCCCGAACTCGGGATTATATCGCTTGATGGTTTGTCCTTCGGGAACATAGATAAATCCGTCCCGCCCAAACATAAGAGCGTTACCCCCTGTGGCACCGCCAAAAGTTGTGATGAGGTTTCCGCTGCTTCCATCGAATTCGTAAAGATAGTAGTACGAAATATACGTGTCAACGAACACTTCGACAATCGCATACAGGTTTCCATTTGGGCCAAATGCGAGGCCGTTCGGCGAATTAATTCCTACCGACGAGATGTCTGGCGGCGTGGCGAACACATTCATAAATGCGAGCGTGCTTCCGTTGTATCTAAGGATAGTATTTGAATTCATGTCACTCACGTAGATGTTGCCGTCGGGGCCAAATTTCACATCAAAGGCAGCCAGATTCCCACCGGTGGGACCGGCAGTAATGGCTCCCATGGCAGCTCCGGTACTCCCGTTAAATTGCCGGACACCGGTGTCCCAATCCGCGACATACAGATTGCCGTCCGGCCCGAAAGTCATGCCCAGTGGGAACGACAGGCCGCTTCCGGCAGCTACGAACGTGCCGATGAACGCGCCGCTCACCGGATTGAAACGTAATACGGCTTGTTTGCTTGAATTCGCCACATATAAGTTGCCGTCAGGACCTATGGCCAGTCCGGACGTGTTATTGGGCAGCGGCCCGCTGACGTTCATATCGAGCTTAGCCAAGCCGGTGACCTGACTGAACGACACGATGTCGCTGCCTGTGGTATTCGCGCCGCTCACATAAATGTCGGCCCAGGCGGCCGACGCACCTAGCACGGATAACAGGATCGCACCGGCAGCCTTCGCTGGCCCGCGACTTATAATACCTGTAAATGTCAGTAGTTTCTTCAGTTGTAACATTGGCATATATTGCCCTCCTGATTGAACATGCGGAAAAGTGACCAGGATTGTATAGAGTGCGGGAAAAAGCTTAGCGGCCGCTGGCGACCATTTGCGCGGCGTGCGTATCCGCCTGTTGGATCTGGGCGAGGGCTTTGGCAAAGGCGGGATCCTGCGGCGCAAACTGTTGCGCAATGGCGCGCCCCAAAGCATAGTTGTGCCGTGCCGTCGCCCAGTCTCCCTGTTTGCGTGACAATTCGGCCAGGCTGGAGAAATTCCAAACCTGCAGGAGCCGCGTCTTAGAGTCGGCAGGATTCGCTTCTGCCATCTTGGCAAAGATGTCGGCGGCGATCTGGAGGTGACGCATGGCGTCCGGAAGGCGGTCGTATTTGGCAAGGAAATCGGCAAACTGACTGTGGATCTTTCCGAGGTCCAAACGGTTTTCTCCGCTGGATTGGTCGCGCTGCGCTAAACCCGTTAGAGTCTGGACGGCACGTTGCATGACGCGTTCGCCTTCGGCGGTGCGGCCCAGCACACCCAGTGCCTCTCCCAGGCGCGCACACATCGCGGCGAGGACCTGTACCGCCATGGCATCCGCGGGATCGCGCATCACCGCTTCCTCCGCCATTGCATATGCCCTTCGCAGATACGCGAGCGGCTCTCGATAGCTGGTGCGTGGGTTACGCGCAGCCAGGAGTTGCGCTTGGCCCAATTGACCAAGCAACACCGTCAGCTTGCGCTGCAGTTGTGCGTTGGAGGGATCCAGAGCCGAGAGCCTTTCATCAATCGGAAGAGCCTTCTGATAATAGGCGGCCGCTTCCGCCGGGCCTCTCTCGAGCATCTCGCACAGAGAGCCCGCGCTCACGTATCCGTCAGCCAGGCTCATCTGTGCCGCGACGTCCTGCGGAGCTTGGACCGCCAACGACTTCCGCAGTTCCAGCCCGCGTTGCGCATAGTCCATCGCGGCCCGGGGATCCCTGGCAACCAGAAACGCCAGCGTGGCGTAAGCATCGGCCACGCTCCTGTTGGCAGCGCGGTCGGTGGGGCGGGTTTCAAGCACACGGCGGCCGATGGCGGCAGACTGCTCGAAGCTCGCCACGGCCGCCTTCAATTGGCGGGTCCTGATCTGCGCGTCCCCCAGCTTGCCCCATACCTGAGCCAGGCTGGAACTCAAGGCGGTATCGTCGGGCCCGAACCGCTGCACGGACTTCAGCAAAGAAATCGCCTGCTGATAGCTGCGCACCGCACCCGGCGCGTCGTCCACGCCACCGCTGTCATTTCCGGCCTGGATATCGCCGACCTTTTCATACGCGGCGGCCAGTTCGCGCGTGAGAGCCGTGTCGCCGCCGGCTTCGCGCGACAGGCTGCGTAAATATTCGAGCGCCGTCTTGACCAGTAGTTGCCGGGCCTTCGTGGCGCCGGGCAACTGGTGAATCGACTGCTCGAAATCGAAGAGGAAGACGTTCGCCAGATGGCGGACATCGGTGAATCGGCGCTCCGCGCGGCGCGCCTGCCACAGGGCCACGGCCGTCCCCGCTACCAGCGCCAGCACCACGATGGCCGCCGCGGCCGCTCCCAGCCAATGCCGCCGCATGAATTTGCCGGAACGATACCAGATCGAATCCGGACTGGCCAGGACGGGCCGACCCGCGAGCCAGCGCTGCAAATCGGCCGCGAACTGTTCCGCCGATGAATACCGCCGCTGCGGTTCCTTGCGCAACGCCATTTGCAGGATGTGGTCCAGATCTTCATCGAGTTCCGGGCGCAAGCTGCTGGGCCGGCGCACGTCTTCTTCGCAGATGGCGCGCAAGGTGTCCGCGGGACTCCGGCCCTCGATCTGATGGGGCGTTACACCGGTGAGCAGCTTGTACAGCACTCCGCCGAGCGCGTAGATATCCGCGGCGGTCGAGACCGATTCGCCGCGGACCTGCTCGGGGCTGCCGTATTCAGGAGTCAAGACACGTGTGACCGGGGCCGAGCCTGCGGGAGCATCGTCCAACACCTTCGCAATTCCAAAATCGAGAAGCTTGGGAATGCCGGCAGCCGTGACCAGAATGTTATCGGGTTTCAGATCCCTATGGACCACCAGCTTCTGGTGCGCCAATTGAACGGCGGCGCAGACCGGCAACATCAGCTTGACCCGATCGCGCGGCGTGAGGTGGTGCTCATCGCAGTAGCGGTCGATGGGCTGGCCGGCCACGTACTCCATCACGAAGTAGGGCAGGCCATCGTCCGTTGCGCCCGCGTCTAACAGGCGGGCGATGTTGGGGTGATCGAGAGCCGCCAGAATGCGGCACTCCTGCTGTAAGCGATCGGCGAGAGGCCCGCCGAGCCCAGCCTGCACCAGCTTGATGGCGACGCGCTGCTCGAACTTCCCATCGGCGCGTTCCGCCAGATAAACGATGCCCATCCCGCCGCACCCAATGGCGGAAAGAACGCTATATGGGCCCAGCCGTTGTCCGCGCGATAGCGACAACCATTGCATGACCGAAGCCGCCTCGCCTGAAACAGCGCCGGCCAGAAATGCTTCGGCGCCCTCATCATGCTTCAGCAGGAGTTCCACTTCGCGGCGCAGTGCGGCGTCGGAGCAATGTTCGGCCAAGAATTCCGCGCGGCGGGCCGGCGGAATCTCCAGCGCGTCTGCGAAAAGCCGCTCGATTTCCCCGTTCACTGCGCCAGTTCCTTGTGCAGCCAGGCTTGCGCCAGGCGCAGCTCGCGACGGACGGCGTAGGGCGGAGTGCCCGAGCATGCCGATATCTCTTCGGCGGTCATGCCCGCGAAGAAGCGCATCTCGACCAACTCCGCTTTCCGCTGGTCGATGGCGTGCAGCCGGTCCAGGGCTTCATCCAGCGCCACCACCAGTACGGGCCGGCCGGGGAATTCGAGCGTATCGCTGAGCGGCACCTTCGCTTCGTCGCCGCCGCGTTTGAGAGCCTGCCGGGCGCGTGCGTGATCCACCAGGATCTGGCGCATGACGCGCGCGGCCACGCCGTAGAAATGCGCGCGGCTGGTGTAGTCCGGATGCGCCTGTTCCACCAGACGGAGGTAGGCTTCGTGGATCAGGGAGGTCGGCTGCAGCGTGTGCAGCCCGCGTTCGCGGCGCAAATAGCTGTCGGCGATCTGGTGCAGTTCGCGATAGACGACGGGCATCAATTCGTCCAGCACGGCACGATCGCCTCTTCCCAATTGCTTCAGCAGTGCGGTGACCGACTCCGCCACGTCACTCCTTCAGTTCGACTATGGTCGCCCCGGTCCCGCCTTCCTGCGGGGGCGCCGGATAATGCTTTTCTACGTGCGGGTGCTTTTCCAGCAGCTCCCAGAGCACCTTGCGCAGGATACCCATGCCGTGCCCGTGCACGATGCGGACGCGGCTGGCGGTGGCCATCACGGCGCGGTCCAGGAACTGATCGACATTGTCGCGCGCTTCTTCGGCGCGCTGGCCGATTACGTTGATCTCCTGATGCACGGGCGCCAGTTCGGGCGCGGGTCTGAAGCTGACGTTCTTCGGCAGCCTGGCGGCGCCGCTGGACTCGGGCAGTACCTCCAGCACGTCATCCACCGAGACCTGCATCTTCATGAATCCGGCTTCCACTTCCAGGCGGTCGCCGGCCAATATGCGGCGCACGCGCGCCGGTTCGCGGATACCCTGCAGGCGCACGCGGACGCCTTCCTCGATCTTAGGGCGGCGCAGATCGCCATGGCGCGATTCGTCCTGCGTGGATAACACCGTGGTCTGAAACTCCTCGCGTAGCTCGCGCTTGGTCTTGGCCACGCGCCGCTGGGCTTGCTCGGCCGCCTTGCGCTCGACCGCGCCGTGCACGATCTGATCGATGGTTTGCTGTGCCTGTTCGTCGAATTTCGCCAGAATTTGCTCGGTACGGCGCTCCAATTCCTTCAGCTTGGCGGATTCGCGCTTCTCCCATTCCTGCGCGATTTCCTTTTCGCGCACGGCCAGCGCAGCCTGTTTTTGCCGCAGGTCGGCTTCCAGTGTCTGCACCTCTCCCAAGCGCTGGTGCAGTTCGCTCAGGAAGCGCGAAAGGTCCCGCTCGCGGTCGCTCAAGGATTCCCGCGCGCGGCGCATGATGTCTTCCGGCATGCCGAGCCGCGTGGCGATCTCGAGTCCGGCGGACTTGCCCGGCGTTCCGGTGTGCAGCACATAGGTGGGCTCCAGCGTCTGCTCGTCGAAGCCCATGGATGCGTTCAGCACCCCTGGAGTGTTGGCGCCGTAAATTTTCAACGCCAATAGGTGCGTGGAGGCCAGCGTGTACGCTCCAGCGGCGCGAAAGTGATCGACAATGGCCACGCCCAGGGCGCCGCCTTCTTCGGGATCGGTGGCCGCACCCAGCTCGTCCAGCAGCACCAGCGAATCGGGCGTCACATCCAGCGCCATCTCGCGGATGTGAGAAATATGCGCGGAAAACGTGCTGAGGCTTTCCTGGATCGACTGATTGTCGCCAATGTCGGCGAGCACCTGGCCGAAAATGGGGAACTCCGCCTCAGCGGCGGGCACGGGCAGCCCGGACTGCGCCATCAGCGTAAGCAGACCGGTGGTCTTCAATGTGACGGTTTTGCCGCCGGTGTTCGGGCCGCTGATGAGCAGAGTCTTCGAGCGCTCGTCGAGTTCGAGCGAGATCGGCACCACCGGCTTGTTTTGGCGGCGGAGCACATCCTGCAGCAACGGATGGCGCGCATCTCGTAACAGCAGGCGGGCGCCGAAGCGCGGGATGGCGCAATCGAAATCCAGGGCGAAGCGCGCTTTGGCGAAGATCATTTCCAGCTCGCCAAGGGTCGCCATGGTCTGGCGGATGGATTCAGAGTAACCCCGCAGGCGCGCGGTCAGCTCACGCAGGATGCGGTGTACTTCCTGCGCCTCTTCCTCGGTCAGGCGCACCAGTTCGTTGTTCAGGTCGATGGTTTCAAGCGGCTCGACGAAAAGCGTGTGGCCGCTCGCGCTGGCTCCGTGGATGACGCCGTCGATTTTGCGGCGCTGGCCGGCCACGATCGGAACGACGAATCGCTCGTTCCGGATGGTGACGAACTCCTCCTGCAGGACGCCCTCCTCCTGATGCGATTTCAGGAAACGTTCGAGCGAGCCCTGGATCGATTTGCGCTGGCGCTCGACATCGCGGCGCAGGCGCGCCATGGCTACGCTGGCATGGTCGGCAACGGTGCCATCCGGCAGGATCTTACCTTCCAGGTCCTTGAGCAGCCCGCGGAAATCGCCGATCGATTGACCCCGCGCGCCGAGCCGGGGGAAACGTTGGGCGACCGCGTTCAGCACGCTCTTGGCATCCGCGGCGCGGTCGAGCACGCCAAAGAGTTCGAAAATCTCCTTGCCTTCCAGGCTGGCGCCTTCGATGCGCAGCTTGTGCACGGCCTCGGTGAGATCGGGGAAACCGGCGAAGTCGATACGGATGGCTGCACCGCGCGCAGCGGTTTGGGGGCGCGCGGCGGAGCGCAGATATTCAATGGCTTCCCTGGCATCGGCCAGATCGGCGTCCAGACGCGCGGCATCCGTGTGCGGTGCGATCTGCGCGAGCTCCGCCTTGCCAGGCGGGCTGGACACGTAGCGGCCGAGCAGGGCGCGCAGGGATTCGTATTCCAGGATACCGGCGCTGGTGGCTTTCATCTTTTCTATTGTCCGACTTGTTGCGCGAGAATAGGAGAGGAGCCATGCCGACATTCGCGGAGTCGATTGCAGAGTCGTTCCATTCCGAGGTCGATGTGAAGTGGGATTTGAAGTCCGCCACGCACGGCGTCGCTACGTTCGACGTGAAGGCTGCGGCGGTAGCAGTAGATTTCGAGCAACGCGAGCAGGGCGGCGCGTGGCACGTGGCCTTCAATATGTTGAGGGCTGAGATGACCGGCCGCGAGATGGTGACTTCGGCGTTCCGCATTTTCAACGGCGTGTTTCAGGCAGTCAAGGAATTCACCGAGACCCGCGAACCGGAGATCCTGGTGTTTATCGCCAAGGATGAGGATCTGGCGGCGATTTATGAGACCTATTTGCGCCGCGAAGCCTCCAGCCTGCAAGAGTTGGGCTATCGCCTGGAAGGACCGCACAAAGTGGACCCCTATACCGAATGGAGTCTGCGCCGCGTCAAGCCTTCGGGATGGCGCGAGTAGGCCGACGCCCATTTGCGCGCCGACACAGCTGGCGTGCTTTAGTGGACGGTATGGACACCCGGCGCAATCCACCGGAAAAGGAACTGCGACAGCGATGGGAAGAGGTGCGCGAGCACACCGAGCAGTGGTAAACCGCCGAGGCCAACAAGTTGCATCCAGAATTCGTAGTTAAGCTCACCGGGCTTGGTGCGGCTGATTGTACTTAAGATCGGATTTCGTTCCATGGCGGCAAGGACCCGAACTACTAAATAGCTGATAATCACGAACAGTACCGCCAGAAAGCGCGCGATGATCTGCGGGCCTTCCGGGGAGTACGAGTTGAAGAACAACAGCAGCAGGAGGAAGGTCAGCGATATACAGTATGCCATCCGCCGCACGTGTTCGACATTATGCGCCACGTAACGGCCGCTTTGTAGCGCAACGAAATCTGCGCAGTAGCGGAGATAGCCGCTTTCCTCCTCTTGCTCAAGCGAGATCCGCCAAAATGGCCGGAGGTCCAACTGTAGGATTCGCGCGGCAATATCCGCGCTCGTTTTCTCGTAGGTTCCAATGCGATCTAACTCGTGCGCCGCGCCGGGCGGAGAGATGCCTCGGACCACGTCCAGGAACCTAGGGACGGGCGCGGATCCTACTGTGCTTGGGAGCACACCGACAAGCTCCTCCAGGTCCTTCTCAGAGCGGATGATGGTGCTGCCGCGCGTTGTGGGAGCAGACCCAGGGTCCTCACGAGAAGACCCGGTGTCCACGGCCTTCGCCGGCTCCTCCATCGGCTTCGGGCTTACCACACGGCCATGCAATGCGTAAATCATTTGCCGGTTCAAGAAATTTTTCGACACTGATTGCCGGAAGGCCCACACGGGACGTCTTGGCCAATCTCGGGAGACTCGCTTCAGTGCGTCTTGCAGGCGAAGAAGCTCTAACAAGTCCAGCAAGGTGTGCAAGCGTCTCCACAACATGTTCAAATCGTAACAGCCGATGGCCAGCCAGAAAAGGACGAAACTGAGCATGACACCGCCGGCCAGATTGTAAGGGTTGCGCTCAAACGCTGCCGCGTGCCTCGACAGGATGACCCAGCAGATGACTAGCACAACGACGCCGGTTCCCGTCCGCAGGAATACATCTCGTGATCCGAGTCGTGATGGCGCCAGCACGCATCCCTCAATGTCTTCCATCGCCCTGTCCAACTTGCTCCGAAATTCGACAGCGGCGCCAGGAAGTTCGGGGTTGGGCCCGAAGCTGAACCGCGGCTGGTTCGGCCCGCCAGCGCTATAGCGCTTGAGGTAGGACATGGCGACGAGGAAGAACGCGATCGCCAAGATCATCAGCGGCATGGCTGGCGACGAGCCGGAGTAGAGGTCGAGCGCGCGGAAGCGTAGAAAGAACGCACTCGAGTTAGCAGTGGCTTGGTAGGACAGAGCCCAGGAATTCAGCGGCCCAATGATAAAAAGGCCAATCGCAATGACCGGGTAGCATAGGACTGCCCACGAAATTAGCACCCCAGCGAAAAGACCGACAATAATGACCGAATAAACAGCGCCCCGCGAGCTGCTGCGGGATGGCCCTGCCCGGGCAAGCGGTTGCGGCGGCGGAGCACTTGCAGGAGGAGGACGCAAGCAATGCCGGCCAACGGTGCAAGCAGGCCCATACCCAGGACAAGTGTGAGGACCATCCCACCAAACGGGAAAGCCGAATCGTGGACGATCTGGCCCGGCGGAAAAAGTGCTGGACAAATGAGTAGCCATTGCACCACGAACAACGAAAGAGCGGCGACGGCCACGGCGAAGAGCCGCGGCCCGAATCCCTCGGTGATGGCTAACCAATAGGGCTTCGAAGCGATCGGCGACACATTACAGCAAACGAACCAACAGGGATCCAAGCAGGGCCGCGAAGCTGGCGCAGAACGTCGTGATGCGCCAGCTGAAGGGAGCAACGACAGTCCCTGGGAACGGTGGAAGTTCTTGATGGGCGCCCATGGCCGCCCGCAGCCAGCCGCAGTCTTCGCTGGTACCACAGATGTGCTCTGGCCCGCAGGTCGCGTGCCACGTGCTGCCGTAGTAGGCAAGGGGCAGAAAACCGGAACGTGTCAGTGACAGCGCCCAGACTCCCGGATATGCCGCGCCGCCCTTAAATTGAGAGTACCCCCGCAGCCTGTACGTGCATGATGCGCCCATATCGCACAGCAGCAGTTGGGTCACGTTGTAACTGCCCTGTGCCGCCGGGTCGGCGAAGACGAGGCGCTCCGCCGATTGCGAGAGGCGCTCCGCCGATTGCGAAGAGTCCAGCGATTTCTCCCCTTCCGGGAACATGGGATAAGTCGAGAGCACCACCGTACCTGATAACGGGTCCCGTGACGCTCCCGGTACCATCAAAATCTGTGGGTTGTCCGTGACAATGCGTATGTCGGGCGCGACTTGCCGGATGGCCCGCATTAGAAACATGATATCCAGCGGGTTGCTCGCCGCGATGAAAACAATGCGGGTTTCCGTTGCTGTGAGTTCCTGGGCAATCGCGTCTACAACGGCATCCTGCGACAGAGGGGTCTGGACTTCCGAGTATGTTGGAATGCTATCCTCTCCGCTGTTTGGGTCCCCTATCGAAAAATTGAGATTTCGCGACGGGTTGAAGGGATCGGCGGATGATGCGCCGCCACCTTCCTGGTAAGCGTTTCGCAGATGGGAAATGTCCCGGGGAAAAACGTATTGGCGCACTTGGCATTCGTCGGGCGATGCCGGCTGCTGATTCCCAAATGAATAAATGAATTTGAGAGCCCAGTTTCATCCTCTCTGAGCAACGCAGCCTTCCGCGGGGCGATGTCATAATCGCGAAGCAGCATCTTACAGAAAACTTTCAGGTAGGCGTCCTGCGTGTCCACAATGCCACTGTGGAAACCGAACCCAGTCGCTGTCTTGAAGGCGTCCGCGTAATCAAGACCCGAGGCCGACCCGCTGTAAACGGTTTTGGCCAACGGAGCGTCTGGGCGCGCCTTCTTCCAGTCATTTACCAGAGAAGCCAGGGACGGAAAGGACCCGGAAAAGGACGGCGCCAACAGGCCGATTCGGTTGCCGCATGAGGCGAGTACGGCAGCCAAATTCAGTGCCGACACGAACGGTCGCCAAGCGATACCCGAAGTGGCCGTTTCAGATACTAGCAGTACGAACAAAACGGCGTTCGGGAAGGCTCCGTCCTGCGGGCGCGAACGGAAGATCAGGATCCCCGGCATGGCCTCGCCAAGAGCTTGCAATCGTCTCTGGTAGCGCCTTTGCCCGATGTCTTTCTCTCCGCCGTCGAAATGATCGTTCCACGGCAGCCACTGGTTGGCGAAGTCCCACCCTGCAGCCTGAAGGGAGCGTTCGATTGCTTCGATCTGCGTGTCGAGCGTCAGGGTCATGCGTGTATGCAGAGGATCGGGCACGGTGGCGATCACGCTCCACATTTGGTGCGGTCGTTTCTTGGGGATTCCAAGGAACCCTGCGACGTCGCTCGCCGAGATCTTATCGCAGGCCCGAGGCGATACCTGCTGGATGTGGTTTGCCACCGCGCTAGCGGCAAGATTGCCGTCACCTTCCGCGTGAAAATAGGCGCGAGTAGCAATCCACGGCCCGTCGATCTCCGAATCGGGCGCTCTTTCTTTATTTGGCGCGCCCGTTTCGGCCTGTGTCTTGTCGCTCCCGGAAGCCGTTTCGCCTGTGGGTGCGAGTTGCACGTGCAACAGCACTGCCAGCAATGCGAGTAAGCCGGCTGCCGATCCCGTGGTCTTGCGCGTCTTTCACCTCCTTGCGCCTGCTCAATGCGCGCTCCATCCCGGGGTAGAGCCCACAGCTTATATAGCGAAATTCCGGCGGGGATGGGGACATCTTCATCCGAATTGCTGAACCGCGGCCCCGCAAAGAAGCAGTGAATCGGCGACGTCTCGTTACAGATTACCGCCGCCGCTCGCGAAAGCCTTTCTCGATTACGGGAAGCGTGCCGGCCGTAATTCGGTAAGCAGACAACTCGTGCTGCGCGACCCATGCGGCGCGGCTGGCGTCGTCGGCGGCGCGCAGGGAACCGCCTGTGACACGGCACACGTAGTCGATCAAAACGTAATGATATTCGGGCGCGCCTTGCGGGTCGCGCATGATGCGCTCGAAGATCTCGAGCACCCGCAGCGGCTTCACTTCCACGCCGGTCTCTTCGCGCACTTCACGGATGACGCCTTGCTCCAGCGTCTCGCCGGTTTCGAGCGCACCGCCGGGAAGTGACCAGTATCCTTTTAGCGGTTCTTTACCGCGCTCGACGAGGAGGATCTTGTTGCGATGGAATATGAGAGCCCCTACGCCGAGGACGGGTCGCTTGGGATAGCGGCGGTTATCGGGCATTTAATGCAAGGCGTCGGGATCGCCCTTGAGGCGAATACAATACAGCGATGTGCGGGCGGTGATGTATAACGTCTCGAAATCGGCGCCGCCGAAGGCGCAATTCGAAGGCTTCTCAGCTACCAGGATGGTCCGCAAAAGCTTGCCTTCCGGGCTGTAGACCGCGATGCCGTTGGCCGCGACGTAGAGGTTGCCGTCTCCGTCCGCACGGATACCGCCGGGAATGCCGTCGATTCCGGAAATCGCCACACGTTCATGGGTAACATCGCCGTCGCGGTCCACGTCATAGGCCCGCACGTTGCGCTCATCGGAATTCACGACGTACAGAGTGCGCCCGTCCGGCGACAGCGTGATGCCATTGGGGCGCCCTGCGGGCTTGGCTATGACGGATAGCTGCCCTTTGGGCGTGATGTGGTAAACGCCGTAAAAATCCAGCTCGCGCGTATCCTGCTGGTTGCCGAATGCCGGATCCGTAAAGTACACATTGCCCGGCTTGCTGACCGCGACATCGGCCGGAGCGTTGAACCGCTTGCCATCGTACTTATCGGCGAGTACTTCGAGGCGGCCCTTCTTATCCGTACGCGTGATGCGGCGGGCGTGCGTTTCACAGGTATAGAGCCGCCCCTGCGCATCGAAAGCGTTACCCGCAGCACCGTTAGAAGCTTCGCGATACACCTCCGCGGCTCCGCCCGGGCTATATTTCATGATTTTGCCGCTGGGGATGTCGCTGAAGAGTAAGTGGCCATCGCGGGACCACGCCGGGCCCTGGGTGAAGCGGAAGCCGTGAGCGACGCGTTCTACTAGCCCCGCGGGATCTGCTGGCGTTTCGGGGGGATCTTGGGCGGCCAGGGATTGTGCGAGCAGCGCGACTGCTGACAGGATCGCTGCGTGGCGGCATGGGAGACCGCCGCAGGCTTTGAGCCTGCGCCACACGGTCATCGGGGATTGCCTTTGCCTACCACGACGATTTGGTTATCGACCTGCTTAACGCCGGAAACTTTGCGAGCCAGTTTCTCAGCCTTGGTCTTTTGCTGCTCTAACTCCACTTTGCCCTTCAAAGTAACAACGCCGTCCTTAACTTCGATGTCCAGCGCGCCGCCCTTGACCACCGTGTCGTCGGCCAGCTTGCGCATGACCATATCGTGAATTTGGTCGTCGGAAACTTGTTTTTCCGCCGCCCATGCAGCCAGCGCCAGGGCGAAAATCACCAGCAAGGAAATCAACGTTTTAATTTTCATCCGCTCCGGCCATTGTACGCCAGTCGAGGCCGGCCAGGAAGCCGGGGTGCTCGCGCCAGTTTGCCTTTACTTTGACGTGCAGGCTCAAATACACGTGGCGGCCGAAGAGCCGTTCCATTTCCTGTCTCGCGCGCGTGCCGATCTGCTTCAGCATGGCGCCGCCCGCGCCAATGATGATGCCTTTCTGGCCGGCGCGCTCCACATAAGTGGTGGCGTAAATGCGAATCAGGTCCGGCGTGTCTTCCCAGGCATCCACGGCGACGGCCACGGAGTGCGGCACCTCCTCCCGCGTGACATCCAGGATTTTCTCGCGGATCAGTTCGGCGGCTAGAAAACGGTCGGGCTGATCGGTGATGAAATCCGGCGGAAAATAGGCTGGGCCATCGGGCAGGCGCGCCACGATCGCCTGGCGCAATTCTGGCAGACCTTCGCCGGAGCGCGCCGAGAGCGGGATGTAATCCGCGAATTCATTGAGCGCGCGGTATTGCTCAATCAGCGGCAGCAGGGTGCCTTTGTCTTTGTGCAGCAGGTCGGTCTTGTTGAGCACCAGCAGGGCAGGCGTGTCGGCTTTGCGAATGAGGTCCACCGCCTGGCGGTCGTCAATGCCGAACTTGCGCGAGACATCCACCACCAGCAGCAGCAGATCGCGCTGATCGAGCGCGGCCCGCACCGTGGCCATCATACGCTTCCCGATGAGCGAATCGGCTTTGTGGATGCCGGGCGTGTCGAGAAAGACGATTTGCGCGTCGGGGAGGGTAAGCACGCCCTGTATGGAGGTGCGGGTGGTCTGCGGTTTGTTGGCGACGATGGCGATTTTGGCGCCGATGAGCTGGTTCAACAGCGTCGATTTGCCGGCGTTGGGGCGGCCCAGAATGGATACGAAGCCAGATTTCATTTGGTTTTGGCTATTTAGTATTGCGGAGCCAAAGCTCCGCGCCGGCTAAAGCCTGCCCTCCATTATGGTGTCACCGGCTGGGCCCGCCGCACGCGCACCTGCGCAACGCGCAACTCGTCGCTGGCCAGCACATCGATGTGAATGCCGTCACGCTCCACCGATTCGCCCGATTGCGGCACGCGCCCGAGCCACTCAGTCACCAACCCGCCCACCGTAGTGGATTCGATCTCTTCCTCCGGGTGGAATTCCAGCAGATCGCCGAGGCGCGCCACGTCGAAGCTGCCGGAGACGATGTAACCGCCCTGCCCGTCCTCCTGCACGTCAGAATCGGGCTCGTGCTCATCGCGAATCTCGCCCAGGATCACCTCCACCAGATCTTCCATGCTGGCCAGGCCCGCGGTGTTGCCGTACTCATCCACCACAATGACCATGTGCGTGTTGTCCTGCTGCATTTCGCGCATCAGATCGTTGACGGGCTTGGTTTCGGGCACGAAGCGGATGGGGCGGATCAACTCGCGGACCGTGCGGCTGGCGCGCTCGTCCTCGTCGAGTTCGAACATGTCGCGCACATGCACGAAGCCGATAATCTGATCGATGGTACCCTCGTAGACCGGGATGCGCGAATACTGTTCGTTGATGACCAGTTGGCGCAGTTCGTCGAGCGTGGCGCTGGCCGAGATGGCCACCACATTGGGACGCGGCGTCATCACCTCGCGTACCACTTTATCGCCGAACTCCACGACGGACTGAATCAGCTTGCGGTCCTCTTCTTCAATCAGCCCTTCCTCGGCGCCGGCGGAAATGAGCGCCTCGATGTTCTCGGCCTGGGTGGGCGGTTCTTCAGTGCCATTGCTCTCATCGGTGAGTTCCACCAGCGATTGAAAGAAGCTGAGCACCGCCACGCATGGTTTGGCGATCAAGCCCACGTAGCGTACCAGGCGCGCCAGCGGAGTCAGCCATTGCGCGGAGGTGCGCCGGTAAAGCAATTGCGGAAGCACGTAGGCCGTCACGATCATGGTCAGCCACGAGGCGGCGGCGGTCTCCAACACCTCCGGCCAGGTCCAGGCCTGGCCGTCGGCGAACATCAGGAAGTAAAGAATCGTCGTCAGCAGAATAGTAGTATGTTTGACCAGGGTGAAAACGCCGGCGCCGTCTTCGGCTGCGAAGCCGATCTTGTCTTCAAGGTTTTCCTTGAAGAATTTGAGAGCGGGGAAATCGCGCGTGCGCAGGCGCAGGCTTTCCAGGTAGAGCAACTGTACGAAACTCACCAGACCAAGCAGAAGCGAAAAGACGCCGATCAGGACGACGAGCGCTAGTGTCATGCGCGTAGGCTGCAGCCCGCCCCCCTTTCCGTCAGTCCGGCAGGCAGGCGCAGTTGCCGGCGCCAGCGGGTTTCGGCGCGCCGCATCTGGCCGCGGTCGGTTTCGTGATCCATGCCCAACAGATGCAGCACGCCGTGCAACATCAGGATGCGGATCTCGCTTTCGAGTGAGTGGCCGAAGACGGAGGCCTGCGCGCGGGCGCGGGCGACGGAGATCGCGATTTCACCCAGCTGCCGGATGGAGTATGGAACCAACGGCCCTGGCGACGGGAAGGAGAGGACATCGGTGGCATAATCTTTCCCCAGAAAGTCGCGATTCAAGCGCCGCAGTTCGCGATCGCCGGTGATGAGACACGTAAAGCCGGCGCCTTTGGCGACTTCGCCGCGCAGCATCCCAGCGAAGCGTTCCAGACTGCGGCGGTTCAGTTCCGCCGGCGCCCGGCGGAACAAAACTATATGGTCGTCGGAGGCGGACATGTGTCGGGAACCGCTTCAATGGCGGGTTCGGTAAGCTTCAGGCTGAGCTGGCGGCCGGCGCCCACCGCTTCGTTATAGCGCTCGTAGGCTTTGACGATGCGCTGCACCAGGCAATGACGAACTACATCGCGCTCGTCGAACTGCACCATGCTGATGCCCTCCACGCCGCGCAGCACCTCCAGCGCGTCGATGAGGCCGCTGCGCTTGCCGGGCGGCAGATCGATCTGCGTAATGTCCCCGTTCACCACCATCTTGGAGTTGAAACCGGTGCGTGTGAGCACCATCTTCATTTGCTCCGTGGTACTGTTCTGGGCTTCGTCGAGGATGATGAAACTATCATTGAGCGTGCGGCCGCGCATAAAGGCGATCGGCGCGACCTCGATGGTGTTGCGCTCCAGCAGCTTCTCCACTTTCTCGGATTCCATCATATCGAACAACGCGTCGTAAAGCGGGCGCAGGTACGGATCGACCTTCTCTTGCAGCGTGCCTGGCAGAAACCCCAGGCGTTCGCCGGCCTCCACGGCGGGGCGAGTAAGAATGATGCGCGAGACCCGCTTCGACAGCAGCGCGGATACGGCCATCGCCACGGCCAGGTAGGTCTTGCCGGTGCCCGCCGGCCCTACGCCCAGCACCAGGTCGTTACGCTCGATGGCTTCCAGATAGCGCCGCTGGTTCACCGTTTTCGGCGCCAGCATTTTCTTGCCGAAATTGCGCTGCCGGCCGCTCTGCACCAGTGCGCGGAAACTCACCTCGGGGTCTTCGGTGACCACGCGCAGATAGCTGTTCAAGTCGCCGTTGTTGAAAACGTGCCCTTCACGTACCAGCGCTACATAATCCTGGAGAATGTTTTCGGCGCGCGAGACAGCTTCCGCTTCGCCCTCAATCTCCAATAAGTTGTCGATGAGTTGAGTGTTCACTTTCAGGCCCGATTCGATCAACCGGATGTTTTCATCGCGGGTGCCGAACAGGCTTTCGACGCCACGGCTGATTTGCACGCTCGCTTTCATTTAGTTGGTGTGTGGATACCTCCAAGGCTGGCGAAAACCGTAAAAGAGGATATCGGCCGATGCTTGCGGCCGGTTCGGTAAAACTGGAATGTCCGCAGTGCGGGGTGGTTAAAAACCATCCGCTATCAAGTATACCAAAGGCAGCGGGCGCGAAGGGGGTTACTGCTGGGTTGGTTGGACTCGGTTTTCTGGCCCTTTTTCCGCAACCCGCTGGCCTAGACGAGCTTCTGGCTCGGCATCGATGCTGCGGCGCCGCAGCATTTCTTATACTTCATGCCACTTCGACAAGGGCAATAATCGTTCGGGCTGATCTTGGGCGGCAAACGCGGGTGGTCCGGCGCCGCCTCCCGCTCGCGGCGAACAAAGAGCTTCTCCACATCGGAGATATCTTCGGGCTGGTCTGGTTCCACGTCCGCGATCACTTCCCAGCCGCGATCGTGGCAAAGAGAGACGATCTCTGCCGCCAGTTCAGTTGAGCCGACGCGAACTACGGCCGGGTGTTTCTTCGTTCCCAGCTTAGCCATGTCCTTTCACCTGTGAGCGCTTCCCTGATTATGCACCTTCCACATTGACCATTTGAATCAGCGCCTGGATATAACCGTACGCGTAAGCGAACGCCTGCTTTCCCTCCGCATCGCCGTCGATCACCGGCACGTGATCCGGCATGAGCATGCCATCGTAACCAACCTCTTTATACACGCGCATGGCGCGGATCATGTTCACGTCGCCATCGTCCGGAAAGGTCTCTTGAAAATTCAGAAAGCGGCCGCGGATATTGCGGAAGTGCACGTTGAAGATTTTTCCGCGCGTACCGAAGTAGCGGATCACGTCGAAAATCTCATCCGCCGGCCGGTCGAGCATCTCCGAGACGGTGCCCTGGCAGAAGTTCAGGCCATGATACGGGCTGGGTGCGATCCCGATAAAGCGCTTAAGCCCATCCACACTACCCAGCACGCGCTCCACGCCGCGGAAACCTTTGTCGGGCGGCATGCCCGGATCGTGCGGATGGCACGCCATCCTGATTTTGTATTCCTCCGCAACTGGAATTACGCGCGTCAGGAAATAGGTAATGCGCTCCCATGCCGTGTCCGCGCTGACCGGGCCCGCCTCGGTGAGCGGCGGATCCTGCGCGGCTTTCGAGTATACGAACGTGCTGTAATGCGCGCCGCCGCGTCCGGGCGTGCGCTCGGTCCGCACCACACCCAAAAGGGTCAGGTTGTATTTCAACGCGGGAATGCCGGCGCGCGCGGCATTGCGGATCATCTGGCAGATCGTGTCGATTTCGCGGTCGCGCTCTGGACTTCGGCCCAACATGATGTCGGGGTTTTCCGAGCGGGTGATGTAATTGGAACTGAGCGGCAGCGGGACCATCTGCAGGCGGATGCCAAACGATTCGACGCGCTCACGCAGGCGCGTGAGACTTTCCACGGACCAGTTCTCATCCATGCGAGCCGAAGGCAAAGTGCTGCAAATATGATTGACGCCGAGCGCGGCCAGCACGCGCAGGGCTGGATCAGACGAGTCGTTCTGCGTCCCCAGCTTCAGTGCCGCTTTGCGTGGTGCCGCCGCGCGTGAGCTTACCGGGGACGCGCCTGCGGCGGCCAAGGCCGTGGCGGCGGCTTCCAGAAAATGACGGCGTCGCATGGCGGTTCCCATTCGTCGAATGTTAGCGGATCGGCGAAAATTCCAGCGGGCGCAGGATGGCGTTGCTGATGTTGGAGACAATTTCGGCGTCCGCATAGCCCGGCTGCGCGCGCAGTTTCTGCCATGCGGAGTCCGCGCCAAATGCTCCCCACAACTTATCGCGCGCCGCCAGGTTTTCGAACGAAAGCATGTAAGTCAGGTTGGGAAGGTTGCGGCCGGCCAGCGTCTCGCCGAAGAACACCGGCTGCATGCCCAGGCGCTCAAAGATAGCGGCTTCGCCCTCGTTGAACATGCGGATCTTGCGCTGGGCGGCTTTGGCATTATTAGATTCATAAGTGCGCAACTCGAAGATGCGAGGCGCGCGTTGACCGGCCGGCGGAACGGCGATGGACGGCATGTAGTCGAAAGCTCGCAACAGCGAATTTTCCATGCGGATATAACTCAGCTCGGTCATGGAATTGTACTCGTCGAACCCGCGCGCGAAGTCTTTGTCGGCCGCCAACCGCTCGGTCGAACCGGCGAAGGCCGCGGCGGAAGGATAACTGATCAGCGCCAGGATGAAGGGGCTGCCTTCGGCGATCACGGCGCCGAAGAATCCCAGCGGGCCAATGCCCAAGCGCTGCGCGGCGGGCAGGAAGTACTTACTCAGGAAGTCCGACGTGCGCTGCGTCTGGCTGCCGGTGCGCATGTGGTAGTAACGCAGTTCGAAGAACGCGTTTGGTGGGGCCGCGGCGGCGGGGATGGCGGCCAGGCCGGCCGAGGCGGCGGCTTTTGCGAATTGACGGCGATGCATCACGGACTAATTTATATCAGATCGCACGCAGGGCGGGCTTTAGCCGGCGCGGGGCTTCAGCCCCGCAAGAGTTGCCGGGTCTGGAGACCCGCCGAGACCTGGAGGTCTGCCCCACTGAAAGTTGTTACACTCCGGGCATGGCTCAGTACCGTATCGACCGCGGCACTCCCCCGCGCCGAGGCCGCGGCATACGCATCACCATCATCGCGCTCGTAATTGCGATTTTGCTGGGTGCCCGTTCGCTGGCATCCTTTTCGATCGAATATCAATGGTGGAAAGAGTTGGGCCAGCTGGATACCTGGCTCGCCATGTTGGCCTATGGGTTCGTGCCCATGCTGGCCGCCACTTTGATCGCATTTGGCATCTTGTGGGTGGCGCACGCGCGCGCGCTGAAATTTGCCGGGAGCGGAATCTCCGGCCATCCTATCTATGCCTGGATATCCAGCGCGGCCCTGTTATTCTTCGGATATCTTATCGCGGCCGGCTCTATAGACACCTGGACCGTAGTCCGCTATCTCGGCGCGCGCGGCATTCCGCCCGAGGCCAGCGCGTGGCACGATTCGGTCTTTGGTCTGCCGCTCAAATTCTATTTGTTCGATCTGCCGTTCTACAGCAGCCTGCGCGGTTACCTGCTGGCGCTGGTGATTGTCAGCGTGCTCGTCTATTGGATCGCGGCACGCGGCTGGCAGCTCCGCTTCAAGCTGCCGCAGATGGGCGACGTGCGGCAAATCGATCCGTCGTTCTTCCGGCTGGAAGGCGGCTTGGAAAGCCGGTTTCTGCGCGGCGCGCTGGTCATCTTCCTGGCGGCGCTGGCGCTGCGCTTCTTCCTGGGCCGCTATGAGATGGTCTACGACGACCACGGCTTCATGGTGGGCATCGATTATGTGGACCTCAATTTCGCGCTGCCCCTGCAGTGGCTGGCCATCGTGGCGTGCCTGGCGGCGGCCGTGCTGGTATGGCTGCGCCGCTGGATTCCGGCGGCCAGCATGGCGATCTCCCTGGTATTGTTGTTTGCCGTCCCGCGCCTGGTGGATTCGCTGAAAGTGCGGCCCAACGAAATTTCCATCCAGCGGCCTTTCATCGGCACCCACATACACGCCACGCGCGCCGCCTATGGCCTCGAACAGCACATGACCGAAACCGATTTTGATGTGCACCCCAATGCGCCCATCGATCCGGTCGCGCATAAGGGCACCCTCGACAACGTGCGCCTTTGGGACGTGGGCGCGTTCCACAACACCATCACACAGATTCAGGCGCTCCGGCCCTATTATGTTTTTTCGGATACCGATGTGGACCGCTATACCATCGACGGCGCCTACCGTGAGGTGCTGTTGACGCCCCGCGAGTTGGACATCAACCAGTTGCCGGGCGCGAGCGCCAGTTGGATCAATCCGCACTTCGTCTACACGCACGGTTATGGCATGGTGATGGCGCCCGTAAGCAAACTTACTTCGGATGGACTGCCGGTATTGCTGATCGAGAATGCGCCGCCGGAGATCAAGACGCCCAGTTTGAAGCTGACGCGCCCGGAGATCTACTACGGCGAGGTGGTACAGGAGCCGGTCTTTGTGCGCACCGCGCAGCCGGAGTTCAACTATCCGTCAGGCGAGAAAAATGTGCTCTCGCGTTACGAAGGCACCGGCGGCATCCCGATATCTTCCGGGTTGATGCGGCTGGCGGCGGCGGTGCGCCAGGGGGATATCAACATCGTGTTGAGCAATCCCATAACCGGCGAGAGCCGCATGATGATCCGGCGAAACATCAGGGAACGGCTGCAAACGCTGGCGGCTTTCATCGCCTGGGATAGCGATCCGTACCTGGTGATTACGGACGAAGGCCGCCTGATGTGGATGAACGACGGATACACTTATTCGAACTCGCATCCTTATTCGCGCAGTGTGGATATGGCGGATCTGGGCGATGTCAATTATCTGCGCAACGCGGTGAAAGCCACCATCGACGCGTACGACGGCACCACCCGGCTCTACATTTTCGCCCCCGACGATCCCATCGTGCGCGCGTATCAGCGGCTGTTCCCCACGCTCTTTCATCCGGCTTCGGAGATGCCGGCGGATTTGCGCAGGCACGCGCGCTATCCCGAGACGTTGTTCCGCGTGCAGGCGGAGATTTACCGGACTTATCACATGCTCGATCCGCAGGCGTTTTACAACAAGGAGGACATGTGGGACCTGGCGCGCTACACGGCGGGCCAGGAGGGTCAGCCGGAGGCGGTGCATCCCACCTACGTAGTGGCTAGCCTGCCGGAACAGAACCAGGCGGAGTTCATGCTGATGCTGCCGTTTACACCTCGCAATAAAGACAATCTGATCGGCCTGATGCTGGCCCGCTGCGACGGCGAGCACCTGGGGGAAATCGTGGTGCTGCAGTTATCCAAACAGGAGCTGATTTTCGGACCCGCGCAGATTGCCGCCCGCATCAACCAGGAGCAGACCATTTCGAAGGATCTGACGCTGTGGAACCAGCAGGGATCGCACGTGCTCCGCTCGCAGATCCTGGTGCTGCCGGTGGACAGCACGTTCCTGTATGTGGATTCGATTTACATCACGTCCAGCGCGACGAGTATGCCGCAGTTGAAAAAGATTGTGCTGGCGGTGGGGAATCGTCTGATCTACACGGATACATACGACGAGGCGATCGCGCAGCTTTCGCCGGGCGCGCAGGCGCTGGTGCAGCAAGCGGAGGCACCGGCGGCAAACGCGCCTGCTCCGGCCACACCCGCGGGCCAGGCGGCCGGCACCGCGGATCAGCGGCTGCAGAGTGTACGGGAACATTTGCGGCGCTATCGCGAGCTTTCGGCGCAGGGAAAATGGGCCGAAGCCGGCAAGGAACTGGAAGCCATCGAGTCAGAAGTGAAATAAGGCTTTTGGAGGGCGGGCTTTAGCCGGCGCGGGCTTCAGCCCCGCTGCTGTGGTTCCTGGTGGCGGCGGAGCGACTCGAACGCTCGACCTACGGATTATGAGACCGTCGCTCTAACCGACTGAGCTACGCCGCCTCCGTTTTTGAGTTTAGCAGACCACTCGCGCGCCCGGCGTATACTGGGTTGAATGCCATTGAATCGCCGTCATTTTCTCTTGGGGATGCTGGCTGCGCCTGTGCTCGCCGCAACTAAGAAACGCGAAGGTGTGGAGCGTCCTAACATCGTGCTGATCGTCGCCGACGATCTCGGCGCTTATATGCTCGGATGCTACGGGAACGCCGAGGTGCACACGCCGAATATCGACCGGCTGGCGCAAACCGGCGTGCGCTTTCACAGCAGCTTCTCCTGCGCACCGGTGGCGGCTGACCAGACCGCGTATTCCGGCGGCGGCTACAACTGCGCGCGCAGCACCACCGCCGCACAGACCGGCGACTTCCTGGACGCGCAGGCGCCCGCCAAACCGTTTTTCCTGACCATCGCCTGGCCTAGCCCCAACGCCGTGGCGCCGCCTCAAAACAACGTGGCGTTGTATGCCACCACCGGATTCGAAACAGTCGGCTGGGATGCCATGGCGGCCAACGCAACACATAAAGAAATGTTGCGGGACGTGCCGGGCAACCTGCGCAAGTATGCGGCGTCGCTGACCACGCTGGACGACCAGATTCCCGCGCTGCTGGCCAAGCTGCAACAGCGCGGCGTTTGGGATAACACGCTGATCATTTTTACCAGCAATGGCGGATATCTGCTCGGCCGGCACGGTCTGTGGGGCGACGCCACCGCCTCGGATCCGGTGAACATGTACGATGAGGTGGTCCACACGCCGCTGATATGGGCATGGCCCAGCCGCTTTCCGCCGCAAACCGTGCGTAATGAAGTGGTGAACTCTTACGATTTGATGCCGGCGCTGGGCGAACTGACCGGCATCGCGCCGCCGGCCGGCCGCTCAACCTATCTGCCGTTCGTTTATGGCAGGCGATTGGGAAAAAAGCAAACTTGGCCGGATATCGCGCTGGGCCGGATTCGGGATGCGTCGATGGCGCGCGACGATCGATACAAGCTGATCTTGCGCGATGCGACCAAAGCCGCGAGCGAATTGTACGACGAAACCGCGGACCCTAAGGAGCAGACCAACCAGTTCGACAACACCAAGTTTGTCAGCATGCGCGATCGGCTGACAGGTCAACTGACTGCGTGGCGAGGACAGAAAGCCAGCGCGTGATTGCGGCCGCTTCTGGCTATCCCCCGCCGACAAACTGCACAATCTCCAAACGAGCCCCGCCCACAATCGCCGTACTCTCCCAATCCCGCGGCTTCACAATGCGGCGATCAAGTTCCACCGCCACGCGCGCCGGATCGAGCTCGAGCGACTCGAGCAATTGGCGAATCGTCTGCCCGCCGGCGGTGGACCGAATCTCTCCGTTAATGGCGATCTCAATCTGTTCGTTGGTTGACACTGTTCTTCGGCAACCATTATAGTCAAATTTAAGCCCATGCCTCAGACCTACGCCGAGACCTACTGGCCTGTGCTGCTGCAGGCGCTCATCGCCCTGGCGGTAGCCGCCGGTATGATCGGCATTTCATATATTCTGGGCAAGAAAATCCGCAATCGCGTGAAGGACATGCCCTACGAGTGTGGCATCACTCCCACAGGCAGCGCGCGCGAGCGCTTCAGCGTGAAGTTCTACCTGGTGGGCATGCTTTTCATCCTCTTCGATATCGAAGCAATCTTTCTATACCCCTGGGCCGTGGTCTACCGGGAACTGCGGCTGTTCGCGTTCTTCGAGATGTTGCTCTTCGTGGCGCTGGTCCTGTCCGGGTTTTTCTACATCTGGAAAAAGGGCGCGTTGGATTGGTCCGGCGCCGGCCAGTCGCCCAAAATAAAGTCGTAGCTGAATCGCATGCTTCCTGAAAACCTGAAAGAACACGCCGCGGCCGCCGCGCTCGAAGCGTTCGATTCCAGCGCGGTGGTATCCGGCAAATTCGACCGCGGCGAGCTCACCATCGAAGTCGCGCCCGAGAAGATCGTGAGCGTATGCGGCTTCTTAAAGTACGATCTGGGCTTTGTGCGCTTGAGCACGGTTACGGGCGTTGATTGGTATCCGGCCGAGCCGCGTTTCGAGGTGGTTTATCATCTGCACTCTTTGGACCGCAACGAGCGCCTGCGCCTGAAATGCCGTTTGCCCGGAACTGATCCACAGATCGATTCGGTGACGGAGGTTTGGCGCGGCGCCAACTGGTTCGAACGCGAAACCTTCGATCTGTTCGGTGTCCGGTTCCGCAATCATCCGGATCTGCGCCGCATCATGATGCCGGACGATTGGCAGGGATCTCCGTTACGCAAAGACTACGCCATAACGGGCGACCGGGTGTAAGGCGGAGACCGACGTGAGCGATACCATGACTCCCATTACCCCCGCGGCGCCGCCTGACGCATCCCCCGCCAAGCGCAGCCTGACCCTGAACATGGGTCCGCAGCATCCTTCCACGCACGGCGTGCTGCGTCTGCAGTTGGAGTTGGATGGCGAAACCATCGTCCAGTGCCAGCCGGATATAGGGTATCTGCACACCGGCATCGAAAAAGAATTCGAGGTCAAAACCTACCAGCAGGCAGTCACCCTGACAGACCGCATCGACTACCTGGCGCCGCTCTCGAATAATCTGTGCTACTGCCTGGCCGTCGAAAAGCTGTTAGGTCTGGAGATTCCGCCGCTCGCGCAGTGGACTCGCGTAATGCTCACCGAACTCACCCGCCTGAATAGCCACCTGGTGTGGCTGGGCACGCACGCCATCGACATCGGCGCCATGAGCGTCTTCCTCTACTGCTTTCGCGAGCGTGAAGACATCCTGCGCATCTTCGAAATGTATTCCGGCCAGCGCATGATGACCAGCTATTTCCGCATCGGCGGGCTGGCGCTCGAGCCGCCCCGCGGCTGGCAGCAGCGCGTACGTACGTTCATCGATGCATTTCCCAGCAAAGTGGACGAATACGAAGAGCTGCTGACGAACAATCGCATCTGGATGGGACGTACGCGCGGCGTCGGGTACATGTCACTCGAAGACATGCTCGATTGGGGTGTCACCGGACCTATGCTGCGCGCCGCAGGATTGCAGTGGGACATGCGCAAGAGCCAGCCGTATACGAGTTACGAGAAATTCGATTTTGAGATACCCACGCAGACCGCCAGTGATGTATACGCGCGCTACCAGGTGCGCATCGAGGAGATGCGGCAGAGCGCGCGCATCGTGAAGCAGGCGCTCGAAGGCATGCCCGGAGGCCGCTGGACGGCCGATGCCCCGCACGTGGTCTTGCCAGACCGGGAAAAGATGAAGACCCAAATGGAGGCGCTCATCTATCATTTCAAGATTGTGACGGAGGGCTTTCGTGTGCCGGCCGGCGAGGTGTATCAAGCCATAGAATCGCCGCGCGGCGAAGTCGGATATTACGTGATCAGCGACGGCACCACGCATCCGTACAGAGTGCACGTGCGCGGCCCCAGCTTCGGCAACCTGCAAGCGACATCGCACATGGTGGAGGGCACCCTGATCGCGGATGTGATCGCATCGATAGGCAGCATGGACTTTGTATTGGGGGATTGCGACCGATGAAGTTCCGGTGGCTGGTGGTCGGTGGCTGGTGTATAGTGGTTTTGACTAACCCACCAGCCACCAGCCACCAACCACCAGCCACCAACCACCAGCCACTAGCCACCTGCGTATGACATTCTCTACTGACTTAGAAGCCCGCTTTACGAAGCTACTCACCAGCTACCCGCCGGGCCGGCAGCGTTCGGCGGTGATACCCATGCTGCTGTACGCGCAGGATGAGATTGGCTCAGTCACTCCGGAGTTGATCGAGGAAGTTGCGCGCCGCACCGGAGTGACTCCTCTGCAGGTGGACGAGGTGATCGGCTACTACTCCATGCTGCATAAGAAGCCGCTGGGTAAGTACCACGTCCAGGTCTGCACGAACATTAGTTGCCTGCTGCGTGGGGGCATGGAGCTTTGGGAGCATGCCTGCCAGATGGTGGGCGTGGGCCACAAGGAAGTGACCGCCGACGGGCAGATCTCGCTCGAAGAGGTGGAATGCATCGGAGCATGCTCGTGGGCGCCGGCAGTCCAGGTGAATTACGATTTCCACCATAATGTCACTCCCGAGAAACTCGACCGGCTGCTCGATAGCCTGAGGAAGATTCAGTAATCCATGCTCTATAACGAACCGCATCCGCTCGAGACTAAGGTGCTGACGCGCCGCTTCGGCCTGGAAAACTCGGCTTCCATCGACACCTACATCGCGACGGAAGGCTATCAGGCTTTCGAGAAAGCCGCCGGCATGAAACCGGAGCAGATTATCGAGGAAGTCAAAATTTCCAATCTGCGCGGGCGCGGCGGGGCGGGTTTCCCCACCGGCATGAAGTGGAGTTTCGTGCCGCGCACATCACCCAAGCCGAAATACATCGTGGTGAATGCGGATGAAAGCGAGCCCGGGACCTGCAAGGACCGCCTGCTGATGGAGAACGATCCGCACCAGTTGATCGAAGGCACTCTCATCGCCGGCCTCGCCGTGGACGCCCACGCGGGCTACATCTACATCCGCGGCGAGTATCGCTATCTGATCGAGATCATGGACAAGGCCATCGCCGAAGCTTACGCGCGCGGCTACCTGGGCAAAAACATCCGCGGCACAGGTTTCGATTTCGAGTTGTACACGCACACCGGCGCGGGGGCCTACGAATGCGGCGAGGAATCCGCGCTGCTCGAATCGCTCGAAGGCAAGCGCGGCATTCCGCGCATCCGGCCGCCATTTCCGGCCGTAGTGGGCGCATTCCAAAGCCCCACGGTGCTGAACAATGTAGAGACATATTGCGCGGTGCCGCCCATCATTCGCGATGGGGGCGCGGCGTTCGCAGCACTCGGCGTGCCCAAGGCGGGAGGCACCAAGATGACCTGCCTGACCGGCCACCTGAACCGCCCCGGTGTCTACGAACTGAAGCTGGGCTTCCCGGTGAAGACCATGATCGAGGAAGTCGGCGGCGGCATTTTGGGCGGCAAAAAACTCAAGGCGTTTATTCCCGGCGGCTCGTCATGTCCGGTGCTGACCGCCGCCGAGTGCGAAGGCCTCACCATGGATTACGATTCCATGGCCAAGGCCAAGAGCATGCTGGGATCGGGTGGCGTGGTGGTCATGCACGAGGATACCTGCATGGTGAAAGCGGCGCTGCGCATCATGCGGTTCTATGCACATGAAAGCTGCGGCTGGTGTATTCCGTGCCGCGAAGGTACCACCTGGATTCGCAAGCTGCTGCAGCGCTTTCACGATGGCATGGGGCAGCGTAGCGATATCGCATTAATCGGCGACTTAGCAAAGAATATGTTGGGAAAGACATTCTGCCCGCTGGGAGACGCAGCCGCGCTGCCGACAATCTCTATCGTCGAAAAATTCTATGACGAGTTCGAATCTCACTTGAATGGTAAACCCTGCCCATATGAGCATGCCAACCAATTGGTGATGGTGTAAAGATGCCTGACTTAGTCAATCTCACCATCGACGGCCGCGCCATCCAAGCGGCCCCTGGCACGCTGCTCATCGACGCCGCCAAACGCTCCGGCATCGAAGTGCCCGCATTCTGCTACTACGAAGGGCTGACCCTGCAAGCCGCGTGCCGCATGTGCCTGGTCGAAATCGAGAAGATGCCCAAGCTGATCACGGCCTGCACGCAGCCGGTAGCCGAAGGCATGGTGGTGCGGACGGAAACGCCGCAAGTGGCCGCGGCGCGCAAATCGATGCTGGAGTTCCTGCTCTCCAACCATCCCCTCGATTGCCCGGTATGCGACAAGGGCGGGGAATGCGAATTGCAGGATATGACCTTCCGTTACGGCGCGGGCGAAAGCCGCTTCACCGAAATGAAGGTCCACGTGGACGAAAAGCAGTGGTCTCCGGTGGTCTTCTTCGATAATCCGCGATGCATTCTGTGCTATCGCTGCGTGCGCATCTGCAACGAAGGCATGGGGGTGGGCGCACTGGGCGTCATCAACCGCGGCGTGACTTCCGAAATCGCGCCCAACGAGGGCGATCACCTGGAGTGCGACGAGTGCGGCATGTGCATCGACATCTGTCCGGTCGGCGCGCTCACCAGCGGCATCTACCGCTATCACACGCGCCCTTGGGAGATGCAGCACGTCGGCGCCATCTGCACGCATTGTTCAAACGGCTGCAAAACCACGCTGGGCGTGCAGAACAATATAATCTTGCGCGGCAACAATCGCGATCACTCCGGCATCAACGGCGAGTTCCTGTGCATCAAGGGGCGCTACGCGTTCGATTTCTACAATCATCCGGAGCGGCTGCTGGCGCCGCTGGTGCGCGTGAACGGAGAGCTGAAAGAGGTCGCGTGGTCGAAAGCCATCGAGACAGTCGCGGCGAAGTTCGCCGAAGTCCGTGCGCGCAATGGCAAGTTCGGAGTGATCGGTTCGAACCACACCACCAACGAAGAGAATTACTACCTGCAAAAGTTCGCGCGCAAAGTCCTGGGGACCGGCAGTATCGATCACCATCGCACGGGCGACGTGCCGGCACTGCTGGACGCCCTCAGCGGCAAAACCGGCAAGCTGGCCACTATGACGGACCTGTACAACAAGAAGGCCGTACTGGTGATTGCCTCGGATCTGGCGCTCGAGCAGCCGTTGCTCTCGTTCCAGATCCGTGCCAATTACCGGCATCACCAGGCGCGTGTTTACGTGGTTACAGCGGGGCCGGTGCGTGAGGATAAATACGCCGCCGCCAGCTTGCGGGCATCCGCGGGCGGTGAACTTGACGCCGTGGAATCGTTGCGCGATCGCCTGAAAGCCGAGCCGGAACTGCTCATCGTTTTCGGCGATGCCATCAAGGGCGACGGTGTCGGGCGGTTGGTGGATTTCGGTGAATCGCTCGGCATTCCGGTCCAGTATGTCTGTCTGCTGGATTACTCGAATTCGCGCGGCGCGGTGGATATGGGACTGCTGCCCGATCCGGGCGGACTGGCAATGCCGGAAATTGTGGCGGGGGATGATCTGGATGCGTTGTGGGTGGTCGGAGCGAATCCGCTTCGCGGAACCGAGCCGCGACCATCAGGGAGCGGTCCGTTTGTGGTAGTTCACGACCTCTTCCTAACCGAAACTGCCCTTACCGCCGACGTCGTTCTTCCGGCCGCCTCGGCATACGAAAAGCAAGGCACGGTCACCAACGTCTGTGGCGAAGTGCAGAAGCTGCGCAAAGGCATCAGCGCCATGGGACCCAAACCCGATCTCGAAATCATGGGCCTGCTGGCCCGCGAAATGGGCGTAGCCGCCGAGCTGGGCCCATGGATTCCGGACACCGTTTTCGCGGAGATCCGTCAGCACGTGCGCGGATACAACATCGCGTTGCCGGTGCTCGAAATGGGCGGCGCGGCGCAAACCGCGGCAGTGAACGGGCGCGTTCCGCTCGACGGCCGGCCCGAACTGATCCGCTCCGCGCACGAAAATCTGTTCACGTCCGGCACGCTGGGGCGCTATTCTAAGATACTAAACTCCGTGGTGGAGAGCCACGGCAATCGATAAATGAACTTCTTCCTGCTGAGCCTGATTAAGGCTGCGGTGGTGGCGTTTGTTCTACTCACCACGCTGGCGTACCTGCAATGGGTGGAACGCAAGGTCATCGCACATATTCAAGTGCGCATGGGACCTTCGCGCGTCGGCCCACATGGACTGTTGCAGCCGCTGGCGGACGTGATCAAGCTCATCACCAAGGAAGACCTGGTACCGCCCTACGCCAACAAGCTGCTGTACCTGGCCGCACCGTTCTTCGCCGTTACCATGGCGCTGATATCGATTTCCGTGATTCCCTTCGGCGGCGAAATTCACATCTTCGGCGACAACACCTGGATGCAGTTGGCCGACCTGAATATCGGCCTGCTGTTCGTGCTGGCCGTGTCTTCCATCAGCGTGTACGGCATCGCGCTGGCCGGCTGGGCGTCGAATAACAAATATGCGCTGCTGGGCGGGCTGCGCAGCTCGGCGCAAATGATCAGCTACGAATTGCCGCTGAGCATGGCGGTGGCTGCGCCGCTGTTGCTGGCGAACACCCTGAGCCTGCGCGGGATTGTCGAAAAGCAGCAAGGCTTTTACCTGGGCTTCATCCCGCGCTGGAGTATCTTCCAGATGCCCATGCCGCAGATCTTCGGCTTCATCATTTTCATGATCGCGGCTTTCGCGGAGACCAACCGGGTGCCCTTCGATCTGCCGGAAGCGGAAAACGAACTGGTGGCCGGATTTCACACCGAATACAGCAGCATGAAGTTCGCGGCGTTCTTCATGGCGGAATATTCGAACATGGTCACGGTCTGCTCCATCACCACCACGCTCTTCCTGGGTGGATGGCTGCCGCTCTGGCCGGCTTCGGCGGGTTCGAATTTCGTGCCCACGGTCATATTTCTGCTGGCCGCCGCCATCGCGCTCTATCACGGGCTGAATCCGGTGCGCCGGAAAGATGGCATTACATTGCCGGTCGTAGCGATAGTCTTCTTCCTACTGGCTGTGATCTTTCTGATTCCCCTGCTGCGGGGGGCGCTGCTGCCGCTGTTCTGGTTCGCCGCCAAGACTGGTACATTGCTGTTCCTTTTCATCTGGATTCGCGGCACGCTGCCGCGCTTCCGGTACGATCAACTGATGGGCTTTGCGTGGAAGGTCATGTTCCCGGTGGCCGTCCTGAACCTGCTGGTCACCAGCCTGATGGTGGCCCTGTTTCCTTGAGCGTTTTCGGGGCGTTTTTTAAAAATGGACGTCATCCTTTTTCTCATCTTCGCAGCGATCGCGGTAGTTTGCGGCTTCAACGTCATCATACAGTCGCACCCGATTGCGAGCGCCGTCTCACTGATCGGCGTGATGGGATCGCTGGCCGTGCTCTTCCTGCTGTTGGGCGCGGAGTTCCTGGCCGCGGTGCAGGTGATTGTCTATGCCGGTGCGGTGATGGTGCTCTTCGTCTTCGTGATCATGCTGCTGAATGCCGGCGCGGAGATCCGCCATGGCCGGTCGCTGTTGGCGCAGGTGCTCGGCATTCCGCTGCTGTTCGCATTCCTAGGGTTGATGGCCTATTTCACGCGCAACATGTCTGCGGGTGCGCGCGATGTGCATTTCGGCGAATTCCAGCATGGCACCGCGCTGGACGTCGGGCGCGCTCTCTTCACCCGGTATCTGTTGCCCTTCGAGGTGATTTCGGTTTTGATCCTGATCGCTATTCTGGGCGCCGTGGTGCTGGCGCAAAAGGAGCTTGAGTAACATGCCTGGCGTGCCGCTCTCCTGGTACCTGATGCTTAGCGCCGTATTATTTGCGTTGGGCATCGCCGGATTTCTCCTGCGCCGCAACATTATTACAGTGTTCATGTCCATCGAGTTGATGCTCAACGCCGTCAACCTGACTTTTATTGCGTTCGCGTATCAGTGGAAACAGGTGGATGGGCACATTTTCAGCTTTTTCGTGATGGTGGTGGCGGCAGCCGAAGCAGCCGTAGGGCTGGCGATTATTTTGACGGTGTTCAAAAATCGCGAGACATTGAACATCGACGACATAAGCTCGATGAAAAACTGATGCAACTCTGGCTCATCCCGGTCTTCCCCCTCGCCGGGTTCCTCTTGAACGGGATCCTGGGGCGGCGCTTTTCCAAGCCTGTCGTTAACACCATCGCCATCGGATCGGTGCTGCTCTCGTTTGCCTGGGTGCTAAAGACACTCGCCGCGCTCGGCGATCTGAATGTGGCGCACACCGAGCAGTACTTCACCTGGATTCAAAGCGGCAGTCTGAACGTAGGTTTCGACTTCAGCGTCGACCGCCTTACCGCCGTAATGTTGCTGGTGGTGACCGGCGTAGGTTCCCTGATCCACATCTACTCGATCGGCTATATGGCGCACGAAGGCGGCTATTACCGCTTCTTCGCCTACCTGAACCTGTTCATGTTCTTCATGCTTACGCTGGTGCTGGCCGCCAACTACCTGGTGATGTTCGTGGGCTGGGAGGGCGTGGGGCTGTGCAGCTACCTGCTGATCGGTTTCTACTTCGATAAGAAGTTCGCCACCGATGCGGGCAACAAGGCGTTCATCGTGAACCGCATCGGCGATTTCGGCTTTTCGCTCGCGATGTTTCTGATTGTGGTAAATTTCGGATCGCTCGATTTCGGCGTGGTATTCAGCAGCGTGGCGGGACACTCGGCACGCGCCCTGACCGCGATTGCCTTCCTGCTGCTGCTGGGTGCATGCGGCAAATCCGCGCAGCTTCCGCTGTATGTCTGGCTGCCGGATGCCATGGCCGGTCCTACGCCCGTCTCCGCATTGATCCACGCGGCGACCATGGTCACAGCCGGCGTCTACATGGTGGCGCGCTCTTCGGCGATCTACATACACGCGCCCGCTGCTATGGAGGCCGTAGCGATCATCGGGCTGGCGACGGCATTCTTCGCGGCCACCATCGGCCTGGCGCAGAACGATATCAAGAAGGTGTTCGCCTACTCCACCGTGTCGCAGCTGGGCTACATGTTCCTCGGCGCGGGCGTGGGCGCATTTTCGGCGGGAATCTATCACCTGGTCACGCATGCGTTTTTCAAAGCCTTGCTCTTCTTGGGTTCGGGCAGCGTGATTCATGCGCTCAGCGGAGAACAGGACCTGCGCAACATGGGTGGGCTGCGCAAGAAAATTCCATGGACCTTCTGGACCATGCTGTGCGCCGCCGTGGCCATCTCCGGCGTGCCGCCGTTTTCCGGTTTCTACAGCAAGGACGCGATCCTGGCGGCTGCTGACCGCCACGCACCCTGGATGTATTGGGTGGGAGTGATTACGGCCGGCATGACGGCGTTCTATGTCTTCCGCGCGATCTTCCTGGCTTTTTACGGCGAGTATCGCGGCAAGGGTCATCCGCATGAATCGCCCTTGTTGATGGTCGGCCCGTTGGCCGTGTTGGCGGCGCTCTCGCTCGCGGGTGGAAAACTGTTCAACGTTCCCGAGTTTCTGGCGCCATTGTTTCCGCTGGCCGGTGAGACCGGCGATATTGGTCCCGTGCTCGTCTCGGTGGCGTTTGGGATTGGCGGAATCGCGCTGGCATGGATATTCTATGTGGCCAGACCCGGCCTGCCCGATCAAATCGCCGCGAGCTTCGGCGGTCTGTATAAGTTGATCTACAACAAATATTTCGTGGACGAGATCTATGACGCGGTGATCGTGAATCCGGTCGTCTCCGGATCGCGCGAAGTATTGTGGAAAGGCGTAGATGCCGCGGTAATCGACGGGGCGGTGAACGGCATCGGCAGTCGCGCACGCGGGATCGGCGGCGTGCTGAAGCTGCTGCAGTCCGGCAATATTCGCAGCTATGCGGCCTGGGTGCTGCTCGGCAGCGTGGTGCTGTTATTCGTGATGGGAGTTATGGGTGGCCTGCGATGAATCTGCTCGACGTCGTACTCGCCATTCCGCTGGTTGGCTTCCTGACTCTGCTGCTGGTCCCACGCGTGGCGGAGGGCGCGGTCCGGGCCATCGCGCTGGGCTTCTCACTGGTGGCATTCGTGGCGTCGCTGGGCCTGGCTTTCGGATACGAAACCATCCGTCCTGGCGAGCAGTTTGTGACTGACATCCCCTGGGTCACTTCGCCTAACATTCACTACCACGTCTCACTCGACGGACTGAGCCTGTGGCTGGTTATTCTCTCTACCTTCCTGACACCCATCTGCATCCTGATCTCCTGGAAATCCATTCAGAGTCGGGTCAAAGAGTTCTTTGCCTTCATGCTCCTCCTCGAATTCGGCCTCACTGGCGTCTTTGCGGCGCAGGACCTGTTTTTGTTTTACGTCTTCTGGGAGGTCTCGCTCGTCCCCATGTATTTTCTGATTGGCATCTGGGGCCACGAGCGGCGCATTTATGCCGCACTCAAGTTCTTCCTTTATACCTTCGCGGCTTCGGTGCTGATGCTGACGGCCATCATTTACATTTACAATCGCGCCCAGACTTTCAATTATTCCGATCTCCTGGCGATGCTCGCCGCCGGTTCGCTGCACTTCACGCCCACGGAGCAGATGTGGCTTTTCCTGGCCTTCTTCGTCGCCTTTGCCGTGAAGGTACCGATATTCCCGCTGCACACCTGGCTACCGGACGCGCACGTGGAAGCTCCCACGGCCGGTTCGGTGATGCTGGCCTCCGTCATGCTGAAGATGGGTACTTACGGGTTAGCGCGTTTCTGCCTGCCGATGTTTCCAGGAGCTTCGCGCTACTGTGCGCCATGGATCGTAGTGCTGGCCATCATCGGCATCATATACGGCGCACTGGTGGCTATGGTGCAGCCGAATATGAAGAAGCTGGTGGCTTACTCGTCGGTCAGTCATCTGGGCTTCGTGGTACTCGGTATCTTCTCGTTCACACAGATCGGCATGGATGGCGCGGTGTACCAGATGCTGAATCACGGCATCTCCACCGGCGCGCTGTTCGTGCTGGTCGGCTATCTTTACGAGCGGCGGCATTCGCTGGTCATCGCAGACTACGGCGGCGTGGCCACGCCGGCGCCCTGGCTTTCCACCGCGTTCATGATTACTATGCTGGCCAGCATCGGGCTGCCAACACTGAACAATTTCGTCGGCGAGTTCCTGGTACTGCAGGGCTCGGCGCAGGCCAACTTCCGCTGGACGATCTTCGCCTCGATCGGCGTGATCCTGTCGGCGTGTTACATGCTGTGGCTCTATCAGCGCGTGTTCTACGGCGAGACACCGGATGAGGTGCGGCATCACGTTTTCGATCTCAGGCCGCGCGAGTGGGCCGCGATCGTACCGCTGATCGCGATGATGGTCTGGATGGGCATGTACTCGCAATCGTTCCTGCCCGCTGTGCGCAAGGCCACGGCGCACATATTGGACCAGACACAGGTGAACGTGCCAGTCCGGGTGCACGCCCCCACGCCACCCGCCGCCCCGGCAGAGGTAGCGCATGCCCGTTAACTTTGCGCCGCCCGGCGCTGACTATATACGGTTCCTGCCCGAGATCATCTTAGTTGTCGCCGGCACGCTGCTGATGGTATTGGATGTCATCCTCCGCCAGAAATCGCGGGACATCTATGGGCACCTCTCGCTGGCGGCGCTGGTGGCGGCGATAGCAGCCGCGGTGTTCGCTTATTCGTGGGCCGGGCCGGCTTTCTCGGGTCTGTTAATGGTGGATGGCTTCGCCACATTCTTCCGCGTTCTGGTGATCGGCGTCGGCATTCTGACGGTACTGTCGTCTTACCGTTTCCTGGCTCGCGAAGGCGCGGAGCCGGGCGAGTTTCATGCGCTGCTGTTGCTGTCTATCGCCGGCCAATCGGTGATGGTTTCGGCCAATGAACTGATCATGATATTCATCGGGCTGGAGATCTCGTCGATCTCGAGCTACGTGTTGGCCGGATACCTGCGCGACGACAAGCGCGCCAACGAAGCGGCGCTGAAGTATTTCCTGCTCGGCTCATTTGCCACGGCGTTCTTCCTTTACGGCGTGGCGGTGGTCTACGGCATGACCGGATCGACCTATCTGCCTGCCATCCGCTCCGCGCTAACCGGCGGACCCAGTGCGCCTCCGCCCGTATTCATCGGGGCGGCGATGGCGTTGATGTTCGTGGGCCTGGCGTTCAAGGTTTCCGGCGCGCCGTTCCAAATCTGGGCGCCGGATGTATATCAAGGCGCGCCGACGCCGGTGTCCGCATTCCTGACTACCGGCCCGAAGGCCGCGGCGTTCGCGATATTTCTGCGCATCTTCATGACGGCGTTCCAGCCGATGGCGCGCGACTGGTATCCGCTGATCTGGGGATCGGCGCTGCTGTCGATGACCATCGGCAACTTCGCCGCTCTCACACAATCGAACATCAAGCGGCTGCTCGGTTATAGCTCGATCGCGCATGCCGGGTATGTGCTGGTGGCGCTGGCGGCGCGCTCGAACGTGGGCACGGCGGCGGCTATGTTCTATCTGGCGGCGTACGCGCTCATGAACATCGGCGCGTTCGCCGTAGTCGCGCATCTTTCGGGCAAAGGCGAGCGCTTCCTGAGCGTGGACGATTTCTCAGGCCTGGCGGTCAGGCAGCCGGGGACAGCCGCGCTGCTTTCGGTTTTTCTGTTGTCGCTGATCGGCGTGCCGCTCACGGGCGGGTTCTTCGGCAAGTTCTATATCTTCAAGGCGGCGCTCAGTTCACACTTAGTCTGGCTAACTGTACTCGGACTGCTGAACAGCGCAGTGGCGGCTTACTATTATCTGCGCATCCTGGTGGTCATGTACATGCGCGAGCCGGCCGCAGCTACGGCGGAATTGGAACCGCTTCCCTTCGGCTTGCGCGCGGCATTAGTTATCCCGGCGCTGGGGACGCTGTTCCTGGGTATCTTTCCTGGCTGGGTGTTAGACTTCGCCGGTAAGTCATCGGCGCTGGTGAAGTAGGCCGAGTCACTGGATCAGGTAAGCTGCCGCGCCACCGCCACTCAGTCCCGTGTACTGGCCGGTGGTATCCTGCTTAAAATTGACGGAGCCGTTGATCTCGAGCGTATTGACGACCAACCCCGTGTACGAGCCCGTGGAACTCTCGCCGGTGTAAAGCAGCGGGACGGTGGGCATATAAATCGTGCCCTGGATGGAGGAGTTGGTCGCTCCATTGATCTGGTTCTGGCTGGTGGAAGTCTCAGACCGGTCAGTGAAGAAGAATATGCCCTCGTACGTGCCGGATGTGGGAGCGGTGAAAGTCACCTTGGGCTGCCCGCTAATGGTCATGGTGCCGTACGAGTAAGTGCTGTTTGAAGTATTGTAAAATGTCACTCCGGACCCGGTTACCGTGGTGCTGGCGCTGTCGATGGTCAAGCCGCCGCCGAGCAGGATATACTGCCCGGCGGAGAAGGTGACAGTGCCTCCACTGATGTGAATTCCGCCGCAATAAGTGCCGGGTGACAACGTCGTAGTACCTTGACTAAAATTGTAGTTAGTTTGGCTGCAGGAGCCGGCGGTGGGTTCCGGCAGGCTTGCCAGCGGGTCGGTGGCAGCGGTTTGCCCGGTGAGCGGCGATGGAACGATGGTTCCTTGGCCGCCATTCTGATAATTGCCCACGATGGATACGGAGCTGGCCGAAATGGCGGGAGTGCCTGCGCCGCCAGGGGGATTGCCGCCGATGTAAAGCGCCGTCGAATTGCTGGAATTGATATAAATTCCGCAGGTAGTTTGGACTTCCGAACCCTCTACATCCATGGCGCGGCTGGCCGTAGTGCTCAGCACGTAGATGCAACCGGACGCCGTTCCATTAGAGACGATGGCAGCAGTGGCGAGGGCGCCGGTGAAGAGACCCGAACTGCTGAAGAGGGACGAGAACAACTGCGGCTGGCGAGTGCCGACAGCCGCTTGAGCCCAATAGATGACAGAGACATTCGGATTGCCAGGCGGCGGGGTAGTATTATTGGCCGTGATTTTGATGCTCGTGTTGCCGCCCTCCGTGAAGCCATTCTGTTGGGCGAAGAGACAGCCGTTGTCGAGGTTGGTCTTGGGCGGGCTATTAGGCGATGAGCTGCAGGTCGTGGCGGTGCTGGAGCACTGCGTTCCACTAGTGCCCGAAGTGCTGCAGGTAATAGAGCTTCCGCTCACACTGGACATGGCGGCCAGCACGGTGGCCATGGCGGCGGATTCGGCGGCGGCGTGCGCCAACTGCCGCAGATAATAAGCGGTCCCTACCTCCGTGCTGAATCCAACCATGGAGAGCAGCAGAATAATCAGCAAGGTGGCCAACGGCAATACCTGCCCTCGTTCGCGCACGTTTTTCAATCGCATGGCTCCCTCAAAATAAGACACGTTGTTTGGAATAGGCTCCAATGTTGTAACTTCCATAGGTGGCCGCGGCAGCCCCGGGCCAGACCATAGTGAAGGCCGGACTAACCTGGTATTGCAACCGGATCTGAATCAGTGTGCCCACCGTACTATCCGCGGATGGCGGCCACTGGTTGGTGTTGGACGTACAACTCGAAACCGGATTGCAGGTATAAGTGGTGCTGGGCGAAGTCAATGTCATAACGAGGCCGGATGAAGTAAGCCCAAGCGCGTAGTTTTCGGCCGCGGTTGCCACGTTGCCCACGGTAAGCGTGCAACTGTTGCTGCCGCTCGAACAGTGTTTGCCGTGGACTGCAATGTACCGGTTGAGTTCCTGAGCTGCGTACGAGAGAGTCTGGTAGGTCCACATAGTGAGACCCATTCCCATGATCGATATGAAGGTCAAAATCATGGGAATGCCCGCCAGGGCGAATTCCAGTACGGTGCTGCCGCGCGAGGTCCGCCGCCTCGTCATTGTGTGACTAACCTCATCTGGACGACTCGGTCAAATGTAAACTGCCCGGACAACTGGCCGGGGATAGGAATAAGTTGTGGGCTGGTATAAGACACACTCACCTGGCTCGCCAATGCACTGTCGGCGCCGGTGACCTGAGTTGCCGTGACGACTACGGGCGACGCACCGCAAGTGGTGACGGAGGTACCTACGTTGGGCATAGCGGAAAGTTCCGCGAGCGCATAGGTGCAGGCGGTGGTGGAATCAGTGGCCGTAGACGGGCTTTGCGAGGTATACCAGGCGGCCACGCGCGCGGCATTCTCGGTGCAGATGAGTGCATAATTGTAAAAACCGACGTCAAAGACGCCCACAAACATAAACAACACCCACGGGAGCAGCAGGGCCGCCTCCAGCATGGCATGGCCCCCTTCGCGTCTGGAGGAATGGCTTGGTACCGGCATTTCCACTGCCATGATAGTTGGCCGGGCGGGCGGCGGACAATTGCGCTTAGGTTAGCTTGAAAAAGATCCGATTGGTTAACCTATGGCTAAGTTCAGGTTAATTCCCGCCGGTTTTCGGTCTCGGGCACTATTGGGATGTCCTTTATTTTCCACCGATCAAAGCCAATTTTAGAACGAACAAAGACGAATCGGCCTTTGTTTCCTTATCCTTGCTGGAGAGGGTGCGGAGGCCGAAGCAATCCCGGCACCAGGATAGCATCGGGGGGCTGTGTCCCTGGCTGGGGGGCCGGGGGATGTTGTTCCAAGGTATTGAGTAGCAGGGATTATCGGATTATTGGGCAGATGTGTGACTGGCGATCAGGCGGCCGTTCCTGCCAGTTGGACTGTGAGATCGCCGCGGTGGTGGGCCTGTTGAGGCTACTTTGCTAGTGCCGTGATGGCGCTCGTGGGACCGGTTGCACACCGTGGTTAGAGCGATGACGAACTGCTTGTCCGCCGAGTCGCCCCAAAAGTCTCAAGCTGCGACCCAGTCTGCGACCCAGGGTGAACCCGTCGATCGCTTATCCGCGTAAAAGGGCTTGCTTACCTGACGTATCCCACGACGCTGCTGCATGAAGTTACCGATCGTGAGGCGGGCGATAACCCCGGACCGATACTTGAATTCAGATTCAGGCTGTGATCCCGGGGGGTTATCGGCGTTGCCAGGTATCGCGAATGTCATCCTCCGTACAGATGCAACAGCACACCTCGCAGACACCTAAGGTTCGAATCGAGGTTGGCATCGACGTTGTGCTGCACACCGAGATATTCCCAGCGCAAGCCGAGATTTACGGTAAAACGAGGCGACACCTTCCAGGAATCCTGGCCGTAGAAAGCATATTCGTGATACCGGTTGCTGCGCTCGAAGGTGGGTGGGCCCACCGGCAGAGTCAGTGTGCAGCTGGGGTCTGGACGCCATTGACGCAAGGAAACTTGCCGTGCGGGTAAATGGCTATCTGGTCTTCCTGGAGTTGGCCGAGCAGGAAATTGTCGAGGCCTTCCCCCGTATTGCCGGAAACCCCAAAGCTCTGGGTGTTTCCTCATAAGCGCCGAACGTGCGATTGTCGCGCAGATACTCGGCGGTGCCGCCAAAACGGAATTCGTGTCTGCCTCGAGTGACGCTGAAGTCCTGATAGAACTCGCCGAAATTCTGAGGGCCGCCGAAGGGGATTCCGGAACCCGGCGCGGTGGGCAGGTAACCCGGCAACAACATGTCATAAGGGCCGAGGCTCGAGGCTGATTCGGCGCTGGCCAGGTAGTAGTCAGGCACCACGCCGGTGGACGCCCGCGGCTGCAGAATATTGAACCGGTTGAAATCGAGCTTCGACTGGGAGACAAAGCGGGGCGAGAACGTGTGCGTCATGGAAACGATCACACTGTTATTGAATGTGGTTATGGGCGTATCGTCACCGGCGTACACGTTGTTCGAGTTACTGCCCGAGAAATCGAATTCGCTGTAGCCGGCATAACGTCCGTAGATCTGCGTTCTGTCATTCAGGTTGTAGTCGAAACGCTCTACAGTGTTCCACGTGTTTTGCGGCACTCCGGCGCCGGAGTCACTGGGCACGTTGTAGCTGACGAGGTCGAACATCGGTGTATTCGGATTGTAGGACATGCAGGGCCCGCCAGAAGAAGCGCCCGCGCAGGGATCTCCAATGGTGTTGGTCAACTGATTCCGGCTGAGTGTACTCAATATGGTGGCGCCGGGCCGCAGCGTGCCGTAACTCGAGAAGACTGACTGCGTGGCGGGGGCGGCGGCCGCGATCAAAGCCGGATCCGGCACCAGATCGATATCGACAGCGACACTGCGCACCCGCGTCCATTCGGTGTTGCTAAAGAAGACAGCTTGTCCTTCTTGATCGGACCGCCGAGAGAATATCCGAACTGGTTACGGGTGTAATGCGGCTTATCTAACCGCGTAGGCGTTGTTGTTGAAGCTGTTGGAAGCCAGATCGCTGTAGCGCCCGAATTCATACAACATTCCGTGGAAGGCGTTGGTTCCCGATTTGGTGCTGACGTCGACGACCCCGGCATCGGCGCGGCCGTACTCCGCCGTGAAATTGTTGGTGATCATGGAATACTCCTGGACAGAGTCCATAGGAGTCATCTGTCCTACCGCCGCGGTAAACTCATTGTTGTTGGCCACGCCGTCCAGCATCACGTTGGTACCGGCGGAGCGCAAGCCATTCATAGCGACGCCAACGCCGCGGCCGGAAGGATCATCTTCGCTGACGTTGCCGGCGGTGACCACAAAGTCATAGGGATTGCGCGTGAGGGATGGAAGCTCGTTGATATCCTGCGAGTTGATCAACTGACTGATTGTCTGGGTCTCGGTGTTCACGGTGACCGCGGATTCGCTCACCTCTATCACGGTTTCGGACTTGCCGACTTCGAGCTTGATGTCCAGCCCTACCTTGGATCCTACAGAGACCGTAGCGCGCTGTTTAATGGTGGTGAAACCGGCGGCAGTGACGATTATTTCGTAATCGTCCGGTGGCAGGTTGGTGAAGGTGAAAGTGCCTGCGGCATAGGTGCTTTGGCAGCGCTCGGCGCCGGTGGAGACAGCTCTGATGATTACCGTCGAACCCGGCACGGAGGCGCCCGTCGGATCGAGAACGTTCCCAGAATCTGACCGGTTTCGGCCTGGCCGAAGGCGTTGACCGCGCACATGCACAAGACCATCGCGACGGCCAATATCAGTGTGAATTTACCCTCCATTACACGTAAATGCATATATTTCTCCCACCAGAAAAGGCTTTAGCCGGTCATGCGACCGAGTCGTTACACCAAACAATTCAAACCATCGGTCCCAAAATATTTAGAACCTCATTGGGTTGCGAGCTGCGAATCAAGGGCCCGCCGCTCCCCGAGGAGTACGCGGCCTATTTGGCCCGGCGGCTCCAGCCCCATGTGTGGGAACTATACAGCTTGTCCGGCGCAGATACTTCGCTCAAGCTAAAATTATGGATGTGACTCCCACGCGAGGCGAACCCCCTCCAAACTATTTCCATTAGTGTGCGTTATGAGGGGCGGTCAGGTCGATCAGATTCAGCTACAGCAGAGCAGATTCAGACGAACTATTTTGGAGGGTGTTGCTTGCCCTTAACTTTCAACACAATGGGTGTACCGCGAAAGCCAAACCGCTTGCGGATCTGATTGACCAGGTGGCGCTCGTCGGAGAAGTGTAGCGGCGCCGTCCGGCTGGTGAAGAGCACAAACGTCGGCGGGCGCACAGAGGCTTGGGTGATGTAGTAGATTTTGCGTTCCTCGAAGTGCAGGCGCTCCACGAAGCGATTCAATTCACCTGTGGTGACGCGCTTGGTGGCGGATTCATAGACCTCGCGGATGAGCTTGAAAATGCGCTCCACACCCGCGCCCGTCTTGGCCGAGAGAAAAACTACGGGCGCGTATTCCAGAAATTTCAAGTGATCGCGCACATCCTGCTCGAAGTCTCTCTTCTTTTTGTTGGTGGCCAGGTCCCACTTATTGACGCACAGGATGACGCCGGACCCGCCCTCGTGCGCGTACCCGGCAATGGTGGCGTCCAGACCGAGCACCCCTTCGGACGCGTCCATCAGCACCAGCACCACATCGGCCATGCGGATACTGCGGCGGGCCATGACTACGCTCAACTTCTCCGCCATCATCTTGGTCTTGCCCTTGCGGCGGATGCCAGCGGTGTCCACGAACGTGTAGCTCGCGCCGTCGCGCGTCACGGTTTCATCCACGGCATCGCGCGTGGTGCCCGCGATGGGTGACACGATGGCCCGATCTTCGCCCGTCAGCGCGTTCAGCAGTGTGGATTTGCCAACGTTGGGACGGCCGATGATGGCGACCTTGACGGAGTGGGGTGGTTCCTCTTCGGATGCCGCGCCACGGTCGGTCTCAAAGCCGGCGGTTACGTGATCGAGCAATGTATCCACGCCGATGCCGTGCTCGGAAGATATGGGAAAGACGTCGCGTATTCCTAGCGAATAGAAGTCGTGCGCCAGGTCCTCGCGGGCGGCGGTATCGGCTTTGTTCACGGCCAGCGAGATGGGCCGGCCGAGACGCAGCAGCATGCGCGCCAGATCCCGGTCGGGTGCGGTGATCTCGGCGCGGCCATCCACCAGCAAGATGATGTGCGCCGCACGATCGAGAGCGAACCGCGCCTGTTTCAAAATCTGGCTGGGGATGTACTCGGAATCGTCGACCACGATGCCGCCGGTGTCGATCAGTTCGAACGGGCGGCCATGGTGATCCGTCAGGCCGTGCAAGCGGTCGCGGGTGATGCCTGGTTCGTCGCCTACAATAGCGCGGCGCTGTCCCGTAATGCGGTTAAACAGGGTCGATTTTCCGACGTTCGGACGGCCCACGATAACCACCGTGGGGAGCGATTGGGGCATGCATGTTCATGGTAGCAGCAAGCTGAAAGCTACAGATCGATGGAGTCCTCGTTGCGCACGCTGAAGTAGTGGATAATGTCATCGCGCAACTTGATGTTCCGTTCCGTCAGTTGCAGTACTCCTTGCACATCGTACTTCAGGTCCAAGTCGGGATCGTATGCATCTCCGACGAGAATTTTCCAGCGATCCTGATAGCGGCGATGCTGCTTGGAGCCATGCCAATAGTGATTCACGGTTCCATTAACTACCCCGACTTTCCGTTGGATATGCCGCTCGGCACGATCCTGCCATCGGTTCCAGTAGTTCAGATACGACTTACCGATGCCAACCGGAAATGATTTATCCACTTGGCCCAGCAAAGCGTAGGCCATGTGACGGTCGCCTGAGCCGAGAATCCCAATATCGCCCAGTCCGCCCAGATCGCTGATCGCCGAGCGGCGGGCCGCCCAGGCGTAACCGGTATGCATCAAACCCTTGTACGGATAGGAACCGGGGCAGGCCGGTTGGCAGTTTTGCGCATTCGGGTTCCGGATAATAGGTTGCAGGACGTGGCGATCTTTCAGATACGACGCAAACAGACTGCCGCACTGCGCGATAGGCTGATGGTCGGGTCCGTAATCGATACTGTGCGTCCACATCTGTACGATTCTATAGATCTGCAGTTGGTGAAGCGTCTCCTGCACCCAATCGGGGCGGGCAAACTGGACGTCGGAATCAATCCATGCCACATATTCGGCGTCAGGCGGCAGCCGCGAGATCCCGATGTTGATGAGATTCTCCTTGTGCCACAGGATGTCCGGCGAGCGCAGTTGAATGTGCCGGAGGTTCTGGTAATCGGTGACCTCGAAGTGCCGGTCCCGGAGAGCCAGTTCGACAGTGTAAAGGATTCCGCCGGAGTCCTCCACCATTTTAGAGAATGCTTGATATAGCTTGTATCGCACGTAGTACCGCATCGGGTTAGATACTACGGTGATCACATATAACTGCGCGGTAACCGGTGTGACATGATGCTGCCTCTGTGAGGGATGAACTTCTCTTTGCGACTCTAGTTGCTGTTGGGGAGTTATATACTTCATGGACTTTTCTAACTTCCTTCCGAGTTCGCGCGGTACAAACGGTGTGGGGAGGCACCCATTGCGGCACTCCCTTCCTCATTACAATTCCATTTTGTCCGGGGACTTGGCGGTGTGCGGCTCTGGTGTCCGGCCTTCGGTTTGGGGGCAACGCTGCCACTCGCCGCCGGCGCGCGAACCGTCCTTCCGATTACGAGATTAGCATTTGGATGACTGACGGCTCTGCGCGAGCGCGCAAGTTACAGGCTGTAATTTGCTGAAAATATGGGCAAAAGACTTCTTGAACGGGCGTGTGACCGCCCAACTTGGGAGCTTGGCTCTATGTGGCGCACGCTTCAGTGTGCTGCTGTCGGCTTCAGCCGACAGGTCCTCGGTAAAATGTGGGGCACGGCAAACTGAAGTTCGCCGCAGCACGCTGAAGCGTGCGCTACGTTCCCACTTTCACGGGCTGATTTTGTAGTAGCCCTGATACGCGCCCATCTCCGGATAGAACACGTGCGCACGATAGAGTTCCATCACCTGGCGAATATGGCCCAGGTCATGGAAAGCGAATTCGTTCAGCAATTGCGCGATGGTGACCGGGCCCAGTTCCTCATGTTGTCCCGCGCGATCGCCGGCGTCCTCCGGCATCTTTTCCAACAGCGCCAACGTTCGGCTGCGCTTCTCTTCAAAAAGCGCCATCTCGGCATATGGGTCCAAGTGCGTCGTGGATCGGAAAAGGTCCCACTGATCGTAGCTGCGCAACTGCGGCCGGTCGGCTTCGAGCATGAGTGCAAAGCGGTCCTGAAATCCTCTGGTCTCGACATCCGCTAAGTGCGCCAGCACCATACTGATGGACCAGCGCTCGGCGGATGGCCGCCAATCCAACTGCTCGCGCGTGGCCAGCGACAACAGGTTCCGCAGCACACCGGCCGTTTGGCCCAGTATCCGCATGCATTGTTCAGAGTTTGGGACACGTAAGTGTGGCATAACGCACTCCAGGGTACAATAAACTTTATCCGTGAAAAACTCCGTGCATTCGAATCCTATTTATTATGCCGTCATTTTGGCGCCGGCGGCGGTGCTGCTGGCGCTGGCGGGCTGCAGCAAGCAGCAGGCGCAGGCGGTGGGCGGCATGCCCCCCGTTCCGGTCAGCGTGGCCGTGGCAGACGCGGAGAGCGTGCCAGTCGAAATCCGCGCCATCGGTACCGTGGAACCATCTTCAACCGTGCAGATCAAATCGCAGGTGGCCGGCGAGTTGCTAAGCGTGCATTTCCGTGAAGGCAGCGACGTGCAGAAGGACGAGTTGCTGTTTGAAATCGATCCGCAACCCTACCGCGAAGCGCTGGCACAGGCCGAGGCGGCCATCGCCAGGGACCACGCGCAACTGGCGCAGGCGCAAGCCAACGTGGCGCGGGACACCGCGCAAGCCAAAAGTTCCGAGGCGGATGCTTACCGCTACGAACAATTGGCGAAGGAGGGGGTCGCGCCGCAAATGCAGGCCACCCAGACGCGCGCCACGGCGGATGCCGCGCATGAATCTGTGCGCGCCGATGAAGCTGCTATCGAAAGTGCCCGCGCATCCCTTCAAAGCGATCAATCCGCCGTGGCGCGCGCGAAATTGGACCTTGGCTATTGCGAGATCCATTCACCCGTCACGGGGCGCGCCGGCAATCTGTTGGTGCATCCGGGCAATCTGGTCAAGGTGAATGATGTGGCGCTGGTGGTCATCAACGGGATGGCGCCGATCTTCGTGTCGTTCGGCGTGCCGGAGGATCAACTCGACACCGTGAGACAACGCGCGCGGTCCAGCCTGCCCGTGGAGGCCTCCCCCTCCGCCGAACCGAACCATGTGGCGCGCGGCGTGCTCAAAGTAATCGACAACTCGGTGGACGCCAACACCGGCACCATCCGGCTGAAGGCGGTCTTCGACAATGCGGATCGCATGCTCTGGCCAGGTCAGTTCGTGAATGTGCTGCTCACGCTGAATACCCAGCGCAACGCCACCGTGGTGCCTTCCGAAGCAGTGCAGGATGGCCAGCACGGCCAGTTCATCTTCGTGGTGAAGGCGGATCAGACGGTCGAATCGCGGCCGGTTACGGTGGACCGTATGATCGGCCGCAAGGCCGTGATCGGCAAAGGTGTGGCTGCGGGCGAGACGGTGGTCACCGACGGCCAGCTGCTCCTGTTCCCCGGCGCGAAGATACAGCCCGTGGCCGCCGGCAAGATCGATAACCTGACTCTCTGATAGCGGTCTGACCATGCATATCTCGCGCATCTTCATTGAACGCCCCGTCATGACCGCGTTGGTCATGCTGGCCATTCTGCTGTTCGGCGTGGTGGCCTTTCGGGCGCTGCCGGTGGCCGCGCTGCCTACGGTGGACTATCCAAACATCCAGGTAAACGCCTCCCTTCCGGGCGCCAGTCCGGAAACCATGGCTTCGGCGGTCGCCACGCCGCTCGAGCGCGAGTTCTCTACTATTGCCGGCGTGCAGAGCATGAGCTCCACCAATAGCCAGGGAACCACACAGATCACGGTACAGTTTACGCTGGCGCGTAACATCGACGCCGCCGCGCAGGACATTCAAGCGGCCATCGCCGCGGCCGGCGGTCTGCTGCCCGCCAGCATGCCGCATCCTCCCACATACCAGAAAGCCAATCCTGCCGATCAGCCGGTTCTGTTTCTAGCGCTCACTTCCAGCACGCTGCCGCTTTACACCGTAGATGAATACGCAGAGACACTGCTGGCGCAGCGCCTTTCCATGGCCAGCGGCGTTTCGCGCGTGCAGGTGTACGGCGCGCAAAAATATGCGGTGCGCGTGCAGTTGAATCCCGATGAGCTGGCTGCGCGCAGCCTGGGTTTCAACGAGGTGATGCAGGCGGTGGAGCGCAGCAACGTCAACCTGCCGACCGGCCGGCTATATGGAGACAAGCAGGCTTTCACGGTGCAATCGACGGGCGAACTGACCCGCGCGGCCGCTTACCGGCCGTTGACCGTTGCCTACACCAACGGTGTGCCGGTTCGCCTGGAGCAGCTCGGCAACGTAATCGACGGTGTCGAGAACGACAAAACCGTGGCCTGGTTTAACGGTGTGCGCGGCATGCTGTTGGGCGTCCAACGGCAACCGGGAACCAACACGGTGGAGGTGGTCCAAAACATCAAAGAGGTGCTGAAGCAGCTGGCTCCTCAGATTCCACCCTCGGTGAAGCTGGACATTGCGTTCGACGGCTCGGTGGCGATCAAGAGTTCGATTCGTGATGTGGAGTTCACCCTGGTGCTGACCATCTGCCTGGTGGTCATGGTGATCTTCATCTTTCTGCGCAACATCAGCGCCACACTGATCCCCGGCGTGGCGGTGCCGCTCTCTGTCATCGGTACGTTCGCCGCCATGTACCTGCTGGGCTACAGCCTCAATAACCTGTCGCTCATGGCGCTGACTCTCTCGGTGGGCTTCGTGGTGGACGACGCCATTGTGATGCTGGAAAACATCGTCCGCTATATGGAGATGGGCAAAGGCCGCATGGAGGCGGCACTGCTGGCCTCCCGGGAAATCGGCTTCACCATTATTTCGATGACTATCTCGCTGGTGGCCGTGTTTATTCCGGTGCTGTTCATGGGCGGCATCGTAGGGCGTTTGTTGCACGAGTTCTCCGTAACCATCACGGTGGCCATCCTGATCTCCGGTTTCGTTTCGTTGAGTCTTACACCCATGCTGGGCAGCCGTTTCCTGCGCTACAGCCATACCGGGCGGCACGGGCGCATGTACGCGGCTTTTGAGACAGGCTTCCGCGGCTTGGCGGGGGCTTACGAGTACACGCTGAAGACTGTGCTGCGGTATCAATTCGCCACCCTCATGGCGGGAATTGCGCTGCTCGGCGGGACGTTGTATCTGTTTTTTACCATGCCTACCGGCTTCATCCCCAGCCAGGACAGCAGCTTTTGTTTTGCATTCGGCATGGCCGGACAAGACATCTCCTTCGACTCCATGGCCAGGCATCTGCGGGCTGTATCGGACATCGTGCAGGCGAACCCGAATGTAATCGGCACCGGAACATTCCTGATGGGCGGCAACCAGGGCGGCTTCTTTGCGCAAATGAAGCCGCGTTCGGAGCGCAAACTCAACGTGGATCAGATCATCGATCAACTGCGGCCCCAACTGGCCACGGTGCCTGGCATCATGATGTTCGTGCAGAATCCGCCGCCCATTACCGTCACCGGCCAGTTCAGCACCAGCGTTTACCAGATGACCATGCAAAGCGCGGACCTGCACGAGATCTACCGGTGGGTGGACCCGCTGGTAAACAAGATGCGATCACTGCCTGGATTCGTGGAGATCAATTCCGATTTGCAGATCGCCAGCCCGCAGGTGACGGTGGACATCGACCGCGACCGGGCCACGGCGCTGGGCCTGTCGCCCGAACAGATCCAGGACACGCTGTACGCCGCATACGGCGACCGTCAGGTTTCCACCATCTACACGCCTGCCAACCAGTACGCCGTGATCGTGCAAGTCGATCCGAAATACCAACGCACGCCGGAAGGGCTCTCCAGGATCTATCTGCGCACGCCGCAGGGCCAGCTGGCGCCGCTGGCCTCGGTGGTGAAGCTTTCGCGCACCGTGGGTCCCCTGACCATTAACCATTTCGGGCAATTGCCGGCGGTTACCGTGTCGTTCAATCTGAAGCCGGGCTACTCGCTGGGGCAGGCCGCCGACCTGGTGAAGAAATCCATCGCGGACCTGCGCATACCACCCACGATCAGTGTGAATTTCCAGGGCACCGTGAAGGAATTCCAGCAATCGTTCCAGGGGCTTTCCATTCTGTTGATCGTCGCCATTCTGGTGATCTACATCGTGCTGGGGATTTTGTATGAGAGCTTCATCCATCCGGTCACGATTCTGTCGGGGCTGCCTTCCGCGGTGTTCGGCGCGCTGCTTACACTGAGGCTGTTCCACAAGGAGCTGGACCTCTACGCGTTTGTAGGATTGATCATGCTCTTTGGCGTGGTGAAGAAGAACGCCATCATGATGATCGACTTCGCGCTGGAGCAGCAGCGTGTGGAGGGCAAAGCTCCGTTTGAAGCCATTTTTTCAGGCTGCATGCTGCGCTTCCGGCCGATTATGATGACCACCGTGGCGGCGCTGTTCGGCACGCTGCCCATCGCGCTCGGCTATGGAGAAGGCGCCGACGCGCGGCAGCCGCTGGGTTTGGCGGTGGTCGGCGGACTGGTGGTGTCGCAGTTGCTGACACTGTATATTACGCCGGTGATTTATTTGTATATGGAGCGCCTCCAGAGGTGGCTGCGCGGCGGCAAGGGCGTTTCGATGCCCGCGCCCGCGCCGGAACTGGCCGCGCGATAGCGTAATATTCCGGCAAGGCCATCGTCTAATTCAAGAGGAACTTGGTTATGCGCACTGGGCCGGGCCTTCTTTCTGTATTCCTGTTATCGGCGGGGATATATGCGCAAGACGGTGCACCCTCTCTCTCCGAAGACCAGATTCGCGACCTGATCCACCAGGTCGCCGATGCGGACCTGAAGAACGACCAAAAGCAGCGCGATTATACCTACACCGAACGTGAGGAAATGCACACGCTGGATGGTAAAGGCCGGGTGAAGTCTACAGAGTCGAAGACCTACGACGTGATGGAGCTCTATGGTTCGGAGGTTCGCCGGCTAGTCGCCAAAAATGACCAGCCGCTCTCCGGCGACGCCGCCGCGAAGGAAGAAGAAAGAATCAAGAAAGTGGTGGCCCGGCGCGCGGGCGAAGACGAGAAGGAGCGTCAAAAGCGGCAGGAGAGGGCCGAGAAGCAGCGCCAAGAGGATCGGCAATTTGTGCGGGAAGTGGCGGACGCTTACAACTTCCACCTGGTGGGCGCCGAATCGCTCGACGGGCGGGAAACCTATGTCATCGATGCCGAGCCGCGGCCCGGATATCGGCCGCATCTGAAAGACGCCGGCTTCTTGCCCAAGTTCCGCTTCCGCGCCTGGATCGACAAAAGCGAATCGGAATGGAGGAAGCTCGATATTCAGTGCATCGATACGGTTTCGTTTGGGCTGGTGCTGGCGCGTCTGCACAAAGGCTCGCGCGTGGTCATCGAGCAGACGCGGGTGAATGACGAAGTATGGCTGCCGCAACACATGGCGGTGAAGGTGGATGCGCGCGTCGCGCTGCTCAAGGAGTTCAACGTCGAGCAGGATACCACTTATCGTGACTACAAGAAGTTCCGCGCCGATACAAAGGTCATGCCTGTGGGCGAAGTGGCGGAACCTCGTTAGGCAGCACTGAACGGTGGCCGGTGAGCCACACAAGACGGTGCGATTACGGCGCCGCCTCCACCAACGCAAAACGTGAACACATCCCACGGCGTCCGCTTCACACTGTATATAAATTCTTGTATAATAGGGGACTGATGTGCGGGAGGGGCTCAAGCCGGTCGAATGGATGGGCGACAGCCGGGCACGCGTCCGGTCATTTTCCAAAGTAGTCCGGCAGCGAGTGGGCTATGAATTGGAGATGGTTCAGCATGGGCTGGAACCGAGCGATTGGAAGCCCATGCCCTCTGTGGGCCAAGGAGTCAGCGAGATTCGCATCCACCTGGAAGGCGAGCACCGTGTACTCTACGTCGCTAAGTTCCGGCGCGCGATTTACGTTCTTCATGTCTTCCGTAAGAAGACCCGGAAAACATCAAAAAGCGACCTCGGCATCGCAGCGGCCAGGTTCCAGGCAGTACTTCTAAAGGAGGCAAAGCAGCAATGAAGAGCGCGACAAAGACCGGCCGGGATGCTGACGTCTTCAGAGATCTCGGCTTCACGCCCGCCGAGGCCCAAAATCTGCGAATTCGATCGGCCATGATGCGCGCGTTAGTATCATTTATTCGAACTAATAAACTTACCCAAGCTCGCACGGCCAACTTACTAGGCATCAGCCAGCCGCGCGTTTCGGATCTGATGCGCGGCAAGATTAACCTGTTCTCGATTGACAATCTTGTTACCCTGCTCGCTGCCGCTGGATTGCGTGTCGACCTCAAGGTCAATAAGGCAGCTTGAGGTATAGCCCTCCCGCCATCTACCTTCCGGGTTAATTCCTTCCTACGGTATCAGTGAGAAAACAGTACTTTCTCCCGCAGTGCCGCCGCTCGAGGCCGTCCGATAGAGCACTCCATTGTCATCCAGGACCAGATTGGCCATGGGAATTGACCCGTCGCCGTTCTGGCCCGTGAAGCTGTGCAGGATCGTCTCTGTCCAAACTCCACCGGACGTCGCTGGCGGCGTCAGCTTGAAGACTGTACCGCAGCCGGAAGCTCCGTAGAAAGAGCACGGCGAACCGGCCGCAGCGCTTCCACCGTATTGTGTCGTTCCATAGAGAACTCCATCTTTGCCTATGGTGACGCTCGCGGACGGATAAGCGCCGTCTCCGTTGGCGCCGGCGAAGCTGTAAATCACGGTCTCAGTCCAGGCACCATCCGGAGCTGTGGGTGGCGTCAATTGAAAGACGGTGCCGCACCCTGAGGTCAGAGGATGATTGCAAGGCAGGCCCAAACCGCCGGCGAGAGTGGTTCCATAAAGCACTCCGCCCGGGCCCACGGCGAGCGCTGCCTGCGAATTGCAACCGTCGCCGCTTACCTCGCCAAAGGTGTGGATTGCGGCGCCGGACCAAGCGCCGCGTTGAGTTGCGAGGGGCGACAATTTGTAGACGGCGCCGCAGCCTTGGTCGCCGATGTATTCCTCCAGGGTTTCTGTCGTCCCATAAAGTGCGCCGCCCGCCGAAACTATACCATACCAGCAAACGGCCAATCCCCAGCAGCAGTATCAGTAAATTTAAACAAAGTATGTTCTGTCCAACTCCCGCCGGGCGCAACCGGAGGAGTTAGTTCGAATACGGTCCCCCCATAAGGATACCCGCCGACCTGAACTGCGTCGGCGAATGTGGTGGTGTACAACGCTCCGCCCGCACCAAAAAACACCGCGCCGTACGGATTGCGTTGGCCGCGCCCACCTGGCACGTTATACAGGATAGCGTTGGCCCAGCCTTCGCCGACAGTCGCCGGTGGCGTCAACTCGAAGACCGTGCCCCCACCACCAGTTCCACCGTATAGAGTCGTGCCGTACAGAACCCCTTCTTCATTGAAAACCAAGTTTGCGACCGGAAACGCTCCGTCCGGACCGTCCGGGTCGCCTGTGAAACGGTGCAGCACCTTTTCCTCCCAGGAGCCGCCTGCGACAGGTGTCAATTCGAAAATCGTGCCGTCGCCGCCGCCGCCGGTATACGTCGTGCCGAAGAGCTCCCCGTCCTTTCCGAGAGTTACTCCCGCATGTGGTGAAGCTCCGTCGGCACCACCAGCGAAGCTGTAAATTGTGTGGTAGGCCGCGGCCTGCCCCATCGCATGGAGCGCAGTCAGAATCACAAGAGCCAACAACAGTATTGCCTGCGATGTGGGCAGATTTCGACGTTTAGCCATGACTTATTTCTCCGTTCTGACTTTACGCGGCTCTGCGCCGTGGGGCGCCGCTGAACAGCGACGCAAAGAGTCTACCAATAGCTCAGATTTTAGTCAACATGCTCATGTTTGCGCATGCTCATGTTTGCGCGAAGCCGACGACGACCGGGTTAGCCATTAACTTACGGCACCGCAGGTTCAAACAGTGCAAACGTAAACACGTCCGTCGCCGCGGCAATCGTCACATACTGTTTGCCATCTGCCATGAACGTTATCGGCGAGGCGGTCAACGTCTGGCCGAGATAGTAATGCCACAGACAGCGGCCGGTGGCGGCATCCACCGCCACTAACTGGCCGTCATCATCGCCAAAGAAGACCAGGCCGCCCGCAGTCGATACAGTGCCGGCCCACATATCGCCGTGACCGGTCATCGGGTACTCCCAGCGCTTCTCTCCGGTGCGCGGATCGAGCGCACGCAGATAGAATCTACCCGGCTCCTTCGAGATCGACTCACCGCCGGTGCCCGCGAAATTCTTCATCGGTTCGGCAGTCTTGGCCGACGAGCTGTACATATCGCATTGCTCCAGCGTGGGCACATACAACAAGCCCGTTTGCGGGTTGTAAGAGGGCGACATCCAGTTAGTCGCGCCGCGCACCGAAGGACACACGCGCGTGCCATTGGGCGAGGGTTCCATGCCGGGATTCACAATCGGATGCCCCTTCGCATCGATACCCTTGGCCCAATTCAGCCGCTCGACGAAAGGCGTGGCGCGCAGAAATTCGCCGGTCGCGCGGTCCAGCACATAGAAGTAGCCGTTACGGTTGGCGTGCAACAGCAGCTTGCGCGGGCGGCCTTCGTAGAGGCTATCGAGCAGCACCGGCCAGGCCTGCGCATCCCAATCGTGCGTGTCGTGCGGTGTGAATTGGAAATACCACTTCAGCTTCCCTGTGTCGGCGTCGAGCGCCAGTAGCGAATCGGAATAGAGGTTATCGCCGCGACGCGCGCCGCCGTAGAAATCGGGCCACGGGTTGCCAGTGGTCCAGTAGAGCAGATTGAGTTCCGCGTCGTAAGTGCCGTTCAGCCAGGTCGCCGCGCCGCCCCATTCGGACCCCAACTCGCCCCACGTTTCGGCGCCCGGTTCGCCTTTGGCGGGGACGGTCCAGAAGCGCCAGACCTCCTCGCCGGCAGCCGCGGAGAAGGCGGCCAGGAACCCGCGCACGCCGGTATCTCCGCCCGCCACACCCACGATCACCAGGTTCTTCACGGCCATGGGCGCCATGGTGGCAAATGCGCCGCGGCTGGTGTCCGCGTATTCACGATCCCAAAGCGCGCCGCCGGTCTTGCGATTGAGCGCGACCAGGTGCGCGTCGCTGGTGACGAAAAAGACGCTATCGCCCAGGATCGCCACGCCGCGGTTCACATCACTGCGTTTGGCTAGTTCGTCGCGATAACGCCAGATGGCCCGGCCCGTGCGCGCATCGAGCGCATGCACTTCGTTGCCGTTGGTGATGTACATGATGCCGTCATAGACCAACGGCGTCGCTTCCAGGTGGGTCGCGCCGTCCACATGGTAAACCCATGCCGAGACCAGCGACGTTACGTTTGCGGAGGTGATTTGCGCGAGTGGACTGTGGCGATGCCCGGCATAATCGCCAGCGTACGTCAGCCAGTTGGCTGCGGCGCCCTGGCGAATGAGATCGTACCTTGCCCCTCCGGCTACCGGCGCTGCCGCGCTTTGGACCGTCGCACCGGCTTGCCGGATCGACTGGCGGCCCAAAAAAGCCAGCAGATCATCGATTTCCGCAGCGCTCAGCCGCTGTTTGAAGTCTTGCGGCATGAGCGACTCTTTGCGAAATTCCACCGCGCGCAAATCGGATTTGAGCAGGCGATGGATGTCGCCGTGCGCGTCGAGAATCTGGATAGCGTAATTCGTGTTGTCGCGCGCCACGCCCGAGATGGTCTGGCCCGCGCGCGTCGAAACGGTGACCCCGCCGTAACCCTCTGCGATTTCCGCATCCGGATCGAGCAGCGATTCGCGCAATTTCCGGAACGAGCGCGTGCGCCCGATATTAGAAAGATCCGGACCGGGATAGCCGCCGCGGCCGCGAATAGTGTGGCAGTTCGCGCAACCCGCCTTACCGAAGAACAGCGCGCTGCCGGCTTCGACATCGCCCGGCGCGGTGCTGTCAAATGCCACCGCCGTGAGGTTGCGCAGATAGGCGATCAGTTGCCAGATTTTTTCGTTGGAGAGACCGGAAGGCGGCATATCGGACCCCTTCACGCCATCGGTAATTGTGGATAACAGTTGGCGGTTGGACGCCCCGCGGATCTGATCGCCTTGCGCCAGGTTAGGACCGCGTCCGCCTTCGCCGGTGGGACCATGACAGCCGCTGCAGCCTTCCAGGTAAAGCTTCTTGCCGGCGGCGATCGCATCGGCCTGGCCCGCTACCGGATTCTTTAAATCTTCCTTTTCGTCTGGAGCCTGCGCCAAAAGGAGGGACGCACCGAGTACGCAAAGGAGGATAGAGCGCATGGGGATAATATGGTTTCAGCCTGTCACTTCTGCAGAAAGAAATTTCCGACAAACATGGCGTCGATGCCGGATGAATAGAAGCTGCGCACGGCATCGCGCGGATTGCAGACCAGCGGCTCGCTGAATAAGTTGAACGAGGTATTGTAGAGCACCGGCAGACCGGTGGTCCTACCGGCCGCGTGCAGCAGGGTCCAGTACATTGGATTATCCTCCTGCGCTACGGTGTGCACCCGGACCAAGTCTCCATTCAGGACAGCGCTGGCGAAGCGGCCGCGATGCGCCGGCCGGACGCGTCCGGTGGTGGCGAGAAAGCGGGCGTTAGGCCCGCACTCGAAATACTCGCCCGCCAGCTCTGCCGGCACCGACGCGGCAAATTTGCGGAATGGCTCGCGATGTTTGATGAACGTGTTTAGGTTTTCAGCGGCGTAGGGATCGAGCGGGGACGCCAGAATGCTTCGGTTTCCCAGAGCGCGCGGGCCGAACTCCATGCGGCCGTGCATCCAGGCCACGATACGATTCTCCGCCAATTCCCGAATGGCTGTCTCGATAGTCTCTTCCGTGGTCGGGATGTAGCGGAAACGCAGCTTGCAATTTTCAAGCACCCGCTTGATCTCTTCGGCCGTGTAGCTCGGCCCCAGATAGAGATGATCCAGCCGGATGCGCTGGCGCTGGTTGTAAACCATATGCCAGGTGTGCAGGACCGCGCCTATGGCCGTGCCTGCGTTGCCGGCCGCTGGTTGCACGAACACGCTTTCAAACGGCGCGCACTCGAGTGCCGATACCAGCAGCGCATTCAACCCCAATCCGCCGGCAAAGCAGAGATGTGCGCCCACGCCCGCCATGCGGATGACAGTCTCTTCCACCGCGTGCTGCAGGCCGGCTGCCAGCGGCGCGCGTAGCGGCTCGGGCACTGCCGCTCCGTCTGCGACGCCTAGCCGCTCGTAAAAGCGCGCGCTGAACCCGCCGCCGGTCAGCCGCTCGGCATCGAAGAAAGAACGGTCGAGGCGGGGCCACTCGCCGTCGCGCATGGGCATGATTTCGAGGAACAGATCGCGAAACCGGCCGTCGCCTGCCGCGGAAAGCCATTGTACTTTATGCTCTTCCAAGTTAGCGTGAAAGCCGAGTAACTCGGTGACGCGGCCGTATAGGTCGCCGAGTGAGTCGGGATAGTACAGCTCCCTTTCGAGCGCAAGCTGAGTGCCCGTCGCCCGCCAACGGGTGCCGCAGCGGAAATCGCCCGCGCGATCCAACGTGAGCACGGTAGCATCTTCGAACGGCGACGGATAGTACGCCGAAGCGGCGTGCGCGGTATGATGCTCCAGCACCATGATTCGGCTATTGGGAAATCGCGCGCGTAACTGCAGGTGCAGGGTGGCTTCCGGCCGGAGGGCCAACGGGCGCACGAGCACCACGGCATCCACGTTCTCCGGCGCCACACCTGCCAGGGACAGACACGCGGCCATGGATTGTTCGGGCAGTTCCGTGGGTCCGTGCGGGCCAGGCTTCAGTCCCTGCCGGCTCAGCTTCGATTCTTCGATGGCCGCGGCCAGACAACCATCGCTCAGGATGGCGCAAGCCGCGTCGCCCAAAATGCCGCCGATCCCAAGGATGATCATTTCGCCTTCGGGCCGCCTTGCTGCGCTTTTTCGATCTTTGCCCACGTGTCGCGCAACGCTACGGTCCGGTTGAAGACCAGCTTTCCCGGCGTGGAATCCGGATCCACGCAGAAGTATCCCAACCGCTCGAACTGATAGCGTCCGCCCTCCGCCGCGTCGCGCAACGACGGTTCCAGTTTGGCGCCGGTAACTATCTCAAGTGAGTGCGGGTTCAAGTTCGCCGTGAAGGTCTCGCCTTCGTCTGTCTCGTTAGGATCTTCGCGCGTGAAAAGGTTCTCGTACAAGCGGACCTCCGCGTCAATGGCGTGGGCCGCGGACACCCAGTGGATGGTCGATTTCACCTTGCGACCGTCCGGCGCGTTACCGCCGCGCGTGGCCGGGTCGTACGTGCAGTGCACCTCCACAATCTCGCCGGTTTTTTCGTCCTTCACCACGCCCGTGCACGCGATGAAGTAACCATACCGCAGCCGGACTTCACGCCCTGGGGAAAGCCTGTAAAACTGCTTGGGCGGGACTTCCTTGAAATCGTCCTGCTCGATGTAAAGCACCCGCGAAAACGGCACCTTACGCGTGCCCATGGCGGCGTCCTCGGGGTTGTTTACCGCCTCCATCTCCTCCACAACGTCTTCCGGATAATTGTCGATCACCACGCGCAGCGGCCGCAATACCGCCATCACCCGCGCCGCGTGTTTGTTCAGATCCTCGCGCAGGAAATGCTCTAACAACGACAGTTCGATCGAGCCATTGGTTTTTGAAACGCCGATCGCATTGCAGAAATTGCGCAGCGCTTCGGGCGTGTACCCGCGCCGCCGGATGCCGGAAATCGTCGGCATCCGCGGATCGTCCCAGCCGTTGACGTAGCCCTCCTGCACCAGGGTGAGCAGCTTGCGCTTACTCAGCAGAGTATAAGTCAGGTTCAGCCGGTCGAACTCAATCTGCTGCGGATGATAGATGCCTAACTGCTCTATATACCAGTCGTACAGCGGCCGATGATCTTCAAACTCCAGCGTACAGATGGAATGTGTGATCCGCTCAATCGAATCAGACTGCCCGTGCGTGAAATCGTACATCGGATAGATGCACCACTTGTCCCTGGTACGGTGATGTTCGGCGTGCAGAATGCGGTACATCACCGGATCGCGCATGTTCAGGTTCTTGGAAGCCATGTCGATCTTGGCGCGCAGCGTGCGCGAGCCATCGGGAAACTCGCCGGCCCGCATGCGCTGGAATAAATCCAGGTTCTCCTCGATGGAACGATTGCGCCAGGGGCTCTCCTTGCCCGGCTCGGTCAATGTTCCCCGATACTCCCGGACCTGGTCGGCGGTGAGATCGCAGACATAAGCATGGCCGGACTGAATCAGTTGCACGGCCCATTTGTATAACTCTTCAAAATAGTCGGATGCGTAGAAGAGCCGGTTTTCAAAATCGCCCCCGAGCCAATGAACATCCTTGACGATCGAATCGACATACTCGGTCTCTTCCTTCGACGGGTTCGTATCGTCGAACCGCAGATTGCACTTACCGCCGAACTCCGCGGCGAGCCCAAAGTTAAGAGTAATCGACTTAGCATGGCCTATATGAAGATAGCCGTTCGGCTCTGGTGGAAAGCGCGTGTGCACTCGGCCACCGTACTTGTTGGTCTTTAAGTCATCAATGATGATCTCGCGGACGAAGTTCGAAGGACCTGGAGTCGGATTCATAATTTACGGAAAACTCCTACTGCAACTTCTGGATCGCCTGATCGATACGCACAAGTGTTGTGCCGCGGCCGAGCACCTCCAGTGTCGCAAACAGCGGGGGTGCATTCTTGCGTCCGCAGACGGCCACCCGGATGGGTTGAAACATCTGGCCGGTCTTGATTCCGAGCGCCGCGGCGGCCCGCCCGCAGTGTCCGCTCCAGTGTGTCGTGCGTGAACTCGGCATCATCGAGCCCGGCGAGTGCCTCCCGGCCCGCTTGCAAGGCGCGCAATGCCATCGCCGCATCGCCTTTCTGCGGGATCAGCTCGGCGTTATCGTACGGCGGCAATTGCTCGACAAAAAAGAAATCCGCGACGGTCAGCACGTCGCGCAGCAGCTTGATGCGCTCCTGCACCAAGGGCGTGATTTGCGTCATCCTGGCGCGGTCCACGTTAAACCCCACGCCGCGTACGAATGCCAGCAGCCGGTCCGCAAGATCCTCAACAGCCAGCGCGCGAATATGTTCCGCATTCAGCCACAGCGCCTTCGGATCTATGGGATCTTCCTCCGTGAAATTAACCACCGCATTGCTGCGATTGATGCCTTCGAAGGAAAACGCGTCCATCAGTTCCTGGCGGCTCATGCGCTCCCGATCGTCCTTTGGCGACCAGCCCAGCAGGCACAGAAAATTGATGAAAGCTTCCGGCAGGAAGCCGTAATCTCGGTAAGTAGTTACGCTGACAACCGCGCCGTGCCGGCGCTTGGAGAGCTTTGCTCCATCCGGCGCGATCAGCAGCGGCAGATGCGCGAACTGCGGCGGAGTGACGCCCGCGGCCTCGAAAATAAGGACGTGCTTGAACGTATTGGTCAGATGGTCCTGGCCGCGAATGATGTGACTGATGCGCAAATCTGCGTCGTCGGCGCAGGAAGCCAGGTGGTAAGTGGGCATGCCGTTGCTGCGTAATAGCGCGAAGTCTTCAATATCCGCCGTAGATTTGATCTGCTCGCCGTAGACGGCATCCATAAAGCACACGTCCGCGGCGCGCTCGCGCGGCACGCGAAAACGCAGCACAAACGGCTCACCAACCACTGCCCGACGGTCACTCTCGGCGGCAGAAAGCTCGCGCATCCCAGGATTCGACAGCCACGCGCCTTCACCGTGCGCTGGCGCGCCCGCATCCGCCTGCGCGGGTGTGAAGTCGCGGTAGGCTTGACCCTTTGCGAAAAATGGCTTGGGCGATGGCCTGGTGCACCGCCGGACGCTCCGATTGACGATACTGCTCGTCCCATCCGAGATCCAGCCAACGCAAGCCGTCGAAGATGGAATCGAGCGAAGTCTGCGTATTACGCTCGACATCTGTATCGTCGATGCGCAGGATCATCGTGCCGCCGTTGTGGCGCGCATAAAGCCAGTTAAAGATAAACGTGCGCGCACTCCCAATGTGCAAGAAGCCCGTGGGAGACGGCGCGAAGCGCACTCTTAGCATGAAAAGTCCAGTATAACAAGGGTGTCACTGATGCTGAGGCGTACACGCCCGCGGCCTCACGAATGATAGAATGCGCAAATTGGAAGTTATGGCTATCGCGCCTGCGCCGACTGTACCGAGAACACCCGTTTCGAAGCCACGGCGCATTGCCCTCGTGCTGCTGATCGCTTGCCTGGGCGTGTTCGGCATCGATGCACTCCTGTTCCGCACGCATTTCTACATGCAGATTCTGGAACCCGATTCCTCTGCCGGGCTCGTGGAACTGATCATGTGGCGGGAGGAAAATGCGCAGCGTACGGCAGGTGACAATCTGATCGAGACTTTCGGAAATTCGCGCATGGGCTTTGTGCCCAAGATCGTGGACCAACGGCCGCGTCAGACAGGCTACGCCATCCGCACCGCGGGCGCGGCCGGCAGCGATCCGCGAGCTTGGTATTACATGCTGCGCGAGTTGGATCCCACCGCGCGCCGTTATCGCGCGATTGTGATCGGAGTCGACGATTACGACGACGAGGACGGCGCCTTTCACTCAGATGACGATTTGGGCGCGCTGCACTACTGCATTGGCCGGCTGCGGCTGGGCGACGTGCTCGAGTTCGCGCAATCGTTCTACACTCCGAGTCACCAATGGGAAGCTTTTCGCGGCGCGGTACTGAAGGGCATCGCACTGCAGAGCGATATTCAGGCGTTTCTTTCGCATCCCCTCAAACGCCTCGCCTATGTGCGGCTCTGTCATCCGGGCTGGGCCAACTGGACCTACGACTATGTTGAGTCATCCCGTAGCATGGCCGGCCTGCAGATCGACTGGAGCACTCTGACTGCCGCTTACCCTCCCGGTATGACCGACGAACAGAAGGCCACAGTCCGCGGCTGGCTCCTACACGAAGCAAATCCGCAGACCGGACGCCAGCATCACTTCATGCGCACGTGGCTGGGACGTATCGCCGGCCGATACCGCAACTCGCGCACGAAGGTGATCTTTTTCCGCATGCCTCGCGGCCCGATCCCGCGGCCCCCCTACCTGGTGAAAAAGCTAACCAGTTCCGTGCGGGAGTTGGCATCCCTACCGAATGTGGTTCTGGTTAATGAACACTTCTTCGATGATCTGGAACATCCCGAACTTTTCAAGGACGCTATGCACCTGAACCGGGCTGGGGTAGAGCGTTTTTCCGAGATGATGGCCGATGAAGTGGCCCGCATCCTGGGACCGGCGGGCGGTCAACCCGCGCGATGATCTGACCTATGCTATTCAACACCACACAGTTCTTCTTGTTCCTCGCCGTGGTGTTGGCGCTATTTTATGCGAGCCCGCGCGCAATCCGCAAGTATATCCTCTTAGCCGCCAGTTACTTCTTTTATGGAAGCTGGAATTATAAGTTCATCCCGCTGTTACTTACGTTGACGGTTATCGATTACACGGCGGGTATGTGGCTTGAGAAAGTCCGGCCGGGACCTCGCCGGAAAACCGTCCTGGTCATGAGCCTGTGCGCCAACCTCGGCTTTCTCGGCTTCTTCAAATTCTACAACTTTCTAGGCGATAATTTTGCTCTGCTGCTGGATAAGCCCGTACATTCGTTCTTCCTGAATATCGTGCTGCCTCTGGGAATCAGCTTCCACACATTTCAGAGCATGTCGTACGTGGTGGATGTGTATCGTGGAGAGCAGCAGGCCGTGCGCAACCCCGTCGATTATGCGCTGTTCATCTGCTTCTTCCCGCAACTGGTGGCCGGGCCCATTGTGCGCGCGCGCAATTTTTTCGGCGATCTCTTCCACTGGCAACCTCCATCGGCCGAAGATGTGTCGCGCGGTGTCCTGCAGATCGCGTTGGGCCTGACCAAGAAGATGGCGTTCGCCGACCAATTCGCCAAAGTGGCTAACGACTACTTCAAGAATGTATCCGCTAATCCCGGCATGCTGCCTGCCTGGAGCGGAGTCATCGCATTCGGCATGCAGATCTACTTCGATTTTTCCGGTTACACGGACATGGCCATCGGCATGGCGAAGTTACTCGGGTTTCATTTTCCGGTTAATTTTCGTAGGCCGTACCTGGCCGCGAGCATCACGGACTTCTGGCGCCGCTGGCACATCTCGCTATCGACCTGGCTGCGCGATTACTTGTATATCCCGCTAGGCGGCAATCGGCACGGAAACTGGATGACTTACCGCAACCTGATGCTGACCATGCTGCTGGGCGGGCTATGGCATGGCGCGAGTTGGAATTTTGTGATCTGGGGCGGTTACCACGGCGCGCTGTTGAGTACAGAACGTGTGTTTCGCGGCAATCGCCGCGTGCGTGAGGATTGGAATTGGCTTTATCCGTTCAAGGCAATTGTCACATTCGGTCTGGTCATGACCGGTTGGGTTTTCTTCCGCGCCGCAGACTTGCCGCAGAGTTTGCAGGTTCTTCACGAAATGTTCCTGGGTGCGCCCGGACACCTGCTTCTGGCGAATTGGCACATCGAACTGATCCTGCTGGCGCTGGTGCTGGCTGTCGCGGAGGAGAAGCTGGACTGGTTCGAGCGGGTACTCCATGCGCCGGCGCTGGCCTACACTTCCGCGCTAGCGCTGATGTTGTTTTGCATCGAGGTTTTTGGCGTGATCGACGCTTCGATCCCGTTTGTCTATTTTCAGTTTTGATGGAAGTGTACGCGTGCTGCTGGTTATAAGATAGAGACATGCCTTTGCTGCGCCTGATTGCCGAAGGGGTGGGGCCGTTCGAACGGCTGGATGTCGACCTGTCGGATGGCAACGGCAACCCGCATTTGGGGCCGCATATCTTTGCGGGCGTGAATGGCTCGGGGAAGTCGACCGTCTTGCGTACGCTCGCGTGGGCGATGGATATCGGAAGTTCGGGCTTCCCCTATGGGGAATGGGCGCACTTGCTTGCGGGACATGCCGGATCGGGAGCTCTAGCATTAATCAGACCTGATGGGTGGGAGCCCTATGTCCAATGTCGATTCAAGTTGGCGCGAGGGCCGGGGTTTTGGGCGAAGTTGGCCTCAACTGCCATCGGGATCGATGCCCGTCAACTCGTCGCTGCTAACTTGGAAAGTAATGATGCTGATGAAACCGCTCAGGCGGTTTGGGTACAAAGAGGAAAGAGGTACCCGGGCGCGATATTTCCAATTGCGGCATATTCCTCATCACGGGCGCTGAAACATGTGGGCGCCGTCGATTTGACAAAGAGGCTCTCGAACGCTCAACAGAATGCCTTGTCATTCGAAGGGACCGTGCAAAATGAGCTGGTCCAGTCGTGGCTGCTCGGCCTGTATAGCAAGCGAGCTATAGCCAGAGAGCGCGAGCAGCCGAGCAGACATTACACGCAGACGCTTGAGCGCTTCGAAAACGCCCTGCGCCTGCTGTATGACGAAAGCGTCTGCTTTGAGGTCGAAATCGAGCCCGACCTTCAACCACGCATCCGGGCGTTCGGCCGCAGGTTGAATTTTTCTCAGTTGCCGGACGGTGTGCGCAGCACCGTGGGCTGGCTCGCTGACTTCATGATGAGGCAGGACCTTATGCATTGGCACGTGAGGCTTGAGGGACGCCGGCTAGGCGTGCTACTCCTGGACGAAGTCGATGCGCACCTTCATCCTCTCTGGCAGCGCAAGCTGCTGCCCGCAATGCGTGAGGCACTTCCGGACGTGCAGATACTCGTCACGTCGCACTCGCCGTTTGTTATCTCTTCTTGCCCTGGTTCCCGCGTACATGTTCTCGAACTTGACAAAAACGGACGTGCCCACGCGCGACCGCCGGTAGACTCGCCGATCGGCGAATCCGTCACGACGACGCTGAAGGAGATCTTCGGCGTGGACAGCCGGTTCGACGTTCTAACCGAGCGCGAACTGGATGAGTGGAATACTTTGAAGAAGCGAGAAGCCGGCGGTTCGCTGTCGGCGGCAGATACGTCGCGTCTTGAGGAGTTGACCATTACCCTAGCCAATAGAAGTGACGAACTTCGATCTATCGTGGCCTCCCCATTAACGATTCCCGAGAGTGTGCTGCGGTCGCTTACCTCCGACGACACCAAGCCGCATTCCATCAAGCGGCGGAAACGCGCATAGACAGGCATGGTGCACACGCCGCGTACGATGCCGCCTCCGCCTCGGCTTATCCAGCATGGGAAGAGATGGACGATCCGTTTTCAGGACGCTCTCGATGCTGGTCGTCCGGGTGACTGGGCAACGTCGCACGCAAAGAGTCTCCTGCGAGCAGCGCTGCGCAATTTAGCCTACGGCAAGTGCGTGTACTGTGAAAGCGCGCTCGAGGTGACAGCATATCTGGAAATTGAGCACTACATCGCGAAAACGGTCAGCCCAGTGCTGGCCTTCGAATGGACCAACCTACTGCCAGCCTGCCGGCTATGCAACAACGCTAAGGCCGAATACGACCACAAGGGCGCGCTACTGAAGCCCGACGACGACGATCCCGAGCCGTACTTCTGGATCCATCCCGACACCGGCAGGCTTGAGCCACACCCGAGACTCAACGAAGCGCAGTCGCACCGCGCCAACGAGACTATCCGGCTATGTGGCCTCCAACGCCCTGCGCTGTGCACCAAGCGGGTGGACATGCTGAGCCGGGTACTCGCCTGGCTTCCGATTCAAACCGCGTCAGAATGGAAGGCGTTGTCCGATCCCCGCACGGAATATAAGTTCGTATTGCGTCACCTGCTCGAAATGCGAGGGCTAAGCATACTCGCAGATTATGATCGGGCAAGATTCAGGAGAGCATCGACATGAGAATCACATCTATCGACACGTACATCGCCGGCAATCCCTGGAAGAACTGGCTGTTCGCCAAGGTGTCCACTGACGAAGGCATCCACGGCGTGGGCGAGGGCACCGCCAACTACTTCGGCAGGACCGTGGAGGCCGCCATTCATGAGCTGAAGCCGTTGATCATCGGCATGGACCCCTTCCAGGTTGAGACCATCTCGCAACGCCTCATCCGCGATGTGTACACCGACGGGGCGCAGGTCCATATGTGCGCCGTGGCGGCCATTGAAATCGCGCTTTGGGATATCATCGGCAAAGCCTGTAATCAGCCCGTCTATAACTTATGGGGCGGCCAATGCCACGAAAAGTTGCGCGCGTATGCCAACGGCTGGTATCGCGGCCCGCGCACGCCGGAAAGCTTCGCGGCGAAGGCCAAGTTGGTCGCCGCCCGCGGATACACGGCGCTCAAATTCGATCCGTTCGGGTCCGCCTGGCGGTATCTTTCGCGCTACGATTTCGATCTCGCTGTAGATATCATCCGCGCGGTGCGCGATGCGGTCGGCTCGGCCGTGGATCTGCTGATCGAAGCGCACTCGCGCTTCAATGTGGCCACCGCCGTGGAGTTCTCCGAAGCCATTCACCAGTTCCGCCCGGCGTGGTTCGAAGAGCCGGTGCCGCATACCAATATTCCCGCCATGGTGGAGGTGGCGCGGCGCAGCCCGGTGCCCATCGCCACCGGCGAGAGCCTGTCAACCAAGCAGCAGTTTGCGGAACTGCTGCAGCCCGGGGCCGTCAGCATCCTGCAGCCGGAGCCTCTGAATCTGGGCGGCCTGTTCGCCGCGCGCAAGATCGCCGACATGGTGGACGCGCATTACGGCGTCATTGCGCCGCACAGCGCGCAGGGGCCGGTCTGCTCGGCAGCCTGCGTGCAACTCAATGCCTCGATTCCCAATTTCTTCATTCACGAATTGTTCGATGAATTCAACGAACCCTGGGAGCGCGAGATCGTCACCCATCCGGTCGACCAGGTGGATGGCTACATCCAAGTTTCGGACCGGCCGGGGTTGGGCATCGATCTGAACATTGACGAGATCCTGAAGCATCCCTACCAGCAGGAGCACTATCTGCCGCTGTTCAAGCCGGGATGGGAGAAGCGGCGGCCTCAGGCACAAGGCCCGCCGGACACGCGCGAGTGAAATGGGGGCAAGCGCGGCAGTGCTCGCCTTCGTGGAGCGGGAAGTGCTGGCGTGCTTGCGCGTCCTGAAACTCGCGCACGACCGCTTCCGGTGCGTCGAATAGCGACGGCCGCAAATCCACGCGCACTGCGGTGTTCGGCCGCAGGAAATAGATGTACGCTTCCTCGGGAGCGCGGCCGGTTAGCCGCTCCAGCGCCAGCGCGTAGAGCCGTAATTGCAGCGTGTACTGTTCCGCGCGCGTCAGTGCCGCGGTGGCGTTGACGCGATCGGTCTTGTAATCAACCAGCACGGTTTTGCCGCGCTCTTCGAACCACAGGTCGATCTGTCCGCGTAACACCACGCCTTCCACTTCCATCAGAAAATCGAATTCACGTTCGATGTGTGTGGCTGCGGCGGCGCGTCGGCCTAGCGGGCTGCGGCGAAATTGGTCCGCCAGTTTGAGGGCTTCCGGATCGGGCGATTCTGTCGGCACTTCCGCCAGGAGGGCGTGCACCTGCATACCGAATAGATCGGCCGGCGCGTGTGCGGCCTGAGAGGCCGGCGTGCCCTCTGGGCCCGGCTGAGAGCCTGCCCCACTGGTCTCCAGGCCTAGATATCGCGAAAGGTAATAGCGGCGCGGGCAATCGGCAAACATGGCGATGGACGTGACGTTGGCTTGCGAATCGTGCTGCGCATGGAGCACGGGCCGCTCCAGCAACGCAGCCGGAACATCTTCCTCCTGGCGCGCGTGGGCTGCCGGACGCGGCGGTGCTTCGCTGACCGTTCTCACCGGCAATCTGTCCGCCACCACAGCGGCCCAGTTCTGTGGTTTCTTTCCACTGGCCGTGAACGACAAAACCAGGTGCTCTTCGGCGCGAGTCATCGCGACGTACAGCAGCCGATTGCCTTCTTCCTTTTCGCGCTGCTTCATCTCCGCGTTGATCGCATGACGAAACGAATCGCTTTTGTTTTTGTCACCCAATGGATGCCGCCACTGGACTCCCAGCCCGATCCGCGGCGAAAACGAAATCCCACCGGCATCTGCATCGATCCCCTTGTGCAGGGCGGCCAGAAACACCACCGGAAATTCCAGGCCTTTGGCGGCATGCACGGTCATCACCTTCACCGCATTGGCCGAATCTTCCGGCGGAGCGTCCGGCTCGCGCGGTTTGGACTCCCGCAGCATCTCGATCTCTTCCACGAACTCGGCGAGTGTCTGCCGCGCACTAGCCGCGCGCGCCTGCGCCAGAAACTTCTCGACGTTCGCCGCCCCGCGCACCCCACCCGGGCACGCATAGCCGAACTCGTCCATAGCCCGCAACAGCAGTCGGTCGATAGATAAGTAATCACGGCTGGCGCGCCAGCTTGCCAGGCGACCGCGAAAGTGAGCCAGCTTCCCGGCGTCGTCCGGCGCAAAGACCGTCAAAATCGCGGGCGCCAGCCCCTCCACCGCGCTGCCCAGATTCCCGATCGCCTTCAGCCGCAGCAGGGCTTCGTCGGACACCGCCACGAAAGGCGACCGCAGCACAGAGGCCATGCTCACTTCATCGCGCGGATTGGACAGCACGCGCAGCAAGTGCATCAGGTCCACCACCTCGCGCGTCTCGTAAAATCCCTTCCCACGATTGACCAGATACGGAATGCCGAAATCATCGAAGGCCTGCGTGAACCCGTTGAGCACTTCGGAGTTGCGTACCAACACGGCGAAATCCCGGAACTCGGCGACGCGGTTGCGCAATTGCAATCGGCCTTCGAGTTGCACAATGCGCGCGGCAACCCACTGCGCCTCGAGTTCCGGAGTTGGGGCCCCTACCACTTCCACGGAAGCTTCGGCCTTAGCCGGAAAAGGCGAACCCTGCACCAGCGGACGCGCTTCAATGCCTTCCGCGCCCGCTGCCACCATCTCCACTGCGCGCAGAATCTCCGGCCGGCTGCGAAAGTTCTCGACCAGTTCCACCAGCCTATGACCGCCGCGCGACACGCTATCGCGATAGTCGCGGAAGACGCCCGGTTCCGCGTGCCGGAAGCCATAAATCGATTGGTTGATGTCGCCCACAGCGTAAAACCGGCCCGGTGAACGCAGTAATGCAAGCAGTTTGGCCTGCTGTCCGTTTGTATCCTGAAACTCGTCCATCAGAACCTGGTCGAATTGCTTTGCCAAGCGGCGTTGTACCTCCGGATGCTCTTCGAGCAAGCGCACCGCGTACTCTTCAAGATCGCTAAAATCGAGAGCGCCAGCCTGCCGTTTGCGCCCGCGGTACAGGCTATCGAAACGGGCGAACAGGTCGATGACCGTGGCGCGCTCGGCCGCGTAATAGGCCGTAATGAGCGAATACTCCAACGCGGGAAGCAGGTCATCCTTCAGCGACTTGATCAGATCATAAACGCGGTGGCTGCGCTTCAATTTAGTCAATTTGCATTCGAACGAACCGATCGCCCGCAACGCGGTGCCGGGGTCCCCCGGAAGCGCCGCGGCGATGCGCGCCAGCCAATCCTGCGCATCCTGCAAGTGCGCCAGTTGATCGGCCCGCCACTCGCGTGGAAACAGCCGTTGCGCCTCCTCAATGGTCCGCGCAATGTCGGGCGCGGCAGGCGGGGCGAATCCACCCAGGTCGCCGACCTTGACGCCCGCCGCCCGTATCGCGTCGTAAGCCTCCAATATTTCCTTGCCCGCATCCACCGCGGCCAGGCCCCGCATCAGCGCGCGCATGCGTTCCGGCTCCTCTGTGAACATGCCGTCCAGCGTATCATCGACGGCGCGGCGTTGTTCGCGCAGCGATTCGCGCTCGTCCATCACATGGAAGTCGGGATCGAGGCCCGCGAAAACGGCGTTTTCCTTCAGCAGCCGCGCGCAGAATCCGTGCACGGTGGAGACGTAGGCCCGCTCCAACTTGCGGCGAATCTCCGGGCGATCCTGAAAAGTGCGCGCCAGCTTGTCGCGCATATTGTTGGCGGCTTTGTCGGTGAAGGTGATGGCCAGAATGCGCAGCGGGTCCAGACCGCTTTCGACAAGCCGCTCGAAGTGGGCCACGAGCACGGTGGTCTTGCCTGAACCCGGCCCTGCCACCACGCAGGTATCGCGCGGCGCCGCTTCGACGGCCACAGCTTCCAACTGCCGGGCAGTCAATCGCACGACTCAACTCCTTCCGCCAGCGCGGACTCTGCCGCCACCTGAAAACGGCATGCGTCGCGGAAATCGCAGAACCGGCATTTATCCTGGTTGGCGGGAGCGGGCTCCACGCGGCCCGCGCGGATTTCCGCGGCGATGCGCAGGGTCGTGTCGATCGCCGACGCAGGTGCGAAAGGCACCCAACCGGTCGCCTGAACGCCCCCTTTGAATCCGAGATAGCGCATGCGGAACGGCTCTAGCGCAAAATGGTGCTTAACCGCCAACAAATACAGTTGCGGCTGGAGAACATTGCTCGCGTTCTTCCCCGCGGCAAGCTCCTTGACGCCTTGCGCGCCGCTGTATTTATAGTCGGTCACCAAGCCCCGGCCATCGGGAGTCACTTCCAGGCGGTCGATGCGGCCTTTGATCTCGACATCGGCGCTTAGGTTGTATTGAAATTTCTGTTCCGTGCGGATCTCGTAAACCGAAGGCCAGTCGGGATGTGTCAGCAGCGCGCGCAGGTCCGCCAACATGCGTTCGCGGCAGGCCCCGGTGCGATAAGACGACGGTACGCGCTGCTTTTCGCAGACACGCGCGAAGACATCGTCGAAAATCTCTTCCAGGCGCCGCGAATTGCCGGAAAGCGCCGCCAGCACTTCATGCACGATTATGCCCTGCGTCAAGAAATCCAACCGCTGTTCCGGCCGCTTCGGCGCGGCCTGCAATTGCAAACTGTACCTGCCGAAGAATTGGAATGGACATTGCAGATACGATTCGAGCGCCGTCGGATGGAACGTCGCATGCCGCGCCGCCAACGCGTCCAGCAGATCCACGCTCGATATCACGGACGCCGGCCGCGCCGCCTCCGGCTCCCTTCCCTGCCTGGGGCGCACCGGTTTCCAGGGTACCGGCTCCGCCGCCACTCCATCCAGAAACAGCGACGGCAAATTCTGTTGCCCGCGCGCATCCGATTGCGGATAGCTCAAAGTAAGCGATTCGGTGGCGCGCGTCATGGCCCAATCGAACAAAAACCGTTCCTCCGCCTCAAAGTCCGCGGCTGTGCGCAGGCGGATGCCCGCCTGCTTCAATTGCGCGCGCGCCGCTTCCGGAAAGAACGGATCGGGCGTGTGGAACTTCGGAAATTGTTTTTCCACCAGTCCGCAAACGAAAACCACAGGCAACCGCCACTGCCGCGCTTCGTGCGCGCCCAGTACATGCGTTACGTCTCGGCGTCCATCGGCGACCCACAGAGGCGTCAGGCGCAACACCGACTTCGCCTTAGGCCAAAACTCACTCAGCTTTACCGGGAGCTGGCTTAGTGCAGATGCCGCTTCATAGATGGCGCTCGAAAACAATTCCAGCGCCGCCGCCTGGCCGCGCGCGATCGCCGCGATTTCGAAACTGCCGGGTTCCGGCCGACCGAGCGGACACAACTCGCGCAGATTCTCCAAATGCTCCGCCCATTCCACCGGAGCCAGCGAAAGAGTGCGCCAGGCTTCCAAACGTTCGCAGGATTCGAGCAGCCCAGTGGGAGCGTTCGCCAAGCTCCGCAACTTTGCGAGACCGGCGCCGGGCATCTGCTCCCGTACCGCGAAATCGAATTCATCGCTTGCGATTCCCGGCGCGAGGCGGATTGCGGCTAGTGTTCCCGCATGATCCCACCCGCCCAGCATCGCGTCTACCATGCCGGTCAGGCAGCGCACCAGCGCATGCTTCTCCAGATCGCTGTCGAAATAAAATCGCGCCGGGATGCCGAATCGATCGAACGTGGTGCGCAGGATCGGCTCGTACACTTCAGGGCTCCGGACGATCACGCCCATATCCCGGAACGGCCTGCCAGCCGCGGCCTGCTCCAGGATGCGGCGCGCGATCTCATCGGTCTCCCGCTCTAGTGACGGCGTGGCGCAAAGCTCGACGTGCGGGGGCGCCGTCTCCCGCGCGCAGACGTCTTCCACAAAACCCATCTCGAGCAACCGCGCGCGCGTCGCCTCGGTGATGGGCGCGGCAGGCAGGGTTACCGTCACATCCGCATGGCGGCACATCGCGCGGATCACGGCCAATTCCGGATCGGGCAGCGCGTAAAACCCATCGAGCCACACAGTATGTACGGCAGCGTGGCCTTCCCTCGCGATGCGTTCGGCCGCTCGCATCAGGCGTTGCGCACGAGTCGCTAATCCGCGGCGGCGAAGTTCGTCTTCCACCGCGCCATAAACCGCCAGAAACGCTTCGCCCAGCGGCGTCTGGAACCTGTGGCGGCGCATATTATCGGCGAGCCGCGGCGCATCGCATCCGGCCGACGACAGTTCTTCCACGGTGCGCGCCAATGCGGCGCAGAACCCCCGCAACCCCACGACTCGCGCGAACTCTGGCCGGTTGACGCCGCTGGCTGCCTCCTCCACGATGAGATAGAGCAGCGGTTCGGAAACCTGCGGCAGGTCCGCCGTGAATGGATCCACGAAGTGCGACAGCGTTTGAATCAGCGAGGGCCGGAATACGCAGCCTTGGCGCGCCACCTGATTTTGGAGGTGCTGCGCCATGGTGGCCGTCGGCGTAAGCAGCCGCACGCCGGCGTCTCGGCGGCGCAAAGCCTCGCGAAAGCGCTCCAGTATGCGGAAGGTTTTTCCCGACCCGGCCGGGCCGGTCAGCAGTAGCATTTCTTTCAGAGTAGCCCGATGCCACGGGTATTTGTGCTATAAGAAGGGCTTGAAAATCGTCGTCCGTAACCAGACTCGTAACACGATTTTAGCCGATGCTGCGGAAGTCGCCGACACCAGCGAAAAGCGGCGCGTGGGACTGCTCAAACACACGAGCCTGAAACCCGGCCAGGGCCTCTGGATTGTCCCGTGCGAATCGGTGCACAGCTTCTTTATGAAATTCGCCATCGACCTGGTTTACCTGGATCGGAAAAAGAAAGTGCGCAAGGTGCGCCACCGCATGGTCCCCTGGAGAATGTCGGCGTGCCTCACCGCCCATTCGATCCTGGAGTTGCCGGCGGGCGTGGTAGCTGAAAGCGGTACACAAAAGGGCGACCAGTTGGAAATGGTGGAAGAGGAGTCAGGAGTCAGGAGCCAGAAGTCAGAATAAAAGCCACCGCGACGCGGCGCAGTTCCGGCTTCTGTCTTCTGACTCCTGTCTTCTGACTCCTTCTTCTTAGCTACTGCCGATCAAAACTCCCGCCAGGAAGACCAGCACGCCGCCAACCACCACCTGCAAAGCGGCCGAGAGCAGCGGACTATCCATATACCGGTGCCGAATGTAACTGATCACTGCCAGTTCGATTGCCACCACAAATACCGCGGCCGTAAACGCAATGTGAAAGCTTGGAATCAGAAATGGCAGCGTATGTCCGATGCCGCCGGCGGTAGTCATCAGCCCGCAAACCACGCCGCGCACCCAGGGATGCCCGCGGCCGGTCAGCGAGCCATCATCCGAAAGCGCCTCGGCGAAGCCCATCGAGATGCCCGCGCCCACGGATGCCGCCAGGCCCACCAGAAACGCATCGTGACTTTTCTGCGTGGCGAAGGCCGCCGCGAACAAAGGAGCCAGCGTCGAGACCGAGCCATCCATCAGGCCGGCCAATCCCGGCTGCACGATTTGCAGCACGAACAGGCGCCGGCTGGCGGCCTCTTCCTGCTCGCGCACATTCGTGGTCAGGCTCTGCTCCAGCGATTCGGCGGCCGCCTGATGCTGCCGCTCGACCTCCGCCAGGTCGCCGAGCAGCTTGCGCGTGGAGGCGTCGGTGACGCGCTCCTGCGCCTTCTCGTAAAACTGGCGGGTCTCCAGTTCCATGATCTCGGCCTGTTTGCGCACTACGCTGATGCCCAGCGGGCGCACCAGCCAGACGGGCTTGCGCGTGATGAAGCCCTTCACATCCTGGCGGCGGATCAGCGGAATATGATCCCCGAAACGCCGCTGGTACATGTCGATCAGGGAGCGCCGATGCCCGTTTTCCTGCTCCTGCATCTCCTCGAACATCTGCGCGGTGGCGGGATAGCTTTCGCGCAAGCCTTCCACGAAGTCGCCGTATATGCGGCCGTCCTCTTCTTCGAGCGCAACCGCCAGCGCCAGGATCTCGCGCTCGGATAGTTCTTTGAAGTTCTTAGCCATCGAATCTCGCTTAATCACACCGCTCCCTGACGGTCGCGGCTCAGTCGAGCTACCGGTACATGGATGGATAACCCGCACGCATCTCTTCCGCCAAGGTCCGCACCGCCTCAATCTGCACCAGTGCGCCCTGCCCGATCCCCGGGCACCAGTCCGCGGTGCGGCGCCACGCGCGCCGGTCTTCGGTCAACTCCGGCCAGAATGGAAAAATGCGGCACTGCGCCGGCTTGGCCGGATGGATCGAGCACCCATCCGCGCGCAGAAAGCGGCATAGCCCGCCGCGCGGTATGCGCAGGCGACGCAGATTCTTCGTGCGGTAAATGTAGCGCTTCTCGAAAGCCTCTGCAGTCACGCCGAGGAACGAAGCGGCACGCGAAACGTCATCCTCCGTCAGGTAAACGAATCCCTTGCGCTGGCAACACGCCGTGCAACCCGGTTGACATGCAAATCGCAGACCGCTCATACAAGCGGTCATTTTAACGCGAAGGCAGTCGCGCTTGAGCACACAAAAAAGCGCCGGGCGGTCAAGCCCGGCGCTTTGAACGCAAAGCCGTAAGTGCGGTTTCTGCTTAGAACCTTAGCTTGGCCACCAGCACCATCACGCGACCGGTAACCGCCGCTCCTTGGAAGGCGCCGTAAGCGCTGGTGGGTTCTTCCTCGTCCCCGTAGATTCCGCCGAGGGCGCCCGAGGCGACATTCAAATACGGACCGCCGAAGTGCGGGTGATTGATCAGGTTGAACGCGCTCGCGCCGATCGTCATGCGAACACGCTCGGTGATCGGGATATTCTTATACAGCGATGTATCGAAATTGAAGAATCCCGGGCCATAGAGCGTATTGCGGCCGACATTGCCAAACGTAGGCTCTGTACCGGCCGGCAGGAACATCGACTGTGACGCGCAAGGCGTTGCGCCGTTCACAGCCGCGACACCGCAATAATGCGGCAATGCGGTCACAGCCGTCGGCGGCAAGCCGCCGAACGTGCTGCCGGCATTCACAGTGCCCTCGAAAATATTCGGGAGCAGCGTGTCGATAAAGCTGTCCGGCAATCCAGTGCGCAAATACATCTTGGTAGACAGCGACCAGTCGCCCACCACGTAATTGAGGGCCCGGTTGCTGGTTTTAAATGGAATGTCCCATACGAAATCGCCCTGCAAGCTGTGGCGGATATCGTAATCGGAACTGCCATAGGACTGTTTAATGTTCGGATTCGGCAGAACGGTCCAGACCGCGTTTACGAAACCAATCGGAAGGCCCGAGCCGCCGTTCGAGATGTCGTCCAGCGCATGGCTCCAGGTGTAGTTGATCTGACCCTGGAATCCGTGCGTAAAAGCTCGCCGGTATTGAACGGTCAGACCGTTGAAGTTGGAAATGCCGTTGTTGTTGAGTTGGGTAACCGACAGGAAGCGTGGGTCGGGCTGCGCCGAAGGCACGCCGGCGAAAGGGCCACCGAGAGCCGCGGCATTCAGCCAGCCGTTTTGCGCCAGCAGGTTATAGCCGTGGTTGCCGGAGTAAGTAGCCACCAATACGTTCTTCTGTCCAATAGGCTGCTCGATCTCAAAGCTCCATTCGGCATATGTCGGCGTGCTGAAGTGCTGATCCACCGAGTAGTAACCGAAGGGGCCGAATCCAGGCACCGCGGACTCTAACTGAGACAACGTTTGGCCATTGAAGAATCCAGTCTTGAAGGCGTTGAACTCATTCTGGGCTTGGGCGGCGGCACTATTGGAGTCGCTCGCCGAACCCACCTCTTGGCCTCCGTTGACGTACGCGCTATAGGGATACGGGGCGTTGTGGAACAGGTTGGACACCAGGAAAGCGGGCGCCAAGTCGGCGAACAGACCGAAGCCGGCGCGGATTACGGTCGAGTTGCCGGCGCCCCTGGGACTCCAGACCACACCCAAGCGCGGCTGAGGAACTACCGAATCCACGTTATAGTAGGCATTGCTCAAACCGGTATCGATAGATTGGTTATAGGGAATGCTCGCGCCCTGTTGGAACGAGGAGGAATCAAACGGCGCCGTAAGGCGCGAGAAGCATTTGTCCACGCACAGCGGATTGCCAGTCCGGTCGAGACGCAGACCGAACGTGACCTTGACGTTCTTGGCGACGGCCCACTCATCCTGGGCATAGACGCCGATGTTGTAGAGGCGGATATGCGCGGTCGTGATGCTGGTGAAACTCTGCGAGTAAGCACTGCTGAAGTTGGCATCGGTGACGCCGTTGGCGAAATCCGCCAGCGAACCGAAACCATACTGCCCGATGGTGCCGCTCAGCAGGCCGAAATCGCTGACCCGGTTGCGGCGGAAATTTTCGCCGATCTTAATCGTGTGGCGGCCCCTGGTAATGGACAAGTCGTCGATCAACTGGCCTTGCCCCACGTCACGCCCTTGGGGGAAACCGTTCCAGGAGGAACCCATCTGGTAGAAACCGCCGCCGTTGGCCCCGCCATCGTTAAAAGACCATTGGTACGGGAAGAGTTGTTCCGATGCGGAGACGTTGGCCGGGCCGAAATAGGCGCTATACCACAGTACCGACCCGATGAAGCTGTTGACGATGGTGGGCGTGATCACATAGGTGTAATTAATCGCGCCATCCCACTCCGGCTGGATGCTCTGTTCGTTGAAAGTCGTGTTGATGAGATTCGTCGAGGTCGGTTGGAAACCATCGTCATGCTTCAGACGCGCATAAAGTTTCTGCTTTTCGTTGATGGAATAGTCCCCGCGGAACGTGTAGAGGTGCTCCTTATTCGTATTCGAGCCGTTTTCCACCCACGACTCGCCGCAAGGCACCGTAGTGCCGAAGAAACCTCCGCCGGGAGCGGCGACCGTCCCATTGCCGAAGCCGGTAACGCCGCAGCCGAGGGTGCTGTTACCGTCCTGCAGGCGGCCGGAACCATTGGAGATAGGCACCGCGCCACCTACGCCGGGCGCGGCGTTCCAGATCTTAAACGCCTGCTGGTAAAGGGGCAGGGAGCCAGCCGAAACGTTGCCCAGGATGTACTGCTGCAGTTGCGGAGTGGGTATAGTTACCACGCCGCTGCTGGGGAGGGTATAGTATAGACCCTCCGTATCGGCGTAGAAAAACAACTTGTCCTTTTTGATGGGACCTCCTACATCGGCCGCCCATTGATTGGAGATAGCTTTCGGGCGGGGAGTTCCGCTTGAATTATTGAAGAAGTCGTTCGCGTTCAGGCGGTCTCCGTTCCAGTTCCAGACCAGGTCGCCATGGTAACCGTTCGTACCGGACTTCGTAATATAATTGACCTGCGCGCCCGCCTCGCGTCCGTATTGCACGCTGTAGGCGTTCTGCACGACGGCGGCTTCCTGAACTTCGTTCACTCCCAGCAGGTTATTGCTCGCGCCCGAGTTGTTCAGGTTCAAATATGCGTCGTTGTAGTCGTTGCCATTAATCGTGAACAGATTCGATACGCCGGGCAACCCGTGCGAAGTAAAGTTACCGTAGCCCACAGTAGTGTTCATCAGGATGCCAGGAGCTGTGAACGCGATGGTGGTCATGTCACCGCCGCCTGACGGTAATTCTTCCATCTGGGTGGTCGAATAGGTGGTGCTGAGGTTGGCGTTTTCCGTTTCGACCAGAGCTCCGCTGGCCGCCACCTCAATCACTTCCTGGGTGGCCTGCACTTTGGCGGTTAAGTCCAGAGTGGCTACCTGGCCCACTTCTACCGCCAGCTTACTCACATCCGTTTTCAAGCCCGCTGCAGCCGCGGAAACGGTATAGTCGCCTGGTTTGAGGAAAGTGAACCGGAAGGCGCCGGCATTATCCGTCGCAACGGTTCGAGTGTCTCCGAATTGGGTGCTGTGAATCGTAACGGTGGCGCCCGGAACTACAGCGCCGGTGGTGTCTTTGACCGTGCCTACCACATCACCAGTGGTAATCGTTTGGGCGAAGGCCACAGGTAGCCCGAATAGTACTAAAGCTACGGCTATGCCCACAGCCAGTTTTTTGCGGAACTCCATTGTGTATCCCCCTAGGATATTTTGATGACGCGTCATCAGGCAATTTGGGAACCAAATGATTTGCGAACTTAAAGGTCTGCAAATGCAAGATATTTGGACTTCTCGCTATGCGATTCCATAACCCAACCCGGAATTGTGTCCGAATTTTTGGATTGTGCGGCGTGCGGAACCTCTATTCGGAAGCCTCTATAATTTTCGGCGCTATCCGTGAAGTATGCGACGTGCTGTTGAATTTGTCAACGGGAAAAAGCCTGGATCTCTATCAATATTGTCCGAGTGGTGACTAAAAGAGACGGTCAGAGTGCAATCCGGATAAGGAAATCGTAAATTCCGGGACCTCGCCGCCGAAGTCGCCTGCGTTATTTCTGGATCGCGGAAGGCGGCTGGCTGATCGAGGAAACACGCGCCACCCTGCCGGAGCGGGCCTCTGTCAGCGACACATGGTTCGCCGTCAGGATAGCGCCGGTGGTGCGGTCGAGCGAGATGCGCGCGGCGATATACGCCGCCAGAGCTGCCGTCTGGGAGTTCTGCGCGGTGATCAGGTCCCGCTGCTGCTGCGCCACGTTGTACGGAATCGAGGCGCCCAATTCGAACCGCTTGCGCTCGCTCGCGTACAATTGTTCCTCGAGTATCCGGCTTTGGACCGCTGCCTCGTAACGCGCGCGCGTCTGCCGCAATGCGATCACGTAATTCTGCACATCCACCTGCACCTGGTTGAGGTCCTTGCGAGTGGCGAGTTGCATCTGCCGGTAATTCAACTGATCGATGGAATAGTTGGCTTGCGCTACCCGGTTCCGGAAGGCCATTTCATAACCTCCGTAACCGCTTTCGGAGGGAAAGTCGCGGCGGAAGACCTGGCCGAGGGCCGTCCCGATGCCGCCTACGAAGTAAGGGTTGGGCACGGCGGTGAAGCCATTGTAGGTCACCGTTTTCCCTACTCCGGCTATGCCCGCCTGGCTCTCGCTGCCACCTACCACCGCGAACGGCAGGATTCCATTGCGCGTTCCCAGGTTGCTGACTGCCTGGGCATCTTCGGTTTCCTTTTCGCTGGCCAAGTCCGTGCGGCTGGCCAGCGCCTGCTTCACGAGTTCCCCGATTGGCGGCAGATCATCCTGGGCAGGTATCTGTATGGGGTCAACGGGCAGGATGCGCGCGCCGGCCAGGACCGGATCAGCCGTACCATTACGGCTCAACAGGTTCTTCAGCTGGACTTCCTGCTGCTTGAGGGCCGTTTCAGAATCCACCACAGCCTGTTGACTGGTAACAGCCTGGCTTTCGGCGTTGATCGTCTCGGAAGGAGCCAGCGCGCCGACGCGCACCTGTTCCCGCACGTTCTTGAGAAACGAGGTGGCCGTCTCCGCGGCGTTTCTTTTGGCCTTGACGTCTTCGTAATCCGCCTCGAGGGAGTAGTAGGCGTTCAGTACCTGGGCCACCGTATTGGTGACGGTAGTCTGAAAAACCAGATCCGAGGCGTCGCGGTTCATCCTGGCCACGGTAATGAACCGCGAGTTCACCGCCACGCCGCCGCTGTTCAGCAGGTATTGCTGCACTGACAGAGACAGCACCGGCGCCGAAGTCGGGTTGAGCACGTCGTTAGGGGAGTTCTCATTCAGATAGTGATCGGTGTAGGTCAAGGTGGCCGTGCCACCGGTCAGAAAGCCTTGCTGGACAGTGAGGCTGTGGACGCGGGTGGCGTCCACCAGAGTTGCCGTGGCGCTCAGTTGCGAATCCGGATACAGAGAGGTGGTGTGGCTGAAGGTGCTGGTTTCCTGAATCACCGGATCGAGCACTGGCGTGATGGGCCCAATCTGAGAGATGGTGGCGTTGGTGGATTGGGCGCGCGCACTCGTGCCCCCGGGTGCGGTGACGCCGGCCGCCTGCTGGCTGCCCGCCACGCCCTGGCCGGATGCCACCGATCCCACTTGCGCGGCATTGCTGGGCACTCCGGGCAATGCGCCGCCGGCCTCGAACAGCGTGACATTCCAATCCTGGATGAGCGGATTGTAACGGGCGACTTCGATATCGATATTATTCTCCAGCGCCAGGGCGATGGCGTCCTGCACTGTGAGATAGAGTGTGCCGGCGCGGACGAGTTCGTTCAAGCGCGGCGAATTAGCCAGCCGGACTGGAGGCACCTCGGGCGCGAGATAGGGGCGCAGGATGGCCGGCGCTTTAGTCGGCAGGGGCGCGATAGAGTTCTGCTGTGCCAGGGCAAGGGGCGCCACGCCGCAAAGCAGGAAAGCAATGTGGGGCAGGACTCCAGTCCTGCGGCCGGCGTCCACGCCGGCCTGTGCGGGGATTGGGAACAGGAGTGGTTTCATGGACGCTCCTCCTTGGGCAATTCGGCAGGCAGCACCGAGGGCTGGGATACCTGCCCCCGCATGGCTTCCTCGATCAACACGTTATTGACCGCCAGTGTGCTGCCCAACGCCTGGTCGAGCGCGATGCGGGCATGCGTGTAATTGGCCATGCTTTGCACTTCACTGCTTTGGGCGGTGGCCAGGTCGCGCTGGTCCTGCACCACCTGGAACGCCACGGTGGCGCCCAGCGCGTATCTTTTTTGATCGCCAGCCAGCGTCTGCTCCTGCAGCGTCCGGGATTTCACGGCGGCCTCGTAGCGCGCGCGGGCCTGCTCCAGGCCCACCACCGCGTTCTGCACATCCACCCGGATCTGGTTGATGTTCTTGCGCAGGTTCAACTCGTTTTGGCGCAGTTCCAGAAGACTCGTAACGTAGTCCGCCTTGGCCGTGCGGTTGCGCAGCGTGAGATTGAGCGAGACACCCGCCGAGTAGTTTGGATAATTCCGCCGGAAGATCTCACCCAGCAGAGTGCCATAACCGCCGATGAAAGGATAATTGCCGCCGAGCGAAGCTCCCAGTGGGGTAAGTTCTCCGGACAAGCCGTTGTTAGTCAACTCAGCGAAGGCTTGTAAGGTCGGTTTGAGTGAGTTCCGGATACCCACCAGGTTCATCTGGTTACTCTGTAGGTTCAGGCGGGCCTGCTCCATTTCGGGGCGCGCGGTCAGAGCCTGTTTGATCAGGTCATCCACGGCATGCGTTTCCTCTTGCGCGGGAATTCGAAACTGATCGAGCGGAATAATATGCAGACTCTCCAAGCCGGCATCCGCGACGCCATTGCGGCTGAGATAGTTTTTCAGGATGGTTTCCTGCTGCAACAGGTTGGTTTGAGCGGTAACCAGATCCTGCTGGCTGGCGTACAACTGGGACTCCGCGCGGGTAATCTCAATGGGCGCGGCGGTGCCGAACTGCACCAGTTTTTTGTTGTCGTTCAGCAGCTGCTGCGCAGTCGAGACCTCTTCCCGCCTGGCGTGCACGTCGGCGGAGAAACTGACCAGGTCCCAATAAAGATTCAAGGCGGCGGACACGGTCGCAATCACCTGCAACTTGAATTGCAGATCGCTCACCTTCACGTTGTTCCTCTGAACGCGAACGTTTCTGGCGTTCACCGCCCGCCCGAACCCTTGCAACAGATTTTGGGTCAGGATCAGATCCAGATCGCCGGAGGTGAACGGATTCACATTGTATTCCGGGCTGTTCAAGCCTATGCGCGTGCTCGTATAGGTGAGCTGCGCGGACAGGCCGAAGTCGAAATTCTGGACGTATTGGGCCTCGTAAGTGCGGGTAGTGTCCACCAGCACGGGGGTGGACGTGAGCACCACGTTGCTTTGCGGCGACGTGGTGTGTCCGAAGGCGGCCAGGCCGAACAGAGTTGGATCGAGCGCGGGGATGGGAGGCCCCAACTGCGTGACAATGCCGCCGCCCGATCCGACTCCGTTGCCCGCGCTCAAACCGACCCCGCCCGACGTATTTACGCTGACGCCTTGCAAGCTGACGCTCTGCGGGCCGCTGGCCACGCCCAGCCCCACGCTACGAAGCGCTCCGCCGGCCTGCGCACGCTTGAGAATCTGTTGCGCCAACAACGGGCCATATCGCTGGATTTCCACGTCGATATTGTTCTCGATGGCTAATGCCACCACATCGTGCGCTGAAAGATAAAAGTTGCCTGCCCGGATCAGCGATGCCAGGCGATCGGAGTTCTGCAGCCGGATGGCGGGCACGGACCCCGCCCGGTAGTTACCGGTGAGAAAACTCCATCCACCGGTGGGCGGTTGGATGCTGATCTCCTGCTGCGCTGCCGCGCCAGCACAGACGGCCAGGAAAACCCCTGATAATCGAAGCGGCGTTTGAAATAGTTTCATCTGATATCAACCGTATACATGCAGGGCGACACCGAAGGGTTGGCGCGCGCCGGGGTCGCGCTAAGGTGACGCGCGAACCAATAGTTTATTACGCATGCAGGGCGGTTTTGTTCGATAGGTCACGCAGGCGACGGGCTGGTCTTCCGAACGAAGCCAATAACCGGTTTATTTTGTTCAGCTGCGTCGCCGTCAGGAAGCGATTTTAAGTGAAGTCAACCCCAAGCCATACGTTCCCGTAACGACGCGATGTGTGCCACGTGATGATCGCCATGCCAGGCATACAACGCCAGATTGCGGTCGAGCGTGACTGGTCCCAATTCAGAATGCACGAAGGCGCGTCCGAAATCCGCAGGTGTCATTGAACCGAGCAGCACCGCCCAGCGGCGATGCAGCGCTTCGAGTAATGCCAGTGAATCCTCGACCGGAGCGGTGCGGGAATCGAAAAGTTCCGCCCAGCGCTCCTGTTCATAGCCTTTCGCATGGGGCGTGTCTTCGGTAAGGGCCAGGCGAAAGCGGCAATAGCTGTTGATGTGACTGTCTGGCACGTGATGAACCACTTGCCGGACGGTCCAGCCTCCCGGACGATAAGGCGTTTCGAGTTGCTCCGGAGTCAAGCCGGCGACCGCCGCACGCATACGCGCGGGTGCCTGCGCAATGCGATCAATAAAAGCGCGGCGCTCGACCTCAGTGCTCTCACCGCTATACGTGAAAGGGCCGATGGGATAGCGGAGATCCATATAGACAGATTATCATCTGCATAAATGGCCGCGCATCGCGCGGGGGCGCATGAGGTCGCTTGCATCGCATCCCGGCATCGTGCAGAATGGCAGCTAGACGGATATAAATGAGCCGCACCGTGGCGAAACTTCGCCTTCGCCGGCCGGTGGCAGTGGCATCGAGCCGGGCGGATCCCCGCCGGCTTGTACCAGCATCCTGATGGCTAAGAAAATCGCAATCGTAGAAGACGAGGCGGAATTGGCCGCGCTGCTCGAATACAATCTGACGCGCGGCGGCTATCAGGCTTGCGTGCTTACCGGCAATAAAGGTGCGCTGAAAGAGCTGGAGGCCTGGAAGCCCGACCTGATCGTTCTGGACGTGATGCTTCCCGGCGACGATGGGTTCGAACTCTGCCGGCAGGTCCGGCAGTCGCCTATTCTGGCGCGTATTCCCGTGCTATTCCTGACCGCGCGCTCAGATGAAGTGGATCGGGTCTTGGGCCTGGAGATCGGCGGCGACGATTACATGACCAAGCCGTTCAGCCCGCGTGAACTGGTGGCCCGCGTGAAGGCCCATCTCCGCCGCGCCGAACGCGACGAGGAAGGAAATACAGCGGTGGAAGCCGGGCCATTTAAACTGGACCGCGGCGCGCATCGCGTGTTTCTGCGGGGACGCGAATTGAATCTGACATCCACCGAATATAAGCTGTTGGAATTCTTTTTGACGCATGCGGGCCGCGCGTATAGCCGCGATCAACTGCTCGAGGAGGTTTGGGGCCAGCAGCGCTTCGTCACGCCGCGGACCGTGGATGTGCACGTGCGGCGCTTGCGCGAGCACATCGAAGCGGAGCCGGATAATCCGCGATATTTGACCACGGTTCGCGGATTCGGCTACCGGTTCGAAGGAATTCAGTGAGAACGGTGGCCTCGGACGCCGGCCCAGCGGGCACCCCGGACCCGGGGTCTGCCGACAGAACTTAATCCGCAGTTCACGTTTCCGTAACGCCCCGGTAACCGTTCGTTGCTTACGCTCTTAGGTAACGCATCGGAAAGGCGGGTAGCCCATGAAAAAGATCCTTCTCATTGAAGACGACAGCGACCTGTTCGCCCTGTTGAAATACAATTTCGAAAAAGAGGGATTTGCGATGACCGGCTCCCAGACCGGCAGAGGGGCGTTGGAATTATGCCGGCAGGTGCGGCCGGACCTCATTCTTTTGGACATCATGCTGCCGGACTACGACGGTCTGGAGATTTGCAAGGCGGTGCGCAAGGATCCCGACCTGCTGAGCACACCCATAATCTTTCTGACGGCACGTGCGTCGGAGACGGACCGGATCGTGGGTTTGGAACTGGGCGCCAACGATTACGTGGTGAAACCGTTCTTCGTGCGGGAATTGATCGCGCGCATCAAGCTGCAATTCCGCAACCAGACCGGCACGTCGCGGGTGCTCGAGTCGGGTGGTGTGCAACTGGACCGCAGCAGCTGCCAGGCGCGCCTGAACGGGGCGCTGCTGAACCTCACCGCCACCGAATTCCGCCTGCTGGAATTCCTGATGAGCCGCCCAGGCGTGGTTTTCAGCCGCGAGCAACTGCTGAATGCCGTGTGGGGGCAGGACCGCGCCATTACCGATCGCGCGGTGGACGTTTATGTCCTGCGGCTTCGGCAAAAAATCGAAAGCGACCCGACCAATCCGGCGCTGATACATTCCGTGCGCGGATTCGGCTACACCTTCGAACCGCGCGCTTCCAACGCCAGCTCTGCCGCGTGACGCGCGGCGCCAAATTCCTGTACAATGGTATCGATCATAGTATCGATAAGGAGGCTGTATGAGATCCATTGGCTTCCCTGAGCTCTGCGTGATTTTGGTAGTCGCCCTGCTGCTGTTCGGCGGTAAGAAGCTCGGGGATATCGGCAAAGGATTGGGAGAAGGCATTCGTAACTTCAAGGATGGCTTGAAGGACGATAGCGGGAAGAAGGAATAGACTTCCGGAGGCTGCCCGCAACTTGGGCGGATCTCACATCAGGCTCCAGAAATCTCGTTTAAGAAAAATCCCCGCGGGCACTCGCAGAGGCTCGCGGGGATTTTGGTGTTGGGCTGGACTCTCCTAGCCGACTTTCTTCTTGGGCGGGACGATGGCATCCTTGGCGGCTTTCGCCACGCGGAATTTCACCACCTTCTTGGCCGGGATCTTGATGGTTTCCCCAGTGGCGGGGTTGCGGCCGACACGGGCTTTACGGTCCTGGCGCACCAGGCGTCCGATGCCCGGCAGCACGAATACCCCGTTCTTCTTCACCTCGCCGATTGCCAGGCTCGACAGGCTGTCCAGAAGCTGGCGGGCTACTTTGTTATTCACTTCACAACTCTCGGCGAGACTCCTCACCAGTTGCGTCTGCGTCATGCGTTGACTTGCCATTAGCTCTCCTTTATCTCACCATCGATTCACAGTCGAGGGCCGCCGGACAACGGCGGTCCACAAACGCCGTCCATCGAATTAGGGCGTCCGGCCGCACTTCCGTCGCCGGAGCACAGCCGCGATTACGTAATCAATAATAAGGGAAGGCTAAAGTCGATGTAAAGGGAAAATGCGCGAAATGGCCCGTTTTTGGGGCTTTTTTTTGAAGAGCGGCCGCGCGAAGCCCGTCAAACAGCCTTTTTGACGGGTTGTTCGACGCCGACAGCCACCGCCGCGGCTTTGCGCGGCTGTGCCGGCAGGTTGTCGAGGCCCAGCGCCTTGCGCAGTTCGCCGTCGAGATTGCGGCATAAGTCGGCATGCTCGCGCAGAAACTGGCGGGCATTATCGCGCCCCTGGCCGATGCGCTCGCCGTGGTAACTGTACCAGGAGCCACTTTTTTCCACAAGATTCTGCGCCGCCCCTAGATCCAGCAGATCGCCCTCCCGAGAGATTCCTTCGCCATAAAGGATATCAAACTCCGCTTCGCGGAACGGCGGTGCGACTTTATTCTTAACCACCTTGGCGCGTGTGCGATTGCCGATGGGGCTGTCTCCGTCCTTGATGGCGGCGATGCGCCGGATGTCCACACGCACCGAAGCGTAGAACTTGAGCGCGCGGCCGCCGGTGGTGGTTTCGGGGTTGCCGAACATGACGCCGATCTTCTCGCGGATCTGGTTGATGAAGACCATACACGTACCGGTGCGGCTGACCACGCCCGTGAGCTTGCGCAGGGCTTGCGACATAAGCCGCGCGTGCAGGCCCATGTGGCTGTCGCCCATCTCGCCTTCCAGCTCGGCTTTCGGCACCAGGGCCGCCACCGAATCGATCACCACCACGTCAATGGCGCCGGAACTGGTGAGAGCCGCGGCGATTTCGAGAGCCTGCTCGCCGTGGTCCGGCTGCGAGACGAGCAGATTATCGACATCCACACCCAGTTTGCGCGCGTAGCCGGGATCGAGCGCGTGCTCGGCGTCGATAAATGCCGCTACTCCGCCGGCCTTCTGCGCCTCGGCGATCAGGTGCAGGGTCAAGGTGGTCTTGCCGGAAGATTCCGGCCCGAAGATTTCGACCACGCGCCCGCGCGGAAATCCGCCCACGCCCAGCGCCGCGTCGAGCGAGATGGAACCGCTGGAAATCACTGGAATGGGCATGATGGCGCCCGAGCCAAGGCGAAGCACGGCGCCTTTACCGAACTGCTTGTCGAGTTGCGACAGCGTGATGTCAATGGCGTGGCGGCGCTCGCGTTCGTCCATGGTTCCTCCCTAGCTGGAAGCAATCTCGTGCCGGATATAGGAAAGTTCTCTCCGGAAATCTTCGACTGGGGATCCGGCCGGCCAGTGCAGCCGGACTCGCACGTATTTTATGTGTACACTGAATCGGAGCGCGCCGATGAAACAAAACATCACACTGGCGATCGACCAGCGGCTATTGAAACGGGCGCGGGCTCTTGCCGCACAGCAGGGTGTCAGCATCAGCGCAATGCTGGCGGCGGAATTGCGCCGTATAGTCGAAGCCGGGGAAACCTACGCGCAATCCAAGGCCCGCGCACTGGCGCAGTTGGATTCGCCGTTCCACCTCGGTGGTCAGGGCGTCCGGAATCGCGAGGCACTGCATGACCGGAACAGTCTTCGTTGATTCCAATATTCTGATCTAGCATGTCTCGGCGAACTACGGGAGAGCGGCACAGGCAGGATGAGCAGACAGGTGCCGCAGGAATTCTGTGAGAATGTCTGCTGCGGGCGAATGCTTTCCGGAGCCGTTTACCCCACACGCTCCGCGATGGACTTGGCCTGCAAGAACAGCAGCATGTAATCCGGGCCGCCGCCTTTCGAATCGGTGCCCGACATATTGAAGCCGCCGAACGGGTGCGCGCCAACCATGGCACCGGTGCATTTGCGGTTCACGTACAGATTGCCAACGAAGAACTGCTGCCGGGCACGCGTGATGTGTTCCGGCACGTTGGAATAGATGGCGCCGGTCAGGCCGTATTGCGAGTCGTTGGCCAGCGCCATGGCGTGGTCGAAATCGCGCGCTTTGGTCACTGCCAGCACCGGTCCGAAAATCTCCTCCTGGAAAATGCGCGCCTTGGCATCCACATCCGCGATGACCGTGGGCGGCACGAAATACCCCTCGTTGGGCGCCGCCACTGAAACGGGCAGCAGCCTGCCTTCCTTTTTGCCGGTCTCGATATATTGCACGATCGTGCGCCGCGCTCCCTCGCTGATCACCGGACCCATGTAGTTTTCGGGTTTCGCGGCGTCGCCTACGGTGATCCGGGAAACGCGCGCCTGCAATTTCTCCAGGAACGCATCGTAAACTTTGGCGTCCACGATGGCCCGCGAGCAGGCCGAGCACTTTTGCCCGGAGTAGCCGAAGGCCGACACGGCCACGCCCTCGACGGCTTTGTCGAGATCGCAATCCGCATCCACCACGATGGCGTCTTTCCCGCCCATTTCCGCAATCACGCGCTTGATCCAGATCTGGCCAGGCTGCGCCTTGGCCGCCAGTTCGTTGATGCGCAGGCCCACATCGCGCGAGCCGGTAAAGGCCACGAAGCGCGTTTTAGGATGTTCGACGATCACGTCGCCCACCGCCGCGCCGCTACCGGTCAGCAGGCAAAACGACTTATCGGGGAAGCCGGCTTCCAGCAGCACTTCGGCGAACTTCGCCCCGATGGTGGGCGTTTCGCTGGATGGCTTGATGATGGCCGTGTTACCGGCTACCAGGGAGGCGACGGTCATGCCCACCATTATGGCCAGGGGAAAGTTCCAGGGTGGAATGATGATGCCCACACCCAGCGGCAGATAGCGCAATTCGCCCCGTTCGCCGGGGAGCTGAACGTCGGGCTTCAAAGGGCCGCTGAACCGCTGCATCTCGCGGGCGTAGTATTCGCAGAAATCGATCGCTTCGGAGACATCCGCGTCGGCCTCGGGCCAGGTCTTTCCGGCCTCGAGGACCAGCCACGCGTCGAATTCCAGCTTGCGTTGGCGGATGATAGCGGCGGCGCGCAAGAGAAAACCGATGCGATCTGCCTCGGGTTTTACAGACCATTCGGGAAAATAAGCGTGTGCCGAATCCACGGCGCGGCGGGCCAGATCGGCGGTGGCGCGATGGTGCACGCCGACCACCTCTTTGGGATTCGAGGGGTTCACTGAGCGCAGCAAGTCGCCGGTCTTCAGGTGCTCGCCGCCGATCAACAGATCGTATTCGCGGCCGAACTGGGCGCGCACTTTGGCGAGCGCTTCTTCCATGGCGCGCCGGTTGGTGGGAGTGGAGAAATCGGTAGGGGGTTCGTTTTGGAATGCCGGCAGTCGTTGCATAGCTCCATGGTATCCGATGCCAGGATCGCGGAGTTTGCCGCCGGCAGTAGGGGGCCTCTGAGGGCTAGCTAGGCTGGGCCACGGACGCGGCCATGCTCAGTTCGCTGTTCCCGCTGACCCAGATCTTATTGACGCTGCTCATGGGCGAGGTGATCAGGGCCGCGGTGGTGAGAGCGACAAACGTTAAGAGCAGAGCGTATTCGGTCAAATCCTGGCCGTCTTCATCGCGCCAGAGTTGCTTCCAGAATGACATTGCGCCTCCTAGTAGGCGGTTCACAACCCAACAATACATCACTATTTGTAAGTACGCCATGCCGACTTCGGTTAACAGACAGCCGAAGATAATCGGGAAAATACTGGAGGGCGGAGCTGAAACTCCGGCCCGGAGGGCACCCGCTTTGAGCCCGCCCCGCGAGGTTCCCGACGCTGTGGTATTCTCAAAGCGCAGCCGCTTATGCGTCTCCGCACTGCCCTTGGCGCGGGTATCCTGGGATTGGTCGCCTGGGGCTTCATGCAGGCACAGGCTCCTTTCAAAGAGTATCCCGCGCTCGAATACGAGAACTTCCCTATTCCCCAGGATTGGAACCAGAAGACCGAATGGACGCGCGCGCGTCTACGCTATCCGGATATCTACGGATATCCTTTTGTCGATCTGCGCATGCAAGATGGAAAACCGTTTCCAGGCTATTGGACGATGGACTATCCACGCTCGGACCGCCATTTGATGGCGGGCATTCGGCGGCTGACCCGCATCGAGACACGCTCCGTCGAACAGGTAGTGACCCTGGATAGCACCGGCGAGGTATTCAACTGGCCCACGCTTTACGCGGTGGAGGTGGGGCACTGGCGTTTGCCCGACGATCAGGCGGCCCAACTGCGGGAGTTCCTGTTACGCGGCGGTTTTTTGATGGTGGACGACTTCCATGGCACTAAGGAATGGAACATCTTCGTGGAAAGCATGCACAAGGTGTTCCCTGACCGGGCGATCGTGGAGATCCCCAACGGAGACCCCATCTTTCACACCGTGTATGACCTGGAGGAACGCTTTCAGGTACCCGGCGCGCAGTATTTCGATAGCGGAAAGACCTATGAGCAAGACGGGTACCAGCCTCGCTGGCGCGCCATATACGACGACAAAGGCCGCGTGATGGTGGCCATCTGCCACAACATGGACTTGGGTGATGCCTGGGAATGGTCCGACGACGCCCGATACTACGAGAAGTGGGCATCCCTGGCCTACCGCATCGCGGTGGACTATTTCGTCTACGATCTCACTCACTAACTTGCGACTCATGGTAATAGTCGTGGCCGCCGGTCTGGCTACCGGACTTGCGGCACAGGATGCCCGCGAGATCGTACGAAAATCGGTCGAACTGGACCAAACCAACTGGCTGCGCATACAGGATTATACCTGGACTGCGCGTTCGACAGAGCGGCACTTCGATTCCAGCGGCAAGGTAAAATCCACGGACGAAAGCGCCTGGGAAACCGTGATTCTGGACGGCGAGCCGTACCGGAGAATGCTGGAGCGGGACGGACGGCCGCTGCCGCCTGCCGAACAGGCGAAGCAACAGGAGAAGCTGGACAAGGCCACGGCCAAACTGGCGCGGGAGACACCCGAAGAGAAACGCCGCCGGCTGGCTGACTATGAAGCGCGGCGGCGGAAGGAGCGCGAGTTTCTGCGCGAGATACCGGATGCCTTTGACGTCCGGATCAAGGGTGACGCGCAGGTGGATGGCCGCGATGTGTGGGTGATCGCGGGATCGCCTAAAGCCGGCTTTCATCCACGGGATCGCGAGGCCAGGGCGCTGCTGAAGATACACGGAACTTTGTGGGTGGATAAGTCAAACTATCAGTGGGTCAGGTTAGAGGCGGATACTGACGATACGATCTCATTCGGGCTTTTTCTGGCGCGCCTCTTTCCCGGCGCCAAGCTGGTTTTTGAACAGACGCGCGCGGCGGATGACTTATGGCTGCCCAAGCGCATCTATATGAGGGGCGCGGGCCGGCTGGGAATAATCAAGAAAATCTCCATGGACGAGGAGATTACCTGGAGTAACTATCGCAAATTCCAGGTAGATTCGAAGATCGTACCGCTGCCGCAGTGATACGGAAGCTACAGTCCGTACAGCTTGCGGGCGTTGTCGCGCAGCACTAACCCGGCCAGCTCCAGAGCCCGGCTGCGGGAGATCTCTCCATCGTTCACCATGTTATTCAGCGCGATGGCCAAGGCCTCGCGCGCCCGGCGTGCGGCGATCCAACCGGACTCCTCCCAACCCATTTCGTCCGAATAGGGGTAAGCATCGGTGCCGAACATCACCTTCTCCGGCACGAACTCCAGCCATTCACGCAGTGAGACGGCCAGGGTAGCCGGCGGCAACAGCAACGATTGCGCCGAATAATCCAGATAGGCGTTGGGTTTTTCGAGCAGCGCCGTGATTTCGCGGATGAAAGGCCAACCTCCGTGCAGCATGACGAAGTTAGTCCGGCGCAGCGCCGGATCATTCAGAACGGATTCGAGCAGCAGCGGATTGGCGCCGCGTACTTCGAAGTAACTGCCGGCGCCCGCCATGGTGTGGATATGTACAGCCATGTGCAAGCGGCCGCACTCGGTGGCGATGTAGCGGAAGAGATAGTCCTGGAGAAGCTTGTATTGTAGGTCGGGCGGTGCGCCATGAGCATGATACTGGGCATACACTTTGGCCGCCGCAGCCGCGTCAGCCGGATCGAAATCGAGCGAGCGCAGATAAGCGGCCTCGAACTTCTCGGCCACTGCGCCGCCCTGCTTCTGGCGCTCGAGGGTGGGAGTGACGACGCGGGACAGATACTCGGTGAGGGTGGATGGCAACCCGGCAAGTCCCGCATCCTTCAAGTAGCTCGCGCGCAATATGTCTTCGTCGGCAAAGAAGGCTTTGCGATCGGAGTTACGCGCCGCGAGCTGCGAATTATCGAGAGGAAACAGGAGCGCGTCGGCATATGGCACCCAGCGGAAACGCGGCGGTTGGATGCCCCGTCCCATGTGCACGCGGTTGGCGAGCATTACCTCCACGCCCATCTGATCGAGCACCCACGCGGGATACTGGTCGCCTTCGGCATCCATGATGCGCCGCTTGAGAGGGGGCAAGGCGCGCGCGTGCTCCGGAAGCAAGTCAGGATAGGTGTAGCCGAAGAGGGCATGCGCGGCTTCCAGGATGCCGGGCGCACCCGGTCTTAAATAAACCGGATCGGAAGACGGCTCCATGTTATCGACCGGCAAGGCGTCGAATTCACGGTCCTGCTCTCCATGCTTTGTGACACGCACCGGGTGGGCGTGATTGTCGATGGCTCGTATGTGCGCGATATCCGCGGCTATGTCGGAACGCTCGCTTCGCCGGCACCCGCTGCACAGTGCCGCAAGGCATAGACAGAACCCCGCCAGAAATCGCGCCATGTAGTTGATCGTAGCGCGACTTGTAGTAAACACGCGGGGCTGAAGCCCCGCGCTGGCTAAAGCCCGCCTTCCAAAAGCAGGGTTTGGACTATTTGCAGATCTTTGACGAACCGTTGATACTCCACCTGGCGTTGCTCCGCATCGGGGGCGCGCAGGATCGCGGAAGGATGTACGGTAGCCACCACGATTCCGGCTGACGGAACTCCGATGGGGCGCCCGCGGTCCTTAGTAATTCTAAATTGGTTTCCTAAAATCGACTGGGCGGCAGTTGCTCCCAGGCAGCCGATCACGCGTGGGCGAATGATAGCGAGCTCGGCTTCGAGCCATGGATGGCAGGCACGCACTTCACCGAGCGATGGCTTCTTGTGAATGCGCCGCTTGCCGCGTTCCTCGAATTTGAAATGCTTCACTGCGTTGGTGAGATAAACGTCCGGGCGTGGGATGCCCGCCTCGCCCAGTGCGCGATCCAGCAGCCGGCCAGCCGGTCCCACGAACGGACGGCCAGTCAAATCCTCTTCATTGCCAGGCTGCTCGCCGACCAAGACCAGGTGCGCACGCCGTGGACCTTCCCCAAGGACCGCTTGGGTCGCATGCAGGTAGAGATCGCACCCTTGGCAGGATCGCACCGCCTGATTGAGCAAGGGAATGGTTGCGTGCTTCGGTATGTATTGTTCGGCGCCGGGCCACCTGGTGGTTGTCATCCGTACACACACCGGCAATTCAGCAACCACCGTGCGGCGTTGCCGGTGTAGGCTGAAGTTGTGGAAAAAGGCGGCAAGGAAGAAGCGGCTGAATCGCTGACCATCGACGGGCGCGAAGTACGGATCACGCACCCGGACAAGCTCTATTTCTCCAGGCAGACGAAGCTCTCGAAGCTCGACCTGGTGCGCTACTACCTTGAGGTTGCGCCCGGCGCGCTGACCGGAATCCGCGACCGGCCAATCGTACTGAAGCGCTTTGTGGATGGAGCGGAAGGCGAAGCTTTCTATCAAAAGCGCGCGCCGGCGCAGCGGCCGGAATGGCTGCGCACGGTTACTCTGGCGTTTCCGTCGGGGCGCACCGCGGAGGAAGTTGTCGTGGACGATGCACCGGGGCTGGCCTGGATCGTCAATCTGGGATGCATCGAGTTGCACCCGCACCCCGTGCGATCCGGGGATCTGGATCATCCCGATGAACTGCGCATCGATCTCGATCCTGGTCCGGGCGTAGCCTGGCAGGACGTGCGCGCGGTGGCGCTGGAGGTGAGAGCGCTGATGGAGGATTTGGCGCTGCGCGGCTGGCCGAAGACCAGCGGTTCGCGCGGCATGCACGTGAACGTACGAATCCATCCGCGGTGGACGTTTGCGGAAGTGCGCCGCGCGGCATTGGCTCTGTCGCGCGCGGTGGAGAGGCGCGCGCCCGCGCTCGCGACTTCGAAGTGGTGGAAGGAGGAGCGCCACGGCGTCTTCCTGGATTACAACCAGAATGCGAAGGATCGCACGACGTGTTCGGCCTATTCGATTCGTCCGCTGCCGGACGCGCGGGTTTCGACGCCGCTTGATTGGCCTGAGGTGAGCGTTTGCGATCCGGCCGATTTCACTGTGCATACGGTTCCCAAGCGCTTCGCGGAGATCGGCGATCCGCACGCGGAGATGGACAGGTTCGCGGGCTCGCTGGAGGCGCTGCTGGATCTGGCGGCAAAGGACGAAGCGGAGGGTCTGGGCGATGCGCCGTGGCCGCCGCATTTTCGCAAGATGGAGGGAGAGGCGCCCAGGGTGGCTCCGTCGCGCGCGGCGCGCGCATCGCGGGGGAAGAAGTCGAAGGCGAAGCCGCCGCGCTCGAAGATGCCGCTGATCGTGGTGGCGAACTCGCGCAGCCGGGAGGCGGCGCTGGCGGGACTCGAACGCTGGAAGGCGAAACATCCGGCCGTAGCGGAATTGCTAGCGGTGGATGACGTCCTGGTCGATGCGATGCGCGGCAGATCGTCGACTTGGACCCGGATTCGGGTGAACCTCCGGCATGTGCCGGAAGAACTGCGGCCCGCGCAGGAGACTCCCGATCCGGACGAGGATCCCTGGGGAAGGACAGCGGGTCAAATAGAGTCACAGCGGAGGAATCGATGATCGAAATGTTTCAATCTCTCTTTGCGCATCTGGCCTGGTCCGATAGCGCGATTTTGAAGGCCGTGGCGGCGCATGAAGGCGCGGCTGCCGATGAAGAAATCCGGAAATGGCTGAATCACATTGTGATGGTGCAGCGCTTGTTTGTGTCTCTATCTCAGCAGCGGCCGTTCGATATGCAGCGGCAGGGACAGGCGGCCCTCACGATGAGTGAGATGGAACAGCGGTTCCAGGAGGCACATGCAGATGGCGCGGCGTTCGCGGCGCGCCTGAATGAGGCGGAACTGGCGCGCACGATCGAGTTCCCGGTGCCGGCCTGGAAGCACTTTCATCCGACGGTGCGCGACGGGCTGATGCAGGTGATCATGCACAGCGAACATCACCGTGCCCAGGTGGCCACGCGCCTGCGCGCACTCGGCGGAGCGCCCCCGATGACCGACTACATCCTCTGGGTACGCGATGTGGCGGGGACGGCTTAAGTAAGGTCTAGGTGCGCCCAGCGGTCCTCTGGGCCCAGGTCTCCGGCGCGAGCCCGGTATCCACGCGGTCCATGGTGATGCAGTCGGGCACCGGGCATACCAGCCAGCATAAGTTGCAGCCGACGCACTCCTGCTCGTCTACCTTGGGGATGCGCGCGGCGGGCGTGTGGGCGGTATCCACGGAGACCACCGCGGGTGTGCGCGCAAACCGCGCGCGGCTGGCCGCCAGAAGCTGCTCCGGGGTCGCGGCGCCTTCCATGTGGATGCACTGGTGCGCGCCATCCCAGCAGGCGATGTAACACAAGCCGCATCCGATGCATAGCTCCGGGTGAATGCGCGCCACGATCTTATAATTCAGGTCTAAGTGCTGCCACTCTGTTACCCGGGCGAGACTAAGTCCGCGTAAATCATCGAGAGCGCGGAATCCTTTCTCGTCCATCCAGTTACTAAGTCCATCTATCATGTCTTCTACAACGCGGTAACCGTAATGCATCACCGCGGTGCAGACCTGCATGCTATGACAACCGAGCAGCAGGAACTCGGCGGCCTCGCGCCAGCCGGAGATGCCGCCGATGCCGGAAACGGGCAGCCCGCACTCCGGGTCGCCCGCAATCTGCTGGACCATGTGCAAGGCGATGGGCTTCACCGCCGGACCGCAGTAACCGCCGTGACTGGATTTGCCGCCCACATCCGGGCGCGGCGTGAAGGTGTCCAGATCGATGCCCGTTATGGAATTAATGGTGTTGATGGCGGACAGACCATCCGCCCCGCCCGCCTTGGCGGCGCGCGCAATGGTGCGGATGTCGGCCACATTGGGCGTTAACTTCACCAGCACGGGCGTGCGCGCCACCTCCTTGACCCAGGCGGTGATCAGCTTGGCGTACTCGGGCACCTGGCCGACGGCGCTGCCCATGCCGCGCTCGCTCATGCCGTGCGGGCAGCCGAAATTCAATTCGAGACCGTCAGCGCCGGCGTCCTCGGTGCGGCGCACGATTTCATGCCACGCTTCGCGGCGCGATTCGACCATGAGCGAGACGATCACCGCGTGCTTCGGATAGCGCTTCTTCACCTCGGCAATTTCGCGCAGATTGGTTTCGATGGGACGGTCGGTGATCAATTCAATGTTATTCAGGCCCATCATGCGCAGACCGTCCCAATCCACCGAGGAGTAGCGCGAAGACACGTTCACGATCGGTTCGCCGATGGTCTTCCAGACCGCGCCGCCCCAGCCGGCATCGAAAGCGCGTTTCACCTGATCGCCGCAGTTGCTGGGCGGTCCGGAGGCCAGCCAAAACGGATTGGGCGATAAGATGCCGGCGAAACTTGTGGTCAGGTCAGCCATGGGCAGCCTCCAATAGCCGGGCGATTCCGACGGCCGCGCGTTTGCCTTCGGCGACGGCGTCTACCACTTCGCGGCCGCCGTTGACACAATCGCCGCCGGCGAAATAGCGCGGATTGCTGGTCTGGCCGGTGGCGGGGTCCACAGCTACGCAGCCGCCTAACAATTGGACTTCGCGGAACTGGGACAGAAAATCGAGCAGCCGCGATTGGCCGATGGAAGGGATGACCATGTCGCACGCCAGACGAAAATTGGATCCGGGGACCTGCCGCGGCTCGTGGCGGCCACGACGGTCCGGCGGACCCAACTCCATGCGGATGCATTCCACGGCTTCGACAGCGCTGCTGCCGTGAATGGCCACCGGCTGTGTGAGCCAATGAAAGCGGGCGCCTTCACGCTTGGCCAGATCGAACTCGAAGGTAAAGGCGGGCATCTCGGCTTCACTACGGCGATAGAGGATGTGCACCTCCTCGGCGCCCAGCCGCAAGGCGGCCGTAGCCGCGTCAATGGCCGTGTTGCCGCCGCCGATGACCACTACGCGACGGCCCACGCGCGCGCCCCGCTGGGTTTTGTATTCCGCAATGAAGCGCAGAGCGTCGATCACTCCGGGCAGCCCTTCACCGGGAATGCCGAGGGGTTGCGTGCGGCCCAGGCCGACGCCGAGGAAGATTATGTCGAACGCCTCTTCCAGTTCTTTGACGCGCAACCCGCCGCCGATCTCCGCATTCAACAGGAATTCTACGCCTAGCGAGCGCACCAGTGCGACCTCCTGCAAGCTGTCGGCGGGCCGCAGTTTGTATTCGGCCACGCCGTAGGTATTGAGCCCGCCAGCCAGCGGACGCCGATCGAAGATGGTGACGGCATAGCCCTGCTGCCGCAGCGCGGCCGCGCAAGCCAGCGATGCGGGACCGGCGCCGATGCAGGCCACCCGTCGGGATTTCGCAGTGGCGGCCATTGGCAGGCGCATGCCGCTACCGTAAAAATGGTCCATGGCATGGCGCTGCAGCCTTCCGATTTCGATGGGCCGCTGGTTGTAGCGATGCAGCACGCAGGCCCCTTCGCACAGCACTTCCACCGGGCAAACGCGCGCACAGCTCAATCCCAGGATATTCGCGTTGAGGATGGTGATGGCTGAGCCGGCCAAATTCCCGCTGGCGATTTTCTTGATGAAGCCGGGAACATCGATGTGGGTGGGACAAGCGCTGGCGCAAGGCGCATCGAAACAGTATAAGCAGCGGTGGGTCTCCACCAGCGCTTCATGGGGGCCGAGCGGCGGATGGATTTCGGCAAAGCTGGCGGCGAATTCCTGTTCGTTGGTCATGCGATCCTGCGGGCTTACGCGGCGGTGAGTGCCCCGTACATATCGGGACGCCGGTCGCGGAAGAATTGCCAGGTCTTGCGCACCTCGGCGATCAGGTCCAGATCGAGATCGGCGGTTAACACTTCGTCGCGGTCGCGCGAGGCCTGAGCGATTATGCGGCCGCGGGGATCGCAAAAGTAGCTGGAGCCGTAGAATTCACCGATATTCCAGGGGGCCTCCACGCCCACGCGGTTGATGGCGCCGATGTAATATCCATTGGCCACCGCGTGCGCGGGCTGTTCGAGTTTCCAAAGATGCTCGCTCAATCCGGCGACGGTGGCGGAGGGATTGAAGACGATCTCCGCGCCGTTGAGCCCGAGGGCGCGCGCGCCTTCCGGGAAATGGCGGTCATAACAGATGTAGACGCCGATGCGCGCCACGCCGATGTCGAACACCGGATAACCCAGGTTGCCGGGGCGGAAATAGAACTTCTCCCAGAAGCCCGGCGCGACGTGCGGGATGTGAGTCTTGCGATATTTGCCCAGATAGGCGCCTTCGGCCGAAATAACGGCGGCGGTGTTGTAGTAGACGCCCTCCTGCTCGCGTTCGTAGACCGGGACGATCAGGGCGAGGTGGTGCTGACGGGCGGTATCCTGCATGAGCCGCATGGTGGGCCCATCGGGCACCGGCTCGGTGAAAACGTACCAGCGGACCTGCTGCTCAGCGCAGAAGTAGGGGCCATTGAACAGCTCCTGCAGGCACACGATGCGCGCGCCGGCATCGGCGGCCTGGCGGATGTAGCCGAGATGCTTGGCGATCATGGCCTGCTTAATCTCCGCGAGCGGCAGATTGGGCGAGACGTCCGTGTGGGTTTGGATGAGAGAACAGCGGACCAGGCGTGGCATGGGTGCGCTCCTGTCGTTCGCATCATTATACCGTTATACCGTTGCGGGAGACGGGATTGGGATTGACGGTAGTGTCCTAAAGTCGCGTGAAGCCCCGTAGGCCGTCCCGCTGTCCCCCTGCTATCGTGGGGACATGCCAAACGTGAAGCGCGCGGACCTGGAAGCACTCCACTCGATGATTGAGCAAGCCCACCTGATCGTGGATACCGAACCAATGATTCCGGGTGGCATCCCGCGCCTCCGCGAATTGCTCAATACCGCCGAACGGCTGGCGGATTTCTTGCTCACCGACTCCGCTCCAGCCCCGGCTGATACATCCCGCTGATCCTGAATCCCGCTAGAATGGGAATCTGAAAAACGAAAGCCCGGCGTGCAGGCCGGGCCTCGATGCGGACGTGAGACACCCTCATCGTAGCCCCTCTGTGCGCCGTTGTGCAAGAGGAGCGATGGCCGAGGAGAACCCGCCGCTTGACCCGGAAGTTTGGGAAGGCATTGCGACCAGAAAACACGCAATCAAGAAAAGCTACGTAGATACATTCGCTCCGTTACTTGAGGATTTGCCGTCTCCATTCCGTGACATTGCAGGCATCGGGGACGGGCTCCCACCGCCGCCAAAACAGCCACTCTTCCTGCAAAAGAAGTTAGGAGAGTACGCCGTCCAATTATTCGATATCGAAGCGTTCCTTTACCCGAAACACGAGAAACTGCCAGTCTGGGTTAGGCATCTCGCGAACAGGGTCGAGAAAGAGGTAATTGGTCATGTCGCCGGGATGCGCGGAAAGTCCCAGTTCTTCGGTCCTTTCAGACATGGGGGCGATCTCACATACCACGCCACTCTAGAGCAAATGAAAACAGCTATTCGGGACGCTCTGAAGCCAAGAATCGCACTTTTCAAGTCTCCGCACGATACCGATACCCAGGCCCGGTCAAAATCAGAACAGATTCCGATAGGACAGTCCGCTATACAACCACCAAGATCTGAAGCAGCCCAGATCCTTCCTCCTACCAAGAAAAGACGGATGCCTTCCACCGTGACTAGTCCGCTGGCGGCTAGAAGAATGGAACACTTCCTCAAATGCGAAAGGCATCGGCCAAACCGAATTTGCTACCGCCCTCGGAGTCACCGACCGAAACCTGCGAACGTTTAGAGCGACTGGGAAAATCAAGCGTGGGACGTTCGAGGAGATCGCGGTCAAAATGGGGACGACACGAGAAAAACTGCTGGACCCGACTAGCGGGATTCCAAGTTGAAGATTTCCGCCAATGTTCCGCGATCTTTCCGATTAGTTTCCGCATTCCCATAAGGTTTCCGCAATCTTTCCGGTTTACTGTATGGGCTGCAAAGTAGTGATTCCAAAACAAATCCGATCTAATGTGTAGCGGTATACTTTGCCCTTGTAGTGCAATGGGATCGTAAGGAAGAAACGAAGATGCTGATGATTAGAGCGCCACCAGGGGAGTCGGGAAAATATGGTGGGGACGGCTAGGGAAGGGCGGCTTTTCGCTGTCCTTCCCCGATGAGTCCGGGGCGCTAATCCCGACGGTAGGGGCGGGTGCCGACAACACCCGCGCGATGGGTTCGACTCCCACCCCGGACTTCCACATTGTAGCGCGGTCTACGCGCCTTCGCCACGTTTGGCCTTTACGCGCGCCCAGCGGGCTTGTGACGCCTTCCGCGCACCCTCGCTGCGCTGTTCGTCCGTCATGTTGGCCGCGCGTACCGCGCCGCCAATTTTGCCGCCCTTGGCTCCCATCTTGACGAAGTAAGCCAGCACTTCCGGGGGCATCTTGTTTCGTTTCGCCATGCCTCAAGTGTAGCGTAACCCCCTAACGGATGCAAGGCCAAAAATAATTCCAGGATCAACATCAATTCCCCTTGACAATGCGTAAGGGGGTAACGGATAATATAATCATGAAGCAAGCCACTGAAGCCAACGCCACAATGACCTGTCCCGTTTGCCAAGGGACCGCCAAGCGCTTTGCGGTGAACCGAAACGGTAGCCTTCGCTTTCGCTGTGTCGATTGCAAAAAGACCTTCACGGAAGAACAGTTCAAACCCTTCGGCAAAATGACCACGCCGGTTGATGAGGCACTGGTGGCGCTCGGGATGCTTCTGGAAGGCGCAAGTGTGCGCAGCACGGAGCGTTTGACCGGCCTGCACCGCGATACCATCCTGAAACTCCTGGTAACGGCTGGCGAGAAGTGCGAAAAGCTCATGGGCCGGTTGCTGGTGAACATTCCGGTTCAAGATTTGCAACTCGATGAAATTTGGTCTTTCGTTGGGATCAAGGAAGGCCACAAGACGCCTGCCCAGAAGGATGACGAAGGTACCGGCGACGTGTACACGTTCGTAGCAATCGAGCGCCATCACAAGCTGGTGGTCAACTTCACGATGGGCAAGCGGAATCAGCAGACCACGGATGCGTTCATCGAAGGCGTTCGCCACGCGACTCTATCGAGCGAACATTTCCAGGTGAGCACCGATGGATTCCAGCCCTACATCAGCGCGATCACCACGACGCTCAGCGACCGCTGCGATTACGCACAGCACATCAAAGTCTACGGCCAACCCGCAGACGGAGAGCGCCGGTATAGCCCCGCCGAAGTCATCAGTTCGGAGAAGGTCCCAGTCATGGGAAACCCCGACAAAAAGCGCATCTGCACTTCCCATGTGGAGCGCCAAAATCTAACGATGCGGATGCAAATTCGGCGGTTCACCCGCCTGACGAACGGCTTCAGCAGGAAGTATGAAAACCACTGGGCCGCGATCTGCTTGTGGTTCGCGTTCTACAACTTCTGCCGGGTCCACCAGACCTTGCGCGTCACCCCGGCCATGGAAGCGGGCCTGACGAATCGGATTTGGAAAGTATCCGATTTGCTAGCGTAGGGCGTAAAATTGAGGGGAATCGCGCGGCCCGCCCGCCAGCGGGCCTTGCAGGTTCAAGGGTTTGAGTACTCGCTCAAAATCATTTTAAGCGGAGCGTGTACAAAAATGCAACCTGCCTTACGATGGGGTAGTGGGACGGGGTGCGTTGCTGGCCTAAATGTATGAATATTCAGCGTTTAGGATCAGTGGTTTGCGGCGGCGGAAAACAGATCGGGGCGGCTGTCAAGAGAAAGTTTATTTTGGCGGTTGCGGCGTTGGGGAAGGTACCGAAAGCTGCGGGGATGGTGCTGCCGCCATTGTCGCCTTCACTTTATTTATCAGATTGTGAGTGATCTCAACCCTCTCATCGCAAGCCTGAAGGAGTTCGTTATGCACAGACTTTGGGGAATAGTAAAGCGTGACCACTACGCCTGCATCTCTGGCCGCTTCTATCGCTGGGACCAGATCGCTATCGCCAGCAATCAGGATGGCCCGATCAATCTGCCGGTTTGTGCTCATTCTGACGAGATCTACCGCGATGATGATATCGACACGCTTCTGTCGAAATACGCCATCGCTGACTTTTTGGAGTTTCCCCTGCCGGAACTGGAAACGAGGCAACCTCTTGAGCGCTGATATGTATTTATCGCGTGCCGCGTACCTCTTCTTTTCCTCTTCCGTTGGAGGGTTGCTCATGTATGGCATGCAGTGATAGAGGTAGGTCCTGAGCCGCTCATCTGGGGCTGCAAGCTCATCACCGAGTTTTCCAATATCGACTCTAGTCCCGGAAAAGTCGTTTACCATGACCTTGTCCAGGTATCCGCCGTCAATCAGAATCGCACACTTGGCCATTTAGTGATTGTGTTCTAAAATGGAAAAGGCATCCGGATGGATGCCCTTCCCAAAATCGAATAGTGAACCGACCTCCCGGAGAAGATCGGGGTGTATAGACAACCTGATTATATGACGCGTTTCTGATGTCAAGAGGTTTCAAGAAGCTAACGTGTTGAGAACAAACGTAAAACTAACCATAAAAACAATTGACAAGCAATCAAGACAGATTTTCATAACCTAATCGCCCGGAAGGAAATCGGCACCGAAACCCCGGAAAGCGGATTAGCGGAGAATCCCTTTAGTTAACGGGGTAGGCCAGCTTTCTGCTTCACGCGACTTTAGGACAGTACCGGATTGACGGATTTCCCTGTACGATCAAAGCCAATGAGTCGTGTATTTTCATGGTATTAAGGAATCCATGAAGCCCATTTACGGTTTGAGATGATTTTGGCGACGATGATGGCAATCTGGATAGCCCGGAACGAGCGGAGCACGGACGACGGGTATTCGGGGGAACGCGCGGCGTTTGGCGTTTGATTTCAATGGGCGGCGAGGTTGGAACGTATGTCACTGCGGCCGGGTTATTTATTCTGAGCGCATGAAGACGTCAGTTGTCGGTACCCGACGACACTTTCCGCCAGGCGGAAGCGCGGAGTACCTGAACCGGCAACAACAGCACGCAGTCACGGAGCGCCTGAACGAAGTGTATTCGCGCCGGCCCGGTAAGGTGGATGGCGGGCTGCATCGCGCCCAACTGAGATCCATCGAGAAGGACTCGTGGTAGAGATGGACGAAATTCAGCGGGGAGAGATTTGGTGGGCCGATCTCCCGGCGCTCGTGGTCCAAGCGGACTCTTTCAATCGCAGCGACAGTCAAACTGCAATCGTGGCGGCGATCACCGGTAACTTGGATCTTGGCGATGATGAAGTCGAGATGCCCAGTAGGGCCGACGGGGTTGGGCCGCGGCGGGGGATACCGGCGCGGGTTGGGGCGTGGGCTCTGGCGCGGGGGCAGTTCGCCATTAGCAGGCTCCCGCCATGCTTCCTCAAGGCCGTAGGTGTTTCCAACGCGAGCAGCCAGGATACCGCGCTCGACTTCACGGGAGCGAACTCCTGATGGTGCCGCTCCAGGCTCTGCCATAGCCTTCCTCGAAGTAATCGAATGTTCCGTCGCGCATGCGCGTGATGGTCCAGGTGAAGCTCGATGCCTGATCAGTCCGATTGCTGTAAAAACGCGCTATTCGTGGATTTGGGTGGCCGTGAATTGAGCGGCCAGCGGCTGGCAATGGGGACCTGTGTTCGGTAACGGCGCTCAGAATCCGGCGAGGGTACTGAGCGCCGTCGTTGTTGTTAAAATCCGGCTACCAACGCTTGCTGCCGAAACCTCTGCCACCGCCGCTTGCACGATCCCCCTTGGGGCGGGCCTCGTTAACGGTGAGAGCACGACCGTCAAGGTCGGTGCCGTTGACGGCGGCAATCGCCTTATCGCCCTCTCCATCATTTGCCATCTCAACGAAGCCGAAGCCACGAGCTTGGCCGGTGTCACGATCCGTAACGATATTGACACGATCAACAGTACCGTGGGTCTCAAACAGCGCACGGACGGATTCTTCGGAAGCCCCAAAGCTGAGGTTTCCAACAAAAATGTTTTTCACGTTTAAGTTCCTTTTTCTGATTTGAACGGCGGCTAATTTGGAAGGTGGACGAACGAAGACGGTCAGCCTTGAATTGGCAGGAGCATCAAACCAGCTTTAGTATAGCACACGCCGAACCGTGTTATACTTATTTACAAGTCAACACTTCCAGCCTTTTTAGCCCGAGCGCCGTCCGATCTCCGGCATAGGCTCGGTCGTGTAGCAGCAAGATATAGAAAGAAGCGAGAACTTTTATGTTATACGACAGCACGAGAAGCCTGTTACAGAGTATTATGCGGTCGCTCGAAACCGGCGACGAGAGCCAATGGGATGACCAAACCGAATCTGGAAATGCCTGTCTTTACGAGATGCACCAGATGAAGGGGACGTTGTACCGGCCGTATAAACCTGACAAGCTAAACGCTACGGCCTTGGCGCAAAGTACTCTTGCTGGGAACTTGACCAAGGCCATCCCGCATGTCAGGACGATGGTGATTGCAATTCGGCGCAAAGACCAAACAGGAGCGATTGAGAGCGGCAAAGCTGCTCTTGCTGCGCTGAATGCCACCAGACTCCCGGCTGTTTCAGGCGGCCGCGCAGATCGGACAACGGCAGGCAAAGAGGATCTCCTATTGGTCCGGAACCGGGCGATGGCAGCAACTACCGGGATGTGAGATCTTCAATGAGTCAAGCATTCACATTTATCGATGTTGCCGGGAATCGGGCTGAATATGTAGTTTCCGATCAGGAGGGCGACAGCGAATTCCGCTGGTCTACCGATCACGGCGATCACGGTGTGGCCCCATCGTTCGAGGAAGCGCAGTGCCGGGCAAGAACGATATTAAAGGACAGCATGGCAGCAAACCGGCGATCCGACGAGGCCGCAATGATAAATAAGTATTCCATGCCCTGGCGATTACGCTGAAACTTCCAGCGGGACTGGCGGCCGCGGAGGCCATCCCGAGGACGCTCGCGATGGGGACATGCACGCTGTTGTCGAAACGCAGCCGTTGACACGTCGTCGTGCCTCACCTGACTGCTGCTTGGAAATGAATCCAGGCGAGGTCGTTGGGGCGTCTGCGACTTCTTATCCGCAAATCGTTATGATTTCGCTGCCGGCGTTGAGTCCGATGCGATCCCGTCGCACGAGTGCTGGCGGTCAAGTACCTTCACGGACCGCGGTCAGTGACTGGGTCGCTGGTGCTGGCCTTGGACGAACCAGCCGTCAGCCAGTTGCGGTCTTCGAATTCTTGGATCGCCTAGCAGTGGCTCGAGGACAACGGCGATGCCACCGCGAGAAAGAACGACTGGCCTGCGTTTAGAGCCGGCTTCACGAACCTCGCCCTCGTCGACGACGTTATGGCATCCTTGTTTTGCTGTCCGCATACCGATGAATATTCCCAAGTCGACGTCGAGGTGGTGTTCGGGAACGGTGATCGATGGTCTGCCGCCTCGGAGTCTCAGCACCAGTTCATGATCCCATCGCAAGTGAGGGTGCGGGGCAGGGCGCTGACAAAGTGGAACTGAACCTGTCCAACGCGGTCGCGGTACTCCTGCCGGAATGGAAAGACGATCGGCCCGAAGAGGCTAATATGCGCGTGCAACTCGGCCGCGAGACGTTTCCAAGGTAGTTTCACCTCGCGGTTCTGGCGCTCCATGGAGGGGATTGCTTCCCAATCCAGTCTATCCTCCTCGGACCATTCCCATCTGGGCCTTCTGAAGGTGCGGCCGTTGCGGCGGGAGGGGAACTTATTCAGTGAGGGCCTTCCCTGCCCGCAGGCTAAAGACTACTCGACGACTTGCACAAGCTTGGAGGCAATAATGCGCTGATCCGAGGTCACCAGCCGGAGCCGGTGAACGCGGGCCGTGGCAGCGATAGCGCGGTCCGCGGGGTCTCGCAACAGGCTCAGAGACGCGATCTCCCGCGCCACTTCATAAGTCAGCGGAAGAACCACAAATGATGGGTTGGAATTCAAGTCCTGGAAGAACTCATCCAGCGGCACCTGCAACGACGGTTTTTCACCGCTGGCGAGAACGGCGATTTCCAATAAACTGATGGCCCTGAAAGCGACGGGCTGGCCTTGTTGGACCGCTGTCTCGAGCGTGCGCAGTTGTATGCGGGAAAGCTTTTTCGCGTCAATTAGCCAGCGAAGGAGTACGTGTGTGTCTAACAATAAGCGGGGCAGCAGGGGCGGCTCCTATTTGCTTCCCACAACTTCCCACAAGGCGGACCTGTCCTCGTTCACGATGTCGCCAATGATGCGCCCTTTACGCGCCCACCGGTTGCGCGGCGATTTCTGAATCATGCGCTTTAGCGGGCCCAATACCGCCACTGGCCGGCCGCGCCGCGTGATGGTGATGGGCTCACCGAACTGCTCGATCTCGCCCAGGCAGGCCAGGCACTTGGCTTTGAACTCGGACGCAGTCAAGACCCGCTCTTTCATGATTGCTATGATAACAGATTATATGGTCATCTGACCAAGCAGCCGGTGCGCGAGGTGCCCGACAATACAGCCACCTGCAGCGTTTATTTCAGTCCGTATTGCGCCTGAGTTTCGTGCCGTGCTCCATTATGGAGCACCAGGAGGACAAGTGCCGGGGAGTGGGAACGGAATCAGTATCGAGGTTATCTGGTTTGACCAGGAAATGATCGAAGTGGTCCTTGGCTGCTCGAATGGGTATTTCTCGGGTTTGGCGGAGGTTTACTTGAACCACCGTGACTTGCCGGAGTTGGCCGAAGCCTTGCGTGGATTCCCTTCCGGTGCCGGCGATTCTCGTAAGATCGAAATAGGCACCTTTAATCCGAGTTGCGCGAGCGGTGGCGCTAGGATGCATCTCTGTTGCTCGGATTCCGTAGGCCACGCCGTTGCTGAACTCAAAGTTCGAGGCGGTGGGTGCAAAGCGCTGGGTGAACCCGAGTCCGTGGCTCTTCGTATCCCGATCGAACCGGCGGGGGTCGACTGTTTCGTGATGCAACTTACGACGATGGATAGCGCGATTGGTGCAAGCGCCTTTTTGCCGATGGCAACTTGAGCGAACTTAGATTTTCTTTCTCCTCCTTTGATCTCCGTGTTTTCTCCTGCGCGGGCCAGAGTCACCACGGACGTGGCACCATGGTAACGTCTTCGCCGGCGTCCAGAGTAAAACACGCATGTCCAGCCGGGTGGCGCCACTGGCCGAGGAGATCGGGCGGGCTGGGGCGCGAGAATGCGGCGCAAAGGCTATAGGCTGTCCCCTGAAGGGGAGTGTATCCGTAGGTCCGGCCGTTCACCGGATCGAGAATGCTGGCGCCCATTCGTTGGGCCATCGTCTGCAGATCCTGTGACGTCGCGGGAAGCACGAAGTGCTGCGGCCCACGACCGAGCCACGCGCCGTGCAGTGCGTGGGCCAGAGAAGAGAGATCAAATAGCCGGCGGGTATCTTCCGCCGCGGACCGCTGAACGGCGGGTGACCCGATGTGCACGAATCCAACGAAAATGCCGCAACCGACCAGAGCCAGCGCGGCAACTGCGAACGAGCGGTTACGAGTTGAAGAGACCCGGTCGCCGCGGAGTGAATCAAGATAGTAAGTGAACACGCCGCCAGAGATCACCAGGACCGTGATGACCTTCAACACGAATCGCGTGTCCAGGTCGCCGCGCAGGAAGTATGCGAGGAACGTTACTATATCGCCGATCATGGTGCTGGCCGTGATCACGAGCGCGATGTAAGTGAGCCACTTTCGCACGGAGCTTTCGAGGCGCTCCGGCTGGCACTGCGCGCCGCGCAGGATGCCCCAAGTTACCAGCAGAAACAACGGAAACCCTACCATGATGCTGGCCAGCGCATCGGCCATATTCCGGACCGCCCAGTTAGCGTCCGGGTAATTCAGCACGGGATTGGGGAAAGTACGGTCGATAGCGGTGAACAGGAGCGCGCCCAACTGGATGGTCCAGATGCCCAGCGTGATGAAGGCGAGCAGATAGAGGAACGCGTCCTTGGCGGCTTCAATGCGGCCGCCGCCGTTGGGAACGGCTCTTCCGGTACGCGTCTCATACCAGGCACCGACGGCCTGATAGATGCGCTTCTCCGACCAGCCGTTCTGCCGAAGGAGAGCCACCACGAACTCGTCGGAGGCTCCCTGGCTCTTGACGGCGTCGATGAAATCGAGCAGAGATTGAGTTTCAGCCGGCTACCAGGCGGCAGTATAACAGTTTGGGCCCGCCGGCACGGAACTCCTGGCCGAGTTCGCCGTCTGGTTTATGGAGGCCGCTCCGCGCGTCTGGTACAATCGGTCAAAGGGGGTCGGCAGTTGACCAAAGCCACCTGGGATTTACCCCGCACTCTCGGCGCACTTCGCAACAGCGCCTTTTCCGAGGACCGCATCGGCGGCCGTAGCGTAAAAGACGAACTCCGCAATAATCTGATTCGCAAGCTGCAATGCCCTACACCTTTATTTCCGGGCATTGTGGGCTACGAGGAAACCGTGGTGCCGCAAATGGTGAACGCCATCCTGTCGCGGCACAATTTCATTCTGCTGGGGTTGCGTGGACAGGCCAAAACGCGCCTGATCCGCATGCTGACCACGCTGCTCGACGATGTTTCGCCGTACGTCGAAGGCTGCGAGATTCACGACAATCCTTATCGCCCGATTTGCCGGCGGTGCCGCAACCTGATTCAGGAAGAAGGCGACGATACGCCGATCGCCTACTTGACGGCCGAGCATCGTTATGTGGAGAAACTGGCGACACCGGATGTGACCATCGCGGATATGATCGGCGATATCGATCCGATCAAGGCGGCGCGGCGCGGGCAGGACATCTCCGATGAACTGACCGTGCACTATGGCCTGTTGCCACGCGCCAATCGCGGGATCTTCGCCATCAACGAACTGCCCGACCTGGCCGGCAAGATCCAGGTGGGGCTGTTCAACATCATGCAGGAAGGCGATGTACAGATCAAAGGCTATCCGGTGCGCCTGCCGCTCGATCTGATGCTGGTGTTCACGGCCAATCCGGAGGATTACACCGCGCGCGGCAAGATTATCACGCCGCTCAAGGACCGCATCGGCAGCGAGATTCGCACGCACTACCCGGTAACGCTCGATCAGGGGATGGCCATCACGGAGCAGGAAGCCTGGCTTAAGCGCCCCTTTCCGGAGAGCGCTCCGATTGAGGTGCGCGTGCCGGTGTACATCAAGGAGATCGTGGAACAGTTGGTCTTTCTCGCACGCGAGGACAAACGCGTGGATAAGCGCTCGGGTGTTTCGCAGCGGCTGCCCATCTCGGTGCTGGAGAACGTGGTGTCGAACGCGGAGCGGCGGGCGCTGAAGAGCAAAGAGCAGGTGGCCGTGCCGCGCGTGCTGGATATCTACTCCGCGCTGCCCTCTATCACGGGCAAGATGGAACTGGAATACGAGGGGGAACTGAAGGGCGGCGATACGGTGGCGCGCGAGTTGATCCGGGTGGCCGTGGGCAAAGTTTACGACAAGTATTTTGAAGGCGCGAACGTTTCGCAGATCGTGCAGTGGTTCGATATCGGCGGCACACTGAAGCTGGACGAGGGGCAGGACGCGGCGGCCATGGTGAACGCTTTAGGATCGATCCAGGGATTGATGGAGAAACTGAAGACGCTGAAGCTCTCAGCCAACGAGCCGGATGCAGTGCGCGCTTCGGCGGCGGAATTTGTGCTCGAAGGATTGTACGCCCACCGGCGCATCAGCCGCAATGAAGAGCGGGAGTTCGGCGCGGGCGAGCGGAAGCGGGAGAGTCCGCGGGAAGAGGGGCCTCCGCAGCGGCCCAATTTGCGAAGACAGTACAACTAGGTGGTGGGTGGTGGGTGGTGGGTGATAGGTGGTGGGTACGAGGTGCCGCGGGGGCGAGCCCACAACCCACCACCTACAACCCACCACCTTCTTCTATGAAGATCAAGTACTCCAAATACACCGGCGAAGACTTCGGCATCGGCGCCGAGGATCTATTGCAGGCGCTTTCCGATTTCTTGCTGCAGAGCGGGTTCAACACGCAGTACATGCCTTTCAGCGAATGGAACGAGCATACGCTGGAGGATCTGAAGAAAGCCATACAGCAGGCGCTCGAGCAGGGCGATCTTTTCGATAACGAGCACATGCGGGAGATGATGGAGCGCCTCGAAAAACTCTCGCCGGAGCAGATGCAAAAGCTGCTCGATAATCTTGTGCAGAAGATGATCGACGAAGGGCAGATCACCATTGAACAGCCGTCGGAACAGCAGCCCGGCGCGGCGGGGGCGGCCAACGGTCCGGACAGCAAGGTACGTTTCGAAGTTACCGATAAGTCGCTTGACTTTCTCGGTTTCAAGACGCTGAAGGATCTGCTGGGATCGCTGGGTAAGTCCAGTTTCGGACGGCACGATACGCGCGACCTGGCTACGGGCATCGAAGCGTCCGGGTCGTCGAAGCAATATGAATTCGGCGACACACTCAACCTGGATATCAGCGAGACGCTGTTTTCGGCGATCCGGCGCGAGGGCGCCAAGGTGCCGATCGAGATGGAGTACGGCGACCTGCACGTGCACCAGTGCGAATACCAGAGTTCCTGCGCCACGGTACTCATGCTCGATTGCAGCCACAGCATGATTCTGTATGGCGAGGATCGCTTCACGCCGGCCAAAAAGGTGGCGCTGGCGCTGGCGCACCTGATCCGCACACAGTATCCCGGCGATAGCCTGCGCTGCGTGTTGTTCCACGATTCGGCCGAGGAACTGGCCATCAGCCAACTGGCGCGCGTGCAGGTGGGACCGTATTATACGAACACGCGCGACGGGCTGATCCTGGCGCAGCGGCTGCTGGCGCAGGAAAAGAAAGACATGCGGCAGATCGTGATGATCACCGACGGCAAGCCGAGTTGCCTGACGCTCGAAGACGGGCGCGTTTATAAGAATGCGTTCGGGCTCGACCCGCTGGTCATCAGCAAGACTTTGGAAGAGGTAAATCGCTGTAAGAAGCAGGGAATCCTGATCAACACCTTCATGCTGGCCAGCGATTACGGGTTAGTGAACTTCGTGCAGAAGGTAACTGAGATCTGCCGGGGCAAGGCTTATTTCACGACCCCTTATACCTTGGGGCAGTATCTGTTGATGGATTATATGAATCGGAAGACGCGCACGATTCACTGATTCAGCGACAGCGGCGCTGCAACGCTGCGCGGGGTGAAGCCCGGCTTCGAATCCAGTTGTTCGGTGGGCCCGTCGCGCAGGATGCGATAGAGGGTGGCCCGGCTGATTCCCAGGATTTGCGCGGCTTGCAGTTTGTTTCCGCCTACGCGCTGCAGCACGTGGTGGGTGTATTGCCGTTCCAGATCGGCCAGCGGCATCAGGTCGGCTTCGGTCGGCCCGCCGGTGCCGTCGCGCATATATTCCGGCAAATCGCGCACATCAATGAACTCCGCGTCCGCCATCATGCAGGCGTGTCCCAGAACATTTTCCATTTCGCGCACATTGCCGGGCCAGTTGTGCCGCGCGAGCACCGCCTGCGCGCGACGCGAGATGCCGCCGATGGGTTTGCCGTAAGCGCGGGCGAACCGCTCCACAAAATGGCGCTCCAGCAGCGGCAGATCTTCTTTGCGCTCGGCCAAGCGCGGCAGCTTCAATTCGACCATGGTGAGCCGGTAGTATAGGTCCTCGCGGAACTGGTTCATGGCGACCAGTGCGCGCAGGTCGCGATTAGTGGCGGCGATCACGCGCACATCCACTTTGCGGATTTCCGGCGAGCCTACCCGCTGCAGTTCCTGGTTCTGCACTACACGCAGCAGTTTGCTCTGCGTGGTGAGCGGCATGTCGGCGATCTCGTCGAGGAATACGGTGCCGCCTTGCGCGTATTCGAACAGGCCCGGCCGATCCTGGGTGGCGCCCGTGAAAGCGCCTTTGACGTGGCCGAACAGCTCGCTTTCAAATAGCGTCTCCACGATGGCCGAGCAGTTGCAGACCGCCAACCGCCGGGAGGCCACCGGGCTGAGATCGTGTAGCGCGTGCGCAACCAGTTCTTTGCCGGTACCCGTGGCGCCGGTGATCATGGCGATACGATAGTGCGGCGCCACGCGCTTGATGCGGTCGTAGATCTCCAGCATCTGCGGACTGCGGCCGACCATGCCGTGGAATCGGAAGTTTTCGAGCAGGCGCTCGTCGAGTTCCAGAGTCTCGCGGCGCAGGCTGGCATCCTGGAGGATGTCGGTCACGCGCTGCCGCAGCGCTTCGGCGGAGAGGGGCTTCGCCAGGCAGTCACACGCTCCCCGGCGGATGTCTGCGACGGCTGATTCGGCCGTGTAATGGCTGGTCAGCAGCAACACTTGGGCGCCTGGATCCCACTCCGCGATTCGTGGTAGCAGGCTGGTTCCGTTGGCTAACTCGGCTTCTACCAGAATGGCATCGGCGTGGGCATGGTGAAGGAGATCCCAGCCTTCTTCGGCGTTGTCCGCTGTCAGCACCTGGATTCCCTCGGGCTGCATGGCAGCGCGGATCGTCTTAAGGCTGGCGGCGTCCCGTACTATGGCTGCCACGGTGGGTTTTGGATCCACATTAGTTTATCGGCTGGGAATGGGGCGGGCTGTAGTAAGATGAGGGCGGGCCTGCGAGACCGTCGCAGGCTGACCCTAATGCCACATTCTTTTCCAGGAATATGAGTGCGGCCCACTTGTTCTACCGTGGCGCGCCGACAGAGGTAGAGAAACTGGAAACAATACACACCTGCCCAGATACAGATCACTTCACCGGAGCGGGCCACCAGATGATGAACACGGGGTTTCGAGTGCCTCGAGGACCCGCTCTGCGCGTGCGAAGAGGCCGGCGTGGACGGCGGCCGCAGGACTGGAGTCCTGCCCCACAGAGCAGCATAGCCGCAACCAATAATGTTTGTAATACCTCAAAAGACCACTACGGCGCGGCCGCGGATTTCTCCCTGGCGCATCCTTTCCATTAACACCGGCACTTCGTCGATGGCGTGCTCCTCCACGTACGCGCGGCCCACTCCCGCTAACGCCAGGCGGAAGACGGACTCGAGGTCGGCGCGGGTGCCCAGATAGCTGCCGCGTATGGTGAGGCCTTTCAGCACCGTATCCACGATGGGCAGCTCATACTGATTGGTGGATAGACCGGAGGTGATCAGCGTGCCGGCGCGTTTGAGCGCACGGAAGGCCTGCTGAATCGCGGCGGGCGAGCCGGTCAGCACGATGGCGGCGTCGGCTCCGCCCCACTGTTTCTGCAGCGTGCGGCCGGCTTGGTCCGCCAGCAGGGCCAGATCGGCGCCCAGAGACATGGCCATTTCGAGTTTGGTTTCGGAAACATCCACGGCGGCCACGCGGAGGCCCATGTGCCGCGCATATTGGATGGCGAGGTGGCCCAGTCCGCCCATGCCGAACAGCGCGACCGTTTGGCCCGGCTGCAACGCGGCTTCGCGCAGTGCGCCGTAGGCTGTCCAGCCGGCGCAGCATAGCGGGGCGGCCTGGGTGGCAGGCAAGCCATCCGGTACATGGAACAGCAGCGGCGCTGGCACTACCGCGTATCCGGCCAGCGCGCCGTCGACCGTATATCCGAAATTGAGCTGCCGTGCGCAGAAGCGCTCGCGGCCGGTGCGGCACAGATCGCACGCGCCGCACGTGGATGCCAGGAAGGTGATCCCGGCACGATCGCCGAGGGAGAATCCCTCGACGCCCGCGCCCAGCGCCTCAACGCGGCCGACGCCCTCATGCCCCAAGGTGAGCGGGAGCAGTGGAAGCTTTTCGAGCGAGGCCACGAACAGGTCGGAGTGGCACAGCCCGCAGGCTTCCATCTTGATGAGCACTTCGCCCGTGCCCGGCGCGGCCACCGGAACCGCGGTGACGGCCACAGTCCCGCGCGGCGCCGGGAGCAAGGCAGCGGAGGTCCGTGCGGGAGTCACGCTGCGGCGGCCTGCGCCAAAGGCAATCCAGCGGCTTTCCAGGCGTCGAAGCCTCCGGTCACGTTTATAACATGGAGGAATCCGGCGCGGCGCAGCAGGGTTGCGGCAATGGCGCTGCGATAGCCGCTCTTGCAGTGGACGGCGACCGGATGGGCGGGATCCAACCCGGACTTGCCTCCCAATATGGCGTTGGCGAGTTGATTCAGCGGCAGCAGCGTGGCGCCGCCGATGTGCCCTTCTTCCCATTCGCCCTCGCGGCGTACGTCGGCAATCTGCAAATCGGCTGTCTCGCGCTGCAGCCGCGCCAGGTCTTGCACGGTAATTTGGGGCAACTGCTCGACCGGCCGGTTCCCCTCCTGCCACGCTTGGATGCCGCCGGCCAGATAACCGGTCACGCGCTCAATGCCCACGCGCGCCAGCCGCAAGCGCGATTCCAGGACGCGGTCGGGGTTTTCAGCGACCAGGATCAGTTCGTTTTCGAGTCCGAGCAGGGCGCCCGCCCAGGAGGCGAACTGGCCCGAGAGAGGAATGTTGACCGACCCGGGGACGTGCGCGGCGGCGAACCGGCTGTCCGGACGTGTATCGAGGACGATGACGCCTGTATCTTGCAGCCGGGCCAGCGCAGCCGGGGACAACTCAGCGAGCAGCGGTAGGTCATCCAACGCGGGTGCGCCGGTGCGGTTGATCTCGGCGTCGCGGGCAAAGTAAGCCGGCCTCTCGGGAAGACTGTCGGTCAGCAGGTGGATGAATTCGTCGCGGCCGGCGGCCCGCAGGGCGTAATTCTTGACGCGCTGCTCCCCGATGGTGGAGGAACGCTCGGTGCTCATCTGTCGCCCGCACAGCGAGCCTGCGCCGTGAGCGGGATAAACGCGCACGCCGTCCGGCAGGCCGAGCAGCTTCTGGTGCAAGCTGTCGTAGAGCAGACCGGCGAGCTGCTGCGGCGTGTAGCCGGGTGAGAGGTCGGGGCGGCCCACGTCGCCGATGAAGAGCGTGTCGCCCGTGAGGACGGCGAAGGGTTCAGGCGAGCGTTCCAGATCTGTGACCAGAACAGAGATGCTCTCGATGGTATGGCCGGGCGTTTCGAGGAATTGCAGGCGGCACTGGCCGAAGCGGACCTCATCGCCCTCGCGGACCGCCACGTGGGGGAACTGCGCGCCGGCCCGCGCGCCCACATATATTTTGGCTCCGGTGCGGGCGGCCAGTTCGCCGTGGCCGGAAACGAAATCCGCATGCAGGTGGCTCTCGATTACGTGCGCGATGCGGAGGTTGTTTTGGCACGCGGCTTCCAGGTAGACTTCCACGTCACGCTGCGGGTCGACCACCGCGGCGACGCCTTCCGATCCCACCATGTAGGAGGCGTGGGCCAGACAGCCAAGATAGAACTGTTCAAAATACATACAAGGACCTCATAGGGTTGCCTTAGCGATTATAGCGTTGCGGATGGTGGCTTGTGGGTCGTCGGTGGTAGTCTGAAGGTGTGAGTGAGCGGACTGTCCAACTCCTGGAAGCATTCGAATCGCTGGCCGCCGTCGAAAAGCAGGATTTCGCGATCGAGGTATTACGGCGGACTCGCGAATTGCCGTTCGATTCTGGCCCGCTTGCCGATGAAGAGATTGGCGAAGCCGGAAAAGCGCTCGCGGCCTTTCTCGACCGGGAAGAGAATGTTTCCCGCACGAGGTGAGGTCTGGTTATTTGACCTTGGCATGGCGGCGAAGACCCGTCCGGTTTTAGTTGTCAGTGTCGCCTTTGGGGAAGCCGATCGCGCCATCGTGACCGTGATTCCTCACACAACCCAACTTCGGGGATCCCCTCTTGAAATCGTCGTTTCAGCCCCGTTCCTTCGGCCGGGCGCATCCTCGTCCAGGGAGTAACAACTTACCCAAAGGCCTGGGCGATTCGAAGGATCGGCACGCTGAAGCGAGAACAGATGGATATGGTCCTGTCGGGTTTACCGGACTGGCTGGGCATCGCGCAAACTTAACCGGCGTCCGCACGCTATAGCTTTGCGTTAAACTTCTTATCGAATATATAGAGCAACCGGTCGATCGTTTCGAACTGGAGCGCTTTCGCGGAGCAAAGCGCGATAAGTTCATCGAGGTACCGAAAGTACATCGAGACCTTTTCACCTGGAGAGTTCGAACGCGGGTAGCCCGAGCCGTACACAGCTCGATAGGCGTGTCGATCAATAATTTGGAAAACGCTCGCGTTCCGGAAACGTAGGATCGTGGAAGCCATCGCGAGATCAACGCCGTGGGTTCCCAAAAGTCCGGTGAGGACCGCACTCGCCTGCCTGTGCTGGCCGGTTTTCAGATGCCGCAGAGGCTCAAGCTGGCGCAGCAGGTCTGGGGCAAGCGAGATATACCTGTTCAACTTCCAAAGCACGATTTCGTTGATTATCGCCGGCCCGAATTCCGTGTCGCCCAGAGCGTCGAGCCTGGGAGTAAGAGCCGGCTGGTAGGCATACTCCTGGAGAAAGTGAGTCATGTCTCCGTCAAAATCAGCAGCCCGCTTTGCTCCGGCTATCGCATCGCCAGCGCGCGCCAGCCCTCCCGACGATCGGTGCACTGAACCGCCTCGCGAGTGTGATTCTTCGCTGGCCGCGCGCTCGTCCGGCAATCGATAGATCTTGAAAGGCCTCCGATCACTGACCCGGCAGAACCCCTCTTCCTTGAGCAATGGAAGGACATAGCTCATCGCTTGCGGCGCCTTCCTAAACTTCGAGAATATGGCCGCCCCGACCGAATCGGCCACAACTGGACTATTGCATGCACCCATCAACACTGGGCTACGCCTCGTGATTTCACCGCGTATGAACAGGATGATGTCCGCGCTGATTTCCATCTTGCCCGGCTTCTACTTCGGCTTTCAAAGAAAGAAGGCGGTCAGGCCGCTTGCCAATGTGCCTTTATACCCGTAACGCTTCCCGGTGAGGGTCTCTCCGGTGTGCATAGAGATGATTCTATCCCGCGCCCTGCTCAAACAGCCGCAGAACGCGCGCGTACAACTCTTCCATTTCCGCTTCCGAACGCGCCTCGGCGGCCAGGCGCAGCAGCGGCTCCGTATTCGACGCGCGCACGTGAATCCAGGCACCCGGCAGGATCAGCTTGAGCCCGTCGGAGCGGTCCGTCTCGACGCCCGGGAAACTCTCTTCGAGCGCCTGCATCAGCGTCCCGAGACGGCCGTGCTCGTAAGCTACTTTACCCAGCTTGCGGTAGAAGCGTGGCAGTTGCGCGGCCAGAGCAGAGATGGGCTGGCCGGTTTCCACCATGCGCTCCAACAGGAAGGCCATGCCGGTGTAACTGTCGCGGCAGAGATGCACGGCCGGAAAGATGATGCCGCCATTCGATCCCTCGCCGCCGATCACGGCCTGAACGGCCTGCATCATCTCCACCACATTGGCCTCGCCGACGGGCGTACGGTAGACGCGCCGGCCGTGCGCGGCAGCCACTTCATCGATCACCGAAGATGTCGTCAGGTTCACCACCACGTCGCCGGGCAGGCGGCGCAGCGCGGCGTCCACGGCTAGCGCCAGCACGTCGTCGTTATCCAGCACGTGGCCGGTTTCGTCGGCGACGGCCAAGCGGTCGCCATCGGGGTCTTGCGCGAAGCCGATCTCGGCGCCGACGGAGCGCACCAGGTTCGACAAATCGCCCAGCGTATCGGGGCGCGGCTCGGCGATGCGCGGAAACGGCTTGGTGGGATCGACAGAAATGGCGTGCAGGTCGCAGCCCAAGGTGTCGCGCAGAAAACCGGTGGTCATGAGGGAGCCTGCGCCATTCACCGCATCGAGCGCCACGCGGAAGCTTCGTTGCCGGATGCCGGCGGCGTCGACGTGGTCGAGCACCCGCTCGATGTGCAGACGTGGGGCGGAAGTGTAATCGCTCGTAGCGCGGCGAATTTGTTCGTTGGTGGCGCGGCGGAAATCGCTCTGGTGATACAAGTCCAGCAACTCGCCGCGCTCGTAGTTGTTGAAGAACAGGCCCGCCGAGTTGAAGAGCTTAAGGGCATTGTATTCCGGCGGATTATGCGAGGCGGTGATCGCAATGCCGCCGCGCGCGCGCGTAGCCCCGACGAAGATCTGAATGGTCGGGGTGGGCAGGATGCCGATGTCCTCCACCTCGCAGCCAGCCGCGAGCAGGCCGCAGGCGACCGCGTGGTGCAGCATTTCGCCGGTCGAGCGGGTGTCGCGGCCAATGACCACCCGTCCCGCGCCCACGTAGGTTCCGAAGGCTTGGGCGAATGCGCACGCCAGGCCGGGTGTGAGGAAGTCGCCGACCACACCGCGGATGCCGGATACGCCAATTTTCAGGAGATGTTCGCGCGGCATTACGCGAAACTCCTGACTTCTTCCAGCAGCGCATCAAACAACTCCTTGGGCGGATCGCCGCGCTGCTCGCAGATCACGCGCACGATCGGCTCGGTCTGGCTGACGCGCACGTGGAACCAGCGGTCCGGCCAATCCACCCGCAGGCCGTCCAGCACGTTCACGCGGCCGTCACTGTAACGCGTGCGCAGGTCCATCAGCAGGGCTGGGATGCGCTGCGTCACCAGCGGCACCTGTCCTTTCAGCAGGGAATATTTCGGATAAGAGCCCAGAATCTGGCTGAGTGTGCGCCCGCTCTCGTGCAGCATGGAAAGCACGGCCAGCATGGACGCGATGCCATCATAAACGAAGCGGAACTGCGGCATCATCACCGCGCCGGTGCCTTCGCCGGCCAGCGCGATCTGTTCGGTCCGATAAGTGGACAGCGCGTCGATGGCGGCCTGGCGGCCTACGGGCACGCGCACCACTCTGCCTCCATGGCGCGCGGCGATCTCTTCCAGCAGCGCCGTACTGGACAGGTTAGCGATGATGATTTTGCCGGGCGCGCGCGGCAGCAGGTAATCGGCCAGCAGCGGCAGAACGGTCTCTTCGGATACCGGCGTGCCGTCCTCGGCGGCCAGCGCCACGCGGTCGGAATCCACGTCGAACAGGAAACCGGCATCGGCGTGCAGGGGTTTCATCAGCGGTGCGAGTTGTAGTGCGACGGCATCGCGCGTGGTCGATGGATCGTGGGCGAAGTTGACGCCTTCAATCTGTTCGTTGATGAGAATGAATTCGGTGCCAAAGCGCTGGTTGGCGCGGCGCAGAATGAGGGACGAGGTGCCGTTGCAGCAATCCACCAGCACCCGGAATTGGCGCAAGGCGGCGAAATCGTAATTCGCGGCGAGGTCGTCAAGATAGCGGTCGATGGCGCGGATTTCAGGTGTGACGCTGCCCATGTGGCGCCAGTCGACGAAGGCGAACTTCTTCAGGTGGTAGATATCGAGCAACTCGCCGGCCTCGGCGGTGGAAAGGTAGGTGCCCTCGCGGCCGAAGAATTTGAGCGCGTTCCACTCGGCGCTGTTGTGGCTGGCGCCGATCGAGACGCCACCGGCCGCATCGCGGCGGCGGATGGAGTGCTGGATCACGGGCGTGGGCACGATGCCCAGATCGATGACATCGTGCCCGCAGGCCAGCAGCCCGGCCAGCAGGCCTTCGCGAATCATCACGCCGCTGGCGCGCGGGTCGCGGCCGATGACCACGGCGCCGCCCGGCTCGAGGAACGTGCCGAAGGCGGCTGCGAAATCCAGCACGTGTGCGGCAGTCAGCGCCGACCCCACTACACCCCGCAGGCCGACGTGGGAAATACGCAGCGATTTGGCGGCTTCGGGCGCGATCATGTGAGCGTCATTCAACGAGTTTCAGCCGGCCGAAGGATGCAGGCACGTGAAAGTTTGCCTCGCCGGTGGGCTGCCAGGCGATGAATTTGCGGCCGGGTAGGGCGCCCTGGCAGCGGTAAAAATTAATGCGCATCTCGAGGCCGGCGGCGGGGGCGCGGCTGTCAATCGATTTGAGGGGGATCGACATGGCGCCGTACCAGATCTTGTTCCGCGCATCGATGCGCGCCTTCACGCGAAAGCCGGAATTCCAAAGCCAGCCGCCTTCCGGCAACGGATGCAACCGATCGATATCCAGGTCCACCCACTCGCCGCGCGGGGAGACTTCGAATTCTTTATAACGCGTGATGCGCTTGAAATCGCTGCCCACGAAGACTTCGGCCACATCCCAGTTCCAGAGTTCGTTGGTCTCGGTGGTGGTCGTGGGGTTCGGCTTCAGGTGCAATTCCTGATAGGGGCAAATGAACAGGAAATAGATATTCTGCGGAGTCCAGCGGGAGCGGATTTCGGTGCGGTGGCCGGGAACGGGTTCGCCGCGCGGCCCGTTCTCGGCGATCACGCCCGGCGTATCCTTCCATTGCGGAGCTCCCGGGTCCACGGTGAGCGGGAAATCGGACGGAGAATAGCGACTGCTGATCACGCCGGGTTCGCGCGCCAGCAACGCAGAGGCAGCGGCCAGACAAAGGAAAAGACGCTTCATCAAACTTCTACTATACTGTGCGGCACGGCTCACTTTCGCACCGGCGCGATTGCAAATGTGATCTCGTGCAGCGCGCCGGAGTCCGGCGGCCGCGCGGATGGATCGAACAGGTCCAGCAATTCAGCCAACAGGATATTGAGGCGCTCCAAATCGTCCGGCGAAAGAAAAGCCCGGGCGCGGGCGGCCCACAGATTCCGCCGAGGGCCGGATACCGCGGCGATGTCCGGGTGGAAGGCCCGTGCAAACTGGCGCCGGGCGTTGCGGAGCATGGCACCGGCCACACGGACGACCGCATTGCGATTGGCTGCGCTCGACGGCTGGTATTTGATCCACTGGTAGCGCCCGACTTCCAAACGAGCCTCGTGGCGGCCCCGCTTGTTTTTGGCGCTGGCGACCTTCAGCAGGCCAGCCTGGCTGAGGCAGCGGATGTGGTAATACAGTCCGTCGGCGCGCATGCCCAGCAGCCGCGCGAGTTGCGCCACGGAACACGGTCCGGCGGCATCTACCGTATCCAGGATGTCCTGACGAACCGGAGAGGCCAGTACTCGTATCTGCCGGGGATTTGATATTTCCTGATCGCCGCGTGACGCTTTGCGGTGCATGCCGTCTCCTTCCATTCGCAGTATATTGAAAAATTGTATAGAATTTCAATTGTTGTGAACGCCGCCAGGAGGAACCTCCAGATGAAAATCGCCATGGCGCTTCTGGCCGCAGCTGGGCTGGTCGCGGCCGAACAGAACGGCACGGTGGGACTGAGCGCTCTACCGGTCTATAACGATAGCCAGCCGGACAAGCAAGGGCCCGCGGTGGTGGTGGACGTAATCGAAAATACTGCCCGCGGCGCAGGCCGGCATCTGCAACGGCGATCTCATCGTCGCCATCGACGGTAAGGACGCGGACGCTAAAGGTCTGGCGATGCTGCAGGCGAGCCTGACCGGTCCGCTGGGCGGACACTTGAAACTTATGTTATTGCGCCTTTCCGAGGGCCGCCAGTTCGATGCCGACCTCACCCGCGTCCCGTATCCGCTGCGGCGGAACTCCGCGCGCGAGCCGTTTCAGTTCTACAGCCCGGCTGACTGGCGCTCCGAGTCCGATGCATTCCCGCTGCCGTGGTCGCCACAACTGCCATATCACGGCTGGGAGGATCTGGTCTTTGCGCCAGGCTTTGAGGATAAGGCTTCGCCCAACCATCACAGCTATGCGTTCGTGTGGTGGCTGGAGGGCAAGCCGGATTTCTCAGCCGAGCGGCTGCAGTCGGATCTGTTAACGTATTACCGGGGCATCAGCGAAGAACGCGGCCGAACCAGGAAATTCACGCCGGATTTGAACCGTGTATCGGTCGCGTGGGCTTCCGCCGAGGCCGCATCGTTCCGCGGCGACGCCACTTTCTACAACCCGTCAGGCGAGCTATTTACGCTGCATGGCGAAGCGTACTTGCTGTTCTGCGCGAATGCCGGTCACACCGCGGCGGTCTTCATTCTGTCGCCCGCCGATTCCGCGGCGGCCGTCTGGAAAGATCTGCGCGCGATTCGCGAGTCATTTCGCTGCAGCCGATAGGGTCAGTGGATGGTTTCCAGATACAAGCCCGTGCTGGCGTCCACGAAAATGGAGAAATTGCTGGTGCCGGCCGACTCTCCCCAGATCACCCGCCAACTCACATCCGGGAATTTGTCATTGGCTTCCAACAGAAACGTGATCGGCTTGCCGGGATTCTTCTTGTCATAATCGCCGGCCTTCTTGAGCGCGGTCTGATAGGCCTGGTCGGAATCGATCTTGATAGCCGCCATGGGGAATGGCTTCGTCACCCCTGAAGAACCCGACCAGCTCTGATCCGAGCCGGGGAACACGCCCTGGTGAAGATTGCCTTCGGATTCCACAACCGAGTAAGTGTAACTGCGGGCCTTGGCCTGAGTGGCCGAGACAAACATGACTTGCCAGGCGCCGGCTTTGCCGGGTTCGGCTTTCACATCCTGCAGCAACATGCTGGTGAGTTTAATGGGCTGGATGTCAGCGGCCCAGCCGCGCGCGGCGATATACATCTGCTGGAGGGCTTGACGGCCGGTCACCGGCTCGGCCGGTTTTTGGGCGGCTTTCGTTTGGGGGGCCGGAGGTTCAGACGAACACCCGGCGAGCAGTAAGAGCAGGGTAGCGGTGAAGAAGCTTGTACAGGTTTTCATGGAACCTTCTCGCGAAGTTAGATTCAAGAAGCCATATCATAGCAGGGCTTGCGGGCAGGCGGCCCCGCGGCGAATCAGCCACATGTATAATGTGACTAACGAAAGGGGTGCTACCATGCGGACGAGCATCCGGATGAGAAGCCCAGCCGCTCTCACGATTGGGATAGCTATCTCGGTCCAAACCGGGTGGGCGCAAAAGCCGGTCACGCCCCCATCGGGCGGACCCTCGGTACCAGGGAGCCATTTCCCCACCCCCCCGAATGGGCCGCAAACCGGGTCGCTGGCGAGCACCATGAACGGCGGTATATACCTGGCTGGCAACGTCATGTTGGACGACGGTACGCCGCCTCCGGATCCGGTGACCATCGAACGCATCTGCGGCGGTGGCATGCCGCGCGCGCAAACCTACACCGACAACAAAGGGCGTTTCAGCTTTCAGATTGGCCAGACGGCCGGTGTGATGCAGGACGCCAGCGAAGGCGGTACCGGGTTGCCCGGAACGTCCCGCACGAACGGTGGGATCACGGGGGGAAACTCGCAACAGACCCAAGTGCCCGACGGCCCGTATACAGAGCTAGCCACCTGCGACCTACGCGCGGTGTTATCGGGTTTCCGCTCGGATACGGTAAGCCTCGGACTACGGCGGCTGATGGACGATCCTAACGTCGGCACCATCGTGCTGCACCGGCTGGCGAACGTGGAGGGCAGCGCCATCAGCATGACCAGTCTGCAGGCGCCTAAGGAAGCGCGGCGGTATTACGAGCGGGCTCTGCAGGACCTGCATAAGGAGAAACTGGCGGAGGCCGGCAGGGAGTTGCAAAAGGCGCTGGAAATTTATCCGAAATATGCCGCGGCCTGGTACGAACTGGGCCGGATACAAACAAACGGCCAGAGTTTCGAAGCGGCGCGCAAATCGTTTGAAAATGCCATAGCGGCGGACGCGAAGTTCGTCAGCCCATACCTGGCATTGGCGGAGTTGCAGGCCAAGGCCGAAAGCTGGACGGATCTGGCCAATAGCACTGCCCGGCTGCTGACGCTGGACGCCGTGGACTACCCGATGGCCTACCTTTACAGTGCCACCGCCAATCTGAATCTGGGCCACCTCGACGCGGCGGAAGTCAGCGCGCGTGCGGGACAGAAGCTGGATACGCCGCATCGCTACCCCAAGCTGGAGCAAGTGCTGGCGGCGATTCTGGAGCGCAAGAAGGATTATGCGGGCGCAGCCGCCGAGCTTCGCAGCTACCTGCTGCTGGCGCCGAATGCCGATGATGCCGCGCGGATCGGGAAGGAACTGCGCGAACTCGACCGCCTGGCGGGCGCGCACGATCAGGCCAAAGCGGCGGCGGCGCAGCCCTGATGGCCGTCGTCAGGCGGCGAGGTGGCGGGCGATTTGCGGAATGGGAGGGGCGGCCGCGGCAGCCGGTGGTCTTGACTTTCGGCGCTCCGGTAAATTACTCTAGCCCTTCGTTTTGACCATGCGCCGTGGCGCCTTAACTATGGGACACAACTCGCGCGCCGATACGGAGATCGTCGAGAGATTCCTGGACTCGACCCTGGAAAGCGTGGACAGCGCCGAAGAATTGGCGTTACAGGAAGCTGAGAAGGCCGGCGTCCCGGAAGATGACCTGCACAAGATCGCCATGGCCGTGCGGGAATCCATGGTCAACGCCGTGGTGCACGGGAACCGCTATAACGCGCATAAGAAGGTGCGGCTGTCGGTTTTCAAGCGGCCCGGCGAATTTGTGGTGAGGATCGCGGACCAGGGCGAAGGCTTCGATTACGAACATCTGCCCGACCCGCTGGCAAATGAGAATCTGCTGCGGCATTCGGGCCGCGGCATCTTTCTCATCAAGGCTTTCATGGACGACTTTCAGGTGCGCCGTCTGGAACCGGCGGGCACCGAAGTAACTTTGGTGAAGCACCTGGTGTCGAAGTAAAGGACAATAGGAATCGGCTCGTTTTCGAGCGAGGAGGCTTATTTCAGTGAGTGTAAAGCTAAGCACGAGACAAGTTGGCGACGTGAGCGTGGTGGATGTCGCCGGAAGAATCACGTTGGGTGAAGGGTCCAGTACGCTGCGCGATGCGCTGCGCGACATGCTGGGCAAGAACCAGAAGAAGATCCTGTTGAACCTGGGAGATGTCTCCTATATCGACAGCTCGGGGATCGGCGAGCTGGTATCGGGATTCACTACGGTGACCAACCAGGGAGGCCAGCTTAAGCTGCTCAATCTGACGAAGCGGGTGAAGGATCTGTTGCAGATCACCAAGCTGTATACCGTTTTCGACGTGCATGACGATGAAGCCGCGGCGGTGCGCAGCTTCGCATAGCCATCGCACTTCGATCGTCGCAGCCACATTCACCGGCTGCGTTGCCCGGCTTGAACTTCCAGCGGCTGACCGCCTAGCCCACGCTGCGTAGCCCTGCGGCTGCGGGTGAGACATCATCCGCGATCGGAGAAAACGAGAGGAGATTCCGGATGGCGCGACATCCAGACACAATCTGGACCACGGGTTCCCGATTGCCACCGTGAGTGGAAAGCCCGAATACCAACAGCAATCGGTTATCCCGGGAAAAGCGGCATTGTTGCAATGTGCGCTAGCAGCAACCACGCGAGGACCTGAAGAGCAGCGGCTGGAACGATAACCCAACGAAGCCATCCTGTTCTAAATACGACGACGACGCTCGATACCATGGACAGCCCGAAACCGAGAAGTAAGAGCGAAAAGAATAAGCTGCGGTGAGCCGTGGCAGGCGCGATTGAAGTGTAGTTCCCCACATCAGCATTGCCGCCATTAGCACCGCATTAGCCGTTGTTGCAGAAATCGAGATCAGTGTGGCAGTTCGACGCCATTGCGTTCCTTCGCGATGCCTGGACCAAGACCACCATACGGGACTCACGAGCGCAACGGGAAGCAACAGCCAAAAGGCGACTATCAGCTGACCTGAGTTCATTTATTCGGACACTTTGCTCCATTATAGGGCCACGGCTATAGGGCCACGGCGGCTAAAGCTCTCGACGCTCGTGTCCATCGCTCGTGTTTTATGCGCTCCGCGGTCTCGGTTCACGCAGGCCTCCGACGTGGTTGTGCCCGAACAGTCGGCCACTCGGAAGTTGTCCGGGCGGAGGCCACCTGGTTCGGGAAAGAGACCGTCGGCTGCTCCATAACCCGTCGCCAAACCCGGTCCTCATCCTGCGCCGGAAGAGCGCCCGGCAAACACGCACATGGCGACTACGAAGGGGGCCAGACGCACCGAAGATATTCTACTCCTCGGCGACCACCGGATTTCGCAAATCCCCTAAGCCTTCCACCCGAACGATAACTTCGTCGCCCGGTTTCAGCCAGCGCGGCGGCGTGCGTGCGAATCCTACGCCAGAAGGTGTGCCGGTGGCAATGACATCGCCGGGCTCAAGCGTAAAGACGCTGGACAGATGCGCAATCAGCTCGGGGATCTTGAAGATCAGGTCGTCGGTGTTGCTGTGCTGCAGCACTTCGCCGTTAATCGTGGTGCTGATGTCCAACTTATGCGGATCGGGGATTTCGTCGGCGGTGACGATGGCGGGGCCCATCGGCGCGAAGGTGTCGAAAGTTTTCCCAATCATCCATTGCGAGGTGCGCATCTGGAAATCCCGCGCGCTGACATCGTTGAAATTGGTGTAGCCGAAAACGTAGTCCTGCCACTGTTCCGCGGGAACGTGGCGGCCCCGCTTGCCGATGACGAAGGCCATCTCCGCTTCGTAATCGGGTTTGGCGGAGTTGCGCGGCAGCACGATCGGCTGGCCGCAGCCGATCACCGCCGAGGAAAACTTGGCGAAAACCGTGGGCACTTCGGGGATCTCCGCTTTGGCTTCCAGGGCATGCGCGCGATAGTTGAGGCCAATGCAAATGATTTTGGGCGGCCGCGCGATCGGCGCGAGCAGCTTAGTGTCCGCAGCTTTGCATAACTCGCTCCACGGCGGATCGAACAGCCAGCGTTGCACGCGGTCCAGCGCTTCGGCCCCTCCGGCCAGCACCGACAGCACATCTGGAAATCCGGCGTTACGGATGCCCACGATATCGTCGTCCAGCAGGACCCCCGGCTCAGGGTGGGCCTGGCGTTGAAATGTGACTAGTCGCATGCGGTGATTGTAGCAGCCACAGGGCACGTTACACTGAAAACATGCGGTGGGTTTTGTGGTTCGGGGTGTGTCTCTGGCCGTGCCTTGCGCAGGGGGCGGTCAGCGCGGCGGATCTGGCGCGGCAGGTACGGGAGATCGCGCTCGATCCGGGCGAGTGCTACCGGGTGCGCGACCTGGAATTGCCCAGGGACGAGGCCCGTTTTTTCTTCACCGACGGTTACCTGATCTTCGCCAAGCCGGTGGCCGGCGTGCGCATGTCGGCTGTATTCACGGCGGATGTGGAGGGTGGCGATGCGGAATTGCTGTTGCTGCCGCCCAATCGGGGCGAGCGGCGGTCGCTGGCGTCCTACACGAATTCGCCGAACTTGGACGAGCATCTGTCGGCGGGCGTGCTGATCTTCTCCGACGACACGTACGCACATCTCACCAAACAGATCCAGCAGAACCCGGTTAACCGGAAAGCCCCTGAAATGGGCGCTCTCATGGCGGACCACTGGACGCCGATTGTGCGCAACCTGGCCGCCAGCTTTCAGGCGCGGCTCGTGTGGGATGTGCTCTTGGGCGAACCGCAAGGCCACGGATTCCTGGCCGTCAGCATGAACGGCAGCAAGCTGGGCAACTTCGATTTTTACTACGACCGCAGCGCGCTTGAGCAGATCGTGCTCGGCAAGCTGAACACGCACAACAACCTGTTGTTCTTCGACGTTTGGACCAGCTTTGTCGCGAAATCTTTTCGCGCACAGCCGTTCGAACCCACCTTGGCGCTGGACGACTTTCGCATTGAAGCCACGCTGCAACCGGATCTCACGCTAAGCGTGGTGACGCGCGTGAAGGCCAGGCCTACCCGCACAACTCTAGGGGCGCTGGCTTTCGACATCGCGCACCCCATGGACATTTCCGCGGCGCTGGTGGACGGCAAGCCGGCTGAAGTACTGCAGCGCGAGTCGCTGCGTTCCGAGCTGCTGCGCAACGTGGGCAACGAAATGTTCCTGGTAGTTCCGCCGGCGCCGCTCGAGCGCGGCAAGGAATACGAGCTGGAATTCCACCATGCCGGCAAGGTGATCTTCGACGCCGGTAATCACGTTTATTACGTGGGTGCGCGCGCCAACTGGTTTCCGAACATCGGGCTGCAATTCGCGAAATACGATCTGACGTTTCGGTATCCCAAGGATCTGGATCTGGTAACCGCGGGCGAGTTGGTGGAGGAGCACGACGAAGGCGATTTGCGTGTCACGCGGCGTAGAACCGGCGCGCCCATCCGCATGGCGGGTTTCAACCTGGGGCGATACGAGCGAGTGCGGTTAAAGCGCAACGGCTATACGTTGGAAGTCTGTGCCAACCGGGAGGTCGAACCGGCCTTAACGGACAAGCCCTCAGTAGCGGCCGCCGAAGAATCTGGGGGAACCCGGCTGCGGGACCCGGAGATCCTGCTACTGCCGCCGGAACAGCCTCCGAACCCCGGGGCGCGCTTGCAGGAGATCGCTTCGGAGATCGCCGCGGCGGTGGAATTCATGGCGGCGCGGTTTGGTCCGCCGGCGCTGCCAACGCTGACCGTAGCGCCGGTGCCGGGAAGATTCGGGCAAGGCTTTCCGGGGCTGATCTACCTATCCACCATGTCGTACCTCGCGCCGCAGAGCAAAGCCATACGGTCGCTGGACGCGCATGGACGGCTGTTCTTTTCCGATATCCTGCAAGCGCACGAGACGGCTCACCAGTGGTGGGGCAACGTGGTGACTTCGGCGGGCTATCACGATGAATGGCTGATGGAGGCGCTGGCCGACTACTCGGCGCTGCTCTACCTGGAGAATAAGAATGGGTGGCAGCCGGTGGCCATGGCGCTGGAATCTTACAAGACCAACCTGCTGCAGACGGTGAACGGAAAAACAGTGGAATCCACCGGGCCGATCGTGTTGGGGATGCGTCTGGAGACTTCGCAGACACCCACGGCTTACTACAACATTACCTACGGCAAGGGTTCGTGGATCATGCACATGCTGCGGCGGCGAATGGGCGATGCGCGTTTCCTGGCTATGCTGGCGGAACTGCGCAAGGAATACGAGCGGAAGCCGCTTTCGACAGACGAATTCCGGCTGCTGGCCGCGCGTTTTCTACCGCCGAAATCGGCGGACCCGCAATTGGAGAACTTTTTCGACCAGTGGGTTTATGGCACCGGAATTCCATCTTTGAAATTGAGTTACACGGTGAAGGGAAAAGGCAGCGCGCTGCGGCTGAACGGAACTGTAACGCAAAGCGGCGTGGACAGCGGTTTCACCGTGCTGGTACCGGTATCGATTCAGTCGGGACAGGGCAAGACACTGACGCAATGGGTAGAGACGGCGGACGGTGCGGTCACCTTCAGTGTGCCGCTGACACACGCGCCCGATAAGGTGCAACTCGACCCGGATTTCAGCGTGCTGCGGCGGTAGGGGATGCGCGGGCGCGGTGGTTTTTCGTACACGTGTGTTTTCGTCCGAATCAAGCCAAATCTGGAGCTTATTTATGCCTATCGTGACGGAGTGCTCACTGGAATCGACTGGAGGGCAGCCTCGACCCTTGCCAGCCGCTCTTCGAGAGAGTGGATCTGTTGCTTCTGGGCCTGGATCTGTTCCTTTTGTGCGGCAATTGCCGAGTTCTGCTTCTGCAACTCGTTCAGCAGCATAGGACCGAGCACTTGGTACCTCACCGTCTCGATTTGCCCGTCGGCTGAGCGCGCCACCAGATCCGGATACACTTCCGCCACTTCTTCCGCGATTAGCCCGTACTGGACGGGCTGCGACCCGTCGCTAAACGGGTTCTTATAGCGGAAAGTCACCGGCCGCAGCCGCAGCAGTCCGCTGCTCGCGTCGGCCATATCTTGAATGTCTTCCTTGTAGCGGCGGGAGGACGTGGCGACGCCGAGTTGCCCGTTGGAGTTGACGAGAACCTCAAAACCGCTGATGTTGTTGTTGGAGACGCCGGCCATGTAGGTGCTGGCTAGCGTGCCGGTTCCGATCCTGATGACATTGTTGTCACCGGCGACGCCTTGGTTGCCGATGTAGATATTGTTGCTGGTGGTGGTAATGTTTGCCCCGGCAGAGTTTCCGATGCCGATGTTGTTACTCCCGGAGGTATTGTTACGCAGGGCAAAGTAGCCTATTGCGGTGTTGTTATTGCTGTTGTTTTCGAGTAATGCTTGGTAGCCGACCGCAGTATTCTCAGAACCCGTGCTGTTGACGGCGAGCGCGGCATATCCATTGGCGGTGTTATCGCTGGCCGTCGTGTTGGCAGAAAGCGCCAAAGACCCAGTGGCCGTGTTACTTGTACCTCCGTTGTTCGCGGCGAGGGCGTTCTCTCCAATGCCCGTGTTGGCGCTCCCTGGGTTGCTGAAATTCCCCGCGGAGACGCCTACAAACACGTTGCTGGGACTACAGCACTGGTGGATGAACGGCGCTCCGCCCATGTTGACCACTCCGGCGCCCGATGTGGAGTTGGGAAGATCTAAATTTCCATTGCCGATCGAAACGTCCCCGCTGTTAATAGACTGCGTGGCCGAGAACGTGTTAGCACCAAGCGAGGCGTAGGAGCTCGACGGTAGTCCGTTTAAGGCAAGTGCGTTAGCGGCGGTCGCTACCGTCCCCTGTACATTGAATCCTTGCAGATTGGTGAGGGCAGAGCCGTTGCCGGAGAACGATGTGGCGCTGACGCTACCGTTCACTGTCTGATTCGCCGTGAAGGTGTTTGCGACGCTCAACTGCGGCACCTTAGTGGTGTCCAGGCTAAGCGTCGTGCTACCCCCTAGAGCGACCAAGCCGCTGCCGCCACCGTTCACGGTTAGGTCGGTGCCAGCGGCCACCGTCAGCGAGGGATTCGCCAGCATGCCGTTGGTTACCCCGCCCGTGGCGATGCTCAGAGTGCCGCTGGACGTGATGGGCCCGCCCGTCAGTCCCGCGCCGCTGGCGACGCTGGTTACCGTGCCGGCGCCGCCCGCGCCTGGAAAAGTCTGGCCGCTTGCGAAGTTGATCAGGCCGTTGCTAGCGATCGACAAGCCGGTCTCGGCGGGCGTGCCGGTACCCGAACCATATAGCAGGCTCAGGACCCCGCTGGCCGTCGGTTGGTTATTGAAGACCGGTTCAGCTTGTAGCTGGAAGGTTTGCGCAACTGGCGTGCTAACGCCGCCGTTGTACACCGAAGCCGCCAGGCTCAACGGCTGGGAATTATTGCCTGCGGTGGCCGTGGCAGTGCCTGTGGCCGGCAAACTTAGCGTGCCGCGGACATTGCCGCCCCCGTTGATGTCAAGGGTGGCCGCTGGGGCAGTCGTATTGATGCCGACTTTGGCGGAGCTGCCCGTCCCCGACTGAAACAGCACCGACCTGCCGATGTTGGTAGCGCTCGTCCACCGTGGGATGTAACCGGCGGTGCCCGCGCCGGTCACGGTGCTGGTGGCGGGCGAGTCGGCGGGAGATACGGCTGGTCCCACTCCCAGCGGGGCGATTGACTGAGAAGCGGACGAAACCGAGGGCGGCACGGCGAGCATGAAGGCCGATGGCGGAAGTCCTCCCACTGTTTCGGCATCCCCAGCCTTGAATGCATATGGCGAACTGACCAGCAGCACGCGCGGCTGTTCCGCTCGTCCTTCGACCTGCACGCCCACCCAATGCGCTTGCTCGTTGGTGAACAAGCTCGCCGGCAGCCCCTCGGGCTTAGTTGCGCCCAGCAGAGCCGTGTAGTGGCCGTTAGTGTCGGCGGTTATGTTCTGCGTCTCCACCCAGAGTGCGGCACCACCGGTCTGCTCAGAGTAAAGTGCAAACGTAATGCCGACGATGCCGGTCAGCGGAGCTCCGCCGGGATCCCTCACAGTGCCGCCGAACCGGACCAGACGGGGCAGAGCGGAAGCAGCTTCAGTGGGCGTCTGCGCGACCGTTAGGACGGCAGGCGATAGCCAAATGGCAACGAGCAAGAGTGCCCGGTAGCGTTTCATAAGCGGTTCGCGTTCTCCCTGTATGGATAGTGAAACAGTCGTTCGATTCGTTACAACCGTGCAAAAGCCCTAAATTGGAAACAGGTCGCGTTCGCGTTTAGCGATGATGTACTTTATAGAGCTACAAGATGACGCTTACCGATCATGGTGCCCGGACCAGGGTAAGTTAAACTCTATGTTGAGTAGGTCTGAAATGATATATGCCGTCGTATTTAAAAGGGCATCCCACAACTGGGCCGCGTATGTCCCGGATCTTCCCGGATGTGTCACCACTGGTCCGACTCTGGAAGACACCCGCCGCCTGATTGCAGAGGCCATCGAGTTTCATATTGAAGGAATGCGACTGCACGGCGAACCCGTTCCCGCGCCGAGCACGGTGGTGGATAGCGTGGAGGTGCGGGCGGCATGAGCGGTACACCAAATGAAGACACAACCCCGAGTCCCTGGCACGCAAGCCGCGGATGCCCTCACGGAAACCATCGCGAACGCGGTCCTCGGCATAGACACGCTGTGGGGCGGCGACGTCATGTGTGCATCCGGCACGGGCCGCTTCATCGCCGACTCCTGGTTTTCCGATGAACCGCTGCCGCCTGCCTATACCGATCCCAGCGCTGTGCATGTGCGCGCATCCGGCGGCGTATCCGCCCAAGCTCCGGACCCGGATGCGATTCGCGCGTACCTGGCCGCAGTGGATGTCTTGGGTGCTATCCACCGGCTGAAGACTGAGGCCGCGGGCATGGCCGGGCTGCGCGGCGCGTACCTCCGCGGACTGGCGCTCTCGTTTGAAACCATGTGGGATCTGGCCATGGAGATGCTTGGCCAGGGTGATCCCGTTCCCTATGAGCGCTGCGTGGAAGCCTCCATCGGTCAGCCGCCGTCCGAATCCAACCCCACGGCCAAGCGGCAGCGCGTCGCCGAACTGTTAGCGCGCGCCGGACATCCCGCGCAAACAGGGGCCCAACTTCTGGCCGCGGTGGATGCCTGGCGCGAGGCGCGCTTCGTTCCCATGGCCGTGATCCGCGGGCTGGGCGCAGCCGTGATCGCGCAGTATGACGCGCTCAGCGCCGCCCATCTTTCGCCGTACCTGCCCGCCGGGTTGCAATCGGTACCGCGCGCCAACATCCAGTTTCTGCCCATTCGGGACGCCTGGTTTTCCGGCTCGATGAATTATCTGGGCCGCGCCCGTGGCGCTGACGGCACACCGGAATACGAAGCTACCTACGAGATCAATGCGTCGCTCGATATCTCATACCCCGAGTTCGTGCAACTGGTCAGCCACGAAGTCGTGCCTGGACATGTCACCACTTTCGCCTACCTGCAGAACCTGTACGCGCGCGGACTGGTGGGTTTCGAAGCATCTGTCCTGACTATGAACACCCGCGCCGCGACACTATTTGAAGGCATCGCCAACAATGCCATCCTGATCGCGCATGGCGTCACCGAGGTGGACCAACTGCCTGACGACGATCTGCAAATCGGTGTGCTGCTGGCGCTGCTGCAGGATGATGCCAAGAACCAGGCGTCGTATCTTACCTGGAAAGCCGGACTGCCGCAAAGCGAGGTGGCCGCCACGCTGCGCAACGATTTTCTAGTAACGCCGGAGCGCGCCGATAAACTTTCCAGCGCCTGGGGACGCCACCCGCTCCTCGGGCGGATGTACCTGCCGGCATATCGAGCGGGCACGGATCGGGTTGCCGAACTGCGCCGCCGCTATCCTGCCGAGCGTCTGCTGCCGGCCCTGTACGGCTGCGCGGGTCTGGTGGACGTGACCACCATCAAATCGGCGATCGAATCGGCGCTCGCCTGATCTGCTACTCTCCGAAAAGAGGACCAATGAAAATCTCGCAGTTTGCAGCGCGTGGCGCGCCGCCCGGCGCGGGCATCCTGGCCATTACATCCACTCAACACCATGAATTTCCCGCAGGCGCTACGCGACGCGATCCCCACGTTGGCGCGCTGCTGGGGCCGCTGCCTGGTACTCGCCTCTATCTCCGGGCGGGCGTTGCACGATCCGTTATGGGGCCAGCGCGTGCGCATCAAATTCCAGGTGGAAGAAAGCGGCAAGTTGACCGGCAAGTTCGACGTCTGGATGGACGTGGACCCGGAAGCCGCCCGCGGCCTGGCGCGCACGTTGAACCAACTCGCGGATGAAGCCGAAAAAGCTCCCGCGTAGTGCCACATACTGAACCGTGGGGAGGCGCAGTGCGGGTCCTGGAGGACCCGCGCAGGACTGGAGTCCCGCCCCACGCCTACATGGGGGCAGCGGCCAGGCGGCTGTCGATAACGGCCTTGAATTCCGCGAGCGACTTGCCCCGCGCGAAAGACGATGCGTTGGGCAGAAGTGCGACCAGGTCGGCGTAGGACCATTCCTTGTCTGGCGAAAACGCTACGTAGCCGAGCACGTCGCTGAGGCGCCAACTGATCTTCACAACATTGTCCAGGCTGGCCTCCTGCGGCACGGGTTCTTCGTGGTGGACGGCGATGGCGGCGGCCAACTCGTCCGGGAAGTTCCAATCCTGGGCGAGATAGCAGCCCGCCAGGCAATGATTGATGTCGAACAGATCACGCTCGGTTTGCAGCAAATCGAAGCCGAAATCCTGAGTGACTTCGAGCATGCGGGAGTATTCCTCGGGATAGGCAGACATCAGGCCGAGGGTACCTAAATTATGCAGCAGGCCGGCGGTATACGCGACATCGGTGGCCACACCCGAGGTGCGGGCCACTTCTTCCGCAATCAGCGCGGTAGCCAGGCTATGCGCCCAAACCTTGCGCAGTGCGTCGTGACGGACGGAGGTGCGCACCATGCGGTTCACGGCTACCATGGTGGCCATGGTCTTTACGCGATCGAGGCCGAGCAGAATGATGGCCTGCGACACACTCTTCACTTCGTGGCGGACATTGAAGAGCGCCGAGTTTGCGAAACGGAGTAGTTCCGCCGAAAAAGAAGGGTCCATTTTGACGAGTTCGCCGACCTGTTGGACCGCCACTCCCTCCTGGTTCACGAGGGAGAGTACGCGCTGGGCAATCGCGGGGAAAGGCGGCAAAAGGCGCAGGGCCCAGGGTGCTTGGGGACGGGCAAGAATTGGAGACATAATGTCCTCCTCTCTTATCGGCAGGTTGGGGCAGGGTAATTAGCTGCCGAACGCTTTCAAACGCTGATAGAAGCCTTGGCCAAAATACCCCCATCGCAGACCAGGTGCGATCCGGTTACATAAGACGATTCGTCGGACAAAAGCCAGACCACGGCGCGCGCTGGTTCATCCGGACTTGCCAGGCGGCCCAGCGGCACCTCTGCGCAGATGCGCCGCCGCATTTCAGGCATGGCCGCCGATTCCACGTTGGCCCACATCAGGCGTGTTTCAGTGGCGCCGGGTACGACCGCGTTGACGCGGATGCCATATTTGGCGTAATCCACGGCCAGGCAACGCACCAAGGCTGAAATGCCGCCCTTAGACGCGCTGTAAGCGCCTGCCGCGCCTGCGGCAAACGCTACCGATGCCGCCGGCGATGAGGTACACACGATGGAGGCGGGCGTGCCGGCTTTCAGTATCTGTTGCAGGGCGTATTTGCAGGTGAGGTAGATTCCCGTCAGGTTGGTATCGAGCACCCGCTTCCAGGTGTCGAACGGCAGCTCGTGCAGGAAGCCCCCGGCGTCCATGCCGGCATTGGCGAAGACGCCATAAATCGGCCCGAGACTGCCGGCCTCCCCGAGCGCCCGGGCCACGGCCGCTTCGTGGGAAACATCGCATTCGATTCCGAGCGCCACGTCCGCTCCGGCCGTTCGCGCCGCGGCGGCGGCATCCTTTGCGGCGGGTCCGTCGATATCCAGGACGGCAACACGGTCGCCACGGGCGGCGCATTGCATGACGACGGCCCGGCCGATACCGGCGCCGCCTCCGGTGACGACTATAATCCGGGAGACCGCTTGCTCACGCGCGCGGCTCATCTTTGCGAAGCCCTTATCGCTTCGGCGATCTGCTGATTATGCCGTGAGTTGTGCAATGGAATATAAAGCAACCATTGATATGCATTCAGCTTGCCGAAGACGGCCATGGGATGTTCCGCCGCGTGGTTCTTAAGCGGCTGGTGCATCTCTTCGATGAACCGCAGTGTACGGGCGCGGGCCTCCTGGTAACGGGCGATGGTCTCGTCGCGTGTCCAGTCATGCCGCGGTGCGAGAGGCGCGGGCGCGGCGGCTTTGTGGCTCCGATCCGGCAGCACCCGGTGGAGGAATTTGGTCTTGCGCGCATCCTGTACCTCCCACTCTTCAACGGCGGGGTTGGCCAGCGCCTCCGCCGCTTTGGCCAGAATGATCTGTTCGCCTAACACGATGTGCTCCGCGATCTGCTGTATCGACCAGCGCTCGGAATCGGCCGGGCAAGTCCACTGGGCGTCGGAAACTCCGGTGACGAATTCGAGGAACTCGTTTGCCGAATCGTGTAGAAGGCGAATAATTTGGGCGCGCTCTTCGGTGGTCAAGCGGGGCTCTGAATCCGTTATGGACAAACTGAATCTAGTCTAACAGAGCATGTGACGGCATGCTGTTAACATGAAAAATAGAGGATTACGTATGTCTGTACGACGCCCTTTGCGCTCCATCGCCGCCGCTCTTGTGTGTGCGGCAGCCGTAGTGTGGGCTGCTCCGCCGATACCGCCGGCGTCTATCGATGCTCCTCTGGCGAAGCGGCCCGGCAAAGAAACGGCGGTCTTCGCCGGGGGCTGTTTTTGGGGTGTGCAATCCGTGTTTCAACGCGTGAAGGGCGTGGTGGGTACAACCGCGGGGTACGCCGGCGGGTCCGCCAAAACCGCCACTTACGATCAGGTGACCACGGAGACCACCGGGCATGCGGAATCGGTCGAGGTAGTCTACGATCCGTCGCGCATCACGTATGGCCAGTTGCTGCGCATTTATTTCTCGGTGGCCCACGACCCGACCCAGTTGAACCGGCAAGGCCCCGATGTCGGAACGTCGTACCGCTCGGCGATTTTTTATACGAATGAAGAACAGCAGAAGCTGGCGAGGGCGTACATCGCGCAACTGGATGCGCAAAAAGTTTTTCCCCGGCCGATTGTGACCGAAGTGACGCCGCTCAAGGCGTTTTACCGCGCCGAGGATTACCACCAGGATTACGCATATCACAATCCCGACAACCCATACATTCAGGTCTGCGACCGTCCGAAGATTGCAGCATTAAAGCAGCAATTTCCGGATTTGTTTGTCGAGTACAAACCTCACAAGTGACCGCCGGCGGGTCTGGCAGACCTGGTGAAGGTCACGGTTGTCTGGACCCCGCCGTTCGATTGCCGGTCCAGTGTTCCGCCAAGCTGTTTCGTCAATATTTCTACGATGCGCGTTCCCAGGGACGTGGGGTGCCTGGTTTCGACGTCTGGCGGCAGACCCACACCGTTGTCGCACACGGTTAGGGTCACTGCCCGTCCATCCGCGCATGCGAGCCCAATCAGAATCTCGCCCGCGCGATCGCGCGGAAAAGCGTACTTCAGAGCATTGGTGACGAGCTCGTTCAAAATCAGGCCGCAGGGTATCATCTGATCCATGGCCAGCGAGACCGGCTGCAGGGCGAAGCGCAGGCGCACGCGTTCGGCCGCGGCGCCGAAGGATTCCACCAGATCGCGGGTGAGGCGCTGGGCGTACTCGCCGAAATCCACGTGGTCCATGTCCTTATCGCCGTACATTTGCTCGTGAATGAGCGCCATGGAATGTACCCGGCGTTGGCCATCGCGCAAAGCCTGATACGCACTGATATCCGGCAGCATCTCGGCCTGCATATTGAGCAGACTGGAAATGGTCTGGAGATTGTTCTTGACGCGGTGGTGCACCTCTCTAAGGAGCACGTCCTTGCCGGCCAGCGCTTCCGATAAGGCTTTCTCGGTGGCTTTTTGTTCGGTGATATCGACGGAGACGCCACCCAACAAGCGGCGCCCGGCAGCGTCGTTGAACAGAAAACGGAAGGAAAGCATCTGGCGTGCCAGTCCGTCCGGGGCGGTCACGTCTTCGATCATGCGCGAGGGTTCACCGGTTTCGAAGACCGCCGCGTCGCCGGCGTTGAGCCGGGCGGCGACTTCCGCCGCATAGCCCGAGGCGTGGTTGACATACAATATTTTGCCAAACTCGTCCTTGATGTATGCCAGCGCCGGGTTGTGCTGCATGAAGCTATGGAAGCGCAGCTCACCGGCTAGCAGTTCCTTCTCAGTCCGCGCTTTCTCCAGTCGGTGGGTGGTCTCGTTCAGCGCGTTTTTGACCGCCGGCCCGAGGCGCCCCAAGCGGTCTTTCAGGAGGTAATCTGCAGCGCCGCGGCGTATCATGGCGACGGCCACATCTTCGCCGATGGTTCCGGAAACCACAATGAACGGGATGTTCAGCTCGCGTTCCTGCAGCAACTGCAACGCCCGGGAGGCGTCCAGTTCCGGCATGGTGTAATCAGCCAGGATTACGTCCGGCGGCGGGCTTAGATGTTTCAGGTAATCGCACTCGGTATCGACTCGCTTCCAAACGGGGTCAAATCCGCTGCGACGCAGTTCGTGCACCATCAGTTCGGCATCTTCGGGCCGGTCTTCCAGGATCAAGAGTTGTAGCGGAGCCTTTTGGTCCATTTTCAAATCGCCTCCTGAACACTGGCCAGCGCGGCCCGCACTGCCGCGATAAACTGTGTGAAGTCTACCGGTTTCACCACGTAGCTATGCGCGCCCAGTTGGGCCGCCAGCTTAAGGTCCCGAGCTTCCCATGAAGCGCTGAACATCACGATGGGAATGGCGAGCGTGCGCGGGTCGGCCTTGGCGCGCCGCAGCACTTCCATGCCGTCGATTTTGGGCATGTGCAGATCCAGCAGCAGCAGCTTGGGAAGATTGTGCGGATCGCGGCCGGCATACGCGCCGCTGCAGAAGATGAAATCCAGGGCCTCTGCGCCATCGTGCACGAGTTTTGTGCGGTCGGCGATGCGGCCGGCGAAGTGCTGGTGGAGCACGTGCATGGTCAACTCGGCGTCGCTGGGGTTATCATCCACCAACAGGATTTCGACCGGCTCGTTTACGGTTTGGGCGTTCATGCTTCGGGCTCTATTGTGAAATAAAACGTGGCGCCCTGGTCGATTTCCGATTCGGCCCAGACACGTCCGCCGTGCCGGTGAACGATCCTTTGCACCGTAGCGAGGCCGACACCGCTGCCGGGATAATCGCGCGCATGGTGCAGCCGCTGGAAAACCCCGAACAGTTTATGGACATACCGCTTGTCGAATCCGACGCCGTTGTCGCGGACATAATAGACGGCGGCATGGCCATCGTTCGGCGGTCGCGCACCTACCTCGATGCGCGCGTGCGGTCGGCTTCCGGAGTACTTGATGGCGTTGGAGAGCAGATTGACGAAGACCTGTTTCAGCAATACCGGGTCACCCTGGGTGGGCGGCAATTCGCCGACTACGATTTCGATACGCGGCTCAATCTCGGCGCGCAGGTCGGCGAGCGCTTGCGCGACTACGTCGGCGGGGATGACCACCTGCTTCTGCAAAGGCTGGCGGCTAAGCCGGGAGAAGACCAGCAGGGCATCAACTAACTTCCCCATTTGCACCGTATTATCTTGGATAACTTCGAGATAGTGTTTAGCGTCGCCAGAGAGCTGACTGGCATGCTCATCCATCAATATCTGCGAAAAGCCGTGGATGGCGCGCAGTGGTGCGCGAAGATCGTGTGAAACCGAGTAGGCGAAAGCCTCCAGTTCGTGATTGGCGCCGGCGAGCTGTGCCGTGCGGTCCTGAACGCGTTTCTCCAATTCCGCGTTGAGCGTGCGTAATGCTTCTTCGGCGCGTTTGCGCGCGCGCTCCTGCGCATCCCGCTGCAGTCTGGCCATGAAGACCGGTGCGATGTCGCGTGCGATACGCTCCATGGTTTGGCTATCGGCTTCGCCGTAATCGGAAGGTTTGTTGGCAATCGCAAACAGCCCGATGGGTTCCGTCTGGAAGAGTATGGGGACGGCCAGGACGCGTTGCACGAGGCCGCCGGCGCCGGGTGGTGGCGCCGGATCGTTTGAACAGAACGAGCGCTTTTCGGTGAGTGCTCGTCCCCAAACGCCCGCCCACTCGGAGCGCGGCAGGCGGATGGCCTCGCCAGGGACGTGTGAAGCCTCGCAGGTCCAGCTGGGAATAACCAGGGCGCCCTCTTCGTCGATATAGCCGAACACTCCCTGCTGGCTTTGGGTGTGCTTCAGGACCGCGTCCAGCACGGCGGCGAAGATCTCGGGTTCGGACAAGGTGAGAAATATTGTGGCGAATCTGGCCTCGAGAGCCAGTTCCCGCTGCGCCTGGCGGGCTTGCTCTTCGGCGCGTTGGCGATCGGTGACATCGGCGCAGGAACCGACCCATTCCCGGATACGTCCTCCAGGGGCGAAAATGGGGACGCCGCGCACGGCCATGTGCCGGTATTCGCCATCGTGCCGGCGCACGCGATACTCGGTTTCGTACACGGCACCGCTGGCCGAAGCTTCGGCGAAGATCTGGGTGATCCTCTCGCGGTCCTCCGGATGCACGGCGGCACGCCAGCCCTGGCCGGCGATTTCGCCGGCGCGCTGGCCGGTAAAAGCCCGCCACATGGGCCAGTCGTCGGCCGCGTTGCCCTGCGCATCTTTCGCCCAGACGATCTGGGCACTGGCCAAAGCCAGGGAGCGGTAACGCTCCTCGCTCAATTGGAGGGCGGTCTCGAAGGCCGCCAGTTCGCCGAAATCGCGGGCGATGACGGAGGCAGCTATGACGCGGCCGGCGGCGTCACGAATGGGGGAGAAGGTGACGGATACGTGGATGCGCACGCCATCTTTTCGCAGGCGAATGGCGCGGTGGTGGCGGACGATTTCTCCGCACGCGATTTTTTCGAGAATGGTGGAGGTTTCGCCGGCATGTTCGGATGCTTCCAGAAAAGCGATGTTCCGACCCATGACTTCGGGTGGAGCGTAACCGAAGAGATTCTGCGCTCCTGGATTCCAGGTTTCGACGATGCCGTTGAGGTGGACGCAAATGATGGCGTCGGCGGCTGAGTCTACGGTCGCGGACAGAGAAGATTGAGATTGTTCCGTGGTGCGCATTTATAGAAAGAGTGGGGTTCGCTGCAGCGGGGCTGAAGCCCCGCGCCGGCTAAAGCCCGCCCTCCAGGACCGCGCCCAGCAGCACTCACAGGTTTGCGGAGGCGTCGCCGCCCAGCAGCGTACGAACACGGCCCAATAACTCCGAAGCCGAAAATGGCTTGGGCAAGAAGCTCCGCTGCCGGTCCGGCAGGACCGCGGTATCCAGCGAATCGTGCGGGTAGCCGGACACGAACAGGACCTTCAGTTCCGGCCGCAGAGCGGCCAGGCGTTCCGCCAGTTGCGGTCCACTCATGCCGGGCATAACGATATCAGTGACCAGCAGATGGATCGGCTCGCTATATGTTTGCGCGATGATCTCGGCTTCTTCGCCATCGCTGGCCTCCAGCAGTTGATATCCCTCCTTTACGAAGTGCTTCTGCATGGTGCGGCGCACAATGTCCTGGTCGTCGACGAGCAGAACGGTGGGAGGCGCGTCCGTGGCGGACGCGGCCTTCCGGCGTCCCTCGGGTTCGCGCAAACTCTTAAACGCCGCCAACCGCGGCAGCAGGATCTCGAAAGCCGTGCCCAGGCCCAGTTCGCTGCGGGCCGTGATTTGACCGCCGCTCTGCAGGATGATGCTGTGCACCATGGACAGGCCCAACCCCGTTCCGAATCCGGGTTTCTTGGTGGTGAAGAAGGGCTCAAAAATCCGGGACAATGTGTCCGGATCAATACCTTCGCCCGAATCGGACACCAGCAGGCGCACGTAGGCTCCCGGGGGGAACACTTCAGCTTTTGGGCTGCCCGCCACGATATCGAAATTCGAGGTTTCCACGCGTAATTCGCCGCCGGTGGGCATGGCATCCCGGGCGTTCAGCGCCAGGTTCAGGATCACCTGCTTGAGCTGGTTGCGGTCGCCGCGTACGCGCCCCAGGTTGACCGCCAGGCTGGTGGTCAGAACCCGGGTTTTGCCCAGGGTGCAGGAGAGAGCCGGCTGCATCTCTACCACCAGCGAGTTGAGGTCCATCGGCTCCGGGCGGCGGCTTTGGTGGCGGCTCAGGGTGAGCAACTGATTGGTGAGCGACGCTGCCAGCGAACCGGCATGCTTGATTTCGACCGCCCGCTCACGCGAGTCGCCGTCGAGGAGTTCGCAAAGCTCGTCGGCGCATCCCATGATGACGGTGAGCTGGTTGTTGAAATCGTGCGCCAGCCCAGCCGCCAGGTTGGCGACGGCTTCCATTCTCTCGGATTGCATCACGCGCCTCTCCAAGTCGCGCCGGGGGCCAATGTCGCGCAGCACCAGAACCGCACCCAAAAGCTCGTCGGCGCGATTTTCAAAGCAGGCCATCTCTATGGTGGCGGCTTCGCCGGTGCGCGAGGAGAGGGTATAAGCTCGCTCCGCACGGCCAGGCCGGACGGTCTTTTGCCCGGCCAGGACATCGACGACCGGGTTTTCGGCGGGGTCGCCGGTGGATTCATCCTGCAATATGAGCACATCCATGAGCGGGCGCAGGTGTGAGTCCGCGGCGGTCCAGCCGGTGAACTGCTCGGCGACGGGGTTCATGAACACCACCTCGCCTTCGGTGTTGGTGGCCACCACCCCCTCCCCGATGCTGCGCAGCGTGGTAGCCAGCCATGCTTCGCTATCGCGGAGGCGGCGTTCCATCTCGTGTTTGTGGATGGAAATCTGCACCGCGCTGCGCAGCTCGGAATCGCGGATGGGTTTGAGGATGTAACCGAACGGCTCGGTATCCGTGGCCCGGTTGATGGTCTCCTCGTCGGCGTGAGCGGTGATATATACCACCGGCACTTCCAGTTCGGTCTTCATCGCCTGGGCGGTGGCTATGCCGTCCATATCACCCTTCAAACGGATGTCCATCAGGACCAGGTCGAAGGGCATGGAGCGGGCGAAGTGCAGGGCTTCTTCGCCGGTGCGCGCTATGGCCGGAACCTTGTATCCAAGCCGCTCCAGCCGGCTTTGGATATCGGCAGCTATAATTCCTTCGTCTTCAACGATCAAAATCTGCTTGTGGTCTTCGGTGGCGGGGTGCATGGCAATCCTTCCGTCTGCGAAATGGAGTGGGCCGGAGGGCAGGAGTCTCTCAAGTGTTTTGCGGGTTCCGGCAGGCGGAATTTTTAATCCAATTGAAGCCAAACGTCGAGAGTGCTGGAGAGGCGGCCTGCGAGGCCGCCGCAGCCGAAGTGCCTGCGCCACTATTTGTTACACTCTGCACAATGGATGGCAATGAGATTGTGCTCGCCGGCCAGGAATACCTATTCCCGGCGGTCTTCCATTATTACCGGGAGCCGCTGGTGGTGGCGCGCGCGAAAAATCAGTTCGTATACGATGCGGCGGGCCGTGCCTATCTGGATTTCTTCGGCGGCATCCTGACCATCAGCGTGGGCCATTGCAACGATAAGGTGAACGCCGCGATCCACAGGCAGGTGGACACGCTGCAGCACGTCTCCACCGTGTTCGCCACCGAGCCGCAGGCCGCGCTGGCGAAGAAGATCGCGTCGCTGACTCCGGACGGCCGCCTGACGAAATCGTTCTTCACCAACAGCGGCACCGAAGCCAACGAGACCGCGATCCTGGCGGCGCGCTGTTATACGGGCTCGAGCGAGATTATCGCGCTGCGGCATTCGTATCACGGACGGTCGGCGATGGCGATGGCGCTCAGCGGGCAATCCGCGTGGCGGGTCGGCGGCGCCATACAGCCGGGTATCGTACACGCGCACAACGCCTATTGTTACCGCTGTCCGTTTGGGCTGACTTATCCGGCCTGCGAAGTGCGCTGCGCGCGCGACGTGGAGGATGTCATTCGCACGTCCACGTCCGGGCGCGTGGCCGGCTTCATCGCCGAGCCGATACAAGGCGTCGGCGGATTCATTACGCCGCCCAGAGAATACTTCGGCATCGTGGCGGACATCGTGCGCCGGGCGGGCGGCATCTTCATCGCCGACGAAGTGCAAACGGCGTGGGGCCGCACGGGAGGTAAGTGGTTCGGCATGGAACATTACGGCGTGGTTCCGGATGTGATCACCAGCGCCAAGGGCTTGGGCAACGGCTGCCCGATCGGGGTGACTGTGGCGAGGCCGGAAGTGGCGGCGGGCGTCACTGGACTGACCATCTCGACGTTCGGCGGGAATCCGATTACGACGGCAGCGGCCAAAGCCGTGCTGGATTTGATCGAGGAGGAGAACCTTTTGGCCAATGCCGCCGAGACCGGCGCTTACCTGCGGGGCAAGTTGGAGGAGTTGCGGGATAAACACGCCGTGATCGGGGATGTGCGCGGCATGGGATTGATGCAGGCGCTCGAATTGGTGGAGGATCGCCAGACCAAAGCGCCCGCCCCGCGCGCCACCGCGGAGGTGATGGAAGCCGCCCGGCGCAACGGGCTGCTGATCGGCAAGGGCGGATTATATGGCAATTGCATCCGGATTTCGCCGCCGTTGAATATCTCGAAATCCGATGTGGACGAGTTTGCGCGACTGCTGGACCGGTCGCTCGAGGAGTGCGGCAATGGGACAGGAAGCTAAGTGCGAAGCCCGCTGCGGGGGCAAAGTGTCGATGGGCAAGGCGCTGCTGGAGACCGACGATTTGATCTTTCGCGGGGATTTCCGTATGTCGATTCCGCTGAAGAGCATACAGTCGATCGAGGCCGCCGATGGGGTGCTGCGGGTGACGTCGCCCGCCGGAACCGCGCTGTTCACGCTCGGTGCGCAGGCGGAGAAGTGGGCGCACAAGATACGCCATCCGCGCAGACTGGCGGACAAGCTGGATATCAAGCCAGGGCTGCGGGTGTCGCTGATCGGCGTGGCTGTGGATCTCGAAGGGCGGACCAGCGATGTTACCGAGGGCAAGGCGGCTAAAGAATCGGATCTGATCTTTTTCGGCGCGGCGACGGATAAGGGGCTGGCGAAGCTGGGATCGCTGGCGCGGTCGCTGAAACGGAACGGCGCGATTTGGGTGGTTTATCCGAAAGGGAGGCAGGAGATCACGGAAGTCGGTGTTCTGGCGGCCGGGCGGCAGGTTGGTTTGGTGGATACGAAGGTCGCGCGCTTTTCGGATACGCATACGGCGTTGAAGTTTGTGATTCCGGTGGCCAAGCGGTGAGGTGGGGCAGACCTCCAGGTCTGCGGCGGGTCTCCAGACCCGCCTGGACCGGCGCTGAAGCCTGCCCCACGTTCTGATACGATCGGGTTCGTGAGCAGAGTTCTCTTTACCCTCGTATTGTTTGGCGGGTGCCTTCCCAATACTTCTATCGCCCAAAACGCGGCGGCCAACCGCATCACAGCCCGCCAGGTGATCGAACGCATTCAGAAGAACGTGGGCGTTGCCTGGCGCAGTCAAACCGTGGATACCTTCAAGGCCGGCGATCCGGATACCGTGGTTACGGGCATCGCCACCACCATGATGGCCACTTACGACGTACTGCGGCGCGCGGCGGCGGCGGGCGATAACCTGGTCATCACGCATGAGCCGACGTTTTATGGGCATCTGGATCAGACTGCTGATTTGGCTGGGGAAAACGACGCGGTGCTGGCCGCCAAGCAGGCTTTTATCGCGGAACACCACCTGGTGGTGTGGCGCTTCCACGATCATTGGCATGCGCGCACACCCGATGGCATCCAGACCGGGATGATTCGCGCGCTCGGCTGGGAGAAGTTCCAGAATACGAGTAACGCCCACCTGTTTGTCATGCCGGAAACAACGGTGGGCCAACTCGCCAGTGAGATTCAGGAGCGGCTGGGAATCCGCACCCTGCGCGTGGTGGGCGACCGGACTATGCGCGTGACGAAGATCGCGCTGAATCCCGGGTATCCGGGGTTTCCGGGCGAACGCCACACGCTGCAGCGCGATGATGTGGAGGTGCTGGTGATGGGGGAAGGCCTGGAATGGGAGACCATCGAGTACGGCGCCGATGCCGCGGCGGAAGGGATGCACAAAGCGCTGATCATCCTGGGGCACATCCCCTCCGAGCAAGCCGGGATGGAGGATTGTGCGCGCTGGGTGAAGGGATTGGTACCGGAGGTTAAGGTTGAGTTCATTGCTACGGCTGAGCCGTTTTGGCCTGCCAGGTGATCTGCATTAATCGTGGGGCAGGACTCCAGTCCTGCGGCCGGCGTCCACGCCGGCCTGTTCGCACTGCTCAGACGCATTGGGACAGTTGTACTTAGTCGTGGTGCAGGGATTGCAGCGGATCGGCCTGCATGGCGCGCCAGGCAGGCACACATGTCGCCAGGATGCTGGTCAGCATCAATACGAAGACCGCGTATGAGTAAGTCGTCATATCTACCGGCCTGACCTGGTAAAGTAGCTCGGCGATCAGGCGCGACGCTAATAGCGTGGCGGCGATTCCCAATGCCACACCCACAGCCACAGGCCGCAGACTGGCGGCCATCACCAGGCGCACGATATCCAACCGCGTCCCGCCCAATGCGACGCGGATACCGATTTCGCGCCTACGCTCGCGCACACCGTAAGAGATGACCCCGTAGATGCCGACCGCCGCGAGCGCCAGCGCGATGGCCGCGAAACAGCCGAGTAACATGGCGGACACGCGCGAACGCCACAACTTATCCGCGATCACCTGTTGCATGGTCTCGACTTTGGATAGCGGAATGTTGTGGTCAATCGCGCGCACCGAACCGGCGCAGGCATTGGCGAGCGCCGCGGGGTCGCCCGTGGTGCGCACTACAAAAGTAAGTGCAGTTAGTCCGAAGGCCCCGGGGCGCTGTAAGTAAGGAAGATACACTTCGTGATCGGGCTCGCCGGTCCAGTCCGATTGGCGCACATTTTTCACCACGCCTACGATGGTCATCGGCAGCGGCTCCTGATTGGGCTCGCGCAACAGGATCTGCCGCCCGATGGGGCTTTCCGCCGGCCACTGTGCACGCGCCATGGCTTCGTTGACGATCACTACCGCAGGCGCGCGCTCGTCGTCGCGCAGCGTGAAATCGCGGCCGCGCAGAAGCGGGATTTGCATGGTATCGAAGTATCCGGTGCGGATGGCGCGGTACACGGCGCCGAATCCATGGCCTGGCGGCGGAGCGGGGCGGCCGACGACATCGTAATCGAAGGCCCAGATGTCGCCGCCGATGGGTAGATGGTTGATGGCGCTCAGCGATTGCACGCCCGGCAGGGCCGCCAGCCCGTCGCGGACCTTTTGGAAGAGCGCTACGCGTTTGGCTGCTGTATCGTATGCCGCGGCGGGCGCATGCACCTGCAGGGCCAGCAGCTGGCGCGGGTTGAAACCGGGATCGGCCAGGTTCAGGTTGCGCAGGGTGCGGATCATCAGGCCCGCACAGATCAGCAGCACAATCGCGAGTGAGACCTGCGCGATGACCAGCGCGATGCGGGTGCGCCGCCCGCTGCCGCCGCCCGTCGCGCCGCGGCCGCCTTCTTTCAGGCTCTCGTTCAAATCGAGACGCGACGCCTGGAGCGCCGGAACAAGACCCGAGACCAAGCCGACCGCCACGGATGCCAGCAGCGTAAATGCGAAGACGGCTGCGTCGATGGAGACCTCCTGCTGGCGCGGCAGGCTGGCCGCCGGCAGCATGCGGCTGAGCAATTGTAAACTGACACGTGCCAGCAGCAGTCCGCCGGCGCCGCCGATGACGGCCAGGGTCAAGCTTTCGCCAGACAGTTGCCGGACGATGCGCATGCGGCTGGCGCCGATCGCCAGGCGCACGGCGATCTCTTTCCGCCGGGTGACCGCGCGCGTGAGGAACAGATTAGTGATGTCGGCGCAGGCGATCACCAGCACGAAGGCCACCGTGGCCAGCAGCAGCACCAGCGTGGGTCGCACCGCTCCCACCACTTTCTCGTGCAGCGGCACGACGTCGATGCCGAGGCCCGCATTGGTCTGTGGATAGGCGGCAGCCAGGCGGCGCGCGACTGTATTCATTTGCGCCTGCGCTTGCGCCAGCGATACGCCCGCACCGAGCCGCGCAAACAGACGCAGTGAACTGCCCGCACGATCCGTAACGCGATTGCCAAGCACAAGCGGAGTCCACATCTCGGCTTCGGTCTGCCAGAAGGGCGCGAATTGGAATTGCGGCGGCATGACGCCAACGATCGTGTAATCCTTGTCCGTTAATTGAATGGTTCGCCCGACGACGTCCGGGCGGCCGCCGAACTCGCGCTGCCAGAGGCCATAGCCGATCACGAGCACACGCCGCGCGCCGGGTTGATCCTCTCCCGCGATGAAGGTGCGTCCCAGGAGCGGGGCGACACTGAGCGTCGCAAACAGGTTCGCGCTCACCTGCAAGCCAGGGATTTCTTCGGCCTTTCCGGCGCCGCTCAACGATCCGCCCCAGGCCTGCGCCGCGGCCAGATGTTCAAAGGCGTGCACCTGCGCCTGGTAATCCAGGAAATCCGCGGGCGATACCGGGTAACGGCCCTCGTGCAGCGCCACCACCAGGCGGCCCGGATCGCGATACGGCAGCGGCTTGAGCAGAACCGAGTACACGATGCTGAAGATGGCCGTATTCGCGCCGATACCCAGCGCGAGCACGATGATGATGGCGAGCGCAAAGCCGGGGCTTTTTGCGAAGATGCGCATAAGACCGTATGACGCGCGCGGCCTGCGGCGGTTAGCTGTGCGGCTGGCGCCAGACGGCGAAGGACATGCTTTGCGGGTCGTGCAGCACGGCCATTTCGCCGCCGTCGGGCAGCGTGGCGGGTGGGATCAGGAGTTTCGCACCAAGCTGGACGGCGCGCGCCACGTACGCCGTAACATCGTCTACACCGATGAAGAGTTGGACGAAGCTGGGAGCCTGCGGCGGGGCGGGCCAGATTCCGCCTTGAATTCCAGCGTTCGACCCGGTATTGATGCGCCGGTATCCCATGGGATTATTGGCGTCCACATGCCATCCGAAGAGCGCGGAAAAAAACGCGGCCGTCTCTTCGGGCGCCCTGGAAATAATCTGGAATTGCAGCACTGGATTTCCCATCGTCATCCTTTCGTCGGGTCAAACGCGACCTGATCTTCCGCCGCTTTCTGCCGGATGCGGGCCAACGCCAGCTTACGGAATTCGGGTTCCGGCAATGCCGCGAGGGCCGCGCCTGGGCGCCAACGGCCGTCGATCAAGCCCAGACGCAACAGGCGGGCGAGCGCTACATTGACCTCGTCCACGCTGGCACCCGCGGCGGCCGCGATGCGCCGGGAATCCGGGCGAAAGCCAGGCACACGGCACATTTGTACGATCTGCCAATGCAGACTCCCGGTTACCAGCGCCAGGGCCTCCGCGGTCCAGTGACGCAGTTGCGCGTGACGCCGTGCGGTGGATGTGTTGGGCACGTGCTCCGCCGCAAGATGGACGGTAATCTCCTCGGCAGACATGCCGAGTTTCCGGCCGATGCCGCGCACTTGAGCAGCGGTGGCGCGCCGGCTGCCCCGCATCACTTTCGAGAGGGTGGAATGAATCGGTTCCCAGGAATGCGGCGAAAGCCCGCAATGAGTATCGCGGATTGGCTCGCTTCCGCGCTGCGAATTCCCGAGTCAGCCGTTCGCGGAACACTTTCCAATATTACTGGCGCGATGCGCGATGCGCAATGTTTGGGGCGGAATTCCGCCCCAGCTTCGGTGCACGTTTATAATCAGATCCCGGGTTTGGGTTGTTCCGCGCGCCGCTTCGGGTGAGGTGCAGCCGGGGCGGGTGCCGGCTTGCGCACCTGCTCGAAGTACTGTTCCACGTAGGCCTGCAGAGCCAAAGGGACCTCGTCGCGATTGATCTCCGCGCCGGCCTGGGAGTGTTGCGCGTCGCGCTGCGCATAGGGCGTGCGCAACTGCTGATTGCTGCTCTTCACTTCCACGGTAAGCTCTCCGGAGACGTTGGCCGAGCGCTTGCCGATGATCTCGGTGATCTTGCCCATGGCCGCCAGTTGCTCGGCGAGCTTCACGTCTTTGCTGCCGTCCTGCCGGCCGATGCCGCTTCCGGGTTGTTTAGTGGAAGGCTGCTCTCCGCTTTGGCCCTGGCTGGCGGACTGCGCATTCTGACCGTCCTCGCCGGGCTGCCCATCCTTGGAGCCAGCGGCTTGCCCATCGCCCGGCTGCTGGCCCTGTTTGCCGTTCTGTCCGGCGTTGGCCGATTGGCTCTTCTGCTGCGCGCCATTCTGCGCACCGGCTTGCTGCTGACCTTGCTGGCGCATGCGATTCATCAAACTGGACATGGCGTCGCGAAATTTGCCGAGCAAGTTGGAATTCTCACCCGCACTGCCGGCGGCCTGTTTGTCGTCGCCCTGTCCCTGCTTGGCGGACTTACCATTGGACGGAGCTTGCCGCTGATCTCCGGATTGCTGGGTAGCGGAGTTGGCATTGGCGCCGTCGGGTTCCTCGCTCTGTCCCTGTTCGCCTTCGAGCGGCGTGGCCTGCGCCTGTTTGGAGCTGTCGGGGCGGCTCGTGCCGGTCTTGTTCTCTACATCGGGCTCGTCCACCGTGTTGAGGGCGGAATCGGTCGCGGCATCTAATTCGCCTGGGCCCTTTTGCTGGGAGTCGTCCAAGGTAAGGCCCGGCTCGTCCGGATGCTGGGGATCGCGCGGCGCGGGCGGATGGCGGTCATTGGCCGCTTGTTTGGTTTCGGTGTAACCCAGGCGGTCTTCCACGATGCGCACCAGCGGCGGCCGCAAATCCAACCGGCGATCCAGTCCATAGCGGAGGGCAAACAGGCTTCCGGCCACCAGCGTCAGGAGGGCACTGGCGTACAGCGCGCGCGGCATGCGCAACGGAATGGCGCGCCGCGTATCCACCGTGGCGGCCATTCGTTCGGCCTGCGACCACTGCGCGCGCTGCATATCGCCCGATGGGCCTCTGGCGGCGAAGATGATGGCGGTGGATAGCGTGTCGGCCAGTTGGAGGCTGGCATCCACAAGCTGCGCCACCCGGTAAGCAGAGGGCACGCTCCGCCAAGTGAGGTACGCTCCCGCGGCCAGCGTGATAGCCGGCAGCAGGAGCAGCCAGCCCCAACTGAGGATCTGGGTTCCTAGTAACAGAAGAAAAATCAGGGCGGCCAGCGCCGCACTGACCGCATAAGCGGCGTGGCGCAGCGCTTCGTTAGCGAGAATACGTCGGCGGGCGCGTCGAACCGTTTCGAAGACCATGAGCCCTCGGTGTCGTTGTGTCTATTATCGCAAAAATCGGGAGTTCACCCACAAACCACAACTTTCCGCTAGCAAGCGGTGTTCCGAAAGTGGGGATGTGGGGCGTACAATAGCAACAGACGAAGGATTAGACGATTTGAGAGTTCTCATTGTTGACGACGAGCCCGCTCAGCGCAGCGGACTGGCGGCCATGGTTTCGGCCTGGGGCATGACGGCGGAGACCGCCTCCGATGGTAATGACGCGCTGGACGCCCTGAGCCGCAACGGCGCCGACGTGATTCTGACCGATCTGAACATGCCGGGTTTGGATGGTTTCGGTTTCCTGGAAAAACTTCGGGAAATGGGCGATATGCCTCCCACCATCGTGCTGACGGCTTACGGCAATGTCGAAACGGCCGTGAAGACAGTGCACGAGCTGGGCGCCTTCTGGTTCCTTGAGAAGCCCATCCAGGCCAAGACGCTACAGGTGCTGGTCAGCCGTGCGGCAGCGCACGCCACGCTGCGCAGTGAGAAACAGGCTTTGCTGAGGCATCTGGCGCACCAACGGCTCGCTGGGCGAGTTGGTGGGCGCTTCGCCCAGAATGCGGGAGATCTTTTCGCTGCTGCAACAGGCCGGGCCGAGCAAAGCTTGCGTGCTGATTACCGGCGAGAGCGGCACTGGTAAGGAGATGGTGGCGCGCACCATTCACAGGCTCAGCCCGCGGCAGCAGGGGCCGTTCATCGCCATCAACTGCGCCGCGCTGCCGGAGACCCTGATCGAGAGCGAATTGTTTGGCCATGAGAAGGGATCGTTCACGGGCGCTTCCGAGCGGCGCTCCGGGTGTTTCGAATTGGCGCAGCATGGAACGTTATTGCTGGACGAAATCGGCGAGATGCCCCTGCCCACGCAAGCCAAGCTGCTGCGCATTTTGGAAGATTCGAAGGTGCGGCGGCTGGGAGGCAAGGCCGAATTTGAAGTGGACGTGCGGGTGGTTGCGGCCACCAACAAAGTGCCGGACGAAGCCATCCGCGGCGGGCATCTGCGGGAAGACCTGTACTATCGGCTGAACGTCTTTCACATTCATCTGCCGCCCTTGCGCGAGCGTAAGGAGGATGTGGCCCCCATTACCGAAGCGCTGATCGCCGGGCTCAACGGCAAACACGATTGCCGGGTGACCGGCGTTTCCGCGGATCTGCTGGAAGCTTTCGAGCGCTACGCCTGGCCGGGCAACGTGCGCGAATTGCGCAACGTGCTGGAGCGCGCCGTCATTCTGGCGGGCGAAGGCACCATCGAGTTCCGGCACGTTCCCGCTTTCCTGCAGCCCCGTGCCACCATGGCGGCGGCCGCCGGCGCTTCCGCGGAACCTGCGCCGGAGGATCCCGAAAGCGTCCGGTTCAGCATCGGCACCACCGTGGAGGATGCCGAGAAGGGCCTCATCCTTAGAACCCTGGAACACACCCGCAACAACAAGACTCGCGCGGCTGAGATCCTGGGCATCAGTTTAAAGACCCTGCATAACAAGCTCAAAGAGTACGGCGGATTAGCATAGCTTTCTTCAGTATTCCCAATAGCGGGAATGCTACCCGGCGTGACTTGTCTCTGATAGCCGAGCGTTAGTAGTCGAGCGCTAGCGGCAATTCCGAAATTACACAACTCTTACAAACGCCCGACGGATTCCCTGATAGGTTTAAAGTACCGTGACTACAGAAGCCGGCCCAAAGCCGTCCACGATCGACATCATCGAGTTCCCCGACAAGCAAAAGCTGAACTGGCCCACCACCGTGGCGCTTGTTCTGTTGCACTTGGGAGCCATCGCCGCACTATTCATGTTCAGTTGGGCCAATCTGGGGGTCACGCTGTTCCTGCTGTGGTTCGCCACGGGCTTGGGAATCAGCATGGGCTACCACCGGTTGCATACCCACCGCTCCTATCAGGTGCCGCTACCTCTCGAGTACCTGTTTGCGGTTTGCGGCGCGTTGACATTTGAAGGCGGCCCCATCTTCTGGGTGGCGACGCATCGTATCCACCACCAGAAATCCGATTTGCCGGGCGACCCGCACTCTCCGCACGATGGCGGATGGTGGGCGCACGTGGGCTGGATCCTGGTGGGTGAAGCCAAGCACAACAATACGCGGCTGATGTCGAAGTACGCGCCGGACCTCGCCAAGCATCGCTTCTACGTCTGGCTGAACGATTATCATTGGCTACCGAACGTGCTGCTGGCGGGGCTGCTGTTCGCCGTCGGCGGGTTTTCGATGGTCCTGTGGGGCGTCTGCCTGCGCACGGTAGTCGGGCTGCATGCCACCTGGCTGGTGAACTCGGCTACGCACATGTGGGGCTCGCGGCGCTTCGACACGCGCGACGATTCACGCAATTCCTGGTGGGTGGCGCTGATTACGTTCGGCGAGGGCTGGCACAACAACCACCACGCGCATCCGACTTCGGCGCGCCATGGCTTGGCCTGGTACGAGTTCGATGCCTCCTGGATACAGATCCAGATCTTGCGTTTCCTGGGTATTGCCAAGGGCGTCAAGGTAGCGAAAGTTTCGTCTGCCTTAGTCGAGCGCGACGCCGCATAACCGTGGGGCAGACCTCAAGGTCTGCGCGGGTCCTCCAGGACCCGCACCTCGCGTAAGCGAATCAGCAATCCGAGCGCGACGAGGCCGGCGTGGATGCCTTCCGCAGACACAACGCTAAGCGACTAACATCGGGACACACACACCACGCATATCCCGCCCTTCGATTGCTGCCACCTGCCGCTCTTCGTGCCCGGTGTAAAGCTGCCGCGGACGCGCGATCTTCTGCTCGCTGTCCTGCAGCATCTCCTGCCACTGCGCCAACCAGCCCACCGCGCGCGGAATGGCGAACAACACCGTGAACCGGTCCGGTGAGAAGCCCATCGCCTGGTAAATAATCCCGGAATAGAAGTCCACATTCGGATACAACTTCCGCGAGATAAAGAAATCGTCTTCGAGCGCGATACGTTCCAGCTCGAGCGCAATGTCCAGCTTGGGGTTGCGGCCGGTGACCTCAAAAACCTCCTCGGCTACCCGTTTGATGATGCGGGCCCGCGGATCGTAGTTCTTGTAGACACGGTGGCCGAAACCCATTAGCCTGCCATGCCCGGCTTTGATCTGTTTAATGTAGGCCGGAACGCGATCCTTAGATCCAATCTCTTCGAGCATGCGCAGCACTTCCTCGTTCGCGCCGCCGTGCAGCGGTCCGGATAGCGCGCCGATGGCCGCCGCGGTGGTGGCATACGGATCGGCGCCAGAGCTGCCCACGGCCCGCATGGTGCTGGTGCTGCAATTCTGTTCGTGATCGGCATGCAGGATGAACAGCACTTCGAGCGCCCGTGCCAACACCGGATTCACGTTGAATCTAGCCTCCGTCCTCCGCCATAGCATGTTCATGAAGTTCTTGGTGTAACTGAGATCGTTGTCCGGGTAGACGTACGGCAAGCCCAGGCTGTGCCGGTAGGCATAGGCCGTAAGCGTCGGCATTTTCCCGATCAGCCGGATCACCTGCATCCTGCGCACCGCGGGATCGTGTATCTTGCGCGAGTCCGGGTAGAATGTCGAAAGCGCCGCCACCGTACTCATCAAAATGGCCATCGGATGGGCATCGTAATGGAAGCCCTCCATGAACTTCTTCAAGTTCTCGTGGATCATGGTGTGACGCGTCACCTCGGCGATCCAGGCGTCCAGTTCGTCCGGACCGGGCAGTTCGCCTTGCAACAGGAGATAGGCCACCTCCAGGAAGCTGCATTCCTCGGCCAGTTGCTCGATGGGGTAACCGCGGTAGCGCAGAACTCCATGGTCGCCATCCAGATAGGTGATGGCGCTCTGGCAGGATGCCGTGTTCAGGTACGCCGGATCGTAGCTGAGCAGGCCGAAATCATCGGGGCTGGTCTTGATCTGGCGCAGATCGATGGCGCGAATGGCATCATTATATACAGGCAGAGTGTAGGTCTTTCCCGTCCTGTTATCCGTTATGGTGAGAGTCTCGTTGGGCATACGCTGTCCGCGGCTTGTGCATTTGGATCTCCACAGGCAAATGCCTGAAAACGCTACAGGCTGTTGATCATTCCAGGGCACAGGGCAAGCTGAAGCGGGTGTTTTCGCCAAGGAATGGGTCAAGTGGCGCACGGTCAGCGTGCAGCGGCGAACTTGAGTTCGCCGTCTGATTACTGGGCTTTGCGATTCTGTATCGCCTGCACAGTCAACAATGCCTGCTCCTGCACCTTCTCCGGCATCCCGGGAACGCCGCGAACGTAACGTTGGATCTCTTCCAGATCTTCCGGCGTGCCGATACTCCACAGCGCGCGCAACGCCTCCCACACATGTTCTTTATCCGCCGAAATCTCTACCAGCGGATCACCCGGATTCACGGTGCTGCCATTCCGCCGGCTCAAATCCCTCACATCGCCGGGCAGCGGCGAGCGCACCTCCGCCGTGCCCACGTGTGCCACCAGCGTGCCCGGATTCACGTACTCGCCCAATTTGAGCCGATATTCGACAACGCCCGGCACCGGCGCATCGATCGTATATGGCCGCAGCATCGCCAGCAACTCCGGCCGTGCCGCCGCATCGCCGAAATTTGAAAGCGCCAGCGCCGCGTTACGGCGTACCATGGGCTGCGGATCGCCCAGCAGTTTGCCCAGCGCGGCGTGAAACGGAGCGTAGGTGTGGTCCTGCCCCATGATCCACGCGGCCGTCTGTCGCAGCTCGATCCGCGGACTGGAGGACAACGCCACCACTTGCGGATACCAGCGCGAAACACCCGGATCGCGCCGCGCCATGCGCTCGCCGATCTGCACCAGCGCGTGCTGCGCGTGCCGGGGCTTGCCGGCGTCGTCCAGGTACTCGCTAACCTGCGTGTCGCTCAGGCGGCGGCCAAACCAGGTCAGGTACCAGAACAGGAATGGGAACAGCACCAGCAGCAACGCAAACAGGGTGACCAGAAGGTAGACGCGCCGGCGGTTCATCGGAATCATTCATGATAGCAACCGCGCGCCTGGCCTATTGCTGTGTATCAAACTTGATGGCGGCCTCCGCGCCGAATTTGCGGAAAACCGCATAGCGGAATTGGTCTTCCACTAGCAACTGACTGCCCGCGAAACCCTTGTGTGTGACCGCGGCCGGCGCCACAAAACCCTGTGCATTGGGAGTGTAGTCCACCACGGCTTCATCGCGGTACACGGTGCTGTCCTCCGTGCGGCTCTCGACGATGGTGATGCGCAGCGGCAGGCCATCCGGCGCCCGGACAAAGATCCGGCCCTCGATCGGCTGATGAATCGCCTGCCGGCCTTGAAAAACCAGCATCCGGGCCGTTCCCGCTGTTTGCTTATACGAAACGATCTTCACCCGGTCGGCGCCGATACGGTCACCGCCCGTCAGTTCGAAGTGATAGTTTCCAATCTGGCGCCTGGTGAATAGCAGAATCAACGGCCCGAAATCCACCACGGCGTTGGCCAGCCCGCATTTCTGAAAATTCTCGAGCATCCGCTTGCGCGCATGGTCGTCGGCGGAAGCCAGTCCCAGTGCCAGCGAATGACGGGCAGCCGCGGCTGCCGAGATCGTCTTGCCATCCACCGAAACCACCTGCCGGAATTCATGCAGCGGTCCGGGAGGATCCTTCAGCGCGCCGAAACTATATTCCGAGACGATCTCGCGGGTTTGGAAGGTGACCGCTGGAGGCTGGGTGGCCGCGGCGCCCACGCGCGGGTGAAACCGGCCCGGCGCCTTCAGCGCCCGTTGCTTGAGCGTTTCTTCGGAGAGGATCTCAGGGGCCACGCGACGGAAGACTTCCGCCTCCTCCGTCACGCGATCGAGAATCTTGGCAAGTTTCTGCGCGCTGGCAGTCGAAACCAGGAAAAGCAGCAGTAGAGCGCGCATTGCTAGAAGTGTAGCGCGTCGCAGGCGGGGCGCGGGTTTGCGGCCTCTGCGTCATTGCTCCAGAACGCTGGCGCCAGCAATCGGCACGGCATAAAACCCGTGCGTCACGCCGCGATTCTGAGAAAGTGCGCGATCCGCGGCGCTCAACGATGTGAAGCTCTCATGCATTCAAACGTCTCCAATCATACAATATAGGAGGTGGGGCGGGACTCCAGTCCTGCGGCCGACGTCCACGTCGGCCACGCTCACGTTTGGGGTCAAATTACCGTTCGAACCCAAGAAGTCCAGTGTTTACAACACGAAATCATTCCACACAAAAAAACTTGCAAATCGGGCTTGCGCGTCTGTAATGATTCTGATATTCTGGGGAAGTCGCCGATTTCGAGAGTCTGACTGCGTTTTGACGTGCGCGCTTGCTTGCGTGTCCAACGTATGGTACAAAAGTTCAAGGCTCTTGTTTAAGGAATGGTAACAAAACTCCGGGCGGGCCACCGCCGGAGCGGAATACGGCCTTCCTGGTAGGTTCTTTTTCAAAAGTTCTCATTTTTGGGGCTGCGCATGCGCGTTTTTGCGGGAGCGTGGCCGGCAAGTTTCGAGGCCTGCCGTAGGCGGGCGTTTCCGCATGAGGATGCGTTCGGCTGTCGGCAAAGATCTTTGACAATCTGGTTGGATGCACAAGAAACATTCGTCAGAGTCTCTGAGTTAAAAGTCGGAGCGATTAAACTCACACAATTCAAACGAGAGTTTGATCCCGGCTCAGAATCAACGCTGGCGGCGCGCTTAACACATGCAAGTCGAACGAGAAAGCGGGGGCAACCTCGTGAGTAAAGTGGCGTACGGGTGAGTAACACGTGGGTAATCTACCTTCGGGTGCGGAATAACGCTGGGAAACCGGCGCTAATACCGCATAAGCTTGAGAAAGGAAAGCAGCAATGCGCCGGGAGAGGAGCCCGCGGCCGATTAGCTAGTTGGTGAGGTAACGGCCCACCAAGGCGAAGATCGGTAGCCGGCCTGAGAGGGCACACGGCCACACTGGCACTGAAACACGGGCCAGACTCCTACGGGAGGCAGCAGTGGGGAATCTTGCACAATGGGGGCAACCCTGATGCAGCGACGCCGCGTGAACGATGAAGCCCTTCGGGGTGTAAAGTTCTTTCGGCAGGGAAGAATCATGACGGTACCTGCAGAAGCAGCTGCGGCTAACTACGTGCCAGCAGCCGCGGTAATACGTAGGCAGCGAGCGTTGTTCGGAGTTACTGGGCGTAAAGGGTGTGTAGGCGGTTCCTCTAAGTTTGGTGTGAAATCTCCCGGCTTAACCGGGAGGGTGCGCCGAAAACTGGGGAACTAGAGTGCGGGAGGGGAGAGTGGAATTCCTGGTGTAGCGGTGAAATGCGTAGATATCAGGAGGAACACCGGTGGTGTAGACGGCTCTCTGGACCGTAACTGACGCTGAGACACGAAAGCGTGGGTAGCAAACAGGATTAGATACCCTGGTAGTCCACGCCCTAAACGATGCATATTTGGTGTAGGTCATTCAGTTGATCTGTGCCGGAGCTAACGCGTTAAATATGCCGCCTGGGGAGTACAGTCGCAAGGCTGAAACTCAAAGGAATTGACGGGGGCCCGCACAAGCGGTGGAGCATGTGGTTCAATTCGACGCAACGCGAAGAACCTTACCTGGGCTCGAACGGCTTCTCAACGGCGGTGGAAACACTCGCTATCCCGCAAGGGAGTGGAGTCGAGGTGCTGCATGGCTGTCGTCAGCTCGTGTCGTGAGATGTTGGGTTAAGTCCCGCAACGAGCGCAACCCTTGTCCTGTGTTGCCACCCCGCAAGGGAGCACTCGCAGGAGACCGCCAGCGATAAGCTGGAGGAAGGTGGGGATGACGTCAAGTCCTCATGGCCTTTATGTCCAGGGCTACACACGTGCTACAATGGCCGGTACAAAGCGTTCCCAAGCCGCGAGGTGGAGGCAATCGCAAAAAACCGGTCTCAGTTCGGATTGCAGGCTGCAACTCGCCTGCATGAAGCTGGAATCGCTAGTAATGGCAGATCAGCACGCTGCCGTGAATACGTTCCCGGGCCTTGTACACACCGCCCGTCACATCACGAAAGTGGGTTGTACTAGAAGTCCGCAGGCTGACCCGCAAGGGAGGCAGCGGCCCAAGGTATGACTCATGATTGGGGTGAAGTCGTAACAAGGTAGCCGTAGGAGAACCTGCGGCTGGATCACCTCCTTTCTAAGAGAGAACGTGGGTGGA
>CAVWOT010000021.1:0-391409 GCA_963756605.1 Bryobacterales bacterium | reverse complement strand
GCCCCGCGTGGGGCCGGCTGCTCACGGAAAATGACGATCTCACCCCTGGCGCGCATCCCTACGCGGTGCTTTCCTACGACTATTGGACACGCCGGTTCGGCCAGGATCCGCAAGTGCTCGGGCGCAGTTTCCGATTGCGTGACACGCTGTACCAGATCGTGGGCGTGTCGGAAAAAGGCTTCACCGGAGTCGAGACCGGCACGATGACCGACATCTTCATCCCCACCATGATGGATGGTCGTGTGAACCGACCCGACTATAGCTGGATCCGGATTCTGGTACACTTCAAGCCGGGAGTGGCCGCCGGTCGAGTGCGAGATCGGATGCAGGCTCCGTATCTGGAATTTCGTACCGAGACGGCCAAGCGGCGTTTCGCCGGTATGAGCCAGGATCGTATCCGCCTTTTCCTCAGCGAGACGCTGATGCTGGCGCCCGCGGCCTCGGGCATCTCACAGATGCAGCGCGAGTACCGGCGGCCTCTGGTGGTGCTCGGTGTTCTGGTGGCCCTGGTGCTTCTGATCGCGTGCGCGAATGTGGCCAACCTGATGACGGCACAGTCAGCGGCGCGGGCCCGTGAGATGGCGTTGCGCGTTTCGATCGGCGCTGGCCGGCGGAGGCTGGTGCAACTGGTGTTGATTCAGAGCGCCTGCCTCGCCTTGCTGGCGGCTGCCATTGGCGGCGGGTTCGCCTGGTGGGCTGCGCCGTTCATTGCCGGCCGGATCAATCCCGCGGACAATCCTGCGCGGCTGGTTCTTCCGGCGGACTGGCGCGTCGTTGGCTTCGGCCTGCTCCTGACAATCGGGGTGACGCTGCTATTCGGTCTGGCGCCCGCCCTGCGCGCGTCGGCAATCAGTCCGGCCAGCGCGCTGCGGGGCGGAGACGATCCGCATGCGCGGCGCCGTCTGACACGTTGGACCATTGCCGGTCAGATCTCCTTCTGTTTTCTGGCGCTTTTCGTGGCAGGCCTTTTCGTGGCCACGTTCGAACGTCTTGCGCACCAGCCGATCGGTTTTTCGACCGAGCGGATTCTTCTTCTGGACGCCATTGCACAACGGGCTCAGCCGCCGGCTAACTGGGACCAGGTAGTACAACACCTGCGCCGCGTGCCGGGAGTCGAAATGGCCGCGCTGGCTGGATGGCCGCTGCTGAAAGGGGACGCCACCATTGGCTCCATTTCAGTCAACGGTCAGCCCCCCAGTCCGGAAATAGCCTATTTCATCGACGTTTCACCCGGATGGATCGACACCATGAAGATCCCTTTGATCGCCGGCCGGAACTTTCGTGCGAGTGACTCCGCACTGTGGGTCAGGTGGGGTGGGCAAGCGGCAGCCGCCGCGCCGCCGGGGGCCGCGATCGTGAACGAAGCTTTTGTGCGGCAGTACCTCAATGGCGAGAACCCTTTGGGCAAACATTTCGAAAAAACGGATGGCCGTTCGGAGTTTACAGTCGTCGGCGTGGTTCGCAATGCCCGCTACCGCGACCTGCGGGAGCCCAACCTGCCGGTGGCTTATATTCCCTTTCAGTGGGTCGACGTTCGGGGCGCGCCGCAGCCCAAGCGCTGGGGAACGTTCATCGTGCGCACCGCGAGCCCCAACCCGCTGGCAATGGCTTCCATCCTACGGCGGGAAGTGCCGCGCGCGCGTCCCGAATTCCGCGTCGAGAACGTCGAGACACAGCAAGAGCTCAATCAGTCGCACGCTGTCCGGGAGCGGCTGGTGGCCCAATTGGCGCTATTCTTCGCAGCCGTCGCCCTGCTGCTCGCGGCTGTCGGACTGTACGGCGTACTCGATTATTCCGTTCTGCAACGCCGCCGCGAGATCGGCATTCGCCTGGCGATCGGCGCGCCCGCCGCCACCATCGCGCGCCTCGTGACCGCGGAAATCGCCGCGATGGTGGTGATCGGAACGCTGGCCGGAGTCGCGCTGGGCATGGCGGCCGCGCGCTATATCGCGATATTGCTCTATCAGGTGAAACCCACGGATATCGGAATGCTGGCGCTGCCGTCCGTGACGATCCTGGCGGCGGCGTTATTGGCCGCGCTGCCGGCCGTCTTACGTGCCGTGCACATCGACCCGGCCGCAATGCTGCGCGCGGACTAGTGGAGCAGCCCGGCCTGCTCCCCTTCGCTTAAATCTCCTGTGGTCTTGACACATGACCCGCCATGCTGTTACTGTGGCCATAACACAGGAGGTGCAATTGCCGGAGAAGAAACTGGACCTGTTGCAAGGTACCCTCGACCTGATGGTGCTGCAAACCCTGGCCGCCATGGGGTCCCTGCATGGCTATGGCATCGCGCGGCGCATCGAACAGGCCAGCGGCGACGCGGTCCTGTTGAACCAGGGGACCATCTACGCCGCCCTCGTCCGCCTGCAGCAGCGCGGCTGGATCTCGGCCGCTTGGGGCGTTTCGGATAACAACCGCAAAGCCAAGTTCTATTCAATTACCCGGGGTGGCCGCAAACAACTGGTGAATGACGCCGCTTACTGGCAGCGCCTCTCCGGCGTAATGGGCCGCGTGCTCGCCATGCAACCGGAAGGCGGTGACCAATGATGGATACGCTGCGGCAGTTCTTCGCGCGGTTGGGAGCTTTCTTCCGCAAGGCTCCCTTGGATGACGACCTCGAGGCGGAGATAGCCGCGCACCTGGACTTGGCCATCGAAGACAATCTGCGGTGCGGCCTTTCGCCCCAGGAAGCGCGCCTTCAGGCGCTGGTGCGATTCGGCGGCCTGCAGCAATCCAAAGAGCAACACCGCGAAACGCGCAGCCTGCCCATGCTCGACGTGCTGCTGCAGGACCTTCGCTACACGTTCCGCACGTTGCGCCGCGACCGTGGCTTTACGGCCGTCGCCATAATGATTCTGGCGCTGGGGATCGGCGCCAACATCGCAGTCTTCAGCGTGGTGAATACCATCCTGTTGCAGCCGCTGCCGTTCCGCGACCCACGGCAGCTCGTCTGGATTGCGGCCAACCGTGGCGTGGGCGGCCTCTCCGCCATAACTTATCCGGTCGCTGTCTTCGAGGAGTTCCAACGTCACAACCGGTCCTTTCAAGACGTAACCAGCTATATGCCTTCTTCGGCGACTCCGACTACAAGCTGACCGGCAGGGGCGAGCCGCAGCAACTCGCGGGCGTCATGGTCGCCGGGAACTTCTTTTCCACATTGGGTGTGAAGCCCATTCTGGGACGGCTCTTCACGCCGGAAGAGTGCCGGAAGAACGGCCGCGCCGCGGTCATTCTCGCATACTGTTTCTGGCAGAGGCAATTTGCGGCGGATCCCGCTATCGTAGGGCGGAGCATCATTTTGAACAATCGCCCGGTAACGGTCGTCGGTATCCTGCCCGCATCTTTCGATTTCAGCTCTGTCTTCACCCCGGGCTCGCAGGAGGATATCTTCGTCCCGGCCATCATGGATGCGCTGCGCGATGACGGCAACGCCCTGGCTTTGTTAGGCCGCCTGAAGCCCGGCGCGACGGTGGCCCAGGCACAGGCGGAAGTGGATATCCTGATGCCGCAGTTGCGGGCCGCTCACAAGGACTGGTACGACGGTTATGCCACGGCCATGACGGAGTTGCAAGACCACGTCAGCGGAAAGCTGCGCCGCTCTCTGGTCGTGCTGTGGTGCGCAGTGGGAGTGATTTTGCTGATCGTCTGCGTAAACCTGTCCAACCTGCTGCTGGCTCGCACTGCCGCGCGCGGTAAAGAGTTCGCCATGCGCTGCGCACTGGGCGCGGCTCGCACCCGCGTCGTACGCCAGTTGCTTACCGAAAGCCTGGTGCTGGCATCCGCGGGCGCGGTGCTGGGGTTGGGAATTGCATATGGCGTAACCTTCTATCTCGCCCGCCAGGGATCCATGGCGCTTCCTCTGCTCAGCAGGCTGCGCGTGAATGGCGCGGCGCTGGTTTGGACCGTGCTCATCGCCGGGGCCGCTGCGCTTCTCTTCGGTCTCGCGCCGAGCTTACGAGTTTCCGCCGGCAATTTGGAGGACGCGCTCAAGGATACGGGCCATGGCATGAGCGCCGGACGCCGGCACGACCGCCTGCGCGCCGCGCTGGTGGTTTCAGAAGTCGCCCTGGCCTGTGTCCTGCCAGTGGGCGCGGGACTGCTGTTGCGTAGCTTTCTCCGCGTGCTGGACGTCGATTTGGGATTCCAGCCCAGCCGCGCCGCCGCCATCAAAATAGATTACGACGATGGCGGCAAGATCGAGAACCGCAGCCCCATTCTGCGGGAAATCCTACGGCGTGTCTCCGCGATTCCCGGCATACAAGCTGCCGGTATCGTGGATATGCTGCCGCTCGACCGGAATCGCAACTGGGACCTCGCGGCGAAAGGCAGGGTCTACGGAAATGATGAGACACGCGCGGCGTTCGTTTACATTGTCACGCCGGGCTACCTGCGCGCCATCGGCATGCAATTGCATGAAGGCCGCGACTTCAACTGGCAAGACACGTCCGCCAAAGAACGCGTTGTGGTGATCAACCAGGCTGCGGCCCGCTATCATTGGCCCCGCCAGGACGCGCTCGGCCGCACCGCCGTGGTCATGGGTCGCGATGCGCTTGTGATCGGCGTGATCTCCGATGTCCGCGAAAGCAGCGTGGAACAGGGATCGGGAATCGAAATGTATTTGTCCGCCGCCCAAGCCGATCCGGAAGGAGCCGAACTCGTGGTCCGTAGCGGGCTCGCGCCTGGCGCGCTGGCTCCCAGTCTCATGCGGACCTTGCGCGCATATAATCCCGAACAGCCGGCCGCCGAATTTCGTCCCATCCAAACCGTCGTAGATCACGCCACTTCGCCGCGCCGCTTCCTCGCCACACTGGTCGCCATCTTCGCCGGCCTGGGATTGCTGATGGCGTCGCTAGGCATCTATGGAGTGATCTCTTACTCGGTCACACGCCAGACGCAGGAGATCGGTATCCGCATGGCTCTGGGCGCTACCGCCGCGCGCGTACAACGGGACGTGATCGCCCGCACGATGCGCCTGGTGCTGGCGGGCATGCTGGGTACCGTCGTTTCGGCGATTGCCGCGCGATCGATTGCCGCGCTGTTATTCAATACCGAACCAGGCGATCCGGCGGCATTCGCGGCCACCATCCTGCTGCTGGCCGCCGTGGCGTTGATCGCCGGATATATCCCTGCGCGCCGCGCCGCACGCATCGATCCCTTGCGGGCCCTGCGCACGACCTGAGGAGGGCGGGCTTCAGCCGGCGCAGGGCTTAAGCCTTGCCTGTTAAACTGCGGCATAGTGCGCCGATCAGTTGAATCCACATCGTACGCCGTACTGCTCGAATCCGCAGCAGAATTCTTGCATTCCCTCGAAGGCTGTCCGGAAGTAGTGGTCATAGCCCATACGCGAGGAGCAGCCGACGATTTCGTCCGCACCGCCTGCCGCCATGGTCTGCTGGGTATGCATCGCCTGACGCTGACCGGATTGGCGGTAGACCTCGCCGAAGCACCGCTGGCGCGCGCCGGCCTTTCAATCGCGGGCGGCTTGAGCGCCGAGGCCATGGTGGCGCGCGTGATTCATAAGCTGAAAGCGGAATCCATCCCGTATTTCGAGCGCGTCGCGGAGACGCCGGGATTAGCCCGCGCGGTGGCTGCCACAATTGCCGAGTTGCGCCTCGAAGGCGTGCGCCCCGAACAGGTCGCAGTCACCGGTCCGCCGGGCCGCGATCTGGCGCGCATGGCGGCTCTGTTCGAAGACGCTCTGGCCCAGCGATCCGCCGCCGATTTCGCGCTGCTGTTGCAGTATGCCATCGCGGCCGCGAGGGAAGGGAAGCACCGGCTGCTGGGAATGCCGGTCGTGCTCTTAGATCCGGATCTGCGCTCCGCATTGCGCCGGGAGTTCGCCGAAGCAATAATGAAGCAGGCGCCCGAAGTCTTAGAAGCCATCCTGAAGCCAGGTAGGGCCGGCTCGCAGCCCGCCACCACCCTCGACCGAATTCGCCAATCCCTCTTCGTCCCAACATCTGCGCCCGACAACGAACCGGATCAAAGCCTGGACTACTTCTCCGCCGCGGGGGAATCCCTCGAGTGCGTCGAAATCGTGCGCCGCATCCACCAGGCTGCGTCAAACGGCACGCCCTTCGACGGCATGGCCATCCTGCTGCGCTCGCCGGAACGTTATCAGCCGTTAGTGGAAGAAGCCCTGCGGCGAGCAGGCATCCCCGCCTATTTCAGCCGCGGCGTGGCGCGGCCCGATCCATCCGGACGCGCATTTCTGGCCCTGCTGGCTTGCGCCAGCGAAGGTTGTTCCGCCACGCGCTTTGCCGAATATCTTTCGCTGGGGCAAACGCCGCCGCTCGATCGCGGATCGCGCGACGATACCGCGCCGCCGCTTCCTCCCGATGATGAAATGCTCGCACGCGTATACCAGCGCGCCGAAACAACCCCGTCCGCAGCCGCCCCCGAGCCGGCTGAATCCCTATCTGAAACCGAAGATGCCGCGGTGATCGGCGGCACGCTGCAATCGCCCGCGGCTTGGGAGAAATTGCTGGTGGATGCCGCGGTTATCGGCGGGCGCGATCGCTGGGCCCGCCGTTTGCGTGGCCTGGAGGCTGAGTTCCGCATGCGCCTGGCCGACCTCGGTCAAAAAGAGGAAGGCCGCCGCCAGCACTTGGAGCGCGAAATCGAGCGCTTGAGGAACCTGGAGCGTTTCGCCCTTCCCCTGATCGAGCGGCTCGCCCAATTGCCGCGGCAAGCCGATTGGGGCGATTGGATTGCGCAATTAAGTGCACTAGCCGAAGCCGCGTTGCGCCGCCCCGATTCCGTACTCTCGGTGTTAAGCGAATTGCAAGCTATGGCCGAGGTCGGGCCGGTGGGCCTCGAGGAAGTTTCCGGCGTCCTGAGCGACCGCCTGCGTTTTCTGCGCCGCGAGCCGCCGGCCGACCGCCGCTATGGCAGCGTGTGGGTGGCCGGTATCGACGAGGTGCGCGGACGCGCCTTCGATATCGTGTTTCTGCCGGGATTGTGCGAAGGCCTGTTCCCCAGCCGTCCGCACGAAGATCCCATCTTATTGGACGACTATCGCCGCAAGCTGAACGCCGGTCTGCGCCTGCAGGACGACCGCGTAGCCGACGAACGCCGCCGCCTGCACATGGCCTGCGCGGCGGCGCGCAAGCGCCTGGTTTTCTCATACCCGCGCGTGGACGCCGTCGAATCGCGCCCCCGTGTGCCATCGTTCTATGCGCTCGAAATCGTGCGCGCGGCGCATGGGCGGCTGCCCGACCTGCGCACGTTCGAAGAGAAAGCCCGCCGGGCTGCTCCCTCGCGCCTCGATTGGCCGGCGCCCGCGGACGCGCGCGAGGCCATCGACGATGCGGAATTCGACTTGGCCACGCTGGGCCGTTCCGCCGGCAAAGGTGCGGGGCATTACCTGATCGAAGCCAACCGCTACCTCGCCGAATCCCTGCGCCGTCACGGACGCCGCCATCGCGCTGCCTGGTTCTCCGCCGATGGCCTGGTGAAACCGAACGAAGCCACCCGCGCCGTGTTGGCCACCCAACGTCTGGCCGCGCGCAGTTACTCGCCCTCGGCGTTGCAACATTTCGCGTCCTGCCCTTACCGCTTCCTGCTGTATGCCATCTACAGCTTCCGGCCGCGCGCCGAGACGGTCGCGCTCGAGCAACTGGACCCGCTCACCCGCGGCGCGCTCTTCCACCAGGCGCAGTTCCAACTCTTCCGCGAATTGCAAACCGTGCAACTGCTGCCCATCCGGCCCGCGAATCAGGCGCACGTCGCCGAAATTGCAGACCGCGTACTCGATCGTGTAGCAGCCGAGAACGAGGAGAAACTCGTGCCCGCCATTCCGCGCGTGTGGCGAGACGAGATCGAAGGATTGCGTGCGGATTTGCGCGGCTGGATCGAACACGTGGCCAAGACCGGCGGCGATTGGCTGCCGGCCCATTTCGAATTCAGCTTTGGCCTGCCTGCAGGCGATGGCCGGGATCCCCACAGCACTCCGGACGAAGCCGTGCTCGACGATGGCGTGCGCCTGCGCGGCGCCATCGACCTGATCGAGAAACACCCGACACGACGCACGCTGCGCATCACCGATCACAAGACCGGCAAAGTGCCTACGCCAGAACCGTCCTATATCGGCGGCGGCGCCTATTTGCAACCAGTGGCATACGCGCTTGCCGCGGGGAAGCTGCTCGGTGCCCAAGCGGAGCTGAGCCGGCTTTATTATTGCACCAACCAAGGCGGATTTCGCGAGATCCCATTCGACATCACCCCGCCGCGACTGGCGTTTTTTAAGCACGCCATGACGCTGATCGACGGTGAGATCGCGCGCGGCTTCCTGCCCGCCGCGCCGCAGCGGGGCGCCTGTGCGCTCTGCGACTACCAGCCGATTTGCGGCCCACTCGAAGAGCGCCGCACCGCGAGGAAGGATAAGAACGAGCTGGACGCCGTGCAGCAGTTGAGGAACATGCCGTGATCCCCGCCGTCTACACGAGCGATGATGCCGCCCGCGAACGCATCCGCAATTCGCTCGGCGAAAGCCTGATCGTGGAGGCTTCGGCCGGCACGGGCAAGACCACCGAGTTGATCGGCCGCATCGTGCGCGTGCTGATGGCGGGCACACCGGTCGATCAGATTGTCGCGGTGACATTCACGCACAAAGCCGCCGGCGAACTGAAAATCCGGCTGCGCCAGGAACTCGACCACGCGCGCACTGGGTGCGCCGATCCGCATGCACGCCGGCATCTCGAAGACGCGCTGGAACGTCTGGAAGAAGCCGCCATCGGCACCATCCACGGATTCTGCGAACAGATCCTGCGCGAACGTCCGGTGGAAGCTCGCATCGATCCGGAATTCGAAGTACTCACGGAGCCGGAAGCGGATCGCCTGCGCGCGCGCGCCTTCGATAGCTGGCTGCAACGCAAACTGCGCGATGGCTCTGACATCTTGCGGCGTACGCTTGCGCGCTTGGCCTGGCGGCCACGATGGCAGGCGGCCACGCCACCCATCGAAACGCTGCAATATGCCGGCAAGCAATTGGTGGAATGGCGGGATTACACTTCGCCCTGGCACCGCCCTCCGTTCGATCGCAACGCCCGCATCGATGCGCTGTTCGACGAATGCCGCGCTCTCGCCGCGTTGGCGAGCCAGTGCACCCGTTCGCCAGACGGCCTGGCACAATCCTTGCGGCCGCTCACCGATCTGCTCAGCCGGCCCGGCGATTACGATACGCGCGAGGGGCGGCTGACACGGCTGGCGAGCGATCTCAAGCACGATTTCAAAAAAGGCAGGGGCGCCTTCGCAGCGGGAGTCACCCGTGAGCAGGTGCTGCAGGCGCGCACAGACCTGCTTGCGCATCTCGAAGCGTTCTGCCAGGAAGCCGGCGCCGATTTTGCGGCGGCCCTGCGGGACGAAATGCAGGACTTCGTGGCGGCGTACACCGCGCACAAACGCCGCGCCAGCAAGCTGGACTTTATCGACCTGTTGCTGATCGTGCGCGATATGGTGCGCGATAACCGCGAGGTGCGCAACTATCTCCAGCGCCGCTATGCGCGCATCTTCGTCGACGAGTTTCAGGATACCGATCCGCTGCAGGCCGAAATCCTGATCCTGCTCTCCGCGGACGACTCCGCCCAAAGCGACTGGCACAGCGTCACGCCCGTGGCCGGCAAGCTCTTCGTAGTCGGCGATCCCAAGCAATCTATTTACAAATTCCGGCGTGCCGACGTGGTGTTGTATGAAGGAATCGCGCAGGCGCTCGCCGCCCGGGGCGTAGCCACCATACATCTGACCAGGAGCTTTCGGGCCGTGCCCGCCATTCAGCAAATGGTTAATGCGGCTTTCGCTCCGCTGATGACCGGCGACCGCGAGCGCGGCGAGGCCCGCTATGCGCCGCTCGAAGAACACACGCCGGCCTACGATGCGCAGCCGGCCATTGTCGCGCTGCCGGCGCCGGTTGGCAGCGGGGCCAACAGGCCCGAAATCGCCGAGCGCCTTCCGCAAACCATCGCCGCCTACATCGAGTGGCTCGTCAACCGCAGCGGATGGAAAGTGCGCGACCCGCGTGACGGCGCGCGCGTGCGGGTCGAGGCCCGTCACATCTGCATCCTGTTCCGCAAGATGCTGAACAATCACAAGGACCTTTCCTGGGAATACACGCAGGCGCTTGAAGCGCGCAACATCCCGCACCTGCTGGTTGGTTCGAAATCCTTCTATCACCGCGATGAGGTGGAGACCATTCGCACGGCTCTCGCCGCCATCGAGTGGCCGGACGACGAACTCTCTGTCTTCGGTACGCTGCGTGGGTCGCTGTTCGCTATTCCGGACGATTTGCTGCTGCGCTTTCGCCTCGAGGGCCGTCACACGCTGCATCCCTTCCGCCGTCTGCCGGAGGACCTGCAGGCCGAATTTACGCCGCTTCGAGAAGCGCTGGCGATTCTGGCCGATCTGAACCGCCAGCGCAATCGCCGCCCCATCGCGGACACCCTCAATGCGCTGTTGGAAGCCACCCGCGCGCACGCCGGATTCATGCTGCGCAAGGCCGGCTCGCAAGTGCTGGCGAATGCCGCGCGCATCGGCGATCTGGCGCGCGCCTTTGAACTCACCGGCGGGCTTTCGTTTCGCGGCTTCGTGGAGGATCTGGCTGCGCAGGCCCAAAAGGCCGAATCGGCGGAGGCGCCCGTGCTCGAGGAAGCCTCCGATGGTGTGCGCCTGATGACCGTCCACGGCGCCAAAGGCCTGGAATTTCCCGTGGTGATCCTGGCACATCCGACCACCAACATCGCGCACCAGGATGCCGAGCGGTTCGTGGAGGGTGCTCACTGCGCCACGCGCCTTTTGGACGCCGCCCCGTGGGAATTGCTCAATGCCGAGCGCCGCGAACACGAACGCGAAGTCGCCGAAGGTGACCGCGTAGCCTACGTCGCCGCCACGCGCGCGCGCGATCTGCTGGTAGTTCCCGTAGTCGGGGATCGTCCGGTGGATGGATGGCTGGCACCGCTCAACGATGCTCTCTATCCCGCGCGCGACGATCGGCGCGCCAAAGCCGTCACGCCCGTCGGGTGGCCCGTATTTGACGGCGATGCCACGCTGCTATGCGCGCCGCCCGAGGATTCCGTCCGGCCGGGTCTGCACCGCCCCCAAGCGGGCCATCATCAGGTGGTCTGGTGGGATTCGCTGGCGCTGCGGTTGGACGTGCCGCCAAGCGAAGGCTTGCAGCAGGAGGACATCCTCTCCGCTGAGCCGGCACAGCATGCGGCGGAGGGTAGCGAGCGCTATCGCGACTGGCAGCAGGCGCGCCGCCGAACTGTCCAACGCGGCCTGGCGCCGGCGTTCCAAATTGTGTCGCCAACCGAGGGCGGTGCTGAGCCGCCTACCCGCCGCGCCATCCAGATAGAGAATGTTGCCATCGTTGGCGAACGTCCTGCCGGCCCGCGCTTCGGCACCCTGATGCATGCCATCCTCCGCGATCTCGATCTGCATGCCGATCCGCAAGACACATCCGTGAAAATCGCCGCGCTCGCCCGCGTGCACGCCCGCCTGCTGGGTGCATCCGCCGAGGAAAGCGCCGCCGCCGCGCTGGCCGTGGAAGCTGCCTGGGCGCACCCGCTGCTGGCACGCGCGCGCGCTGCCCAGCGCTGCCATCGCGAATTGCCCGTCCAACTGCGCCTTGCGGACGGACGGTTGCTCGAAGGTGTGATCGATTTGGCTTTCCTGGAGCAGGACCGCTGGGTGGTGGTTGACTTCAAGAGCGGTGTCGGCAACTCCGTCCGCTACGAAAATCAGTTGCAATGGTATCTATACGCACTGTCAACGCTCACAGAGCGGGACGCGGCGGGGTACCTGCTGCGGATATAAGTTGACGGAATCCACCACCACTATCGCACAACACATTGATAATGCTATTATTTGGTCCGCGTAGAAGATCTCCCCAATCCGCTTTGATTAAAAATCGTTAAAATGAGACGATTCGGTGTGAAACCATTGACTGGCGGACAGGCGTCATGATCTAATTCGAGCGTGTCGTCCGATGTGTGTTTTTGACACCCGAAATACTGGGTTCTCCGTTGAATGCAAAGAATTTCTCTTGACACGGACTGAGCGATACGGTATGTATATCTTTACTAGTCCGCGAGATGTGCAATTTTTTGGCAATCCTGCGAGCCGGCCAAGGACAAAAAACTAGAAACGCGCAGCCGTCGCAGGGGTTAGTTTAGCAGTACCCGGTGCCGGGCAGTAGGGTTGCCGGCAAATCTTGACGAATCTCCGCCCGCACGGAGAAGTTCCCTGGTTGTTGCAAGTCAGTTCGAGAGAGGCTCAGGTTGATAGAGAACTTCGACCGATTCAATTTCGCAATTCACAAGGAGAAGGAAATGGCAGATTTTCGCAAATGGATTCTTGCGTTCGCTGCGCTGGTCCTGCTAGTAGGGTCGGCGGTTCCAGCGGCCGCCCAAGGACCCCAAATCCAGTGTAGCGTAACCACAGTGCCGAACACGCTTCGTCACGAAGGGCTGACCGAACTGATCGGTGACATTTTGCTCAGTTGCACACCGGGCACTGGCTATACAGGTCCGCTCACCAGCGGTACTGTACCGCAGGCAAATATTTCGGTGTCCCTGGGCGCCACCTTGAGCACAAACTTCGTTGGGACAGCCGGCGGGCTCGATTCACTGTTGCTGGTAGACGACCCCGCTCCGAACGGCAACCAAACGGTTTGCCCGAGTCCCACCAATGGCGTGCTGTGCGCTGACGCGGCCGATGGCGGCTTATCGTACAACCGTCCGGGCGTATATAACGTTTTCCAAGGAGTTCCGGGTGGACCGGGAAGCAATTCGATCACGTTTCTCGGCGTGCCCATTGATCCTCCCGCGACAGCGCTTCCTCGCACGTACCGCATCACGAACGTTCGCATCCAGGGTCCTTCGGTCCCGGCATCTACGTTCGGTCTGACGCCGGTCTATGCGTTCCTCTCGACGGGCACCAGCACTTCGATTTCAATCAGTCCTGGTACGGCGCAGCCAATCGTTGGTTTCGTGACGAATGGCCTGGCGTTCACCCCTAACCCCAACAACTTGACCAGCACTGTCCTGCAGTGCCAGAGCGTCACAACTCCAACAGCAGTTACGGCCGTGAAGTTTCAGGAGAATTTCCAAACTGCCTTTAAGATCCAGGGCTGTGGCTCGTCGACGGTCTACTGCCAGCTCCAGCCCGGTGCGCTATACCCCGCCTCAGAAAGCGGACTGGAGGTATCGGCTAACGGCGGTGAAACGGGATCTGCTGCCACGGCTACGGAGTTCCAGACGGTGATCACCAGCGTACCAACCGGTGCCGTAATCTGGGTCGACGCCGCGGCGAATGGCACGATCCTCAGTGCGACTGGGGTGCCTTCGTCCCTGATCTCGACTTCGAGTGCGTCGTTGGTCAGCCCCGCGTCAACAACTACGGCTACGGCCTCGAACGGGAACATCGTTACGCAAGTGCTGGACAACACCGCCGGAGGAGCCAATAACGTGACCATCGTTTGGGCAGTCACCGCGGAGGATCCTCTAGCTACCGACGCCTTTACGTTCAATATTTACGTAACCAATACCGCTCAACCGAATACTTCCACCAGTCCGATAACGCCGGTACCGGCTACTGCCTTAAGCGGCTTCAGCCCGCAGGTGGGAGCCTGGACACAGGGTAACCCCTATCCCGAGTTTAGCAGTGGGTTCAACAACCCAACAGGCGGACAAAACCTGTTCGGTGTGACCGCTTGCGAAACCCTCCTGCTCTTCCCGTACGTTACCGACGTATACGGGTTTGACACCGGCATCGCTATCTCGAACACGTCCCTCGACAGCCTTGGCAGCGCTGGCGCTTCCAGCGCGGTCGGGCAAAGCGGTACGTGCTCCGTGGCATTCTTCGGCGGTACCTCTCCTGGTGTGTCGGCCAACATCGGCACTACCGGGAATACGCCTGGATATGTCAATTCGACCGTTTCTTACAACGGCATCCCCACCATCAACGGTACCGGGGTGATCGGTCCTGGACAGACTTGGGCGTTCTCCATGTCTTCCACCGATACGGATTACAACCTGACTTCGACCTCCGGGTCCAGCGGGTACGCGATCGCGACTTGCACCTTCCAGTATGCTCATGGCTACTCTTTCGTGAGTGACACTGGAATCATGAAGTTCGCGGCAGCGTATCTGGCTTTGATTATTCCGGACGCGACTCGCTCGGCACAGCCGTTCATCTGCTCCTCTTTGGGGACGTGCGGCGTCACCGAGACTGGCGAGCAACTCGTTCACTAACCTTCACGGCAGTCGCCGTGGTAAAGGGGGAGCTTCCTGCTCCCCCTTTTTTTTTGCCCGGAATGATGCTAGACTGATCTTCCGCGTCCACCATCCTTATCTTCCCTTTTTAAGCGTCAGGAGGACGTGTATGCAGAAACTCGCGTTTTTCGCCGGTGCCTTTCTAACCGCGTTGTTCTTTTCCCCGGCGTTTTGCCCGGCTCAAACCATTTCTATCGTTTCCGGCAACGGCCAGTTAGTGTGTCCCGACTGTATATCAGGCGGAACGACTTTCTCCCCTTTATTGGTGCAGGTGAATAATACCACCGGCCAACCGATGGCGAATGCCACCGTTACCTGGGTTCTCACACAAACGGGTGTGCAGACGGCGACTTCGACTTCCACGACGAACGCATCCGGGCAGGCCAGCTATAATCTCGTCACCCTGGCGCCGTTCGGTACGGCGTTTGACCTGGCGACCATTGTCGCGTCCATTCCGAGTGCCAGCGTTCAGTTCGTGGAGACTACCACCGGTCCGGGCGCCGGAGGAGTTCCCGAACTTACCCCCGACCTGGTTACTGGTGGCCCTCCGGCACTCTCCGGTGCCGTGGATCAAACGTCCGCTACGACTATTGAAGTGAGTGTTTCTTCCCCAGCCACTGGTCCTGTTCCGAATATCGGCGTCGCGCTCGTACCCACTACAGGTCCGACTGTAAGCTGTGCTCCCGTAGCAGGCCAGGAAGCGGGCCAGCAGCCCGGCTTGGTGTTGACCAATGCCCTCGGCATAGCTATTTGTACCCCCGTGTTCGGCGGCGTCATCGGCACCGGCTCATATACCGTGGTGATCGCCGGGAAATTATCGTATGGACCGGGGACTCTTACTGTCACCGCCGGCGTGCCGTCCATCGTCAAGATCTACAGCGGCAACGACCAGAGCGTCAACTCAGGCGTTCGGACGCCCCTGGCGCTGCAAGCTGAAGTGACCGACCTTGCGGGGAATCCCTCCAACGCCGCCTCAGTCACCTGGGCGGTCACCTCAGGCACCGCTACCCTCAGTAGTGTAATCTCAACCAGCAGTCCCAGCGGTCTGGTTTCGGCTTACGTAACACCGACGGCGGCCCCGGTCGAAGTCACCGTGTATCTCAATAGCAACCCGAGCTTGAAAGCGGTTTTTACGGTGACCGTGAACCTGGTAGTTACGACTCTGCAGTATGTTTCCGGCAATAACCAATCGGCCAAGCAGGAAATAGCTTTCACGGATCCGTTGATCGTGCAGGTCAACGACAATAGCACAGCCTTACCCGGCGTGACGGTGACTTGGGCAGTCACCAGCGGACCCGCTACCTTAAGCGCCACCAGTGCCGTCACCAACGCGCAGGGCCAGGCGCAAATTACAGCCACCGCGGGAAGCGCTCCTGGCGCGGTTGTAATTACCGCCAGCGTGGCCTACGCCGGCCAAACCTACTCCGTGCCTTTCAGCCTGACTGTGCTGGCACCTGGCCCGATCATTACCTCGGTCGAAAATTCAGCGGGCTTCCAGAGTCAATTTGTCGCGCCTTGCGGCCTCGCGACTGCTTATGGAACCGGCCTGACGAATAACCTGCAAGGCGTGGTGGTGGCGCCGATCGCGCCGCAGAACCAGGTAGCCGGCCTGACCGTCCAATTCGGCACGCCGCCTATTTCCGCTCCCATTCTCTATGCGGCCGACGTGAACGGCGTGGAATCCGTATCGTTCCAGGTGCCGTGCAACGTGCCCTCGTCCTCCGCGACGCCGCCGGCCTCGGTCCCCATGGTGGTCAGTGCCGGCGGTGTGGCTTCTGCGCCATTCAATGTTACGGTGCTGCCGATTGCTCCGGGCATTTTCCAATTCCAGGATACCGACGGGCAGAATCGCGCGGTTCTGGTCCGGCCGGATGGGTCTTTCGCTTCGGCATCGAATCCGGTGGCGCCGGGCGAGATCGTCCGTATGTTTGTTACCGGACTCGGCCAGACGTCCCCGCCGTTATCTACTGATGAATTCGATCCTATCATTGAGGTCAATGGCGCCTGGGTGCCGCAGAGCCTGCCGGTTGTCGCCAACGTGGTCGTGGGCGTCAACAATGGCGGTGTCCTGGTGCTCTCCGCTCAATATGCCTACGGCATGGTCGGCGTCTACGAAGTGGATTTCCAGGTCCCTGAGAATACTGCGACGGGCAACAGTCAGCCGTTCGCTATTGCGGTGTATCAGGGCTCGAGTCTGTTATTCGGGAATCCATCGCTCATCGCGATCCAGTAATCGATGTGGGGGCGGAACTCCAGTCCAGCGGCCCGGCGTCCACGCCGGCTGTTCCCACTCGTGTACGCTGATTCCGAGCGCGAAGCGTGGGTCCTGGAGGACCCGCGCTGCGCCTGTCCCACAACCCAGTTAATTGGCAAACGAGATACTAATCGGAATAACCTGGTTCGTTTGCTGTACCTTTAAGCTGATAGTAACGGGTGCTTTGGCAGTCTTACCGTCGCCGCTCGATTGCACGCTGAGTACGGCTTTCTGGTTCGGATAGATGGTTGGCGGGTCCAGTTTAACAGTAAGTCCTTTTTCGAGGGGATATGCAACCGTAACTGTCGCGGGAAATGGTGTCGGGTTGGAAATTGTAACCTGTCCTGAGGATGCGCCAGCGGACTTCAGTTGAATGCTGTCTTGATCGGCAAACAGCATTCGCGGAATGTTGCTGGGCGGCACGCCTAACCCTGGCGTCCCCGCCACGCGGGGTACTGGCGCCACTGGCACGCCGGGCGTGCTCGGCAACCCCGGTGTCCCCGCCGGATTCACTGGTGTCACGGGTGCCGCGGGGCTCGGATGTGGCGCTGCCGGCGCGCCCCTGGCCGTACTGAACATGGTCGGCGGCGCCGGTCCGAATGGTGTGACCCGCAAGTCACGAGGATCCACGTAGTAGCACCACTGTCCGTTCTCCAGCTTCCAGCGGGTAGTCATCTTCGTGGGTAAGGGATGGCCCATGAATCCCTCCACCGGCACCAGCCGGCTCACCATCGCCACCACCGCCGCCTTGGTAAAACCGTCGGAATAACTGATGGTATCGATCTGAAACCCCAGATAGGGGGCCTTGCTCGATTCCACATAATAGTCTTTGGTATCCTCTGCCACCAGTTGCAACGCCCGGTAGAACTTCCGGTCTATCTCGTATTGGTAGAACTGGCTGACGCGTGCGCGCAGCGCGGCGTCCACCTCGATCGGGGGCCTTTGCGGATCTGGCTGCGGAGCCTTTACGGGCGCCGCCTGGGGCCCTTGGCCAAAAAGGACCACCGTCACCAGCGTAAGTATGATGACTCTCAGCATCTTTTTATTTTAGCCGGAACACTGCGTGACGGTTTTATAGCGCGCCTCCCTACGAAGTCAAAATCGCGTCGCGGGAATGCGCCTGCGCGGCGACTGCTCTGCGCGTTTTCTCCTTTGTTTTCTGTTGCGCTTGGCCGCGCGCGTGTGTGGCTTCAGACATGCCTGAATAGCGGGCAGGCGCGCAAACCTTCTCCCTGCCGGCGCGCCGGAAAGGAAGAGCATGATCTCAGCAATACAAAACAACCTCGTCGGGAGCACTGACAAGCCACCGGTTCCACCGCTGCCGGCGAACCTCAACTTTATGGACATATTTGACGGCGCCACGAGAGCGGCCACCCAAGGTGTGGACCCGGCCTCCGCGCCGGTCGCATCCGCCGCCACCGTCCAGACTGCCGTTGCAGCAGCTTCCATTCCATCGGCTGCCATACCCGCTCCCAATACTTCGACGGCGCAGACCGCGACTTCCGCGGCACCGGCAAACTCGGGCGATCCGAATGTACAGACCTGGCTGAACAGCTACTATACGGAGATGTCGGCGACCAACCCGGCCGTTTCCGCTACCTCCGCCGACATTTCTTACCAACCGGCAGCGGGCGCCGGGAGCTATTACACCGCCGACAGCATCATCGGTCCCGATCAGGTTTACACGCAGGCCATCTATAACCAGAACGGCAATGCTTTCGCCAGCATGACGGGAGAGAATGCCGCGAATCTCACTTCGCAACTTCCAGGCATCCCCGACGCGACGGCCCAACAGGAGTTCGATACGTTGCTTTCGAACGAGAACGCCAACCGGCTGGCAACCGGGTCGGCCATCGATACGTCAGCCTACTGGTCCGATCCCGGCCCGGTCACCGTTAACGGGCATACCTACACATCGCAGGAACTGGGCTATGCCGGACCATGCCAGTCTTCCGGCCCCCAGCCGATCTACCTCTCGGCCAACGAGCAGATTGCTGGCACCAACACGTTCTGCGTTCCGGGATACACCGGTACGGTAACAGGCCTCCAACCGGGCCGCTATTACACTTTGCAGCAACTGGAGCAGGCGGGCTTGCCATCGGGACAACCGGATGCCCAATCCCACCCGGGTTCGTGGTCCATGACGCAAAGCTCCTGAGTGTCGGCCCTGGCTAACTAGCCAAGGGCTGCGGTAGAGTAAGGCACAGGCGCGTTACGCTGTCGTACTTTTCCTGCGCCCCTCATCGAACTGGACGTGCGGATTTCCCGCATCCAGCTCTCCGGCCACCTTCTTCCGGCTGTGTGCGCCGCAAGCCAGGCAGATGGCTCACTCGCCCTACCATTTGATACAGCACGGCACCGTTTGTACAGGAACTGATAGCTCCAGTGCTTCCGGGCGGACGGCCAACTGCATTGGTGTTTGCGTCCGAGCCATAACTGCAGCTCGCTCTGCACGGCCCAATCCATCTGATGGAAGATCCGGTTGCTGTGACCGACCCGAAAATAGGTACACCGCGCAATTAGGATGGGATGCAGTTTCCGAATCGCTCACCCACCAGGATGGCCGCCAGGGTCAGCGCTTCCGGCCCCAGCGCACGACGGTCCGCCGCACAATCTCTTCCTGATACTGCGTTGCGCAGCTTTTCGACTCCAGCTCACCGCCGCAGTGCGGGCAGCACTCCGGCAGTGGAACCGCGATCCGTTCATCCACTCGCGCCGGGATAGGGCGGCATGCTTTCCGGCCGTACTGGTGGCCCACTTTGTGGCCGGGCCGCTTTGGATTCCGTTTTGGTGCGCCGCGCGAACGCGGCGCCGCCTGGCGCTTGCTGGCTCGCAGCGCGGTTTCCAATTCCTTGCGCAGACGCTCGACTTCCTTTTGAGTCGCTCGATCTCCCGCTGCTGTCGATGGATCTGCTTCTCGGCTTGGTCCAACTCTCGTTTGGGAACAAAATCGACGGTATCAGCCTGCTTGTTCCCCGCGGGCCGCCCCGTTGGTTAATCCAACCCTACAGTAGCCGAAACCGCTCCATTTGTTCGGCGAAATCTTCAGGAGGCTCAGTTCAGAGGTCTGTCAGGCCGGTAAACAAATACCCCCAATCTTGCTGCAGCACCGGCACGTTAGAGTTTCTTGCCAGAAACGGCAACGATTTGTTTATAGAGATACGAAGGATCGTCCGCGCTTACCTTCTCAAGGAAGCCTTTTCAGCAGCTATGGGATTAGTGCGTCCACGCATCGAGCCCATGAAAAAGGTCGCCCGGTCGCTGCATCAGCATCGCGAGCTAATCCTCAACTACTTCCGCGCTCAAGAGCTTCTTTCCAGCGGCGTCGTGGCGGGCCTGAACAACAAAGCCAAAGTCACCATGAGAAAATCCTACGGTTTTCGCACCTTCCGTGTCCTCGAGCTCGCCCTCTATTACTCACTTGGCAAGCTTCCCGAGCCCAAATCTACCCACGATTTCTTTTGACGAGTCAATCGAAAAGGAAGGAAGACTTGGCAGGATGAGCCATTCCCCGTGAAGAAGATCGCGCATATCCGCCAAGCCCTCCATCTGACTTACCCCTACAGCCGGCTGCGCGCGAAGGGACTGCTCACTGCCAAAGAGATGAGCATGCGGCACGGTGTGACGACTACTACAATCAATGCTTGGGGAAGAGAGGGCTGCTGAAGAAGCATCGTTACGACAATGTCCGGCGCTGCTTATACGAACCGCTGGACCAGAACGCTATTCTCAAGGGCCAAGGAGGCCGGCAGGCCAAGCCGTCACTTTCAACGTGGCACACGCCGGACAAGGTGCAGTATGAAACGTAAGCTTTACGGTCGACGACATGATCCGCGTCGACTATTCCCCAGACAATGCGGGTAACATCCTCATCAGCAGCATCGCGGAGATGTTGCTGGAAGGTCTCGGCGCAATGGATTGAAGTCGAGCGGATCGAAAGCGCGGACGCCACTGCACGGTTGTGGAGTACACTTGAGGGGGACGCAGGTTCATCACATATGGCAGAGAAACCCGAGAAGAAGGACAAGAAAGACAAGAAAGAGAAGGCCACGGTCGCCAGCGAAGCACCCGTTGTCGCCGCGCCAGTCGAGAAGAAAAACACTCCGCCGAATCCGAAAATCCCCAAATTGGCCAAAAAGAATAAGTCCCGGCTACCGCGGCGCCAGAAGAAGGCCCTGCAGAAGGCCTCTGACAACTAAGTGCGGCACCGGTGCGAAGCTGGAACGCTCCCGATAGCGAGCCCGTGATTCCCGGCGTGGACTTCTCTTAAACCGCCGGCACGCGGTGTATGTGGGGGACAATAGCCACTTGATGTAATGTGATGGAAGGTTGAAGCATATCATCCGCTGAACTCGATAGCTTGCGGGTCGGCCTTTGTGATGCGCCTTCTTCCGGTCGAACTTCCTGGACGTCTGGCTGAGAATTGCACGAGAGCTAAAAGTTCGTTGGGCAGTGGCCGGGGGGTGCTATCGATTAAATCTCTCCTTTAGCTGTGGACCTTGGATCGCCTCGCCCAAGCAGTTGAATCCTTTAGTGTATTTTGCTCATCATTCTTTATAAGAGAGAATATAGATGTCCCAACAACAGAATCTGCCTGTAGTCCCAATCAAGAATACAGTGCTTTTCCCTAACTTATTGATGCCATTGTCCGTTGGCCGTCCTCAATCCGTGGCGGCCATCCAGGCAGCCTTGGCGAGCGAGGCAAAGGAGATTCTGGTTGTTACCCAGCGCGATTCGTCCGTCGAAGTTCCAGGCCCGACGGATCTTTTCCCCACCGCCACCAAAGCCGTTATCAAGCGGTCTCGGCGCAGTGAGGATAACTACGACATCCTTGTGTTGGGCGTGGAACGGGTGGCGCTCGCCGATTTCACCGGTGAAGACTTCCTTCGCGCGAGTTTCCGTCCTATTCCGATTCCCGATCAGCCCGACGACGCGAACCCCGAGATCGAGGCCCTCCACCGCGAAGTTATTGACCTTGCCACCAACGTTTTGAAACACGCAGGGTTGGAGTTACCGGTCGAGTTCGCCCGCGCGATCACGGCTCAGGCGGATCCCCTGCAAATGACGTGGATGCTGGCCAGCGTGCTCAGCATGGACGTTGCCCTCGAACACGGGCTGCTTGCCGTCGAGTCCCGCACCGAAGCCTTGCGTCTGATCCATGCACACCTCTCCCACGAACTCCAGATCCTCGAAATCCGGGGTAAGATCGCGACCAAAGCCCAGAACGAAATGGGAAAGGAACAGCGGGAGTACGTCCTTCGGCAGCAACTCCGCGCCATCCAGCAGGAATTGGGCGGAAAGGAGGGCGAATCCGAGTTGGAGCTACTCCGCGAGCGCCTGAAGGCAGCCGACCTGCCGGACGAAATCCGTAAGGAAGCCGACCGGGAGATGTCGCGTCTGGATCGTCTCTCGACGCAAGCTCCGGACTACAACGTAGGCCGCACCTGGCTCGAACTGATTCTGGAACTGCCGTGGAGAAAAGCCGGCGATTCGCCCATCGATATCGCGGGCGCTCGCCAGATACTGGCGGACGACCACTACGGCCTCAAAGACGTCAAAGAACGCATTCTCGAACACTTGGGCGTGCTCAAGCTGAACCCGGGCGCCAAAGCGCCAATCCTCTGCTTCGTCGGACCTCCGGGAGTTGGCAAAACGTCGCTCGGCCAGTCGATCGCCCGTGCGCTGGGCCGCAAGTTCGAGCGCCTGAGCCTGGGCGGCATGCACGACGAAGCTGAGTTGCGCGGGCATCGCCGCACCTACATCGGCGCCATGGCTGGCCGGATCATCCACAGTATCCGCAAAGCCGGTGTCAACAATCCGGTACTGATGCTGGACGAAGTGGATAAGCTCGGGCGCGATTTCCGGGGCGACCCGGCCGCCGCGCTGCTCGAAATCCTCGATCCCGAGCAGAACAAGACGTTTCGCGACAATTACCTCGACCTGCCGTTCGATATCTCGAAGGTCTTCTTCGTGATGACGGCCAACACGCTCGATACCATTCCGCAGCCTCTGCTCGATCGCATGGAAGTAGTGCGGCTGGCGGGCTACAGCGAAGAAGAAAAGCTCGAAATCGCTCGACGCTACCAGGTTCCCAAACAACTGAAGGAAGCGGGTCTTTCAACCGACGTCTGCGTCCTGAGCGATGAGGCGCTGCGCCTGGTGATTTCGCGCTATACCCGTGAGGCCGGCGTGCGACAACTGGAACGAGCCATCGGTCGCGTGATGCGCAAAGTGGCGTTAAAGGTGGCCGAGGGCACCCCGGGGCCGGTCGAAATACATAAGGAAGAACTGACGGACCTCTTAGGACCGGAGCGTTTCTCGCCCGAACAGGCTCGCAAGGACGTGCCCGCCGGCGTTGCGACCGGCCTGGCTTGGACCGAGGCCGGCGGCGACGTTCTCTACATCGAGGCTGCGCTGCTGAAGGACGGCAAAGGACTGTCGCTCACCGGCCAGTTGGGCGAGGTGATGCAGGAATCCGCCAAGACCGCGCAAAGCTATATCTGGTCGCATGCCAGCGAGTTTTCTATCGATCAATCGATGTTCCGCCGCTATGGCGCACATGTTCACGTCCCGGCCGGCGGCGATTCCGAAGGACGGCCCCTCGGCGGGCGTCACCATGACCACGGCGCTGACTTCGCTCTACACCGGGTTGCCGGTCCGGAGCGACACCGCCATGACCGGTGAAGTCACGCTTTCCGGCCTTGTACTGCCGGTAGGCGGAATCAAAGAGAAGATGCTGGCCGCGCGCCGCCTCGGTATCCGCCGCGTCATCATTCCCAAGCAAAACGAGAAGGATTTGCAAGATATGCCGCCCGATGCCCGCAACGAGATGGAGTTCATCCTGGCCGAACACGTGCATGATGTCCTGCGAGCAGCTATTCCAGGTATCAGCGAGCAGGACCGTCTGCGCGTGGCGGCGTAACTCTTTAGCTAAGCTAGTACTTACTTGCATAAATTAGAGTAAATCCATTGGGGCTTCGGATTGTAAACCTCGACGAAGGCGTCAATGGCGTCCCTGAGCTGGCGGGGGGAGGTGAAGCTGGCACTGCGCGCCGCGCGGCTCATCATACTGAACCAGCACTCCTCCTGGTTGAGCCAGGAGCTATAGGTGGGAATGAAGTGTGCAAGTGGACATTTGGAGGCGATTGTAGCCATCGGTCCCGCTTGGGCTGGTGGGTATTCAGGTTGTCCGGCACCACGTGAATCATGCGGTCCGGGTGGTCCGCTGCGGTGCCATTCATAAAGTCCAGAAATTCACGGCGGCGGCGCCGCGGGTAATGGCCAGTCTTCACCCGGCCGGTCAGGATGTTCAGGGCGGCAAAAAGGGTCGTGGTACCGTGTCGCTTATAGCACCGAAAGCAGCCGATGTCGCGAGGATCTATCTGGATCCGGAACATGCTTTGGTGCTGGTTGCGGCGGGATCAGGAGGCCTGCAAACGCTGATTCAGTTCCCGGACTGCCAGGGATCCGCGGCTCTGGACCAAATCCTCCAGTGTGGCGGCGATCCGTTCCGGCTCGTCCCGTGCGATAAAGTGGAAATCGGATTCCAACCCCTCCGCCGGCTCCGGCATCAGGCCGCGTCGAATCCGGTGATCCGTCACAATGATCTTGCTCCCCGCCGCCTGCCGGACCACTTCGGTGAGACGGACGACCGGCACGAGTCCGCAATCGATCAGATCCTTCAGAACGTTGCCCGAACCCACAGAGGGAAGCTGGTCCGCATCGCCCACCAGGATCAAGGCAGACCGTAAGGGAACCGCCTTCAGACCCTGTGCATCTGCACTAGCGTCCACCATCGAGGCTTCGTCCATGACTACAAGGTCACAATCGCGCGGATTGGACCCGTGGCTGGCGTACCCGCCCCGTTCCTGGCTGCACCTGCACAAATTCTTCTGAATCTCCTCCGCGGTATCGGGCGGCACGGTCTTGAGCACTGTGGCTTTCAGTTGGAGTCCGTGTTCCCGGTCCCGGATCGACGCTCCTTCGGCGGTCAGCCACTCGCCAGCACTGGCTGCAGGCGGTGAGCCGGGCCACGCTGACCAGATCGCGATGCCCGCCGACTTTCACTTCGAGGACCACAAAGCCGCTTTCTTCGTTGAAGTACGTAACGCGATCGATCACGCCAGAGAGTTTGTCGGTGGGTTGCGGCGAATTTGCAGGGGCAACGGCTATACCAAGGTGGAACTGGTATAGTCCCATGCGATGTCCACACCCCCCCGGGTCATTCCATCACGTCCAGCCCGTCAGCAATCGCCGCATCCGCCAAATCTCGCGCGACTTGAAACAGCCACAAGCCGGAAACCCGTTCAACGATGATGTCAGGCCGCACACCATAGTTTTGCAGATGGCGGCTGGATTTTCGGGCCGGCGGTGCCGGGTCTCGCCCTCGTTCAATCCGGGAATTGGCGATACTGCCTGGCTTCATGTCGGGTTACCGGCTGCCCTGCGCGTCACGTAGAGCGATACCAGAGCGGACGCCAGCGCCGCAGCGGAAAGAGCCAGAAGCGCAAGCGTCATGCTGTGAGTGCGGTCGCGGATGGTTCCCACCAGAAAGGGGCTGACGTAGCCGGCGAGGTTGCCGACCGAGTTGATCCAGGCGATTCCCGCAGCCGCCGCAGAGCCAGAGAGAATCGCGGTGGGCAGCGCCCAGAACAGGGCATGCGAGCATAGGATCCCGACCGTGGCGAGCGTCAGTGCGGCGAGGCCAATCCCTCCCGGGATTCCACGAACCGAGCTGGCGGCAAACGCGGCTGCTCCCAGCGTGCCGCACAGCGCGAAGTGCCATCGCCGCTCGCGCTTCACATCGGAGTGGTGTCCAACGATAAACATGGCGATGACAGCGCCGGTGTACGGGATGATGGAGAGCCAACCGATGGCCAAGGGCCTGTTGGTAATGGTTTCCTTGATCACCTGCGGCAGCCAGAATCCAATACCGTAATTGCCGGCCGTGATGCCGAAATAGACCAGGCACAACAGCCACACTTGCGGGCTGCGAAAAGCGTCGATAAAGCGGTGCCGGCCTTGCCCCGCACCTCTCTTGGACCGCTCATCTTCCTGGAGGCGCGCAAGGATCAGGCTCTTCTCGCGGCCGTCGAGCCAGCGGGCCTCTGCCGGGTTGTTGGTCAGGAAGTAGAGGGTGATCGCCCCGGCCATGAGCGACGGAACGCCCTCCACGAGGAACAGCCACTGCCAGGCCGACAGGTGCCCGACGCCGTTCATCCGTGCCAGAATCCACCCCGAGATTGGACCGGCGATGATTCCGGAAACCGGGATGGCGCTCATGAATACTGCCACCATCCTGGCGCGGTGCTTGCTGGTGAACCAGAAAGTCAGGTAGAGGATCACTCCGGGGAAAAAACCGGATTCCACGATCCCCAGCAGGAAACGTATCGCGTAGAAACCGGTTGCGCTCCCGACAAGCATGGTGCAAGCCGAGACGACGCCCCAGACGATCATGATCGGCCCAATCCACAAGCGGGCTCCGATGCGTTGCAGGATCATGTTGCCGGGCACCTCGAAGAAGAAGTAGCCGATGAAGAAGATGCCGGCTCCCAGACCGTAAACCGAATCGCTCATCCTCAGGTCCTGCTGCATTTGGAGCTTGGCGAAGCCTACGTTGACACGGTCGACGTATGCCAGCACATAACAGAGGAACAGGAAGGGCATCAGGCGCCACATGACTTTGCGGTAGGTGGCGGCTTCGAAGTCTGCGCCGGACAGAACATGCGGGAAACTCATAAGGGAGTCTGACCAACAGAGTATAACGGGAAAAAGAATCGCGTGTCGAGCACACGTGGTAGGCAGTCGATAGAGCACCTTCGAGCACATTCCCATCGGCGCGGTCGGCCGCATCCGGTGGTATCCTTCGTTACATGACCGTAACCGACAATCTGTTCGGCAGCACTCAACTGAGCTCGATCCGAGCCGAGACCATCAAGAAAACGTATATGCTGCTTGGCCTCAGTGTGGCAGGCGGGCTCTGCGGCGGGTACCTCGGCGCGCAATCGGACAGCTTGGCTAACCTCTTTACCGGCTGGCTGGGCTGGATCCTGGCGATGGTATTGCTTAACGTGATCCCGAGGGTAGCGATCGCGGCCCGGCACAACCCGGTTTTGGGCGTCACTGCGCTGCTGGCCGACGGGTTCGTTTCAGGATTGGTCCTGGCTCCCATCCTGCGGTTTGCAAGCCTCTACTCACCTGGAACGACTAAGATCGCGATGCTGATGACCCTGATCGTCTTTGGCGCGGTCACACTATTCGTGATGTCGTCGAGCCGAACGTTTTCGGCGCCGCGAGGACTCATGTTAGGGATTTTCGTCAGCATCATCGCCGCAATGGTGCTCAACGCATTTCTCAACATCGGCCTGTTAGGGATGCTGATTGCCGCTGGAATCGGTATATTAGGCGTCTGTATCCTGGTGTATGCCACAAGCGCTGTCCTCCACAACCCGGAAGCCGACAGCCCGATCCCTGGCGCGCTGATGCTGTTCGCAGGCCTCTTCAATGTCTTCGTAGCGATTCTGAACATACTGCTGCGCTTGAACCGCAGACGCTGAGCAGAACCAGCAGGTCGATAAGCAGGGTTAGAGTGCAGTTTTCAATCCGGAACATTTCCCCTTTGAAATGTTTTAGTATTGCGGTACCATTGTCTCATCGGAACAACCGAAAGGTAGAACAATGACGCAATCGCAAATCGTTCAAGCGTTGGCAGAGAAGTGCGAGGTTACCAAGAAAGTTTCGCAGGGCTTGCTCACTGCACTGGCTGAAACGGCCATCAGCGAGGTCAAGAAGAATGGCGTATTCGTCCTGCCCGGCATAGGGCGACTGGTGCGTGTGGAGCGCAAGGCGCGCATGGGACGTAACCCGGCCACTGGCGAAGCCATCAAGATCGCCGCGAAGAAGGTAGTGAAGTTTCGGGTAGCTAAAGCCGCGAAAGACGCCATCATGCCGCCGAAGAAGGCGAAAGGCTAAGTGGCGGACCTCGCTTTCCAATATATTTGAGACTTCACCGGCGCCCGAACTTGGTACGCTCGGGTCCGTCAAGGAATCAGCGGTTACGCAGCGCGCGTGCGCGGATCTGCCCCAGGTTGTCGAATTCGCCCTGGCCGACCGCGGTCCATATCACTTTCCCGGTAGTGTCGTGGCTGTAGTCGCGGAGATGAACGTGAAAGATACGCGCTGGGTCGAGCCTGCGGTAGCCATCGGGGAGCGGCTGCTCGCCTGATTCGGCCGCATTGTTGGGATCCCAAGTCAGGCCGATGTTGTCGTCTTTCACCCCGCTTCAGAAAGTCCGCAGATTCCGCCCCGTTTGAGACGCGGCCCCCGCCGATGTCCTCTCTACAGCTGGCAGGAACCGGCCAGGCCGGGCGCGGCGCGCCGCCTCGTGCAGCAGTTCGTCGATTCGCTCGTAACTGTTGGCGGACGGCTTCTCACCCCTCTTGAGCATGAAAGTGAAAAATTCGGATCTTGCGCGTCCCGAACGAATCCGCTTGACTTTCTCCCTAGTCCAGGCTATATATAGTCTGGAATAGGAAAATATGCCCGAAGATTCCCCGCAACTGTTGCCCGGTACCCTCTACCTGCTGATCCTGCGAACTCTGGCGGCGGGTCCGCTGCATGGATACGCGATTGCTCGCCGCATCAAAGAGCGCTCCGCAGATGTGCTGGACGTCGAGGAGGGTTCGCTCTATCCCGCTTTGAATCGCATGCTGTTGAAAGGCTGGCTGCGCGCGGAATGGGGAACCTCGGAAACCAACCGGAAGGCACGCTTCTACCGCCTCACCAAGGAAGGCCAGAAGCAGCTTACGGCGGAAGCAGGTGAATTCAACAAGCTGGTGAACGCCATACAACTGGTGATGAAGACAGCGTGAGGAACTGACGCCATGGCATTTCTGCGGGAACTTTACTTGCGCTTGCGCTGGCGGGCCGGCCAATCGCGCTTTGAAGGTGAACTCGCCGATGAAATGCAGTTCCACATCGAGAGCCGGGCTGATGAACTGGAAAGCAACGGTGTGCCGCGCACCGAAGCGCTCCTGCGGGCGCGCCGCGAATTTGGCTCGCGGCTGAAGGCTGCCGAAGACACCTCGGGAGCCTGGCAGATGCAGTGGCTGGAGGACCTTGCCGCCGATCTCCGCTACGCGGCCCGCGCTTTCCGCCGCAATCCGGGCTTCGCCCTGACCGCCATTGCTTGCCTGGCGCTAGGAATCGGCGCGAACACTACAATCTTCAATATCACGACTAGCTTTCTGTTCAGCCAACCGTCCTGCCGCGACAACGCCTCGCTGATCGCTATATGGGAAGGCGGGAACAGCGGATCGTCACTCGCTGATTTTCAGTTCCTGCGGGATGCGCAAGTGTTTCGCGGGATGGCGGGAATCAATCCTGAACGGGAGGTGAACTGGCGGGACGGGGATCGGACCAGCCGCTTTTATGCAGGAACGGTGACGGACGATTTTTTCGGTACCTTGGGCGTCCCGTTCCTTCTTGGCCGCGGCATAGCGCCCGGCGAAACCAATACCGCTGTACTCTCGAACCGGGTGTGGCGCGGCACTTTCGCCGGGGATCCGGCAATCCTCGGCCGCAAACTGATCCTGGACGGACGCGTATATACGGTCGCTGGTGTGCTTCCAGCGAACCACCGTTCGGTAGTTGGCTTCGGCATCTCACCGGATATTTACATACCAGTCGCGCGTGACGACGATAACGTGCAATTCTACGCACGCATGCCGAAAGGCATGACCCTCCCCGTGGCACGCGCCCGCCTGCTAAGCCTATTCGCGCGACTCGACCGTATTCACCCAAAGGACAGCTGGCAACGAACAGACCGTCAGACGCGCGTCACCGGCGTTACGGGCCTCGACCTCCTGCAGCAGATGATGCCCGGCGTGGTGGTGGCCTTTTTCGCTATGCTCCTGGTGGTTGTCGGTCTCGTGCTGCTGATTGCATGCACAAACGTAGCCAGCTTGCTCTTGGCGCGCGCTTCCAGCCGCTCACAGGAACTGGCTATTCGTCTGTCGCTCGGCGCCAGCCGCAGGCGAATCGTGCGTCATCTGCTGGCTGAAAGCTTGTTGCTCTCCGTATTGGGATCGGTGGCGGGGTTGGCCATCGACATTGCCTGCGCGAAGGGGATCAACAGTCTCGCTCTGCCGGTGCCCCTCCCGATTCACCTGGTTGTCTCGCCCGACTGGCGCCTGTTGTGGTACTCGCTCTGCATCGTATTCGTCAGCGCGCTCCTCTGCGGCTGGCTGCCCGCTCTCAAAGCGGTCCGAAAGGACCTTAGCCACGCGCTAAAACTGCAGGAGCGGCAGACCGCCCGCGCATGGAATTTGCGCAGCGTTCTGGTTGCCGGGCAACTGGCCGTTTCAATTGTGTTGCTCACCACCGGCTTTCTGTTCGTGCATAACCTGCTCCGAGCCACTTCGATGAATCCCGGCTTCGATGTTACCCACACGATTTGGGCCTATATGCGCTTAGTGCCCGAAGAGTATAACGACGCCAACCAAGCCAAGCAAATGTCCGTGGTGCGGTCCGCGCTGGAGCGATTGCATGCTCTGCCAGGTGTCGAAGCGGCCGCTATTACCCAACGCGTTCCGTTGAATGATAATTGCGTGATCGGGACGCAGCTTCGAACGGACGTATCGTCGACTCCAATTCACCTTCAGTACGAATGCAACAACGTCGGCCCGAACTACTTTACGACTATGGGAATTCCGATTCTGCGGGGGCGGGAGTTTACCGCGGCCGACCGGAAAGGGTCGCAACCAGTGGCCATCGTGAACGAGACCTTCGCCCGCACGGTTTTCGGCAAAACCGATCCTGTCGGTCACACGCTCGCAACGGACTTTGCGAATGACAGACCCAAGCTCATCGTAGGAGTGGCGAAGGATAGCAAGTACTTTACTCTCGGCGAGCAGCAGCGCCTTGCTGTATACGAGCCGTACTTTGCCCACGGAGAGCCCATCAATTTGCACTTTCTGGTTCGCGCCGCTGGCTCACCGGCGGCTTTCGTGAAGCCCATAGCCGATACGCTGGGCAGCCTCGATGCTACTGCTGCAATCGAAGCGAAACCAATGGACCAAGCATTGGGGCTGGCGTTACTGCCAAGCCAGGCTGGGGCGGTAATGCTCGGAGCTATGGGCATACTCGGACTCACGCTGGCGGCCATCGGCCTTTATGGGGTACTGTTGTTTTCAGTCTCGCGCCGCACCCGGGAGATCGGTCTCCGTGTGGCGCTGGGGGCGACCCGATCCGATGTCTTGCGGATCGTCGGCCGACAAAGTCTGGTCCTGGTGGGAGGCGGCATGCTTGCCGGCCTGGCTCTGGCTTTTTTCGTGATGCAGCCACTTGCGATGTTCTTGGTTCCGGGCCTGAGCACTCTAGATCCAACAGCCGTGTTTGCAGTAATTGGCGTGCTCGGCGCAACTGCGTTACTGGCCTCTTTAGCCCCTGCCGCTCGGGCGCTCCACGTTGATCCGATGACAGCATTAAGATACGAGTGAGCCGTTATCTCCGTTTTGAACGGCGCCCGAACTCTAGCGACCCCTTCAGCATTCCACATGAACGGCAGTCGGCATTCGGACTCGCGCCGGTCATGGTCCCTAAACGGTGTTCTGGAAAGCGTCCAGTACGCTCCAGATGTCGCCTCGCGCGTCGCGGGTACCGCCTCCCGATAATCCAATGGCCAGCCGGGCGCGACGTGCGCCAAGTCTCCGCGAAAGGCGGCCTTTTCCGGTACCCAGGGGGTTGGCTGGATCATCCGGCTTCACAGCGTGCAGATAGCCGTGAAGAATCGCGCACAACGCCAGGCGTCGTGGTCGTCGGGGATCAAGGAGTCAGTCTTGCGCCAGGACTGACCCGGGCTGCTGCGACCCGAAGCTACTAACAACATGCATTAATTTAACAGCTTATAGGATTGCGACTGAATATTTGTTAGGCGCGGTTCTTTGCCTGTCGCAGCACTCGGCCTGACTGCGCTCACTTCACCGCTGCAACCGCCTGGGCGGCCCGGATTTGGCGGGCCGGAGCAGCGGCAGGTAATAGTCGGGATGACGAAGATGAGGAGGATATCGGTTGAGGTTGAAAAATCATGCGTGCTACGGGAAGCTGCGCGCCACATCGCCGCGGGATTGTCGGCATACTCAGCCGGAAGCTGGCGGAAGTTGCGCAGGCTCTCCCAAAGGCTTGCGGCCTGCCGGTAGTAAGCTTGGGCGACTTGTCCGTTGCCGCGACTGCATCGCCGGCCAGTCCATAATCTCGAGCCAGCATGACTTGCTCGGTTACTCCTTTGGACTCGGCGAGCATCTCGATGTTGTGCCGATAGAATGCGACGGCGGCTTCTCGATCACCGGCTGATTGACCGGGTTGCGTTGGTGTATCCATTCATACCCGGAGAGAGCCTTTTCAAACTCCGCGGCGGCTCCCGCGGTGCGGTGCTCCGCGTGCAACGCTCTGGCCAGCAGCCAATGTGCCACAAAAACGTCACGGGCGGCCTCTACATTCGAGGCATCGGCAGCGGCGATTTCCATAAAGCGGCGCAAGCTCTCACGGGCACCGTCTTCGGATTGTTTGGCATCCCCGCGGTTCAGCCACGCGCGGCTCAAATCGGCGAACGCGTCGGCCAGATAGCGGCGGTAGCGGTCCGGATTGTGCGCATAGAGCGAACTGTCGATCTCCACTTGCTCCTGCATATGACGCAGGCATCTTTCCTGGTAGTTCCGGTCGCCCGTTCTGGTGGCGATATCCGATTCCACAAACGCCAGGTATTCGCAGGCCTTCCCAACCAGAAGCGGCCAGCGTTGATCTTTCGGCGACTCCGTTCTTATCTGCCGTGCGGCCATCAGGACTTGCTCGTCCAACGACTCGGCCGTACGCAGTCGTGCGATGTCGTTCAGCGCGTTGCCCAACTCCATTTGAGTCATCGCCAGAGATACCCGGCCATTCAATAGGGCATACTGGGCGCTTGGCGATGCCGAAATCCAAAAGTTTAGGAACACCATCCGCAGTGACGAGGATGTTGCTCGGCTTGAGGTCGCGATGCACGATCAGGTTGCGGTGGGCGTACCCCACGGCGGCGCAGATCTTTTCAAATAAAGCGAGCCGGGCTTCGACTGGCAGATTATGGCTGGCGCAGTAACGATCGATGGGTGTGCCATCCACGAACTCCATGACCAGGTAAGGCGTCCCGTCGGAAGTTGTTCCGGCGTCCAGCATCCGGGCGATGTTGGGATGCTCCATGCGCGCCAGGATCTGCCTTTCCTGACGGAAGCGGCGGACGATCTCGTCGTCGAGAAAGACGCGCGGGATCACTTTGATGGCTACCTGCCGCCGTACATCGTCGTAATCGCGCTCGGCCAGGTAGACGGCGCCCATGCCGCCGGCCCCAATGCGCGAAAGAATGGAATAGGGTCCCAGTCGCGCGAACGGTAGAATGTCATCTATGGCCATGTGACGAGCTTCCGCGTAAACCGCGGGAACTGCCACAAGGTCTGCGATGCGGCCTCGGCATCCGCGCGCAGCAGCTTCTCCACTGCCTCTCCGAGTTCGGGCCGTCCGTCGCATTGCGCGTCGAGCAAACGGCAACGCTCGGGTCCCGCCAGTTCCAGCGCGGAGGCAAAGATCTCGCGCAATTGCGCCGGGTCGTATGGGCGCTCAGAATATTGCGAGTTCATCCTGTAACCATGCGCGCGCGAATCGCCAGTCGCGCTCCACGGTCCGCGGCGAAACTTCTTCTTCGGAGGCGTGCAGGGCTTCTACCACCTCCTCCGCGCTGAGACCGCCGAAGAAGCGGAGTTCCACCACGGCCGCCGGGCGAGGATGTTCCTGCGCCAGACGGCTCAACGCCGCATCGAGCTGGAGGACATCCGGACCGGGGATGGAAAGCGCCTCCTGCTCTAAATGCAAAGTTTCCCCGCCGCCGCGCTTGCCAGCGATACGCCTGCGCGCGTGATAGAGCAAGATGCGGCGCATCAGCTTGGCGGAGATGGCAAGGAACTGGCCGCGGCATTTCCAGTCGATGGCCCTGGCGGCTTCCAGATGAAAGTAGAGCTCATGCACCAGCGCGGTGGGCTGCAGGGTATGCCCGGTGCGCTCCTTATGAAGCAGCGACGCCGCCAATTGACGCAGCTGGACGTAGACGAGGCTTGTGAGGCGATCAAGCGCATCTTGGTCACCCTCGCGCCAGCGAACCAGCCAGTGGGTGATACCTGAGACCGAACTTGCATCCACCGCAGCCATACCAGGGCCTGAAATTTTATCACGGGCGATTGGCGGGTTTGACCGCCCGCCGCCGCGAGCAAACCAACCGATGCAACTGCCAATGAAGTTTTCACACGGGAATTATACATCGCCGTGAGGCAGGCGCCCCTGCCAGGCAGGCCGCGTTACTGCTCCAGGCGGAAGGTGACGGCGATCGTCGTCACTACCTCCACCGGCTCGCCGTTGAGCAGTGTCGGCTGGTAATGCCACTGTTTGACGGCGTCCATCGCGGCGCCCGCTAGTTCGCCATCCACCGACTGATTGATCACGGAGAGACCCAGCAGATCGCCCGCGGTCGAGATCACTGCGCGCAGCAGCACGGTGCCCTCGGTCCCGGCGGCCTCCGCGCCTGGCGGGTACACGGGTTTGATCATCGAGACCAGCTTGGTCGCCTGCACCATGCCGCCGACGCGGATGCGGCGCGGCGTGCCGGCCGCGGCCGCCGGCGCCGGAGCTTTGCCTACGACTTCTACCGCCTCGTTCACCGGCCCAATTGCGAGCGTAATGCTGGTGTGGCTAGCGGGCAGCGTCACCGCGTTCTGAAATTGCGCAAACCCGGGAGCTCGAACTTCCAGCGTGTACGAGCCAGCCGGTACACCCGAAAACGTGAATTCGCCCGCCGCGTTCGCACGCGATGCCTCCTCGTGGTTGGTGTTGCTCTTCAAGAGCACTAGCACGCCAGGCACAACCGCGCCGCTGGCATCGTAAACGGTTCCCGCCAGCGACACCGGCCGCGTGGACTCCTGGCCGTGCAGCGCGGCCAAGGGAAGCACAACCGCGAGGACCGCAGCTGCGGCCGTCCAGCAAATGCGCGCGCTCAGGCCGCTGCGGTTGCGCCGTGCATCGAGCAGGGCACGCACGCGCTGTTCGAAGTCCGAAGTCGCCGCCATCCCCAGCGCCGCCCCATGCGCTCCCGACACGCAACGGGCCAGACTCACCAGGTGCTCGGCATAGGTGGATTGCGCCGTTCCCGCGCGCACTACCACGTCGTCGCAGGAGTGCTCCTGTTCGCGCCGCGAGCGCGCCACCGCCAGCCACATCAGTGGATGAAACCAGTACAATGCCCCGGCCACCCGCGCTATGAGCCGGACCAGCGGATCTTTGCGGCGCGCGTGCGTCAACTCGTGCAGCAAGACCAAATGGCGCCGCTCGGCGTCCCAGTCCTGCGAGTTTTCCGGCAGCACCACGGATGTCGCGAACACGCCGGCGGCCAGCGGTACGTCCGTTTCAGCGCTGCGCACGAGTTTGATTGTGCGTCGCACTCCGAGAAGGGCAGCGGCCGTGTCACGCGCCGCAATCCACTCCGGCGCGCGCACTTTCCGCGCCCTCCGCAGCAAGCGTGCCAGTTGGAGGTGCCCCACACCCACTCGTATCAGGGCCGCAATGGCACCCGCCAGCCAGATAGCAATTGGCCAGGGGACGGACCTCGTATGCGCGGGCGGGACTGCGTTCGTGCTCGCGGCTATGCTGTCACCAGTGGTGTCTACCGGAAAAAAAGCGCGCGCGGGAGCCGCCGGCAGCGGAGCCTCAACCGGCACGGTCCAATGCGGCAAAAAGAAGCCAATCGCGGGAATAGCCAATACGGCGCCCACGGCGCACGTCCAGATGAAATATCGCATGGCCGCGGATGCCCGGCGCATAGCCAGGGCCAGCAGCGACGCAGCCGCGAGGATAAGGGTCGCTTTGACTACCGTATCCCACAGAAACACGTTCGATGTCATTTTCAAATCCCTCCTTGTTTGGCCTTTTCGATCAGCGCGGAAAGGCGGTCCAGTTCGTCCGGCGACAGGCCCTTCAGATTCAACAGTGCGCTGATTGCCTGCGCGCTGGAGTTGTCGAAAAACGTCGCCACCAGATGGCGCAGCGCGGATTGGCGCGCCCGGCCCAGCGGCGCGGTGGGCAGGTATACATAGCGCAAGGCTTGCTCCGCGTGGCGCACGTGCCCCTTTTCCTCGAGTACACGCAGTTTGGCCCGCACGGCCGAGTAGCTGGGGCGGTCCGGCAGCTCGCCGTGGATTTCGGAAGCGGTGGCCCGCCCGCGGCGGTACAGGATGTCCATAATTTGCCGCTCGCGGCGGCTCAGAGTTTTTTCCGGCATGCTTTAATGCTGCAAAAGCAGCAGCATGCTTGAAAAGTAGCACAGCAGGGCGATCTTGTCAAAAGTTTTTTTTACTGGAGGGCGAGCTTTAAGCCGGCGCGGGCTTCAGCCCCGCCAAAGCCGCACGGCAATCAGTTCCGAGCACATATACCGCGGCATCCAATGAAGCTTCACGTACGCCTTGCCCAGACCTCTGACCCAAAGTACATGGGCTGCCCTTTATGTTGCGGATATGTACCGCTAGCCGCGTCAGTTGGTTTTGAAACGCGGGTTTCAGGCCGGTAAAGACACGGGCGAAATCGCGGGGCACGGCTTTCACTCAGGCGCAACTCGCAGCACCGCGGCGCCTTCGACCGCATCGTGCTTCAGGCTATTCAACGCCCGATTCGCCTCTGCCAAAGGAAACTCCTGCACCTGGGCGTGAATCGGAATCTCCGCCGCGATCTTCAGAAAATCCTCTCCATCCTGCCGCGTGTTATTAGCCACGCTGCGAATCACCCGCTCGTGGTATAGCAGATTGTAATCCATCGCCGGAATGGGGCTCATGTAAATGCCTCCCAGCGCCACCGTGCCGCCCCTCTTCAACACGCGCAGCGCCGAAATTACCAGTTCGCCGGCAGGCGCGAAGATGATAGCGGCATCCAGTTTTTCCGGCGGATGATCGTCGCTCGCGCCGGCCCATTCCGCGCCCAAATCCCGCGCCAGTTGGCGGTGGCGTTCGTCGCGCGTCATGGCGTAAACGCGCACGCCCCAGTGCCGCGCCACCTGAATGGCCACGTGCGCCGCCGCACCGAAACCGTACAGTCCCAGCGCGCCGCCCTTCTGGATTCCGGACACGCGCAACGACCGGAAGCCGATGATACCCGCACACAGCAGCGGGGCCGCGGCCATATCGCTGAAGCCATCCGGAATCGGATACACGAACCTCTCCGGGGCTACAATGTATTCCGCATAGCCGCCATCCACGGTGTAGCCGGTGAACGTGGCGTTAATGCAGAGATTTTCGCGGCCCGATCGGCAGAATTCGCAAACGCCGTCGGTGCGATGCAGCCATGCCACTCCCACCCGCGCTCCCATCGCGAACCGCGTGACGCTTTTGCCGCAGCGCTCAATTTTGCCCACGACCTGGTGGCCGGGGATCAGGGGATGTTTACGCGGCGGCAGTTCGCCTTCCACCACCTGCAGATCGGTCCGGCACACGCCGCACGCATGCACCTGCACCAGCACTTCATCGGCGCCCGGCTCCGGCACGGGAGCGTCCGTGAATGCCAACGGATTCCGCTCAACCGGTCCCGGTGATTCCAATACGCAAGCTTTCATAGCAGCGCCTTCCGGCCCACACTTTGTCTGCGCGCGGGGCCCGCGCGTCACAACTCACAGTGTAGTATGACTTCAGGCGCGCTACGGCGCCAGCGCGATGGGCGCCTGCCAAAACGCCGCTTTCTGCCCGGTTGGATCGAGTACGGTGACCTGGCAATCATACCGGCCCGGCGTGAGGCCGGCGAGCGCGATACTGAACTGGATCGGCGTGGTTTTCAAACGGTCGTTCGAGGCGCTACGCACTTCAACCGGCGGTGTCTCGAAAACCTTCTTCTGTCCGGCGTAAAGGCTCACAAACGCGACCAGCGGCTCAGCGGTGGCTACGCCCTGCTCGTACGCCTGCAGATAAACGTACATCTCGCGGCCCTTGCGGAAAACCCGCGTCACGCTGGGGATCAGCTTCTGGCCATCGCGCACCAGAGGATTGGCCGTCTCGGCCCGGTCCTTGCTCTTGACGGCATTGTACAGGGCATCCTTAAGGTCTACGCGCTGGCTGCTGAGTACCACGGAACTGATGGGGATGCGCTTTTCTTCTTTATTCAGGTTGGGAATGACAAATGCAGTTTGATAAGTCCCGATGCGGCCCGTCTCCGAATCGCGCGCCAGGAACTTGATCGTGTATTTCCCGGGGAGCAGTGTGAACCCCGCGTCATACTCAATCGGCCGATTAGCCAGTTCGAGAGCCGTGGCGTCGCTCAGCCTGATATCCACCTTGTCGCGCACGTTGGTAATGGTGGTGCCGTAGTTGTCTTTAATTTCGCCGATGAAGTCGATCAGGGTGCGTTCGGCGCCGCCCTTCTTGGCCAGAGCCAATTCCCGCCCCGGAATCTTCACCACGATCGGCACAAAGTATTCGGCTCGGTTCAACTGGAAGTAATCCACCTCCATGGCGATGGTAAGTTCAGTGATCGGGTCCGGCAGCATCAGCGCATCTTCGAGCTGCCGCTCTTTATCGGCCGCGGTAAACTTACTGAACTGTTTGCCGGCAAAGTAACCCTGGCGATAATCCAGGTTGGCTGCTACGTTCCCGTTCAGCGATATCTTGATGCGGCGGAACTTGCCGTCCTGCGCGGTATTCGTCGTGTAGTATCCCAGAATGTAATAGCTCGAAACCGCCTGCTCCGCCTGCAGGATGCCCTTAGCCAGGTCATTATAATCGAGCAGAGCCTTGCCGCCTGTGTCGGAGGCCAGCGCGTAGAGAGTATCTTGAGATTGCTGCAGATTGGAAGTTACAGCCAGGGCTGCCGCGCCGGAATACATACCGGTGTTGCCCGGCGACCCCATGGTGGCATCGCCCAGGGGCGCCTGCGCCACCAGACCGCGCGCATCAATCGGCCAGAACGAGACACCCGCGCGTATGGCGGAGTTAATCGTAGCATGCAACTGGGCCTGATTATTCAGGCCGTTCAGGCGCAGACCGCTGGCGAAGTAAATCAGCGACTTCTTCTCACTGAGCCGCGCTAACATATTGGCCGCCGTCTGCAGGGCGGATAACTGCCGGTCGGTATTGAATATGTTGAATTCGCTATCGTCCTGGCCGAAAGCCGCACCCGTATCCGGGCTGCTGGCGTCGTCGGTGGAAGAATCCAAGCCCTGCCCTTCCCCCACAACCATGGTCTGCAGGATGCTAAGTAGCCGGTCGCGATCGGCCGTGAAATCCTGCAGAACATCGACGGCGCCACCCGTGTAGCGCAAGATAGCCAACAGATCGGCGGGCGTCATTTGCGTACGGATGAATCGCTCCGCCGCGCCCAACGCGCGCAACTGGTCTCCCGGCGGCATGGCAGTCATATCGAAATAGAGGGCCAGCAGCCGACGGTCTTTGTATCGGGTGTTGCCGGCCGTCTCGCCCGCAATCTGGGTACGGCCCAGCTTGTCATAAATGTGGATATTTTCCGTCCCGGAATTGGCGGGTGCCGACCCGGGATTTAGCGGCAGAGTCTGATGCTCAAAGAAGCGAATCTCCTGCGGTGCGCCGTCCTCTGTAATGGTGAAGTCTTTAGCGGTTAGTCCCTCAATCGGATTGCCTTTCTTGTCGATCACTACCACGGCTTCGACGACTAACTGCGTGGCGGTAGTGAATGTAACGGTTCCGTTTCCGGCCGGCGCATTCTGGCCGGTCTGTTGCGCACAAACGGCAGCAGCAGCGAGTAGGGCAATAGCGACGGCGGGGCGCATTTCTCAGAACCTCAGGCGGAGCGTAGTCTGCATACTGCGCATCGCGTTGGCCGCGGCCGCCAGTCCGAATTGAGTGCTGTTCACGATGGTGTTCCAGCTAGTAAATGCGACATGGTTTAACGCATTGGTCGAATCGACGCGCAGGTCCAGATTCAGCCGGTCGCTGACCCGGAAAGTCCGGCCTAGCGAAGCGCTCAAAGAAAATTGCGCCGGACCGGCAATGGTATCGCGGCCGGCATTTCCCCATTGGCCGGGCAAAGGCGCGACGTACGCCGCGGGATTCAGATAAAAGCCGGCCGGAGCCGCGTAGAGCGGCGCGCCCGTGTAATCCGGCCGTATGACGCCTGTGACTCCGGTGCCGGGCACAGCCTCCAGATAGATGGGGCTCTCCGGCGGGCCGCTCGCGGCGTTGACTTGGGTGGCGAAGTTCCACTCCTTGAAGAGCGCTCCCTTCCATCCGGTCAGAAGTGTGCCGTCGCCCATCCCCATGCCGGTTGTATATTGCAGGTTCAGACTGACTACGTGGCGCTGATCGAAAGTAGACAACCCGCGCTCGGCATGTACGTCCAGCCAGTTTTGCGCGATGGCGAGGGTTGCGGGACCGGTTCCGCCGGAGGTCGATCCTCCGGAAGATGCGGCGTTTGGCATATTCTGGCCGGTGGCACTGGCGCCCTGTCCTCCCAATGCGGCATCATCGTCGATAGACTTCGAGTAAGTGTACTGCAAGGTTCCGGTGAAGCCATTATGTAATCTACGCCGCATCTGTATTTGTGCAGCTTGGCGCGTGGAGTTGCCATGCGATGTGAGATAACCAAATCCGGTGGGACAAGCCGGGCAGGGATTCACCGCTCCAACCGGATAAGTATTCGGCAGAAACTCCTGCGGTCCATCAGTGCCTTTGATGCCAAGATAAGTGGCGGTCATCTGCAAGGACGCGGGTAAGTCGCGCTGCATGGACACCTGCCAGTTCTGCGCATAACCGGGGCGAAAGCCGGGATCGACGCCAAAGGTGTTAGCCGTGACTCCCGGCAATGCGATGAAGCCATTGGCCAGCGTGAGCGGATCGGCTGCGCTATTTTGCACGCTCAAGGTCTTAGACAGCGGCGGTTGTTGCGCCATTTGTACCGCGATGGTCTGATAGACCGAGGTGTCATCGTAGATGCCATAACCAGCGCGAATCACCATGGACGACCCGGATAACGGACGCCACGCAATGCCCACGCGCGGCTCGATCCCCCGCTTATACGGATTCACCAGCGAGCTGGGATATCGTTCGCCGGTGAGCGCGCCCGTAGGATTGGCGGCCACCGCCGGCGCCACTGCCGCAAAGCCCGGCGCAACGTCCAGATTTACCAGCCGGCCGTACAACTCGGTAATGGGAGCGCCGTATTCCCAGCGCGCGCCGGCGTTCAGAGTAAGTTCCGGATTGATCCGCCAATCGTCATTGAGAAACGCATCGTACACAGACTGCCGGAAATATTTATCGGCATTGCCGAATGCAATCGCGCTGGTATCCGGGATGCCCAGCAGAAAATCGGCAAAATCGGAACCAGCGGCGGCGCCCGTAAACGTGAAGCTGCCGCGGGGATTTTGCTGGCCCAGATAATTGAACTCCTGGCGGCGGAAATCGCTTCCGGCGGTGACATTGTGACCGCCGCGATACCATCGGACAAAATCGGAGAAGCCGCTGGTCTGATTGCGGTCGAAGGAGCTTTGCGCGTCTGACAGACCCGCGATGCCGCTCGCAAATGTGAGACTCGGCGGACCCCAGTTCATAGGCGCCTGATCGTTGCCCGAAATGCCTGCCTCGCCGGAAACGTTTTCGCTATTTTCAAAGAAAGGTGTCACATGCGTAGCCAGGCGGCTGAACTGCACCCCCAAGTTCAGGAACCAGGTCTGATTAATCCGATGCGACCAGTTCGCGCTGGTGTTCATGCCGAGCAGATCGGTCGTATCCAGAAATCCAAACAGATTGCGATTGTCCGTGCGCATACTCTGAAACGCGAATCGGCCGTAGATTTCATTCTTGTTCCCCAGCGACTTATTGAAGCGCGATTGCAAGGCATCCTGATGCGTAGGGCTGACAATGGGGATTTGATAGTTATAACCCGCATTGCCCGCCAAGTCAGGAAGCGGGTAGAAATTCAGCAAGGCTTGCGCCTGCGGGCTGACGCGGCTCTGCGGAATTAGGTTGTTCGGGAACGGGGCTCCGGTGACTGGGTCGAGAATCGGACTCGAAAATATTCCGTTGCGCTGCGCCGCGGTTGGCATAAGCCCGGGCACCGCGCTGGCGCTGTTGTTGCGCGTCCACTGATACGCCACAAAGAAATATGGGGGACGCTGGAACAGATGCGGGATGCGCAGCGGGCCACCCAGGAACGCGACGCCCGTCAGGCGGGTGTAAGTCGGCTTGGGGGTGTCCTGCCCAGTTAGCGAGAACGGCCGGGCATCCAATGCGGAGTTATCGAGGATGATACCAATGCCGCCATTGTACAGCCCTCGCGCGCCGTTGCGATTATTACCGAAGGCGGCGAGTTGCGCGAACGGAGAAGCCGCGCCGTTCTGCGAGCTGCCATTGATGAGGAAACCATCCGCGGCGCGCTGGCTGAGATCGTCATCCAATGGTTCTCGTGCAGGCGCCGGTTTGGGCGGCGCTGTTTGTTCCGCCGCCGCAGCCGGGGCTGGGGCGGGCGGCGGGGCGGCTTGCATTTCCGCTTTGATCTGATTGAGCGGCAGAAGCTTCAACTCCCACTTTCCGGCCGGTGTGTTCGGCCCGACCGTAACGCCCTGGTTCACGGCCGCGAAGCCAAGCATGCGGATGTCTATCGTCCACTGGCCGTCGGTCAAATCGGGGAAAGAGTATACGCCCTGTAGGTCGGTTATGGCCGTCGCATTTTTGTCACCGCGAGTAGCCGTCACCATAGCGCCGGGAACCGGTAGTCCACCGAACGTGACTTGTCCACGGTACTCCGCAGCCGCCAGTGTAGAGACTGCGATCCACGCCATCACCGCGCTGTACCCCGTCCGCTTCATCTGATGGTGTACAGTTCCAGATCGCGCGCCACGTCGCTGTGCGCGTCCAGCGTCATTAGTTGCGCGCCCGCGGCGCCCATAACCTCTACATCCGGCGATAAGTACTCAAATGTGCCGAGAATACGGTAAGCTCCCGGCGCCAGTCCATCCAAACGGTATTGGCCATGCATGTCGGTGATCGCCGTGCGCAAGTCCGCGATGCGGCTACCCGCCGTTTGATTATAAGCTTCGAGGTAAACCGGCACGCCCCACACCGGGCCGTCCGAGCCTTTCACCACACCATGGATGGCGCTGGGACCGGCGGAAACTGTGAAGCGCACTCCGCCAAAACCGGCCGAAGGAGGCGACGTGACTTCCTGCCAGCCGTCTGGACGCCAGCGGTTCCCCGCGGAGACCGAACCCGACACAGCGGAGACATAGTAACCGTCAGGCGGCAGTAACATCACTTCCCAGCGGCCAATCGGAATCGTAGCCGCACCGTTCCGCAAGGGCACAGACGATGGTTCTGCGCCCGCCTGTCCGGCCTGCCGGATGCGGATTTCCGCCGCCGCATTGGCGGGTGCACCGGCCACACTTACTCCCGATGGAGACCGCAGCATTAAGGAAGCGCCCGCATCCGCGCCCAGGAGAACGTGCTGGTAAGCGCACAGGAAGCTTTCCCCTTCAGCGGGGTCGGCGGGCGAACGCGCGAACACATCGTATTCGCCAGGCGGGAGATGTGTGAACCGGTACTTCTCAGCCGCAACCGTCTTGCGCCCCGTTTCGGACACCAGCGTGATCGAAGCATCCTGGCCAGGCGGAATCCTTTCAACATCGGCGGCGAGGCTGTACAACCTCCCCGGCGGCGGGCGCACATCCATGTTATCGGCTTCCTGATCCGGGTATAACTCCACCACGCGCGCCTGGTCCAGCTTGTCTGTCTCCTTGGAGTAAGTGGGCAGAAACGATCCGTCATTCGATTGATTGCCGGCCGTGCGCACGACGTAAGTTCCGGGCGTCAGGCCATGCAGGCGATAGATGCCACGCTCGTCACTGGTGGCGTGCGCCATCAACTCCGGCGGCTTGGAGTTGCGGTAAGCCAGCACCTCATATCCAGGCAGGCCTTCATCGTTCTCATCCACCAACGTTCCGCTGATCGCGCTGTAGCGAAAGAGCCGGATATCGAGGAAAACGGAGTCCTCTTCTTTTTCCAGCATCACGGGCATGCCGGCTGAGTTCCAGCGCTTTTGCCCATACTCGGCGGACATGAAACCGCTACGCGTGGCCCTGACGATGTAAGCACCAGTCGCAAGCGAAGCGAATACAAACATGCCGTGGGAATCCGCGCGCAACGACTTCGGTGCGCCCGGCGTGCCCCCCACCGGCTGTAAAGCCACTTGGGCGCGGGCGAGAGGCTGGCTGGTGAAGTTCTCGACCACTACGCCGCGTATCACGGCCGCGTGCAGCGAGACCGCAGCGATCGCGGCCATCAGCGCGGCGCATCCGCTCCTAAGTAACAGCCGCAAAACGGCGCGTAGGCAGTTATTCGAAGGCAATGTGGCGCCCACGCTCCTTTGCGGGCCAGTTAGTGCGTGGGACCGCTCCCTCACGGTCGCGGCTCGGTAAGTCGCGGCTCGGTAGGTCGCGGCTCGGCTAATTCTCAATGCGATTCCTCTCCACGTGCCGCTTCTCAGTTATAACGTGCGCGCGCGGGCCAGCGTGGACTTCGCAGGCGCCCCGCCATCAGTTTTCCGAGGGCCGCTCCACGTGGTCGATGACGATCGTATCCACCGGCCCCTTTTGCGATTCCAGCTTCAGCCCAAGCTGTTCCTGCAAGGCCGTGAAAATCGTGGGACCGGACGCATCGGAAGGAGGCGGCGCGTCTCCGGGAGGGCCGCCCGCACCGCCGCCTGCACCATGGAACATCTGGCCTTGACCCTCATCCGGCGTCCACTTCAGCGTGAAATCGTACAGGCCCTGCAGTCCCGTCTGGTCCACCACCACGTGCCCGATTTGCCGCGCGAGCACATCGGCGAATTGCTTAAGACCGATGCCGCTGCACGTGAGGTCGCCCCTCCCCATCATGCGGATGCCGCCTCTCGGCACGGGCGCGCCGGGGGTCGGCGGTGCGGGCGGCCCGGGAGGTCCGGTCTTCGGATCGATCTCCGGTGCCGTGGTCTCGTGGAACTTCGGACCATTCTTCGTCACCACCAGCGCATATTCCGATTGCTCCCTGGTCTCGTGGTGCACAACCAGCTTGAAGCGATCCGCCAGCATTCCTTGCAGCATGCCTCTCAGTACCGCCTGGCGCTCGTCGCGGCCCAGCTTGCTTTCGTCGACCGAGTCATCCGGTTTGGCTTCAATATTGTAATGCTCGGAATCGAGCCAGCCAGGAGATTCGGAGAGCTGCGGATCTCTGATGCCATACGCCTCTTCGAGCAGAAACTTCACCGTAATGTTATGCGCCTCGAACCTCCCGCCCGGATCCATGCGGATAAAGACATTTCTATCGCTGTCATGATTCGGCTTGATCGATACCACTTCAAAGGCGGGCGCCGGTGTGCTGGCGGCTGCCGGCGATTGTCCCCGGCCTTGCGGCATGCCGCCAAATCCGAACAGGATCGATGCGGCGATCGCGGCCATCGCACCAGGAGACCGTCTTGTGGTGTTTGTCATTTTTCACTCCTGCACTTACTCAATTTTCCGAAGGCCGCTCGACATGATCGATTACGATAGTGTCCACCGGTCCCTTGCGCGCTTCCAGCTTCAGCCCCAGTTGTTCCTGCAAGGCCGTAAAGATCGACGGCCCGGACGTATCGCCAGGCGGAGCGGCATCCGCTGGCCCACCAGCCAGCTGACCTCGGCCCTCATCGGGCATCCACTTCAGCGCGAAATCGTAATTGCCCTTCAACCCGGTCTCGTTTATGATCGGCCGTCCGGCGAGCCGCGCGAGCAGGTCGGCAAACATGTCCATACTCTGGGCGAGTACGGTAAGATCCCCCGACCCATTCATGCGGAAGCTATGTTGGGGTTGTGGTCCATTTGGTGTGGACGGTGGTGCGGCAGCCGAGTCGTCCGGCGTATCGGCCGATTCGTGCAACTTGGGGCCGTTTTTGGCCACCACCAGCGCGTACACGGGCAGCTCTTTGGTTTCGTGATGCAGCACCAGCTTGCACCGGTTCGCAAGCATCGACTGGAGCATGAACCTGGCTTGCGCCTCCTGCTGCTCGCGGCTGAGTTTCCGCAGCACATCGGTGGAGGCGTCATCCGATTTCGCCTCGATATTGTAATGTTCGGAGTCGGCCCACCCCGGCGCTCCCGAGATCTGGGGATCCTTCACGCGGTACGCCACTTGCAGCAGGAATTTCAGCGTAACGTTGTTCGCTTGGAGTAGCCCAGGATCGCTTCTGAGCCTGAACAGTCCGCCGCCGCCGGTGTTCGGTTTGATGGACACCACATCGAATACGGGAGTGGGCGCATTGGCTGGCGCCGGCGATTGCGCCCGGCTTTGCGGCGCGTTCATCAGCCCCAGCACGAGGGGCACGGTGAGCGCCGCGATGCCAGCGGTGGCCAGCAGCAGCTTTCGGCCGAAGCCGAGTTGGTGGGCGCCGCCCTGTTTCATAATTCGGACAATTCTTTTCTTCAGATCCGAACCCGCAATCCCGGACATGCAGGCCAGCGGCGACTCCAGGTAGAACTGGCACGTCTTTAAAATGCTCTCGGCATAGATCTCCGGCTGGTTGCCCAGGCGCAACACTTCTTCATCGCAAGCACGCTCGCGCTCCTCTAGCAGGCGCGCACCAATCCACCACACCAGCGGATGAAACCAGAAAACTGCCTCCACCACCATGTGGGCCGCCGCCGCCAGATTGTCCCTCCGCCGGACGTGGCACAGTTCATGCGCCAGGACCGCGTCCAGGTGCGCCGGCGCCAGGTGGTCGGTGATGCCTTCCGGCAGCAGCAGCACTGGGCGCACGATACCGAAAACCCCCGGCTCCAGCGCGGCCGGCGACGACAGCACTGGAATGCCGGTTTTCAGACGCATTGGCAGACGAGAGGCCGCCCGCACGGCCACCCGGACCGACCGCCAGCGTTGCCACCAGGAAAACAGCACCACCACAAAACCGCACGCCCAGATAGCCAGGAGAAGCCCCGGCAAGAAGCTGGGGTGCTGCCGGCCGAGCGAGGCCGCCGTAACCGCCGCGGGAACCAGCGACTCCGGAAACGGCTGGCCCAACTGTTGCATTACCGCCGGCAATTCAGGCGGAGCAACGCGGCCATTAAGCCTTTCCGTTAACCACCCGAATTGGCCGCCCAAAGCCACCAGGAGCGCGAACGGGATCAGAAATTTTACGGAAGCGATCAGCCAGATCCAATGCCGTATCCGGGCATAGTTGTGCCGCAACGCGTAGGCCAACAAGCCCGCGATGCCTGCAAACACCGTCGATTGCCACAGATGATTGGCCAAAGTGCTATTGAAATGGACGTGAATCATCGGGATTGGTCCTCCTGTGCGGGCAAGCCTCCAATCGGTGCCGCCGCGCTATCTACCCAGTTTCCGCAAGGCATTCTGCGCCTCCTTAACGTCCTCGAGCGTGAGCTTCCCGGATTCCACCAGATGGGCCATGATGGGCTGGGTCCTCCCGCCGAACAGACCCAACAGGTCGTCGATCAACCGGCGCTGCGCCGCACTGCGCGACACCACCGCCTCGAAAATATGCGCGTTGCCGATCTTCTTAACGCGGCGCACGGCTTTCTTGGCTTCCAGCCGGTAGACCGTAGTCTGCACGGTGGTGTAGGAGGGTTTGTCCGGCTCCGGAAACGCCTCCTGAACCTCGCGTATGGAGATCGCTCCCCGATCCCATAGCGCCTGCATGATTTGCAGCTCGAGTTTGGTGAATTTGGTAATGGCCATGCGGTTTCTACTATGCCTGTTTGCGATACTACTACATTAGTGTGTGGCAATGCAAGCAATTTTTCGTGCGGCAGACCAAACACGAGCAGGTCCGGGGGAAACTATGTGACTATTAGAACGATAACTTCACGCCCGCCTGCACCAGCCTGGGCGCGGCCGCGCTGACTACTTGCCCGAAAGCCGGACTGGTGATCTCGCCGTTGACGGAAGCCGGCCCGAAGAATTGCGCGTGATTGAAGGTATTGAACGTCTCCAGCCGCAGTTGCAGGTACGTGTCTTCGGTGAGCCGTACCATTTTCGACAGGGCGATGTCGAAGTTCGCCATGCCCGGCCCGTAGAACATCCGCCGCGCCGCGTTACCGGGGTCGCCCAGCGGGGGCAGGCTGAAGAGCGATGTATTGAAGTACGCCAATCCGTTGCGCGGATTACCATTGAGCTGGAGACGGCCGGAAGTTACCTGTGGCAGATCCACGCCGTATGAATTCACGCCGTCGGGCTGGGTCCCCAGCAGTGAGCTGTCACTCGCATTGGTCAAAGTCACCGGGAAACCGGTGGCGAAACGAGTGATTCCGGAAAGGACCCATCCGCCGGCCAGCCGGCTGGGTCCGCCGAGCTTTCCGAAAGGCAACTCGTAGCGGTAACTGGCCACAAAGTTCTGCTTCAGATCGAAAGCCGAAGGAGCATAAGTGGCGCGATAGTCATACGGGTTCAACTGTTCCGAGATACTGGAAGAGTTATCGAGTGACTTGCCGTAGGTGTAGCCTGCCTGTAACTCAAGCCGTCCGGTAGTATGGCGCACGCTCAGTTGCAGCGCGTTGTAATTGGCATTGCCGATGGTCGTGAGCCAATCCACGCTGCCGAAGTTCGGACCAAAGACGGGCCGCGTGCCTTGGACGATGCTGCCCGCCGCGGTGGTGAAGGTGTTCGATTCGCCGAAAGGTCCGCAGGTAGGAGTGCCCGGTGCCACCTGGCTCACCTGGCTTAGGCTCAGGCACAGCGCCGGATCGCCGGGATTGGCCTCCAGCAGCGTCAGCAAATGATGTGATTCGCTGCCGATGTAGCCGGCCGTGACTACCGTGCCGGCGCCGAACTGGCGCTGGATGGAAATTGTATATTGCACTGAATAGGGGCTCACACTATCGGGCTTATATCCCGGCAGGCCGGAGACCGGCAGGAACGGCGCCCAGTTCACGGTTGAATTCGGATTGCCAGGCGATGCGTCGAGCGGTGGAGAGTTGATGGGGAAACGCTGGCCGTTGTCGAAACCCGTGGAAGCCGTGACAAAAGGATCGTTGAACAGCGGCGGGGCCGGGCTGGAGTAAGTGCTGCCATAAGGCGGGTCACCCGCCATCACGCCGGCTGAAACACCTTCGACGGCGGTAAAGAACCGCCCCGCACCCAGCCGGATGCTGGTGCGGTCCGAATCGCCGAACAATTTGCGCGCCAGGCCGCCTGCGCCGTGCGGCGCCCAAGCCAGCCCGAGGCGCGGTGAAAAATCGTCCCAGCGCACCGGTGCCAGCGAACGGGCCACACCCGGATCGCCCGGAAAGACCAAGCCCGTGGGGGCCCCCGGGTAGACCATGGACTGCTCACCGGGGATCAGGGTTTGGATCTGGTTGTACTTCTCGTACCACGGCATGATCACGTCCCAGCGCGCGCCATAGTTGAGCGTCAAATGTGGACGGATGCGCCAACTGTCCTGCGCGAAGAGAGCGCCGTAGTCATTCCGCATATAGAAAGGCTGCGCGTCGCCTTGCTTGTAAAAGCTGGGGATGCCAATCAGGAAATCGGCGAAATCGACACCAGTTTCCGAGCCGAAGAAGGAAAACGTGCCATTCGATTGCACGTCGGCGGCCGCGTTCACCTGGCTCAACAATAACTCGCCGCCCATCTTCAGAGTGTGCGTCCCGACGGTCCGCGAGAAGTTATCCCGTAGCTCGTAAGTGTTATCTATCTGGTGAAGGCCCGTGATAGTCGAACCAATAATGAAGCTGCTGAAGATCACGTTCTCCACGCCCACGATGTTCGGCCGCTGCGGCAAGATGCTCGGCGCACCGCTGGCGGTCACGAAACCCTGCGAGGCGAGACTGGTCCCCACGGTTCCCTCGGGCGTGCCTACGTTGTTGCTGTCACGTACATAGGAAAAGTGGAATTCATTGACCGTGCGTGAGCCGAAAGTCCGCGTATCGCCCAGCGTGGCCAATTGCGAGCGGCCCAGGTTCAGCGCATTGAAACCGGGCACATTGGCGCCGCCCTGCAGCGTCGGATACGGGTTGTTCAGCGCATAATCGTCGGCCACATAATAGCCGGATAGCTCGCCGAAGCGGGTATTCGCGTCCAGCCGCAGCGCGCCCTTATCGTCGCGCAGGGTCTGGTCTACGGCGGAGGTCGAGAAATAACCATTCTGCAAGTTGGGAGCCGGGATATACTGCAGCAGATCCCTGGCGGGGGTGGACCAGGCCTGCGGCGGGATGATGGCGTTCGGAAACACGCAAACGGTGGGATTCGCGCAACCGGGAGTATAGTAATTTTCGCCCGGCGACACGGCGTAACCCAGCTTGTTGCTCAGCAGATTCGCCCAATACTGGCCGGTAACCGTGCCAGTCAATTGCTTCGCGATATCGGAGAAATTTCCGACGCGTTCGGCGAGCGACGGCACCTGGATCAATCCAGTATCCACGCCCTGCTTCTGGCCGGTTCCCTGGAAATCGGCGAAGAAGAAAATGCGGTTCTTAAGGATGGCTCCGCCGAACAGTCCGCCATACTGGTTCTGCTGATACACGGCCCGCGCGGGCGAGAAGAAATTGCGTGCGTCCAGGTCCGTATTGCGCAGAAACTCGAAGCCCGTGCCGTGGAACTGGTTGTCGCCGGACCGGGTAACCACGCTGATGCGGCCGCCGCTGTAATTGCCGTATTCGGCATCGAAGTTTCCGGTGAGAATGCGAAACTCCGCAATCGAATCCAGGTTCGGGATGATAGCCGCTCCCATGGTGAAGCGCTCCACGACATCGGCGTCGTTCACCATGAAGCCGTTGGCGTACTCGCGCTGGCCGTTGATGGAAATGGTGCCCGGATTGAGGTCGCCCGAAGGCGAAAGGATCGCCGCGCCGGCGGCCTGGATGGAATTGCCGGTAATCGTGGTGGCCGGAGCCACGCCTGGCTGCAGAGCCAGCAAGTCCGTAAAGCTGCGGCCGTTCAGTGGCACGGCCATGATTTTGGTCCCCGAGACGACCTCGCCCAACTGCGTATCGACGGTTTCGACATGCGCGGCGGACGCCGTCACCGTGATCTGTTCGCTGCGTTCGCCCAGCACCAACGGCACGTCCAGACGCAACGCGCTGTTCGTGTCCAGCACCAGATGCGTCGCGCGATAGGTGCGAAAGCTGCTTGCCTCGATGGCGATGTCGTAGGTGCCCACGGTGAGATCCGGAAAAGAATAAAATCCATTCGCGCCCGTGGTGACGATTTGGCTCCAGTTGGTTGCCGTGTTAATTGCGGTGACGCGGGCGCCGGATACCGGCAGATTATGCGGATCGAAGATCGTTCCGGAAAGGCTGCCGCTGGCCCCGCCCCACGCGGAACAGCAACAGAGCAAGCATAGCAGCAGGCCAAAAGCCCCCTGTTTCAGGCCCATGAACTCAATCAGTATATCATTTGAACTCGCCAAAATCCGCGTTGCCGGCCGCGCGCGCAGGGCTTTCGTACTAGCAGTCATGCGGCCCGTCGTTCTTCTCCCTTATTTTCGCGCCATTAGTATTGAGAGCCGGAAACGGCGGCCGCCGAATCGAGCCAAAGCGGTAAGACGCGGTCAAACTCAAACATAAACCAAAGGAGAAAAGAACATGAAACGATCAGTTACCTCAAGGCACCACCGGCGGCCCGGGCACTTGCTCAAGGATGAAGTGATCTGCGTCATCCATAACAACGGATGCAGCCTGTTGATCGACGGCCGTTACCGGCGAGAGTGGAGGTTGCAGCAAGACGTCATAATCTTCTGCTAACGACGACTTCTCAGAGGAGGCCGCCGTCAAGGATCTGGAGGAAGCCCGCAAGTTCCTGGCGCGCTTCGAGGCCATTGACACGACCGGCTTCCCGGAGCGGCGTACACATCTTCCTGCCTATGCTGGTCACTTTCTCGACTTTTGACAGTGTGACAGACTATAGCGACTACTACATTTCACGTCCGAGGTATTGCGGAACAAGGAGAAGCATGCTGTCCGGTTACAGGTCGATGGCACGAATCTGACCAACGAAATTAATGTGATCGATTTCGCGGGGTTGTTTTCCGGTGCGGCGATCGGCATTTGGCGCAGCATGGATGCGCGATTGTCATTCGAATTTTAGAATGGAGGGCGGGCTTCAGCCGGCGCGGGGCTTGAGTCCCGCGAGATCCGCCCGACGGGATACACTAAAAACGTCGCTCGAAACGCCATGTCCGACATACCGGTAGACTCCACTCTGGAATTCCACCTCGTAGCCGCCGCAGTGCGCGACAAGCGTGGCCGGCAGCATCCCCATCAGGAAACAACCGAACTGTTTGAGCAATGGCGCGGCGCGCTCCTACGATATCTGGCGACATTCGGCCTGGCGGCGCACGATCGTGAAGAGATCGTGCAAGAGATTTTCTTATCGCTGTTCTCCCACCTGCAGCAGGACAAAGCGCGCACGAATCTCCGCGGCTGGCTCTTCCGCGTCGCTCACAACCTGGCCCTGAAGCACAGAATCGGCGAGAGAAGAACCAACGGGCCTGCGGCGGGCACGGCGGCTCTGGAAAACTTGCCCCATCCGGCCCTGAATCCGGAAGAGGAACTGGCAAGCAGCCAGAGACTGCGACGACTGTCGTCCATATTACATGCCCTTCCGGAGCAGGACCGGCGGTGTCTTTACCTGCGCGCCGAAGGGCTACGCTACCGGGAAATAGCGGAAGTTTTGGGTATGTCCCTCGGGTCAGTATCCGAGTCGCTGGCACGCTTATTAGCTCGCTTTGCGCGTGCGGACCAGAGGTGAAGCCATGTTGCGCGAACCTACTCATCTTGCTCATCTTGCCGATCAAGAGTTGCTGCTTTGGGCGGACGGCGAAGCGGCCTCCGCTCCGCGCCGAGGAGATCCAGCGGCACATGCGCGTCTGTTGGACATGCCGCGCGCGCATGCAGGAACTGGAGCGGACCATAGCCGGCTTCGTCGAGGTCTACCGGCGTGAGTTCGAGGTGGGCGTGCCACCGGTGGCAAGTCCCCGGGCATTGTTGAAAGCGCGCCTGGCGCAGGGCGCTGCTTCCGCCGCCGCCGGATCGGATCACTGGTTCGGGCGGGAGCGGCCGGTTCGCACGGCGATCGTTTCAACTGCGCTTCTCTTGCTGGCCGGCATCGCGGTAATGCTGCCACGCGCCAGCGCTCCGCGCCGAGGCAACGCCATCCCGAACGTAACTCTCACCCCTGGCGCGACGATTCCCATCGGCTTAGACGACGTATGCAGCGTTCCACCTTCTAACAACGATCCGGCGGTGCCTGACGATCTCAAGCGGCAAGTCCTGAAAGAATACGGACTCAAACGATCGATCGGCCACGGCTTATGAGATCGACTATCTGGTGACTCCGCAGTTGGGGCGGCGCCACCAATATTCGCAATCTCTGGCCGCAACAGTCTTTCCACACTGTCTGGAATGCGCGTGTAAAGGACGCGCTGGAAGACCGCCTGCATAACATGGTTTGCAACGGCCAGCTTGACTTGACGACGGCTCAACGGGAGATTTCCCGGGATTGGGTAGCCGCCTACAAGAAGTATTTCCGCACGAACGAACCCCTTGCGCCAGGCGGTGCGGGAATTTTCAAAACGTCAACTTCACGCCCGCTTGCACTAGCCGTGGAGCGGCTGCACTTACCACCTGGCCGAACGTCCCACTGCTGATATTTCCGTCGACCGACTGCGGTCCAAAGAACTGGGCGTGATTGAAAACGTTGAATGCCTCCAGCCGAAACTGCAAGGACTTCGACTCGGTGAGGGTTAGATTTTTCAGCAGCGCCGTATCGAAGTTCTGCATTCCTGGACCATGGAAGTACCGCCTGGACGCATCACCTGGCGTCCCCAGCGCATTCGCGGTGAACAGTGCGGGGTTAAAGTACGGCTGCCCGTTCCGCGGATTGCGATTCAGATTGAGAGATCCCGGCGCAACATCCGGTTCATCCACGCCGAAATTGTTGATGCCGTTTGGCTCCGCACCCAGCAGGGAGTTATCACCATAGTTGATCAGGGTTACCGGGAAGCCGGTGCTGAAGCGCGTGATTCCGGAAAGCTCCCACCCGCGGCTCCAACGGTTCGCGGTATGCAAGACCCGCTCGACCGGGATCTGGTAACTATAACTCACAACGAAGTTCTGAGTTATGTCGAAAGCGGACAAAGCTCTGCTCAGCGAGGGATTCAGCGGATTAATCTCTTCACCAAGATTTGAAGATTCATCGAGCGACTTACTAAACGTGTAGGCGGCCAGCAACTGGAGTGGGCCGCTCGAGTGCCGCACTGTTACCTGCAAAGAATTGTAACTGGCATTGCCGATGGTGGTTTCGAGCGTATCACTGCCGAAGTTAGGCCCGAGCGGTCCGCGTGTTCCTTGGATGGTCTGGCCCCGCGCGGTGACGAAGACATTGCCTTCGCTGAACGGACCGCATGGCGCCTGGCCTGGCGCCAGGTTGGCCGGATTGCTGAGTGCGAGACAGAGAGCCGGGTTGCCAGGATTGGCTTCTTCAAGCACCAGAAGATGATGCGACTGGCTGCCTACATAACTGGCGCTGAGCACGGTGTTGTTCCCGAAACCATGCTCGATGGAGAGCATGTATTCGCTGGTGTACGGAATCTTGTTATCGGCCGGATAGGCGGGCACCCCGCTGATCGGTTCAAACTGCGACCAGTCTACATTCGGGTCCGGATGGCTGGCGCTGGTGTTCAACGGCGCAAGCTGCACCGGAAAGTACTGACCGACATTCTGGCCGCTGGCCGCCGTAATGAAAGGCGTGGCAAAAAGTGGTGGAGCCGGGCTGGTGTAAGTAGTCCCATAAGGCGCATTGGCGCTCATTACTCCAATAGTCAGCGCTTCGATGGCAGTGTAAAACATGCCATAACTAGCCCGCACGCTGGTCTTGCCGCTACCGGGCGCGTAGGCCAAACCGATGCGCGGCGCGAAATCCAGATTACCTGCCGGCGCCAGCGTGCGTGGCACGCCCGGGTCGGTAGGAAACAAAATACCAGCCGGCGCACCCGGAAAAACGATCGACTGGCGACCCGGCTCGAAGGTGGCGATCTGATTGTATTTCTCATACCACGGCTCGATGCGGTCCCAACGCAGGCCGTAATTCAACGTCAGATTTTTCCGGATGCGCCATCCATCCTGGGCGTACAGGCCGGCATATTTGTTGCGGCCATAGAACGGCTGAAGCTGGCTTTGGTTGTATTGGCTCGGAATGCCCAGCAGGAAGTCGGCGAAATCGAGGCCCGTCTCGCTGCCGTAAAAGATAAAATTACCGTTCAGCTGCGCAATGGGATCCACATTGACCTGATCGTAGTGGAACTGCGTACCTAGCGTAATCGTGTGGGTTCCCGCGACTTTAGAAAAATTATCGTTGGCCTGGAATGTATTATTGGCCTGCTTGAGCTCGTTCGTGTTGGTTCCGATGGAGAAGTTATTGAAGTTGACGCTTTCCACTCCCTCCGTCTTCGGCGATAGCGGGACGATGCCGGGCGTATCAGGCCCGACCACAAAGCCCTGGGAGGCCAGGCTGACGCCAACCCCGCCGATCGACCGGCCCAGATGAGTTGAATCACGCATGAAGCTAAAGTGAAATTCATTGACCGCGGCCGAACCGATGGTCTTGTTGTCACCCAGCGCAAGCAGTTGGGCGCGACCGAGGTTCAGAGCATTGAAGCCGGGCACATTCGCGCCGCCCTGCGCGACTGGGTATGGATTGTTCTGTGACCAGCCGTCCAGAAAGTAATAAGCTGACAGCGTTCCCAAACGGGAGCTGCCGTCGAGCCGGTAAGCGCCCTTGTCATCTCGCAACGCCTCGTTATATGACGAAGTGGAGTAAGTGCCATTGGGGTTGTCAGGCGCAGGGATATATGGCAGAAGACTGGCAGCCGGCGCGGCCCAGGCGCTTTTTGGGATGATGGCGTTCGGGAGGACGCACTGCGCGGGAGTTATGCAGCCGGGGAAGTAGTATGGCTCACCCGCCGTGACGCTGTAGCCGAGCTTCTGCGAAAGCTGGCTGGCCCAATACGGGCCGTTGACGGTCGTAGGCGACTGCATCCCGTTTTGGCCGATAGTCGTGAAAGCACCGGCCACGTCCGACAGATTCCCGGCGCGATCCTGGAGCGATGGAACGGGGATCTCGCCCGTATCGATTCCTTGCGTCAGCCGCGTTCCCTGGTAATCGGCGAAGAAGAAAAGCTTGTTCCGCCGGATAGGTCCACCCAGCGTGCCTCCGAACTGGTTTTGGTCGAATTCCCCGCGCGTGGGCGAAAAGTAATTGCGCGCATCCAGGTCCGTGTTGCGCAGGAACTCGAAAAGATCGCCGTGAAACGAATTAGTCCCCGACTTAGTAACTACGCTGATCTGACCTCCGCTGAACTCGCCGTGTTCCGCGTCGAAGTTACTGGTGAGTATCCGGAACTCGGCTATAGAGTCCAGATTGGGAACGATAGCCGCGCCCATATTGACGTCTTCTTCGACGTCGCTGCCGTTCAGCACAAAGCTGTTGGCGAATTCCCGCTGGCCGTTAATGGAAATTGTGCCGGGATTTAAATCGCCAGAGGGGGAAAATGCGGAGACACCCACATCCTGCGTAGTATCGGCAGTCACGGAGGACAGCGGAGCGACCCCGGATTGCAGGGCGAGCAAGTCAGTGTAGCTGCGGCCATTGAGGGGCACGGCCGTCATCTGCCGGCTCGTTATGACCTCGCCCAATTGGGTATCCGCGGTTGCGACGTGCAGGGCCGAGTCCGCGACCGTGACCGTCTCGGCCCTTTGGCCGATGGCCAGAGACACGTCCACTACGGCTTTGCTGTCGATGTCAATGGCGACACCGGCGCGGCGGAGAGGCGCGAAGCCGGCAGCATCCACCGCGACATCGTAACGGCCGACCGGCAGATCGTGGAAGGAGTAGAAGCCTTGGCCGTCGGTGACGATAGTATGCTTGACCGCGGTGGCGATTTCCGTGGCCGTCACGCGGGCGGCGGGGATGGCCCGCCCGTGGGGATCCGTGACGGTTCCCAACAGAGCGCCGCCATCAGCGGCCAGTAAAAGCGGCGCCGCCAGGGCGAAAAAGGCAATTGCGGGCCATCGCCCGGTATTGCAAATGAGTTGCATATAACTTTAGCAGCATACCTGGAACCGCTAGAGGGCGTCAAGTTGCAGCAGCAACTCAGTTGCATTTAGAGTTGAACGGAGAGATCGGCGGGTTCAGTGGCGCCGGGCAGTGAATGTTATCGATCAGCCGCGTTTGGCCCAACCACACAGCGGCGGCCACGCGCACGGGACCGGCAATCTGTGGCACTGGCTGCATTTCGGCATCGTCCGCAACTTCCAGATATTCGATCCGTATGCGCGGCTCAGCAGCCAGCACTTCGCTTGCCGCGCGCTTAACCGCCTCCACATCGCTCTGCCCCTCGCCGATGGCCCGCTCTGCCGCGCGCAACGCCTGGTAAATCCTGGGCGCAATCATGCGCTCTTCTTCGTTCAGATACCGGTTGCGCGAGCTGAGCGCCAGGCCATCCGGTTCGCGCACGGTGGGCACTCCCACGATCCCGACGGGCACATTCAGATCCGCGACCATGCGGCGAATCACCGCCAATTGCTGCGCGTCCTTTTCGCCGAACCAGGCGCACTCCGGCTGCACGATCTGGAACATCTTCAGGACCACCGTCGCCACGCCGCGGAAATGGCCCGGCCGAAAGCGCCCTTCCATGTGATCCGCGATGCGTCCCATTTCCACGTAAGCCACCTGCGGTTGCGGATACATTTCCTCGACCGCCGGCGCGAATACCAGATCGACGCCGCGGGCCGCGCAGAACTCCAGGTCTGCCGCCAGGGGGCGCGGATAGCGCGCATAATCCTCTTGCTGGTTGAATTGAGTGGGATTGACGAAGATGCTCACCACCACGGAAGCCGACTGCGCGCGGGCTTCCTCTATCAGCCGCCCATGACCTGCATGCAGAGCGCCCATCGTGGGCACCAAGCCGAGCGGCCGCCGCGCCTGCGCCCCCCACTTTCGCAAATCGGCGACGGCCTCGAGGGCCAACAACTACTTCGCCTCGGCGACCAGGTCCGCCGCAGCGTGCCGGCTGCCGCCTGGATACCGGCCCGAGCGCACGTCTTCGGCATACGCTCGAGCAGCGGCCACGGTCAGGTCTCCCAATTCCGCATAGCGCCGCACGAACGGCGGCACAGCATCGACCGAGAGCCCCAGCATGTCATTCGAGACCAGCACCTGGCCGTCGCAATGCGGCCCCGCGCCAATGCCGATGGTCGGAATCCGCAGATCGGCGGTGACGAACTCCGCCACGGATTCCGGAATCGATTCCAACACCACGGCAAACGCTCCGGCTGCTTCGAGCGCCAGCGCATCAACCCGAAGGCGCACGGCATCCTTCTCGCTACGGGCCTGCTGGCGGAATCCGCCAAGCTGGTGCACGGACTGCGGCAGGAGTCCCAGGTGCCCCATCACCGGAATTCCGGCGGCGACCAGACGAGATGCCGCCTGGATGGACGGTCCGCCGCCTTCGATCTTCACGGCCGCTGCGCCGCCCTCCTGCATCAGGCGCCCCGCATGGCGCAGCGTGTCTTCTACGTTGACCTGGTAGGTCATAAAGGGCAAGTCGGCCACCAGCAGAGCGCGTCGCACGCCGCGGCTCACGGCCCGCGTGTGATGCACCATGTCGTCCAAGGTCACAGGCAGCGTGGTCTCATATCCCAATACGACCATGCCGAGCGAGTCGCCCACCAGCAGCACGTCGATCCCCGCGCGGTCCAGCAGCCTGGCCATGGTGTAGTCGTAGGCCGTCAGCATAGCGATCTTTTCGCCGCGCTTCTTCTTGGCTTCCAGATCGGGTGCGCGGACCCGCTTCGTATCAGTCACGCCGCTCTCCTTTCTGTAGAGGGTCTGTAGATGGCTCCTTGATCGCGGAGGCCTGCGCTTCCGGCAAGCCTCGCCTGCTGAGCTTCCGTAGACTGGTCCGCCGCCTCTTTCATCAGCATAGCAGCCGTCGTGCTTGTATCAGTACGTGTAGACTTTCCGCACCCACACGGAATCCATCATGAGCGGGAACGGGATCATGCTGTCCGGACGCGGCGTGAGGCCGGGCAGGCCGGCCATGCCGTAAGATTGATCGACTATCTCCAGGCGATAGCCGTCTGCCGGATCGCGCAGCCGGATGCGCAGCTCGATCCCCTGCCGCGGCACGTTGTAATAGCAGAGTCCCCAGCGCGGCATCCGGAAGGCGTGCGCCTTTTGGCCGACTTTCAGGCCAACGTAAGCTTGGGTGGCATCGATAGGGGCGCCATCCACGCTAGACTCGATCACAGGATTGCGCGAGTCGCCATAGAGATAGATGCGGGGGGCCTGGCGTGGCGAACTGACACGCAGGTGCAGTTCGTTGGGCGGCCCAGCCAGACGCTCGATCAGCGGCGGCGGCAGCGCCACCACGGGTGCTTCGTGCGTCAGATAGCGCCACTCCAGGAACGGCACGAATGGCGACAACGCGATGTGTTGCGGGTGGGCACCCAGATAGTGCGCGGTCCAGTCGTCCTCCTGTTGATCGAGGCTAAACCAGGCAGCCTTGCCGGCATCCGCGTCGAGCCCGTAGTAGATGCTGTTGGTGCGCGGAGAGTCGCGGTCGAAGCCAGACTGAGAAGCGCCGGCGACAAGGCAACCAGCGCACACCAGGGCGGCGGTGCCGGGCAGCCACCACCGGCCGGCCCTGGCGATCAGCTCGAGAGATGGGATTAACAGGCCCAGCAGGAGCACTGTGGCGAACGCTCCCACAAAGGCCATGCGCATGGTCAGGGATTGGAATAGGAGAGCGACGGTGGGCGGCAGCATGATCAGGCCCGGAAGCGAGGAGGCCAGGATTAGGAGCGGGGCTAAAGCCCCACGCCGGCTAAAGCCCGCCCTCCATTCCAAGACTCCTAGCGCGATGGTGGAGAAGAGCGCGGGCCAGACGAATAGATAACTTGCGCCGGGCATGTACACGCTGGTGGCCAGCGCGATCAGTATCCAGCAAAACAGGGCGCCGGCCCACAGGTTCAGCAGATGCACGCGTTTGAATAACAACGCATAGAGAGCGGCGGTCAACGCCATGGTCAAGGCGACGCTCGCCAAGCGGTATACGCCGGGATGATAGGGATCGCCTGCGAAGGCTTGCCAGACGCCGGCGGACTGACCTTTGGCGAGCGTCCACATGAGCGTCACCGCGAGGCAGGCGATTACGATCACCGCCAGGAATGCGCCGAAACCTGCCAGAGTACCGCGCAGAGTCAGGCATCCTTTAGATACTCCGAGAGCCACGATGCCCGCAAAGAGCAGCGCGGCCGAGACCGCCAGCGGTACACTCCAGCTCGCCGGATAGACGATGCAGCCGAGGATCGGTAAAACGAAATAAGTGGCATTGGGGCCCTTAAGGTCCCGCAGGTCGAGGTCGCCGAAGTGCCGCGCCAGAGCCAGCGCATAATCGCCATCCTACTGCAAGCTGCGCGGGTCCAGGTGGGCCACATCATCGTACTGCGTATGGTAGTAGGCCACATCGTCCACGTAAGCGAAACCCATCCCGGCGAGGCCGCCGCTCTTGAAGAACGTCAGATCGGTATCGTTGGGCAGCAACTTGTACGCTTCGTAGCTGAGCGAAGAAGTGACGGGGTGCGGCGCGGCGGCGGCGAATTCGCGGACGATCCGGCCGTTCTGCTCGCTGGTCTCGAACATCATGGCCGGGCCGCTGGTGCCGCGCGCTTCGAAGTTCATTACCAGACCGACTTGCTTGGCCAGAGGGTGCTGCTCCATGAACGCTTTGGCGCCCAGCAGGCCGCCTTCTTCGCTATCCGTGAAGAGGAAAATAACGTCGTTGCGCAACTGCGGTGAGCGGCGCAACGCGCGCAGGGTTTCCAGCTCGAGCGAAACCGCATGGCCGTCGTCGCTGGCGCCGGGACCGGCCGAGACGGAGTCGTAATGTCCGGCGAGCATGACCGCCTTGGTGCTGGCCTGGCCGGGCAATCGCGCGACGATGTTGTACACCGTGGCGGCGTTGTAGGGCGAACCCCAACGCGTGCTGACCACGGTGGCGGCCTGCACTTCGGGCTGCACGCCCAGCGTCACGAGATGGCGAATGATGTAGTCACGCACCAGGTCATGCGCGGCGCTGCCGACCGGATGCGACACGCGTGCGAAGTCGCGCAAACAGGCTATGGCACGCTCGGCGGAGAAGACTGCCGGCGGTGCGGTATCCGGCACCGCGGGCGGCGGCGAGATCTGCAGTACGCTCCACCAGGCGGTGGCGGTGAGGAAGGCCAGCGTGAGAGCGGCGGCAAAGGCAGACGCCCCGCGATGCTCACTCATGTTTGGCGCACACGAAATTCGCGGCATCGTCGGTGCTGCCGCTGCCCTGGTAATGCGCCACCAACGGGTATGCGCACAAGGGACGCGTGCGCGAGACGGCGCTGGCAGGATCGAAGTCGTTCTTCCGCTTGGCGGCCACGATGCGCTCCGGCGCGACTCCCTTTTCGACCCAACGTTCGAGCGCCGCGTCCATATCGCGATCGGGATCGCCGGAGGAGCCTGGATATTGGCCGAAGCTGCTGGTGCCGGAGCCGCCGCCGCAATGCTGCATTCCGGGCACCATGAAGAGCCGCACGAACGACGCCGTTTCGTCGGTGCCCATGCGCGCCGAGACGCTGTTGTAGTAATCGATCGTATTCTGCGGCGCGATGGCAGCGTCGCTCCATCCGTGATACAGGATCAGCTTGCCGCCCCGCTCGCGGAACCGTTTTAAATCGGCATCGGTGGCGTTGAGATTGCGGGTCTGCTTATCCTCGGCGGCTTTAGTATCGTGGTCTGTGTCGAACTTGTGATAGTCCCAAGCCGCATTGTCGAAAACCATGTTCTTGTAGAACTGCGTGCTGAACATGTACATCAGACTACGTTCGGGGGCCGGCCCGGTGATCCAGGCGGTCCAGCCGCCGACCTCAGCTTCGCCGCCGGGAGCGTAGCCGGGGAAGAGGCGGCCGTGGGAGGTGCTCCCGCCCGCGTACAGCTTCTTCAAGGCGGTCACTTGCGGCGCCGTCAGGCAGCTATCCGTCTCGGCGTCCTTACACAACAGAACGCTGGGATCGTATTGGCAGCGCGACGGATCTTCGATGACGCCATCCTTCACGCCATCGAGCGCGTCACAAGCGGCCAGCGCGGCGGCCTGGATGGCGGGCAGCTTCTTCGATGGAATGTAGCTGTCTTTGTCGCCCAGCAGCGCCAGGTTGTCCCATGCGGCGTTGGCCAGCAGGTGCGTCCAATAGTTGGCGGGGGCGCCGGCCAGGATTCCATCGTAATCCTCGGGGTAGCGCTGGGCTTCCATCAGCGCCTGGCGGCCGCCGTTGGAACATGAGCTGAAGTAGGAGCGCTTGGGGTCCTCGCCGTAGAAGGCGTGCAGGATGGCCTTGGCTTTCACGGCGGTTTCGTGAATAGCGCGATAGCCGAAATCCGTAATTTTCTCCGGATGATCGAGCGCCCAGGTGGCATCGGTCCCGCCTGCATGGTGGCCCGTATCTGTGGCGGCGGTGGCGTAATTGTGCGCCACCGCGTTCATCAGTTGGTCGTAGCCAATCGAGCCGGCGAAACCACCGTTGCCGGCGCCCTGGAATTTGCCGTTCCAGTTGGCAGCGGGCAACCAGACTTCGAAATAGATGTTCGAGTCCGGCGAGGGCTTGATGGTTCCCGCCACGAGGCAGAAGGCCGGCATATTGGGCACCGCTTTACCTACAGGCGGCGTGTAGCTGCCGGCCGCCACGGACTCCGCGCGCGTGATGGACGTGTCCGGGAGTTCCAGCTTGGCGAGCGATTCACAAGTCTGGGCGGCGCGAGCCATGGGCGCAAAATGCAGGCAACCGACGAGGCCGAGCGCGGCGAAAATGCTGGAGGAGTCGAGAGTCATAGCTTCTATTGAATATACGCCGATGTAATTTAGTTGTGGGGCGCCGTCGAAAACCTCTTGCCCCACAAGGCAGCTTAGCCGCAACCAAGACGATAGCTGCAGCGGCGCTGAAGCGCCGCGCCGGCTAAAAGCCCGCCCTCCAAAAGCCGCGCGGTTGCTTTGCGCCCGTACTCGGTGAGATCATTGCCCTTCGGGAAAACTCTATGAAGAACTGGTTTTGTTTTGCAGTCTTATTGGTTGCGTTCGGCGTTGCGAGTGCGGCAGAGGCGCAAACGCCGCGCCGGAAGAAGCTGCTCTTCATCGGCGAGGTGAAAGGCTTCGAGCACGATTCCGTGTCGCACGCCATGGCGACCATCGAAAAACTCGGCCAGCAGAGCGGCCTTTGGGATACTTACCTGCGCACCGATTCCGAACTGCTGACCAAACTGAAGCTCGGGAACAATGCCAAGAACCTGAATTACTTCGATGCCGTCATGTTCTATACCACGGGCGATCTGGATTTGAATGACGAGCAAAAAGCCGCGCTGCTTTCGTTCGTTAAGGAGGATGGCAAGGGCTTTCTCGGTACGCATAGCGCTACCGATACTTTCTATCATTGGCTGGATTACGGCAGCCTTATTGGAGCCTATTTCAATGAGCACCCCTGGGGGCAGGTGCATGCCGTGATCGACGTGGAGGATCGCGACTTTCCCGCCACCCGGCACTTTCCCCCGCATTTCCCCATTTACGATGAGATTTACCAGTTCAAGGAACCATACTCGCGCGATAGAGTGCGCGTATTAATGAGTATCGATCCTAAGTCGGTGGACTTGACTAACCCGCGCGTGCACCGCACCGATAAGGACTTCGCGGTAACTTGGGTGCGCCAATATGGGAAGGGTCGCGTGTTTTACTCCTCGCTCGGCCACCGCGAGGATATTTGGGATCGTCCGGATATTCAACAGATGTGGACAGAGGCGGTGAAGTGGGCGATGGGCATGACGCAGGGCGACGCGACGCCGCGACCGAAGGCGGCCGAGTAAGTCCGCGGGTCCTGGTTAGCGCCGCACAATTCATGTGTATTCGTCCGTACCTCAGGTGACGAGCCTGCTGTTACAAATGACCTGTATCGCGGGAAACCCCCAGGGATCTGGCGTATTTGGCGTATATTTTTGGCGTATATTTAAGGTGATGGTCCTGTCTCGCCGATTCGCCGGCGGCTCTGGCTAGACTTGGTGGGAGGTCTCAGTGGACGAGGGTATGCCCGCCCCGCAATCAGTACACTCACAAAATGACGCGGCTGACAAAGCTGCGCCGCGGGACCTGATGGTCGCCGGTGTGGGCGCTTCAGCGGGCGGCCTCGAGGCCTTCAGCGATCTGCTGAGATTTCTTCCTCCGACCACCGGAATGGCGTTCGTGCTGGTGCAGCATCTGGATCCCCATCATCAGAGCATGCTGCCGGATCTATTAGCCGCTAAGACGCGCATGCCGGTGCTGCAGGCGCAGGACGGAGCACGCATTGAGCCGGACCATGTCTACGTGATCCCGCCAAATGCACAGATGCGCATTCAAGATTACGCACTGGTGCTCTCGTCACGGCCGTCCGCTGTACAAGAGACTTTCAAGCCGGTGGATGTCTTCTTTAACTCGTTGGCCGACGAACTGCATTTCAATGCTATCGGCATCGTGCTGTCGGGAACCGCTTCCGACGGCACGCTGGGGCTCAAGAACATCAAAGCCGCGGGCGGCATCACGTTTGCGCAGAACCAGACGGCCAAGTTCGATAGCATGCCGCGCAGCGCCATTGCCGCGGGGGCGGTGGATTTTGTGCTTTCCCCGCGCCGCATCGCCGAAGAACTGATGGCTATCGCCCGCCGCACGGTGAGGCTAACGCCCCCGGAAGAAGTATTGGCGGGCGACGGCACGTCGCTTTCGCGCCTGCTGCTGCTGCTGCGCAAGAGCACCGGAGTCGACTTTGCCCAGTACAAACAGCCCACGATTTTGCGCCGGCTGAACCGCCGCATGGTCCTGCGGAAGGTGGACAGCCTCGACCAATATATCGAGTTCCTGCAGAAAGAATCCACTGAAATTAAGGCGCTCTTCGACGATCTGCTGATCAATGTCACCGATTTCTTCCGCGATCCGGAAGTCTTTGAAACAGCCAAGCGGGTGGCATTTGCTTCGCTGGTGCGGGATGCCAAGCAGGCCGGAACCATTCGCGCGTGGATACCGGGCTGCTCTACCGGCGAAGAAGTGTATTCCATGATGATCGCGCTGGTGGAGTTTCTCGAATCCGAGGACCTGCCGCATCGCATCCAGATGTTCGGCACTGACCTGAGTGACGCCACCATCGATAAAGCGCGCGCCGGAATTTACAGCGAGAGTGCGGTGACGCACGTCTCGCCTGAACGGCTGCGGCGCTTTTTTCAACGCGCCGATTCGGGATACCAGATCAGCCGGACGATTCGGGACATGTGCATCTTCTCGCGCCACAACGTGGCGCAGGATCCGCCTCTTTCACGGATGGATCTGATCAGTTGCCGCAATCTGCTGATCTATTTCGCGCCTACCTTGCAGCGCCGCGTCCTCACCACGTTCGGCTATGCGCTGCAGCCGGGCGGCTGCCTCATTCTGGGGCCCTCGGAGAGTTTGGGAAGTCTTTCGGAGTACTTTCAGACGCTCGATGAGCCGCACAAGATCTATTGCCGCAAGGCCAACGCCGCGCAGAACATCTTTCAATTGCCGGCGCCGGACAGCGAGTATACGCACGCGAATCTGCTCCCTCCATCGCCGGCCTTCGCGCCCAGCGAGTGGCGTGATGCCCGGCCGGGCGACTTTGGCCAAGCGGTTCTTTCGCGCCACGGCCCGGCGGCCATGGTGGTGGACGAGACGTTGCAGATCACCGAGCTGCGTGGCGATGTTAAGAAATACCTGGGGACGCCGGGGGTGAAGCCGCATGCGGACCTGATGGCAGTTCTGCACCCGGATTTGCGCGCCGCCGCCAGTACCGCCATCGAACAGGCGCGCCGCACGGAAACGGCGGTGTTGGCCGGGAACATCACGCTGCCCGGCGAAGACCGGCCGGTGGACATCACCGTGGTGCCGCTGTCGCTGGCCGGAATCCCACCGCACTTTCTGATTCTCATAGGGCGCGGCACTTACGACGTCGAACCAGAGCCTTCTGAGTTCACGGCGCCCAGCGGCCCGCCGGCAAATCCGCTTCCACTCGATGTGGAGAACGCGCACCTTAAACAGGAGCTGAAATCCACCCGCGAGTATCTGCAGGCGCTCATTGAAGAGCTGCGCTCGTCCAATGAGGAAGCCCAATCCGCGAACGAGGAGCTGCAGAGCACCAATGAGGAAATGCAGACTTCGAAGGAAGAGCTGCAATCCTCGAACGAAGAGCTCAACACTATCAACACGGAGATGCAGAGCCGGAATCTGGAGCTCAAGCAGATCAACGACGACTTACTCAACCTGCTCGGCTCAATGAACATGCCCATTGTGATGACCGGCCGCGATCTGCGCATCCGCCGGTTCACACCGAGCGCCGAAAGCGTATTACGCCTGATTTCAACCGACGTCGGCAGGCCCATCGCGGACCTGAAACCCCGCATCAACGTTCCCGATCTGGATGATGTTTTGAAGCGGGTTTTGGACAGTTTGCAGCCATACGAGCAGGAAGTCCAGGACCAGGAAGGCCGTTCCTACCTGCTACGCGTCCGCCCGTACCAGACGGCCGACAATCGGATTGACGGCGCCGTCCTGCAATTATTGGAAGTGACCGATCTCAAGCGCAGCCTGGAAGAAGTGAAGCACGCCCGCGACTACGCGGAGATGATTATCAACACGGTGCGCGAGCCGTTAGCCGTGCTCGCCGAGGATGGCGCCATCCAGAATGCCAACCAGGCGTTTCTGAATATCGTGGAACTGCCCCGTACGGAGGTATTGGGGAAACACCTGTTTGAAGTGGCGCATCGCCGTTTCGATCTGCCGCCGCTGCGCGCGCTGATCAAGTCGCTCAAATCGGGAGCGGCGGAAATCAGCGACGTGGAGATCGAATACGACCAGGAACGCTATGGCAATCGCACGCTGGTCGCCAACGCCAGCCGGGTCCGCTGGCTGGATCAGAAACAACTCATCCTGATTGTGTTTGAGGATGTGACGGAGCGGAAGCGCACAGCGGAGGCCCGTTACCGGCGGTTGTTCGAATCGGCCCGGGATGGGATTCTTTTGGTCGATGCGGTCTCGGGCGAGATCCTGGATCTGAATCCGTTTGCCGAGCGTCTGCTGGGTTATCGCCGCGAGGAACTGGTGGGCGGCAAGCTTTGGGACATCCAACCGATGCAGCCGGTACCCCACGTCCGCGCGGCCGTGGAGCAGGTTCGGGAGCGGGGTGATTTGCGATTCGACGACTCGGTTTTGCGCACCAAAGAAGGCCGCGATATTCACGTGGAGATGATCGCCAGCGTATATGCGGAAGGCGATCGGCGCGCGATACAGTTCAACATGCGGGATATCACCGAGCGCAAACGGTTCGAACGGGAGCTTCAGGAAACACAGAAGCTGGAAAGCCTGGGACTGCTGGCCGGGGGCATCGCGCACGACTTCAATAATCTGCTCACCGGGATTTTGGGCAATGCCAGTTTGGCGTTTCTGGAAACCTCCGCGGATGAACCGGCCCGCGCGCGACTGCGCCAGATTGTGGATGCGTGCGAACGCGCGGGCTTTCTCACGCGCCAACTGCTGGCTTATGCGGGGAAAGGCCGCTTCGTCGTCAGTAAGATCGACCTGGGAGATTTCGTAGAGGAGATTTCGACACTGGTACGAACCTCCATTCCGCGGACGATCGATCTGCGGCTGGAACGGGCGCCCAACTTGCCGCCCATTGAGGCGGATACCGTGCAGATCCAACAGGTAGTTATGAACCTGGTGATCAACGGCGCGGAAGCCATCGGCGAAAGCACTCCCGGCCGCGTGACCATACGGACGTCGGCGCGCGAGATCGGCGAACAGGATGCCGCCGAATTCTTCCAGGGGGACCCCGCCGCGCCGGGAACCTATGTGCAGTTGGAAGTAACCGATACTGGCCAGGGGATGGATGAAGCCACCAAAGCGCGCATCTTCGATCCCTTCTTTACGACGAAGTTTACGGGACGTGGATTGGGTTTAGCCGCGGTACTGGGAATCATACGCGCGCACCATGGCGCTTTGCGTGTTTCCAGCACGCCGGGAAAGGGCTCGACCTTTCTGATACTGCTGCCGGCGTCCGGGGGGCATGCCGCGGGGCCGGCGACCGTGGCACCGGACTCCACGCTTACGATTCCCGCGGGCAGCGTGGCGCTGGTCATCGAAGACGAGGTGTCTATCCGCATGCTCGCGGAAAATGTGCTGACCCGCGCGGGAATACGGGTATTGCTGGCGAAGAATGGAAAAAACGGGGTGGAAATATTTCGGGAGCACAGCCAGGAAATCTCGGTGGTGCTTTTGGATCTACAAATGCCCGTGATGGGCGGCGAAGAGGCCCTGGCGGTGTTGCGACAGATCAACCCGGATATTCCAATTATTCTATCCAGCGGATTTGATGAGAGCGAGGCGGAGCGGCGCTTCGCGGCGCTCAAACCCGAACACTTCTTGCAGAAACCCTACACGGCGGCGCGGCTCGCCGATGCGGTAGCGGCGGCCTTAAGCCCGCACGATGCAAATTGACCATGTCGATGCGCGACTTACATCGCGAGATGGAATGCCGCTTCACCGTGGAGATGGCGAAGTTTGAGCTTTCAGTCGGTGGCGCCAGCCAATGACGGTGATGCCCACCGGCCGCTGGAGAAGCATCAAAACTTGGCGGCGATCCTGAGCCATGTGGAGTGCCGACAAGTGAAAACCGATTAGATTATACGATCCAGCTTGCGGGAAAGATAGATGGCATAGAACACGCAGACAACGGCGCTGGCCTACGGGGTGCTGGAGTGCGCGTGGAACAGCGCAGAGATGGAACTGTAGCCATCCGCTTCCGCGACATGTACCTGTGCTACCAGGTCGGGGAGCGGGCCCAGCCGGCCGCCGCGGCCTTCCCCGCCACTCCGTCCGATGGGTCTCGACACAAAACCATACAAGCCCTGGGGTGAGGTACCGCCTCCCGTTGGTCAGCCCCGCGCCCCAGTACCAGGACGCGACGAAAGGTGCGGGCTCTACCCATCGTCCGCGATGAGCTCCGGCCGGCTATTCCTGGATCGGGTTGCTTCGCCAGCAGAGCCCGTCTCCGCTTCACCGGCAACCCGAGCTCCCACACGTGCCCCGCGGAGCCCTGGGGAAAGGGGACATTTCTACTTTGCGCAATGGGGGGACGTTTCTACTTTGCCTTGACGGTCTCCGCGTGACCCGCGTGACCCCCTTGACAACGAGACCCAACCATGTTTAACCTAACGCGACGTGCGTTGTTCAGGCGCACCACGTTTTGGAGGGGAGACATGCTTAACCGAGCACGACTGTGTCCGTCGTTATTGTGCGTTGCAGTATGGAGTATGATCCAAAGCCCGGCCCAGGTGCCCATCGGAACCTTGAACGGCACCGTGCATGACCAGACCGGAGGCGTGATGCAAGGCGCCACTGTTACCGTTACCAACAAGGATACAGGGCGGGAGCGGCAGGTGGTGACGGGGTCGGACGGGTCGTTCCGCGTCTCGCCCTTGCTTCCGGGGAGCTATTCGGTGAAGGCCGCGGCCTCGGGGTTCCGTACCTTGGTAGAGAACGCTACCGTGCAGGTGGGCCAAGCCACTACCATCGAGTTGGCCATGCAGGTCGGTGCCGCCACCGAAGTCGTCAGCGTGCAAGGCGAAGCCGCCCAAATCGACTACGACAGTCACACCATCGGCGGCGTCATCACGCGCCAGGAGATCGAAAACCTCCCGCTCAACGGCCGCAGTTTTTTGAACCTCGCCATGCTTGAGCCGGGCGTCAGCGTGTCCGCCAATAGCGTCGGCCAATACAACCGCCTGTTCGATGTGAATATCCTGGGCGCGGATTCCGGCAACGGCTCTGTTCGTATCACTGTGGATGGTGCCACGATTGCGGACTCGGTCACTGGGGGCACCCAGCAGAACTTCTCCCAGGAAGTAGTGCAGGAGTTTCAACTGTCCTCCACCAATCTGGACCTCTCGAACGCGATCGGCGCGGGTGGCGCGATCAACATCGTTACCCGCGGCGGCACCAACGACTTTCATGGCGAGGCGTTCTTTTTCGATCGCGACCACGACTTTTCGGCGTATCCCTATTTGCAGCGCGATCCCACCGAGCCGGCCAGCCCGTTTTTTGCGCGGCGGCAGTCGGGCTTCCACGTAGGCGGCCCCATCAAGAAAGATAAGCTATTTTTCTTCACGTCACTCGAGCACACCAACCAGGTAGGGGTCTATAGCGAGTTTCCCAGCGACCCGTTATTTCAGCAGTTCGCGTCGTTTGCCGCCAGCCCCTTCCATGAAAACGAAGTCGACGTACGGCTCGACTGGCTCATCAGCCCCAAACACAGCGCGTCGCTCCGCTATTCGCATGACGGCAACAACGGCTACGCACCGCCCGGGTCGGGCGACCTGCCATCGGACTGGGACGTGAACACCAACTGGGCCGACTCAGGCGTCTTCGCCCTCACCAGCACGCTGACTCCAAGCATGACCAACGAATTCCGCTACTCTTATACCTACTGGTCCAATTACAACGAGCCGCCTACGGCCGCGCAATGCCCGGCTCCCTGCCTGGGCCTCGGGGGGCCGAACCTCCAGATCATTGGCGTGTCCAACTTCACTTTCGGCAACGCCACCAATGCTCCGCAAAGCCGCGTTTTGCGCCGGAATATTTTTGCCGACAACATCAGTAAAGTGAAAAACGGTCATTCCATGAAATGGGGCGCTTATTGGGAATATCAGCAGGGCACTGGAACCTACGCCTATGCGGCACCCGCCGCGGGCGCCCTTTGGTCGCCAGAGTACGTGCAGGAGTTCAATTCACAAGTGCCGGCGCCGTTCCAAATTCAGATTCCCTCCACGTTCAATTCGATTAACGACATCTTGAAGCTCCCCGTGTATCTGTTCGAAATGGGGGTCGGCGATATCAATCAACCGCCCTTGTACGACAAAAGTGACGCCGATCACGACAACACTATGCACTTCTACTTTCAGGACAACTGGCGCATAAAGCCCAAATTCAGCCTGAACTACGGGCTGGCCTGGACATATGAGAGTAACGCGCTGAATTTCGACCTTACTAAGCCCGAGTACCTCGCGCCGATCTTTGGAGCGGGCAACTTAGGGCACGAGTTACACTCGCCGCACGATTTCAGTCCTATGTTGGGCTTTGCCTGGACCCTGGGCCACGATAACAAAACCGTCATCCGCGGCGGCGGCGGCATCTACTATGACACGATCAACCTCGAAGTGCGGCTGATCGAACGCGCCATGCTGGGTCCCGCCGGCACCGGACGGACTCTGCTGGGCGATAGTGTTTTCTTCCCCACCATCGCGGAAGCCAATGGCTTCTCAAGCCTGCCGGCGCCCCTGCAGCCAACCTCTCTGCAAAGCCAACCGACCACTTTTACCGGCGCGGAGCTGGTGAACCTGATTCCGCAATTCTACGCGGGCGCGCAGGCGGAGCTCGGACCTCCCGGAAATACCAACTTGGCGATTCGCAACATCAATGTCTTTAAAACGGGAACCGAACTGTTGGCCCAGAACTTCCGGCCGCCATACTCCGAGCACGCCAGCGTCGGAATTCAGCGCGAAGTACGCTCTGACTTCGTGGTTTCGGCGGATTTCGTCTTCCGCCAATATCTGCACCAGATGATCCGCGACACAGACCTCAACCATTTCTACAGCGCGGCAGGTCCCGTCATTCCGGCTTGCACGGGATCGGAGGCGTCCAACCCGCTCGCCGAGTGCTCCACCGGCGTGATACAGGGCATTATCAGCGGCGCGCGTTCGCACTATACAGGGCTCCTGCTGAAGGGCAACAAGCGTTTCTCGCGCCGCACCAGCGGGCAGCTATCGTACGCCTACTCCAACCAGGTCGGCTATAACGGCCTGGTGGATGACAGCAACTGGTTCGCCTCCTGGGGACCACAGGCCGGCCATCAACTTCTGACCGGCTCATTGGTTCTGGACCTCCCATGGGGCATCATGATCTCGGGCATCACTTCGTACGCCAGTGTGGGACCGATCGAGCCGACCCTATCGGGTGTGGACATCAATGGTAACGGCGCCATAGAAAACGGAGAAACTGGTGGATCGCCGCTGCCAGGTATCGGTTATAACCAGTTCGGCGTGAATGCCGGAAAGGCCGAATTGATCCAGTTAGTCAATCAGTTCAACCAGAATTACGCTGGAAAAACCACGACCACCGGAGTCATACCGACTATCTCGCTGCCATCGACGTGGTCCTTCCCGCGTAGTTTCAACTCGCAGGATATCCGCGTGACCAAGGTAATCAACCTGGGAACCGAGCGCGCCAAGCTGTCTCTCATTGGCGAATGTTTCAATGTATTCAACATCGCCAACCTCGGCGGGTACAGCTATAATCTGACGAGCACCAGCGCCGGATTTGGCGTGCCCACCAGCCGTGACTCGAACGTGTTCGGTTCCGGCGGTCCGCGCGCGTTCCAGTTCGCCGCCAAATTCAATTTCTAGTACCTCATCCTGTGTGGCGCGCGCTTTCGGCCTGCGCCACACGCGCTGCAGTGGAGAAGCAACGGTCCTGAGACACCCATTTGCTACCATCAGTTTTCTGTCTCAGGAGGCACCCATGGCCTGCAATCCGGAATTGCTCAGAAATGTCCCGCTCTTTGCATTACTAGACGATGACGAAACCGCGGTGTTAGCCAGCCAGGTCGATCTCAAGACATTCGCGCCCCGCGAACGTATCTATAAAATCGGCGCTCCCGCGCCACAAGCCTACGTGCTGCTCTCGGGAAAAGTCCGTGTCAGCACCGTCGATGAGGATCAACAGGAAGTGGTGGTCGATGAACCGGCGACGGGTGAGTTCTTCGGCTTCGCTTCCATGCTGGAACAGACAGTGCATCAGACCAACGCGCTGGCGCTTGAGGAAACCGCCTGCATCGAAGTATCCCGCGACGACATTGCGCACCTGCTCCAGCAGAAGCCGCATGCCGGGATGGATCTGCTCACCACCCTCGGACGCCAGTTCCACGCGGCGCAAAACCTGGTGCGCATTCGCGCCAACAGAAATCCTAATGAGCTGATCGAGCGACAAACCACGCTGGGCCAGCGCGTCGCCGATTCCGTCGCCCAATTTGGCGGATCCTGGACATTCATTATCTTGTTCGGGCTTTGTATCATCGTCTACACCGCCATCAACGTCGCCCTCGACAGGAAGGCTTGGGATCCTTACCCGTTTATTCTGCTCAACCTGTTCCTGTCCATGCTGGCTGCGGTTCAGGCGCCCGTGATCATGATGAGTCAGAATCGCCAGGATGAGAAGGACCGGCTGCGCGGAGAACTCGATTTCGAAGTGAATCGCCGTGCGGAGTCTGAAATACAAGGCCTGGGCCGCAAGTTGAATTTGCTGGATGAAAAAATCGATGATCTCGCAAGCCTGATCCGCGAATCGAAATCTTAAATCAGAGTGGGGCAGGCGCCCTCATCCGGCGGCGCTCATGGCTGCGTGGCCGCTAAGATCCTCAGCAAAATCTCCTGCGACCGCCGCTGCCCATAACGTTGACCATAAGCGCTGGAAGTAATCGCCACCACCATTTGCAGCGCCGGAACGAGGTACTCCACTCACGCACGCGGGATAATCTGCCGCCCACTGGTCTGGCAACAGTTAAGAACGACCGGCCAATCGCCGCCTCATCGCGTGTGGTTCTGCGCAGATTCCCCTGACCGGTGGTCCGGCCGACCGGAACATCGAGCGCCACTTTGGCGGCGTTCTCTATGATCGCTCCCGCCAGAAACGCGTTGAGCGAGCAGTAGACTGACCCAGCCTGTCATCATTGCCGGGTGAGTTGGGACCCTCATCATCTGCGTCCAATCCGGACCGCATTTTCAGCAGCTCGCGGATCGTGATTTCCTGCTTTCCGTCATGCGGCAGCTTAGGCTGATACGCAGCCATCGAATCGCCAACACTGCGTACGTAGCCGCGCTGGATGGCGATCCCCATCAGCACAGCTGTGATGCTTTTTGTTGTGGACCGTATGTCGTGCAGTGTATCGGCGCTGTCGCCGTTGAAGTATCTCTCGCTAACCAGAGGGCTGTGGCGCAGAATTACGATCCCCTTCAGACCCCGGTGCACATCGTGCGAAAGGCCTTCGTGCAGATCATGCGATGCCACGGCTTCCACACCGGACGCCGCTCCAGCCGGCTACGCGCATAAGCAGATTAAAACTATAAGAACCGCGCTTCCGAGCGATTCGGTGGCCCCTTTTGCTGGAACCAGATCTTGTTTCCAGGAAGAGGGCGGCCTCGCAGGCCGCCTGCCACGAATATGTACCTCACTCCGACCGGATCGCCTGAATCGGGTCGATCCGTACCGCCCGCCAGGCGGGCAGAAAACTGCCCAGTACGGTCATCAACACGCACAACCCGATGGCGCTCGCGAACGTGACGGCATCGCCCGGCTGCACGCCCGCCAGCAGACCCTCCATGGCCCGCCCCGCGGCGTAAGCCAGGACGACCCCCGGCAGCACTCCGATAGCCGCCAGCGCCGCCCCTTGCCCCACGATCATTTTGACGATCCCGCCCGGGCGGGCGCCCAGCGCGATCCGCACGCCAATCTCCTGCATCCGCCGCGATACCGCAAACGACAGCAGTCCGTGAATGCCCACCCCCGCCAGCAGAAACGCGATCGCCGCGAATAATCCGAGCACGCGCACTTGCGCGGCGCGCGATGCCGTCTCGCCTGCGACAATATTCTCCATAGTGCGCACGTCCGAGATGGGCTGCTCGGCATCCGCGCTGTGAATGATCCTGCGCACGGCCGGCAACAGCCCTCCCGGCGGTATCGCGGAACGAATCACCAGGTCCTTCGGCACATACCCGATCAACCACTCATCCTTCACCTGCCGGTAGGGTAAATACACCTGCGGCTCGCTGTCCTGTTCGAGTCCCCGCACGCGGATATCGCCCACCACTCCAACCACCGTCCGGTCCGAAAACGCTATCTTGAAGTGCCGGCCCAGTGGATCGTGGCCCGCCCAATAACGGCGCGCGAATGACTCGCTCACCACGGCGGTCCACGGCGCATCGAAACTATCCGCTTCGCTGACGTCGCGCCCGCGCTCGACCGGTATGCCCATGGTGGCGAAGAATCCCGGCGTCACATAACGCAGGCTGGCGTTGTGCGTCCCGGATCTCTGCGTCTCTTCCGGCTCGCCAGCCATGCTGACAGGCCAGATGCCGCCGCGCATGGTCATGGGCAGGAAACTGATATACGCGGCATTCGAGACGCCCGGCAGAGCTTTTACTCCGGAAAGTACCTGCGTGTAGAACTCCGCGCGGCGGGCCGTATCGTTGTATTTCGGGATTGGCAGCGCGGTCCGCAGGGTCAATGCGCCATCCGCGCGAAAGCCGGGATCGGTCGCCTGGATCCGCCACAGCGCCTTCACCAGCAAGCCCGCGGATACCAGCAGCACCACCGAAGCTGTCACTTCCCCGATTACCAGCGCGGAGCGCAGCCGTTCCTTGCGCCCTCCACCCGCGCGCGTGCCTTCCCGTAGTGCCGTGAAATCCTCGTCACGGCAAGCGCGCCACGCCGGAAGTACGCCAAACCCAATTCCGGTGAGGCCTGAGATCACCCCCGCGAAAATCAGCACGCGCAAGTCGATCGACGGTGCCTGCGCTATGGGCAGCGACATGGGCACCAGCTTGCCGAGCAGAGGCAAGGCGGCGGCCGCCAGCAGCACGCCCAGCGCGCCTCCCGCCGCGGCCAGCACCAGGCTCTCGGTCAGCATCTGGCGCACCAGCCGCTCGCGTCCCGCGCCCATGGCCGCCCTCACGGATAACTCCCTCTGCCGCGCCAGACCGCGTGCCAGCAGGAGATTCGCCAGGTTCGCGCAGGCGATCAGCAGGACGCAAATCGCCGCGCCGCTCAGCGCGATCAACAGCGGGCGGGACTGGCGCGACAACCCTTCGTCGCGCAAGAGGCCGATCGTGGCGCCGGTGTTCTTATTATCCGCATATTGCTTCTCCAGCAGCCCGGTCACTACGCCCATCTCCGCCCTGGCCCGGTCCAACGAAACGCCGGGATTCAGCCGCGCCACCACGCTGATGTAGTTATTCGTGCGGTCCAGAAAATCGCCGTCATGCTCACGGAAACGCATCGGCATCCAGAATTCGGTATAACGGCTGGGAAAATGAAAATCCCGCGGCATCACGCCGATAATCTCAAACGCCTCGTTGTCCAGATTCACGCGCCGGCCGATCACGCCGGCATCGCCGGCGAATAGCGCCTGCCATAACTGGTAGCTCAGCAACAGCGTGCCGGACGCGCCTTCGCGGTCTTCCGCGGGCGTGAAAAGACGCCCCATCATGGGATGCACGCCCAACACCCTAAACAGATCCGCGGTAGCCGCCGCCCCTTCCAGATGCTCTGGATCGCCTTGCCCCACCAGGTTCACCGACCTGTCCCAATACCCACCCATGCCTTCGAAGGACTTGCTCATGTGCTTCCAATCCACGAAGTTCGCGGGCGATAGCTCCATCTGTCCGTAGCTGGGCACCTTCTCCCATAAGGCCACCAGCCGGTCCGCTTCGGGAAACGGCAGCGGCCGGATCAGTACGAAATCCGTTATCGAGAATGCCGCGGTATTCGCGCCCACACCCAGCGCCAGCACCAGCAGCGCAGTGAGTGCAAATCCAGGAGAGCGCGCCAGCGTGCGCGCCGTATAGCGCAGATCCTGCCGCAGAATATCCCAGTGCACCGCCGCGGCGTTGGCGAGGACTTCGCCCCCAGTCGCAATCCACAGCGCCGCGACCGCCAGCGGCCCTCCGGCGTCACGCCGGCGCCGGGTCCAGATCGCGCGCATCTCCGTGCCATACTCCGCGCGGAATGAGGCTGGATACAGCCGCAGAAGAAAATCGTAAACGCCCATCATGCCCTCCCCGAAGCGAATCCGCGGTCGCGCGCCATGCGCACCAGTTGGGTGAGCCGGCGCGCCTCCGCCCGCGCCACCGCCGTTCCGAACGGCGTGATGCGATAATACCGACGGCGCTCGTCGTCCAACTCCGGCGCCGGACGTTCCCGGCTCTCCACGATCAATCCCTGTTCGAGCATGCGCTGGATCGAGCGGTAAAGGGTCCCCGCGCTGAGCTTGAGCTCGCCGTTGGTGCGGGCCGCCACGTCCTGGATGATGGCATAGCCGTGCCGGTCCTCTTCAGCTACGGCTAAAAGAATATGGAAAGTCGCGGGCTGCAGAGGCAGCAGCGCGTCAGGCTGCAAATTTTCTCGCACGTTTTATTATATCCAGTATGGATATATTGTCAACGGCTATAGCCGGCTGGCGTCGAGAACCGCCTCTAGTGGTAGTCTCTAGGAATGCAGTCCAGAAAGCTGTCTTCGGCCGCCCTGGTGGCCTGTGCTCTCGCTTTTTCGCTGCCGGCAAATGCGCAGCCCGCTACCGCCGGCAAAACCGCCGAGCAAGCCTTCAAAAACATTCAGGTTTTGCAGGGTACGCCGGCCGATCAGGTGTTGCCGGCCATGCAATTCATCGCGGCCTCGCTGGGTGTGGAATGCGAGTTCTGCCACGTGGAACATAAATTCGATGCCGACGACAAGCCGGAGAAGAAAACCGCGCGGCACATGATCACGATGACGCTTGCCCTAAATAAGGACAGCTTCAACGGACGCAAGGAAGTGACGTGCTACTCCTGCCATCGCGGCAATAACGATCCGGTGGGAACTCCGCCCGTGGTAACGATCGACGCGGAGCCCCCGCACGCTGAGGCAGCTGCCGCCCCTGCGGCCGCCGCGCCCACTGCCGATCAGTTATTAGAGAAGTACGTCGCCGCGGTGGGCGGAGCCGAAGCACTGCACAAAATCTCCAGCCGCGTGTCGAAGGGCAGCATCACCGTCATGGGCCACGAAACAGCCATCGAAGTCTTCGCGAAGGCGCCCGACAAGCGCATGTCCGTGACGCACGGGGCGACCCAAAGCATCACCGCCTTCGATGGTCAGGGCGGATGGCTTGGCGGGGGCAATGGGCACCCGGCGCGCGATATGTCCGGCCAGGAAGCCGAAGCCGCCCGGCTGGATGCCGATTTCTACTTCCCCACCCACATGAAGGAAATCTTCAGCGGATTCCGCGTAGGACGGCCCGACAAGATCGGCGACCAGGCTGTTTTCACGCTGGTTTGCATGCGCCAGGGCCAACCGCCGGTACGGCTCTATTTCGATCAATCGTCCGGCTTGCTGCTGCGGCAGGTGCGCTATACCGATACGCCCATCGGCCGCAATCCGACCCAGATCGATTACGCCGATTATCGCGAATTGGACGGCGTCAAGGTGCCGTTCCGCTGGACGCTGGCGCGCATCAACGGGCGATTTACAATTCAGATCCACGAGGCGCAGCAAAACGTGCCCGTCGACGATGCCAAATTCGCCAAGCCATCCGCTCCCTAATTTGGCGCGGTGAGAGACTATTTCAAAAAGATAGCTTTCGCAATGGTGGCATGCACCCCCTTGTTCCCATCCACCAGTTGCGTAATACTCAAGTCCGCCGCCACGCTGATTAGCATGTAAGCGTCGTCCCGCGACAGGTGTTTCTCTGTAACAAGGAAATCGATCATTTCCTCAACCGCCAGCCGGGTGGCTTCGCGTAAATCTTCATGCATCCCCATCGTCAGATAATGCGTCGGCGTTTCACCACGCGGCCAGCGTAAATGCAAATCCTTGCGCACCACGAACTGAAACACGCCGGTGAGCGACGTTTCGAGCGCCGTAATATCCACTTCGCCGTTGCCTTGTCCGGCGTGGCCATCGCCCACCTGAAACAGCGCGCCGCGCGCGTGCACCGGGATGAACAGCGTAGTGCCCGCCACGAACTCCTTGTTGTCGATGTTCCCGGCGTGAAACCAGGGCGGCACGCTGCTGATCCTGCCGAGATTCTCCGGCGGCGCCACGCCCATGCTGCCGAAGAACGGGTGCAGCGGGATCTCAATGCCAGGCGTGAATCGCGCGATCATTCTCTCCCGATCTAGCGGAATAATCTTGATGCGCGCGTACGGGAAATCGTCCGGCAGAAAACCAGCGCCCGGACGGAAGCCGTTATACGCGTAAGGAATGGCTAACTGGATAGATCGGATACGCACCTCCAGCGTGTCGCCAGGCTCCGCGCCTTCCACGTAAATGGGTCCCGTCAGAATATGGCCGCCTGGCCCTTTGTCGGTGACTTCGCGGTAAATCTCGCGCAAAGCGGGCTCGACCTGCGCCGGCGGCACACCCGCGGCTTCCAGGCGCGCCGGACTGTTGGTGATCAACGTTTCGATCTCGACCGTATCGCCCGAGTGGATGCGCAAAGCGGGCGGCGCGCTCGCCGCGTAATATCCCCAGGCGACTGTCTTGGGAGTCGCCTTAAGCGTATAGTTGGCCTGCTCCTGTGCCGCGGCGCCTATCTGCAATGTGGTCAGAATCAACAGTAGTTTAATTTGCACCCTACTCCCTCGATTTTCCGAACTTTGTTTGTTAACCCTATCGAAACACCGCTGTAATTATGCAAAAGGCCTTGCGGGGTTACCATCACTACGATACACTGCTAAAAATACCCTAGAGGAGGTTGGTTTTGTGACCAAGCTATTCGTCTATCTGATATGCGTGTTTTCGCCGATCGCCGCATTGGCCCAATCGACTTTTGGTGTGGTCTTAGGCACCGTAACAGACAACTCCGGCGCTGTCGTTCCAAAGGCCAAAGTCACGCTCACCGACACCGATGAGAATGTCAGCCGCGCCACCCTGGCGGACGCTAAGGGCGATTATGAATTTGTGAACGTCCAGCCCGGCCACTTCAAACTGGAAGTCGCAGCTCCCGGATTTCAAATGGCCATCGCCCACGATCTGCAACTGGTCGCGCGCCAGACCCTGCGCGTAGATGTGGCCCTGCAAGTAGGCCAGGTCGCCACGGCGGTACAAGTCGAAGCTAGCGCGGGCGTGATCGCTACCGACACGCAAACCGTGCAATCCAGCCTGGATGGAAATGCGCTGACCACACTGCCGGGAAACGTGCGCGGGATGAATGGCAGTACCAGCCCGTATGCGCTGATCGCGGCGCTGCCCGGCGTGCAGCCGGATGACAGCGGCAATTTCTCGATCCAGGGCGGCATACAATCCATGGCGCAATTCTCGCTCGACGGCATCTCCATCACCAACGTCGGGGGCAATAGCCCGCTCAGCGACGCGTTCCCCTCGGTGGAGAGCATCTCCGAAATCAAAGTGCAGGGCGCGGGCAACACGGCTGAGTTCGCCGAAGTGGGCGACGTCACCACCATTACCAAGAGCGGCACGAACGATGTGCATGGCGCCCTGTTCTGGTACATGCAGAACGCCGCCCTGAATGCGACCGCTTTCGGCCAGACCATAAAGCCTCCCCTTACCAGCAACGATTTCGGCGTCAGCTCCGGCGGTCCCGTAGTCATACCGCATATATACAACGGCAGGAATAAGACTTTCTACTTCGGCACGTACGAAGGTTTGCGCCTGCCGCGCTCCGAAACGATTCAGGACCAGGTACCTACGCAAGCCATGCGCGGCGGTGATTTTTCCGCCTCCGGCATTACCGTAACAGACCCAACCACAGGCGCTCCCTTCCCCAACGACATGATTCCCGCAAACCGGATCAACTCGGTGGCCGGCGGTTTTCTGGCGCTGTATCCGCTGCCCAACGCCGGCGACCTGAATACTCCGCATGCGGCGAACTATATTACAAACCGGAATGAGAGCGTCAATTCCGATCAGTTCGATGCGCGCATCGATCATTACCTGAAGTCCAATATGTCTCTTATGGGGCGCTTCAGTTACAAGAACATCTCGCAAGACACTCCGCAGGATCTGCTGGTGCCTTCAGAGACCTTCGCGATCAATTACAAGCTGCTGGCCACTTCGTGGAACTGGAATATCCGCCCGAATCTGATCAACGAATTCCGTTTTGGCTTCACCTTGAATCCGACCACCCAGACTTTGCCGTTCAACGGCGCGCAGTTCACCAACGGGCTGGGTTTACAGGGCGTGGGACCTAATTTTCCCTTCAACGGTCTTTCGGAGATCGATATGACCGGCTTCACTTGTCTCTGTACCGATCGGGGTAACTCGCTAAGTGAGAATAATACGTATCAGTGGAATAACAACACCACTTGGACCGTAGGGCGCCACAACTTCAAGTTCGGGTTCGATATCCGGCGCATTAAGGCCGTCTCCCCGCTCGGCTTCATCGGCGGCGATAATTATGGCAATTTCAATTTCACCGGTGGATTCACCGGCAATGCGTTCGGCGACTTCCTCCTGGGCCTGCCCACTAATACGGGCATCGATCAGGTGGTTCATGACAACTACGGTCTTGCCATGCAATACGGCGTATATGTGCAGGATTCTTTCCGCGTGAGTCCGCGGCTGACGCTGGAGTACGGTGTACGTTGGGAATATCATCCCGGTTACACCGACGAGTACGGCAATATCGGTAACTTCGTGCAAGTGCCGAAATCGGGCGAAGTAGCCTATCCGGATGGCGCGCAGAGTACCCTCGCGCCGCTTTTCCTGGCGTCGTTCAACGCCTGCCCGACGCTGGGCAGCACCAGCGGCCCGGCCGAGAATGGCGCGCCTTGCACTCCGGTGCTGGATGCCACTCAGGCCGGATTGCCGCAAGGCCTGCGCACCGCGCCGCAGCGCGTCGTGCCTCGCGTAGGTTTTGCCTGGCGCCCCACCGCCAATGAGAAGACGGTGCTGCGCGGCGGCTTCGGGGTGTACGATACGCCCAGCATGGGTTCCATCTACTATGCACTAACTGGAACCCTGCAATCCAACACGGCGACTTATACCAATATTGCGGCGAACGGCAGCCCGCTGTTCCAATGGCCGCAGATCACCACCGGCGCGGCCGGCGCGGTGGCGCCTTTCGGTACGGCTTATTTCGGCACCGCGAACGATCCCCATTGGAAAGAGCCGTACACGATGCAGTGGAACTTCTCCATCGACCGGGATCTGGGTTTCAATACCGGACTGCGCGTTTCTTACATCGGCCAAGGCACGCGCGACCTGGTGTATGCCCCGGACCTCAACCAGTCCGGCTATTCGACCACGTTTTACGCCGAGCAGCCTTTGAGCACCCGTCCCTATCCGAATTGGGGCGTGGTGAACGATCGCGCGGTGGGCGCCACCATGAACTACAATTCGGCGCAGATCGAAATCCATCACCGCTTCCAGCACGGGCTGACCTTCGACTCCACCTACACGTTCGCCAAGAATCTCTCGGACGATCAGGGACCAGCCCCGAAGGGATCGTTCGCCGGAGAAAATGCCGGAGGCCGCAGCATGGACGCTTACGACTTGAAGGCCGAGTATGGGCCGGTGTGGGGCACCCGCCGAAACCGCTGGCTGACCACGGCGGTCTACGAACTGCCGTTCGGGAAAGGGCAAAAGTTCATGTCGAATGTCAGCCGCTTTGCGGACGCCGTAATCGGCGGCTGGCGGTTAAGCAACATCTTTCTGATTCAGAGCGGGCCCTTCGAGACCGCCTATTTTTCGGGCGGCGATCCGTCGGGCACCGGTTCGGGAGTGTTTGAAGGACGTCCGCAGCACCCCGATCTGATCGGGAACCCGTCACTTTCGAATCCCACGGCCGCCCAATGGGTGAATCCGGGGGCCTTCACATGCCCCGGCACGCCCGGTTGGACCATCGGCAGCGCCTGTACGATCGGGGACAATCCGGCCACCGATCTGGCCCCGATCGGGCGGTTCGGCAACGCGGGCGTGGGCATCGTGACCGGTCCTGGAACGGTAAACCTGAATACCGCTCTGGGCAAGGCTTTCGCGATCAACGAGCGTGTGAAACTGAAGATCGAGGCATCGTTCACCAACCTGTTCAACCACGTGAACCTGTCCGATCCCGTCCTGGCCATCGATAACCCGTCGTTCGGTCAGATTACCACCGCCCGCGGTTCGGATTTTGGCGGCTACCGGACAGGCCAAATCTCGGCCCGGCTCGACTTCTAACCGGCGCGGGGCTTCCGCTGTCACAATTAAGTATTGAGCGGTGTTCTCATATTGTGAGCGCGGCAGACGACACCGTTGCAGTGCTGAACGCCGCCGGGGACCGTTTCGATCTGGAGGCGGTTTTCCGCGCCCAATACGTGCGTATCGCGCGCATCATTGCCGGAGTGGTGCGCAACCACGCCCGCGCCGAGGAACTGGCGGTGGAAGTTTTTCTGAAATTGTGGCGGACTCCGCCAGCCCAAGGCGTGCACGCGGAGGCCTGGCTATACCGCACCGCCGTCCGCACAGGCCTGAACGAACTGCGCCGGCAAACACGCCAGAGCCGTTACGAGGGGCTGTTCGGATTCGCCAGGCCGGTGCCCACGCCCGAGGAAATCCGTAACTCAGCCGAGGAAGAGCAACGCGTGCGGCTGGTTTTGAGCGCGATCCCGCCGCATAAAGCTGAGTTGCTGGTTTTGCGCAGCCAGGGTCTCGGTTACCAGGAGATGGCGGTGGCCCTCGACTTGAATCAGGCGTCGATTGGAACTCTGCTCCGGCGCGCGCAGCAAGCTTTCCGAAAGGAGTACATCAAGCGATATGGCAGTCAATAGCGAAATGCAGATCGGCCCCTGGGTGGATGAACGCCTGGCCGCGCTCCGCACCGGGGACCGTTGGGAGCCGAACCTGGACGCGGCGCTCGCCCGATTACGCTCACAGCGTGATGCGCGGCGCGGGCACGGTCCACGCTGGTTCTGGGCCGCCGCGCTAAGCACCGCCGCGGCCGTTGGTCTGGTCGCGCTGCCCGCACCCCGCGCGCTTGCCCAACGGTGTCTGAGTTGCTCCGTCGCCCTATGGCAGAGCCTCGCCGCGGCGGGCCCTGCACGCGCCAACCTGACTCCTGAAAAATCCCGCAAACCGGCGCCGGATTTCACCTTGACCGACGACTCCGGCAAATTGCTCCGCCTGTCCAACTTGCGGGGAAGAGTCGTGCTGCTCAACTTCTGGGCTACCTGGTGCCATGGATGCAAGACCGAAATTCCCTGGTTTGTCGAGTTTCAACAGGCCTACCGAAATCGCGGATTCGTCGTCCTGGGCGTATCGCGCGACGACGACGGCTGGCAATCCGTCAGGCCCTACATCAGCCAGAAGAAGATCAACTACCGCATGGCGATCGGCACCGGCGCCATCGCCGCCATGTACGGCGCCGATCAGTCCCTGCCGATCACCCTGATTATCGATAAGGCCGGCCGCATCGCCGCCACGCATGCCGGCGTAGTGCGCAAAAGCGACTGCCAGGCTGAGATTGAGGCGCTATTGTAAACGCCGCGGCGGCCGTGCAGCGTTGTAAACTGGCTGCATGCTCAAAACCGTTCTATCCGTTGCGTCGGTCCTGGCCGTCGCCTCTCTGACTCCACACGCCGCCGCGCAGGAGCACGGCCGCGTCTTCGAACTCCGCACGTACACGTGTTACGAAGGCAAGCTGCCGGATTTGCTGGCGCGTTTCCGCAACCATACCATAGGCATTTTTGAAAAACACGGCATGACCAGCATCGCCTATTGGGTGCCACAGGACGCGCCCGCCTCGCAGAATACTTTGATCTATATCATTGCGCACCCCAGCCGTGAAGCCGCTAAGAAGAATTGGGAGGAATTCCGAAACGATCCGGAGTGGCAAAAGGTGCAGAAGGAATCGGAAGCAAACGGGAAACTGGTCAGTAAGGTCGAATCCGTATATATGGGGCCGACGGATTTCTCGCCCATGAAATAGGTGGGCTGGCCCCCTCTAGTGTGCGCGTTAAACAGCCTGCAGTATTTTGTGAATCGCGCCGTTCACCCGCTGGTATTGCTCGACCTCGGCCGTTAGCCGCTTGCGTCCTGCCGGCGTCAGCCGGTAATACCGCGCGCGACGGTTGCCGGCCGTCACGCCCCATTCCGCGGTAACCCAATCCTTCAGCAACATGCGCTGCAAAGCCGGATAGAGCGAGCCTTCTTCCACCTGTAAGATATCCTCGGAGACATCCCGAATGGCACTGGCGATTTCGAATCCGTGAAGTTGGCCATCACGGGCCAGCATCTTCAGGATCAGCATGTACAAGGTGCCTGGAGGAATTTCGTCCCGTCTCGTGTTCTCTGCCATAGGTAGACTATGTCAGTGTGGCATGTAACCCGTGGACTGTCAACCTACGCCGTGCGGAACAGCCGCTCCGATCCTTGCGAGAGCAGGACCCAAAGTCCATAAATGCCCAGCGCGGTGCCAAAGGGTACGTGGATCAGGTCGAACACGGAGAGAACGATCGTCAGGATGCGGGCCCAAGACCGGAACTGCAGCAGTCCGATGCCGGCGATCACACCGGGCAGGGATAGCGCCACCAGGACGAAGAAGACGAGCCCGCCGACGGCGCCGATGACGGGTACCGCGAAATGTCCATTACCGGAATAGTCGGTGGCACCCACCAGCCCCGCTACGCCGCCGAAAAGGACTAACATACCCAAGGCAAGCAATAATCCCAGAGATCCGAAAACGATATGCAGGGCACCGAGTATCTTGACGTGTTGTTCCATGGCTCCGCTTATTGTAGGTGCAAACGTGACCGCATGCAACGGCTAAGCTCGTAAACGGCTCTCCTCTATTCGAATCGCACGTCGTCAATCAGCAGGTCGAATTTGCCAGGCGTGGGGGAACTGCCGAAGAAGACTCCCATCAAATCATGCCCGTCCGTGCCGTTGAATGCCTTCAGCGGAAAAGTGAACTGCTTCCACTCCGCGCCCGCGGTGAAGTTCTGCTGCGCGGGTTGATACCCACCGCTTTGGGCGAAGATCATCACGGTGTAAGCACGTCCTTCGCCCTTGGCCCAGAACGATATGGATTTCCTCGCGGAAAGATTAGCCGCCGTCATCATCGCTTTCCCGGGAGAGAACAAGGCCCCCGCCCATGCCGCCGGCCCATTACCGGCCGCCACTTCCCCCGAAATATCCAGGCAGCCGCGGCTACCGTGCGCGCCCCCTGCGGCAATCTTAATCTGCGCGGCGGATTTTCCGCCGATGAAGCTGTCGGTCGAAACGATCCATCCGGCGCCGAACCTGGCTTCGGGCTTGTCCTGCTCGAAGTCACTCACCAGTCCGCTCTCGGAACCTGGCGGAGGCGGCACGGCCACTTGCGTCTTGGCTTGTTCCTTCTCCTTTTCGATAGCGGCGCGGAAGGTGGCGCGGTCCGCAGAAACGCCGTCTTTCCACACGCCGTCGATTGCGCGGATGGCCAGAATATCGGTCGTCGGATCGCCATCCACCAGCAACAGATCCGCGCGTTTGCCGGGCGCAATCTCGCCACGGTCCTCCAGATGAAAGATGCGCGCGGGTGTGGAAGTGGCCGCCATCAGTGCTTCGGTCGGAGTCAATCCGGCGGCCACCAGTAACTCCAGTTCGCGATGCTCGGTGGCGCCCGGCGCAGTGCCGGGGTTGGGCACGTCGTCACCCGCCAGGATCGGCACGCCGGCGGCCTTCAACTGCTGGACGGCTTCAAGCGAACCGGCGCAGCTCAGCTTGTTCGGCAGGGTGAAGGCCTTCTTCAGATTGCTGATGTCGGATGCATCCAGATAGGGCGCAAGGCGCGCATCGTTGACCAGCGGCTCACCGCCGGGCGTGCCGCAGACGCTCTCGAGCACGGTCAACGTGGGGACCACGAACGCGTGATGCGCCGCGACCAGGCGTCCGAAATCCGGATCGGACTTCGGTCCGGCAAACAAGTGCGCCAGTCCATCTGCGCCCGCATTAATGGCCTCCTCCGCATCCTGCAGCGTGGCGATGTGCACCACCGCCAGTTTGCCCCGCTGGTGCGCGGCGGCGATCGCGGCGGTCAGCGTTTCCTGGCTCAAAGTGGGCCGGTGCCCGCCGTACACGGTGGCATCGTCCAGGATCAGCTTGATGTAATCCGACCCCTCGGCGATGCGCGCATCCACGAAAGCCTGCGCGTCGGAGGGATTGGTCAGCGTCGGGATTTTGATACCGTACTCGGTGCCGTGCCCGCCCGGCGCCGTGATCAGCGTGCCCGCCGAGTACATGTCCGCCCGGTCGGTGACCGGTCCCGCGGCCTGCTCCTTACGCATCTGGGCGGCGAAATGAAAATCGGTGAACATATCCAGCACGGTGGTCACGCCGAACATGAGCTGCTGCTTGAGCCCGTCCCGCGTCCACACGTGCGCGTGGGCGTCCGTGAGTCCCGGCAGAAGTGTCTTGCCGCTGCCTTCGATCACTTGCGCGCCGGCGGGCACGGTGATATCGGTGCTGACCGCCGCGATGCGTCCGTCCCGCACCAGCACATCCGTTTGCGAAATTACGCGTATGCCGTCGAACACGCGCACGTGGCGAAAGACCAGCAGCTGGGCCGCGGGCAAAACTGTAACCGCCGCACTCAACACTCCTAGCGTGACCAACGTTCTGCGGAATGACATGATATGCTACCAGCTTAACCAGCCGGTGACCTCCAAAGTGAAACGTCCGAAGACTGCCGCTGAGCGCCGCGCGCGCTTGGAACAGATCCTGCGGGGGCTGGACCAGATGTACCCCGACGCCACCTGCGCTTTGCACTACCGCAACCCATGGGAACTCCTGGTGGCGACCATTCTTTCCGCGCAATGCACCGACAAGGTCGTCAACGAAGTCACCCCCGGATTGTTCGCCAAATATCCTACACCGCGCGATTTTGCCGCGGTCCGTCCCGAAGTGCTGGCGCAGGATATTCACCGCACCGGTTTCTTCAACAACAAGGCCAAGTCCATTGTGGGCGCCGCGCAGAAGGTAATACGAGATTTCGGCGGCAAGGTTCCCGAAACTATGGAGCAAATGCTCACCATTCCCGGCGCGGCCCGTAAAACTGCCAACGTGGTGCTGGGCACGGCCTACGGCATCGCCGTCGGCGTGGTGGTGGATACGCATGTGCAGCGCGTCTCCCGCCGCCTGGATTTGACCAAACAAACCGATCCAGTTAAAATCGAGCAGGACTTGATGAAGATTGTGCCGCAAGACCGCTGGATCCTGTTCTCGCACCAGATTATTCACCACGGCCGCGCGCGCTGCCAGGCGCGTAAGCCGCGCTGCGCCGAGTGTCTGCTCGATCCGCTGTGTTACGCGAAGGATAAGACTCCGCGTTAGCCCTGCAGAGACCATTGACTTTCCCACCGATTCTCACTACATTGTAGATGATCGAGGTATGCGATGCCCAAGCCGTCCGACCTGCTGCAAGGCACTCTGGATCTTCTGATCCTGAAATCCATCAGCCGCGAGCCGGCGCACGGCTGGGGGATCGCCAAACGTATTCAGAGTCTGTCCGATGAGGTGCTGTCCGTGCAGCAGGGTTCTTTGTATCCGGCGCTGCACCGCTTGGAGCAACAGGGGTGGATTACCTCCGAGTGGAAGGATACCGAGCTTGGCCGGGAGGCTAAGTTCTACGCGCTGACCCGCGAGGGACGGCGGCAACTCGAACGCGAACTCCAAACCTGGAGCCGCCTCTCGTCGGCGGTTCAGCTTGTTTTGGAGCGGACTTGAATGCAGGCACAGCATGCGGCTACTTCGTGTTTTTCGCCGGCGTGTACGGTCGTTGTTCCGTAGCGCCGCAATGGATGGCGAACTCGGCAAGGAGCTTGCCTATCACCTCGCCCAACTGACTCAGGAGAATATCTCCGCGGGCATGGAGCCCGCCGTTGCGCGTCGGGCTGCGCATCGTGCGCTGGGCGCGACTGCCTTGATTGCGGACCAGTGCCGGGACCAGCGGCGCGTCGGATGGCTCACCGACATGCGCAAAGACGTGAGCTACGCGTGGCGCATGCTGCGCAAATCACCCGGGTTCACCGCGTTGGCCGTCGTCACATTGGCGTGCGGCGTGGGCGCCAGCCTCGCGGTATACACTTTGGGCGAGTCCTTGTTGTTGCGCTCGCTGCCATACCCCTCGCCGGAGCGACTGGCCGCCATCTATTCGGTTCATGCGCGCCGCGGCCAGTTGGAAAGCATTGGCCAGGAGGATTTTCGCGATTGGCAGGCCGCCAACACCGTTTTCGAACGCATGGCGTTCACCGAGTTCGATCAGATGACCCTGCTCGGCCACGGCGATCCCGAGCGCATCACCGGGGCCGCCGTTTCCGAAGGCTTCTTCGAAATGCTGGGTGTGGCGCCGCAACTGGGCCGCTGGTTTACACCGCAAGAGCAGAAGCCGGGCGCCGATCATGTCGTCATGTTGAGCCATGCCTTCTGGGTCCGCAAGTTCGGCGCGCGGCCCGACATCGTCGGCAGTACGGTGTTTCTCAGCGCCTTCGCTTACCGCATCACGGGCGTCATGCCGGAGAGTTTCCGCTTCCTGGAAGGCCAGGTCAGCGAATATTGGACCCCGATTAGCTATATCAATTACGGACACCAGAATCACCAGTACGCCGGCTATGCACGCCTGAAACGCGGCGTGGCGATGGCCGCGGCGCAGGCGCAGATGAGCGCAATCGCCCGCCGCATGGAAAAGCAGTTTCCGGATTGTGCGGACTGGGGCGTGCGCGTGGTGAGCTTGCGCGGCGACCTGCTGCGCGAGATCATCGGGCCCGCGCTGCTGGTTTTCAGCGTCGCGGCCTTGATCGTACTGCTGGTGGCTTGCGGCAACGTTGCTAGCCTTTTGCTGGCGCGCGGCATCGGCCGATCCAAGGAAATCGCGGTGCGTATGGCGTTGGGGGCGGGCCGCCGGCGCGTAGTGCGGCTGCTGCTGACCGAGAGCCTGCTGCTCTCCTGCCTGGGCGCGCTGGCCGGACTGGCGCTGGCCGCCTGGCTGATCCGCCTGGCCGTCAATGCGGCTCCCGCCTCGATGCAACTGGGCGCCATCGTGTCGGTCAGCCCGACGCTGGCGGCCTTCGCCGTCGGCCTGACGCTCGCCACGGGCCTGCTCACCGGGCTTTGGCCGGCACTCCGCGGCTCGCGCGGTGATGTGCAGAACGATCTGAAGGAAAGCGGCAATTCGTTGGTGGCCGGTCGCGGGCAGGCGCGTTCGCTGAGCGGGCTGGTGGTGATGGAGATCGCCTTCGCCGTGGTGCTGCTCACCTTCGCCGCGTTGCTGACGAAAAGCTTCGTTCTCTTGCTGCACTCCGATCTGGGCTTCCGCACCGATCATCTGCTGACCTTCCGCATGGGCCTGCCGCAATCCCGCTACAAGGATGACCAGGCGCGGCTGCAGTTCTGGAACACGCTCGCGCCGCAACTGGCGGCGTTACCCGGCGTGGCTTCGGTGGCCGCCGCCGACGGCATTCCTTTAGGCGGGACCTATTCCGCCGATCCACTGGAACTCGAAGGGCAGAACACGCCGCGCGACTGGACCGATCTCACCAGCCGCGACTCCGGTGTGACGGCGGACTATTTCCGCACCATGGGCATCCCGTTGCGCGCCGGCCGCGCGTTCAACGCGGATGATACGGCCGGCGCCGAGCCCGTGGTCATGGTCAACGAGGCGTTCGTGCGGAACATCATGCGCGGCGAAAGCCCGCTCGGTAAACGCTTGCGTTTCGGTAAAGGAAAGTGGCGGCGCATTGTGGGCGTGATTGGCGATATCCGGTACAACGGCACCGGGCAAGCGTCCGAGGCCGAAGTATATCTGCCGTTCGCGCAATCGCCGTGGTTCGAATTTGTGACGTTGCGCACCGCGTTGCCTGAGGATCGCATCCTGCCCGCGGTGAGAGATGTGATTCGCCGGCTGGACCCCGCCCTGCCGATCTCGCAGGTGCGCACCATGCGCCAGTCAGTGGATCTCGCCAACACGATCCCGCGAGCCATGATGGCGCTTGTGGTAGGCTTCGCCGCTGTCACGCTGGGTATGGCCACATTCGGGTTGGCGGGCGTTATGGCTTATAGCGTCTCGCGCAGAAGGCGGGAAATCGGATTGCGCATGGCCCTAGGCGCGTGCGGCGCCGACGTCTCGCGGGCGGTGATGCGCCACGCCGCGCGCCTCATCCTGACAGGCTCCGCGATCGGTGTGCTGGTGGCGTTCGCGGCAGCGCGGGCGCTCGCGTCGCTATTGTATGGCGTCCGCCCACACGATCCGGCGGTAATGGTGATCGCCCCGCTGTTGCTGGCCGCCACCGCGCTGCTGGCCTGTGCCGGCCCGGCCCACCGGGCCGCGTCCGTCGATCCGATGACCGCCTTGCGCCAGGAGTGAAGCCCGCGGAATTACATCCCGCCGCTATAATGTCTACATGTTCTTTCGCAGACCGCGCCCCGCCCCGCCCACGTTCCAAGACCGGCTCGACAATCTGAAGCGCGCGGGATTCACGGTGACGCCGCAAACCGATGGCACGATCCTGGTGAGCAAAGGCGGCTGCGCCATAGCGCTGCGCGAGACTGCCGGTCAGGTCCAGCGCGCGCAATTGGCCGGCATCCTGATGGGCAATGAAATCGGTTCGCTGGTGGATGGCGGCTACCAGAAGTTCTTCCGCACGCCCTCCGGGAAAACCAAGCCGGCGCTGGCCTGCGAGCTGAAAGCGCTGCACGAATTCGAGGAAGATCTCAAGGAAGGTCTGGGACAGGAGAGCCTCTACAACGAATCGCTGGGCACGGTTTCGACTTATTACCTCTACGACCGCGTGAAAGATAGAGATCGCGGAGTGCCCCACCGCGTCTGGGAGCAGTGAACCATTTCCCCTCAGTGTGACCCGTACTTCAACTCGCCCGCCTCAATCCGCAGAGCCAGCCGGTTCTCCTTCGGCGGCAACGGGCACGTGGCGAACGGGGTAAACGCGCACGGCGGATTGTATGCCTTATTGAAGTCCAGCACCACCGCGCCGTCTTTCCCCCATTCCGTGGTCAGGAACCGGCCGCTGCCGTATGTCTCTTTACCGCTCGTCAAATCGCGAAAGATGAAGAACAGCTCGCCCGCCGTCTCCTGAACAGGCGTGAGCCGCAGCTTCTGCCCCTGTAAATCAAATTCCACGTACCCGGGACTCGGCATATTTTCGACTTGGCCCAGGATATTCAAAATTGGAATCTGCTTCGCATCCGGCACCAGCCGCGTAGCAACGCGATAGTCTGGGTTCACCGGGAAGTAATGCAGACCCGTGAATTCCTTGCGCAGCCGGCTGTTGTTGTCCTTCAGCCGGATGCCAACCTTGTCGCCGCGCCGGATCACAAACATCGTCAGACCGCCCATCGTCACTACGTCCGGCTTCGCCGTGGCATCCGTATGCAAGTCGCGTGCCTGTCCATCCTGCCGCAAAGTGACTTTGCCGTTATGTAAGTCGAAGGTCCCCTCCCGCAGCGCTGGATCGGCGGGCAACACGATATCGCAAGGCGTGGAGCCGCAGGAAGCCGGGCCAAAGCTGTTGGCGCCCTCATGCAGCCAAAACAATCCGGTGACGGTCAGCCAACCGCCATCCGCCGTGAGGGCTGCTACCCGCTGTTTTCGCCACTCTTCAATCCCGCTCCGGTATGAATCCGTAGCCGCCCACAAAATCGCACCCAGCACCAACAGAGCGGCGAAGGCCCGCAGCAGAACCGGCACGCCTGCACGCATCACTTTTCCCCCTCCAGCGCCTGCGCCAACAGTCCGGCGAATTCTTCGCTCTTGCGGTCCACGCGCTCCTTCAGTTGATTGAGATCTTGCTCCAGGTTGTGCAGCCGGTCCGCCAGGTGCATGCAAGCCAGCACCGCGATGCGGGTGGAATCCGCGTTTGGGGACCTGGCTGCGATCGACAGCATCAATTCGTCCAGATGTCGCGCCAGTTCCTCCACTTCGCGCGGATCGCCCGCGGTGAGCAGCGTGTAAGACTGGCTCAGGATGGTGACGCGTACCGGGCGTTTTTCAGGCGAGTTGGCGGCCACCGCTTTAGCCGGCGCTGAGCTGGTCGATCTGCCCCAGCAGCTTTTCGATGCGGCTGCGTACCTGTTTGCGTTCGGCCTGCAGGGTCTTCAACTCGTCGGAAAGCCGGGCGGCCTCGGCGCGCGCCTCCGCCGCCTCGTGCACGGCGGCGTCTCTTTCCTGGCGCAGCCGGACCACCAGCTGCACCGCCTGCTGGATGCGCTGCTCCAGCGCCTGCAGCGAATCGGTTTCCTGTTCCACGGGACTCAAGCCGCCGGCTCCAGGGCCGACTTGGCCTTCTCAACCAGCAGGCTGAAGTTCGCCGGATCGCCGGCCGCTACCTCGGCCAACACCTTGCGGTCCAAAACCACGCCCGCGGCTTTCAACCCGTGCATGAATTTGCTATACGATATGCCGGCTTGCCGGCAGCCCGCGTTGATGCGCACAATCCACAGGGCGCGGAATTCGCGCTTCTTGTTGCGGCGCCCCACGTAGGCGTACCGCAGCGCTTTCTCCACCGCCTCCTGCGCCGCGCGGTTCAGTTTGCTCTTGGTAAGAAAAAATCCGGATGCGCGCTCCAGCGTTTTGTGGCGCGAGTCCCGGCGGTTGGTTCCTCGTTTTACTCTAGGCACGTTTTCTCCTTGGTGACGATTGTCGATTGCGGCGGATCGGGCACGTGCCACGCGCTCCGTCCACTCGCGGCTGGCTTAATACGGGATCATGCGCTTCAACACCGGCTGGTCGGCCGCATCGGCCAACACGCTGTGATGAAGCTTTCTCTTCCGTTTGCGCGACTTCGAAGTCAAGATGTGCCGGGCGAAGGCGTGATTGCGCACCACCTTACCGGTCCCGGTCTTCTTGAACCGCTTGGACGCACCTTTGTGAGTCTTCAGCTTGGGCATAGATGTTCCTGGATCGTTGCGAACCTGAATCTTTCAAAGTATAGCAGGAGCGGCCACCCGCGCGCCACCTGCCTTGCGCTTGCTGGAGCGCGCCGGTCCGTGCGAAATCAGGCCAACCGTTACCGAGCCGCGACGCGCCCCGCCGGGGGATGCCGGAGGCTGCAATTGGAACAACGCACCGTCACCACCAGCGCCGCTCACGGTCCGCGGGTGGAAGGAGCCTTTCGGTCCGTCGATCAGGTTTGCTCGTGACCGCTCCGGCGTTGGCGCCAGAAAAAATGGCTCTCCGGATTTAATGCAATTACCGCCCACCGGGCAAGATTCCCCTTAAGAACACTCCGCACAACCCTCGGCCGCATCACGCTTGGCGGCGGTGCCAGCAAATTCGCGACCTTGAAGAACGCCATGGCCGCGACACGCTCCGAATGCGCCGCCTTGTGAAGCTTCGTCATATACCAATTGACGAACTTGACGCCGGCGTTTCGTGGTCCGACAGTCTCGGGCATGCGAAGGTCGTTACCTACGGAGGTGGTCCACGGCATGTCCACAACTTTTGCTGCCCTCCGGAAGAAACGCCGGGCCAAGTCCCTGGAACCGTCTCTAAGTGCAGCCGCGAGTTCCATTGCCTGCAACGCAGCCACTGACATGCCCTGGCCATAAATTGGGTTGAAACTGGAAATGGCATCGCCGAATACCATAAATCCCTCGGGAAACCGCGTCAGCTTCTCGTAGCGATGTCGAAACGCTCGCTGGGAAGCGTGCTGAAACCGGGTCGCTCACAGGCTCGCCGGGATTGGCTTATTCAACTTTACCAGGGGTGGGGCAAGGCTGCGAAGGCGTCCGAGTGGAGGAAGAAGTTGCAGGCGTGCGCGACGAGAAGATCAAATTGCAGAGGGTCGGGGGCGCAGGCGAAGCCGCACCAAGAGCAAAGACCAGGCATTCATTGCTGAGGTGCCCAAAACCTCCAGGTTGTATGGCGCATGGCGACACGCAGGGTGCTGCCCTTAGCTAATTTACGCTGGAAGCGACTCGTTTATCGACTGATACAGCCGAGGAGTTTGGGATCCGATTCCGGCGCCAAAGGGCCGCCGATTATCGCGTTTGCGGTTGCTCTGACGAAATCCGCCACGATCCGTCCGTCCGGACCAGCGTCATCCGCTCTTCTTCCTGCCCCGCGAGCCGGCTGCGGCCCGTCGAGCGCCAGCGCCAGTGCTTCCGGAAAGTGGCCACGGCGCGAGTGTCGCTCACCGGTGTGATGCCCAAACTGGAAATGCCATACTCCGTCGGGCGGCCGTAGCGCGCCCGCGTCTGCCGTATGCTCTGGCGCACGGCCTCGCGCGTCACATCGTGCCGGTCGAAATAGGTGCTCACCACCGGCGTATAGCACGCAGCGGCTGCGTCGACGTCTCCGCGTTTAAGCGCACTCGACCAGCGATCCAGCAGTTGATGGATGCCCGCCGTGTCCGGCTCGAGCGGCGCCGGCGCACCCTCCACTGCCGGCGGCGTGGGGACCGGCGGCACGGCTATTGAGGGTGCGGCTGCCGCCGCCGTTGCCACGGGCTTTTGCACGGCTGCGACGGAAGTATGCGGATGCCACCACAGGTAGGCAAGCGCGCCGCACACCACGCCCAGCGCGATTGCCGCGGCGTACCAGGGCCAGTTCTTCTTTTGAGAAAGCGCAATCTCTGGTTCCGGGCGCGTACCCGGCGCCGGCCACGCCATCAACGCCGGCGGATCGATGGGCGCTGGCACAGGAGGCGCGCTCCCGCAACGGCGCATGCAGAAATCCGACTCGCTGCTCCCCATTAAGTTGGGCTTCACCAGCAGGACCAAATCCTCGGCCGGGGTAAAATGCGATCGCATCAGATCTTCGTCCTCCGGCGTAAGCTCAAACTCCGGCAGCGTATTGCTGCGATAAAAACCCAGTACGAATAGACCAGGTTGCGCGCCGCCGCGAAACCAGTCCAAAGTCTCGCGCAGCAGTTCGCGGTCGGTATCGGACAGACGGTAACAAGGACCGAAGCGGTGCTCGGACGGGATCGGCTCGAAATCCTCCACTACGATGCGGTCTGCGTCCCGCCGCCCTAGTAGAATCCCGCCGGTCTCCGCGCAACGGTGCGGCGCGGCGGCGAACGCTTCACTGACCTCCTGGTGGATTCCATCGATGGCGTACCGGCGAATCACCAAGGGCGGCGAGTCGGGCACGAGCCACGTCAGATACTCGAGTCGAAGCTCCTGGCTGGCAGTTAGTCCGGACATGCTTTGGTAACTAAAGCCTTTAGACGGCTGGGCCGGGAGCCGCGTTGCGCAAAGCCCGCCCGCCCAGCCCTTCGAGCAACTGAACGGCCATCCCGATATCGCGCCGCCGCCGCGCAGGATCGCTGGCCTCCCGCTCTATCGTCAGCGGGCCCCTGTAACCGATTTCCTTCAACTTAGCGATAAATCGTTCCATTCCCACGGCACCCTGGCCCAACGGCTGCTCCTCGCCCAGCGCGCCGGGTGAACCCCTGGGCGGCCAGTCGCCGTCCTTGCAATGTACTGTGACAACATGCCGGGCAAGTGTGTCGAGTGCGGACACCGGATCGCCGGTTCCGTAGAGGATCATGTTAGCCGGATCGAAATTGATGGAGAGATTTGGCCGCTCGGCGGAGCGCAGGAAATCGAGTAGCACGGGCGCGGCCTCCTGGCCAGTTTCGAGCGCGAATGTCTGCCCGTTTTGGGCGGCGCGATCGCACACGCGGCGCACCATTTCGCGCACGGCCAGATAATCTTCGGCGGCGCGGTCCTCAGGCACGAAGCCGATATGGGTGGCAATCGACGGCACGCCCAGCGCGGCGGCAAAGTCGCTTATTTCCAGTGTGCGCAGTTCTCGCGCGGCACGCGTGGCCGGCGGCACGAAGCCTACCGTCTGTTGCACCGTGGGGATATCGGCATAACTCTCGCCCACATAAGCAGCAAACACGGTCACCACCGTAAAGTTCTCGTCGGCGAGCGCCTGCTTCCAGCGGACGGCTTCTTGTTCGAGCGGCAGATCTCCAGGAATACCCATCTGGCCGCAGCGCACGCCCCATGCTTTCATCTCCCGTATGGTTTCGTACGGATCGCTCCCGGCCCAGAACATCACGCCGATTTCCCAGTCATTCAGAGGTTGCATGCGATCTTTTCTCCGTTTCTCTTGCGGGATTCAAGCATCAATTGGGCCAGCTTCACGGCCGCGGCGGATTCTTCGGGCGGGCACGCCAGCGGCTTTTCGCCACGCTCCGCGCAGCCCAGAAAGTATTGAAGTTCAGCGCGGTAGCCATCCGTTGCGGGCACTTCCAGAGCGTGTTCGCGGCCGTCCGCGCCATATTCGGTGAGCGGCGTGTGCGCCGAGTTGAACTCCAGCGTGCCGCGATCGGCGACGATGGTGAACTCCATCGAAAAAGGATACGCCGCCGGATGATGCCAGCCGCCCGAAATAGCCACGGCGCCAATCGATGGATACCACAGTTGGGCCACTATCCAATCCACGCCGCGCGGCAGATCCTCGTATCCGGAGGCCGTAACGGCGGCGGGCTTGCCGAACACGTGCAGGCAGAAGTCGATGTCGTGGATCAGCAGGTCGAACACGCCGCCGCCACTTTGGGCCCGATCGGCGAGCCACGCGCTCCAAGCGGGAGCGGCGCAGCGGCGTCGAAAAATCGCTGCACGCACCGCGCCCATGCGGCCGGACCGCAAGATATCCGCCGCCATGCGGTAGGACGGAATCAATCGGACCACTTGCGCAACCATCAAAATGCGGCCGGCACGTTCGGCGGCGGCAACCATGCGATCGGCCGCCGCGCCATCGAGCGCCATCGGCTTTTCTACCAGCACATGTTTGCCCGCGGCGAGTGCCACCAGCGCGATCGGCTCGTGCAAATGCGTGGGCAGGCAGATATCGACTGCCTCCACCGCGGGATCGCGCACGGCATCTTCCGCGCTGGTGTACTTAGCCACGGAAGAGAAATCGAGTTTCGCACCGGGGCTGCCAAGATTACCGCCGGCGTCCGTCAGATCTCCCGCGAGACGGTGTGGATTGCGGCTGAAGATGGCGGCCAACTCCGCGCCGGGGATTTGCCGCCAGACATGCACATGCGTACTGCCCATGAATCCGAGACCGAGAACCGCGATTCTCATGCAGGCTTCCGCGCCACGAAGATCTTCAACGGCGGAAAACAATCGCGCCAGAAGGGTCCGCGCCATTCAACGGAAAAACCCGCGCCGGCGAATACAGCCGCATACTTGCGTGTCAGGCGGTAATCGGAGATCACGGCTATGCCGCCCGGCCGCAACACCCGCGCGATCTCGCGGCAGGCGCGGTCGCGTCCGGCTTGCCCCGGAATATTATGGATGCAAAGATTCGAGACGACCACGTCGAACGAAGCATCGGGAAAAGTCAGGCGGCTGGCGTCTTCCGTGCGCAGATCGACCTTGCCGCCGACGCCTTCCATTTCAATATTCGCCTGCGTACGCTCCATGGCATTGCCGGACAAATCCTTGGTGCTCCAGATATCGATGCCGGTGGCGCGGCCCGTGATCAGCAGCTTGGCCGCGCCAATCAGCAGCAAGCCGCGGCCGGTCCCGACGTCCAGCACACGTTCGCGGCCGGTCCAGGAAACCTGCGCCAGCATGCGGTCGCGATGCCGGAACTTGCCGCGCTTTACGTAGGTCAGCATCAGCACACCTTCAAGCAGAAAGATGCCTCCGGTGATCTGCGGGGCGTAGCCGGGCTCGAAAGTGACCCGACCTATTATGAACGGGCGCGCGAAAGAACCCAGTACCAGGCAAAGCGCGCCCAGCACGAAAAACATCGCCAGCACGCCCGGCGCATCAATGCCATAATCGGGGCGCTTGGATATGCTCGCGGTCATTTCGAATCGTACGTCTTGGTGAACTTGTTGCGCACGTTGTTCACCAGGAAGCTCCCATCGGGATGCACGGTTACATGAATCCAATTCCCATGGTCGCCCACCTCATCGGTGTTGGCGATGTAGGTGTCGGGCGCGTTATTATCCTTGCCGCCGGAAATGGCATAGTGCAACTGCCAGATATCCTCCAGCCCAGGCGAGCTATGGATGGTCTGCCAGACCGACGGCGATCCGCCCTTGCGCGCGCCGTTATCCATTATGGCTACGCGCGGATGAATGGCGTCCACAAAGGCGGGCGATCCGGAAAGGTCCGAGCCGTGATGCGACACGATGTACAAATCCACCGTGCCGATTTTGTTGTTGGGGCAAACCAGTTCGTGCTCTTTGTTCCAGGTGAGATCGCCCAGGTCGAGGATGCGGAAGTTTCCAAACGTGATCAACGTGCCGACGGAACGGGCGTTTTCCGATGGATCGGGAGCTTGCAATTTGGCGTTCGCGCAAGCCGGGTTGGGCTGCCCGGCGCCGGGCAGCGGCTTCTCGATCTCGTCCCCATCGGCCGTGAGTACTTGGACATCGAGGCCTTTGATCGGGATGGTGATGCCGGGCTTGGCCAGGATGTGGGTACCTTTCGCGCGGTATTCAACATAAGCCGCGTAAAGCTCCTTGCCGCGCCGGTCCTGCTCGACGTTCTCACCGTGATCGATGAAGTTATGGATGGGCAGTTTGCGTGCCAGTTGTGGCACGCCGCCCACATGATCTTCGTGGAAATGTGTGATCAGCAGGTAGTCGATAGCCTTCACGCCGGCATGCTTGGCAGCCGCGGCAATGCGGTCGGCATCGCGGCTGTTATTGCCCGACCAGCCCGTGTCGATAAGCATGGATTGGCCCGACGGCGCCACGAACAGCGTGGCTTGGCCGCCTTCAACGTCGATGAAATAGATCTCCAGATTCTTGGCGGCGGGGAGGCGGGCGGCGCCCGCGGCGGCCAGGAGGAGGATGATGAGTAATGCGCGCATGGGTTGATTTTAGCTCTACGTGGCTGCCGGCGTGGTTTGCAAGGCGCGAGGTATATAATGTGGGCGACATGCACAACCGAATGACGCACCTACTTGTCACGCTGATCGCCGCGATCTGCTGCGGCAGCGTCCGGGCGGGGCCGAAGGTGAATGTGCTCTGGGCATTCCAAGGGGCAAATCGGTCTCCATCCAGCCTGGTGTCCCACAACGGCGCCCTATACGGCATCATCCCTCCGGTCGCGGATGTTAGCTGGGACGGCAGCGGCCTGCCAAATGGCGCGGTGTTCCAGTTGAATCCGCCCGCGGAGGCAGGGGGCGAGTGGACCAAAACCATCATCTATACATTCCCGGGCGGCATCGATGGGTATGTGCCTGGTCCGTTTCTCACATTTGATAATCATGATGCGCTCTACGGATCGGAACTCGGTGGACCGCGCGATCCGGCATGCAGCAATGGTGGCAATGGCGCGGTGTTCCAGTTGACTCCCCCGGCGGCCCGCAGCGGCGCCTGGACCTACAACACGGTGTACCCTCTTTGCCTCGTGGGAGAACCCGGACCCAACCTCGTGTTCCATGATGGCACTCTCTACGGCACCACCGCGGGCGTAAACGGGAGCGGCGCGGTGGTACAGTGGACGCCTCCCGTGACGCCCGGCAGCGCTTGGACCGCGGTCACAATCTACAGCTTTGCGCCTGGGGGCAGCGGTGATGGATCCGGGCCGCTCGGGAATATGGTGTTCGACTCCAGCGGGAATCTTTATGGGTCGACGGCCACCGGTGGCGACCCGTCCTGCGACACAGAAGGCTACGGCTGCGGAACCGTCTTCCAGTTGGCTCCACCCAACTCGGCGAGCGGATCGTGGACGGAAACTATCCTTTACCGTTTCGCTGGGGACAATGACGGCAGCGACCCGCAGGGTGTGGTGTTCGGGCCGGATGGCGCATTGTACGGCTCAACCTTGGCGGGTGGCAGCACCACGGCGTGCAGCTACAATCCCGGCTGCGGCACGATCTTCCGGCTGGCCCCTCCCTCGGAAACAGGCGGGGAGTGGACGGAGTCCGTCCTTTATGCGTTTTCCGGCGGGTACGGCGGAGACGCGCCGACCGCGGCGGTGGTCGGTCAAAATGGCGCCGTTTACGCCACCACGCAGGATGGCGGAGATCCGTTGTGCAACTGCGGCGCCGTTTTCCAGATTCTGCCGCCCCAAACACCGGGCGACACTTGGGAAGAGAGCATGCTGTACGCGTTCAATGTGGGCGCAGATGGATGGTCCCCCGCTGGGCTCATCTGCGAGCGCAATGGCAACCTGGATGGAGTAACAGTTGACTCAGGCGGCAACGGCGTAGTCTTCCGGCTGTCCTCTCCTGCGGAGGGAACTGCATGGACGGAAACCGTCCTATACGGATTTGGCCAGGGTGCCGATGGCAACGCGCCGCAGCCGGATCTGGTCTTCGATAACGACGGCGCGTTGTACGGCGTGACGTCCACCGGAGGAACCGGCCAGTGCGTCAGCCATTTCAATTGGGGCTGCGGAACCGTATTCAAGCTGACTCCGCCCGGGACGGTTGGCGGCGCGTGGAGTGAAAATGTGCTCTACAATTTTGCCGGCGGAACCGATGGTGCGAATCCCTACGGGGTGGCGCTCGGCCAGCAGGGCGTGCTTTATGGCGCCACCGGTTCATCCGTGTTCCAGTTGGGTCCGCCCAGTGTGGATGGCGCCCCTTGGATCAAGACCGTGCTCTACACTTCGTCCGCCGGCAATCTGGGTGTTCCCAGTGGCCCGGTGATTTTGGATGAAGCCGGGGCGCTCTATGGCACCGCTACCGGCCAAAACAGCTACGGTCTGATATTTCAATTGAAGCCGCCAGTCGCTCCGACTGGTGCATGGACGGGAGCCATATTACACACGTTTCAGGGCGGCGCTGAGGGGCTTACTCCGGGGAGCCTAGTATTCCACGACGGCGTGCTTTATGGTGTCACGCTGGGTGGGGATGCCGGCGATCACGGCGCCGTAATTCGGTTGACGCCACCGCCCTCGACCGGCGGCGCGTGGGTTACGACCGTACTCCATAGCTTCGCTGGAGGCAACGATGGTGCCTCACCCAGCGGAACGCTGGCATTCGATCCTAACGGTGCGATCTATGGAACGACGCAATCCGGTGGGACGGGCGAAGGCTCGGCGTGCCCAAGGACGGGCGAAGGTTGCGGCACCATATACCGGCTTTCACCTCCCGCAGTCGCAGGGGGCGCGTGGAACGAGCGCATTCTGTATAGCTTCGGCGGTGGTGCCGGAGCGCACCCGGACGGTCTGGTAATCAATAGCGGCGTGCTATACGGTACGATCTGGGTGTTCCCCTGGGCGCTCTATCAGCTAAGGCCGCCGAGTTCAGCAGGCGGCGAGTGGAACGAATCTGTAGTCGAAAGGTTCGCATACCAGGACGGTGGCGCCCCAACTTTATTGATGTTCCGGCAGGGGACGCTATACGCAACGGCGATGAGTGGCGGTGCGGGCGGAGACGGCACCGTCTTTGAGTTCGAATTCTAAGTCGTGCACCAAACCGGAAGAACAAAACCACCGGCCACCAGCCACTACCCACCAGCCACGGCGAGAGGGCTCGCCCCGCGAGCGCCGCTCGCCCTAAGGCGCGTTGACTTCCACCGGCTCCGACAGCTTACTCTCCACCTGGTTGCGCTTCACCGCACTAACCGCATACCGATAAGTCTTCCCCGTTTCGATCTTACGATCGCTATAAGCGGGGAGCACCGTATCGGCCAACCGCTCGAGATTTCCGCTGCCGAGCGCGCGATAGACGCGATATCCCACGACATTCGGCTCGCCATTACGCTCCCACACCAACTCAATGCTGGCTGTCGAAGGCACCGCCGCAAGACCCGCGGGCGCGGCGGCAGCGAACGTATCGAGCGGCGTGATGGCGGCTTCCTTCGACAAGTCGCTCTGTGCCTCGCCCTGTCCAACCTTTACCAGCGCCTGCACCATGTAGCTATAATGCTTGCCGAATTGCGCGGTGGTATCGATGTATTCGGGTTTGGGAGATTTGCCGACCTCTGAGTAATCGTGCTCCTCCGGGCCACGCCGCAGAATCACGAAAGAGCTTTCCCTGCCCAGCCACGTGAGCCGCACGCCCTGGGCGACCGCTTCGGCAGTCAGATCGCGGGGCTGCTCGGGCGGCGGCACCACGGTAAGCTCGACAGGCGGCGACCATCCCGCGTCGCGTCCGTTCGCTCCGACCACCTTGACCGCGATCAGCACCTGCTTGCCGGTCCATTCAGTGGCCGGGATGTGATACTCCGCGATGCTGTTGGCGACGGTAGCTCCACCCACGGCCTTGGCGCTTTCCGCCCAGGTATCGATTCTAGGCGAGCCAGCGGGCTTGGGTCCGATGCGCAGATCGAGCCGCAGGCTCTGTTTGATGACGACACCTTCCGTAGTGAGACTCGGCAAGGTGACGTGCACGATGAGGGTCGAGCCGCGCTGGACCGCGGCCAGGTTTTCGCCGCGTCCGGGGACGTTCATCAAGGGAGGGAGCGGTTCCCCAATATACCCACAGCCCCCCAAGAACAGGAGCATAGAGATCAGAACCAACGCCCCCGGGCGCGGCTGGCGAATCATGGCTTCAGGGTGATCGACTCCGGTTGGCTGCAATACGGCTGGTTGCCGGCTCCGATGACACAGATGGTCAGGGTAGTGGCGCCAGCCTGCAGGTTCGCAGGCACGGCCACGTTCACCTGTTCGAGCCCCAGCAGCCCAGGCGCGGCGCCGGCATATTGGGGCGTCAAGTTACCTTGATTCTGAATGGTCACCTTGAACGCGCCGCCGGAATCCGGCATGCCTGTGCCGAAGATCTGCAGCACCGAGCCTAGCGCCGCGGGGTTAGTGCTGGAGTTGATGGTGTTGTCCTGGTTCAATACGCCAGGGGTGAAGACGGCGGGCGCGATGGCAGTCAGCGGCACAGTGAATGGAGCGCTGCTGACGTTATCCACAGTCACCACCATTTGCGCCGAGTTCTGGCCGGTGAGCGATGGCGGAATCCGCACGTTGATCTGCGCCGCACCGGTATAAATGAGCGTCGCCGGCGTCGCATTGAATGTTACGGATACATTCTGCCCGGCGAAGTTGCTTCCAAAAACGGCAGCCAGCGAACCGGGGACCACCGGACCGGCATGGAAATCGGCGGCGTCCGTAATGCTGGTAATCGTGACAGCCGGCGCGGGCGGCGCCGGTGCAGTGACGGTCATCGTGATCGGGAAGCTCTGGGTGCCCGCCTGCGGTCCGCCACTAATCACGATGGTGGCCTGGTAAGTGCCGGGCGGGAGAGATCCAGGAGTGACAAACGGGATCGCCACGGTGTTATCCACGCCGAATGACGGATTCAGGGAGGCCCAGCCGGAACCGCTGGTATAAGTGATACTCGCCGACCAATCGAGCACACCGCCGCCGACATTGCCGATCTGCATCACGCCCGCCGCTTTCTGCGGCCCGGCAGTCACTGCGGTGGCCTGCAGAGCGCCAGTGGTAGTGACTTTCAGCAGCGGATAGTATAAGGCGTTGCAATCGCTTTCGGCCGTGCAATCCGAGGGCGGTGTGACGGCTACAAAGCGCGGAATGGGAGCGGTGCTGGATGCGGTGGCTACCGTCGAGACGGGCGCCAGCGAAACGGTGCCGCTCGAAGTCGACGCCGGGCTATTGGCAGCGATGGCGAAGAAGTTGGGAATTTGCGCGCTCTCGGTGGCGGATGGATCGGCGTCTACCACCTCATACACAGCATAGCCGGAGCCGCTGGTCAGGGGCACAGGATTGGCTCCATCCAGCACCAGCACTCCGGAACCGTTGGGGGCCGGCAGCGTGGCGAAGGCGCCTCCAGTACCGGTCGAATCCGTATTCAAGACACGCACCAGAAGCAATGTGCTGCTGCCGAGTGTGTATTGGCCGACCGTGGCTGGCGTCCCCATGTCGCCGCCGGCGGTGGGAACGGTGGCACTGGAACCGGCCACTGCATCGGGAACGTAGATGGTCGCGCCGGCGGGAATGCCGGAATACGTCAGCAGGAAGCGCGTGCCCTGGGTGCTGGTGGAATCAATCGGCTCGAAAGACGTCGGGAACCCTTCGGTGACGCGGGTGGTCTGCTCGGCGGTGCCGGCGGCGAACAGGTTGGTCAAACTGATGGTGGACGGGGTGGGCGAACCTACGCACGTAACAGCTGCAGCCAGGTTGGTCGCTAGCAGGCCCTGCTGCGTGTTAGCTACGGTCACAGGATTGGGAGATAGCAAAAGCGTGCTGCCGAGAAATGCCTGGATTGGCGTCGACTGCCCAATCCCAAGCTGGTTCGCGTCTGCCCGAATATCGTCGACGACCACGGAAAGCGATCCGCTGGGAGGAAAAGTGAACTGGAACCCGTTGAACGAAATGCTTTGGTTGGTGACCAGTCCGGCTACGCCCGAAGGGACGGTTGACGTGCCGCTGAGGTAGTAGAGCGAGGCATCCGTAGAATAACCGCTGCTATTTATGTTATTGGTGACCGCCACTGGAAGTTGGATATTCAGGTTCGCGGTAACTGTCACGCCGGGGGTACCGGTACATTGCAGGGAGATATCGCCTAACCGCTCAGCGACACCTTCGGAGTGGACGATCGTAGGTACGGCGGTAACTGCACATGAGGTTGGTACTTGAGCGTACACATTTACTGCACTTATTAGCAAAAGTAAAAATTTAAAAGAGTTATTAGGTCGCATGGGGTTATTGTATACGAGTTTTTCACAGGCAGTGGGGCAGGGCTCCAGTCCTGCAGCCAGGCGCCCACGCCGGCGTTCTTTAACGGGCGGTTAGCAACCGCTTATAAAGCGTCCAAAGACGGGGGTAGTTGAGGTCCAACATCACCCGAACGGGCGTGGCATCGGGCGCGAACTTGCGGTCCAACGGAACGGTGGCGCCATAGGCCTTGCCAAAGCGGGTATCTACGTCCAACCACTGCGTGTCGGACTTCGTAACAAATCCCGTGTCCAGCAGCCAGGCGGCGGCCAGTTCATCCCAAAGGTATCCGGTGGCCTGGGGATTCTTGAGAAAGCCTGGATAACGCTGGCCATAGTCTTCTTTGTACCGGTCGGTGATCGGCGTGCCGGCGGCCACGATCTCGTCGAAGCGGGGTTTGTTTAGCACGGCGTGATTGCAGATATCCAGCGGGAACATGATTTTCGCCGGAATGCGCGATCGCAGCACGATCTGGGCCGCCTCGGGGTCGAACCAAAAGTTGAACTCTGCCGCGGCAGACGCGTTACCAGGCACGTGCACGTTGCCCCCCATAAAGACGATGCGCTTGATCTTGGTTTCCAGATCCGGGTGCAAGCGGAGAAACATGGCGACATTCGTCATGGGACCCAGCGCCAGGATGGTGATTTGGCCGGGATTCTGCGCAATCGCAGCGGCCATCACATCGATCGCCGCGGGTTGGAAGAGTGGCGCGAGTTTCACGGGGCGGCTGAATGCCCCATCAAATTCCACCGGCGCCTCCAGCTTGGCCATGGCGGCCGTATGCACCAGGGGCATCTGTGCGCCGGAATAGGTTTTGATTTCGGAATGTCCCAGCAGGCCGAGGATTTCAGTAACGTAACCGGCGCTTTCCGCGGCCCACACATTGCCCGATACCGTGGTGATGGCAGTCACTTGCACCTTTTCGGGACTGCGGAGAACCATCGCTAGCGCGCTGCCATCGTCGCCGAAGAAACCGCAGTCGGTATCAAATACGATTTTGTCTGATGCGGGCGCGGCAGCGGCGAGCAGGAGAAACGGCCAGAGGATCATAGTGCCATTATCGGGCAGATGACGGCCGTCAGCCGCTTACCGTCCGATGAAGACATCCACCGCGGAGGGCTGCACATCCAGACGCTCGATGCGGTGCCCCAAGGCGAACGGCTGTCCGATCTTGGCGTTCGGATAGATCCGCATCAGGTAATCACGGATCAGGAAGTCCAGCAAACCGCCCTCGATGGTCATGCCAGAGATTTGCACTTGCTGAACGTCCACAGTCGCGGTGCCCTGCGACGATCGGATGCGGGCAGTGATGGTGACGGGGCGCTCGCCATCCAGCAGGTATGACATCAGCAACCCGGGCGGCTTTCCCTGGGCGCGCCGCAGCTTGCCGAAATCGATAAGCGCGGAGGCGGTAGCGGTGCCGGGACCCAGTTCCAGGCGTGGATTGCGTACGCCATCGGGTGCCACATCGGCGACTTCCTGACGCGCGTAGGCGTTCAACTCGGCAGGTGTCAGCACCACGCGCGACCCCGGCCGGAGACGACCCCGCTCGATGAGCGAAAACTTCTCAACTACAGCATCGTAGTCAGAGGGAGCCGTGGGCAGCAGCGGCGGGGCGCAAAACAGTATTGCCCCCAGTGCCGCTACGGCGCGCCAACTCATACCAGACTGACGCGCATTCTATGGAATTCGTTGCCATGCGGGGCATTGGCCGGGGCTAGGCACCCAATCGGGTTGTGGAAAACGACGCAATCCGTGGACGCCGTGCTTTTGATTTCTGTGACATAGGCGGTGGCGAGACGCGTGCACCACATAGGCCGGAAGGTGGCCGGTATGAATACGATCAACTTCGGCGTGTATTTATGGGTATCGCTCGTCCTGTTGGCGTTGGTGGCAATTCTCGGACTGATCTTCGTCCGCGCTTACTTGAAGTTCCGCGGTGAGCGCGTGATTACGTGCCCTGAGAATCACCGGCCGGCGGGTGTCACGGTGGATACGAGCCACGTGCTGCTGATGACCTTGGAAGGCAAAACGGATCTGCGGCTGAAGTCTTGTTCGCGGTGGCCGGAGCGCCAGGACTGCGGCCAGGAGTGCCTGCGGCAGATCGAAGCCGCGCCGGAGGATTGCCTGGTGCGCCATGTCCTGACCCAGTGGTACCGCGGGAAGAATTGCGCCCTGTGCGGCAAGCCCATCGGTGAGATTCACTGGGCCGACAACGAGCCCGCGCTGCTGAACGCGGAGCACCGGACTGTCGAATGGCACGAAGTGGCGGCCGCCGATGTGCCGGATGTCCTGGCAACACACCAGCCGGTATGCTGGAACTGCCATGTGGTGAACCGCATGATGGGAGAGCATCGCGAACTGGTCCTGGACCGCTCGCGGCACGTTTAGCGCGATGTCCGTGAGACCAAACCTTTCCCTGCCGCGTCAAATCATCAGGTATACTCAAGGTAAGGATGGTTTCCCGGATGGCCCAAAAGCGGCTTTTTCTCTTTCTTGGCATCGTTTTTCTGTGTTCTCTTCTGGGCGGCATCTTCGGCCCCCAAGTCCATGCAGCCGCGACGGTTGGCGACGGCGACGAGATTGGCTCCAGTCTGAAGTCCTTTACCAGTGTGTATGGCCTGGTGGAACAGAACTTTGCCGACAAAGTCGATCCTGACAAAGCCATCTATAAGGGTGCCATTCCGGGCATGCTCCGCACCCTCGACCCGCATACCAATTTCTTCGATCCCCGCGACTACGAACTCCTCCGGGAAGACCAGCGGGGTCACTATTTCGGTGTCGGCATGAAGGTTCAGCCGTTTAACGGCAAAACCATTGTGGTGGCGCCGTTCCCTGGTTCGCCGGCTTATAAGGCGGGCCTCCGGCCGGGCGACATTATTATGAAGGTGAACGATAAGTCCACCGACAATCTCAGCACCACCGAAGTCGCCGATCTTCTGAAAGGTCCGCGCGGCACGCAGGTTACGATTGTGGTTTCGCGTGAAGGAAGCGATCAGCCGATCACCTTTACGGTCATTCGCGATGAAATTTCGCGCGATAGCGTCAAGAACGCCATCTGGTTAAAACCTGGCATTGCTTACGTTTTTGTCGAACAGTTCAACGAAACCACTAGCAAGGAACTGGAAGACGCGCTGAAGAAACTGGGTGAAAACAACATCCACGGACTGGTGCTCGATTTGCGCAATAATCCCGGCGGCCTGCTCAACGAAGGAGTGGCTGTCGCCGACAAATTCCTGCAAAAAGGGCAAACCATCGTTTCCCATCACGGCCGCTCTTCACCGGAAAAAGTTTACACCGCGAGGAACGGGAACCATGGGCATGATTACCCTGTCGTCGTGCTGGTAAATCGCTCTTCGGCTTCGGCGGCTGAGATTGTGGCCGGAGCTTTGCAGGATCATGATCGCGCCTGGATTCTGGGTGAGACTACTTTTGGAAAGGGCTTAGTACAGACCGTTTATCCCCTCTCCGAAAATACCGGTCTGGCACTGACCACGGCACATTTCTATACGCCCAGCGGCCGCCTGATCCAACGCGATTATACTAATCAATCGTTCTTCGATTACTACTATCACAAGGACGAACCGAAGGACATGCAGGATGTGAAGATGACTGACGGCGGCCGGACGGTCTATGGCGGCGGCGGCATTACACCCGATGAGAAGTACGCGCAACCCAAGTTTGACCACCTGGAGACTGAGCTTTACGTAAAGTCGGCGTTCTTCAATTTCACGCGCTCGTATTTCGGCCTGCACTCCGCCAAGTTGCCCAAAGGCTGGTCGCCCGATGCCACCACTCTGAATGAATTCCACGACTATCTGCTGAAACAGAACTACGATTTCACGGAGGCCGAATTCACCCAGGATGCCGATTGGATCAAGCGCCTGTTGAAACGCGAAATGTACATCACCGCGTTCAACCTTGATGAGAGCGACCGGGTCGCCATGGAGACCGATCCGGAAGTCGAACGCGCCGTCGAGGCTATGCCCAAAGCCCAAGCGCTGCTGGAAACGGCGCGCAAAGTACTCGTCAGACGTACACAGCCGGAAGCCGCCGCACTCGCCAGGTGAAAACTGCCAAAACTGCCGCCCAGATCATCGTCCTGGATGCTGGGGGCCAATATTGTCACTTAATCGCGCGTAAGGTCCGCGACCTGGGAGTCTATTCCGAGGTCGTTACCAGCGAAACTCCCGCCGGTGATCTTGCCGGTGCCAGGGGCCTGATCATTTCAGGCGGCCCCAATAGCGTTTACGATCCGTCGAGCCCCACCGTCGATCCTGCCATATTTCAGGGCAGCGCCCGCGTATTGGGAATCTGCTACGGCCAGCAGCTCATGGCTTATTTGCTGGGTGGAACCGTTCAATTGGGCCAGAAAGGCGAATATGGCCTGGCCAGCTTCGAACTGCTCGCGAACGGCGCCGGCGGCGGCAGCATGTTATTCCAAGGCATCTCCGGGCGGCAACAAATCTGGATGAGCCACCGCGACCTGGTTACCGCCGCTCCGCCCGGATTTTCGGTTTTGGGCAGCACGGCCACTTGTGCCATCGCCGCGATCGAGGCACCGGCGCGCGGCCTCTACGCCGTGCAGTTCCATCCCGAGGTCGCGCATACGTCTTGCGGCCGCGAGATCCTGTCCAATTTCCTATTCGGCATCTGCGGCTGCCGGCGTGATTGGGATCCGCGCCACCGCCTGCCCCACATTGAAGACGAGATCCGCGAATGTGTAGGCGGCCGCAACGTATTCTTTTTCGTCAGCGGAGGCGTGGATTCCGCGGTAGCCTGCGCCCTTTGCCAGCGAGCGCTGGGACCGGCGCGCGTGCAGGGTGTCTACGTCGATACCGGTCTGATGCGGGAGGGCGAGACCGACTCCATGCGGGCAATGGCCGGCGTCTCAATTGAATCCGCCGAAGCGCAGTTTCTCGGTGCGCTCGCCGGCGTCCGCGATCCGGAACAGAAGAGGCATATCATCGGGGAAGAATTCGTACGCGTGCAGGAGCGCATCATCGAATCGCGTCACCTGCTGGACGGCCATTGGATTCTGGGCCAGGGCACCATTTATCCCGACACGATCGAATCCGGCGGTACGGAAAAAGCGGCCGTAATCAAGACGCATCACAACCGCGTACCGGGCATCCAACGGCTGATGCAAGCCGGCCGCATTGTGGAGCCTCTCCGCGCTTACTATAAAGATGAAGTGCGCGAGATTGGCCGGGCGCTCGGGCTTCCGGCGGAGATCCTCGACCGCCACCCCTTCCCCGGACCTGGCTTGGCCATCCGCTGCCTTTGTTCTGAAGTCGATGCCCCTGTTCAGCCCGCCGATGAGGGCTATATCGTGCCGGTCCACTCGGTGGGCGTACAGGGCGATAGCCGCAGCTACGCGCCGGTGTTCGCCATCGGCGCGGATGGCGGACTGGATCACGCGCGCGCCACGGAGCTGATCAATCGCATCTCCGGCGTCAACCGGGTGATCGCGTGCGTGAGTACGACCTCCCCGTTGGCGGACCTGCGGGTGCGCGTCAGCGCCCTCACGCCGGAGCGCCTCGGCCGGCTCCGCAAGGCCGACGCCATCGTGCGCCGCCTCTCGCACGCCAGCGGGTTCGATCGGCGGATATGGCAGTTTCCGGTGGTGCTGATCCCGCTCGGCACCGCCGCCGCTCCGGACTCCGTGGTGCTCCGCCCTATCGATTCCGTGGATGGCATGACCGCACAGTCGGTCAGCATGCCCGATCACTTACTCGCTGCCATCTCGAGCGAGTTACTCTCCGTCCCAGGCATTAGTGGGGTATTCTACGATTTGACTCACAAACCACCCGCCACCATCGAATGGGAATAGTTTTGACGCCTCGGTCCACGGCCTCTCATTCGGGCGTCAACCGGCGAGTCTGCGCTGCGGCGGCGGTCCTGTCTGCGCTGTTGGTCTTCCTATGGATGGCAGCTCACATCCACTACGCTTTCGGCGGAAATTGGACAGCGGCTTTTTACACTGGCACGATTTTCCCCGTCCCGCCGGATATCGAGGCGGGAACCTATCGCTTCCAGGGCCCCGGATACGACGGGCAGTTCTTTCGCGACCTGGCGCAGGATCCGTTTCTACGAAAAGGGTACTTCCGTTACGTGGACTACCCGCAAAGACGCTTCCGCCGCCTGCTGGTTCCGCTGGCCGCCTGGCTGCTCGGATGCGGGCAGCGCGACTGGATCGATGGCGCGTACGTTGCCTTGGAAATGCTGTTCCTGGCGCTGGGTGTTTACTGGTGCGCCCGCCTCCTGATCCGCCGTGGCCGCTCTCCGTTATGGGGGCTGCTCTTTGTGGTGGTGCCCGCGGCGCTTGCGTCCTTCGACCGCATGCTGGTCGACGGGCCGCTTACGGCGCTGTTTGCCGGCTTTTTGCTGTATTGTGAGGAGGAGCGCTGGAACCGCGTCTGGGTGCTGGCGATGCTGGCCGCGCTCACCCGCGAGACGGGCCTGCTGCTCCCGGCAGCCTTAGTGCTCGAACGATTGTGGCATCGGGATTGGCGCCGCGCCTTATGGTTCGCCTCGAGCGCCATCCCGGCGGCCGCCTGGTACGCGTATGTGGCCTTCCGTCTGCCGCACGACCCGCCCATATCCGGCCTGGGATTCCCCGGCTTGGGACTGCTGCGCCGTCTTTTCTGGTTGCGGCCTTACCCCTATTCGCAGTTTCAGTTCTTCCTGCGCGTGACAGATTTTCTAGGCGTGCTCGGCTTAGCCGTCTGTATCCTGATCGCGGTGCGCTGGCTATGGGCAGCCCGCCCAAACGCCGTGACTTTGAGCGTAGCCTTATTTGCAGCCGTGACCGTGGTGCTCAGTTCGCTGCCCGGCTACATGACCGAGGCGTTCGCCTTCGCCCGCCCCGTTTCGCCGTTGCTGTTGTGGATCATGATCGAGGCGGTGTCGCGAAAAAAGTGGGCCGCCCTGGCGCCGCCGCTGCTGGTCAGCCTCAGTGTGAGTCTCGTGTTTGGCAGCCAGCTGGTGGCCGTGATCCGCGGTGTTCTCGCGCGCTGAGCGTTCGGCGCCTAAAACCCGGACTTACCATCCAGGCGGAAAGCCCGGTAAGACGTATCCGCAAAGTCGATTGCGTAGGCCGCTGTCCCGGTATGACCCGAAGGCACATATTCAAATCCGCGCGTCGGAGTCACAGTGCCTACCGCGCCGGCCTGCCACCAGTAGTTTCCGTTGTCCAGAATCTGCGAGGTGCCATAGCCAGCCGAGAAGAAGGGGAAATCCACGTTGGCGTGGATATCCACCGCCATGGTTGCCTCATCCAGAGTAAGCACCTGTCCGCGGCTGTCCGCCGTGGGATCCGTCGCGTGGCGCGTGTTGCCGTTATCGAACAGCGTAAGAAGCTTGGGACTGTAGTTTACCCACACTTCCACGTCGTGTTGATGACTGAACCAGGGCAACGGAATATTGGGGGTGTTGATCATCTTGAAGTGGTAGCCAGGGCCCTGGCTGGCCTCGTTACCCAGCGTCCAAATCACGTGGCCATCGCCGGTTCCGTTTGCGTAGTTGATTTTGATGATCCAATCCTGGCTGCGCAGCGACATGATGAGACTGCCGTCGGTGGAGTCGTAGGCCAGTGAGTTGCCGTGCAGCCAGTCGTTGGCCTGGTTCGCCAAGGTAATGGGACAGCATTCACCGGTGGCCACATTGGCGCAAGGGTGGCACGTTTCTCCCAGAACGGCGGGACGAGTGACCGGCAGCCAGTCGAAGGCGTTCCACACCCACACTACGTTCCAGTTGGTGTCGAGCACCAGCACTTCGTCGCCCATGATGTCCACGGGATTCTGGGGCGTCCCACCCTGCGCATCAGTGTACAGCGCTTCGTTATGCGCAATCACCGCCGTATAGCCATTCGGCAACCGCATCGCCTCGTGATTAAAGTCGATGATATTCTGCTTGCCCAACGCAGCAAGCTCGGAGTTAGCCGTGGCCTCCGTAAGGGAACCCAGGATGGTCCCCGCCAGATTCATTTCGAACACCATGTAATCCGTAAAGTCGGTGTTGCTGGTCAACAACACGGTGCCCCCGGGCACGGCGCGGGTCATGAACAAATTTCCTTTCTGACAGTACGACCATTTCGCGGCACCTTGGAGATTCGTGAGGGCCACGCACTGATGGGCCTGGCTGGTGGTAAAGAAACTAGTCATGATCAGGCCATCCCCCGTATCCGCGGTCTTACCGGGTTGCAATGCGACAGTGGGTTTGGGTGTCGGGCACCCCACTTGCGATCTGGCTGGTCCGACCGCCGCGACGGTCAAGATTAATATGACGACGAATGTTCTGGTGTTCTTCATCTTTCCTCCCCTGGGCATGGACGAGCTAGAAACAGTCGATGAGTCAGACAGCTGCCTCTGCACACCTCCCCCTGCCCGACCTCAGGCCAGTATACCAGCGCCGGGCCGGAGCGTCATCCGATTGTGGTTCTTAGCAGTTCTAGTCCCTATAGCCGATCGTGGTTGCGGGCGTAGCGCGCCGCGGGGCGCCACTCCAACCATCTCACTTAAAATGAAGCATATAAAAGGAGAAGTTCCGTTCACCGGGCGGGGAGAACTCGGCGGAGGCCCGCTTGCAACCGTGCAGAAGTGCAGAACCGCCGATGTCCGGTTGCAGGGGAGCGTAGTAGACAACCAGCCGGCGGCCACAACGCGTGCAGCTTGCCGCAGCGTGGCCGTCCTGAAATTGCCAGGTTCCGAGCTGGTGTCCGCGCACCTTGGCCGCCGCCATGGCGATGCCATCGAAAGCTATGATTTGATTGAACAGCAGTGGCGGCACGAACTCCGGGTCCTGCCGTCCGTGGAAAAGCCAGCGGTGGCAAGCGTATAGCCAGGTAATCCACCGAGGCGATCTTGGCGCCGGTATAAGGCCAGGGGAGCGCAGCACAAATCTTGCCAGCTACCCAGACCTTAACCCTGATCCGCGCTGAGTGTCGCGCTTTTTACAAAGCTTTAACTGCATTTATTTCCAACAGTACTCCATCGGTACTAGCGGAACTAGACCGGGACCGCCATGACAGGGATAATGGAAAGTCACGCAAGCGGCGGACGCCACCTGGATTCATCGTAAATGCCGAAGATTCAAGCCAACGGAATAAACTTGCATTACATCACGGTCGGTGCCGGACCCGATATCGTGATGCTGCACGGCTTCCTCGGCAACCTGGCGGTCTGGCATCTTTACATGGCCCCCATCCTGCGCCGCGAATACCGCGTCACCACTTATGATCTGCGCGGACATGGCTATAGCGACGTGACACCGGACCATTACACGGCTGCGGATATGGTCGAGGATCTGCGTGCGCTCCTGGATGGCATGGGTATTCAAAAGCCTATCCTGGTAGGGCACAGCTTCGGCGCCGATATTGCAATGTATTTCAGCCTGCTGTATCCGGAGCGCGTGCACAAATTGCTGGCACTGGAGCCGGGCTTGGCCGCCTTGGTGCATTTGCGCCAGGATAAGGATTGGATCGGCTGGGCTGCCTGGGTGGCTAAACTGGAAGAATCCGGTATCCACGTGCCGGAGGACAAGCGTAGCGACGCCGAATATCTGTTGCAGCTTAGCCTGGAAACTCCCAAGTTCTACGGGCCGGCGCGCGGGCTGCCGCGCAATCGGGAGCCGTTGCTCCACCTGATTCGCAATACCACGCTGCTGAAAGATTACGAAGTCGTCGGCGATCTGACGCTGGACGCGGTACGCACCATTCAGACGTCCACGCTGCTGGTGTACGGGCGCGATTCGCATTTCATCAGCTCGTACGAATACTTGCGCAATGCCCTCCCCAACTGCAAATCCGTGCTGCTGCCGGGCGGAGAACACTTCGGTCCTCTGGAGCAGCCGGCTTTGTTGACGGAACATATTCAGGATTTCCTGCGGACGCCTTTGAGCTGCGCGGGTGGCGGCGCATTCTAAGTAACACGAATAAAGATCGCTTAGCGCCGTATCCGAGTGAATCCTTCGTGAATTCTGCGGAACCGCGCGGCAGGGGTACAACCCGCAAAGTGTTGCTGGTGGCGACGATCGGCGCGGCCTGAACCGGGCTCAGATCGGGTTGTGACCGGGCTGCGTCTCTACCGTGATCCATCGCAGTTCCGTAAATGCGTCTATACCAGCGGCGCCGCCGAACCGCCCGTAGCCCGAGGCTTTTACACCGCCGAATGGCATCTGTGCTTCGTCGTGCACCGTAGGACCATTCACGTGGCAGATACCTGACTTGATTTGCCGCGCAACTCTTAATCCACGCGCGATGTCCCTGGTGAAGACGGCCGCGGCCAATCCATATTCCGTGTTGTTGGCGAGCCGTACGGCTTCCGCTTCATCGTGGGCGCGCACCAGGGCAACTACCGGACCGAAACTCTCCTCGCGAAACAGACGCATCTGCGGCGTAACTTTATCGACAACGGTTGCCGGCATCAGTACGCCTTTCGATTCGCCACCCGTCAGCACCACAGCGCCCTGTTGCAGCGCATCCTGTACTAAGCTCTCCACGTGCAGGACGGCCTTCCGATCGACCACCGCTCCCAGCGGCGTCTTATCTTCCCGCGGATCGCCTACCGCCAGCGACGCCGCTTTGTTTTTGAATTTTTCCGCGAACTTCCCGGCCACGGCGTCAAGTACAATAATCCGCTCCGTGGACATGCAGATCTGTCCCTGATTCATGAACGCACCGAAAGCCGCCGCTTTGACGGCTTCATCGAGATCGGCATCCTCTAACACCAGGAGCGGTGCTTTTCCGCTAAGCTCGAGGATCACTGGTTTGAGATTCTCCGCGGCCCGCCTAGCGACCACGTGCCGACCGCGGTGGAGCCAGTGAAATTAACGCGCCGTACCGCGGGATGGTCAATCAGCGCGCCTACTACGTCCGCGGCATCCTCCGGCCGGTTGGTTACAACGTTTACCACACCGTCGTCGAAACCCGCGTCGTGAAAAGCCTCCACGATCAGGCTATGGGTTCGCGGGCAGATTTCAGAGGCTTTCAGAATGACGGTGTTTCCGCAAGCCAGGGGAACCGCGATCGCCCGCGTCCCAAGGATGACCGGCGCATTCCAGGGAGCGATTCCCAAGATCACGCCAATCGGTTCGCGCAGAGCCATGGCCAGACACCCCGGCTTATCGGATGGAATCACCTGGCCGCTAATCTGCGTGGTGATCGCGGCCGCTTCTCGAAGCATGCCGGCTGCCAGCCGCGGCCCTGACTGCGAAGGGCGCCATTTTCGCGGAAGCCATGATGGCTGAGACCGGTGCGACGATCAAACGTCTTCGCGGTCATGCTTCCGTACATCCTTTACCGGGGGGCGGAGACGTCACGGTTGCGCACGTATTACCGACATAGGATCTCCATGTCGGTGGTGCCGCAGGCCCTGGCGCGGGCGCTGGCTTCGCTAGTTACTTCCTTTCCGCCGCGCTGCGCTCGGCCGGTAACCCGGATGCCGGACAGGTCCTTTCGCGACCGTATGTGTGCCATCCGTACGCTCTCCATTACCCGGTCAGCATAGCACCTGAAGCCGAAGCGTCAAAGCACAACGATAGCTGTATCAGTGACGCGGTGGCAGGCGTCACGGCAACGAGTCGCACGAGAAGCCACTTTAAGATCCGGTGGCGTCGCAGGCGCGACTCATCCCGCCAGACCGCGTCATCAATGTCCCGAGGGCACGAGGATTACCGTGCAACGCTCACCGCCTTTTTTGGAGAGAACTGTCGCGGCGGCTGAGCATTCCCAAGGGCACTCCGTACAACTTGGTGTCTGCCTTCGCGGCTTCCGGTCAAAGCCACATCTGGCCCCTTCCGCGCTGGATCTGACCAACGCCACGGTGGTGACGTGGCCGACAAGCGCTCCGGCTCGCTATTCCTTTCTTAATTGTCGCGCTGGCCGCGCCCGCGGAATAGGATTACGCGAAGGTCGACAAAGTCTTCGGCACATCAGCAGTCTGGGGCATCTAAACGCTGCGTTAGGCAATTTGCCGATTCCCGATGGCCTCCGCCGCGAGCTTCACGCCGGACCGTCTTTCCGGGCCAGCTCCTGGCGCGTGGGGCGTCGCATGGCAATTATTGTGTGCCAGTTACCACATCTCAGCCTGCGCGATGTGAAACTCAAACCAGACACTGCCCGTCAAAGCAAGGCTGGGCGTTTCTTCCGGCTCGTCTGTAATTCGATGGAAGGGTTTCATGAAGAAATTGGACGTTCTGCGCGTGTGGGGACGCGTACTCCGAGGGCACACTCCGTTTCTCTCGATCGAGATCACCAGGGAATGCCCGCTCCGCTGTCCAGGCTGCTACGCTTATTCGCCGGACCATCTCGGCCCGGCTACCACGCTGCGGCAGCTTTCGGACTATCGGGGACAGGACCTGGTGACCGCGACAGTGGCAGTGGTACGCCGCGTCCGCCCAATTCACGTATCGATTATCGGCGGTGAACCGCTGGTCCGGCATCGCGAACTCGGCGCGCTTTTGCCCCTTCTGGACCGCATGGGAGTCGAAGTGCAACTGGTGACCAGTGCGGTGCGTCCAATTCCGAAGGAGTGGAGCTCGCTCGGATCCCTGCACCTGGTGGTCTCCATCGACGGTTTGGCCCCCGAGCATGACCAGCGGCGGGCACCGGCGACCTACGATCGCATCCTGAAGCACATCGCCGGACATCTCGTGTCGGTGCACTGCACGGTCACCAGGCAGATGCTCGGGCGTTCCGGATACCTGGCCGAGTTCTGCCGGTTCTGGTCGGATCGGCCCGAGGTTCGCAAAATCTGGTTCAGCATCTACACTCCACAGGAGGGCGATGACTCTCCGGAGCGCTTAAGGCCGGCTGACCGCCCGATCCTCTTCGAGGAACTATCCGCCGCTGCCATGGAATTCCCGAAAGTTCATCTACCGCGGGTAGTGCTTGAGGGCTACCGCAATCCACCGCGCTCGCCTGCGGAATGTACTTTCGCGCGGCTGACTACGTGTCTTTCGGCCGACCTAAAGACACGCGTCAGCCCCTGCCAGTTCGGTGGCAAGCCGGTTTGTGCCGAATGCGGCTGCCTGGCCTCGGCTGGGATGCACGCGCTGGCAGGCGTAAAGCTCGCTGGCATCATCCCACTCTCCACCATTCTGAACGCATCGATTCATCTCGGTGCCCGCGGCACTCTAGGATCCCCTTCGGTCGAGCCACAATCGGCCTAGTAGAATGGCGTGCCACTCGCCTCGCCAGCATACACAGCCAAGCGAGCGGTCTTGGCGACAGAATCAATCCCCGAACCCGCGAGCGTCGCCCTCATCCCTTTGGGCGTTGCTGTTATGGTTGCGTTGCGGCGACGGCGGGGTTCTTCCGGTGAGGACGAAGGAGGCCGCCTTGGGTGAAGTATGATTACTTCTTCTTGTCGAGCAACTGGGAGGCGGGCTCGCGATTCACGGGCAAGCGTTTGCTGAAGATCGCGTGCCGACGGCGCGGCGTGCGGCCCGTGCGGTACGGCAAGACGATCGATACCACTCCGCGATGACTCCGCGCGCCGGCCACCCGGCCATGCGACGACGGTCGGATTCCGGCATTTCTCAGGTCGGGGGCCGTCCCGCAGGCTTCTCCTGCGTGGACCTGCCGCACTCACTCAAGGTCGACGGAACGGCGTAGGCCTTGTCCGGAGTTCTGTTCGCTAAGCACACTAAGACGGGCACTTACTCCATCACCTTTACCGGCACCTTTACCGGCGTATCGCAGGCGCACCCTCGTGCCGCGGCCGGCTTCAGCCGACAGTACGGTCGCGGCCGGCGCTGTGCAACGCCAATTCGGGAAAAGGATCGGTACTGCTGCGGATCATGGGGTTGGCAGGTTTAGGCATGGTTTAGGCACATAATGCCGCATACTTTTGGGGCACCTGAATAATGCGTAACTGGCGGCAAATACGCGCGAAGTGTCCGATTGACAGGCCTTCCGGGCACTGTCGCGGGTGCGTTGCGGCCGGATTGCAGTTTGACAATCAGTTGGTGACGGCGTGACGAAAAAGCGCAGATCTGGAACCCGGAGCGGTGCCGCGGGATGGGCAACCATCGCGTCACACAGAAGCAAGCGGCACTCCTCACCCCGCCGCCAAAATTTCTTTCACTCGTGCGGCCAGTTCGGCTGGAGCGAATGGTTTTGGAAACACCATAAATCCTTCGTCCGTCGTCCGGGCCTCAATTCGTTGATCGGCCGGCAGGCCTGCCACCATCAGCACACGCATCGTCGGCCATTTCCGGCAAAGATACAGGGCTGCATCATGTCCGTTGATATCGGCGACATAGTCGTTAATGAGCAATAAATCAGGCGGCGATTCGCGCGCCATGTCCACCGCGATCCCAAGGTCCCCGGTCGCCCGAACGACGTATCCTTCGCGCTCCAGGATCTCCCGAATCACTTTGCGCACGACTGGCGCGGAGTGAAAAACCAAGATGGTTGCACTCCTCGTATTCATCGCGCCCATGTCGTCCGCCTTGCTTTCAGATTCCACCCGCATGTACTAGGGTAGCTTAGCAGATGCGTCCTAAAGGAAAAATGAACAGCGCCTTATGGTTTTGCGAATACCCTGCCGCAGGTGAAGGGTGCTTGACTATTTGGGGAACCGCTGACTGATACAGCACCGTCCCGTGCACTACGCCAATTCCGTCGCCCGTCGCCGGTCGCCGAGACCGCCAGCGTGCCGATGGGGGATGCCCGCCGGGCACGAGGCGCGGCATGTTCTCCATCCCGGAAGCGGTTTGACCCTTCGGGCACTGTCGGCGTGCACTTGGCGCAGCCTCGTGCCGGCCGGAGGCGACGGTCGCACGGCACGCGAATACGCCGGAGCGACTGCGAGATACATTATGGCGTCAGGGAGTATTGCATCGCGGTCGGTGTTTCCTCTCCTTACTGGTCTATTGCGCGACCCGTTAAACTGCCCGCTAAACTGATGGATATGCGCGCAAGGAAGGGAGGGTCTGCCGCATCTGGCAAGAGGGACGCACCTGCGGTTCGTCCGTTGTGCGCCCTCCTTTCTCAGGTACTGGTCGCGTTCACCATCGAGTTCGATAACGAGTTCGAGCGGCGAATGAATAAAGCTGGCTATCACGGGCCGGCGCTATCGATGGTGTTGTGGAATAACCTGGTGCGCTTCCTCACCGAAGGCGCGATATCAGTACGCGACTTGGCGCACACGGCCCTCGCGCCGGAAGCGCAAATAAGGTTTCAGCTGGGATGCCTGGAGCGGTGGGGATTCGTGGCGCTTCAGGCCGATTCGGCAGACGACCGGCCGGTAGAGAGCCGTGTACATCGCCGGTCGGGGCGCTTACTGCGCGACGGGTGGGGCAGCGGCCGCGGGATTCGCCGCGGCTGGAAGGTCGTCCTTACGGAGAAGGGGCGCCAGGCCGGCGAGGTTTGGCCGCCGCTGTTCGGCGAGATCGAGCGGCGCTGGCGAGAGCGATTCGGCGACGATGAGATTGCCAGCCTGCGTGAAGGGCTGGAGGAAATCGTGGGGCAAGTCGACACGGAACTTCCTCAAGGCCTGCCGGGCACCTGGGAGACCACCGAGGCGTATCCGGCCCGAACCACGACCCGCACCGGTCCGCTTCCTTTGCCGGTGCTGCTCTCGCAAGCATTGCTTGCATTCACGCTTGAATTCGATCGCCTATCGCCGACCCCGCTCCGGCTTTGCGCCAGCACCCTTCGCGTGCTCGGTGAGCAGCCGACGCCGGCTGCCGAGATCCCGCGTTTGACCGGGTCGTCTCCGGAGACATGCGGCATAGGATGGCAGATCAAGCCGTATATCCTGGTGGAACCGGATCCGGGCGGCGCCCGGGGAAAATTTGTTCGCCTGTCGCCTCTCGGGCTGGTAGCGCAACAACGGTATCGGGATCTGATCGCTGAGATCGAGAAGAGTTGGGAGGCCAAATTCGGCAGAGTGAAGATTCATCGCCTTCGGGAGGCTCTGTTGGAGCTGTTCGTCGCCCGGGTGGGGGATCGGCTGCTCATCTCGGAAGGATTGGTTCCAGAGGAGGGAACGGTGCGGGCGGGTAAACAAGCTCCGGCGTTGGGGCGGCGTGTTGCTGGAGCGGCGGCGCGGCAGCGAATGAGTCATCTTGTGGCTCAAAGCAAGATTTTCCAGCGCGATCCCGCGGGCACGCTTCCGCACTATCCTCTGTGGGATATGAATCGGGGATTCGGGCCCTAGCGAGGAAGTTGTGCGACGACTCCTCAATTCAGCCACCAAGTCGGCTAAATGAAGGAGTTTCCGAGGTAGCCTGTTCACCGCGAGTAATCGTCAGTGCCCAATCGAAAGCGACGCGGCGCTGAAGCCTTCTCCCCCAATCAGGCCTTGTGCAGCCGCGTCGGTCCCGATTGAGCACGAAGGACAAAGCCGACCGGGAACGGTTAGGATAACGTTTGGGTATAATGGCGCGATACGCCTGCGGTTCTACCGCGCAATCAGGCGACGAGGAGGGAAGCATGTGTGATCAGGATCATTTCGAAGAGGACGGGCAGAAGTACGTAGCTCACGGCTTGGTGACGCGTAAACAATTCGGCGTCATGTTGGGAGCGGGAGTCGCCATGATGCTGCCGAAGGTAGCCAATGCCGTCACAGTCACGGAAACGGACGTAACCGTGACAACGCCGGACGGCAGCGCCGACTGTTACTTCGTGCATCCGGCGAGCGGCACAACTCCTGGAGTTCTCGTTTGGCCAGACATCTTCGGGCTGCGCCCGGCGTTCCGCGGTATGGGCAAGCGACTCGCCGAATCGGGGTATTCGGTGCTCGTAGTGAATCCTTTCTACCGTGTCAAGAAAGCCCCGACTGCGGAAGCCGGCGCCGCAACTCCAGTCCAGGAACTGATGCCGCTCGCGCGGGCTCTGAATGAGACGACACAAATGACCGATGCACGAGCGTTCATCGGTTGGCTGGACGGGCAAAAATCGGTTGCGCAAAACCGGAAGATCGGCACACAAGGCTACTGCATGGGTGGCCCGATTGCGTTTCGTACCGCAGCCGCCGTGCCCGAACGTGTCGGAGCAGTCGCCTCATTCCATGGCGGTGGACTCGTAACCGACGCGCCCAACAGTCCGCACCTTCAGGCCGCGAAGTCCAAGGCGCAGTTCCTGATCGCGATCGCCGAAAATGACGACACGCGCTCGCCCAACGACAAGACCGTCCTCAAGGAGACGTTTGCTAAGGCAAACCTGCCCGCGGAAATCGAAGTGTACACTGGTGCCGCGCATGGCTGGTGCCCCCCAGATTCGCGGGTCTACAACGAGCCACAAGCCGAGAAGGCATGGAGCCGCTTGCTCGTGCTGTACGGAAAAGCTCTGGCTTGAACATCGACGTCTGCGGACTATCACCCGGTTCGTAAATGTTCGGCGAATCCTTGGGCCGGCTCCCGGCGGACGCCGCACAACTCGGAACTTTCGGCGACCGCTGGCCGACGGATCGTTCCTAATCTGTACCGCTCTGCTCGAACTGCTTTGGGGAAACGATTGGCTTTGACAGAGGACCCGCGGCGATATGCCGTGAGGCAATCTCGTCCTGGTGATGGCAGCGAGAATCCGTGATTTTGGACGTGCTCTTCGAAGGTCTGCATCGTTTGCTACTACGCGGGCGGAGTGAGCGGGTGGCTGGCGCTGCTAGTAGCGCTCCGCGCAGTCTGAGAAGGTTTGAGCCTTCCGATTTATTAACCGAGGCCAGAATGCGGCGGGCCGCCCTCCGGTGGCAGGCTGAGATCACCGATCTGCCAATGGCCGCCAAACATCGTATCGGTTGGGCCGCAAAAAGCCTGTTCAGGCCGTGCGCGCGAATGGGGCCGCACCGCGCCGCGGCAACTTGAGCCGACCAACCCGCCAAAAATATGGAGCCCTGCCTCGGACCCTTGCAGAACAACGGCGGACCCGCTCAGACTATGGCTCTACCCCATTTCGCCGATATGGCTGGTTGCAGCACCGGACATAAATGTGACACAGTTTCAGTTGTCCTCGCGCGGCCCCATGTATTAAGAGTGCCGCAAGTGGCGTCCAGCGTCCATTTAACGAACTCGAAACTGCCCCACAAACTCAGGCTTTGGCGATCGGCTAGCATAGTGCGCCGGCAGGTGCGGGATACGTTGCTCCCTATACCACCAACTCGAAGTGCCGGACCGGGTTCGGTTGGGGAGCGCCTTCCGTGACATCGCGCACGCGCGGCCGATCCTGCAGGAACAGTGCCACCAGCCACTTCTCAGCCAAAGCCTCGTTCCACGGAAGCTGATGGTCCAAGCCGGCGAAGAAAATCTCGGCATGCCAGTTGCCCGTTATGTCGCGCCTGAACGTCACCGTGACACCGGAAGGGAGGTGCCGGGCCCACGTCCTCCGCAGGTAGTTCTCGCCGATCTCCCGCAGGCCGCCAGTGAGCGGGCCCGCACGCACGAAGTCCTGGCCGGCGTTGAAACGCAGCAATTTCGCAACATTCGCAATTGTCCAATCACTGCCGAAAATCCGGCCCAGGGTAGACTGCGGGTCGAGCGAAGCGTCCATGACTCTTCAATGATCTCACGGTTCCGCGGTCGCCGCCCACGGAAAACATAATGCCACTTCCTGATGAGACAGACGGAGAATTGCTGGGCGGCCAGAGGGGGAAGTCCAATGCGGGACGCGAAGATCGTGGCAGGGGAGAGCGTTACGGTAAGATCGCTACCACGCGATGACACAGTGCGCAGGTCGCCTGGAAATGAGGTCAGCCTGTTCAGAGCGCATGGCGCCCTGTTTCGGGCTCCATCTCGCGTCTCTTTTCAAGTAACACCAGCCCGGCTGGGCGCGTCCAAATCCCGGCGGAAGATCTACTCCGCGTTATCAGGAGGTTCTAATGAAGCTTGTAGCCGTTTTCGTATTCCTGGCGTGCTGCGCGTTCGGGGAAGACCGGGCGCCCAATGTCGAATCCGCCGCCTGCGGTCCGCGAGACGTGAAGTTGGCAGTAACGATCGACCAATCGCAACACCCCACACCGGCCCCGCCCGAGGGAAAAGCGCTGGTCTACGTGGTGAATCAGGAAATCCACGACAATATCGGCGTGGACGGAAAATGGGCCGGCGCAAACGACCGGGGCACGTATTTCTTTGTGTCGGTCGACCCCGGAGAGCACCACCTGTGCGCCTATGCAACCTATTGGGGAGCATCCTGGCTTTCACTGCATTCGCTGCAAGCCAGAGCAGGTGAGACCTACTATTTCCTGCCAATTCCCATCGGCAATGGAGGGCGGGGTGGTAGATACGCATTAGAGCAACTCGATCCCGATGAAGGAAAGTACCTGGTGTCGAAGGCCAGATTCGCTACGTCGCAGCCGAGATAAGCTGATCGACAGGGGGATAGGGATGCGCGCTGCATGGAGGGAGGCTGATCAGCTTCAGGCTCGCGTGGATTGCTGCAGATCTGGGGTCGCGCGTGATTTGTCAAACGACGTGACTGGGCTTCGAGGGCGTGATCTCCCATAACGCCGCATTCGAAGCGTTGACTTCGCGTTTTGCGCCCTTGACAATACTAGTCGCTCTAGAGTAGTAGTATATACTTGTTTGTACTAATATGTCTGTCAGGGATCGGTTCGCTGCGGGCGCTCTGACGCCGCTTTCAAATGCCGTCTTCCACATCCTTCTATCCCTCGGCGAGGGCGAACGCCACGGTTATGCCTTGAAGCGCGAGATCTCCCTGCGCACCGGGGGCAAACTGAAGCTTGGACCTGGCGTGCTTTACGGATCTATCAACAAAATGCTGGATCTGGGGCTGATCGAAGAGTCCGAAACCCGGCCCGACCCGCACCTTGACGACGAGCGTCGTCGCTACTACCGAATCACGGCCTATGGCCGCAAGGTCGCGCAAGCGGAAGCGGCTCGCATGCGCGAGTTGGTGCAGTTGGCCACGGCAAGGTTTGGAGTGCCCAAGCATGCCTGATGAACCCTTCTCATTTAGGCTGTACCGGCAGCTTCTTAAGCTCTATCCGGCCGGGTTTCGAGAAACCTATAGGGAAGCATTGGAGCGCGAATTTCGCGACGAACATAATGAATCGACCGGGGCCGCTGCCCTGAGCATCCTTTGGATTCGCATCACTGCGGACTTGGCGATCTCCGTCCCTTTGCAGTTCTCTTGCGAAGTGGCGCAGGATGCGAGGCACACGATTCGCCTTTGGGCCCGTCGTCCATGGCACACCGGCTTCGCGATTCTCGCCCTCGCCATCGGCATTGGAGCGAACACAGGCGTCTTCAGCGTCGTCAATGCGCTGTTGCTGCGCTCGCTTCCCTTCCACGATGCCGAGCGGCTAATCTCGCTACGTTGGTTTTTCCCGCCCCACGACAGCGCGGCACAATTTCACTCATGGCGCCAGCAGAGCACCTATCTTGCCGACACCGCCCTCTTTGAGCAGATCGACGTCAATCTGGGCGGAGCAGGCGAATGGCGGAGGGCGCATGTCGCCCAGGCATCCTCAAACTTTTTCTCGCTGCTCGGCACGCAGCCGGTGCTTGGACGCGCATTTGCACCCGCGGACGATGTGGACGCGATGGGCTGGGGGTCGCCCGGACGTAACGCAGTCGCGGTCATCGGCTACGGACTGTGGCAACAGCTTTTCGGAGGCGACCGGAAAGCTCTGGGCGCCACGATCCGAATCGATGGAAAGCCGCTTAGCGTCATTGGCATCGCGCCGCCAGGGTTCGATTATCCGGGCAAGGCCGTTCTTTGGAAGCCGGCTGCCTTCAGCCCTGGCAACAATGGCTGGGAAACTATCGCGCGGCTGAAACCCGGCATCAGGTGGCCACAGGCCCGCCAGGCATTCGCCGCCGAAGCCGATCGGCTCTGGCCCAATCGCACCTATATTCAGAGGATCAAGTACCCTTCGAGCATGACCGCGCTTAGAGACGAACTCGCCGGGCCGGCAAGAAAGGGCTGGCTGGTGCTGATGGCATGCGTGGTGCTGATCCTTCTGATCGCTTGCACGAACGTCGCGAACCTGTTGATGGCACGTACCGCCGATCGTGCCACTGAGCTTTCCATCAGGTCTGCACTTGGCGCGAGCCGGGCGCGGATCTGGCAACAATTGCTGACCGAGTGCGTGTTGCTTTCGCTGGTTGCTTCGATCGCCGGGATTTTTGTCGCCTTCTGGACTACGTCCATCGCCGCAAGACTCCAACCCGCGCCACTTGCCTCACAGGCTTACTCAATTCTGGATGGTCGCGTGCTGGGTTTTGCCATTGCGGCATCGGTCCTCAGCGGGTTGCTTTTCGGCGTCCTGCCGTCGTTGTACGCCAATCGTCTCCACAGCTTCGGAACTCGCGGTTCCAGCGGTCAGCGTGGCTTGCGACTGCTGCGCGAAGCGTTGGTGGCAGCGCAGGTGATGCTCACGATCGTCCTTCTGGCGGCGTCGATTTCGGTAGGCCGCGCATTTGTGAAGCTGATGAGCATCGATCGCGGGTTTGACTCTCGCGGCTTGCTCACCGTGAACGTAGCGCTGGAAGGGACCACCCATCAACTCAATGATCGCCGCCTTGCCTATTTCCAGGAAGCGCTGGCCCGAATCCGGCGAGTCCCCGGAGTACGCAGCGCCAGCGCAACCGAGTTCCTCCCGATCTATGCCACGAGCTTCATGGGAGGGCTCTTTGGGATGGACGGCGGTCCAGCCAACGAGAATTCCATGGTCGTTCCGGTATTCCCAGACTACTTCCGAACTATGGGTGGACGCATTCTGCGGGGACGAGAATTCACCGATGCGGAAGTACAAAGCGACGCCAGGGTCGCCGTCGTCAATGAGCTGTTTGCGAACGAAGTCGGGTCGCCCGCCGAGACGGTGGGCCACCAAGTTACGGCAGCCAACAATCCTTCCTGGAGAATTATCGGTGTCGTCAAGGGGATGGACTATATGGCCGACGAGCCAAACGCACCTCAGATCTTTGTTCCCGCTCAATCGCCCGGCGGCTTCTTCTCGACCTTCGTCGCACGCGTAAATGGACGCGCGGAAGATTGCCTCGCCATGATTCGCAATGCAATCCAGTCGGTTGATCCGCAGGTACCGGTGTTCGGCGCAAAAACCATGGAGCAGCGGCTGGTTGACGCCCTCGCCCGACCACAATTTTATAGGACGGCGGTTCTCTGCTTTGCCGCATTCGCGGTGATTCTCTCGATCATGGGCATTTATGGCATCGTGGCCTATACGGTTGCCCAAAGAACGCACGAAATGGGCGTGCGTATGGTTCTCGGCACTACGCCGGCACGGTTAAGGGTAAGCCTACTGCGACAAGGCCTAATCCCGATTGCCGCAGGGGCCGTTCCGGGAGTCGCCGGAGGCGTCCTCAGCGGACGCCTGTTCGAAAGCCTGGTCGACGGCGCGAAATCCGTGAACGCCACGACCTACGGAGCCTCTCTTTTGTTCATCGCCTTGATTGCAGCGGCAGGCACCTGGGTGGCCACCCGTCCGATCGCACGGCTCGACATCGCGGAGATCCTCCGAGCCGAATAGTCCTTGCGTGACCAGGGCGAGCGGCCGAAGAGGTCCAGCAGCCCTCAGGATATGCGCGTTGTCGAAATGGAAAACAAGGGCGTGAGCGGCCAATCCAGGGTAAATCGCGAAGCGCCTACGAAGAAGCCTGGTCCGAGTCAACCACTCGAATGTCTTACGCCCGACCGTAGAGCTGGAGCTAAAGCGAGGAATTTCCTCCAGGAGATTGGAGCGTTTGGCTTCCAAAGTTGCGAGAGAGTCAGGCATAGTCGTCTTCACTTCTGTGCGTATCTGCACACCCAGAATGAAGGCCACAGAAAAGGAAAACTCGCCGATGCTATTTCCACGTCGCGCAGCCTGCAGTGTGCCGGCGCTAGAGCGTCGGGCGTTGTTCCATGTTACGATCTCACCACCACAACAGAAACCGTCCAAGTCCATTGACAAATTTTCCACCCCCATCGCACGATTGCACGCCAACTGTGATTACTGTCGGTCATGGCTGGTTCGGGGAAGGTAATCAGCTTTTCCGAGAGCAGTTAGATGACCCGCTACACTACAAATATATCTACGGCGTGGTCTCCAGTTCGGTCGCGGATATCGGCTTGCAGCGCCTAGCGCAGCCCGTCGGATCGTCGAACGCCAGGCAGGTTTTCGACATCTTTGCCAATGTCATCTTCGCGGAATTGCAGCCCAATTTTACCGGTGTAACCGGCAAGGTATTGGGATGGGGATCGACGCAACAGTCCCAGGTATTTTTGTCTCCGCCGGCGACGTTCTCGCCGACCTTGCAGCAAGTCATCGAAGTGGTCGAGCCCTCCGCCTCGTGCCAGAGCGACTTAAACTTTTTCGCGGAAGATATAAGTGGTGGTCTTTTGACCCAAGATCCTTTTCACTTCAACAACAACTTGCTTTGTGCCGCTCCTGTTGGCTACACGTTTGACTGACGTCACCCAGTTACTAGTCCGTGCCTACAAGAGCGTTTCTCGCAGCGTCCTGGGTCTTGGCTATATCTCCATCCGTATGCGCCGCGGAAACGAAAGCCGCCTCGAACTGGGAAGGCGGCAAGTAGATGCCCTGCTCCAGCATGCGGCGATGGAACGCCGCGAACTTGGCGGTATCGGCACGCTTGGCGGATTCCCAATTCGTCACCGGTTGGTCCGTGAAGAACCAGGTGAACATGGCTCCCACCCGGTTCACCAGGGCGCCCGCGGGCACGACGCTCGCGATTGCCGCCGATTTGGCCTCCAGCTCGCCGTAGATTTCCGGATGGGTCTTCAAGTACCGCAGCATCGCCAGGCCCGCGGCCACTGCCAGCGGATTGCCCGAAAGCGTGCCAGCCTGGTAAACCGGCCCCAGCGGGGCTACGCAGCGCATGACATCGGCGCGCCCGCCGTAGGCGCCGATCGGCAATCCGCCGCCGATCACTTTGCCCAGCGTAGTCATATCGGGCCGGATGCCGAAGCGTGCCTGCGCGCCACCATATGCCACACGGAAGCCCGTCATCACTTCATCCATGATGAGCAGCGCTCCGTACCGTGCGGTGATCTCACGCAGCGCCTCCAGAAAGCCGGGTTGCGGCGGAACACATCCCATATTGCCGACCACCGGCTCCACGATCACCGAAGCGATGCGATCGCCGTGCAGGCGAAATGCGGCTTCCACCGCATCCACGGAATTGAATGGCAGCGGCAGCGTCGTATCGGTGAATCCTTTCGGCACTCCTTGCGTATCGGCGATGCCCAGCGTGGCCAGACCCGAGCCAGCCTTCACCAGCAGCGAATCGACGTGGCCGTGGTAGCAGCCTTCGAATTTGACGGTGAGATCGCGGCCGGTAAACCCGCGGGCCACGCGGATCGCCGACATGGTCGCTTCGGTACCGGAGTTGACCAGCCGCACCATCTCCATGGAAGGCACCGCCTCGCGAATGGCTTCGGCCAGATCGATTTCCCGTTCGGTGGGCGCACCGAAACTGGTGCCCGTTTCGAGCGCCTGCTGGACGGCTGCCACAATCGCGGGATGCCGGTGGCCCAGCAGCAGCGGTCCCCACGAGCCCACATAGTCGATGTACTCGTTGCCGTCGATATCGAAGATTTGCGATCCCTGGCCGCGGGCGATGAAGGGCGGCGTGCCACCGACGCCGCGAAAGGCACGCACCGGAGAGTTGACGCCTCCGGGAATCACTTGCTGTGCTCTGTGAAAGGCGGCTTCCGACTTGGCGAACGTCATGATTGCAATTTGCCGGGCAGCAGGCGGCTGAGTCCCAGGCTCATGGCGATCTCGTACAGGCTGCCGTTCAGGTTGCGCATGAGCCGGTTCTTAAGGCCCAGGTAAGGCTGCGTCCCGGCGAACAGATCCTGCATCACGCTGCTGAACCGGCTGCTGCGCCGCGTGAACTGCACCATGCGCGCAGGCACGGAGCCGAAAAGAAACCTCCCCAGGAAAACGCGCTTGGCCAGCCGCGAGCCGAACTCCAGGTCGGCGGCGAAATCGCGCCGCAACATGCGCCGATAAACCTGCAGCTTTTCCGCCAGGCTGCCCAGTTCCGAGAGCAGCGCCTTGGCCGCCAAATCCGCCGAACGCAGCGCGTAATAGATGCCTTCGCCGGTGACTGGATCCACCAGGCCGGCGGCATCGCCCACCGCCAGCCAGCCATCGCCCGCCACACGATTCTTCTTCCAGGCCGCCGTTTCGAGCGAGGGCAGCAGGTGGCTATAAAACGCCGCGCCTTTCCAACGAAGGCCCCGGTGCGCCATGTAATCTTCCAGACGCTTACGCAGCGAGGCGGCCGGCTCGCCCTTGCCACAGATACCCACCGAGAGGTGCCCACAGCGCGGAAAGATCCAGATGTAGCCTTCCAGTTGCGGCAGGAACTGGATGTCGATCTGCGCCTGATCGCCTGGCACGTAGTAGCCCAGCGCGGACATGGAATCGCGCGAGGTGAGTTGCGTACCGAAATCGCGCAGCGGGTTGCGCGCGCCGGTCGCGATCACGCAGAAGTCCGCGTCCAGCGTACCCCCGCTGGTGCGCAAGCGCCATCCCATTCCCGCGCGGCTGATTTCCAGCACGCGGGCCTTTTCGATGCGGGCGCCGGCGCGTTCGGCACGTTCGAGCATCATGCGGTTCAGATCCAGGCGCGAATAGATCAGCAGCGGCTCGCTCAAATGCAGCGTGGCAGCCTTGGCGCGCGGTGCGGCCAGAATCGTTTCCGTAACAATTCGCTTGGGAGTGCTGTTTTCGATCAGGAACGGGTAGGTGTGATAGGCCTTGTAAGTGAGGCCGCCGCCGCAGGGCTTCTCCCACGCCAGCTTTTCGTCGAACACCACGGCGTTAAGACCCGCGGATGCCAGCCGCTCGGCAGTGAAGGCTCCCGCCGGACCTCCGCCCAATATGGCAACCAGCTTCATTGCGGGCTCTGCGGTGGCACTGTGGGATGTCCGGGAGGCAGCGCTCCCGGGGAACCGCCGCCAGCGGGCGGCGTGCCCATGGTACTGTGCGGATTGGCGCCCATGCCTCCATGCGGATTACCACTTCCGGCGCGCGGTTTCACCACCCAGCGGTCGCCCTGCTTCTCCAGCGTGTAAGCAATAGACATGGGCTGCCCGGCTTCTGACCCCTTGGGCGAGAATGTCACCGTGGCATACACCTCATTTTGCCGGAAGACCATGGAAGTAACCGACACGTTCATGTTTGCGATATTCAACGCCTGGCGCGTCGAAAGATAATCCATGATGCCCCGCTTGACGGCGTCTTCGTTCTGCATGTTGTGATGGCAGCCCGCCAGGACCAGGCAGACCAGCACGGATAGCAGCATTCTCACGTTCTTGATTATACCTGTTGGCTCGGGGGCAGGCCAGGCGTCTGAGGCGCGGTGGTTGCTGGCCCTCCCAGCCTTCATCAAGGCGCGCCCATGGGAACGGACGATGCCGGACAGCCGCTATCCGGGGAACCCTCGGAAATCTGTCCGGCCATCGCGTGTTGGACGATTGCCGGCGCGTAGCGATTCGAGTATGCATTGGGATGCGCTACCGGTGTGATCCGAGTCATCACAGCGCACGATATGGACAATGCCGAGATCTTCTTCGGCCAAGTCGCTTGTGCCGGGATTCAGCTCGGACAAAGAGACAGCTTTGCTGGCTTGGCCTCGGGTAGTTGCTTCCACACGTCCGCTACGGAGTGCCCGAAGTAGTCGCGTGTGTTACTGAAACACAATGGCGAATGGTGGATAGCCGAGGGGATCAAGCGCGAGGCGAAGAGGGCATAGCTCCCTGGCGCGCCGCAGATCAGCCGTTGTCCAGCCCAAAAAGCCGCTTCGCATTCTCCTTCAAAATCAGCGGCCGCACCTCATCCCGGATCGCGATCTTTTCAAAATCCGCCAGCCACCTATCCGGCGTGATGAACGGGTAGTCCGATCCAAACAGCACTTTATGCTTCAGCAGCGTGTTGGCGTACTGCACCAGCGTGGGCGAGAAATACTTGGGCGACCAGCCGGAGAGATCGATATATACGGAAGGTTTGTGAAGGCAAATCGAAATGGCTTCGTCCTGCCAGGGGAACGAAGGATGCGCCATGATGATGGGCAGATCTGGAAAATCCACCGCCACATCGTCGATGGGCATCGGGTTACCGTATTTCAGACGCACGCCTCCGCCGCCGGGCATGTTCGTTCCAATGCCGCTATGGCCGGTGTGGAACAGTACCGGCAGGCGCGCTTCGGCGAAGACTTCATACAGCGGATAGGCGATAGGGTCGTTAGCAAAGAACTGCTGCATGGGCGGGTGCAGCTTCAAGCCGCGCACCGCGCCCGACGACACCAGGCGGCGGGCCTCGCGCACGGCCTCCGGTCCGCGCGTGGGATCGATGCTGGCAAATGCGATGGCGATATCGGAATTGTCCGCGGCGAACTGCGCCACGGCGTCGTTCGAAACCTGCGGCCGTCCGGACAGCCTTTCGTCCACCGAAAATACGATGCACGCCATGCGGCGCGAGCGATAATATTCGGCTAGCGAAGGCAGGTCGCGTGGGGCGCCGCTATCGCCGAAATAATTCCTGGCGGCTTCGTCGGCCGCGGACGGCTCTACGGTCTGTTCTATGTGGACATGCACGTCGATGGCGGCGAGATTGGCCGCGTGGATACTCATTCGGGGTTGCCTCCGCTAATTTCGATGACGCGCGCCGAGGGCGCCGCCGCGTACAGTTCCTCGACCAGTGCGGCGCGGTTTTCGAGCACCGCCTTCTGGTTGATATTGCCTTTGCCGGTGATCTCGCGTGCGTCGAGCGAAGGCGGATCCGCCAGCATCAGCATGCGCACCACACGTGTGGAACTGCCGGTGCTCCGCGCGGCAAGCTCATCGAGCAGGCGCCGCAGGCGCCCGGGTTCCTCCGGTCCATTGGGAAATACCAGCGCCGCGACGAAATCGCGATCCGGCGCGGCGATGACCACGTCCTGTGCCAGGTCGCCAAAGTGTTTCAGGAACCTGGTCCGCACCAGCTCCACGTTCACCCAGGTGCCTGTCGAGAGTTTGAAATCCTCCGAGAGGCGCCCGTCAAACACGAAACCCTGCAAGGGATCGGCGGGATCGGCGAAGCGCACCGCATCGCCCATGCGGTAGAAGCCTTCTTCGTCGAAAGCGGCGCGCGTGAGATCGGCGTTGCGCCAGAAACCGGGCGTGACGTTCGGCCCCCTCACCCGCGCTTCCATTTTGTTTTCGAGCGGGACCACTTTCAGCTCCACACCTGGAATCGGCAGCCCCACGCGCCCGGTAGACGCGCCTTGCTTGCCCGTGAACAGTGCGGCCGGCGCGGTCTCGGTGGCGCCCAAGCCGGTGATCATAAGGATCTCTTCGCCGCAAGTTTCGTAGGCCAGATCCTGAAGATCGTCCCAGACCTTTTGCTTCAGCCCGGCCGCCGCATAAAACACAATGCGCAGCCGGCTGAAAAACATGCGCCGCAGAGCCGCATCGGAGCGCAGCGCGCACACCAGCATCTCGAAGCCCTTGGGTACGTTGAAATACACGGTGGTGGCGATCTCGCGCAGGTTGGCGATGGTGGCCGGGAACTGCGCGGGCGTGGGCTTGCCATCGTCGATGTAGAGTGTGCCGCCATTGTAAAGCGCGATGCCGAAATTGTGATTGCCGCCAAAGGTGTGGTTCCAGGGCAGCCAGTCGCAAAGGACCGGCGGCTCGGCGGCCAGAAAGCGCAGCACGGAGCGGATCATCTGCAGGTTTGCGCACCACGCGCGCTGCGTCATGATGACGCCCTTGGGGTGTCCGGTCGAGCCGGAGGTGAACAGAATTTTCGCGATAGTGTCCGGTTCCACGCGTTCGTGCGCCTCATCTACCGCGGCAGTGACGCGATCGGATTCGAGGGCGGCGCAACTACGCACCACCTCTGCCCCTCCCTGCGCCACGCTGGCCAGAGCGCCATCGTAAGCGGGGCTATCGGCGAAGACCAACGTAGGTTCGATCAGCTGCCACACATAACGGAGCGTGGCGAAATCCGCGGCCGCCAGCGAATAGGCCGGCGCGATGGGCACGTGCGGAATGCCCACATAGAGCGCGGCCAGCGCCAGCAGCGCGTGGTCGAGGCTGTTGCCGGAAAGAATTGCGATAGGTCGCGTGGTCGGGGGCTTGCGGTCGAGCAGGCCTTGGGCAATTGCGCGAACTCGCGCCAGTGTCTCTCGGTATGTGAGCCGGTCCCAATCGCCAGTCGCATTGCGCCGCGCCAGGAATGTGCGATCGGGCGCGTGCACGGCCCAGTGTTCCAGGCGTTCGGTGATGCGCGGCGGATACGCGCCCAGGGCATGCGGCGAGCGCACGTAGATCACGCCGTTCGGGCGATAATCGAATTCGGCTGCCGTCGGCAGCATGTCGACATCGCGAACGCGGCGCGCCAGGCGAAGCATGCGGTCAGCGTCCCCAAACCTCGTCCGCGATTTCCACGATGCGCGCCAGCTTCGCCCATTGCTGATCGTGCGTGAGCAGATTGCCTTCCTCGGTCGAGGCGAATCCGCACTGCGGGCTGAGCGAAAGCTGGTTGAGATCCAGATACCGCGCAGCCGCATCAATGCGCCGCTTGATTTCGTCCTTCGACTCCAACTCGCCGGCCTTCGAAGTGATCAGGCCGAGCACTACCGTCTTGCCTTTGGGCACAAACCGGAGCGGCTCGAAACCGCCGGCGCGGTCGCTGTCGAACTCCATGAAATAGCCATCCACGGCGATACCGTTGAACAGAATCTCGGCTACCGGCTCATAGCCGCCCTGTGCGATCCAGCTTGACTGGAAATTACCGCGGCACAGATGCATGGCGATGGTCATGTCCGCGGGCCGGCCCGCGATGGCGGCGTTAATCATGCGCGCGTAAGTGGCGGGGAGTTGATCGGGATCTTCGCCGCGCTCGCGCACCATCTGGCGCTGTTCCGGATCGCAAAGATACGCCAGGTTGGTCTCGTCGAGTTGCAGGTACATGCAACCGGCGGCGGCAAATGCCTGCACCGCGCCGTTATAGGCTTGGCCGAGGTCGTTGTAAAACTCGTTCAGATCCGGATAGACGGCCTCGCTGATCGCTTTACGTCCCCCGCGGAAATGCAGCACGCTGGGAGACGGAATGGTCATCTTGGGTGTCGCCCTGGTGGCACGCGCGCGCAGGAACCGGAAGTGCTCGATCATGGGATGGCCGCTGAAGCCGAGCTTCCCTACCACGCGCACGCCCTTCGCTTTCGTAGCTGTGCCCTTGAAGGCGATGCCGCTCTCGGGCGCGTATGGCTCGCAGCCGTCCAGCCGTTCCAGGAAATCGAAATGCCACATGGCGCGGCGGAACTCGCCGTCGGTGGCGCTGCGCAATCCAATTTCGGCTTGTTTCGCGATCAGCGCTTCGATAGCGCGGTCCTCAATCGCTGCCAACTCGTCCCCGCCGATGGCGCCGCTTTCGTGTCGGGCGCGCGCGTCCTTCACTTCCGGACTTCGCAGCAGACTCCCGACATGATCGGCCCGGAATGGTGGAACGGTACGCTGCATAATTACGATTTCGCGAGCTCCTCGGCGGCAATTTGAAACCCGGTATTGGCGGCCGGAACGCCGGCATACACGGCGAGCTGGAGCAGGGCTTCTTCAAGATCGCAAGGCTCCAACTCGCGCTCCAGCCCCGTTCGCACATGCAGGCGAAACTCTTCCCAGCGGCCAAGAGCGGCTGCCGCGGTCAATGTCAGCAGCCGCCGCGTGCGGTCGTCGAGGCCCGGACGCTGCCACACGGCGCCCCAGGCATATTGCGTAATCAATTCCTGAAACGCGCGCGTGAAATCCGTGGCGGATGCGATGGCGCGGTCCACGTGCGCATCGCCCAGGATGGCGCGGCGTTTCTTCAATCCGGACGCGGGCGCATGACCCGCGGCCGGCGCAAGAAATCGCAGGAGCGCGTCAGTGAACGAATGCGGCCGTTCGATGTTGGATAGATGCGCCGAGGGAAGATGCTGCACCCGTGCGTGGGGGATGCCGCGTGCCAGCACCTCGCCGTGACCTTCCCAGGGCGTGGAGACATCGCGATCGCCGACGATGATCAATGTAGGCACGCGAATGGATTCCAGAATGGCGGTTTGATTCATATCGCGCACGGCAGCGCAGCAGCCCGCATATCCGGCTGGGTTCGTAGTCTGCACGACGCGGCGAATATTCGCGACCGCCAGCGGATTTGCAGCCAGGCGTTCCGCCGTAAAGAACCGCGCGAGCACTGCATCCAAAACCGCCGCCATCCCGTCTTCCAGCACCATGCGGCGGCGCGTATCCATGACGCTGGGATCGGGGAATCGGGACGACGTGTTCGCCAACACCACGTGCGTGAGGCGATCCGGTACCTGAGCCGCGAGCCACTGGCCGATCATGCCGCCCAGCGAGAGCCCGCAAAACGCGAACTGCGCAACGCCCAACGCATCCGCGAGCGCCAGCGCGTCGCGTGCCAGCATCTCGATCGAGTAATCGCCGGCCGGCGCCTCACTGGCGCCGTGCCCGCGGAGATCGTAGCGAATCACGCGGAAGTGCGGCTGAAGCTGCGCCGCCTGTACGTCCCACTGGCTGTGATCGCAGCCGAGCGAGTGGGCCAAGATCAGCGCGGGGCTGTCATCGCGGCCGTCGATGCGGTAGTAATGGCGCAACCCGTTTGCCTGAATCAGGGGCATTTTAGCTTTCGAGCAACCTCCTGCGAAATTCCTCTGCCGCGCCCAGATAATCTTCGGCGCGGCCGACGCTTTCTAACTGTTCTGCGGTCAACAGCGCCGCGACCTCGCGATTATCACGCCAATCTTTCGATAACGTGTGGGCCGCTTGACGGCCCAGTTTTGGGGTGAGCAGCATACTCACCCGTTCTGCGAAGACCGCGCCGTGCGTAGCATCCAGGTTCGCACGCATGCGATCCGGGAAAACGCTGAGTCCAGCGATGACATCCGCCGCCGCCGCCAAGGCACTCCCGGTGGCCTCGATGACGTCCGCCACCGTTACCCACTCGGCCTGCCATCCGCCCGCGGCGCGTTCATGTTCCTGCAGCATGCCTGCCAGAAATGCAGCCACCAAGCCTGGTATACGTGTAGCGTCTGCCAGCACGATCACACACCCGGAAGCATTGCGCTTGTGCGGCATGGCCGACGATCCGCCGCCGGCCTCGGCCACCTCGCCGACTTCGGCCTGCATGAGCAGGGTGATATCGCGCGCGATCTTCCCCAGCGCACCGGCGTAGATCCCGCAATGCGCCACCAGTGCCGCCAACCGGTCGCGATGTGCGTGCCAGGGCGCTTCGCAAAGCGGTAACCCGAGCTCTTGCGAAAGCTCGCGCGCTAATGCCGGGCCCTGGGTTCCATACGATGCGAGCGTTCCCGCCGCGCCGCCAAATTGCAGCACTACAGCCTCCGCGAATGCGCCACACAGCCTGTGCCAGCTGCGGTGAATCGCGCCATACCAGCCAGCTACCTTATATCCGAATGTGATTGGTGGCGCGGGCTGCAATAGAGTGCGCGCCAGCATTACGGTGTGCGCATGTTGATTGGACATCACGCGCAGGGATCGTTCCAACCGGGCGTGATCCGCGGCCAAAACCGTTTGCGCGCGCCGCAGGATCAACATCATGGCCGAGTCGATGGCGTCCTGGCTGGTGGCGCCCCAGTGTACGAAGCGGCTGGCGTCGGCATCGGCGGCGTGCACGCGCGCGGTTAGCGCGTCGACCAGCGGAATCGCAATGCTCGCCGATTTCCGCGCCTGGCGCGCGATCGCGGCGGCATCCAAACGTTCTACTACGGCGGCCCTCTCGGTGGCGACGGACGCAGACTGCGGGATCATTCCCAGCCGGGCTTGCGCTCGCGCCAGGGCTGTTTCGAAGGCGAGCAAAGATTCAAGTACAGCGGTATCTGAGAATAGATCCGCGAGGCCTTCCGTGCTGGTTAGAGCCTTCAATAAGTGCGACGACATCGTTTTTGCTACGGCCGGGCTGAAGCCCCGCGCCGGCTAAAGCCCGCCCTCCAGTCACACATCGAAGAATACCGTTTCGTTTTCGCCCTGGAGGTGAATTTCGAACTCCCAGACGCCGGCTTCCGCGTGCCAGCGCGCCAGCAGCGTGGGGCGGCGGCCTTCAGGTACGAGGGCCAGCACCGGATCTTCGGCCAGCGCCGGATCGCCAGCGAAGTAGACGCGCGTGCACAGTCGTCCGAGCAGGCCGCGCGCGAACACGGAAACACTGATGTGCGCCGCCTGGCAGCCTCCCTCCCCGTCTGGAACACGCCCCGGGCGAATTGTTTCGAACGTGCACTTTCCTTCCCAGTCGGTCGCCAGCCTGCCGAAACCGCAAAAGTCCGGCGGATTGTAGCGGCCCACCGCGTCGGCTTGCCACAGCTCGAGCATGCCGTCGGGCACCGGCACGCCCTCGCCATCGAGCAGCGTGAAGCGCAGTCGGATGTGTTCGCCCTGCACCTGTGCGCCAGCCAGACGCCCCTGCGCCGCGTTCGTCGTTAGTCCGAAATGGAAGAACGGACCAACAGTCTGCGAAGGCAGGCAGCACAGGCCATCCGCCGCACGGTGCGTGGGCTTCATCGCTGGCCCTCGAATGGCGTGGCGTCCCTCCCGCGCAAAACAAAATCGAAACGGTACCCCAGGGCCCACTCCGGCTCCGTCAGATCGATGCCGAACTTCGATACCAACCGCTGGCGCGCGCACGCGTTAGGAATAGATTGCGACACCGGATCGTAGGGCATCAGCGGATCGTGCGGAAAATACATCTGGGTTACCAGACGCGTGATGAAGCACGGTCCGAACAGCGAGAAGTGAATGTGGGCCGGCCGCCAGGCGTTCGGGTGATTGCGCCACGGATACGCGCCCGGCTTAATTGTCACAAACCGGTAATTCCCGTGTTCGTCGGTGAGGGTGCGGCCCGTGCCCGTGAAATTCGGATCGAGCGGCGCGGTGTGATTATCGACGGCATGCGCGTAGCGGCCCGCCGCGTTGGCTTGCCATAGCTCGATCAACGTGTGCTGAATCGGGCGGCCGTCCTCGTCGATCACCCGGCCGGCCACGATGATGCGCTCGCCGATGGGGTCGCCCGCGTGCTGCCGCGTCAGGTCATTATCCACCTCACCGACCGGACTGTGCCCAAAGAGCGGGCCGGTGAGTTCCGACTGCGTGTGCGGCAGCAGGATGGGAGGCTGGGCAGGCGCGCGCCGCACCGTCGAAGCATAGTGCGGATGCAGCAGTGTGGGTTGATCGCCAGGCTCCGGCCGTGGATAGATTTTCAAGCCATGCTCCTTTCGGTGCGGGCCTGCAGGTCGCGCAGCGTTTCCAGTTCATGCGCGCTGGGTGGCGGCGTCTCCAGGACCTCCGCGGCGAACCGTACATCCCATCCCGTATTGTCCCGCACTTGTGTGCGCGTCACGCCGCCATGCAGCGACACGACTACGAATTCGTTGGTCTCTGGATCCGGCTGCATGAGGCAAAGGTCGCTCACCAGCAGCGTAGGACCGGCGGTGCGGATGCCAAGTTCGCGCCGCTGGCACCCGGTCCGCCCATGTCCCAGCGTGGTCAGAAAATCCAGTTTCTCTACGAACGCGCGCGGATGGTGACGCATCACAATGAAGATGCGGCCACAACACGCGGCAATTTCCGGAGCGCCGCCCGCACCCGGCAGGCGCACCTGCGGACGGCGATAATCGCCGATTACGGTGCTGTTCAAATTGCCGAAGCGATCCACCTGCGCGCCACCCAAGAAGCCCACAGTGATGCGTCCGCCCTGCAGCCAATATTGGAAGATCTCCGGCACGGACACAGTGGTCAGCGCCGTTTCGCAGAGTATGCCGTCGCCTATCGAAAGCGGCAAGACGGAAGGGCGCGTCTCGATGGTTCCCGATTCGTAGACCAGCGTCACGCCGGGCGCGTGCGTCAGCCGGGCGAGATTGCAGGCCGCCGAAGGCAGACCAATGCCTACGAAGCAAACGTCGCGGTCGCACAAGGCGCGCGCGGCGGCGATCGCCATCATTTCCGTAGCGCTGTAACTCATGGACGAATTCCCGCGCGCGCGGCAAAAACTTCCGGACCCCGCTCGAGCACGTGTTGCCGCATCCACGCTGAGAACGTGTCACGATCGTTGGCGATTTCATCCCACGCGGCGTAGAAGGAATTATCGCGCGCATAATAGCCGTGCGCGTAGGAGGGATGCGCGCCGCCAGGAACCGGTGCGATGGCGGTGATGGTCCACGAGGGCAGTATCACCGCATTGGGACTCGCGGGCGCCAAGTCGATGATCTCCTCGACCGTCACCAGGGAACGCCGCGCCGCCAGCACAACTTCCTTCTGCACGCCCACGATGCCTTCGAGAAGGACGTTGCCGCGGCGGTCCGCCCGTTGCGCGTGAATGATGGCCACATCCGGCCGGTGCGCCGGCACGCACGCCAGTCGCTCGCCGGTGAACGGGCAATCCACGAAGCGGATGTTCGGATTTACCGCCGGCAGATCGGTGCCCAGGTATCCGCGGAAAAAGGCGCTGGGCATGCCCGCCGCGCCGGCCGCGTAGGCGTGCGCCATTGCGGCGTGGCTGTGCTCTTCGATTTCGAGCGCGTGCGGCCAATCGTGCTCGACCGCATCACGCAGGCGGTGCAGTGAGCCGACTCCGGGATTTCCGCCCCAGGAGAACACCAGCTTGCGCGCGCATCCGCTGCCGATCATCTGGTCGTAGAGCAAGTCCGGGGTCATGCGGATCAGGGTCAGATTGCGGCGCTGCTGGCGGATGATCTCGTGCCCGGCGGCGAAAGGAATCAGGTGAGTGAAGCCTTCGAGCGCAACCGTATCGCCGTCGTGGACGAGTTCAGCGACGGCATCTTTTAATTGTCCGATGGAAGCCATTGTGCGAATAGCGGTTTTCTGTGCGTTATTCGGTATTAGAGCGCCTTTGGGGCGCCGCGGTCAAGGGGCTGAACCGTTGTGCGATTATCGGCTACGCTAAAGGAATTATGCCACCGCCCAAAGGCGATCCTGATTTCGTATTGTCGCTGGCGCGCGGCCTGCAGGTTATCGAGGCATTTCACGAAGCGCGCAACGGTCTGAGTGTTTCCGAGGCCGCCGGCCGGACTGGTTTGTCGCGCGCCGCCACGCGCCGCCTGCTCATCACACTCGAAGCGCTGGGCTATGCCGAGCACACCGGGCCGATGTTCCATCTGACCAGCAGGATTCTGCGGCTGGGTTTTTCGTTCATTACGTCAAACTCGATCGCGACCTTGGCGTTGCCCATCCTTGAACAACTCAGCGCCCACCTGCATGAATCCTGTTCGGTGAGTGTGCTGGATGGAGACCAGATCGTGTACGTGGCGCGATCGGCCCCTAAGCGGGTGATGACCATCGACTTGGGGACGGGCAGCCGATTGCCTGCCTACTGTACATCGATGGGGCGCGTACTGCTGGCGGGGCTGCCCAAACCCGAATTCGACGCGTATCTGGCGCAAAGCGTTTTCAAGCCAGTGACGCCCAAGACGATTCACCACCGCAAGCGGCTGGCAGCCGTGGTACGGCAAGTCCACAGCCAGGGCTTCGCGCTGGTGGATGAGGAACTGGAGTTGGGATTACGTTCCATTGCGGCGCCGGTCGTATCTCAAACCGGGCGGGTGGTGGCAGCCATGAACTCCGGCGTGCATGCGGCGCGCGTATCCACGAGCGAACTGATGGAGCGGATTCTGCCGCCGCTGCGGGATCACGCCAAGCTGTTGGGACAGATGCTGCCTTAGGCGGCGCCGCACCGGTCACTGCGATTCCAGGATTTCCAGCAGCCCATGTACGGGGACGCCTACCCAGTCGGGCCGCTGGTCCAGTTCGTGTCCCAACTGCGCGAGGGTCTTTTCAACCACACAAAACTGCAGAAGCAGGCGCCGGTCATCGTTGTCGGGCGGCAGGAAGCCGGCTTGGCCGGCGGTATTGAAATAAGACGCCAGAAACAAGGCACTCACCCAGCGGGACCAGAACGCGGCCCAACCGCGCAGGGTCGCGGCGGCATCCGGATGCGAGGCCACGCCAGGAATGCCACCGCGCAGCGCGGCATGGGCGGCATAGTCGAAGGAGCGCAGCATGCCGGCCACGTCTCGCAGGGGGCAAGCCTTGATGCGCCGTTGGCCGATGGAGCGGCGCGGATCGCCCTCGAAATCGATAATTACAAAGTCCTTTCCAGTGTAGAGTACTTGCTCCAGATGGTAGTCACCGTGATGGCGGATGCGTGTGGCATTGATGCGGCGGTCCCGGAGGGCTTGCAAGCGGGCATTGAGGGCTGCTTCGCCCTCCAGGAGCAAGCCGGTCTCGGCTTGCGCATTCGCGTTGACCGGCGCCGCCCGCAAACGCTCGAAAGTACGCATGGACAGCACGAGTGTAGCGTGATAGAGCGAATTCCGGTAGAAATCGGTGAACGGTTCGGGAGCGAAGACCGGATCGTCGGGGCGGCTGGCCAGAGCCAGGTGCATCTCCGCGGTGCGCTTACCCAGCAGACGCACCATTTCGATGTAGTCGCCCAACAGTTCGGCCAGTTCCGGAGGAAGTTCCATACGCAACGGGATGGGGAAGGCCGGCGGCACGGCGAGCGTCGAGACATCGTAGGTTGCGGCGAGAGCGCGATCGAAAAATAAGCCCAGGCTGTCCATGGTGTACTGCCAGCCGGTAGCTTCGGATTGCACGCGGCCGCGCAGAATGCCGAGCGTAACCGGCTCCTGTGCGCCGGTACGATACTCCAACCAGCCCGCGATACGCGGCGCGTGGTCGAAGCCTGCCTCACGGGTGAGGAATTGTTCTACTTCAAGCTCCGGGTTGCGCTCCGGCTCAACCTTGCGAAACAACTTCAAATGAAAGTGGTCGCCGAACATGAGGGCAGAGTGGTTATAGTCGCCACGGACGGGGCTGGGCGCAAGCTGCGGGTGCTCGTGGCCCCAGATCTCGCGAAAAACCGGCGTGTGCGCCGCCGTGATTTCGCCTGACCTGCCTTTGGCGCGCCGCCGGCGGGCAATGGCGTTCAATAGGGAAATGCCGAATTGCGGATCGTATAGCGCGCTATACATAACGCCGGTGCTGCCATCTGGATGCTGCAAGCGGGCCAGGAGGGATTCCGGAGATTTACGCGATACATCTTCGGCCTTCTCGCCCTGCGCCACCGAAAGGGGCAGGGTGTAGAGATCGGGCTCGCCCTGGGTATAATTCACGCGCAGCAGCACGATATACGCGGCGCTTTCCGGAAGCGGGATCACGTCGACAATGTCCACCTGGCGCACGGTCTGCGACTGGCCCAGGTACCAGCGGCGTTTGCGCAAGAAACCCGGCATCAGGCCCGCGAGAGAGGCTTCCAACGCCTCCGAGAAGACGTTATCCCAGGAGGCTACGAGCAGCACCGGTAACTCTTGTGGACCCGACACGGCGGGCAGCGTTTCGTCCGGCGCCCTTTTAGGCTGCAGATGAAACCAGAAGAAACCGTGCGGACTCAGGGACACGAAGTAGGGTTTGGCGGTGATGGCCGGAAACTCGCTGCGTCCAAACATCTCGACGGGGGTCGTGCCTTCGAACTTGTCCAAGGGAATCTCCGCGCCTTGCACGAAGCGTGACAGGTTCACCACCACCAGTACGCGCTCATCATGGTATTCGCGCACGAAAGCCAGCACGCGGCGATTGTCCGGATGCAGCAAAGTCAAACTGCCGCGGCTCAGCGCGCAGGAGCTTTTGCGCAACTGGATCAAGCGCTTCATCCACCAGAGCAGGGAGTGCCGGTTGCTCTGTTGGGCTTCCACATTGATGGCTTCAAAGTGATACTCCGGGTCGATGATGACGGGCAGGTAGAGACGCTGCGGGTTGGCGCGTGAGAAGCCGGCGTTGCGGTCGGAGCTCCACTGCATGGGTGTACGCACGCCGTTGCGGTCGCCCAGGTAAAAATTGTCGCCCATGCCGATCTCATCGCCGTAATAGATCACCGGCGTGCCGGGCAGCGAAAAGAGCAGTGAATTCATGAGCTCAATACGGCGGCGGTCGTTGCCGAGCAGGGGCGCGAGGCGCCGGCGAATGCCTAAATTCAGACGCATACGGCTGTCCTGCGCGTAGACGTTATACATGTAATCGCGCTCTTCGTCGGTGACCATTTCGAGGGTCAGCTCATCATGATTTCGCAAGAAAAGCGCCCACTGGCAGTTATCGGGAATGGGCGGCGTGAGCTGCAGGATATCGGTGATGGGGAAGCGATCCTCGGCGTGCATGGCCATAAACAGGCGCGGCATCAGGGGAAAGTGGAAGGCCATGTTGCATTCGTCGCCCTGGCCGAAATAGGCGATGGCGTCCTCCGGCCATTGGTTGGCCTCGGCCAGGATCAGACGGCCCGGGTACTTGGAGTCGAGCTGCTGGCGCAGCTCTTTCAGAAAGGCGTGGGTCTCCGGCAAGTTCTCGCAGTTAGTGCCTTCCCGTTCGTATAGATACGGCACGGCATCCAGGCGGAAGCCGTCCACGCCCATATCCAGCCAGAATTCCATGGCCTTCAGCATGGCAGCGCGGACCTCCGGACTATCGTAGTTAAGATCCGGCTGATGAGAGTAGAAGCGATGCCAATAATAAGCCTTGGCCACTGGGTCCCAGGACCAGTTGGAGGACTCGAAATCGCGGAAGATGATGCGGGCTTCGGGATACTTATCAGGCGTGTCACTCCATACGTAAAAGTTGCGCCCGGCGGATCGTGGCGGGGAACTTCGGGAGCGCTGGAACCAGCGATGCTGATCGGAGGTATGATTCAGCACCAGTTCGGTAATCACACGCAGGCCACGGACGTGGGCCTCTTTCAGGAAGTTTTGGAAATCACGCAGCGTGCCGTATGCGGGATGGACACCTGTGTAATCGGCGATATCGTATCCGTCGTCGCGCCAGGGCGAGGGGTTGAATGGCAGCACCCAGATGGCGGTTACGCCTAAATCGCGCAGGTAATCGAGCTTTTGGGTGAGACCGGCGAAGTCGCCCATGCCGTCGTCGCCGCTGTCGTAGTAGGCGCGGACATGCACTTCGTAGAGTATGGCTTCCTTATACCAGAGTGGATCGGGCATTGTCTGCGTTAGTGCTACCTATTCGATCACCGCTGGCTGACACGCGTGGCTCGGTATCGAGTTACGCATAACGAGCAAGATTCATGCCTGGGTAAGTTATCGTACAGGAAAACGCCTCGGGGATGAAAACCCATCGCGGGGCAGACCATCGTTCTTTCGCGGGCTGCCACTGCTGGTGGAGCAGGCAGACGACACAAAAACGATCGTCTGCCCCACAATGCGTCTTCGAAGATGCCCCACCGGAACATCAGGGCGTGGCGGCGGTAGCGGAAGCACCTTGTGCAATGTCCGCTGCCGTCAATGCCCGCGGATAATATAGGTTGGAGCGCTGGAGGACGCCTGGGGCCGTGCCGGCGATCACAATCGCGGCGTTGGAGAAGAGAGTGAAGTTGGCCTGATTTCGTGGAACCAGGCCCGGATTGCCGGCTTCGTTCATCTTGCACTCCGCGGCCGCCGCGTTAAAGTCGAGGCGTTGACATGCGGCGCTAAAGTGGGGAAACTGCCCGGGGCCGGCGGACCCCATCGCCCATGCCATGCTCAACAGGCCCAACTGGGCGTCGGCCGGCCAGGTATCGAATTCCTGAAACGGCAGCTGGCTTTTCAAAAATGTTTCATTGCGCGTGAGCCGGTCCAACATCAATGAGTCGATGGAATCGTCACTCAGTTCTAACTGCGTGATGGGGCGGCACGCGGTGTAACCCTTAGTCGCAAGACTCGGATCGTTCTTGAGGGTCTGCCACTCGGCGGCAATTTGGTCTGGCGTCGCGGGAGATCCCGGAGCGGCAATCCCGGGCTCCTGCTTGAATTGAAATGGCAGAGCCTGGGCCAATTCCACCGGATCGATCAGGTTGCCGACCGCGACGGTGACCAGCCCCTTGATGTCAAGGTACATATACGGGATGCAGCCTTCGAACCTGGTATTAAAGGCGCGAAAACTTGATTGGACGGATGGAAGCATGTCGAAACCTTTCACTTGTGATTCGGGCTCAATTTAGGCAGACTGACGTTATCCAGTTTGCCTCGGGATCCACAATAGACGGGCGCGCACTGGAGACCTTCGTCTTGAAGCCGCACGCCGCCATTTTCGAAGAACAGGTTCAATTTGCATTGCCGATTGGCATCGAGGCCATCGGCAACGACGGCCACGTGATCTTTGCGCCATTCGCCATCGTGGTTCATTTGGCAAGTGTGGCCCATCGAATAGTAAAGCCTGAGAACCACACTAATCCTGCCGTTGGACCTATCACCGATCCGGATAGAATCCTGACCGGGTGTGAGTTGTCCGTAGACGCCAAAGATGTTGTGGAGCGGCCGGGTAGGAGCCTGGCTGAAGACTGGCGCCGAACTCAGTGCACCGATGACACCATACAAAATTCCGGCACGCCCTGCGAGACGAGCGTGACTATGCATAGAGTGCACCTCGGACTTAGTCTACTTGATATCGGCGTCGTTCGGGGATCGCCGAGATGACGGACGGCACTCCTGGCGACGCCTACCGGCATGCTACTATCCGGGGGATGGCAAAAATCATAGCGCTGAGCAATGGGCCTATTCGCATCGAGGGCGAGTTCACGATCCACGATCCAGAGGGGAATGCTTACGGACTGGCGGGGCGTACCGTGATCTCACTGTGCCGCTGCGGACAGTCGGCCAACAAGCCGTTTTGCGACGGCTCCCACGCGCGCACTGGCTTCCAGGACACTTGCGTGGCGCGCGAACTGCCGCCGCCGAAACCGAAGCCTCTGTAAGTGCGTGCGCGTCCAGCCCGATCGTTGTAAGATCGGGTAATGCGTCTGCTCCTCTTTGCATTAGTGGCCCTGGGCGCATACGGGCAGAGCCGGCAGTTCCCGCCGGACATCGTTCCGCCGGAGGTATTCGCCCGCCGCGACCCGCTGAAAATCGATGCGCAGCATTACCACCTGGACTATGAAAACGAGCACGTCCGCGCCTTACGGCTCACGTTGAAAGCCGACGAAGCCGTCCCCATGCATGACGACGTGGATGCGCTGGCGGTGTGCATCCAGGAATGTCACTTGCGCTTTACCGAGCCGGGCGGCAGGATTCAGGACGTCCATATGGAAACCGGTGAAACGCGCTGGCTTTTCGGCGACACACACTCCGCCAGGAACCTGAACACGAATCCGATGGAAATGCTGATTATCGAGGTGAAGGCCGCGAATAAAGATCAATGATCCGTTCGATGGCGCGCCGGCAGACCGCGCAAAAGCCGCCTTCGTCGCGCGTGAACATGATGCAATCCGCCTGCGGCCGGTAGTAGCCGCGCGCTTGGTACATGGCGCCTTCGAACGCGCCTACCGCATGCCCGTACGGCCCCGCAGTGAGCAGCGCGGTGGTCTTTTCGCGCTCTTCGCGGAACAGTGCTTCCATTACGTCCTCGGGCTGGTGTTGGGCGCGTATCTGCCGGCGGCGGGCTTGGATCTCTCTCTCCAACGCTTCAAACTGCTCCTTCGGCCAGGGCGTCGGCAAGGGCGTACCCGGCGCAATCAGGCCGCTCCACTTGGACGCGTGCGGGTCGGCTGTGGCGTTCGGTTCCCAGGGTTCAGGCCGCGCGGCGGACCCGTCATAGGCCACGTCAGAGGTGTAGTATTCGTCGGCCAGACCGGCGAAATGATGGCCGAACTCATGCACGAACACGTACGGCGTAAAAGCGTTGTCCGCGGAGACGGTGGCGTACAAATTGAAGATTCCGCCGCCTCCGTATTTGCGGTCGTTCACCACGATCTCTATGAACTCGTAAGGGGCGGCGGATGCGGCTTCGCGCAGGCGCTTGTTATCAAACGTCAGCAGGTAGCGCTCCGATCCGAAGGCGTCGTACGCGGCACGCAATGGCGACCGGCGATAGATGCCATCGGAGGGACGGGACACACCGCTCTCTTCGGCTGGTGTATCCAGGGCCCACACGTTGAAGTCGCGGCGGCGTTCCTTGAAGGGTGAGACGGCGAACAGTACATCGGCCAGACGCCGCGCGTCTTTGTGCCATTTTTCCATTTCGGCCGCGGTATACCCGTCGCCCATCAAAAGCAGGTCCACTTTGTCGCGGGGTTCGCCATTCTGCATGACGGCCCAGACTTTTGCGTTGGCGGGCGGGCCTGTGCGGTCGATGGCCGGATCTGCCGGGTCGACGATCAGCGACCACAGTTCCCGAAACGCATTCTGGCTATCGCGCCTTTTGACGACCAACTGCACCGGACCTGTCGGCGCCGGAAACCGCAGCGATTCGTGAAACTGCCGCCGGACAACGGAAGCCTCGGACGTTTCCTGCCACTCCCCGAAGATGCTGGCGAACCCGCGCGAATAGAGTACGCGATTGCTCTTGCGGTCGAGCACCTCGAAGGAGTACTTGCCCAGGTTGGTATCGTCGATCAAGCGATCGAGGCGGCCGGGCCATGGCCCTTCCAACACCAAGCCGTCGAGCGACATGTGTTCTTCGGTGGCCGTGCCGCCATGGAAACAATCCAGCCGCATGGTGCGGGGTTCGGCCGCCGCCGGAATCGTTAGCGCCATGAGAAAACAGAGTGAAAATCGCAAGCCATACTGTAACGCAAATTGTCGTCCGGTCAGTTCCCTCGTCACCGGCCACGACAGCCGCGATATAATCGTGAAAAAGCGGTTCATGCGAACGTGGCGGAATTGGCAGACGCACCAGACTTAGGATCTGGCTCCCGCAAGGGAATGGGAGTTCGACCCTCCCCGTTCGCACCATCGTCCGCCGGCCGCGCACCGTGCGCGTCCATCTGTTAGACTGTGGCTTCAGGTGCTGAAGCGTTTCATTTTCTGGGATTACCCGCGCGCCAGCTGGCAATACGACGTGATGGTCGGCATCATACTAATCTTCGTAATGCTGACTCCACGCGGATGGTTTCGGGACCAGCCGCGCACACCTCTGGTCAGTTCCGTTTCCGTGCTGCCGAATGAACACGGCAGCAGCGTCTATTGGGTCGAGCCGGAGCTGCTGGCGGACGTGCCGAAAGACCAGCAGGCGCAGAAGCTCGCCGGGCTGCTCAAAAACTTCACGCACCAGAGACAGGTGACCGTGACCCGGGTGGAGCCCATTACCGACTCAGACGGGGAAACCAAAGGCTACATGGTCTTCGCCAAGCCCTGAAGGGCTGCCCGCATGAATTATTCCGTTATCGCAATCTTGGGAATCGCCTTGAGTGCGCCCGTCTGGGCCATGCCGCCGAGCGAACTGGATACGGCGCTCAATCGCCTGGACAAAGCGGGCGCCGCGTTCCGGAGCATGTCGGCGAAAATTCGCCGGGTCTCGCACACAGCGGCGGTGAATGAAGACAATGTGGATTCAGGTACGATCCTGCTGAAACGCGTGCATTCGCGGGACGTGCGCATGCTCATCAATCTGACGGAGCCCGATCCCAAAACGGTCGCATTCCAAGGCCACACGGTAGACATTTATTACCCGAAAATACAGACGATGGATGAATTCGACGTGAGCAAGTACCGGGAATTATTGGAAGAATTCTTTCTGCTGGGTTTCGGGACGTCGCGTGCCGATCTGCAGGCTTCTTACAATTTACGCTGGGTGGGTCCAGAGACCATCGAGGGGCAAAAAACCGAATGCCTGGAACTAATCCCGAAATCTAAAGAGGTCATGCAGCATCTATCGAAATTAGAGATGTGGGTTGCCGACAACGGCTACCCGGTGCAGCAGAAGTTTTACCTTAAGGGCGGCGACTACGAACTGGCCACGTACGCGGATTTGAAGATCAATCCGGATCTGCCGGAGTCGGCCCTGAAATTGAGGCTGCCGAAGAACGTAAAGCGGGAGTACCCGCAACGGTAATTGGACCGGGCGAAAACCAGGCGCATGGAATCAAGCGGTACCAGAAACAGGCTGACCTTCTTGGACTGGCTGCGCGGCGTGGGCGGTATTATCATGCTGCAAGGCCACGCCTTCCATTCCTTCCTGAAGCCGGACCTGCGGGGCGGCGCGGCCTATATGCTCTCGCAGTTTTTCGGCGGCATGCCGCCCGCTATCTTCCTGTTTCTGACGGGCGTCACACTGGCGTTCCTGATGTACAGCTTCGAGCGCAAAGGCGTTTCGCAGCGCGACCGGATTACGGGTACGCTGCGGCGGGCGGGTTACCTGTTCGGCATTGCGATGCTGCTGCGGCTGCAGCTCTGGTTGTTCAGTTGGCCCAGCCCGTGGACCAATTTGTTGAAGGTCGACATCCTGAACTGCATGGGCTTCGGAATCGCGATAATGTCGGCACTGGCACTGTTTACCACGGCGCAGCGGGTGCGCATCTGCGCGGCCGCCGGCTTGCTGATTGCCGGCCTCTCGCCGCTGGTTTCGCAATTGAATTGGACGGGCGTGCCGTGGATCGTGAAGGCTTACATCGCGCCGGACTACAACTACTTCAGCTTCTTTCCCTGGGCCGCGTACATGGCGTTCGGGATGAGCGCCGGCAGTCTGATCCGGCTGCTGAAGCACGACCAATACGATCGCGCCATGCAATGGACCGCCATGCTCGGCGTGGTTTTGATCCTGGCGTCGCGCTACTTCGCCAACCTGCCTTTCTCCATTTATCCGAAATCCGAGTTCTGGCTGGATAGTCCGGCGCAGGTGCTGATCAAGCTGGGCGTGACCCTGATGATCCTGGCGCTGGCGTTCGTTTGGACACAATACGCCGCAGGGGCCGGCTGGAGCTGGGTACGGCAGTTCGGCATCACGTCGCTGCTGGTCTATTGGGTGCACATCGAACTGGTGTATGGGCGCTGGCTGCCTTGGTGCAAAAACAATCTGGACGTCGGGCAGACGGTGCTGGCGGCCGCGGTCCTGATCGTGCTGATGTTGCTGCTGGGCACGGCCAAGACTTACCGTAAAGAGATTGTGGCGTACGTCCGGGGTTGGGTGTGGCAGTGGTCTGGCGCGAAGCCGGATCGCGTGCCGGCCGATTAGTCAGCCGTTCACTTTCCCCGTCAGGCTGAACAGCAGAACGGCCAGCACGATGAGCGTGATCACCACATAGGTACGGTCGCGCTGCAGGAAAAAAGCCACCACCGAGAAAGCTACCCGCGCCACCGGTGTGGCGATCAACAGCACGAGTCCGAGCTGAATCATGCGGCGGCAGTGCAAACCCGGGATGCCGCTGACGATGCCGCGCAGGTGGCGCAAATACTCCGGCTCGGCGCGAAGGATGTGATACGCCGGAGCGGTCATTCCGTATTGGATCAGATACCAGATTCCGCCGGCGCCGACTACGGTTGCGGAGAATATCACGCCGTAGCGCAGTAATAAACCGATGACTTCGTCCATCTGCCGGTCCGTGATCCGCGCACGCTTCCCGGATTGTGCGGGCATTAGAGTTTCCCCGTCAGGGCGCTGTAGATCATCTCAACCGCCAGTGCCGCGACTACCACACCGAATACGCGCCGCAGAATAATGGTGGGAGCGCCGGGCAGCAGACGCGCTCCCAGCACGGAGCCCGAGAGCACCCCCAGCATGACCGGCATGGTGAGTCCGGGATCGATGTATCCACGCTTGAGATAGATGCCCGCGCTGGCGGCCGCGGTCACACCGATCATGAAGTTGCTGGTGGTAGTGGAGACTTTGAAGGGGATGCGCATAGCGCGATCCATGGCCACGACTTTCAACGCGCCGGAGCCTATGCCCAGCAGGCCGGAAACCGCGCCTGCTACGAACATTAGCCCGAAGCCGGTTTTTACATGACTGACTTTGTAAGAGCTGGGACCCTTTGCGGTGGGATACTCGCCGTTCAGCCGGAGACGCGTAGCCAGCGGATCGTCGGTTTGTCCGGGCCGTGGCGCGGGGTGTCCGCGAGTAGAGACCCAGGCCGCATGCAGCAGCACGAGCCCGAAAAGCACGCCCAGAATGGCTGGCGAGACCTTGGCCGCGGCGAAAGCGCCGCACACCGCCCCTGTAGTGGTGGCAATCTCCAGGAACATGCCGATGCGTATATTCGAGAAGCCCTCGCGGACGTATGCGGATGCCGCGCCCGAAGAAGTAGCGATTACCGAAATCAGCGCTGCGCCCATGGCGTAATGCAGATCGATGTCCAGCAGCAGCACCATCGCGGGGGTGATCACCACGCCGCCGCCCAATCCCGTAAGAGCGCCCAGGAATCCTGCCGCCACGGAGACGGCACCGACCAGTGCAGTGAGTTCGAGTACGTTCAAGACGCGATCCCTCCGTACCAAGATACACGGGCGGCGGCGCAGCGGCGAGAACCGGCGGGGCTGAAGCCCGGCGCCGGCTAAAGCCCGCGATCCAAAACAGAACCGGCTATTTTGTCAGCGTGTAGCTGGCATGGATGGCGGACTCGCGCGCGACCTGGAAGGCAATCTCATTGTGCTTTCCGCTTTCGAGCGTTTCGGCAGGTAACGGCGTGGTCTGCTCCACAGTAAGCTTAGGTTCCGTGCCCGACAGCCGCACTGTCCGTTTCCAATCCCTGCCTGTGAATTCGAGAGTGCCATCGCCGGCGTGAACTTCCACCGCACCTCCGCCCGCCAGTGCGCCACTTTCCGGTAACACGTTCAAACCGTGCGGGGCGGACTCCTTCCATACAAACTCCAGCCAGCGGCCGCCATCCTGCGCGGAAAACACGGCGCGCACTTTCTGATTTTCGACGACCCACTCGGGCGTGCCATCGCCGTCCAGGTCCGCCGACCACGCGACGGCTTGGCCGCGGGGGATCGCCAGAAACCGGGCGGGATAATCGAGCTGTGCTCCGCCCGAAAAATGCAGAACCCAGTCGTGCAGGCCGGCCGCCACGCCGTCGGGAAAGACGCGCAGCGCGAGAACGCGATCCATGACGGCGCCGGAATTCATCTCGGCCTTGGGCGGCAGGAATTGGAACCCCGCGCCCGTGGCCTCGATCGAGTACGTTTGGATCTCCGGAGAGTTGTTGCGCACGTTGACATCCACCGTCCGCCCACCCGTGGCGTCAATGGGAATGATGGTGGGCTCGACGGCCAGATCCGCGGCGGTGCCAAAGTGCAGGCGCATGGCCTCGGCCAGACGCACCGACGCCGGGCGGAACAGTTGCAAATGCGCGCGGCCCAGCGGCACGCCATCCCCTTCGATGGCCAGGTTGGCCCAGTCGCCGTGAGCCGCGTTGGCCGGCACATCCACTGCATAGTCGATCTCCATCGGCGACTTCCGGGTAGGCGTCGCCGCAAATCCCTCGGGCAGGCGGAGGCGCGAGCGGTCGGCGAGCTCCTTAGAAGAGTAAGATGTCGCGATGGTGTTTGCGCGGCCGATGACCAGCCGTTTGGCGTCCTCAAAGAAGGCGGAGTGTTCGGGCGCTTCGATGGCCAGGGCCACGCGGACCAGATCGCCGGGCCCCTTGCCTTGCGGGATTTTCAAGCGCACCCGCAGCGTCTTATCGTCAAAATCGAAATCGGCCGGATGACCACCGGCCAGAAAGGGACCGGAGGGACGGCGGGCGAGCTGCAGCACCGCCTCGGCGGGAGCGGGGGCGGCGAATTCCATGGCCAATGTGCCGTTTTCGAATTCGACGGACTGCAATTCCGCCGTCGCGTAAACGATCTCTTCGGCGTTGGAGAATGCGGAACAATCACGGCAGAGGCCCTTGCCGCTGAGCGAGACGTTCACGGGCAGCCACAAGGTCTGATGCGGCGCCAGCGAAACGTTCTCAATATCGGTGGAGCGCCTGGCATACGGATCCCACGTGCGCAAGGTGTTGTGGAACGGCAGGCGGCTCTCATTGGAGATGCTCACCGCGGAAGCCACGCCCGGCTGGCGGGAAACCAATTCCACGGCGGTGACCCCGGACGGGAGCTTGCCTGTAGCAATCCTTACCCCGCGCACGCGTTCGGGTTTCATGCCGGGCAGCAGCGCGGCCCAATGCCGCAGCAGGGTAGCGTTGCGGCGCAGGGCCGCCACGGTGGGCCGCTCGTCGCCATCTAGCGAGACGGCGCCGGGGCGATAAGTGGGACCACCCGGCCGCTCCCAGCCAATGGGGTACAGGGCATCCTCGACATCTTCCCAGAGCAGCGCGCCACTGGCGGAGGCCAGCGCCTGACGGCTGCGCGTCATCGCGGCCGAATCGCGGGCGGAAACCACCGTCACCGGTTGGGGCGGCGCCGCGGCTTCCAGTACGCCCGTACCGCCCTCCACGAAAGCGATAGGGCCGCCGTGCTTTTCAGTCTGGGGCGCCAGCAGGTTCTCAATCTCGTGCAGCCAAGGCCGGGCGCCCGCACGCGTCTGCGCGACGCCCTGCGGATAACCATTGTTGATCCACCCTTTGACTGGCGGCAGCGGACGAATCCAGGCGCGCATTTCCAAACGGCGCAACAGGTGAATAAAGCCCACCAGATCGCGGCGCGGGCTGGTCGCGCCCGTAAAATCCCAGGCGCCGCCGTCCGGCTGATGCCAGTTCCAGGGGATGGAGAACTCGACGGTATGTATGCCGAGGGTCTTGAGCCAGACCAACTCGCGCTCCCAGAGCGCCGGCGGATAGAGGTAGTAGGGGAACTCGACGGCCTGCACGAACTCGAGCGGGGCTGCCGCCGGGGGGTCCGGTTCGGGGGCCGGCAGGGCGGCCGCGAAGGTCAGCAGCAAGAGGAGCAGGCGCATTACACGGGCCTGCGCAAGCGGTAATCTTCGACCAGGGGCATGCGCACGACTTTGCACATTTCAAATAGACGCGAGCGCGCGCGCGGACCGATACGTTCCGCCAGAGAGATTTTGTGCGTGGGATTGCCCAGCGTCGACCGCTCAATCATCACGCTGCCGGCGTCCGGGTCCGGGAGGTTGGTGGTGGCGATCATGGGCTTCTGATTATTACAACGGTAAGTGATGATGCTGGTGACGGTATCCTCCACCCAATCCGTGACGCGATGCGCACCCAAGTCATCCAGCAAAAGTACCTGGGCATCCAAGGCGAAGCGGTAAGCCTCGCGGTCGGCCGCGCCGGACGCTTGGTCGAATCCCTTGCGAATGCGGTCGAGCAGGTTCTGATAATCGAAGAAGAGACCCTCGAATCCGCGCGAAATCAGGATGCGCAGTACGGCTACCGCGAGGTGTGTCTTTCCGCAACCGGGGTCGCCCACCAGCAGCAGGCCCAGGTGTTTGCCGGTGGGGAATTCGCGGGAAAAGGACTTGACTGTGAGCAGGACGTTGGCCAGTTCGCGATGGCCGATGGGATTGTCGCGGGGCAGTACGAAATTGTCGAACGACGCATTGCGGTAGAGCGGCGGGATGGCTGCATTTTCTTCCAGGCGGCGGGCGCGCTCTCCGAAGACGCAATCGCAGCGCTCGGCGCCGGAAAGGTCCGCGCGCTCGATGATTTTCCAGCCGCTGCCGCCGCACTCCGGGCAGACCGTTTCCGTGGGCATGATGTTCCATTATCGCGCCACGCGCCCGCGGGACGCTCGCCTACCGGTCAATGGCCGTCCATGCGAAGAAAGCGAACGCACCCATAACAAAAATGGAAACCAGGGCCGACGCCGCCACGATACTGCCGATCTTCCACACAGCTCCCGTGGCGTCGGTGGCCAGCGAGGTTCCGCCATCAGCCAGGAGGACGAGGTTTCCGACCGCGGAGACGGCGTAGAAGGCGACTGCCAGGCGCCAGTGACCGGCAGTCACCGGGCCGCCATCGGACGCACACTTCCCCAAGTAAATCGCGAATAACTGGTATATAACATAGACAGTAAGATACCAGCCAAGGAAGTTACTCACAGGCACGCCGAAGTAAGCTCCTCCCCGCAGCCAAATCCACGCGCGCATGACGGTGGACCAGATCGGGTCCATGGAAAGATCCCAGGCCACCATGACAAAGCCGGCCGCCAGGGGGACGGTGACGATCTGCGATCCGGCAAGGCGGGGGCGCGTGCCGGCCACCAGCAAACGGCCCAGCGTCCACGATACGTACCCCATTCCCACGTAGGCGAGGCCGAGAAAGATGGGAACCCGCAACAGCCGCGGCCCCATCAAACCAGTGAAGTAGTAATGGCCGAAAGGAAAGCCGGTGAGGATGCTCAAATTTTCAAAGCCATTCCCTACGAAGAGACAGATGGCCACGAAGACAGCGATGCCGCGCAGTCCGTAACCGGCGGCTCCGTGCCACAGAGCAAACAATGCCGCCGGAATCACATGCAGCGACACGATGACGAGCATGGGGACGCTGCCGGCAAATGGTTGCAATAGCCGGGCCGCGGCATAACACCCGATGCACGCCGTGAGGGCCACGGTTCGCGACTGGGGGCCTGTCTTACTCAATCGCCGCCAACACCTCGCCCGCCGCCACGGTGGCGCCCTCGCGGGCAGTCAGCGAAACCACGTGTCCGGCCTTGGGCGCTTTCATTTCGTTTTGCATCTTCATGGCTTCCACCACCAGCAGGCCCTGGCCCGCTTCCACCGTTTGACCCTCGGCTACCAGCAGCCGCACGATTTTGCCGGGCATGGGCGCCGTCACCAGCAGGCGTCCTTCCCTGCCGTGCCGCCCGCTCTCTCGCAACCAGCGGCGCGGATCGTGAATCTCGACTTCGAAACGGTGGCCGTCGATGAAAACGATGACACAGCCATCCGTTTGTTCTATGCGGGCTTCGTAGCTACGTCCGTCCAGTAACACCGAATAGACGCCCGGTTCCACGGCGGCGATCTGCGCGCCGGTCTGGTCCGGATCGATTTCGCGCGCCGCGCCGCCGATCGAAAGCGAAATCTTCATCCCAGCGCCTCGCGGCGGCCCATCTCAAGCCAGCGCCTGCGCGGCGCCGGTGCGCTTTCCGGGCTCGCAGCGGAACCGCGCGTAGAGTGGAATGCGGCGACCAGCGCGGCGATGGATTCCAACTCCGGCGGCGGCGTGAACGGTTGCCGGCGCTCCAGAAACTCATCCACGAAGCGCGTGTGCAGACGCGCCGCACGGAACTCAGGGTCCTCCAGAATCTGGCGGAAAAATGTGATGTTAGTATGGATGCCGGCCACGTCGTACTCCCGCAAAGCTCGCAGCATACGGGCGATGGTATGGTCGCGCGTTTCGCCCCAGACCGCCAGTTTGGCCAGCAGCGGATCGTAGTCGATGGGCACGGTCCAGCCGTCGTAGACACAGCCATCCAGACGCACACCCGGACCCAGCGGGCGGGTGAGGCGCGTCAATTTGCCGGGCGATGGGAAGAAATTGTTGTAAGGGTCCTCGGCGTAAATGCGGCACTCGATGGCGGATCCGTGCCAGCCGATCTCCTCCTGGCGCACCCGCAGTTCCTCGCCTGCTGCTACCTCAAGCTGGAAGCGCACCAGGTCGTGGCCGGTCACCAACTCGGTAATCGGATGCTCCACCTGCAGTCGCGTATTCATCTCCAGGAAGTAGAAATCGCCGCGGCCATCCACCAGGAATTCGACTGTGCCGGCATTGTAATAACGTGCGCTGCGCGCCACCCGGAGGGCCGCTTCACCCATGGCTTCGCGCATGCCGGGACGTCCGGCCACCAGCGGCGAAGGGCACTCTTCCATCACCTTCTGATGCCGCCGCTGGATGGAGCATTCCCGCTCGCCAAAATGAACCAGGTGGCCGTGTTTGTCTCCCAGCAGTTGGATTTCGATGTGGCGGGGCCGCTCGATCAGCTTTTCGACGTACAGGTCGGGGTTGTTGAAGGACCGTTCGGCTTCGCTGGCCGCGTCGCGGAAGGCGGAGTCCAGTTCGGCATCCGCATCCACTCGGCGCATACCCTTGCCGCCCCCTCCCGCCACCGCCTTGAGCAGCAGGGGATAGCCAAACTGCCGCGCGAATTGACGGGCTTCCGCGGAACTGGCGAGCGTTTCGTGGGCGCCGGGCACCACGGGCGCGCCGGCGGCGATGGCCATCCGCCGCGCGGCGGTCTTTGAGCCCATGCGGCGAATCGACTCGGCCGAAGGCCCTATGAAAACGATGCCCGCGGCTTCGCAGGCCGCCGCGAAATCCGCATTCTCGCTGAGAAAGCCATAGCCGGGATGGATGGCTTCGGCGCCGTGCCGGCGCGCGGCGTCCAGGATGCGATCGATGCGCAGGTAGCTCTCGGCCGAGGGAGAAGGCCCCACCCATTCGGCTTCGTCGGCCATGCGCACGTGCAGCGAGGTGCGGTCGGCATCGGAGAAGACTGCTACCGACGCGATATTCATTTCGCGCAGCGTGCGGATCACGCGCACGGCGATTTCCCCGCGGTTGGCGATCAAGACCTTGCGGAACATCCAGTGGATTGTAGCAGGCGGAGCGCGGGAAAATGGAGTCTGGCATATAGTGTATATATATGTCATAATGTCTGTATGAGAAGGACGACGGTATTCCTGCCGGACCCGCTGCACGAAAGCCTGCGGCAGGAAGCATTTCGCACGCGCGTGAGCATGGCCGAAATCATCCGCTTGCGGTTGGAGCTGGGAACTCGCCCGGCGGGCAAGCCCAGCCGCGATCCGCTGGCCAAAGCCGAGGGCGCTGTCCGCCACGGCGGGCTGAGCCAGAATATCGATGAAGCCCTCTACCGCGATTGAACGCCCGCTTCTTTTCGTGGATACCTGGGGCTGGATTGTGCTGGCGGACGCCCGCGACCCCCAGCACGAGGAAGTCGTGGCATTGCGGCGCAAGCATACCGAAAGCGGCATTCTGGTTACCACCGATTACGTGCTGGGCGAGACTTTTACGCGCCTGTTTGGCGGCAGCCCTTTTAAGGAGGCGGAACGATTCGTAACGGGCGTGCTGCGCGCCCGGGATGCCGGCATGGTGCGAGTGGAACAGATCACACCTGAGCGCTTCGCGCGCGCTTACCGGCTGCGGATCCGCTATCGCGATAAGCCCCGTATCTCATTCACGGACTTGACCAGTTTCGTCATCATGACCGAACTGGGCATCCGCGACGCGCTGACCAGCGACGCGCATTTTGGGGCGGTTCAATTGGGGTTTCGAGCCTTGCCTTAGCACCGCGCTACACATGCTCCGAAAGAAAAGTAGCAAAAAAAATACAAATCGGGGATTCGGCTGTAACCACCCCTGCGACCCGGTCGTCTTTTTCGACAAATCCCCGTTACGAGAAGCGGGCGCACTCACCCCTTTCACCCAATCGCGCCCGCTTTCTTCCGACCGATGCCGGTTGAGGTTTATTCCGCAAATAAGGGCGTGCTCAAGTAGCGTTCGGCCGAATCCGGCAGGATTACCACAAATGTCTTACCCTGGAACGGCTCTTCATGCGCCAGGCGCAACGCTGCCGACATGGCTGCGCCGCACGAGATGCCGCACAGGATACCCTCTTCTCGCGCGAGCCGCCGCGCTGTCTCCATAGCCTCTTCGTCGGTCACGGTCTCCACGCGGTCGACCATCGCGAGGTCCAGCGTATCCGGAATGAAGCCCGCTCCCAAGCCCTGGATCTTGGATGGACCGGGCCGCACAGGCTCCTTCTTCAATGTCTGCGTGATTACAGGAGAACTTGCCGGTTCCACCCCCACCGAAAGGATCTTCTTGCCTTGCACTTGCTTGATGTAACGGGAAATGCCGGTAATCGTGCCGCCTGTGCCGATGCCGGCCACCAGCACGTCGATGGCGCCCGCCGTATCGTTCCAGATCTCGGGTCCGGTAGTCTCAAAATGAATGCGGGGATTAGCGGGATTTTCGAACTGTTGCAGCAACACGTAATGATCCGGGTCGGAAGATACCAGTTCCAGCGCCTTGGCAATCGAGCCGGCCATGCCCTGCTCGCCGTCGGAGAGCAAGAGCTTAGCGCCTAACGCGTGCAGCACCCTGCGCCGTTCGATCGACATACTCTCGGGCATGGTCAGCGTGATAGCATAGCCGCGGGCTGCAGCCACGTAGGCCAAGGCAATGCCCGTGTTCCCGCTGGTGGGCTCGATGATCTCCTTGCCCGGTTTCAGAATCCCGCGCTGCTCCGCATCCCAAACCATGGCGGCGCCGATGCGGTCTTTCACGGAATACGCAGGGTTGCGGCCCTCTATCTTCGCCAGCACGGTCACCGGCGCACCATCCGTAATGCGATTCAGGCGCACCAAAGGGGTACGGCCAATGCTCAGCGAATTATCCGCGTAGAACAAACTTTAAATCTCCCAACTGGGGACGAATTTGGATTTGCGCTCGTCCCAGGCGCGGCGCAATTCGGCGAAAGTGGTGTGGTCCAAAACGTCGGAGACGACCGTATCCACGCGACTCCACATCTCGGCAAACGGCGACTCGCCCTTGCGCCGCGAGCGGCCGCGGCCAGGGGCAGGTCCTTCAACGAAACGCAATACTTCGCCCGTGGTCAGCGTCTCAGCGGGCCGCACCAACAGGTAGCCTCCCTCGGCCCCGCGGCGCGATTCGACAAAGCCACCCTGTTTAAGCCCAGCCAGAATCAGTTCCAGGAATTTCTGAGGAATCTTCTGCCGCTTGGCGATGTCGCCAATTTTGACCGGTAAACCCGGTGGCTGCGATGCCAGATCGAACAGAGCTTGCAGTGCATACTCGCCTTTGACGGAAATATTCATTGCGGCTGAGCCGTTAGCAATCTCCTTTGTTCAACTAGAGATTAAAAGAAAGCGGAGGCAGAGTCAACAGAGCGGAGTGCCCGACATTGCAGGAGGGATGCAAAAGACAACTGGAGGGCCGCGTAGGTTTTCGGAAACCTGCCGCTACGCGGCGTTCCCAGTCGATGAAAACCAAAACTAGGTGGTCTTGGTGGTGTCTTTGGTGGTCTTCTTCGAAGATTTCTTCTTGGCCTTCTTCGTGGTGCTCTTGGTAGTGTCGGTGGAATTCTGGGCGAATGCGGCAACCGAACCCAGAGCGATGGACAGGCCCAGCATCAGAGTCATCAGTTTCTTCATTCAGGAGTCTCCTTTTGGATTTTGACGATTCTGCTCGTCTGCAACGATCATAAACGGTGGCAGATGAACCCGCTCTTAAGGTGTTATTAAAATAATTTCATCTCGCCTGGCTTGTGTGCACACGGATGTTCCGGTTCAAAAGCCGCGCGTCTGGCTGCGGCCCTCTCCAAACGGCTTGACTTGGCTGGGCGATTATCGTACATATGAACGATAATCGCCCCAGCATGAAGCGGTTCCGAAACCAAATCGGCATCGTGGGCGCCGGGCCAGCCGGCCTGCTGCTCGGCCAACTGCTGCACCTGGAGGGGATCGAGTCCATCATCCTGGAGAGCCGCTCCCGTGATTATGTCATCGAACGCGTGCGCGCGGGCGTGCTCGAACAGGGGACGGTCGACACGCTGGTGGATGCCGGCGTTGGCGGCCGGCTGGTACGCGAGGGCATGCGCCACGGCGGAATCCAAATCTGCTTTCGGGCGCGCCGGCACCGCATCGATTTCGAAGAATTGACGGGTGGCCGTGGGATTACCGTTTACGGGCAGAATGAAATCGTGCGCGATCTGCTGGCGGCGCGCGACGCCACCGGCCGGCCGCTCGTATTCGAATCGCAACATACCGCCATATCGCACTACGACGCCGCGCCGCGCCTTGCCTTTCAGAGCAGAGGCGAAGAGCACGAGATCGTCTGCGACTTTATCGCGGGGTGCGATGGATCGCACGGCATTTGCCGTCCATCGATTGCCGCGCACGTACAGATCTGCGAACGCGCGTATCCGGTCGCCTGGCTGGGCATTTTAGCCAACGCCGCGCCGAGTTCGAACGAGCTGGTTTACGCGCTCCACGAGCGCGGATTCGCGCTGTTCAGCATGCGCTCCCCAGACATCACGCGGCTCTACCTGCAGTGCGCACCAGACGAAGATGCGGCGCACTGGTCCGATGAGCAGATCTGGACGGAGTTGTCGGCACGCCTGGCAACCGCCGATGGCTGGGTGCCTGACCGCGGTGCGATTTTGCAAAAAAGCGTTACCGGCATGCGCAGCCTGATGGTGGAACCTATGCGGCACGGCCGTCTGCTGCTGGCCGGCGACGCAGCACACATTGTTCCGCCCACTGGCGCCAAGGGGTTGAATCTGGCGGTTGGCGACGTCAGGATACTCTCGCGCGCTCTGGCCGCGTATTACCGGAGCGGCCGCGCGGATCTGCTGAACAGCTATTCGGACCGTTGTCTGAGCCGCGCCTGGAGAGCGCAACGCTTTTCCTGGTGGATGACTTACACGCTACACCGCGCACCAGGCGGCAACGAATTCGACTTCCGCCGCCAGCTTGCGGAGCTGGAGTACGCTACCAGTTCGCGCGCCGCGATGATCAGCCTGGCGGAGAATTATGCGGGTTGGCCCGTCGACTGAATCATCGACTAAATGATCAACTAAATGAAGGATTAAACCGGCATGAACCGCCTACCGATTGCTCTGATTACCGCGCGGCCGCCGCCCTCAGCCGGAACGCGCGTTCGATGCTGTGATCCGCTGGGTCGAACAAAAGCCAGACGCCACCGACTCTGCATGCGGACCGCCGCGTTGCGGATGGCGGCGTCCACAGCCGGCCATTATGTTCCATTCCCGTTGGCCGAAAAATACAAGGGCACGGGCAACCCGGACGACGCCACAGATTTCGTCTGCGCGCCAGAGTGAACCGAGCGGGTTTTGTACGGAAACGCCCCCTTAATGAAGCCTCTGCTTCAAGGAATCAGGCGATTGGCTCTCGCTGTGCTGGTCGGATGCGAAGATGCCTCGAATCCCTGTCAGACTGCGTGTAGTTCTCTTCGGTGCGACGATACTTCTGGCCCGCGTGGCGACGAACTCGCCCAGCCCGGTGACCACGTCCCAGTACGGCTTCGCGCGGACCGGCGCGAACTTAAACGAGTTCATACTCACGCCGCAAACGGTCAACGCCAGTCGCTTCGGAAAGCTCGGCGCACTGGCGGTGGATGGTCCAATCTACGCGCAACCCTTGTTCCTACCCGCAGTCGATTTACCCGGCAAAGGCATTCACGATTTGGTTTACGTGGCTACGGAACACGACAGCGTATATGCGTTCGACGCGCAAGCCGGCAGCCCGGAGTCCCCCTTGTGGCGTGTCAGTTTTCTTTCGGCAGGTGTGACACCGGTGCCCGCGCATGATGTAGAGTGCCCGCTGATTTCTCCGGAAGTTGGTATTACCTCCACACCGGTGATAGATACCCAGACTGGCACGCTATACGTGCTGGCGCGGACTAAGGAGCACAAGGGCGCGGGTGATGAATACGTTCAGAAGCTGCACGCCCTGGCGATCACCACGGGTGCCGAGAAGTTCGGCGGTCCGGTGGTGATTCGGGCGTGGACTCGCGGCCGGGGCGTCGGCAACGCGCATGGCACGATTCTATTTGACCCGCGGCGCGAGAATCCGCGTGCAGGTCTGCTGCTTGCGCAAAGTCACGTTTACCTCACCTGGGCCTCTTCGTGCGATGCGGGGCCGTATCACGGCTGGGTGATGGCTTACGACGCGCGCACGCTGAAGCAAACGGCTGTCTTCAACACGTCACCCGACGCCAACGACGGTGGCATCTGGCTGGGCGATGCGGCTCCGGCGGCCGATGACGCGGGGAACATTTTTGTAGTGACCGGCAACGGCCGGTTTGATGCGGCATCCGGCGGGCGCGACCTTGGCGACAGCGTTCTCAAACTCCGCTTGGATGGCGGCAAGCTCGCCGTCGCGGACTACTTCACGCCATTCAATCAGAAAGAGCTGGATGGCAACGATGCGGATTTGGGCTCCGGCGGCCCGGTGTTGCTGCCGGATCAGCCGGGTGCGAATCCCCATCTGCTATTGGCGGCAGGCAAGGGCGGAACGCTATATGTGGTGAACCGCGATCATATGGGCGGCTTTCACGACGGTTCCGACGCGCACGCGGTGGCCACCAGGCAGTTTCCCAAACATGCTATGTTCGGCGCGCCGGCCTTCTGGAATGGGCATATCTATGTGATTGCGGGGAGCGATGTGCTGCGGGATTTGGTGTTGCGCGACGGGCGGTTGCTGCTGGCCCACGCGGCGGGTTCATTTCACTATCCGGATGCGGGCGCTACACCGGTGGTGTCTGCTTCCGGGGCGCGCGATGGCATTGTCTGGGCGATGGCGTCATATGACTGGCAGCGCTCCGGCCCGCCAGCGGTCCTGCACGCATACGAAGCGGCCGATGTGCGGAACGAGCTATACAACAGCGAACAGGAAAGCGCGCGCGATCGCGCCGGGGAAGCCCTGCGATTCAGTTTTCCGCTGGTCGCGAATGGACGCGTGTTTGTTGGTACGCGCGGCGAGTTGGATGTCTACGGACCGCTGCCGCCCAAGAAACAGGAAATGCTGACCCGGCGGTAGTGTGTGGCTACAGGGTCGTCCTGTACTACTGGTACCCGGCACTTGCCAAAACAGTCCTGTTGTTTTTTGCTTTGGCGTGGGTACAATAGTAACAGGGAGAATTTCTATCCAAGCCATATGGATCCAGACGCGCCGCTGAATGCCAGGCTGCAGGATATCCTTCACGCCATAGTACGGAGCTACATCGAGACTGGCGAGCCGGTCGGATCGCACACCATTGCGCATCGCCGCAATCAGAGTTTGAGTGCGGCATCGGTACGAAACGTGATGGCCAGTCTGGCGGATGCCGGTTACCTCTCCCAACCGCACACTTCCGCCGGCCGGGTGCCCACCGAAAAAGCCTTTCGCGAATATGTGCAGTCGGTCAATGCGGGGCGCATGCCGTTGGCCGATGCGGCGCGTTTACGCACGGAGTTGATGGAAGCACCTACCGCCGCGGCGCGCGTGGAACGGTGCTGCCATATTTTAACCGAACTGACGCGCAACGTGGGGATCGCCACCGCGCTGGCGCCGGCTGTCCGCGAACTGGACCAGATCGAACTCGTTCCGCTGGGCGAGCGCCGCGTCCTGGTCATCCTGGTCACGCGTGATCGCACCGTGCATAACCGGGTAGTGGCTTTGGAGGAATTCGTCTCCTCCGACGAACTGGCCAATATTCGCAATTACGTGAACCTGAATTTCAGCGGGTGGCGGCTGGAGGACGTGCGGCGGGAGTTGGTCGTGCGCATCGCGGAAGAGCGGGCGATTTACGATGCCGTGCTGCGCAAGCTGACGCTGCTCTACCGGAAAGGCCTGCTGGAAGTGGATGTGGCACCGGTGTTCCACATGGAAGGGGTTTCGAACCTGTTGGGACTCGACCTGCATCTCACCCGCGAAAAACTGCGCGACCTTTTGCGGGCGTTGGAAGAGAAGGAGCGGCTGGTGGAGTTGCTGAACCGCGTCCTCGAGCAACCCACCGGGTCGCTGGAAGTGCGCGTGGGCTTAGGGGAAACGCATCCCGCTATGAAGGAACTGGCCATCATCGGCATCTCTTTCCAGATGCCGGGCGGGGTCTGGGCCAAGCTGGCTGTGCTGGGTCACATGCGTATGCAATACGAAAAAGTGATGGGGGCCGTGCTGCAGACCCGCCGCGCGCTGGAGAGCATGCAGTTCTAGCTGCACTCGTCCGTTGGCACGCGGGCGGCATGGCTGAAGCTGCCCCACCGGTTTGATAATCTATAAATAGTGGCAGAAGATAAGCAGGAACAGCAGGCGTCGGGTGTCGAGGAGGAAATGGTCGCGACTCCAGAAGCCCAAATTGCGGCTTTGACCGCCGAACGCGACCAACTCGCCGCGGAGAAGGGCGAAATCAAGGACCGGCTGCTGCGCACTCTCGCGGATTTCGACAACTTCCGCCGGCGGGCCGAACGCGATCGCTCCGAATACGTGCAATTCGCGGCCGTGGAAATTGTGCGCGACTTGATCCCCATTCTGGACGATTTCCGGCGCGCCATGAAGGTGGAAACCGCCGACAAGGAATACGCCAAAGGCATCGAGTTGATCTACCAGCGGCTCTTTGACACGCTCAAAAAGGCCGGGCTCGAGCCTATCGAGGCCGCCGGCAAACAGTTCGATCCGAATTTGCACCAGGCCGTCGACCGCGCAGAGTCCGAAGACCTGCCCGATCAGACGGTTTTGGAAGAATATCAAAGTGGATATAATTTCAAGGGAAAGCTTTTGCGGCCGGCCATGGTAAAGGTTGCCGTAAGGCCCTGACGGTTCCTGTAATTCCCCGTGGACAAAGTGGAGAAAAGAGACTATTACGAAATCCTGGGCATCGGCCGGGACTCCGGCGACGGCCAGGTAAAATCCGCTTACCGAAAACTGGCGCTGCAGTATCACCCGGACCGCAACCCGGACAATCCGGACGCGGAAGAGAAGTTCAAAGAGGCCGCCGAAGCGTACAGCGTGCTGAGCGACCCGCAGAAGCGCGCGGCCTACGACCGCTACGGCCACGCCGGTTTGCAAAGCTCCGGCGCGCAGGGATTCGATCCGAACATCTTTTCCGATTTCAGCGACATTGTGGGCGATCTATTTGGCTTCGGCGATCTGTTTGGCGGCGGCCGAAGCCGGCGTAGTCGCGCCCAGCGCGGCGAGGATCTGCGCTACGATCTTGAAATCAGCTTCGAAGACGCGGTCTTCGGGATGACTGCGGAAATCCAGGCGCCGCGTTTGGAAACCTGCGACCGCTGCCGCGCTACGGGCGCGGAACCGGGCAGCGGGTCCACGGTTTGCCCGACTTGCAAGGGACGGGGACAAATCCTGTATCAGCAGAGTTTTTTATCCGTGCGGCGCACCTGCCATACCTGCAACGGCAGCGGGCAAATCGTGCGGAACCCGTGCCGGCAATGCCATGGCCAGGGTTATCGCCAGGTAGTCCGCAAACTCAAGGTCAACATTCCGGCGGGTGTGGATGACGGCAATCGTCTGCGGCTGGCCCAGGAGGGTCAACCCGGCGCGAACGGCGGACCGCCGGGCGACCTGTATGTCGTGCTGAAGGTGAAAGAGCATGCGTTCTTCGAGCGCCAGGGTAACGATCTGCACTGCACCATTCCGATCAATGTGGGACAAGCTGCCTTGGGCGCGGATATCGAAATTCCCACCATGGAAGAACTCTATCGCCTGAAAGTCCCGGAAGGCACCCAGAACGGGGCACAGTTCCGTCTACGGCACATGGGTGTGCCGTCGGTGAATGGGGGCGGACGCGGCGATATTTATGTGCACATCGATGTGAAGGTGCCGTCGAAGCTGACTCGCGAGCAGCGCAAGCTTTTCGAACAACTGCGCGAAACCCTTCCCGTGGAGAATCAGCCTGCCGAAAAAAGCCTGTTGGGCAAGGTCAAAGATTATTTCATGTGACGGGCCATAAGCGCTTGCTCACGCGCGCGGCTCAGAAACGCGCCCGAGCCGCGACCGTGACGGAGCGGTCACTGTGGCCTTTAAGCGTCTTCGGGTGTGATCGGCTTCTTATGTTTCGGCTTGTCGCGTTCGTTTTTAGGCACGAGAGGCCGGGAAGATGCGACATGGCCGATCCGTTCACGCGCCAGCTTGCGCACTTCTTTTTTCAGGTCAAAGGTCTGCTTCTTGCGTGCCATTGGCTACCTGAGTACTAGATCTCCTCATCAGTATCACCGTAACATTACAGCTTATCAAGAGTTAGCGTGCTCTTTCGTACTCTTGTGACTGTAACTTTTGTGGTGTACCATTGTTAACTGTCACTTTAACGAAGGGGTCTGACTGAATGCCGAAGATAAACGCCAACGGAGTGAACCTGCACTATATCAGTGTGGGCATGGGTCCCGACGTAGTCATGCTGCATGGCTTCCTCGGCAACCTGGCCGTCTGGCATCTCTACATGGCCCCCATCCTGCGCCGCGAATACCGTGTCACTACCTATGATCTCCGCGGCCATGGTTATAGTGACGTGACCCTGACTGGGTATACAGCGGCTGACATGGTCGAGGATCTGCGCTGCTTCCTGGATGAGATGGGCATCGAGCGGCCAATTCTGGTGGGTCACAGTTTCGGCGCCGATATTGCCATGTATTTCAGCCTCCTCTATCCCGAGCGCGTGGCCAAACTGGTGGCGATGGAGCCTGGCCTCGCGGCACTGGTGCACCTGCGCAATGACAAAGACTGGATCGGCTGGGCAGCATGGGTGGCGAAGCTGGAAGAGTCCGGCATCCACGTGCCGGAAGACAAGCGCACGGATGCCGAATTCCTATTGCAGCTCAGCCTGGAAACGCCCAAGTTTTACGGCCCGGCGCGAGGCCTGCCGCGCAATCGCGAGCCTCTACTGCACCTGATCCGCAATACCACGCTGCTGAAGGACTACGAGGTGGTGGGAGATATGACCCTGGATGCGGTGCGCACCATTCAAACTCCCACGCTATTGGTATATGGCCGTCATTCCCATTTCATCAGCTCTTACGATTTCCTGCACACGGCGCTGCCCAACTGCAAGCCGGTGCTGCTACCCGGCGGGGAGCACTTCGGTCCGCTGGAACAGCCCGAGCTTCTGACCGAGCACATTCAGCAATTCTTGAAGAAGCCCCTGCCGGTCCGGAGCCTTCCGCCAACCTCACTTGGGGAGGATCGCAGTATGGGAGCCTCGCTATAGCGCCGGGCGGGCAGGCGTCTACGCCCGCGCGGGACGTCCACATCCAGCTAAAATCGCGGTCCTGGAGGCCCGCCGCAGGACTGGAGTCTTGCCCCACGATCCGTTCGTCAACCAGACTGGCGGCACATGACGGGCCTCCGGCGCTGCACCTCATGGTTGAACAAGACGCCGTCATCGACCAGCGCACAGGCTGATGCCGGGGGATTCTTTGCAGCGTACCGATGGCGCAAGATCCCGGCGGCTACGATTCGAATGCGCGCGCGCCGGGGACCAGGCGGAGGGGCATCGAACCGGTGAAGCGGTTGATTGCCGGCGTAAAGCGTTGGCTCTGCGCCGCGAGCGGGCAGTAACCAGGGCGGCCGGCCGTTTGCGCGCGGCGATGAGATCTTCGACCGTGTGCGAGACGAGGCTCCAGTCGAGTGCCCGAAATGGGAAACAGCGGAAGCCTTCGCGTGCCAGCGTGGCGAGGCACTGCCGCCAGAGCAGGAGGCAACGTCGTAGTCACGCGCTCGAGCCTCGCGCGCCACCGCTTTGGCGAAATCCTATTGGGTTCCTCGATTCGGCGGCGCGCACGGAAACAGTTGCCGGAAACTCTTCAGGAAACTCAGCAACACGCCTTCACCGAAAGTTTTGCGAAAGTACCGTCGCCGCAACCCAAATCGAGTACTCGCTGAGATCCGGTCTTTCTCTTTGCGCAATAGAAGCCCAAGTGAATGAAAAACCTCTTCCAAGTTAGTCGGTTCGGCGTGATATAGCGTCCGGTCTATTCAACCTTAAACCTAAAGCTCGCCCTGGTAGTCGCCGTGCCCCCCGGTGTGGTAATCGAAATCGGCCCGGTCCTGGCCCCTCTCGGGACACTGGCCCACACGTAGTTCGGGCCGCTGCTGTAGACCCATTTCGCCGCCGCTCCATTGAAGCCGACCGACGCCGAGAGGAGTTTCTGTCCCCAGATCAGGACCTTAGTGCCAACAGTCCCGGATGCGGGGCTGAAATGCTGCACCCGGGGCGCGGGCTTCGGCAGGCCCGCGTCCAGGGCAAAAATGGTCCCGCCCCCGGTGCTCCCGAATGCCAGGGCGGTGCCGTAAACGATACCATCGCTGCCCTGCACCAGCGTGCAGGGACACTGGCCGTCGGCGGATCTCATCTTGTACAAGAGGGTGTACTGGCCGGTCGTCGTGACGCTGAACAGATAGCTGACGCCGTTTCCACTAACCGCGCCATAGAGCTTTCCGTCGCTCCCCTCGATGAGCCTGGCCCCGGTGCCGGCGACTCCCGCGGGGAAAGCATGCAGCAGCGTGTAGTGGCCGTCCAAAGTTAGCTTGAAGATCGTTCCGGTTTGGGATCGCGTGTTCACTCCGGTGGCACCATAAAGGTTGCCATCGCCGGCTTGCAGCAGGTATAGCGCCACGGGGTCCGGAAGGCTTAGCAATTTCGCCAGTGATCCGGACGGCGTTATCCGGTATACATAGGTTGTGCTCTTGTCCGCCGTTATAGAACTGCCATAGTAGTTGCCGTCCGTGGCATAGACGGCATTGTCATAAGTACCCTGCCGCTCGCCGGAGGGAAACCGGTAGATGGCTGGCATCACGTTTCCATCCGGATCGGTCTTGGCCAGATAAATGGAGGCATCGGAGAACCGGTACGCGAGGGTCAGGAGGGCGCCGTCCGGCAGATTCTGGGTAAACGCCTGGGAGAATGCTTGTATCCCGTAGGCATGGTAGCCGGCTGTGGCGGCGACGGAGAACGAGTACGCGATATTGGCGCCCCCGTTGGTCTCGACCGAGGAATAAATGCGCCGGTTTGAGGCACTCACCGGCGGAGATTTGACCACATACGGAGGGTTCTGGAATCCCGTCAACGGCACTGTGGATCCCTGAATCGTGATGCTGACGATGTCCGAGCCCCCTATAAAGTACAAAAGACCCGGGGCGCCCTCGGCGATCCCCGTGGGTTGCGAGTACTTGCCCAGTTGAGAGATCACGCGGAAGGTGACTGGGTTTGCCGCGGCCACAGCCGCCGATAGAGCTAGCCCGGCGCTCAAGCGAAGGCGGCGGGCGAAGGTGGGTCTCTTCATGCGGATCGTGCAGTCGCGGTGGAAAGGCACAGGAGAAGCCCTGGCCCTCCGCGCGGACTGCCTCTAGTAGTAGACCAGGATGCCGGAGCTGGCTGGCGGAGAACTGCTCGACGAATCCTTCTGGCAACGGGTGAAGCTGTTGTTGCTGGTGCTGACAGCGAAGGTGGGAACGAAAACTCTACCGTTAGCCACGGTCGGTAGCGCGTATGATGCGGAACACCATACATCCGCACTGGCATATACATTGGCCAAAGTCGTCGACGTGCTGCTGAGGGCGGTGAACGCGTATAGCGTGCCTAAGCCCCGCTGTGCTCCTGCCTTAGAGGCGGCGCCTGGCGCCACTGCCCAAACAAGCGCGTCAACGTAGCCACCGGAGTTGTCCGAATGTGCGCTGACCGTTACTGCGCCGCCCGGAAAACCCACGTCTTGCGAATTCGGGATGGTAGCCGGCGTCGGGCTTACAAAATAGCCCGAGTAGCTGAAATTCTGTGCGGCGCCGGCGGTGCATGCCGAGGGCGGAGGAATGTTGACCGTCATGGAGTCCTTGCTCACGGTGGTGGCCACGGGACAATCGGATCCCGAGCAGGGGCAGTTTTGGAATTGGAGCCTGTCTCCTGGGACCACCTGCTCGGTGAGACAGTTGAGGCCCCTAGTGCATGGATCGCCGCTGGACGGCGTGTAGGTTAGAGTCGTGGAGGTACTGCTGCTCCAGGTGAGTGTTCCCAGCCCGCTCAAGTTGGTCGAGTTGTCGGACAACTGTACACCAACAAGGGCCTCATGATAGGGCCAGGAGTATACGTAGGAGGGCCCATTTGGGCTTTGGCTGAAGAATGCCATGCCGGTCACCCGTTCGCACGCGCTATCGTCAGTCGCGGTGCAGCCCCGGCCGGACCCTCCGGGAGCCATCGGCAAGTACGCCGAGCCGCCAAATGTCCAACTGCCTGGATCGCCTGGAGCAAACCCTACACATTGGGTATCCGCGGTGGCCGAACCGCAGAGGTTGCCCGGTGTCAGAAGGTAGCCGTAGCCGGCCTTGTCGACGGTGACCAGGCGCGGGTTCCCTTGGAGATCGTTGAATAGCATGACGCCGCTCGCCGATTGGTCCCAGTCGGCGGCGTTCATGGCCTGGAAGGTATACTGACACGGGCCGCAGCCGGCACAATCCGCGCCGCCATTGCCCCCACAAACAGCCGGTATGGGTGGTCCAACGCCGTACGCCGGGGAATTCGGCGTGAAGCTCTGGAAGGGCAAGCCGCTCGATCCGTTTGGCGTTACCAGGAAATCCATAACGGTCTGGCCGGCGTTGGAAAGCGTGACCCCGTCTGGGCTAAGCTGAAATCCGCCGTTTCCGCAACCGAGGAAGATATGTACGTCGCCGTCGGGCTGGCCGCTGCTGTTCTTGATTACGCCGATAGCGGTCGCCGCCGGCCCGTGGCCGGACATCCAACAGCCGCCGCCCTGTCCGCCCCAGTTCGGCGCATTTTGGAAGCCCGCGGCGTTGTCTTCGTAGCAGTCGCAGGCGGGCGTGAGGGAGTTGGGGTCGACCTTGCACTGGCCGTGGTTCACACCCCCGTCGAACTCGCCGCCCCCTTTGCCGCAAGAGGTGGGTGTGGATGAGAATCCGATTTGAGGCTCCAAGGCTCCGGTACCCGGCTCCGTGGTGTAGGCTATGAGCCAGCCGTGGTACGGATGTTCGGTCCCATTATCCTCCATGGTGCCCGTACCGAAGGCGGCATAGATCAGGGGATTCCCACCCTTCCGAGGGTTGGGAACCTCGAGTAGCGCTGCCCGCTGCTTCTGGTTCGTGTCGTTAAAGCCGACGGAACCGAAATCGCCGCCAATCCACCGCGAGGGCGTGGCGTCCGCCCCTGTTCGCAGGTTGATTTTGTGGATAAACCACTCGTCTTTTCCAGTTGACGTCTGGCACCAGTCGGTCAGAAACATCATTGGCGCGGAGCGGCTCACGTCGATCACGGGCGTCGAAACAATGCCGTCAAAGGGGGTGGTATCAGTCGACGGCCGCGGCAGCGGTTGCCCCCCGGAACCGCAGTCGTCGTACCAGAGCGCATTGCCGGCATTCCCCGGGGGGTAAGTGGTACTGCCCGGGACCCCCTGTCTGCTCCAGAGCAAATTCCCTGCCTGGGTTCCGTCGGCGGTCCATGCGAAAACGGTGTCGTTCAACGTAACCCCTATTACCATGTCGCAAGGGTCGCACGAGCCTTGCGCCGGTTTCGGGACCTTGATTCCGGCGACGTACAGGGGCTGAGCCATGATCGGGTTCGACGGGGCGTTCGGCGGAAGGGCGGCCGCGCTATCGTCTACTTCCAGGAACAGTTGATGCGCGGTTGGCATGGTCGCCGGGTTGCCGACATATGTTGGGGTTAGGGTGGCTTCATACCCGTTGAACGCTTGCCGGCTGTTGAAGTTGGGATCTCCAGGGGGACCGGCGTAGCCCTGCGTCAGCACGCAGGGCGGGACAGTAGTGCTTACTGTGCCGCAGAGCTGTGCTTTGAGGGGGCCTTGCAGGGTTGCAAGACCAAGAACCGCCACGAACAACGCGATGCGGGGGGAGGAAGTTCGGTTTCTGTGCAGTTGCATGGCTATACAAGCGCGCGTTGCACGGTTGGCTTTCTTGATCGCGCCAATTGCGTGGCTAGGCGACGCGGCCTCAATTTCTAATGGTTAGAAATAGCACAGTCCGGGAGACGTGGTCAAGCTTGCCAACTCCTTGCCGAACTAGATTTGACCGACTGGCCCCTCAAAAGCACTTGTTTTTCAGATAGCCGCGGATCATTTCGTCCCACCCCCTGCGGTAGGTCTTGTAACTCTAACTGCAACACATAGCGCAGGCGCGGGGCGCACATTTCGACGTGCGCCAGTTCTCCGCATGTTAAGCTGCTGAAAGTGGCCGAACCTACCGGCCAGGCGCCACAGCCTCCCAAAGTGTCGGCCCTGGTCGTCTCCTACAATCGCAAAGACCTGTTACGGCGGGCGATCGAGGCATTGGAACGGTCCGAAGGCCGGGCCACCATCGAAATCGTGGTGGTAGACAACGGGTCGACCGACGGCAGTCAGGATCTCGAGAGCGAATTCCCCCGCGCGCGCTTCATCCGCATTCCGCGCAACTTCGGCCTGACCAAAGCGCTCAACCTTGGCGTCCGCGGATCCGAGGGCGAGTATGTCTTCTTCTTGCATGAAGACACGGAGGTCTTCCCGGAAACGGTGCGCGTGCTGGCCGCGCTGTTGGACGCGCAACCAGACGCCGGAGCTGTCTGTCCGCTGCTGGTGGACGACGCGGGGCGGCCGGCCCCTCAATTGGGGCGATTTCCGCCGGACGATACTTGGCGGCCCGCGGCACCCGCTTCTGAACCTATGCCGGTGGATTATCCTCGCGGCGCCGCACTGATGATGCGCCGTTTCTTTTTCACGGCCATCCGCCAGATTGACGAACGCTACGGCCAATTCGGCAGCGATGCGGATCTTTGTTTCCAGTTGCGCCGCGCCGGTAAGAAAATCCTGCTGACGCCTGCCGCGCGGGCCATGCACAAAGGGCGTGACGGAGAGTCCACCCTGCGCCAAGCCGACCGCCTGCACGGGTCGGCGGCCTGGATCGGCAAATACGGCGGCTTCTTGAGCGGTCTGCGCGCGCAGCTCACGGGCTTTTTTGGCGCCCTGGGTTCTCTGCAGTTAGGCGTGCTGAGATATCTTTTGGCCAACCAGAAAGTTGACGGAAGTCAACAGGAGTAATGGCGAAAACCGCCTGCGGGCGGCGGTGGTTTCCGCTATCATGTAGCCAATGGACGCACTTCTGTGGATACTGCTGCCCGGCTTTGTGGCGGTTGGCTCCGGCCTGCTGGCGTTCTACATCATGCAGTCCCGGATGGAAGTCGCCTTGGCCCGCGAGCGGGAAGCGATGGCCCAGGCCCGCGGTACGCTCGAAGCCGAGAAGAATTCGCTGGAACAGGCCTTGACCGGCGCGAGAGAATCGGCTCGCCGCGAGGCTCTGGATAACTTCCTGGCCGACGTGCACGTGGAGCAGCGGCACTATGTCCGCGACAATAAGCTATTGTTCCAGAATCGCAAAGCGCTGGTGCTGCAGGAGCGCATCTTTTTCCGGAATATTCCGCTTTCGAACTGGATCGAGCACGAAATCGTTCTGCAGGAAGGCGAGGATGCGGACAAGGCGGCGCGCAGCCTGACCTCTTTTGTGGATGTCGTCAACATCGACCCGCAGGTTCCCAGTGGCAACCGCCTGCTACGCTGAGTAGCGTCAGCCCTGCTCGATCCACAACCTATGCGACGACGACATTCCGATTACATGCATTGGGCCAAGACCCAAAGCCGCGCGCGCTTCAACCTGGCCACCAGCGGCGTGGGATCGTTTCCACTGGCGGAGTTGCCCGCCCCACCAACGCTGGAGATCAATGGCGAAGGCGGATACGGGTACGCGCCGTTGCAGCAAGCCATCGCCCGCAAGTACAGCGTCGATCCGGATTGCGTCGTGGCGGCGGCGGGCACGTCGATGGCGAATCAACTGGCCATGGCTACGCTGGTCGATCCAGGCGACGAAGTCTTGATCGAACAGCCCGCTTACGAATTGCTGATTTCGGCGGCGCTGTATCTGGGAGCTGAGGTGAAGCGGTTCGCGCGCGCCGCGGAGACCGGCTATGCGCTCGATCCGGCCGCGATTCGCGCGGCGCTCACTCCCAGGACCAAACTGATTGTGGTGACGAATCTGCATAATCCGTCGAGCGCCCTCACGCCCGATGCGGTGTTACGCGAAGTCGGAGATCTGGCGCGCAGCGTGGGCGCGCATGTGCTGGTGGACGAAGTGTATCTGGACGCAGTCTACGAGAATACGCCGCAGACCGCCTGCCATCTTGGCCCGGAGTTCATCGTCACCAACAGCCTGACGAAAGTGTACGGGCTGAGCGGCCTGCGCTGCGGGTGGATTTTAGCGCAGCCGGACTTGGCGCGGGCCATGTGGCGCCTGAACGATCTGTTCGGGGTAATTCCCGCGCACCCGGCAGAGCTGCTCAGCGTAGCGGCCTTCGCGCATCTGGATTTCATACGCGCGCGTGCGCGCCGGGTGGTGGAAGCCGATCGCGCGCTGCTCAGCCAGTTTCTGGCGCGCCAGACAGCCGTCGTCGCACCGCATACCGATTGGGGCACCACCGCGTTTCTCCGGGTGCGCTCCGGAGATGTAGAAGTGCTGCTGGCGCGCCTGCGCGCCGAGTATGAGACCACGGCCGTGCCGGGCCGGTTTTTCGACGCACCTGATTGCTTTCGCATCGGGATGGGTGTGAATACGGAGATGTTTGGCGAGGGCCTGCGCCGGCTCGGCCTGGCTCTCGGGAGCTAAGGCGTCACGCGGATGCGTTCCCAGAACCGCATGTCTCGGGTGTTTGCGTGAGCGGGCTGCTTCTACGGACTTGCAGACGTATTCCAAACACCTCGTAATACTACGCACTTTCGGTGAATAATCGGCGCCCTCTCCTTCGCCTGGATGGGATGGCAAGGAAAACCTGTTATTCATAGCGCAACGCTACAATGGGACCGACGCGTGACGCCCTCCAGGCTGGGATGAGTGCCGCAATCAATGCGATGGCGCACAGGAGTACTCCAACCGACCCAAAACTGAATGGATCGATTGCGCTCATTCCTGCCGATAACACACCCGAAAGCATCTGTGTGAGGAGCTTTGCCATCGCCAGACCCATTCTCGCCGAGACCAACAGAACCGCATCCCGCAATATCATCTGCAGCACCTGTAATCCGAGTCGCCCCGATTGCCAGGCGCATACCAATCTTGGCAGTGCGCCGGCTCACACTGTAAGCCATAACGCCATAAATGCCAATCGCCGCGAGCCACTCCTCGATCGACTGAAGCTTGACGGGCAAATATGGATCCAACATGGTGAGGGCTTCTCTCACTGAAGTCAGGCCGCAGCCGACGATGTGTCGGAGTTGATCTGAAGGACCAAAGGCGCATATTGTTGTGACCAGGGCCAATTTGGTGAAGGAGGACGTGCGCGAAATGTTGGGATGGATGTGTTTGGACACGAGTTCAATTCGATCGGCGCTGTTCGCCGGCATGGTTAGCAGACGATCTACCCAGAATTTAACACATAGGGTAGACGCTCTACTCTGGATCTGAAACGGTTGACATTGAATTCCGATCTAACGGAGCGAAAGCAATTCCCAAAAGGGGCCCAGACGTGCCGCTACCCCTAAGAGCCCAGCTCAGCCGCGAAGATTAATCGGAAGTCGAGCGCGTTAGTCTAACGCCTATACCCAGTCAGGGTGCCTGCCCCATCTTTGCCGCCGATCGCCCACAAATGATGCTGCGTGCGGACCAGCAGCAGGCCGCCCGCGATCGCCGGCGTGGCCATCAAAGGCTCATCCATCGTATTCTTCTGAAGCAGTTCGAAGTGCGGGCCCGCTTTTACCACGAAGATGTCGCCATCCTCGCTGGGCAGATATATCTTGCCGTCGGAAGCCACCGGCGAGCCACTGAAGCCCGAGCCCTGGTGCGGAATGCGCTCGCGGTACACCTCGGCGCCGGTCGCCAGGTTATAGCAATCGAATATGCCGGCGTTCCCCAACACGTAGAGATAGCCGCCATAAATCAGCGGCGTCGGCATGTATGGGCCCCGCTGCTGTTTTTGCCACGCCACCCAGCGCGCATCGCCGGTGATGTCGCCCGCCGCCCCGGCGCGAACCGCAAAGATAGGAGCTTCCGGCCGCCGCCCGCTGGCCACTACGATCAGGCCATCTCCGAACACCGGCGTAGGCGCGGTAATCTTGGAACTTCCGCCCAGCCGCCATATCTCCTTGCCCGTGGAGGGATCGTATCCGCGCACGAAGTTCGACCCGTTCGTCACCAGCTCGGTGCGCGCCCCGCTTTGATAAACCGACGGCGTACCCCAGGATGGCAGCTCGTCGCGCTCGGCCTTCCAAAGGGTGCGGCCCGTCTTGCGGTCGAATGCTTCGAGGAACGAACCCTTCTGCTGATCGCACTGTACGATCACCTTGTCACCATAAATGATGGGCGAACTGGCCGTGCCCCATTCATATTCCGGAAGGTCGTAGGCGCCTACGTTGAGGCGTCCAAGGTCGCGCTTCCACAACTGCTTTCCGGCCAGGTCATAGGCATACAGACCCTGCGAACCGAAAAAGGCAACCACCACCTGGCCGTCGGTAGCCGGCGTGGAATTGGCATAAGTCGCCTTCATGTGACGCTTCTCTTTTGGCACGCCCTCGTAAGCCGTGCGATCCCATAGCACCTTGCCGGTCTTGCGGTCGAGGCAGATCAACTTCCACTGCTGCGGACTGACATCGTCGGATGCATCGCCCTCGCCGTACAGACCGCGCTTGAAAGAGGCGTCCGGCCGTCCGGTGCTGATGGCGGTGGTCACGAACACGCGGTCCTTCCAGACGATGGGGCTCGAATGCGCCAGCCCCGGCAAACCAGCGGACCATTGGATATTCGTTCCGTGGGCCGCGTCCCAAATCACGGGCAGATTCTGGTTGTCAGCGACGCCCGAAGCCACCGGCCCGCGAAAGGACGGCCAATTCTGCGCGGCGGCGGGAGAAATCAGGGCGAAGAACAATACCGAATGACGAAGGGGCATGCCATTGATGGTAACGCCCTCGGGGTGGCCTACGGTTCAACTTACTTCCAAGTGAGGTTTAGCGGCGGCAACCCGGGCGGCCGATCGAGGACCACGTTGAGATTGGGGGACCATGTGGAACACTTAACCCAAAGCATATACTGATGAAGTTTGCCAAGTTCGTCGAAGGTGCCGGCTAAATCTGGTCGATTGGCTTGCACGACTTGGATGGAGCCGGGAATCATTTCGGCGCCTGAAGTGGCCGTTGTCACGATAACTTTCCGCGGTTTCTTCGAAGCCGAAAGTCCTTGGACAGCATCGGCAAGTGAGCACGTTTGAATCAACTCATCTTCAGGCCGGACGAACGCGGCAAGGTCGGGCGATTGCGTTTCGCTGACGATTGCAAGCATCATCGGAGAATCGGCACCTGCGAAATCCGTGATGGAGCAGGCAGCGCTAGCTCCCAGAACCTGGAAGCGTTCTTGGTCGAGCCCGATGACGCTACGACCGAGAGGATCGGTCACCGTGACCCGTATAAGGCGCGCGGACCACACCTGCGCCGACAGACGCGGGGGGCTGAGCGCTAAAACGGCAAGCAGAGCACAACCCACGATGAGGGCGGCAGCGAGAAGGCGGGACATGGGGAGCCCGGGATTTCGATCATGTTTGACAGCTCCAGGTTCCCACAAACATTCTCTCGGATTGCAATTCAAAATAGCCGGATTCCACAGTCGCGTTACCCGCGGAAGTATGGCCCGTTCTGCGCGGCGACTCACCGCGGGGTCGCGCCCTCGGCGACCGCATGGATGAGATCCAACTTTTGCGCGATCTCAGGGTCGATACTGCTCACCGGCACATGCCCGGCGAGCAGATGGTAATTCGTTTTGCGGATCAGGTTAGGAAGATGGAGCTTTTCGAAAAAGATCTCAAACAGCCGGTCAAGGAATTCGTCGCTGGCTTTGACGTTCCGCCACCAGACATCATCGGCGTTGCGGAGTGCCACAGGCGGGACGAGCTCGTGAATACTCTCTTCCATGAGCTCGCGCCGCACGGCTGCCTGGCCGGGCGTGAATAGCGGGCCGGGCGATGTTTCTTCCGCCGAGGCCTCGGCCCAGGCGAGTAGGGTTTCGGTCTGGCAAAGGTAATTCTCGATCTCGCGCCTGGTCCACATGGTTTCGGTCAGTGCCCCTGCAGATTGTGGGGCGCGTTCCATCCGATCGTTCAGCAGGAAGCCGACGAGGTCCGGCTTCGCTTCCGATAAGCCGTAGAAGTGGTCGCGGGCGCGGGAGGGCTGGTTCTCCACATAATGGACAAACGGCGATTCCAGATCGTTCTGCGCGGGGTGTTGCAATTTGGCGGCGAATGCTCGAAGGATCGCGAGATCGGTGGAGCCTTCGAGGTACAGCACCCAACCGCGCTGTTCGGCCTGGTAGTAGTCTTCGAATCCGATGTCCTTGAGCGCTTTCAAGAGCTGGTTGGGGCGATCGTTGAGACGATGCGGCTGGCCGACAAATGCGACGACCACGTCCCGCGCCGCAGCTTCGTTCAGAATCACTTCGGAGTGGCTGGCGATTACTATCTGGCTCTCCTCCTCGCGGGCCGCGTCGGTGAGCACATTGTAGATCTGGCGCTGACGGAGGATTTCCAGATGGGCATCCGGCTCGTCGAGCAAAAGCACCGAATGCGGATTCGCCGAGAGGTACGCTAAAAGCAATAACGTCTGCTGAAGTCCCCGACCTGCACACGATAGATCCAGATAGAAGTCTGGAGGTTCGTTGTAGACGAGTGTGATCTCACTGCGATCATCCCAGAGCGGCGCACCTAGCTCCACGCCGAATAGATTCTTGACGCGACTTACGATCTGGGACCACTTCCCCGCAGCCGAACCAAAGACCTGCAGGCACATGTTACGCAGAACCTCGCCCGTTCGCCCCTGGCCTATCAAGAAGGCGATCTCTCCGGGCTGCTTGATGAATTCGCGATCCGCGAGGCCGGACATTGGGGGGAGAAACGCGACCTGTGCAGCGGATGCTTCAGGAGGTGGTACCCGATCCATCAACGGACGGCATTCAATCGACTGCTCGTTTGCATACTTAAATGCCATTCCGAACTCCCAGCGTCGGTCGCCGGTCACGCCCTCGACCGTGATCTCAATCTGAGGTGTTGAATCAAGGTCCCACCAGAGTAGATCGGTTCTGGGCACCAGGACGGCAGCGAGGTCCTTGCGATTGAGAATGGGAGCCCTCGCATTGTTGATCTGTCGCAAGCCGGCTTCCCAGAGCGCCAGAGCTTGCAGCGCGGTAGTCTTGCCCGAGTTGTTTGGGCCGATAAATACGACTGGATTGCCGAGTTCGATTTCCGCTGTTCTGAACCGTTTGAAATTGCGGATGGTGAGCTTGGTCAGCAAATCAAGATGCTATCCGAATTCCACAGAGCGCGCCAGCTTCACTGCGGGATTCTCCCGAAGTTGCTGCAGCACGCTCTCCGGCACTGCATCATCGGTGGAGACAACAGCCACGGCTTCGAGCGGCTCACCAGGCGCGGCGGGGACTTCGCGCCGGCCCAACGAAAAATTCGCGATGTTGATGTGATTGCGCCCCAGCACCGTGCCCACGTGCCCGATCACGCCGGGCACGTCCTGGTTCTTCATGAAGATTAAGTGCCCAGCCAGGGGAGCCTCGCAATAGATCCCGTCCACCTGGATCAGGCGCGGGTTGCCTAACAGCACCGCGCCCTCCACCGTCGTCGTGCCGCAGTCGGTCTCGAGTTCCAGGCGGATCGAATCGGTGTGGCCTGAGCGGGCTTCGTGCCGCTGGGCCAGGTTCCAGCCGCGCTGGCCGGCGATCTGCATGGCGTTGATCAGGTTGGCGCGCTCGGAAACGGACCGCTTCAGCACGCCCGCCAGTCCGGCATTGCGCAGCAGGGTGGTATTGTTCTCGGCGATGCGGCCGAAGTACGCCAGCCGCACCGTCTTGGTGTGACCCGCGGTTATGTATGCCGCGAAGTTCCCCAACCGCTCGGCGACATTGATATACGGGCCAAGCGTGCGATACTGTTCGGGCGAAAGCGACGGCATGTTCACCGCGTTCAGCGCCACGCCGTTCTGCAGATACTCGACCACCTGCTCAGCGATGCGCACGCCCACGATCTCCTGCGCTTCTTCGGTGGAGCCGCCGATGTGCGGCGTGGCCAGCACTTTATGGCCGGCGAAGAGCGCGTAACCCGGCGGCGGCGGCTCCACCGGAAACACGTCCAGCGCGGCGGAAGCTACCTTGCCCGCCTCGATCGCCTGACGAAGCGCTTCGTCATTCACCAGTTCGCCGCGCGCGCAGTTCACGATGCGTACGCCCGGCTTCATGCGGGCGAACGCATCGTGCGAAAGCATGCCGTCGGTTTCGGGCGTAAGCGCGACGTGCAACGTGATGTAATCGCTCTGCGCATAGAGATCGGCCAGATCCACCAGCTCGATTCCCAGATCCTTGGCGATCTGCGCGGTGACATATGGATCGTGCGCCAGCACACGCATCTCGAAGGCGCGCGCGCGCTTCACCACTTCGCGGCCGATGCTGCCGAGTCCGACGATGCCCAGCGACTTGCCGCGCAACTCGCTGCCCATGAACTTCTTCTTTTCCCACTTGCCGCCGGTGGTGGATTGGGTAGCTTCGGGAATGCGCCGCGCCATGGCCAACATGAGCGCCAGAGTATGCTCCGCCACGGAAATGGCGTTACCGCCCGGCGTGTTCATCACCAGGACGCCGGCCGCCGTGGCGGCCTCCAGATCGACGTTATCCACGCCCACGCCGGCGCGGCCGATCACCCGCAGGCGCGGCGCTCTGTCGAGCACCGCCTGGTTCACCTGCACGGCGCTGCGCACGATCAGCGCGTCAGCATCCGCCAAATGGTTTGCGTATTCTTTGGGGCTGGAAACAATCACGTTCCAGCCAGGCTGCGATTTGAGCAGCGCGATGGCGGCCTCGGCCAGAGGCTCCGCGATCAGGATGGTCATGCGTGTACGGCTTGCGGCGCGACCGCAACCTCACTATATAAGTTCTCCACCGCGGCCACACCCTTTCCGAATTCGACCGGATAGCCGTTGGCGTGCAGGATAATTTCGAGTCCCGCCACTACCGCGAACAGATCCGCAAAATCGAAGTAGCCCAAATGCGCGATGCGGAAGATCTGGCCTTTCATGGAGCCTTGCCCATTGGCGATCACGGCGCCGAAGCGATTGCGAAACTCTTTCACGATCACCCCGGAATCGAGGCCCTTGGGTGCTTTAACGGCGGTTACCGAGGAGCCCGGCGAATGCGGCGCGAACAGCTCCAGACCGAGTTTCTGGACGGCCTCGCGGGTGGCGCGGGCCAGCAGTTGCGCGTTCTCGATCAGGTGCGGCATGCCGATCTGCTTCACATATTTGAGAGCTTCGGCCAGCGCCAGGATCAGCGCGGTGGAAGGCGTCCAGCTCGATTCGCCCGCATCGCCGCTCTTCTTTTCTTTTTTCAGGTTGAAATAGAAGTGCGGCAGCGTGGCCGTGTCCGCAAAGCTCCAGGCCTTCGGGCTGATCGACATGAAAGCCAAGCCGGGCGGAATCATGAAAGCCTTTTGCGAGCCGCCGATCACTACGTCCAGGCCCCAACCATCGATATCGAGGGGCATGGTGCCCAGTCCGGTGATGGCATCCACCACGAAAATGGCGCCGGTTTTCGAGACGGCGCGGGCCATGGCGCGCACATCGTGCGCCGCGCCGGTGGAGGTTTCAGACGCCTGTACGAAGACGCCGCGAGTGGCAGGTTCGGCCGCCAGCGCGGCTTCCACCTGCTGAGGCGCGACCACATCGCCGTACGGAACCGTAAGAACCGTGGCATCCAGGCCGTAGGCCTTGGCGATCTCGGCCCAGCGTTCGCCGAATTTCCCGGCGACGCAGACGATCACTTTATCGCCGCGCGAGAACAGGTTTGATACGGAAGCATCCATTGCCCCGGTGCCCGAGGCCGCAAACATGAGAACGTCGTGGGCCGTGCCCATCACCTCTTTCAGATCCGCCAGCGCGGACCGGTACACTTTGCGGAAATCCTCCGTGCGGTGATGAATATCCGCCGCCATCATGGCGTGCAGGGCGGGCGGATAGAGGGGCGTAGGGCCAGGCGTGAGTAGTCGTTGTTTCTTGATATGCATGGCGGGACCTTAGCTCTTTAGGATAGCAGACGATGTAGCCTGCACCCTTGCCCCGTCCTGGCGGGTCTGGAGACCGGCCCCAGACCTGCTGTAGACAGGAGGTCTGCCCCACTACGAGCCGGTTACTGCGTAATAGCCCAGTTCGGTTTGCAGGCGCACTCCTTTGCGGGCTACCGTAACGTGCAATTTGTGGTACTTTCCGTCCCAATTCGTGGCGACCGGCTGGTACTCGATGCTGTAATTGGTGCGCGCGGCGGCTTCGATCTGGTCAATCGCGCGGTTCAGATCAATCGTCGAAAACGCGCGCCCACCCGTGGCGCCGGTCAGAACATCGAGCGAATCCCGGTTTAGAATTCCGCGGTCGAGATTCATGCCTGGATCGGCCGAATAGACCGTAATTCCAGACTGAACGAACCGCGCGCCCAACACCCGGAGGGGCGGAGTGCCGTAGAACCAGCTGTGGTCCACAAATTGAATCTCGCTTGGAATACCGTAGGTGATCCAGAGTAGTTCTTTGGAGCCTCGCGACGCCGCCATCAGCGCGCGTAAATCGTCCAGCGCCTTGTACGTCTGGTTGAACCGAACCTGCAGATGGATCGGGGAAACTGCGCGAACATCCTGCGGCCTCACCTGAGTGACCTTTTGCATAGCGGCATCCAGCAAAGGCCCGATATCTTTTATCCAAGAGGCGTCGGCCGATCGTTGTGCAGCCGGTGCACCAGCCGGCAAGGGGTGAACGGGATATAGGCTGCCGTCCTCCGCCAGCAGGTACAGATAAAGGGGACCAGCGAAAGACGTACGCGCCAAGGAGGTCTTTATGGTGCTCCAGACGGCTCCGCGGGACGCTTCGCCGGAGTTCAGCAGGTCGAACAGGATTACCACCGGACGAGGTTGGTCGTTTTGATTCAGGCGCAGGTTAACGATCTGCTGCCGCGATCCGTTGTCGAAGACGGCGAAATCGGTGGCGGTCAAATCCGAGACAGGCCTGCCTGTGGAATCCACCGCAACCACGTTGAGGCGCACAGGCCCGTGGTTTGCGAGGTTGTTTTGGGCCATGACCAAGCAGCCGCTGGCCGCTAACAGCAAGCCGGTTAGCAACCGGACCTGCCCGAGCCCGACGAAACCGGACAACAGTCCGGATAACTTATTCATAAATATCCCTTTCGATAGTACTGACGCCAACGCGGCAGGTGGGTTCCACCTATAATGAGTGTCCTGTCCGCACTCCTTCAAGCTGGCGAAGTTGGGCCATTCACGGGATAGAGCGGCGCAGGGCCACGCGGAGTCACCGTTGTTTTTCGGATATGCACGGCGGGGCCTTAATCCATTAGAATAGCAGACGTTATGCCCTTACTCGATCGAGTGCAGAAAGACATGGTGGCTGCCATGAAGGCCCGCGAAGAAGATCGCCTGAGCACGCTACGGATGATGAAGACCGCGCTGAAGAAACACGAAGTGGACGCCATGAAACCGCTGGACGAAGCCGCCGAAATGCAGATCCTGAAATCGCTGGTGAAGCAGCGCATCGAGGCCGCCGAGATGTTTCGCAAAGGCGGGCGCGAGGAATTGGCCGCCAAAGAAGACGCCGAGCGAAAGCTGATAGAATCCTACCTTCCGGCCGCGGCCGGGGAAACAGAGATTGAAGCCGCCATTGCCGCTGCGCTGGCCGAGACCGGCGTGAAGTCGTTGAAGCAGATGGGTGTGGTGATGAAGGCCACGCAGGCCAAGCTGGCAGGCAAGACCGTGGATGGAAAAGCGCTGAGCGAAAAAGTGAGGTCGCGACTGCAATGACTCCCCAGACGGAAAAGAAATTCCGGTCGTACGTGCCGGACAAGACCGATATGCGCGAATTCACCTTTCGCGCCGTACTGATCGGCCTGGTGCTGACAGCCGTTCTGGGTGCGGCCAATGCGTATCTGGGCTTAAAGGCGGGCATGACCATTGCCGCCACCTATCCGGCCGCGGTGATCAGCATGGCGCTGTTGAAGCTGATGAAAGGGTCGCTGCTCGAAGAGAACATCGCGCGAACCATCGGGTCGATCGGCGAATCCGTAGCGGCGGGCGCGGTTTTCACAATCCCGGCATTTGTGTTGTCGGGCGCGTGGAAGACGTTCGACTCGCCGGAAGCTTACTGGAAATCGGCCGTGCTGATGATCGTGGGCGGCATCCTCGGGATCCTTTTTGTGACCCTGTTGCGCCGGGTCATGGTCGAAGACCCCGAGCTTCCCTTCCCGGAATCGGTGGCTGCGTCGGAGATTCACAAGGCGGGCCAGCAGGGCAGCAAAGCCGCGGCGCTGCTGTTCAAGGCGATGGGTTTCGCCGCGGCGCTATACTTCCTGGGCGCCATGAATCTGTACTCGCAAAGCCGCGAGTTCATCATGAAGATCGGCGAGATCGGCCGCACGACTCTGAAGCTTGGCCCACGCGCCGGCGCTCCCGTGCTCGGTGCGGGCGGCATCACCACCTTTTCGGCGCCTGCCGTAAGTCCGGCGTACCTGGGTGTGGGCTTCATTATCGGACCGCGGCTGGCTGCGCTGAACTTCGCAGGCGGCGTGGTGGCCTGGGGACTGATGGTGCCGCTGCTGATTTATTTTCTGGGCCCGCAACTGCAAACGGCATTGCCCGCGGGCGCAGGCGACGCAGCCTGGGGATTGGGTGGATTAAGCGGCGCGGTATGGAAGTTCATCGTGCGGCCCATCGCCGTCGGCGGAATGTTGGTGGGCGCGTCCTTCACGCTGTTTCGGATGCGCGCCAGCCTGGCCAGCGGCATGCGGCGCGCGGTCTCCGATTTGAAGAAGTCCAGCGCGCAGCACGAATCTACGCTGCGCACGGAGCGCGACCTCAACGCTAAGGTGGTGTTCGGTGGCCTGGGCGTTACATTCCTATGCATGATCGCGCTGTACCTTTATTTCACCGGCGTCATTTCGGGCGCAGTGGTGGCGGCCGTGGTCATGATCATTCTGGGATTCTTCTTCGCGGCAGTATCCGGCAACCTGGTGGGGCTGATCGGTTCGTCGAACAATCCGGTTTCGGGACTGACGCTTTGCACGCTGATCGTGGCCGCGCTGCTAATGGTTTCGATTGGCGTATCGGGCCCTTCGGGCGTGGCGGCAGTGCTGGGCGTGGCGGCCGTAGTGTGCGTCTCATCAGCTGTCGCGGGAGAGATGCTGCAAGATCTAAAAGTCGGGCACATTCTGGGCGGCACACCCAGGGCGATGGAGATAGGCGACATCCTGGGAATCGTGGTGGCCAGCGCGGTGCTGTACTTCCCGCTGTTATGGCTGCATATGGCCAATATCAAGAGCGGCGGGATCGGTTTCGGCGATCCCAAGCTGTCGGCGCCGCAGGCCGGCCTGATGGCCGCGCTGGCACAAGGAATTGTGGGCGGCAATATGGCGTGGCCGCTGGTGATCGTCGGAATCTTTATGGGCTTCGCGCTGATTATGGTGCAGGTCAGGAGTCCGATGCTATTTGCGGTGGGGATGTATTTGCCGCTCGAAACCACTTTCGCAATTTTTGTAGGCGGCGTGATCCGCTGGCTGACGGACAAACTGCGCGACGGGCGGGGCTATAACGACGCGCAGAAGGCGCGGGTGGAAAATGCCGGAGTGCTGGTGGCTTCGGGGCTCATCGCCGGCGAAGCGCTGACGGGGCTGCTGATCGCTCTGTTCGTGCTGCGGAATATTCATCTGCCGCAGATATTCAAAGAGAATCCACCGGTGTTGTTTGGTTTTGTGGTGCTGGCTTTGCTGGGGTTATATATGATACAGGTGCCGCTACGGAATGCAGGGAGCCCGGATGAGCCGGCTCCTCCTACGGCGATTATGTGAGGGGCACTTTCCGGACCGGGGTTCGCGGCGGCACAGGGCAAAACGTCGGGCCTGGGGCTACTTTTATATCCAGCTCATAACGGCTCTTGTTGAGACTCACCGAGGAGACTTTCAAGTGCCTGTAATCGGCGGTGGCCGCATTCGGGGCTAACCGCGCATCATCGTACATATCGGGCTGCAGCACTCGATGCGCCCACATCTGGCCGCCCCAACATGGCTAGCCCCAAAGCTCTGTATGTCCGACCGCAAACATTTTCGTCCGATTCCGAACAACGGCGCGTGCCCCAACGGTCCTAAGCCTTGACGTGTCAGCGTGCACGCATTGGAAGCCAACATGCCTTCAGTGGGAACCATGTCGATCCTCGTGCAGGACCTTCGCTACGCCTTCCGGCAGCTGCGTAACTCGCCCGGCTTTGCCGCCGCGGCCGTGTTCACCCTCGCACTGGGCATCGGTGCTAATACGGCCGTCTTCAGCGTGGTGAACACGGTGTTGCTGAAGCCGCTGCCGTATGCCGACCCTGACCGCCTCGTCACGGTGAAGGCGTTGAACACTCGCGGCGCTCCCTTCCCTGGCTCGCTATCTTATCCGGACTTCTTCGATCTCCGCGCGCGGAATCATTCGTTCCAGCATCTGGTCACCGGGCGCGATACCAACATGGTCCTGACCGGCGCCGGAGAACCTCAGCAGCTTGACGGCGAAATGGTCACCTGGGACCTGTTCCCGGCTCTCGGCATCCAGCCCCAGTTGGGGCGCGGCTTCCTGCAATCCGAGGAGGCGCCCGGCACGCACGTGGTGGTGCTGAGCCATGCGTTCTGGCAGCGGCAATTCGGAGCGGACCGCGGCATCCTGGGACGCAGCATAACGCTCGACCGGAAACCATACACGGTGGTAGGAGTGGCTCCGCCCGGATTCGCTTTTCCCGTGGATGCGCCCCACGTCCAACTCTGGACCACCATCGCCGGGGATAGAGAAGCTCCGCCTGGCGATGAGCCGATTACGGAACAGCGCGGCGCCCACCTGTTGACCGCCCTCGGCCGGCTCAAGCCCGGAGTTCGCATCGAGCAAGCCGGCGCTGATCTGAACGGGATCGCGCAGGTGCTCGCCAAACAGTATCCGGACACCAACTCCAACACCCGTCAGGCGTTCGTGCGGCCTGCGCTCGAAACGCTGGTGGGCACCTCGCGCGAACCGCTGCTGATACTTCTGGGCGCGGTCGGCCTGGTGCTCCTGATCGCCTGCGCCAACATCGCCAACTTGCTTCTGGCGCGAACCGTCGCCCGCGGGCGCGAAATGTCGGTGCGCGCGGCGCTGGGCGCCAGCCGCAGGCGCATCGTGCGCCAACTTCTTACCGAGAGCGTGCTGCTGGCTCTGCTCGGAGGCGCAGCCGGAACGGTCGTCGCGGGATACGCGCTCAGCGTGATGCTGCCGATCGGCGGCGCGAGCATCCCGCGGCTGGCGCAGGCCGGCATGGACGGGCGGGTGTTTGCGTTTTCACTAATCCTGGTGCTGCTCACCAGCATCGTCTTTGGAATCGCGCCGGCCTGGCAGGCTTCCCGGACCGACCTGGCAGGTTCGCTGAATGAGCGCACCCGGGGCAACACGCAACGACATGACCGCATACGGGGCGCCCTGGTGGTTGCCCAAGTGGCGCTGGGCCTGATTCTGGTGAGCGGCGCCGGATTGCTGATGGTGAGTTTCCTGCACCTGGAAAAAGGCGATCTCGGTCTCAAGCCAGACCATCTCCTGACTTTTTGGTTCAACCTCCCGGACGCGCAATATAACCCCACGCGGCAGGTGTTGTTCTACGATCAACTGCTCGACCGCATCCGTGCAGTGCCCGGCGTGCAGTCGGCGGCGGGCGTATGGCCTCTCCCGCTGGGCGGCGACAATGCCACTGTCTCGTTCAATATAGAGGAGCGTCCGGAGGGACCTTCGAACCGACCTTCCGCGCGCATGGCATTCGCCACGCCGGGCTACTTCTCGACGGCCGGCATTCCACTGATCGGAGGGCGTCTCTTCACCCAGCATGACGATGCCAATGCGCCACGCGTCCTTATCGTGAACAAGGCGTTCGCGGAGAAGTTTTTTCCCAGGGAGAATGTGATCGGTAAGCGGATCACGCCGGGCGCCACTGGTCCCGGCGAGACGAAGGAATCCATCCACGAAATCGTGGGCATAGTGGGCAGCGCCAAGCTGTTTGCCCTGGATGCCGAGCCGCAGCCCATCTACTACTTTCCTTACCGGCAACTTGTGTGGCAGGCGCCGGTGATGATGCTGCGCACTTCCGTACCGCCTCGGACTCTTGAATCGGCCATTCGCAAGCAGGTGTCCGCGCTCGACCCGTTAGTGCCCGTATTTCAGGTCAGGACCATGGATGACTTGCTCTCAGCCCAAGTCGCCCAGCCGCGCTTCCACACCCTGCTGCTCGGCTGCTTCGCCGGAATTGCGCTGCTGCTGACGATGGTCGGACTCTACGGAGTGATGGCTTATTCGGTAAGCCGCCGCACGCGGGAGATCGGCGTTCGCATGGCTCTCGGGGCCAGCCGAAAATCGGTACTCTCGATGGTACTGAAGCAGGCTGTGCTGCTGGTTGCGGCCGGCCTGGTCATTGGTCTTGCCGGATCCTTAGCGGGCGACCGCCTTTTGAAGAGCATGCTACATGGTGTATCGTCGCTCGATCCAGTTGTCCTGGGGTTGTCGGGTTTGGCTGTCGCACTTACAGGGCTGCTGGCCGCTTTCCTGCCCGCGCGGCGGGCGGCGGCGGTGGAGCCGATGACGGCCCTGCGACACGAGTGAATAGCACCATCGCGGCATAGGCAGGGCGGATGCGATCCTCAATACTTCAGGATTACGTCCATCGCCAACTGAAACTGGTTCTTCCGGGTCCCGTTACTATACGCCGGCACGTCGAGAGAGTGGTCGAATCTGAGTTCAGGGCGGAGGATAACGGTATTTCCAACCCAATGTCCCCAACTTAGGGTTTCCTCCGCATAACGGGTGTTGTAGCCGGTTCTCTGGCCTTTGATGTCGTCCAGGAAGTCACTGCGAATCGAGAGGCAGTTCCTCGCTGAGAACTGTTTTTCGACGTAGTTAACCGTCGCCCACTCCGGGGCAAGGCACCGAACCTGCCCCGTAGAACAGAACGCGCCGTTGGTACCCTTTTCGGGTTCTATCGGGCCGAAAACGCTGGGCACATCCTTTTCATACATGTACCAGGCCTCGGTCGCCATGTGCCACGACTCGCTGAACTTGTGATACCAGGTGTTGTCAAACATCTGCAGGTTGTTGTAGGCGTACCGACCGGCGTTGAGACCATTCACGCAGGGGTAAAGATTGTCGTTGCCGTTGTGGAACGTATAGCTTGCGCAGGCCGTCGCGGACGGCTTCGCGTCCGGGGTCCAGGGAGCCACGTCATGGCTCGCGGTGAGCCCCAACTGGACCAGCCAGTGGTCATCGATCCTGACGGTACCCAGAATACCCGTGTCGGTAAACGGGTCAACCGAATATAACAATGAGTGGGTGTAAACGTAGTTATTGGGAGCCAATTGCGCTTCGATACCCGGGATTGAGATGAAGCGGCCGACCCGAATGTTGAGTCCCTCGGCAACCTGGGGAATATACAGGTCCACGTATTCGAGCACCGGATCAAACCCGTACTGGCGGTGGTCGTCCAGCAATTGCCCGCTGAAATAGCCCAGGCTGGTGGTGAACCGATAACTGGTGCCAAACAATCCGCTGAGGTGGAATCCCCAATCGATGTGATCGGTTTGAACCGTGTCGGGAAGGCGTTCCACGTAGAGCACCGCCTGGTCGAGTTCGGGCCGATTCGCGTAGATGTCATACGTAGCCGGATAATTCGAATCGTGTGAAGTGCTGAGGTTGAAGCTGCCTTCCAGCCAGCCATAGACCTTGACTCTGCTTTGCTCCCAGGCGTTGCCATTTGAGCCGCCGTAGAGAGCTTCCATGAGCGGGGGCACATTGGTATCCGGCGCGCCGATTTCGGGCGATCCACCGTAAGACCAATCTGAGTTGGGGAAAGGCGGCGAATTCAGGGGCGAGGGCAAAGCACGGCGGGGAGGCGCAGGACCGCTGTCGGCGGTACCTTGCCAGTCTTTGACATAGGCTTGAGAAAGCCTTTTCAAAAATCCTCCGTTCGCGCGCAGCGTAAGATTCAGGGTCAGATCCTCGCCCGCGGTCAGATCCATCTCCGTCACCGGTGAATCGGCGAACCCGCGCTTCGTCGCTTTGACTTGGTAATGACCTGGAGGGAGGGCATCCATTGTGAAAGATCCGTTCGCGGCGCTCACGAATGCCCGATCGGTGTTTTCACGGGGGCTGTGGGCGACGACTTGAGCACCCGCGACTGGTGAGCCGTAGGCGTCCTGAATCAGTCCATGCACCCGTCCCGGCGCCTGAGCGGGAGCGCGAATGGTGAACCAAAGGTTCAAGGCAAGCGCCCCGATCAGCCGCGCGCGAACGAAGGTGACAGGGATCAATAGCCGATTTTCTCACAGCGTGGTCACCTGCCGACGATGAACGCGATTGGCCAGTGGCTCTGATTGGTAGAATGACCGAATGGACTTTGAGCAAATTGCGAACCGCACTTGGGCGACGAAGCTCAGGCGTCCTTCCGGATTCCGCCCTACTTATATGACCAAACCCCTTTCGCGCAGGGTTTTTCTTCAGGCTGGGTCTGCCTCAGCCTTCAGCACAGCCCTTCTCTTTGAGACGCAAACCATGAATGCAAAACCCTTGAACTTTCCTATCGGCCTGCAACTGTATACGGTTGGCGCGGAGATGGAGAAAGATCCCGTGGGCACGCTCAAGCAGGTGGCCGCCAGCGGCTACACGCAGGTGGAACTGTCTCCCATGTCGAAGATCACGACGAAGGAGTTGCGAAAAGCGCTGGACGGCGTTGGGCTCAAGAACCCCTCCGGCCATTACCTGCTGCAGGAACTGATGAGCGACCTTCCGCGGAAGATGGACGCCGCCAAGGAACTGGGCGAAGAGTACATGATCGTCACGGTGCCTTGGGTGGCGGATCTTTCGCGATTCAAGCAGGCCCCGGGACAGGGGCAGATGGAGTTTTTCATGGGCGTGTTGAACGCCCTGACGCTGGACGACTGGAAGTGGAACGCCGAGCAGTTCAACAAGATCGGCGAGCAAACCGAGAAAGCCGGGTTGCAGCTCGGCTATCACAACCACAACTTCGACTTCAAACCCTTTGGCGAGACTACCGGCTACGACGAATTTCTTCGCTTGACCGATCCGGAGCTGGTGAAGCTGGAGTTGGATTGTGGCTGGGTTACCGTCGCCGGAAAAGATCCGGTCGCCTACCTGCGCGAGTATCCACAGCGCTACCGGCTGCTGCATATTAAGGACTTCAAGAAGGGGTTCACGCCTCGAACTATGCTGATGGGCAAAGGACCGAATCCTCCAGTTCCTACTGAGCTGGGGCGCGGGACTATCGACTACCGCCCGATCTTCAAGGCCGCGCATGAGGCAAAGGTCCGGGCGTTTTTTGTGGAACAGGAACCACCTTTTGTGGAGATGCCTGCGCTCGAAGCGATCAAGGTGGATTACGAATATATCCATAAGCTTCAGGCGTGAAGAGGCGTTGATCTGAGAAGAGGCTATGCACCTTTATCTATGTCGATTTGCGGCTCTGGCTGCGTTCACGAGCGCGCTGGCCTGCGGGCAGGACCAGGCGGCGCGGGCGCCGAAGAAGCCCGATCCGGGCGCGATGTTTGCCGGACCAGACAGGGTTGACCCGCAGGTGGCGGAGCGGGGAAAGAACATCTTTGTTCCGAGTTGTGGCTTCTGCCACGGCGCTGACGCGGCCGGCAAAAGCGCACCAGACCTGATCCGGTCGCAGCTTGTTCTGCACGATGAAGGTGGCAACCTGATGGGTCCGGTGATTCACGACGGCAGGCCGGATCGCGGCATGCCGGCATTCCCCGCGTTGACCAAAGAACAGATCGCCGATATCGGGGCGTTTTTGCGATCGCGCAAGCAGGCAACTTCCAACCGGTTCGGATACGTGATTCAGGGACTGCTCACCGGCGACGCGAAAGCCGGCAAGGCTTACTTCGATGGCGAGGGTAAGTGTTCCACATGCCACTCGCCTACTGGAGATCTGGCGGGCATTGCGAGCCGTTACGAGCCGGTGGATCTGCAGAGGCGCTTCCTCACCCCCGGCAACAGCATGATGGACATGTTTATGGGGAAGAAGGGCAAGCCGCTGCCGCCCGCGAGAGTGACCATAAAGCTGCCGGGCGGCGAGACTGTCGCCGGTACGCTGGTGCGGGCGGATGAGTTCAACGTGGAACTACGCGACGAGGCGGGCTGGCACCGCTCATTCCCGCGAGAGGGCGCGCAGGTGGAGATTCAGGATCCGCTGAGTTTTCACCGGGAGCAGCTGGCCCGGTACTCCGATGCCGATATGCATAACGTCCTGGCCTATCTGGAGACACTCAAATGAGGAGCGAACGAGTCGGGTTAGCGGCGCTGTGGTGCTTTGCCGCGTTGAGCCTGGGGCAGGAGCTAACTCCCAACGCGTTGACGCGCGCTGCCAGCGACACATGGCCAACCTATAACGGAGACTATTCCGGGCGGCGGAACAGTCCGCTGACGCAGATCGACCGGTCCAATGTGAAGAACCTGGGCCTGCAATGGATCTATAGGACGAGCAATACGGGTCTGAGCGGCTTTGCCGGGTCGGTGAAGTCGACGCCGCTGTTGGTGAAGGGCACGCTGTACTTCACCATGCCGGACAACGTGTGGGCGGTGGACGCGCGCACGGGCAGCGAGATCTGGCATTATCGTTATCCCGAGAATCCCGGCGTTCATATCGGCAGCCGCGGCGTGGGCATGTACGGCGACTGGCTCTACTTCGAATCACCCGACTGCAACCTGATCGCGATCAACGCGAAGGACGGCAAGGAGCGATGGCGGAAGACGATTGCGGATGTGAAGGCCGAATACTTCTGCACCATGGCGCCGCTGGTGGTCGGGAACAAGGTGATCGTGGGAGTGGGCGGCGATTCACTCGACAATCCGGGTTTTTTGGAAGCGCGGGATCCAGAGACGGGCGAACGCCAGTGGCGCTGGGAGACGGAGCCGCTGCCGGGACAGCCGGGATCGGAGACGTGGCCGGGCCCGGAGGCGATGCGTCATGGAGGCGGCATGACTTGGATGACCGGTACTTACGACCCGGAACTCCATCTGCTGTACTGGACGACCGGCAATCCGAATCCGGTGCATGCCGGGGACGCGCGCAAGGGAGACAATCTGTGGACGTGTTCCATTGTCGCGCTGGATCCGGATACGGGGAAGCTGCACTGGGCGTTCCAGCCTTCGCCGCACGATACGCACGATTGGGATGCCGTGCAGACGCCGGTGCTGTTCGATGGCGAGATGCACGGAGAACGCCGGAAAATGCTGGCGCAAGCGAGCCGCAACGGGTATTTCTTTGTTCTCGACCGCGAGACGGGAAAGAATCTGCTGACTGCGCCGTTCATGCGGAATAACTGGGCGAAAGGGATTGACGCCAGGGGACAGCCGATACCCGATCCGAAGAAAGAACCGACACGGGACGGCACGCTGGTGAGTCCGAGTTCGAACGGCGCTACCAACTGGTTTCCGCCGTCGTTCGATCCTGCAAAGGGGCTCTTCTATGTAAACGCCTCGCAAAACTACAGCGTGTTCTATTACACGGCGGAAGGCAAGCCGGAAGGGTATGCGGGCAGGGACGACTTCCTGGCGTTTTCGAGTATCCTGCTGGCCATTGATTACCGGACAGGCAAGATTCGGTGGGAGCACGACATCAGCGGGGCGGGGGCCATGAGCTTTGGAGGATTGCTGAGCACCGCCGGGAGCGTGCTGTTTGCGGGCGATACGTCGGGCAACTTACTGGGACTTGATTCCGATAACGGTAAGACGCTGTGGCACGCGCGGGTGGGACAGAACACTACCAACGGACCCATCACTTATCTGCTGGATGGGCGCCAATATGTGCTTTTCGGGGCGGGCGACTCGCTGTTTTGCTTTGCGCTCCCCGGCGGGGCGGGCGTTGGGAAGTGACGCAGCGGATGCGGGCGGGCGCGAGACGGCACCGGAAATGCGGCGATTCCCGTGCGGCACAAGCTTCTCCTGTGACAAGCCCCTATTTGCGCTTCAATACTTCCAGCATTTTCTTGAGAGGAGAGGCAACCGGGCGTCGGGTTTGCCCGCGTCGAGGGCATCATCCCCGCGCCCGAGGCCAATCACGCTGTTGCCGGAGTGTTGGCGGAGGCGCTCAAGTGCAAGCGGGAGGGTGTCTCGCGCGCGATCCTGTTCAATCTCTGCGGTCACGGCCACTTCGACATGCAGGCTTACAGCGATTACAACGCCGGCAAATTGCAGAACTACGACTATCCCGACGAGGAGATCGCCATGACTCTGGCTGGCCTGCCGTCGGTCCAAGGCCAGTAGCCGGACATTGCCGCTGGCGCACATGAATCGGGCGTCTGGTTTACAATCAGTATTTCCCATCCTCATGGCATACAACGACTCAATTGTGAGGCTCGCAAAGCAAATCGACGCCGCTCGGAAGTCCGAGCCCTCCTTAATAAGTGAGGAAGAGGTGGCCGCGCTGCGCCGCCAAGGTGCGTGCCAGTTTCACCAGATCTGCGCGGAGTTCGTCTCATCGTTGAAAAGCAGGCTCTCGGACGCGGCAGCGCTCGAACTCTCGCCATCCACTTATGCTCCGGAGATGTTCCGCGAGTCGGGTGCCAACCTCATCCAGGTCAGCTCCCAGGGACGCGAGATGCAGATCGTGTTCCAGGCCACTCCCCAGCGTTTTTCTACAGAGAAGTTTCTTGTCCCGTACGTCCTGGAGGGCGAAGTGCGTACCTATAACCAGAAGATGCTCGAACGCTTCGAGATTCGGAGCTACCTGTTGTTCTTCTGCCCGAATGAGAACGCCGCTGGTTGGCGCTTCTTTGATTGGCGAGGGGGTCGCACAGCGCCGGTCGACCGCGACCTGCTGGCTAGCCTGATGGAACGACTCTTCTGAAGGCTGGCAGCGAGACTAGTGGCGCCGGAATTTGAATCCGCCGGCGCCGCGACGACCGCCATAACCGCCGCCACCATCTGCGCCGCCTCCCATCCGATGGACGCTGCCAGCACGGGCGTCAGCGCAGGAGAGATCAAGCCGCCGATTGCTTTCCATGTTCATCACGTCACCGCCGGCGCCGCCAGATACGCGTGCTGCGTTTGGGCGCCATCGGAATCACGCTCCGGGCGCCGGCCAGTCAAACAAGCGGCCGCCTAAACTAGTGTTTTGCACTTTTTGAACCCGCGCATCTCCCTGGCTTTCTTGCCCTTGGGAACCTCACCGCGGCCCTTTGCTCCAAACATTTTGTGATGTTCCCCCCAGTAAAATTCATCAGCAAGCTTTTCGGCATCGCCGCGTAAGAAACGTCTTAACTCAGCGAGTCCTCGACCTTCGGTACTTTTCGCAACGGAATCGTCCATAGCCGTGCACGCGTTGATCATCCATCAAATCCTGGGAACCAAGGCCGGATAATGCCCGACGAGCCAACCCAATCGGCTGGTGCTATTGTTCCTATTTGCAACGCTCGCTGTACTCCCTTTTGGACAATGGGCTCCCTCTCTCGCGCGATACCTCCATGCGCTCTCCGAACCCTTGCAGTTACAACTTACAGATCGTGTCAGTCACAGAGACAGCCACCCAGATATTCGTGCCATCGAATGCGACTCCCACAGGGGCCTCCCCTACCTGGAACGTTCCAATCGAAGTGCCATTGCTCGCGTTGATTTCCGTCAGCGTGGCGCTCTGATAGTTGGACGCCCAGATATTCGCCCCGCCCGGCTCCGGCGTTTAAGGCCACATCCGGAACTTGCCGTTGCGTGAAGCCGAGGGCAGCCTGGTACGGTGGAACCGTTTCATAACTGCTGATCCCACCCCCGCTGCCACCGGCGTTACTCAAGCACGAACGGATCGCCGTTCCTCCCGTCCAGCCGACCTCGCTGCCATACACTCCATTGACCCAAGACAAAGTGGTGCCACCCCACCGCGGTCACGTTCGGGTCGGATGCCGGATAGCTCACGGCGTCCTGAGGGCCACACCCCGTCGTCGCGCCGTTATCGCCCGACGCCGCGAAGATTGACCAGCTCTGTCCCACCATTTGCAGAAACGCGGCATCCATCGCGTTGATCGTGCCGATCCCCGTGCAACTTTCCGAGCATCCCCAACTGATACTCACCACCCGGACATAATCGTCCGCAAGCATTTGGTTGTAGATGCCTAGAAAAGTCGAGGTGAGCGAGTCCGAGCCTTGGTATGCCCACACCGCCGCCGAGTCGAGATAAGATCCGAAACTATTGCGATGTTGCCGTGGCCCACTCTATATCAAGGGTTGTCTCCTTGTTGCAAGTCGGGTTATTGGACGGACATGACACCGGACCGCCGACATAGACCTGATCCAAATTCGTCGCCAGATAAGGATATTGCGCCTGAAAGCCATTAAAGTCGCTTAGGTTGATGTCGTAAGCTGTGGCAATGCCGATTGATGTCACCGGTGTTGGTCCGTTTGGATTCCCCGTCGGGTTGCAGCAGTGGCCGAGATTCGAAAGCGCATCGTAGTCGTAGGCATTCGAGCTATAGATGTCCGTGGGATCGAAGACACCATTGGTAACCAAAGGCTTGACGGTTAGCTTTGGGGTACTAGCCGAGACACGATGGGATTGTCCCCGGGTCAAGAATGGTCCGGGAACGTAAGCTGGCGCGGGGGCACAGCCCCCGTCAACATCTTGCAGCATGGCCAGGCTGTTCAATCCCAGAACTTCTTGAACGATCGCGCGCAGTTTCGAAGGGATCGAGGGACTTCCGTCGTTGGAATAAAACGTGCTCGTTCCCGCGCGGTAATGATTGATTCGGACCTGTAGGGCCTTCTCAATCGCTGCCACTGGCGCTTCCACGTTCACGATCATCCGGTTAGGATACCGGTTATCCACGCGGCCGGTGTCGCTGGCGGGAACCGTTTACGATGCCCAGCGGCGCGGTAGTGCCCGGCGTGCTGGTGCTGCTAAAGAGCAATAACAACCACGAAGAGGCGGCGCGCGCGAACGCAGCTGGCGAATTCACGTTTTCAGGTGTCCCGGCTGGCTCGTACACGCTGGAAGTTCGAGCTCCCGGGTTTGCGCAATTTCAGAACGCGGTGACGCTGCCCGCTAGCCACACCAGCATCACGCTCGCAATTGGGCAGGTGAACGAGGCGGTGGAAGTCGTAGGTAAAGCTCCGGCCCCTGCGGCCGCGGCCGGCACGCCGCGCCGCATCCGCGTCGGCGGCATGGTGCAGGCGACCAAGCTGGTCTCGATGATCAAACCCGTGTACCCGCCAGGCGCGGAGGCCGCCGGGATCGAGGGCACCGTGCTGCTCCGCGCAGTGATCTCGACCGCGGGCGATCTGCTGGGTCTCTCCGTGATCAATCAGTCGGTGGATGGCGAGCTGGCGGGCGCAGCGATGGACGCCGTCAAACAGTGGCACTACCAGCCGACACTGCTCAACGGCGAGCCGGTGGAGGTAGTGACGACGGTCGCCGTCACCTTCCGCCTGGAGCAGTAACGCGGCCTGCCTGGCAGGGGCGCCTGCCTCACGGCGATGTATAATTCCCGTGTGAAAACTTCATTGGCAGTTGCATCGTTTGGTTTGCTCGCGGCGGCGGGCGGTGCTTTCCCGCAGACCGTGAAGAGACTGGACCCGGCCATGGATCGCCTGGTCCCGCAAAAATCCGCGTTGCTGCGGGTGGCCACTGGCTTCGATAAATGGACCGAAGGCCCGGTCTGGAGCCGCTCCGGGGCGCTGCTGTTCGCCGTGATTCCAGCAAACAGCATCATGATCTGGCGCCCCGGAGGGACTGCCGCGGTATTCATGCACCCTAGCGGATATACGGGCTCGGCACCCTATGGCGGTCCGGAACCCGGTTCGAACGGCATGACCCTCGATGCACACGGACGGTTGACGGTGGCGGGACACGCACGCCGCAACGTCTGGCGTCTGGAGAAGCTCGCTGCCACAGCCACGGTGACCGTTTTGGCCGACACCTACGAGGGCAAGTTATTCAACAGCCCCAATGACCTGGTCTACCGGTCGGATGGTTCTTTGTATTTCACAGATCCGCCCTACGGCCTGCCGACGCAGAGCGATCATGATCCGGCCAAGCAACTGCAGGTGAATGGCGTTTATCGCATCGCGGGCGCACGCGATCATAAACCCGCAGCGCCTCCCGATCATGCGAAGTTGCAGCTTCTTATCAAAGACCTGCCCAGACCGAATGGCATCGCGTTTTCACCCGACGAGAAATTCCTGTACGTGAATAATTCGGAGCCCAAGAAAATCTGGATGCGATATAGTGTTGCGCCGGATGGTTCGCTGGCGAACGGCACTCTGCTGTACGATGCCACGGCTGATACCGCGCCCGGAGCGCCGGACGGCATGAAAGTGGATAAAGAAGGCAACATCTACAGCGCGGGTCCCGGCGGCGTCTGGATTTTCTCGCCCGACGGGAAGCACTTGGGAACGATTCAGATGCCCGAGAGGACCGGTAACGTGGCGTGGGGCGGCGCGGATGGCAAAACATTGTACATCACGGCCAGCACCAGCGTTTATGCCATAGAAACCGGTATCGGCGGCGTGAAGCCCTGAGTCGACGCGGCAATGCGGTGCGGCAGGACTCCAGTCCCGCCGATCGGCATGACGTGGACATCCCGCGCAGGCGGAGCGCTCATCCAATTCTGCGCCGGCTCCAATACCAATACACGGGCACACCCGTGAGCAGGATAGTCAGGCCGATCGCACTGTGCTGGGGATAGGCGGCGATGGTACTTGCCACGATGCCCGCACACACCGCCACAAATGCGGCGGTAGTGTAAGGATGCCCCGGCGCACGGTAGATGCCGGCGCGGGGGCTTCCCGCGTCTCTGCGCCGGAACACGAACAGCGCGCTGGCCGTGAGCGCGAACGAAATGAAATCCACCGAGGTCACATAATTCAAGATCTGCTCGTATCGTCCCGAAAATGCGATTACCGTCGCAAAGACGCCCTGCAGCATGATGGCCACCACCGGCGCACCGGTGCGCGGCGAAAGCTGGCCCACGCTTTCGAAAAACAGGCCGTCGCGTGCCATCGCATAATAAACGCGCGGCGCGGTCAGAATGCCCTGGCTCAAGAAACCCAGCGTCGAGACCGCGATGCCTACGGCCAGGAATTCCGCGCCGCGCTCTCCCAGCGCTACGCGCATCACCGACGAGGCTGGTGTTTGCGAAGCCGCCAGGCCGGCCGGTCCCAGCACGCGCAGGCATACATAGTTCACCGAGAGGTATAGCGCGATGACGCCGATCACGCCCACTATCAACCCGCGCGACAGATCCCGCCGCGGATCGCGCATTTCACCCGCGACAAACGTGGATGTCTGCCAACCGCCATAAGCGAACGCCACCGGAATCATGGCGGCGCCGATCGCGCGCAGCAGATCGAAAGATACCGGCCGGTCGAGCAGCGGCAGGGGATGCACTCGACCGCCGCCCAGCACGATCCCCACCACCACCAACACCGCGATCGCGCCGGATTTCAGCAGCATCATGGCGCTTTGCACATTGCTGCCCGCGCGTACGCCCAGGCAGTTGATGGCCGTCAGGCCCAACAGTGCGGCCCCGGCGATTGGCCCATCGCCCGCACCCATTCCCGTGATCGCGCGAAAGTATTTGGCGAAGGTGACGGCCACCGCCGCCATGCCGCCGGTCTGCGTCACCAGCAGCAGCACCCAGCCATAAATGAACGCCACGGCCGGATGGTACGCCTCGCGGAGATAGATGTACTGGCCGCCGGAATCCGGCAGGCGCGTGGCCAGTTCCGCCCAGATGAAAGCTCCGGCCATGGCCAGCGCGCCGCCGATCAGCCAGACGCCCAGGATCAGCAACGGCGTATGCACCTGCTGCGCGACTACGTATGGGTTAATGAAGATGCCCGAGCCGACGATGCCTCCCATGACGATCATGGTGGCGTCGAAGAAGCCGAGTTGGCGGCGTAGTTGGGGAGCCGGCAAATTCCATAACGTAGCACGAGCGCGCTGCGCATCCCGCGGTGCTAAGATACTTCCAAATGGACCGGCTGATTGCGCTCCTGTTCGCCGCCGGAACAGTCTTAGCCCAGTCCGATGCGCCGGCCCCGCCCGCGCGCGACCTCGCAGCCGAGCGGCAGCAAGTCGTCCAACTGATGAGCCAGGCGCAATGCCAGACAGCTCTTCCGCTCGTCGAGGACCTGATAGCTGCCAACCCGGATGATGCACCCGCCGAGGGCTGGCTGGCGTATTGCTTGCTGACGCAATCCCGCAACAGCGCCTCACCCGCCCAGGTCGAGGCGTTGCGCAAACGCGCGCGCGCAGCCGCCGAACGGGCGCGCCAGTTGGGTAGCAAGTGGCCGATGTTGAACGATATCTTCACGATTCTCGACACGCCGGCTACCCCCCAGCAGCCGTACTCGGTTAATGCGGAAGCTAACGCCAGAATGAAAGAGGGCGAGGCCGCTTTCTCCAAAGGCGATTACCCCGGCGCCTTGGCAGCGTATGCCGCCGCCCTCAAGCTCGATCCCCGGCTGTACCACGCGGCCCTATTCGCGGGCGACGTTTGCTTCCGCACCAAGGATATCGCCTGCGCCGCGGAATGGTTCGGCAAGGCGGTGACCATCGACCCCGCGCTCGAAACGGCGTATCGCTACTGGGGTGATACCTTGATGGCGGCCGGCCGGATGATGGAAGCGCGGGACAAGTTCATTGAAGCCGTTGTCGCGCAACCCGGCCAAAAACCTTGGGCCGCCCTCAGCAATTGGGCCAAGCGCAACAACTGCCAGTTATCGGCGCCCAAGATCGAGCGGCCGCTGATCAGTGACAATCCGCAGACCATGACGGTCAACCCGCAAGACCTCGCGGACAAAGATGGCACGGGCCGCGCCGCGTGGCTCAGTTACAGCATCACGCGCGCGGCCTGGCGTCAGGCGCTCTTCGCCAAAACATATCCGCTGGAGGCTCAGTACCGCCATAGCCTGGCGGAAGAGACCGCCGCTCTCACTGCCGTAGCCAGCGCCCTCGATCGCCAGTTGATTCCGCATCTCGATCCGCAATTGGCGAATCTTATCGCGCTTCACCGCGACGGCTTACTGGAAGCATGGATATTGCTGAATGGCGGACCGGATCCCGGCATCGCGCAGGATTACGCCGCTTACCGCGACGCGCATCACCTGGAACTGCGGGCGTATTTCGATAAGTACATCATTCACCCGGCGCCGCCCCCAGACCCTGCCAAATGAAGCTTGCAGTGTCACTCGGCGCCTCGAAATTGCCATTGAAGCCGGAAAACCGCCCGGTCGCCCACTCGACGCAGAACTCCTCCTGTTTGTGTGATTTAATGGAATCGATCGATGTCTGAGGGATCCCAGAACTGGCGCAGAACCTGGCGGGCGGCGCACTTGCGCGCGCGCGAGTTGCGCATGATCGCGAAGGGCCTGCTTTCGACGGATCATCCCGTTCTGGCCCACATCATCCCGATGCGGCGATGCAATCTGTCTTGCACCTATTGCAACGAATATGACGATCACTCGAAGCCGGTGCCGCTTGAAACCGTGTGCCAGCGGCTTGACCTTTTGGCCGCGCTGGGTGTCACCATCGTGACCATCAGCGGCGGTGAGCCGCTGCTGCACCCGGGCCTCGACGAGATCATCGCGCATATCCGCCGCAAGCACGCTATCGCCGGCATGATCACGAACGGCTATCTGCTCACCGCGGAGCGCATCCAGCGCTTGAACCGGGCGGGCCTGGACCACTTGCAGATCAGTATCGATAACGTTACGCCCGACGACGTCTCCAAAAAAAGCCTCAAGGTGCTGGACAAGAAGCTGCAACTCCTCGCCGCACACGCCGATTTTCACGTCAATATTAATTCCGTGGTGGGCGGCGGCATTCGCAATCCGCACGATGCGTTGGTAATCGGCAAGCGCGCGGTTGAGTTGGGGTTCACGTCTACAGTGGGGATCATCCACGATGGTGACGGGCAGTTGCAGCCGCTGTCGCCCGCCGAGCGCGAAGTGTACAGCGCCATGCGCGGCATGGAAAAACGCAGCTACGCGCAGATCGATTACTTCCAGGATAATATCGCACACGGTAGGGAGAATCACTGGCGCTGCCGCGCGGGCGCGCGCTATCTGTACATTTGCGAGGACGGCTTGGTGCACTACTGTTCCCAGCAGCGGGGATATCCAGCCAAGCCGCTGGCCGAATATACCGTCGCCGACATCCGCCGCGAGTTCCTGACCGAAAAATCATGCGCGCCGCGCTGCACGGTGGCCTGCGTGCATCAGATTTCGTATATCGATTTCTGGCGCGCACCGCAGACCATCAACGCGGCCGCCGTGCCGCAGGCGGATAGCGGACTGGTGCAGATCCGATAGATCCTCTTGCACTACCGGCCGGCCTTCCAAAACAAAAACAGCACACCCGCCGCAAAACCCGCAGCAGCTTCGTACTCCCGGTTCTTGATGTACAGAGCCCACTCAAACGCGCGCCGCTCTCCCGCCGCCGTCAGCCGCGGCGCCAGCATAGGCACGCGCGCAGCGTAGGCGGCGTATTCGGGAAAGAGGCTGCGCAGGTGCTGCTGCTCCAACTCGATCACCGGCAGATAGATACCCAGGAACACTACCGCGAATAGCGCGCCCAAGCCCGCGCTGCGCGCTGCGATGGCCAGGCCGGCAGCCACCAGCAGCGTTCCCAGGTACAGCGGATTGCGCGTGTATGCATAGGGTCCGCTGGTGGCCAATGCCTGGTTCTTAGCCAGGTTACCGGCGGCCCACGCGCGCACTACCAGGCCCAGCAGCGATACCGGTAATCCGTAACCCAGAGAGCGCGCTTCGGGATGCGAAAACCATGCGAATGCAGCCACCAGCACGAAGCCGCACGGCACCCGCAGCCGGGCGACAAAATCCGCGTAGGGCTTGGGGAACAGCGGCTTCAAGCCAGGCAATCCGCCGGATGATCGCGCCGCGCCATTTGCGCCAGGAGCGCCTCGAACACGGCCTCAGGTGTGATCGCGCGCATGCTGGGCTCGATCTGGTTGCGCCGTTTGTACGACGTGACCGCGGCGGGACTGCGTAGCACCGCAAAGCTGCCGCCGTAGGGGCCGGTTTGCGCCGGGTCGGTGGGCCCAAAAATCGCCGCGCCCGATTTGCCCAGCGCGGCGGCTACGTGCAGCGGTCCGCTATCCACACCCACTACGGCGGCCGCGCGCCGGGTGGCGTCGATGAGTCCTTCGAGAGACGATAAGTGTAGCAGCGAACCCGCCACATTCCGCAAGGCTTCACCATCCGATGGCGCACCGTTTAACACCAGGGGAACGCCGGCTTCGCGGCGCAGACGCTCGCCCAGCCTCGCATAATATTCGAGCGGCCATTGTTTCGACCGCCAGCCGCTCATTGGACTAGCCAGCACAAACGTGCCCGCCGGCAATTCGCCTTCCGCACGGCCTGGCGGCAATGGAAACGCGTGCAATGCGGTGGTCGCGCCGGCAGCCGCGGCCAGTTCCAGGTTCCGGTCCACCCGGTGCACCGCGCGCGCCGGCACTCTATCGGAATAAAACAGCGCCGCCAGTCGCTCCCGCGCCACGGATTGATCGAATCCGTAGATCCGCTCCGTGCGCGCCGCGCAGGCTACCAGCGCGGACTTGACTAACCCTTGGAAGTCCGCGGCGAAATCGAATTTCTCCTCCCGCAACTCGCGCCAGAAGCGCGCCAGGCCGGCGCCCGTGCGCCGATCCAGGATCACGATGCGGTCCACGAACGGATTCGATTGGAGCAGCGGCGCCCACCGCGGCTCCACCACCCATGTCACACGGCATCCCGGAAAACTATGCTTGAGCGAAGCGGCGGCGGGCAGGGCGTGGATGATGTCGCCCATAGCGCCCAGCCGCACCACCAGAATACGCCGTGCTTGTGAATTTGTCGGCAACTCACCCGTAGTCTATCATCCCGTGCGGCGTGCTCCCGAGCCGTGCGAGGCGATCTCGCCGGTTCGAGCGGCGCGCGGGCTGCCCGGCCTCTAATGCAACCCTTACAGATTCCTCACACAATCCTTAGCACCACCACGCTACGTTGTGAATTACGTCCACAGGAGCATCGAAGGATCTGATAGCGGCGATAAGAAGTCTCTATTGAGTCTTTATGCCTTCCTTATACTCAGCACGTAACCGATTTGCCATACTGGCGTCTACAGAAGACCTTACTCCCTGACTGAGATCTAATCCTGCCCCGCTGCCGGATTCAGAAGGCCCACTGTCGATACCAGTAACTTGCTCTGTGCGAGGTGCGCGAAACATATTATGACGTTTATCAACGGTAGCCGGTGCTTTCAGAAGTCGATTCAGAAGTTGATGCTCGGCCTGCTCGGGCTAACCGCGGTGGCGTTACCCGGTCGCGCGTTCCAGATTGCGGCGGAATTGCCCAGCGCGGCCGCTGCAGCTACGCCGTCATATGGCGTGCTGCACGGAGTCACAAAGGGTCCGAATGGCCAAAGCCTGCTCGGTGTGCAGGTAACCGTGCAAAACGTGAACGAGCAGATCAAGCGAACCGTGATGAGCGGCAGCGATGGAAACTTCTTGATTGCCGATCTTAAGCCGGGACAGTACCGTCTGTCCGCGCGGGCTGAAGGGGTCGGCGCGGCCGCACCGGCGACCGTCGAGATCGCGCAGAACCAAGTCACGTATGCCAGCGTTCAACTCGCCGCGGCCGAAACGCCCGCACAACCCGCCGAGGCAACCGTACCGGATGCGCCATTGAAGACTCGGAGTGCGCAGCCGGTGGTGACCGAATCCTCGGTGGTGGCCGAGTTGGCGGCGATGAAAGCGCGCATCGAGTTTCTCGAAGCGGAGTTGCAGAAGCAGAGCCGCGAGCGCACGCCCAGCGCCCCCGCTAGTGCGACTCCGGAAGCCGAAGCGCCGCGCGCGCCGTTAATGGCTGCAGCGAAACCGGCGCCGGAGGCTGTCGCTGGCCCTGGGGCTGCGCCGCTTCCTCAACAAGCAGCAGTTCCGTCCGCAGCCGCCGCGCCTGCGCCGGCTGCCCCAACTATCCCGGAGGCCCTGCAGGCCCCTGAATCTACGCCCGGCGTGGACAACTTCACTCCCTTCGCGTACGGCGACTTTACCTGGCTCAACGGCACTCCACGCAACAAAGATACCGTGCTGGACACGAAATTCTTTACCCCGGAAGTTCGATTCGACACCCACTACATGGAGGATTACAACCAGCCGATCGATCACACCATCGTCGGGGCCACCGAGTCATTTCGCTCGGGTGAAGTCCAGGTTGAGCAGATCAGCGTCGGCGGCGATTTCCACTGGCAAAACGTGCGCGGCAGAGTCTTATACATGGATGGCCTGTTTGCGACCACCACGCCGCGCAACGACGCCAGCGCCGGCGTGGGCCAATGGGACCTGCGCGACGCCTACAAATACGTTTCGGAAGCGTATGGCGGTTACCACTTCAACGTGAACCACGGGCTCAACGTGGACGCCGGCATATTCGTCTCGTACATCGGCCTGTTCAGTTATTACAATTTCGATAACTGGACTTACCAGCCATCGTATGTGTCGTCCAACACGCCGTGGTTCTTTAACGGCGTGCGCGTTCAGTGGTTCCCCACGAACAAGCTGAAAATCGAGCCTTGGTTCATCAACGGATGGCAATCCTACGCCAAGTATAACGGCCATCCGGGTTTGGGTGGGCAGCTTCTGTGGGAGCCGAAAGAATGGTTTAAGCTGGTTGCAAACCAGTACGGCTTCGGACAGGATAACCTGGGACTTCCCAAGACAGAACGCATTCACACCGACGATAGCATCGAGGTCAGATACTATAACAAGCCGGAAAGTCTGGGCCTTTCCAAGATGGCATTCTCTCTGACGGCCGACGCGGGATGCCAATACGGCGGCGGACTGCAATGCACTGGCGCACCCAGCAAAGGCAAGGAAACATTCATAGGGTGGATGCTCTATGACCGCATGTGGTTCCACAAGGATCGGTATGCCATCACGCTTGGCGGCGGAGAGATGAGCAACTGGGGCCGCTATCTGACGCTGCTGCCGCCGATCGATGGCGCCGACGCTGTCTCGGGTACGCCTTACTTCACGGAGAACCCCGGCCAAAGGGCCCATATGTGGGATAGCACGATAACTTTCCAGTACATGCCCAGAGAGTACATTACCTGGTGGGCGGAGGTTGGATATCGTCACTCGGATGTCCCGTATTTCGCGGGGCGCGGCGGGGTCACCCCTCCCGGCGGTAACAACGGCGATCCGCAATATTATACTTGCAGCACCGGCGCTACTTCAGGTACCAACAGCCTCGCTGGAGCGGAAGCTGCCTGCGGGGGCGGACTCAGCAGTGTCTGGTTCCCCGACCTGCGCCGCAGCGAAGTAAAGACCTCTGTTGGCGTGATGGTAAAGTTCTAGCGCAACTGATGCGAACGGAGTAACGAATGCGTAGTTTCGCGATGCAGCCAGCTTGCCTGATAGCAGCCGCGGTTCTCCTGATGGGAGCGGATGCGGCTTGGAAGAGCAAGCCGGCCGATAAGTGGACCGAAGAAGACGCCAGGCAGATCCTCGCCCGGTCACCTTGGGTGAAGGAGAATAGAGCCACCATCACGCGCCGTCTGACTGAGGACCAACTCAGGGAAGCCGGACAGATGGGACAACCCCGCGGCCTCGGTAACGAGGGAATAGACGCGGGCGTGCGCGGAGAAAAACTGTCGCCAAATATTTTCGCCGGACCCGGAGGCGATGACCGCAGCCCGCGGTCTCTTCCGCGGCCCATGATCTTGCAGGTGCGTTGGGAGAGCGCTCTTCCGGTGCGGCTTGCGGAGATCAAAACGCACGAGGTGGAGCCGCCCACGTTGGAGGGCGATGGCTATCAAATCGCGGTTTACGGCATTCCCGAGGGCGATTTCAAAGGCGATCCCAAGGACTTGGGCAAACCTCTGAAGAGCCTGGCCGCCTTGAAGCGCGAAGGCAGAAAGGATGTGCGGCCGGTCAGCGTGGAAGTGTTCCAGCGGGAAAACGACGTGGTGGTGGTGTATGTGTTTCCTTTGTCGGCGGAAATCGGCAAGCGAGACGGCCAAATCCGATTCGAGGCGCAAATCGGCCGGATTGTCGTCGCCCAAATGTTCGACCTGAACGAAATGGAGTTTATGGGCAAGCTGGAACTCTGAGGTTGAGACGTGTGGATCAGTTTCAAGAAGACGGTACGGCAACTGGTGCAGGCGCGGCCGGGCTGGCTCTCTCTGGCCGCCATAGCCGCTTCCACCTGGGTATCGTTTCGACTCGATCAGAGTTTTGCGTTCACCGGTTTTCTGCATCTGGTGATTGTGGTTTTGGCGGCCGTGTACGGCGGGTTCTGGCAGGCCACGTTCGTCTCCGTGGTGGCGGCTGCCTGCCTGAACTATTTCTTCGTTCCACCCATATTCAGCTTTGTCAACAGCCCGGCTAACTGGGTCGCGCTGGGTGCGTTTGAGTTTACGGCCCTGGTCATCAGCCGGCTTTCACTAAATGCCCGCCTGCAAGCTACCGAGGCCATCGCCCGGCGGCGCGAGATGGAACGGCTCTACGAAACATCGCGCCGCATACTGCTGCTGGATAATCGCGGCGAGTCCGGTGACCTGATTACCTCGCTGATCCGGGAGACGTTCGACCTGACCGCGGTCCGTTTGTTCGATGCTCTATCGGGGACTACGTATCAAAGCGGTGAAATGCCGCCCGAGGCGGAACAGCAAACCCGGGATGCATATTTCCTGGCGGCGGATCACTTCGATCCGCAGACCGGCACTTGGTACTGTGTCCTCCGGCTGGGCACGCGCGCAGTGGGCGGCCTGGCATTACACGATACGCGGATGTCACTGCTGGCGGCGACGGCGTTGGCTTCGTTAAGCGCGGTGGCGCTCGAACGCGTGCGCGCCCTGCGCAGAGAGGCGCACGCAGAGGCGGCCCGCCAAACCGAGCAATTGCGCACGGCAGTGCTCGACGCGCTGGCGCATCAATTCAAAACGCCGCTGACGGTCGCGCGCACAGCCAGCTCCGGACTGCTGGCGGTGGGCGGCTTGACCGAGCTGCAAACGGAACTGGTCACTGTAATAGACGAACAGGCCCGCACTCTGGATCACCTGGCATCGCGGCTGCTCAGCGCCGGCGTGGTGGATGCCACCGAATTCAAGCCCAGGCGTGAACCCCTGCTCTTCTCCAGCTTGATAAGCGCCGCTGTCGCGAGCCTCGCTCAGGAGACAGACCGGCAACGGTTTCGCGTTTCCATGCCGGCCCCGGAATTGCCGATTTTTGCCGACCGGGAGTTGATCGTGACGTCCATTGCGCAACTCATTGACAACGCCATCAAATACTCCGAACCCGGCTCAGCAATTGAGATCGGTTGCACAGCGAAGAAGAAGACCGTGGTGCTGACTGTGCGCAATAAGGGCCTGGTGATCGCCCAACAGGACCGCGAACGCGTCTTTGAGCGATTCTATCGAGCGCCCGAAACGCAGCACCTTCCCGCCGGCACCGGATTGGGATTGTCCATCGTCAAAAAGATCGTCGCATCGCATCAGGGAAGCGTCTGGGCCCAAGGCGAAGCGGGTTACGGTACATCTTTTTCCATTTCTCTCCCAGCGTGTATTTCGGCGGAGGGCGCGCATATTCAATGATCATGCCTCACACAGGTGGCAGCGTTCTGGTTACCGACGACGACGCCGATCTGCGGCGAGTTCTCAGAAGGACCTTAGACGCACTGGGCTTCGAAGTGTCCGAGTCTGCCAATGGCGAACAGGCTGTTCGGGCGGCCGCGGCGCGCCCGTTCGATGCCGTACTCATGGATGTAAATATGCCCGGCATCGGAGGAATCGAGGCCTGCCGGAAAATTCGGGAGACCGCTCCGCGTTGCCAGATTCTGATGCTCACGGTCCGCAACCGGGAAGCCGACAAGATTGAAGCGCTGGATGCTGGGGCCGACGACTACATCACCAAGCCTTTCTCTATCCCGGAACTCGCCGCCCGCTTGAGATCGGCGGTCCGGCGTTCCGCGACCACGGTGCTCGACTCCAGAATGCCGATTACGATCGGGGAGATCGCCCTCGATCCCGCGCGGCGTATCGTGCGCAAATCGGGCGCGGTACTGCGTTTGACTCCCAAAGAGTTCGACTTACTACACTACTTGATGAGCCACCCAGGGATACCTATCGCGCACTCGAAGCTTCTGCAAGCCGTCTGGGGCGAGGAGTATGGTCAGGAGCTCGAATACCTGCGGACCTTCGTGCATCAGTTAAGAAGGAAGCTGGAAGCCGATCCCTCCGCGCCTGAGTATCTGGTCACCGAGCTTCACTTTGGCTATCGCTTTCGGGAGCATGAAAACGCCGCTAACTGAGAGGGTGCCCAACCAGATTGGAGGGCGGGCTTCAGCCGGCGCGGGGCTTCAGCCCCGCCCGCAGCACTGTTTCACGCGGTCTGCCCAACGGTCCTATAGCCGAATTCTATGCAGTAAATCGCATTTATGATTTAGTCCTTATGCCGTCCTGATGCGGCCTGCCCTATTCTCGATCAAATGCGCGGTGTGTTGCAGATTGGGTTACCTATGAAAAGTAAAGGTCTGGAGATTGGTAGCTTCTTAGTCGCTATTTCGTTAGTGTTGCCGTTTACCGCCTGTCACGGAGCGAAGGCCGACCAGGCGGCAGGGGATCCGCCCGCGCCCAATGTCATACCCGGCGCGGACGTCAATCTGTTCTCCGTCGACCATCCGGAGCAGTATCCACTGGCGGCTGCGGCCAGGCATCCCGCCACCTCCGAGTTGGTGGTCACGGGCACGGTCACTCCCGATATCTCCCGCAACGTCCCGGTGGTCTCGCTCGCTTCCGGCCGCGTGATGTCTATTCACGCGCGGCTTGGGGACGCCGTGAAAAAAGGTCAGTTGCTGATGACGATTCGCAGCGACGATGTGTCCGGCGGATATTCGAATTACCGGATGGCCGTCGCCGACGAGGTTCTCGCCCGGACACAATACGAGCGCTCGAAGGATCTTTATGAGCACGGCGCCATCGCCCTGAACGATCTGCAGGTGGCGCAGGACACCGAAGACAAGGCCAAGATCGCGGTGGATACCATGGCCGAGCACCTCCGTTTGCTCGGCAACGATCCCGACAAGCCGGTCTTCATGGTGGATATCTTCGCACCTACGTCGGGAACAGTTACCGATCAGCAGGTGACTACCGGATCGCTGGTGCAGGCGTATAATACGCCGTATCCGTTTACCATCTCCGATCTGTCATCCACCTGGATTGTCTGCGACGTGTATGAGAACGACCTGGCCACGGTCCGGCTCGGCGACCCGGCCGATATCAGCCTGAATGCGTATCCGGATCGCGTGTTCAAGGGAAGAGTCAGCAACATCGGCGCGATTCTCGATCCGAACATTCGTACCGGCAAGGTCCGCATCGAAGTCCCGAATCCCGGATTCATGCGGCTGGGTATGTTCGTGAAGGCCACCTTCCGCGGTCAGACCACGGAGATGCACACGATCATACCGGCATCCGCCATCCTGCACATGCACGATCGCGATTTTGTCTTTCTTCCCGCGCCAGGTAATAAGTTTCGCCGGGTAGAGGTGGTGAGCGGAGACCTGCTGCCGGACAACACGAGTCTGCAAGAGGTCAGGTCGGGGCTCCAGCCCGGCCAACAAGTCGTCACCAACGCGTTGGTGCTGGACCACGTGCTTGCACAGTAAGCCAGTCTTCCGGACCCGGGGAAAAACAGAATGATTCGCGCTCTTGTCGACTTCGCGCTGAACAACAAGTTCGTGGTCCTGGCTACGGCCGTGTTGTTGCTCGGTTGGGGTGCCATCTCATTTCATAACTTGCCGGTGGAGGCGTACCCCGACATCGCCGACAACTATGTCACAGTGATTACTCAATGGGCGGGGCGTTCCGCGGAAGAGGTGGAACAGCAGGTCACCATTCCCATCGAAATTCAAATGGCCGGCATGCCGCACATGACTTTTCTGCGCTCCGAGTCGATTTTCGGCCTGTCGTTCGTGATCATGATCTTCGACGACAGCTCCGTCAACGATTGGAACCGGCAGAAGGTGCTCGAAAGGCTCACGCAGGTCAATCTTCCGAACGGACAAAACCTGCAGCCTCAAATCGGCACCGACTGGAGCACCACGGGTCAGATCTATTGGTATACGCTGCGCAGCACAAATCCCCGATATGACCTCATGGAACTGCGGTCCATCGAAGACTGGGTGCTGCTGAAGCAGTTCAAATCCGTTCCCAACGTGGTAGACGTTTCCGATTTCGGCGGCACCGTGCGCGAGTATCAGGTGCGTATCGATCCGAACAAACTGGTCTCTTACGGGCTGAGCATCGGACAGGTGGAGCAGCAACTCGCCAATAACAACATCAATGCCGGCGGCAGCTTCGTAGAAGAGGGCATGCAGCAAATGAACGTTCGGGCGCTGGGACTCTTCTCTGGTGTCCGCGATATCGAGCAGACAGTCCTGAAGACCCAGACCGGAACGGCGCTGCGGGTGAAAGACATCGCGGAAGTGACCCAAGGTCCTAAAATCCGGCTGGGCCACATGGCGCGAGCCAACCACATGGAGGACGGGCGCATCATCGACGAGCCCGACGTGATCCAGGGCGGAGTGCTATTACGCAAAGGCGCGGAAGAGGAGCCTACGCTGGAAGCGATTCACAGGAAGGTCGACGAGCTCAACAATGGCATCCTACCCCCTGGGGTGAAAGTCATTCCCATGCTGGATCGCAGCGACCTGCTCCATTTCACCTTGCACACCGTGATGCATAACCTGACCGAAGGAATGATTCTGGTCAGCGTCATCCTTTTCCTGTTTCTTCTCAATGCGCGTGCCGCTATCATCGTCGCGCTCACTATTCCATTCTCTCTGCTGTTTGCCTCGATCTGGTTGGATCTGAGCCACATTCCGGCAAACCTGCTCTCGCTCGGTGCGCTGGATTTCGGAATGGTAGTCGACGGCGCCGTAGTCATGGTGGAGAATATCATCCGCCACCTCAGCCGGGGCAACCGCCAAACCGCGGTGGGCACTCCGAGAACCACGGCGGACATGATCCGCGAAGCTTGCCATGAGGTGCAACGGCCGGTGTTCTACGCCATCGCCATCATCATCACTGCCTATATGCCGATCTTCACGCTGCAACGCGTGGAGGGCCGGTTATTCCGGCCGATGGCCTGGACGGTGGTCTTCGCTCTGCTCGGCGCCATGACGTTTTCGATTCTCATCGCACCGGTGCTGGCGGCCACATTTTTCCGCAAGGGAGTCCGTGAACGGCGCAATGTGGTCATGGATTTTCTTACGGAGCAGTACCGCCTGCGGCTGCGCTGGGCTGTGGGGCATCGGTGGGTAGTGGCCATAGTAGCCATTGCCGCTCTGAGTGGAACCATCTACCTGGGCTTCGGCGGCGTCATTGGCGCGGAGTTCCTGCCGCACCTGGATGAAGGCGCGATCTGGGCGCGCGGCACCCTGGCGAACAGCACCAGTCTTTCGGAAGGCGAAAAATTCACCACCAACGAGCGCTATGTATTCGCCTCTTTCCCCGAAGTGAGCAAGGTCGTGTCGCAGGTCGGCCGTCCCGATGACGGAACCGACACTGGGGGATTCGGCAACACCGAGTATTTCGTCGACTTGAAGCCGCACGACCAATGGCGCCCGGTATTTCACAAAAACAAAGAGGAACTGATCGCCGCCATGAACCGCGCGGTAGAAAAGTATCCGGGCGCGATCTGGAACTTCTCGCAGCCCATCGAAGACAACGTTGGAGAGACGATGACCGGCACCAAGGGTTCGCTGGCGCTCAAGATATTCGGAGATGACTTGAAGCTCCTCGAGCAGAAGGGCGAAGAAGTTACTACCGTCATGTCCGGTATCGCGGGCATGCATGACGTGAAGCTCCTACGCGATTTCGGCCAGCCGAATCTGGACTTAACCATCGACCGGCGCCAGGCGGCCCGTTTCGGAATCAACGTGGCGGACATACAAGACGCTGTCCAGACGGCCGTGGGCGGCAACGCGGTGAGCCAGGTGCTGATCGGCGAGCAGCGCTACGACGTGGTAGCGCGCTACCAGGAGCCCTATCGCAATACCGCAAGGGCCATCGAGAATGTTCGCCTGCTTTCGCCTACCGGTGAGCGTGTGTCTCTGGCGCAGCTGTGCAAAGTCGAGATCAAGGATGGCGCGTACGACATCTACCGGGAAGGCAACACCCGCTATGTGGCGGTGACCTTCAACGTGCGAGGCCGGGATCTGGGGACCACGGTCGAAGATGCGATCAAACAGATCGGTGCAAAAGTGAAAATGCCGCCGGGATATACCATCGGCTGGTCGGGCGAATACGAGAGCGAAAAGCGGGCGGAAGCGCGGCTGGCAGTCATCGTCCCGCTGACGATTCTCGTAATCTTCATCATTCTCTACACCATGTTCCGGTCGTTCAAGTGGGCGCATGCTCATCTCTGCTGAACGTAGGTCTGGCTCGTGTCGGCGGCTTCCTGGCGCTGGTAGTTACTGGAACTTATCTCAGCGTCTCCTCGGGTGTCGGTATGTTGGCGCTATTTGGCGTATCGGTGCAGACCGGCGTCATCATGCTCGAATACATCAACCAACTTCGTGCGCGCGGCCACTCGATCGCGGATGCCGCGGTCGATGGCGCAGTCCTGAGGTTGCGTCCCATCATGATGACCATGCTGGTGGCCACACTGGGACTTCTGCCCGCCGCGCTATCGCACGACATTGGATCGGACTCGCAAAGGCCCTTCGCGATCGTCATCGTGGGCGGACTGATTTCCGACCTGCTGTTGAGCATCGTCCTGTTGCCCACCTTTTATGTCTGGATCGCGGGGGATAAGGATGTGCTGCCGAAACCGGAGGCTTCCTTTGAACACTAGCAGGTTGCGGAAAAAGGCGGAGAACCGTACCCACCTGTCAGCAGCAAGTTACCGAGCCGCGACCGTGAGGCGTTCCCATGGAGGCGATTTGCCGCAGCCTCCTGGAACCGGGGCTTGGGTAGTTTGTGCCGTCCTCGCTTCGCTGTGCTGTGTGGGTCCCGCGTTCGGCCAGGCGGCTCCCGGACCGGTCAAAATCACGCTCGACGACGCCATCCGGCTGGCGTTGGCGCATAATCATAACCTGCTGGCCGCGCGGACCAATATCCAGCAGAATCAGGCCGCGGAAATCACCGCCAACCTGCGCCCCAACCCGACGTTCTTCACGGATTGGGAATATCTGCCGCTGTTCTCCCACCCCCAAGGTGAGTCTATTCCTGCGTACCTCCAGGCGTCCACCGAGGGCGACATGGGGTTGAGCTACCTCATTGAACGCGGCCATAAACGGGCGCGCCGGCTGGAAGCAGCCAAGGCGGCCACCGCTGTGTCGCGGGCGCAGGTAACGGATAACGAGCGCGGTGTCGCCTTTCAGGTTGGTTCTCTCTTCGTCAATGCTCAGCTTGCGCAGTCGACTCTCGAACTCGCCCAGACAGATGTGCAGAGCTTTCAGAAAACCGTCGACATCAGCGAAATTCAGTACAAACGTGGTGGCATCAGCGAGAACGATTACCTGAAGATCAAGATCCAGTTGGTGCAATTTCAGACTGACGTCGAACAGGCGCTGGTGAACAAGGTCCAGGCGCTATCGGACCTCCGGCAACAATTGGGTTATGAGTCGGTGCCCGCCGATTACGACGTAGTTGGCGAATTCGAATATAAGCCGCTGGCGGTCTCCATCGACGAGTTGCAATCCAAAGCCCTGCAGAACCGGCCCGACCTGCGCGCGGCGGTTTTGAGCGTTACCGCCGCCAACAGCCAGTATTCGCTGGCGAAGGCGAATGGCAAGCAGGATCCCACAATTTCCGGCAACTACTCGCACGCCAATGGCATCAGCGGTGTTACCTGGTCGTTCAGCATTCCGCTCGCCATCTTCGACCGGAATCAGGGCAATATCGCGCAGACGCGCATCGCCATCCGGCAGGCCGAGGAGCAGCAAAAAGCGGCCGGCGGCCAGGTACTGACAGACGTAAAGGACGCTTACGAAGAAATGCAGGAGAGCGCGCGCGTGGCGCAGCTCTATAAGTCCACTTATCTCGACGTCGCGCAAAAGAGCCGCGACATCAGTGAATACGCTTACCGCCGCGGCGCCGTCGCCCTGCTCGATTTTCTCGACGCCGAGCGCAGCTATCGCGCCACGCAACTCGCGTACCGTCAAGCGGTGGCGGCTTACTTGACTGCCCTGGAGCAGCTTCGCCAGGCAGTGGGAACCCGGGACCTGCACTGATAAAACGATGAAAAAGGCAGAAGTCCGCGCCAACGTCGAAGACATCAGCATCATTCCAGGTATTCGCGTGGCGCGCGGATATTTGGAAATCGTGAAAGCCGCCCGCGCGCAAAAGGAGGGTGGGTGACCGCAATGACCAACACACTAGTGATACTTTTCGGTCTGGGCGTACTCGGAACGATATGTCCGCTGCCAGCCGCGGAGGGAGTCTACGAGAAAGGACCCAAGCAGTCGTTTGAAGTAACTAACACGGAGCGGGTGCCTTTCGCACCGGGCGGCACCATTCGTCTAAACAGCTCCTACGGCTACTTGACGGTGGAAGGCTGGGATGAACCAGAGGTTGAAATCACCATCATCAAGTCGACCGATAGCTTCTACCAACCCAGCCAGCAGCAGCGTGCGGAACAACCCTTCGGGCAGGTCCGCGTGGCGGCAGAACGGCGCTCCGATAAAGAGCTGGCGATTTCGACGATTATTGAGGGACGCCACCGCTTTCTACCGCTGGTCCAGAAAGCGGAGCTCGGCGTCACGGTCGAGTACCGGATTCATGTGCCGCGCGACTCGCGTCTGATCGTCCACCACGACAACGGCTATGTATGGGTAAGCGATATCACCGGGGACCTAGATGTTCGCAGCCACACCGGAGATATGATCGTGATCCTGTCGGAAACGGGTCCAAATTCGATTGACGCCAGAACCAGGCTGGGCAGTGTTTCATCGGATTTTACCGGCAAGAGCCGGAGCCGTCTTAGCCAATTCGTGGTGGGTTCGCACTTCGATTCTGTAAGTCAGACCCCCAAGCGGCGGATCTACCTCCGTATGGGGCGAGGGAGCATCGAAATCAAACAAGACCTGCCGCTCGGGCCAGCCGAGAACCACTGAAGCCGGGCAGTGAGGCAGGCACTCTGCCTGCGTCGGCCTCGCAGGATGCCCTCTTGCAGCATCCTCTGCATTGCAAGTAGCTTCTCAAACGGGGTAGCATGGTGGGGATGCGGCGCGTTCCGGCCATACTGCTGCTGTATATCTTCAGCTTCTCGCTGATCGTGCCCGCGCTGTTTGTAGACGCCGAATCGAATCTGCCCGCCTGCTGCCGCCGCGATGGCAAACATCACTGCGGCATGATGGCGCAGGATACGGCGGATTCGCCATCGTCCGGCCTGGCGGCAGATGCGCCGCGGATGAAGTGCCCGTTATTCCCGGTGGGCGGCGCGGTGGTTCCGGAAACCGCACCGGCCTTGCTGACGTCGGTCGAGACCACCGGCTTCACTCTCGTCAGCCAAATCGCGGATCAGGCTCAGGCCGATGCCGGCCACGCCATTTCGTTCCACCGTTCCCATCAAAAACGCGGACCTCCCAGTCTCCTTTCCTAGCATCGCAAGACGGGTTTTCCAACCCCGTCGCCTTTCAGTCAGATCACTGTAAGTGCGTTCACTCCAGGAGGGAGAAGAATTGAAACTTATCCGTTTTGCATCGTGTCTGGCAGTCTTTCTAGCATCTGCTTTTTCTCTCCACGCGACAATCTTCGGAAGAATACGAGGAGTCGTGCACGACCCGCAGCATCGCCCAGTCACCGGCGCTTCTGTCAAGCTACAGGCTGCCACCTCGGATTGGTCTCAAGTCGCCACCGCAAACGATAACGGGGAATTTTCGTTCAACACCGTGCCGGTTGGCGACTACAAAATTACCGTCACACAATCTAAGTTCGAGCCCGCGGAGCAAACCGTCACGGTGGCTTCGGGATCGTCGCCGGTTCTGCACTTTCAACTGGCGATCGCCGCCCTGACTCAAACGACGGTGGTTTCCGGACGTGCCGAAACAGTCAATATGGATTCGGTAACACCCACCACTCTGATCGATCGCGAGGACATTGCCGAAACGCCCGGCGCGGACCGCACCAACAGCATGGCGATGATCACCGACTACACACCCGCCGCATATGTAACCCACGACATGCTGCACATGCGCGGCGGCCATCAGGTCGATTGGCTGATTGACGGTGTACCCATCCCCAATACCAATATCGCCACCAATCTCGGCCCCCAGATCGATCCTAAAGACATCGATTACCTCGAAGTCCAGCGCGGCAGCTACGACGCGGAATACGGCGACCGTACCTATGGAATTTTCAATATCGTACCTCGCTCCGGCTTCGAGGGCGACAACGAGGCCGAACTGGTCACTTCTTTCGGCAATTGGTATCAAACCAACGATCAACTCAATTTCAGCGGGCACACCCAGCGCTTCGCGTATTATGCAAGTATAAGCGCAGATCGCAGTAACTACGGCCTGCAGGCCCCCATCGGGCAGGTCGTGCACGATGCGGATAACGGTTACGGTGGCTTCGCGTCCTTGATATTCAATCCCAGTTCGCACGACCAATTCCGCCTGGTCGCCTCATTGCGCCAGGATTATTATCAGATCCCCATCGACCCGAATTCTAACTCAGCCGGAAATCAGGTTTATCCCAGTTACGGCCTGCGCGATAGTGAACGTGAGCCCGATGGTTATGTCACTTTCTCCTGGGACCACACATTTAATCCAAACCTGTTGCTGACTGTTTCACCCTTCTATCATTATAACCAGGCCAGCTACAACGGCGGGCCGAACGATGTGCCGGTGATTTCGACCGTGGACCAGACCGCCAACTATGCCGGCTTGCAATCCACCTTGAACGCTACCGTGGGGAAGAACAGCATGGAAGTCGGCGTGTATGGATTCGCCCAGCATCAGAGTAACTTCTTCAATAACGTTTTCACGGATTGCGGGACTACCTGCCAGAACTTCGGCCCGTCTTCTGCCGCGGTGACCGGCGGCCTCGCCGAAGAGTTCATCAGCGACCGGTTTAAGGCGACCTCGTGGTTGACCCTGATCGCCGGTTTGCGCGAATCGCACTTCACCACCCCCGGAGCCGGAACTGAGCCCGGAGTCGTCGAGAACGCGACAGACCCGCGCTTTGGTGTGGCCGTCAGGGTCCCACGCCTGAACTGGGTCTTCCATGGCTTCTACGGCCACTTTTATCAAGCGCCTCCACTGTTGACTGCTACTGGTCCATTGCTCGATTTAGCCACCAGCCAGACTTTGACGTTCGCCCCCCTGAAGGGAGAGCGCGATGAAGAATACCAATTCGGCGTCTCGATTCCCTTTCGCGGCTGGGTACTCGAGGAAGACACTTTTCAAACACGCGCTCAGAATTGGCTGGACCACAATAATATCGGGGAATCGAACATATTCTGGCCAATCACGTGGACGGCCGCCCTGATTCAAGGTTGGGAAACCACGCTGCGTTCCCCACGACTCTGGCGCCGCGCGCAAGTTCACTTGGCCTACTCCAATCAGATCGCGCAGGCCACCGCACCCATCACCGGAGGCGTGGTTTGTCCAGTTCCCGTGACGGCATCGTGCCCCCTCGCCATTCCGCCGGGATATGCGCCGGTAGACCACGATCAGCGAAATACCTTGAACTTCGGCGCTAATACAAGCCTTCCCTGGAAGATATTCGCTTCAACGAATGTGTACTACGGTTCGGGATTTACGAACGGGTTGCCGGACGCACAGTATCCGGGGAGCTATCTGCCGCAGCACACTACCTTCGATATGGCTTTGGGAAAAAGCTTTGGCGAGAAAGAAAAGTACAGAGTTTCATTGACCGCCACGAATGTGACGAATCGTCGCGTGTTGCTCGATAACAGTCTGACCTTTGGCGGATTCCACTTTAACGATCCGCGGCAAATCTATGCCGAATTCCGTTGGAGATTTCATTACTGAAGGGGTCGAGGTGCTCGCGTAGTTCGGCGGGATTCCGCCAGCCGGCGCCGCAACGTGGGGCAGGACTCCAGTCCTGCGGCGGGTCTTCCAGACCCGCCAGGCAGCGCGATCTGGTCATGTGGCGCCCGCCCCGCTATCACTAGAATCCAGCATCCTCCGCCAGCGCCAGCGCGCCATAAAGGACGCTGTCGTCGCCTAGCGCGGCGGGGACCACATCGATGCGCGCACCGGACCAGTCCGTAATTTGCCGGCGCAGTTCGCGGCGCAACGGCTCGAACAACCGGTCGCCGGCTTTGCTGATCCCGCCGCCGATCACAATACGCGCGGGGTTCAACAACATGATGCAGGCCTTCAGCCCGAGTGCCAGATCCACCACGTAGCGCTCCACAAAAGCGGGATCGCGCAGCAACTCCTCCGCCGTTTTTCCGTAATCGCGCGCCAGCCACAAGCCGCTGCACATGCGCTCGAAACAGCCGTGCCAGCCGCACAGGCACGCCGGACCAGCGGGCCGGATGGTCAAGTGCCCGATCTCCCCGCCATAGGAATCCGCGCCCCGCCAGATGCGCCCGTCGTCGTAAATGCCGCCGCCGATGCCCGTCGAAAGCGTCATGTAGAACAGCGGTGAGTGGCCGCGTCCTGCGCCGAAGCGCGCCTCGCCCAGCGCGCCGGTGTTGGCGTCGTTGTCCATAATGGCAGGAATCCCGAGCAGATCGTGCACCCAATCGGTGAGGTGGAAATCGCGCCATCCGCCCACGTGTGTGGAAAGCGCCACCCGCTGCTCCTTGAAAATCACCGGCCCGCCGAAGCCGATGCCGCAGCGTGCGGCGGGCATCTTCCGCTGCCACCCGGACGCGATCGCCGCGATCTGCTGAAGCATCCAGTCGCGGCCGCCCTCCGCATCGGTGCGGTGCGACTGGCGGCACACCATCTGCTCGCCCTCGAATGCCGCAATGGAGAATTTGGTGCCGCCGACGTCAATCGCCAGAGTGCGCATCGCGGGCATCGCTTTGGCCGGCCGCGGCTGCCAGCACCTGTTCCGGCGTAGCCGTGCCGGTTCCTTTCTGCATGATCGTGATGGACGCCACCAGATTGCCGAAACGGGCAGCCGCCGCGGCCGATCCCGTCACATTTAGCGCTAAGGACGCGCCCGCCGTGAAGCTGTCACCCGCGCCGCAGATATCCACCGGGTCCAAAATAGGCCGCGCGCGCACAGTGCTCTCGCCCGATTCCTGCACGATGTGCACGCCCCCGGCGCCTTCGGTAACGAACATCAGCGGCGCATGCGTGTGACCGAGCAGGGCAGGGAAGTCCACTCGCCCGAATAGTTCGCGGCAGGCGCGCTCGGCCTCCTGCCGGTTGGGTTTGATGATGACGTTGCGGAACAGGTGAATGCGCGCCCGCGAATCGGCGAAGAAGATACGCTCCGGATATTGTGGCGCCAATTCGGCCACCAGCGCGCGCACGGCGGGAGTCACCACGCCGCCTTGGCTAGTCTCGGCCTGGTCGGCAATCAGGATCACGTTGTACGATTCAACGGCCAGTTGCAGACTGTCCAGGATCTGCCGCTCCACGGCCTGCGGCAGCGGCGCGGTGTTGATGAAGTCCACCCGTGGCTGGTCTTCCTCGCCGGTCTGCGCGTTGATCACTTTGGTGTAGGTGAAGGTCTGCATCGCCGGTGTGCGCACGCACAGTTCCAGAGAAATGCCGCGCACGGCCAGCGCATGCGCAAGCTCCAGGCCGAACCCGTCCTGCCCCAGCGCGCCCATCACCGCCACAGTCCCCACGCCCAATGCCGCGAGATTGTTGGCCACCGTTCCGCCTGCACCCGGCGTCACTTCCGTCCGCACTACGCCGATGCGCGGAATGCCCGTTTCACGGGAAGGTTCCGCTGCAGCCGGATCATAAGCGCACCAGCGGTCGAGGCAGATGTCGCCCACCACCAGCGCGGAGAGCTTCGGGAATTCGGCAAGGATTTGCGCGGTGGTCATCCTGATTCCAAAATAGCGCGCCGCAGCGCGGGAAAGGTGGCTCGATGATCGCCGCGGAAATAGAAGCTGGCGCCGCCATCGGCCACCGTGCGCACCAGCAGAGTCTTGTGCGGGCGGAAATAGTAGCCGGGATCGGTTTTGGGAAGCTCGTGGTGAATATCGCCCTCAATCGGCGCGATATCGAACACGGCAGTCGCGAAGTTGCAGATGGTGCGCCCTTCCTGGTGCGCCACGTTGCGCGCCATCGCCAGCGCTTTCAAATAGACTTCAGGCGCCATGATGGCCGAGCCGAAGCTCAAGACCGTGCCGCCATCCAGGCGTTCGATGGTTCGCGCGAAGATCAGGAAATCACGATAGCTGGCTTCGCCGAACGCCGCGCCGTCGCAATTCGGGTGTTCGTGCAGAATGTCGTAGCCGATACCCACGTGCACCGTGACCGGTACGTCGCACCTCCAGGCGGCCGCCAGAACGCTCAAATCGCGATGCGGATAATCGCTTTCCGCAATGCGCCGGCCGGCATTTTCACCCAGCCCCAAGCCGGCAGCGGCGGCTTCGCGCACCCAATCGTTTAACTCGCCGGTCTCGCGCCACAAGCCGAATTCGCCGCTGCGGATGTAGCGCGCCACGCTTTCCGTAGTCGCGCCGATGCGCGCCAGTTCGTAATCGTGGATCATCCCGGCGCCGTTCATGGCGATGTGATCGAGCAAGCCGCGCTCCACCAGGTCGATGATCTGTCGGTTCACGCCTGCGCGCAGCACATGCGCACCCATCATAAGGATGCGGGCGGCACCGCGCGCGCGGGCCGCCACCACACCCGCGGCCACTTCCTGCAGTTGGGGATGCTCGTAAGGCGCGGCGATTTCGTCCAGTTCCAGCCAATGCGCGGCGTCCAAGTCACTGGCCCGCTCGGAGAGCGGTTTCACCAGCAGGCGCGTACGATCGAAGAGCGGGTACTTACTGGCCATTGGGAAACAGTGCGGCAAGCAGTTCGCCCCGGCACAAAAAGTTGGGAATGATGAAATCGGCGCCCACGCCCGCCAGGCGCTGGCGCTTCCATTCGTCCACCGTGCGGCATTCGGGTTCATTAGTGGCCACGCCCACCGCGACGCCGCCCACTTCCTTAATGTTCTCGATCTCGACATAACCATCGCCGAAACCGAGAAACTCGTTGCCTTGGAATTGGGAGCCGGCAATCAACCGCTCGATCAGGATCTTCTTTGAGAAGCTGCGGTAGTCATCCAGAGCGCCATAGACACGCCCTTCGAAATACCGCGCGATATCGAGCAGTTCGGCCTCTTCGCGCATGTACGGCTGGTCGGTGCCGCTCGCCAGATAGAGTTCCAGGCCGCGTTCGCGCAAGCTTTCGACGAAGGCGCGTGCGCCAGGCACCAGGTATTTGTCCGGCGAAACTTGCCGCTGGCGCAGTTCTTCCAGACGATGGCCAATGCGCGCATGCAGGCGATCCAAATACATCTTCTTGTATTCGAGCGGGTCGCGCGGCGTACCACCACGCTTTGCAATCTCATCCGAGAAAGCCATCATCTGGTACATGGTCTGCTTGCCGGTCAGCCGCCAGATAAAATCTTCAACAGCCCCGCGCAACTCTGTCTCTGATTCCCCCGTGTTCAGATCGAGCAGGATTTCGACCATCATGGGAACCATCACATCCATCCAGCCGGAGCGGATGAGCGATAGGGTCCCATCGAAATCGAACAGGCAAACGCGGGCACGGCTGGCGGAAACCCCTAACCGGAGCCGTTCGATCATGCTGTCTAACCTACCAGCTTTCAGTATGCCCCGTGGCGCACGCTTCAGCACCTGCGGCCCTGCGGGCCGTCAGCAGTCTCGGAAACCGGGCCAGAGTTGCGGCATAATGCCAGAAGGCGCAGCTCGGCAGTTAAGGCCGACTACATTTTGGGTGTTACTATGCCCGCGCTTCAGCATGGCTCCGGTCATTGGGCGATCAGCTGTTTGGCGGCGTGCCGTCGGTTTCCATCTACGGCAGGACCCCGTTGGAGAGACTCTCAAACCATTCGCGACCGGGCCGAGGTGCGCCGAATTCCACACCCAGGCAGGAGCCTATGGCCAAAACGAAGAGTACCGCGAAGCAGTCCAGCCCGCGTTTTTCCTCCCAGTTTAAAAGTTCCCGGCAAAAGAAATCAAAGAACCGTGTGCCGCTGAAGCCGCAAGATTGGAAGCTGGGACTGGAGGTGGTGCACCCCATGGCCGCCGGCATCGATGTCGGCAATAGCGAACATTGGGTGGCCGTGCCGCCGCACCTGGACGCGGAGCCAGTGCGAGTGTTCGGGTGTTTTACCGCGGATCTGGTGGCCCTGGCGGACTGGCTGGAAAAGCTAGGCATCCAGACGGTGGCCATGCAATCGACCGGAGTGTACTGGATTCCCCTGGCTGACATTCTGGCTGAGCGCGGTATCCGGGTATTTGTGGTCAACGCCCGGGACACTAAGAATCTGCCGGGGCGCAAGAGCGACATCCAGGAATGTCAATGGCTGTTGCAGCTGCACGTCTACGGCTTGTTACACAACTCCTTCCGGCCGGCGGAAGAGATCCTGCAGATGCGCGCGTATGGGCGGCAGCGGCAGCAGCATGTGGCGGATGCGGCGCGGTGCATTCAACGTATGCAGAAAGCTCTGACACAAATGAACGTGCAGTTAGCCAATGTGATCAGCGATATCAGTGGCGCCACCGGGCAGGCTATCCTGGGCGCCATACTGGAGGGGGAACGCGACGTGCGGGTATTGGCGCAGTTGCGGGACCCCGGGGTGAAGGCCAGTAAAGAGGAGGTGATGCGGAGCCGGGAAGGCAACTGGCGGAAGGAATTGCTGTTTATCCTGCGGCAGGAGTGCGAGACCTACCAGACCTTCCAGAAAAAGATCGGGGAATGCGACCAGCAATTGGAAGCGCACTACCAAACCATGGAATCCAAAGCCGACCCGAAAAACCTGCCGCCCTGCCCGCGGGAGAAGCGGCCGCGTGGCAACGTACCGAAGTGCTTGGATCTGCGCAGCGAACTATTCCGGGCGAGCGGGGTGGATCTGACGGCCATCGATGGCATCAACGTGCTGACCGCGCAGACGGTGGTGTCGGAATTGGGTGACCAGATGGACCGGTTCGAAACCGCAGCCCAATTCGTGTCGTACGTGGATCTGGCACCCAACAACAAGATCAGCGGAGGCAAAGTGGTGGGGCGGGAGAAGAAGAAAAAGCGCCATCGGGTAGGCTTGGCACTGCAACAAGCCGCCACCAGCTTGCTGCGCAGCGACAGCTACCTGGGATCGCAATACCGGCGGCTGCGGACCAAGTTGGGTACGCCCAAGGCAAAAAAGGCGATGGGCAACAGGTTGGGCCGGATCATATACCGCATGCTGAAGTTCAAGGAGGCTTACGTAGACAAAGGCAAGGAATTCTACGAACAGAAGTATCGACAGATTCAGTTACGGATGCTGCAGAGGAAGGCTGCGGAACTTGGCCTGCAAATCACTGAAGCTACGTAGTCGCGGCAGTGGGTTTCTGGAGAGCACCAGCGGCCCTGCGGGCCGTCAGCAGTCTCGGAAACCGTGCGCTGGGACGTGGCGCGGGCTTCAGCCTGCAGCGGGACTTCAGTCCCGCCTTTTCAATGACTTCCAGAGCGGGTTACTGGAGAGCGTGCAGGGGCGAACTTCAGTTCGCCGTCTTCTCGCCTACTTCCGCCCATAAACCGTGGTACCAGGATTATAATTCCGCCAATCGAACCAGTAATCCTTAAGCATGTCCACCGGCGTCAAACAGAGTCCCTGGGCCCTTCCGTTAACCGCGCACCCGCGAAAGTTCCATTCGCTGCCGGTGGCCGCATCCATCAGCATGCCATCAGGTTTGCTGTAAAAATCAGGAGCCGTGGCGATGCCAGGAATGCGATCGCGAAACGCCCGTACGGATTCGCCATCCGCTCCGACGGTCAGCAGCACCGGTTCCGCGCCCACATAATCCTGCACCAGTTTTTCCCGAATCACCTGGTCGTACAGAAACGCCCGGCTGGCGCCGCCCAACTGAATTCCCAAAATCAAATCGCGGCCCTTCATACCATGTTCGGGAAAAGCGATCACCGTGCGCGCACGCGCCATCTGGATGTCCCAATCCTTGCGCGCGTAGTCGGCGTGGTAGGGCGCGGCATCCTCCAGCACCGTGCCGCCAGGTTCTTCAGACCGCCACGTGCCAAAATTCAATTCGTCCGAATGCACTAGCGTCAACTGATACCCGCGCAACGGACCGGACACCGCCTTGCCGCTAATCTGTTGCCAGTAAGTGCCGGTCTGGTCGTCACGCATCAGAAAGTTCTGGTTATTGATGCCGGCTAAGTGGAACGTCAGCCGCAGACCCGCGATATCCCTGGTCCACACCAGACCGGTGTGACAGAGCGTTCAATAAGTGGCTACAATCGCTACCTTATCCAATACGTCGTTAATTACGTGATGGTAGGAAATATTTCGGATCGGGTAAGCCCGCGCCGCGCCGTGAATCTTCACCGCAATCACTTTCTCATCGTGATCCAACTTCATCCGCGAGGCCGCGGCGAACGTGGGATGCTCATCCGGATGAAACAACAGCAGTTCGTAGATATTCACGTGCGTGAGCGCGGCCAGCGCGCACACCAGCGCCGTCCCCAGCGTGGCGAAGGTCCGCCGCCACCAACTGCGCTGCGCCCGCCAGTAAACCACCAGGCCGCCCACGGTGGCCAGCGCACACAGCAAAGTGGCCACCGCGCCGAACCGCATCACCACCAGCGCCATCGCCAAATCCCGCGGATTCTGCGCGCGGTTCGGGCGGATGATGTTGATCGGATAGATCACGCAAAACAGGCACAACGCCAAACAAGCCAGGAATACTGCCAGAAAAATGCGGCGGTTCCGTTTCATACAGTCCTCAGAAAAGGTACTTTAGCGCCAATTGAAACAGGCGCGGCGGATTCGCCTGCAGAATCTGGCCGAACGCCGGCGATTCCAGATCGTTCTCGGGCAAATCGAAGTTAGGGTGATTGAGCGAGTTGAAACATTCCGCCCGGAACTGTAGACGGGTACCTTCAGTTACCCGGAAGTCCTTGAATAGCGATAAGTCGACACTCTCGATGCCCGGTCCACGCACCACGTTGCGCCCTTCGTTGCCAAACTGTCCGGCTTGCGTGACCGGATTCAGTTGCAGGAACGGCGACCGGCTTACCCACTCGTTGGGAGTATGGGGCTGCCCTACATTTGGATTGGAAATCAGGTCGGGACGGCTGGAATAGAAACCGCTGATCTCGGGTGCGCTGCCTTGCAGCGAAACGTTGGCGCTGTCATACACCGTGAACGGTGTTCCGGACGAGATACTGGTAATCGTATTCAACTGCCAGCCGTTTAACAGGAACGCGGCGGCGCGCGAGGCGCCGCGCCACAACGGCAGGCGATAAGTTCCGCTCAAGACGAAGCGATTCCGGGCATCGAACAATGACGGCCCATGTTCGGCCGCCAGGTCGAACGGATTCTGCGCTAAGTCATTTTCTCCCGCGACTAAGGTGGGCGCCGATCCGGATACGTTCAGCGAAGAGATATAATCCAGACTCTTCGAGAACCAATAAGAAGCCAGAAAGCTCAAGTTACGCGTGAACTGCCGCGAGAAAGCCACCTGCAGCGCGTGATAAGTCGAGCTGGAATCGTCCGCGATCAGCCCGACTGAGCCGAAGGCGCAAACGCCCGCCGAGTTACAATCCGCGTATTCGCGGCGTTGTTCCGTGTTCTCAGCCGTAGCGCCGGGTCCGTAAATGGATGGATTGGCCTCGATGAAGCGCGGTAAGTGCGTGCCTTTGTTGCCCACGTAACGCACGTCGAGCAGATAATCCTTGGCGATGACCCGCTCGATGGATAAGTTCCAGTTCTGGGAGTAGGGCGGCAGCATGCCGGATTGAATGGTGAGGATGGTGGCCGGTTGCACGAACTGCTGCGTGGCGAAAGGCGGAGCCTGGCCGCCGTAAGGGTTCGCGAGATTGAATCCCGGTCCGGCCATCTGATACGCCTCGGTCCACGGCAAAGCGCTGACGGGAGCCTGCAGCGGACCACCCACGCCGTTGGTGAAACCATCGTAGAAGATGCCGTAGGCGGCGCGGACGGTCATTTTGCTGTTCCCCAGGGGATCCCAGGCCAGGCCCACGCGCGGCATGAACTCGTGGTAATCGATGGCAGCGATTCCGGCCGGGACGCCTTTGTCACCGGGGAAAAGCAGTCCGGGCGGCGCATCGGGCATGACGGTGGATTGCTCACCGGGCGCCCAGGCGTTCATCCAATTGCGAATATCCACGTACGGTGTGTTGATCTCATAGCGCAAGCCGTAGTTTAAAGTCAGATGTGGGGTCAGGCGGAACTCATCTTGTGCGTATCCGGCTGTGATCCATTTGTGCAAGCTGCGATTGAAATCGCCGCCGCCCTGGAAAAACTGCACCGATTGTCCCAGCAGAAGGCTGGCAAACGAATCACTGGCCGGAAACGGGGCAAACACAAAGAACCCGTTAGTGGCAATTCCCAGCAGAAGGTTAATCTGCTGGTGATCCAATTCCGCGCCGAGCTTCAGATTGTGGCGGCCGCGCGTCATGGCGATGGAGTAAGACCCCTGATAGTCGGTCTGGTAAGTATTCTGTGGGCCGGTGATCGGGTTGCCCACATCGCCATACCCGCTTACAATCAGAAAGGGCATGCCGGCATTCGTTCCAAGAGTAGGTGGATAAGTGAACCCCACACTGCTGCCGGGAGTATGATTCTGGGCATCCTCATAAATAAAGACATTGCGGAAGAAGGCCACCCTGACGCTTTGGACAGTATTCGGCGAGATCAGATGCACGTGTGACACGGTGAAGGAGTTGGTGTTGATGGCATCCGTCACCGGAAACCCGGGGACATTAGAGCCGTTAATAGGCAGCGGATCGAGGGTATTGGCGCCCGAACCCGCGTAGCGCGCAAAAAGTTGATCGTTATTTCCGAAATAATGATCGTACCGGAAGCCGCCTTGCGTATAGTTATTGGTCTCCATCTGCGTGGTCGTGAAAAGGTTGCCGCCGGCGTTCGGCAGGGGGTAGAGATTTCCGGCGGCCAATCCCACGGGACTGAGCATGCTTTGGGGAATCTGATTGCCGGGGAACGGTTGGCCGGTGAACTCGTTGATCGGCGGCGCCGGCAAGCCCGTGCTGGGGTCAGTTAAGCCGGAGAAGTTACCGGTGCGCTCGGCGGCGGTAGGCACGATGGCGGCTTGCGATTCGCCCTGGTTATCGCGTTGGCCCTCGAAGTAGACGAAGAAAAAGTCCTTATCGTGGCGCAAGGGGCCGCCAAAGGTTGCGCCGAACTGGTTTTGGTGGAGCGGCTGCGTGGATGGAGAAAAGAAGTTACGGGCGTCCAGGTCTGTGTTTCTTAGAAAGTCGTATACATCGCCATGGAAGCTGTTCGTGCCGGACTTAGTAACTACGGAAGCCGTCGAACCCATAGTCTGCCCGTATTCCGCGGGGGCGTCCAGTGACAGGATACGAAATTCGCTGATGGCGTCGACGGGCGTGCGTAAGGCGTATCCTCCATTTACGCTATCTACATTAGTCACGCCATCTAAGAGATAGTTGTTGGATTCCGGCCGCTGTCCGTTGACGGCGAAGGCCTGTCCACTGCGCAGGATGCCGCCGGCCTCGGACAAGCCCGCGGTCATGGGCGCTACTCCGGGCTGCAACAGGCCGAGCTGCATCAGGTCGCGGCCGTTCAGTGGCAAATCGTTCGCTTCCTGTTCCGAGACCACGTTGCCCAAGGCCGTGCTGGTGTCCACGGTCACGGGGCGGGCCTGCACTTCGACTTCGCTGCGGCTGCTGGCGATTTGCAGTTCGACCGGATAGTTCACCACGCGTCCTACATCGATCCGGATGGGTGACACCGAAAAAGGCGCAAAGTTGGTGGCGGCCACACTTAACGTATAATCGCCCACCGGGAGGTTCGAGAAGCGAAAGCTCCCCTGGCGTGACGTGACCACCGTCTGAGTCAGTCCGGTGCGCACGTTCTGCGCGGTCACCTGAGCGCCGCCCACCACCGCGGATGACGGATCGGCAACTTGACCTTCCAGTATGCCGATTGGATCCTGCGCTCGCAAAACGGCACACAGGCACACGGCGAGTAACATCAAACTACGCATAGGCTGGCAAATCCCTCCTCTGAGCGATATGCGTAGTCTATGGGCAAGCACCAATGCAGTCAATAGTGAAAAATAACTAATTCGCGAACCCTAGATACGAATAGTATGTAATGAGTATTGACTACCCCAAACACCCGTGCAATAATCGGGGTTTTTCTCATGTCAACCGAAAACCCAAGCGGAAAGCCAATCGAAAAACCAAAGATGAAACCGATGTTTCTCCCCGGCGTGGAACAGAACTCGGAGCCGGGTCCTTACGTGGACATGATCCGCATGATGCGAGACAGCGGCTCGGAGTATCCGCAGATCTGGCATATGTTCGCTTACATGCCCAAGGCCACTGAGCATTTGGCCCGTTTTACGCAGGAGATTCTGCGCGGGCCGGGCGCATTCAGTCCGGGCATCCGGGAACTGATCGCGGCATTTACTTCATATCAAAACGAGTGCCCGTTTTGACTGAAATCGCACGCCGCGGTCGCGGCTGAGTTGTTAGGCGACGAAGATCTTGTCTGGGGTGTCTTGCGAGACTTGGAGAACTCGAAACTCGACGAAAAGCACAAGGCGCTGTTCCGGTTCGTCGGCAAAGTCAATCATGATTCTCCGCGCATCACAGCCGAAGATATGCAGCCGCTGTACGCGGTGGGCTGGGGCGACGATGCCATTTATCTCGCCATCACGGTTTGCGCGCTGTTTAATTTCTACAACCGCTGGATCGACGCCAGCGGCGTGCACGCGCTCTCCGACGAAGCCCATCGCGTGGGAGGAAAGCGCACGGCCCAGCACGGATATGTCCGCTGATTCCCGTGGTGCCCAACGTGGCGCACGCTTCAGCGTGCTGCGGCGAACTTCAGTTCGCCGTGCCCCATTTTGCCGAGGACGTGCGGCACATGGACGCAGGTTTCCACGATCTTTGGTGGCCCGCGGCGCCATGCCGATAGGCTCGCAGCCCGGGGGCCCTTTGGGCCCGTCCTCGCAGGCCGCCTCTTGAATGCCCACTCACGTTAGAACCATTTATCCCGGATGGTTGGTAGTCCTGGCAGCCTACGCCGGCGCCATGGTCAGCTTCGGTTCATTGCTAGTCTTCACCTTCAGCATCTTCCTGAAACCGCTCACTGGCGCATTTGGCTGGAGCCGCGAGTCGGTTTCCGCGGCATTCGGGATCGCCGCTCTTACAGTGGCGGTGTGCTCCCCACCTCTCGGCCACTTGCTCGACAAGTTTGGCCCCCGCCGCGTGATCCTTCCCTGCATGACGGTTTTCGGACTGGCGTTTGCTTCGCTCGGTCTTCTCACTCCCCGCCTGCTGCACCTCTACGCTATTTTCGTGCTGTTGGGAATTGTTGGAAACGGCACCACGCAGATGGGATATTCGCGCGCGGTGTCCACCTGGTTCGATAAGCGCCGTGGCTTGGCTCTGGCGCTGGTGATGGCCGGAGTCGGCACCGGCGCCATGCTGTTCCCTCCGATTGCGCAGTCGCTAATTGGCCGCTTCGGATGGCGTGCCGCGTACATGATTCTCGGATGCCTGGTGTTGCTGTTGGGAGTTCCGCTGACTGCGCTCTTCGTCCGCGAACGGCCCCATGATAGCGTCCACACCAGCCGCATCCTACACGGCGCCACGGTGTCCGAAGGTCTGCGCTCGCGCGCGTTTTGGATTCTGCTCGGCACGCTGTTTCTAAGTTCGGTGAGCATGAACGGCGCCATCACCCATCTTTCAGCCTTGCTGACGGACCGCGGCGTGACAGCGGCGAACGCCGCCCTGGCTGCCGCGATGCTGGGACTGGCCAGCTTCCTCGGCAGATTGATCACCGGGTTCCTGCTTGACCGCTTCTTCGGACCGCGCGTAGGCTTCTGCCTGTGTGCACTCTCGGCCGGCGGCATCCTGCTGCTCGCCCGCGCGGGTTCCAGCGTGCCCGGCGTGGCGGCGGCCGTTCTAATCGGAATAGGAGTGGGCGCCGAAGCCGCCTTCACACCGTATTTACTCACCCGCTATTTCGGTTTGCGCGCCTTCTCGACGCTCTACGGTTTCACCTGGACGGCCTACGCCGTGGCGGGAGCCATCGGTCCGGTCTGGATGGGTAAAGCCTTCGACGCCACGGGCTCATATGTCTCGCTGCTGACTCTACTATCCGGCACCACGCTCGCGGCAGCCGCCCTGCTGTTAACCCTGCCGCGCTATCCGCATGACTGGCTCGCTACAGCACCAGCCGTATGTAAATCGCCCCGGGAGTTGCATCCGCCGAGTACGGACCGGTCCGCTCGAAACCCAATCGGTCGTACATAGCCAGCGCCCGCTGCATCACCGGCATAGTATCGCCGACCATCTCCCGATAACCTGCGGCGCGCGCTTCCGCGATTACCCACTCGAGCAGCGCCAGGCCCGTCCCTTGGCCGCGGTAATCCGGCCGCACGTACAGGCGTTTGGCTTCCGCGCGCGTGTCGTCCAACCGGCGCAGCGCGATGCATCCCGCAGCCTCAGCACCGCTGCGGGCCAATGCCAGGCGGCCGCGCGGCGGAGCGTAGTAGCCCGGCAACCCAGCCACCTCCACCCCGAAATTCTGAAAGCACGGTGTAAACCCGAACGACTGCCAGTATTCTTCGAATAGTTGCCGCGCGATGGCGACATGTTCCGGAGTGGCGGCGGCAACAATCTCCATCAGCATACTGTAGCTCACCAATCAGTCAGAAAAATCCACCACAGATGGACACAGATGCACACAGATAAACTCCGTTTTCATCTGTGGTGGCTTTTCTTTCCCGATTAGTGCGTCATCGAGCAACTTACCGAGCCGCGACCGTGAGGGAGCGGGATTCATGCCATGCGAATAGCCCGCTCCGGCGTGACAGATGCACACAGACAAGTCCGTTTTCATCTGTGTGCATCTGTGTCCATCTGTGGCCGAATTTTCCTGCCCGATTAGTGCGTCATCGAATACACCACGTAATTCACGCCGATGCGAATACCCAGCGCCGAGTACTTCTCCGGATAGCGCGGATCGTCCGCCCACTCCCACGAGTCACCAATATCGGAGTTAAAAGCAATGGCCACCATCAAGCGGTTGTGATCGTCGTAAATACCCCGCCAGTGCGGATTCTGGCCGCCGTTCACGCTCATGGGGTCCGGGTTGCGGTTGGTCGTGCCGCGCGCCAGCGCCCACTCACCCGGTATCTGGTAACGATCGTCCAGATTGTAAATCGTGTGGAAAATAGCGTCTTCGGAATCGATCTCCACGATTTTCCGGTCGGGAAACACGTGCTGCATGCTCTCTTCAAAACGGTCCCATTCCTCGTCGCCCCAGAAATCGTCGAGCATCAGGAATCCGCCGCGCAGCAGAAATTCGCGCAATTTCAAGGCTTGCGCATTCGTCAGCTTCCAATCGCCCATCTCGCCCGCGCATAGCCACGGCCAGTTGTACACGTCGTCCCCATCGTCCAGATTCACCGGTTGCTCCACTGAGCGCGCCTGAATGCGAGTCAACCGTCGGATGGCCTGCGCGAAGTGGCGGTCCGCGCGCGGATAATCCTGCGTCCAACTGGTGCCGCCTTCCCGCCAATCAATCACGCCGCCAAACCGGCGGGCCCAACGGCCGAAGCGCGCATTCGGGTGCGGAGGATACATCAGCCGGCCGAAGATCCATTCGGCGTCTTGCTGCCAGTCGCCGGGCAATGCCACATCGTCGTATGGCTCCAGGCTGGGGTAAACGCGAAAGGGGCGCTGAAACGCGCACACGGCCGTGAGCAGGATAACACCGGCCCAGCATGATCTCGATACCGTCATGCCGCCTCAATTCAATCCATGCGCCACGTACAAATCCGATTGCGCAGTCACATAGTTGTAGGCGTACGCCCGCCCATCCGGCGTAACATGCAGATCGTGTATTTCGAGCACCGGCTGCAACGGATGTATGGTCTTCCATGGCGATCTCTTCCCGCTCGCGACCTCTACGATCGACACCGGGATACTGTCGGAGCCTTCGCCTCCGGGCCGCACATACACCGACAGGTTATCCTGCCGCCAGCCAATTACGGATTCAGTGAGCGCAATGCCGAGCACTTCCCGCGCGGGTCCGCCATTCACTTGATACGCGACCCAGCCTCCGCGCGGCGAGGGCGCCAGGACTAATTTGCGGTCCGGCGACACGAAATAAGAGAGAACACCGGTCTCGTTTTCGGCGCAGAGCGGTTGCGCGGTTCCGCCATCCGGGTTCCACACAAAGCACTGCCATCGCTTGCCCAGCAGCTTTCCAAATACAAGATATCGCCCGCCATCCAACCACCCTCCGACGACAGCTGCAGCCAGGCCCGCCACCTTAGTCTCCGATTCTTCTCCCGGACCCGTGGGTGACACCACAAAATGCCGCGAGCCGTCCGCATTCAAGGCATACCCGGAAGTCCAGTTCCCGTCGGGCGACAACTTGTATGCGTGTCCGGCGCCCGCGCGGATAGCCGGAGATCCGTCGGTATTTCGCAGGTAGACGCTGCCTTTCTCGCCGCCGCTCTCTCCCGTGATGTTTGCCGCGATGATGCGCCCATCGTCCGAGATGCCCGCCACCTGGCCCGAGTCGAGGCACGAGAGATCGCGTTCAGCAGCGGCGTCCGGCGCCTTGCCCAAAATCCCCAATTGCACCGATCCGGTGCTCAGCAGCAAAGTGCCGTGCGGCGAGATGTCGTACAGCTTGATCTGGCTCGGCAACCGTAACGCCACCCGCCGCTTGCCTCGCAGATCGACCGCGTAGACCACGCCCGGTTCACTAGGGTCGAAAGAGCGGAACCAGATCTCGGTGCCTTTCGGATTCCAGCTAAGCGAGGCAGCTTCACCGCTGGCGTTTTGGCCCGCCACCTCGCCCAAGAAAGTTACTTTGCGCGTCCGGTCCACGACGTTCAAACCGATCGCGCTGCCGTTAGTGCGCGTGACATACGCCACCCGCTGCCCATCCGGAGAAACGCGGATCATCCACAAGGGCCAGCTCACCTTATCCGCCAGTACCTGGCCGATCGGGTACTCCACCCGGTTTACGCCGTTCACCCGGCGCAAAACCGCCAGCGACGAGCCATCCGGTGCCCAGTCTGCCGCCAGCACACCATCGAGCAGCGGGCGCGTTTGGCCGCCGGAAATCGAGGTGCGCACTAATCGTCCGCTGCCGTAGTCGCCGATCGGTGGTGTCGCCAGCGCCATATCCTGGCCGGGCGAGATCGCCAGTAGCGTGCGGTCGGCGGGCAGTTGCAGATCGCGCGATTCCGGGCTGCCTTCCACCGCCAGATAGATGTGCGCCCCGCCGTTTTCCCAACTCGCTTGATAGATGACGTCCCGGCTGTTCGGCACGAATCGCGCGGCCACTACAAATCCCTTGCGAAATGTAATGCGTTGGAACGTAGGACTCGCCTGTTGGAGCATGCGGTCGTGCGCGAGGAACCCCAGTGCAAACAGCACCAGCGCTGAAGCCGCAGCGGCCGCGATCGAGAGTGATCGTCTTGGCGTCGGCTTGCGCGAGCCGCCGGAGTCCTGAAGCGCTGGTTGTATCGTCGTAGCCTCTACGGATGCGGTGGACCGCAGTGCGAAGGCCAGGTCCGGCGCCGATTGAAACCGTTGCTCAGGCTTTTTCTCCAGGCATCGCCGCACAATCGACATCAACGCGGCCGGTACTTTGGCTGGCTGAAGTTCACCGTCCGGGGGATCGGCATTCAGAATGGAATGCATGGTCTCGACCGCCGTGTTCGCCAGGAAGGCGCGTTTCCCGGTCAACATCTCGTAGGCTACGCAACCGAAGCTGAAGATGTCCGACCGCGTGTCTGCGGGCTCGCCGCGCACCTGCTCCGGCGACATATATCCCACGGTTCCCATCACCACGCCCGGCTCGGAAACCGGCATCGCGATGGTAGCTGAATTGTCTCCCCCGGGGAGAGGATTCTGTTTAGCCAACCCGAAGTCCAATAGCTTCACCTGCCCGCCGCGGGTCAGCCGCACGTTGTCGGGCTTCAGGTCGCGATGGACGATTCCCAGCGCGTGGGCCGCGCCCATACCGTCGGCCATTTGCCCGGCGATTTCGACTGCCTTTCGCACCGGCAGCGCCCCACGATCGAGCACGGCACGCAACGACTCGCCTTCCACCAGTTCGGAGACGATGTACGCACGGCCGCCGTCCTCGCCGACGTCAAAAATAGAAACGATGTTCGGGTGATTCAGGGCCCCCAGCGCACGCGCCTCCTGTTCAAAGCGCGCCCGCCGGATTGGGTCGCCGGCCACTTCCCGCGGCAAGACCTTCAAGGCAACCATACGTTGCAGGCGCAGGTCGCGCGCGCGCCATACTTCGCCCATGCCCCCCTGCCCCAGCTTGTCCAGGATCTCGTAGTTGCCGAGTACGGTTCCAGTCACTAATTGAACTATAGCGCGGGCGCGTGTGGGGCAGGACTCCAGTCCAGCGGCGGGTCTCCAGACCCGCCTCTTTCGCTCTAACTCCCCACGGCCGTATACAACGTCTGCGGCAACATCACACCGCCCTGGCTGAACGTCAGCGGCACGGCGTTGCCCGCGGGCACGGCCGGAACAGTTACGTTGAATTGGTAAACTCCCACCAACCCAGGAACCAAGCCCTGGTACTGCACCGTAGCCTGAGTGGTGCCGAACTCAATTTCGACCGGCGCGGCAAGAGTAGTCAGTTCACCGGTGGGCACTAACTGTCCGGCGGCCACGGCCGGTGTCACTGCCCCGAACCCAACCCCGTACAGAGTGATGATGTCACCGGGCGATGCCGGCTGCGATGTGAGCCCCGAAACAGCCCCGGTAGGCAGCACCCAGGTGCTGGAGTTGGCGATGAAAGCCCCGGCATATTGCTTCCCACCGACATTCAGAATGGGCGGAGCGTAAATACCAGGGTTAGTTCCAACCGTCACATTATATGCAGCGCTGGCGCCGAACGCAGTCGTCAAAACCAGCGGCTGCGTCCCCGCTGTGACATTCAAAGGTACCTGCACGTCCACCTGCTGCGCGCTGATGTACGACACGTACGCAGACTGCCCGCCCACCGTCACCGAAGTCGAGTCGAGTGACGTCGGTGCGTTGGAACCGCTGAAATCCGCGCTTGCCCAGGTGCGCGCGCCCACCGCCAGATTCGTCCCGTATATCTCGATCCAACTGCCCGGCGCCACGGTAGTAGACGCGCCGAAATCGCCGGCAGTGATCACCCCACCCGCATTGATCTGCGGCGCCCCAGGCGTCAGCACGCGGATCGCATTGTTCTGGTTGTCGGCGATGTATATCATTCCGCCGTTGACGGCCACACTGGAAGGAAAGTTCAGTTCCGCGCTCAGGGCCGGGCCGGCGTCCCCGGTGTCGCCGGGCGTACCGGTCCCCGCAATCGTCGTGATGGTGCCGCCCGGCGTCACCATGCGGATCACGGAGTTTCCGGAATCGGCGATGTACAGGTTGCCATATGTGTCCAGCGCCAGGCCCTTCGGATCGCTCAGCTTCGCCTGCGTAGCGGGCCCGCCATCGCCTGAGTAACCGGGGATGCCGGTGCCGTCGCCCACCACCGTGGTGATAATGCCACTCGGGTCCACCCTTCGCACCACGTAGTTGCCTGAGTCCGAAATATAAAGGTTGCCGGCCGGATCGAGCAGCACTCCCTCGGGATTATTCACCTGCGCGCCGGTCGCCGGACCTCCGTCACCTGTATATCCCGCGCCTTTGGAGTTGCTTCCCGCAAACGTGTTGATATCCCCGGCAGCCCATACGATGCTGCCAAACGCATTAGTCGTGCAGGCGGCCGGCGTTTGCGTTTCACAGACCACGCGCACCACGTTGTTGTAAGCATCCGCTATGTATATGTTGCCCGAGGGATCCACGGCCACTGAGCAGGGATTCCAAAGTTGCGCGCTGGTGGCCGCGGCCAAATCCCCGCCGAAGCTGGCGCCGCTGCCATTATGCCCGGCCACTGTGTTGATGGTGCCGCCGGTTACTTCGCGCACTTCATAGTTATCGGTGTCTGCAATATAAATGTCGCCTTTACTGTCGAGGTCCAGTCCGGTGGGGCTGTTCAGTTCCGTGCCACTGGCTGTGGCTGACTTCCCGTCTCCCGCGAATCCCGCCGTGCCATTACCCGCCACTGTGGAAATGTTGCCGTTCGAAATCTCGCGCACTCGCTCGTTCAGGGAATCCGCCACGTACATGTTGCCGGAGGAATCGAACTTGATATCCGCCGGACCCCAGAGGTACGCGCTGGTGGCGGCGCCTCCGTCTCCGGAATAGCTTCCCAACTGCCCCAGTTGTCCCGCTATCGTCGTGATCGTATACGTCGGCGGAGCCTGTGCCTGGCACAAAACCGGAGCCAACGTAGCTAACAATACGAGCGAGTAACTGCTTGATACCTTGCCGGAATGAATAAATTCTCGAACTAAGATCATGAGTCCTCTAACTAACCCAGCCCGTGGGGCAGACCTCCAGGTCTGCGGCGGGTCTCCAGACCCGCCCCCCACGGCCATCTGATAAACGGTTCCCATCAATCGGTGCCTCTCAGAACGTGCGCCCAATGGTAAAACGGAACATATCGTGCTGCTCCAGGAACGGATAGGCATTGCCGTAATTGGCGACATAGGATTCGAGGAACGTGGCTTGATTCGGGAATATCGAGCGGTCTGCCGGAATGGGCGGCTGCAGATACTCGCGCACCAGCAGCGGATTGTAAGCCCAGTACACCCGGAATGGCGCTTGCACCACCGGCAGCAGTACTTGTAACTCCAACCCGGTGGACATACGCGGCGCCTGCGTCCCCGGATAAACAATCGCCTTGCCCTGGAAGCCGGCCGTCGGGTACTGTTCGTTCAAATAGGCGATACGGGACGGATCCATATCCAACTGGCCCGGCCGCAAAATCCTATCGATGCCGGCATCCACGAAAATCGCCAGCACCACTGGCCCGAAGATGGGGATGCGGTATTCAAAATTGCTGACCACGCGCGTATCGCCGCCCGGAAAAGCTAGCTGGTAAATCGGGATATTCTGGGTGACATTGGTCGGCACCAGAACCCCATAGCTGTTCTTAATCAGCTCGGTACGCTGCGAGCCGTCGTTATTCAGCACGTTGATGGTCGCTTCGCTGGGTATAAAAGCGATGGGGCTGATACCCCAGATCTGGAAGCCGCGCACGTCCTGTTCGCCGCCGATAAAGGTACGCGAGAAAGGCGGAATTTCCTTGCCGCCATAGCCCGTGATCAATGAAGCCAGGAGATGGAAAGCAAGGATATTCGACCTATGCCAGGGCGCCGGCTTGAAGTATTTGCCCTCGATCACCGGTTGGATGGTATTGACATTTCCGCCCAGGACGCTGCCGGCGAAGGTAGTTGAGATAAACAGGCTCTTACCGGCGGTAGGCGTAATAGGATGATTCACCGTGTTGTAAGTAAAAGAAGGTACGATGCGGCTGGTGCGAATACCCGTCAATGAGTTCGGACCTGCCACACCGCTGAAATTGATGTAGTCGAAGTAAGATGTGGCGGCGGCTGTCTCGGTCTTCACGTCGGAAATATCCCAGCCGTAAGTGATCCCGATTCGCGCAAAGACGCGCCGCAGCGGATAGCTCAGCGACGCCGAGAAGCCATGCCCGGTCTGAACGTAATTCAACAGGTTTTGCGAGCCCAGCGCGTTGAACAGCGGAATCAGGTTCTCGCCGGCCAGAATGGATTCCTGGCGGCCCTGGTTGAAATCGTAGCGGGTCAGGTGCGCTTCCACGCCGATCTGCAGCGGGCGGTCCAGGAAGTACGGCTCCGTGAATCCGGCGGACACGCTGCGCAGCGCCGTGCCTAACTGCGAGTTCAGCGAGAGCGTCTCGCCCAGGCCCAGGAAGTTGTTCGTGGCATAGTTCAATCCCACGAAACTGCCGGCGATCCCGGACACGCCGCCGTTCAAGCCGATGGTGTTCTTTCCGCGCTCTTTTACCTTCAGCGTGATGTCCACCGTGCTGGTCTGGGTGTTGCGCTTGATATCCGCCGATTCGTCGGCTTTCAATGCTTCGAAGTAGCCCAGTTGATTCAGCCGCAGGATGCTCAACTCCCACAAATGATTATTGAAGATATCACCCTCGTCTAACATGATCTCGCGGCGGATGACCTTGTCGCGCGTAGTCACATTGCCCGAAAAATCGATGCGGCGTACGAAGAACTGTTTGCCCTCGTCGGCTGTCAACGTGAGGTCGATCTTGTCGGTATTGGGAATGATGTCGAAACTCGGATCGGGTACGAAATCGATGTAACCGAACTCGCCATAAAGCTTGCGCAGGTTGTCCAGTCCCTTGCGCAGCTTGGCCGTGGAGAAAGGATCGCCTTCGCTCATGCCGAAGACCGGGCGCATCAGCGCATCGGGCGTATGGAACAGCTTCACCCCCACAAAGTTGACTTTATTGAGCCGGTACAAGCGGCCTTCTTCCACCGGCAGCGTGATATTCATGGCCTTGCCCGGATTGTTCTCGTGAATCAGCGGCAGCTTGAAACCGTGCCCGCCGGTGTTCACCAGTTCGGTTTTTTGATCGAGCACCTTGGCCGTGAAATAGCCCTTCGATTGGTAGGCGTCGCGGATGCGCTCCTTATCCTCGTCCAGCTTCGAGGAGTCGAAAGTGCGGGGAAAAATGTTCTCGAAAAGGATAGAGTGCGGGATGCCATAATCGTGCGTATTCTTCATCGCGGCGATCACTTCCCGCTGGCTGAAGGCCTGGTTCCCCACGATAGTGATCTTACCGACTTTGATCTTGGGACCTTCGTTGATATTGAAAACAATCTCCAGCGAGGAGGGAGGCACCTGGCGCACTTCCGGCTCCACGGTGGCAAACTGGCGGCCGCGTTCGGAAAGGTACTCCTTAATCACCACCGCGGCATGTTGTACTTTGTTCGGATCGTATTGTGACTCGACTGAGAGACCCACTTTGCGCTCTTTGAAGCGGTCCAGGATTTCCGAGACAGTCAGAGACTTCATACCCTGGTAACTGATGGAACGCACCACGCGGCGCTCGACGATGACGAAGCGCACGATCACGCCCCCAGTCGGCCCCGGCTCGGTTTCCAGGTGAATGTCGTCAAAGCGGCCGGTGTTCCAAAGCTGCATGAAATCGCGGTGCAGATCCTCTTCGTTGTAAATATCGCCTTTCTTGGTGCTCACCTGCGCGCGCAAGGTATCCAGCGGCACGCGGCGCGCACCCCGAAATTGGATATCTTCAATGACTTTGCCCTGTGCGGGTGTCTTGGGCTGCTCCGCCGGTTTGGGTGCTTCGAGTGTGGGCTGCTGTGGTGTGGGTTGCGCCGGCTTTGTCTGCTGCGGCGCTTCGGGCACCGTCTCGAACGGATTCTGCGGCTTCGTCTGCGGCGCGGGCGGCGGCTGCTGCGGCGCGGGCGGATTCTGACCCCAGGCAGTGGAACCAAGCGAAGCGCAGAAGAATGCGACGATCATCGACAGGCAGGCGCGCCTGTAAGAAATCATGAGGACATACCTTTCCACTCTGCGCTGTTACGGAGACGTAGATTTCCGCGCCACAGTTTCAACAGGTCGTGTGCCAGATCGCAGATTGACAAAAGCCCATTCTAGCCAATGCGGAGATCGCGTACAACGAGGCTCGACCGGCACAGGTGTGACAAGCAGGCACATCCTGCGCCTCACTTAGTTCCTGCCGTCGTAATCTTCAGGCTGTCACAATCCTCCCATCATTCGCGTGTTTCGCGCGCGTATTGGAGGGCGGGCTTCAGCCGGCGCGGGGCTTCAGCCCCGTTGCAGCAGCCGTGTGGGGCAGCCCGCAGGTCGGGATCGCCAGTCACAAGCCTGGCGACTTTTTTTAACCTCCCGTCCCCAAAGCCAAACAAAGCTACTTGCATTCTCCCGAACCCAATTGGATACCCATCTGTCCCCAAACCGCGCGTTAGCTTGTAGTCGTGACCCGCCACCATCGGCGTGAATCGGCGTGCATCGGCGGTTAATTAACATCTTCCCCGCGCAGCCACCCAGCCGAATTGGCTTTGTTCGGCAGAAAAAAACTATGGCGACCATCAAGCAAATCGAGGCCAATCGCCGCAACGCGCAGCGATCCACCGGCCCCAAAACACCCGCGGGCAAGGCCAAAGTCCGCTTCAACGCCCTCATCCACGGCCGGCGCGCCGAATCCGCCGTCCTCCCCGGCGAAGACCAAAATGCCTTCAATCGACTCCTGGCCGATATCATGTCCACCTGGAAACCCCAGGACGGAATGGAAAAAATCCTGGTCGAACAAATCGCCGTCTACCAGTGGAAACTGGCCCGCCTGGACGCCGCCGAGGCGATCTTGTACGAGCCCGGCGCACTCACGGCCGACCAGTTCGTCCGCGCCACCGATCGCCTCAGCCTGACCCAGTCCCGTCTCGACCGGTCCGTCTCCAACACCATTGCCGACCTCGAACGCTACCGCAAAATCCGCCTGGCCCGCGCCGAAGAGCGGCTGACGGCGGAGCAGATTCAGGTAAACCGACACTTCCGCCCAAGTATCCCCGCCTCCACTGGCGAAGGCAAACTTTATTACAAAGTGCTCCCCGAGGTCTTAGGCCTCGACGGAGAGTGGCGCGAAATTCCGCGTGAAGTACTAGGCGACTTCCCCGAACACAATCCCCCCCACCCACCAGGTACTATCAGTCGCGCCTAAGCGTTCGCAACAATTATTGCGAGTGAATGGACAGTCTCCGACGGTCGCGGCTCAGTAACCCATGCGAAATCTGCGCGACTGTTACCGAGCCGCGACTATTACCGAGCCGCGACTATTACGGAGCCGCGACCGTGAGGGAGCGGTTTCCCCCGCAAAAACTGTTAAACCTCTTCCCCTTCCGGATAGATGATGCTATTTTGTCAGCATGGAATTCAGCCCAGCTACGCCGTTCCGGTGTGTGCCGATTCGGCCCCGGTGTGACTGCGTGGCCCGCTCGAAATCTGAAACCGGCGTGCGCCCGATTTTCGTCTCAAAGGCTTGCTATACTTATCGGGTATCACAGAGCTACGCAATCATTATCATCGAACATGAAGCGTGTCACTAATCTTGTCTTTATCGTATTAATAGCGGCTAGTGGAATCGCGCAGACCACCAACCCGGTCGGGTTTGCTGCCGGTCAATCCGCGCGCCTGGTGGTCGGACAGCCGCAGTTCGATGCCGAATCGGACAGCGCCAGCCAGACTATCCTGGGCGCCATGACTGGTCTGGCCTGGACCAACAATACATTGTTTGTCGCGGACGCCAACGTTCAGGGAGCTGCGCCCGTCAACAACCGGGTGATGATCTATGGGAATCTCTCGGCACAGTTCCCGGCGCCTAACGCGCCCGTCACGTTCAACAATCTGTGCCCGGTCTGTGTGGGTTCTGCCACCAACGTCCTGGGCCAATCGGATTATGTGAGCACTCTTCCGGCGCCCTGCGTGATCCCGCCGACCAGCGTGACTCAGCCCATCACTCCCACTACTCCCACATGTCTCACTACTTCGCCCAGCACACCCATCGCGACCGGAATGAACACACCCACGGGTGTGGCGTCGGATGGCACTCACTTGGCAGTTGCCGATACTCTGAACAACCGCGTGCTCATCTGGAATAGCATTCCCACCGCCATGAATCAGCCGCCCGATGTAGTGGTTGGGCAATCCAGTTTCACCACTAACGCGTTTCCCGGCGACACGCCTTCGGCTACATCGCTGCGCGGCCCCCAAGGCGTCTGGTTACAAAAGGGCATGTTGTTCATCGCCGACACCCTGAACGACCGGGTCCTGATCTACAATTCCATCCCTACCACCAACGGTGCGGCAGCCGACCTGGTGCTGGGGCAACCCAATTTGACGACCTGGGTGCAGGTGAACATCGCCGACCAAAATACTAGCGCGGCCGCCAATAATTTGCTGACGCCCGTATCGGTGACTTCCGATGGAACGCGCCTGTTCGTTACCGATTTGGGCTACAACCGCGTGCTGATCTGGAATTCCATTCCTACTACGAATCAGCAGCCCGCCGATGTCGAGATCGGCCAGCCCAACATGACCACGGGCATACCCGACGACGCTTTTACGTGCACGGAGAACGGCACCGCGGTCACCTGCGGGACCACCCCCACCGGCACCAACGTCATTATCGAACAGGCGGCCCTGTGCACGGTTTCGAACGGTGTCGATAGCAACAATAATCCGACGTATCCGAATCTTTGCGAATACACGCTGAGCGTTCCGCGCTTTGCGCTTTCCGATGGCACGAACCTGTATGTCGCCGACGGGGGCAACGATCGCGTATTGATCTACACGCCGATCCCCACCGCCAATGCCGCGGCGGCGAATATCGTACTGGGACAAACCGACTTTCTGACCGATGCGCCGACCGATGGCGCGGACACTATGGATGACCCATCGGCGCTGGCATGGGATGGCACCAACTTATACGTGGCCGATACTTACAATCAGCGCATCTTGGTCTACACCAGTTCGGAACAGGACCTGCCTTATAATGCCGCACTGAATACCGCCAGCCTGATCATTTACGCCATCGATCCGATTACTATAAGCGGTACCATCAAGGCCGGCGACACGGTGGAAGTCACCATCGGCGTGTCTACCAGCACAACCACCGAGTCATATACTTATACGATCCAAAACGGCGACACATTTACTAATATCGTGGACGGCCTGGTGGCGCTGATCAATGCCAGCGGCGGCGACCCGAACGTAATCGCGACTGCGGATACGCAAGCCGATAAAGTTGTCTTGACCGCCAAAACCCCCGGCGTGAATGGCAATAACGTCACGGTGACCACCGCGGTGACAGGATCGATCACGGCGGCCGCCGCCAACCCCAGTCTGTCCGGCGGCGCGAGTACCGCCTCCCTGGCTCCCGGATCGCTGGTGTCGATTTTCGGCACGAATATGAGCGACCAGACCGCGTCGGCTCCCGATAACCCAACCGTGCTGCCCACCACTCTGGGCGGCGTACAGGTTTATTTCAATGGAGTGGCGTCGCCCCTGCTCTACGTCTCGTCCACCCAAATTAACACCCAGATCCCCGTCAGTTTTGGATTCATCGACACCGGCACTGCCAACGTCTGGGTGCGGATTCAACATGCCGATGGCACTGTTACGGCCACGAACAGTGTCGCGGTCACCATGGTGCCGGCCAACCCCGGCCTCTTCGCCGGCGCGGGGCCGGAGCCCCGTCCCGCCCTGGCCTATCATTCATCGAACTATGCCACCGGGGTGATTTCGGTGGATGGCACCATCAAGGCCGGCAATGTCGGCTCGATCTGCATCGGTTCGAGCGCCGCTCTCACCGCCACCACCACTACCCCCACGGGATGCACCGGTCAGTTGTATAACTACACCGTGCAGGGCGGCGACTCGCTGGCCGGCATCCGCAATGCGTTTGTCTCTATGTTAGCCGCCGACCCGCAGGTAACCGCCACCGCCTCGAGCGAGTTCACCCGCATTCTGTTGCAGGCCAAGGTTCCCGGCAATGCCGGCGACGGTATACCTTTTCAGGGTATCGTGAGCACCGGATCGGACCTGCTGTTGACGCCCATCGGCCAGGCGCCGCCCAGCCCCGGAACCGGCGCCCTGACTTGCTGCGCCAACACCGCCGGCGCGCTCATCACCAAGAATAACGCGGCCCTCCCCGGCGAGAATATTCTTGTATACGCCACCGGGCTGGGCTTGCCATACCTGGCGCCCGGTTTGGATCCGTTCCTTCTCAGCGGACAGCCTTATAACGGACCGCCCGGGAATTTCCCTCAGAATTTCGTGTCGGGACAAATCGATAACGCTACCGTAAATGTGCTGCGCGCCGAGCTGGCCCCCGGTTTGATCGGCATGTACCAGTTGTACTTGAATCTTCCGTCGTCTCTGAGTACCGATCCGGCTGCCGAATTGTATATCGCGCAAAACGATTTTCGCAGTAACGTGGTTACTGTTCCGGTCTTTGCCACGCCCGTACTCTCCGGAATTACTTGCAATCCCAGCACGGTGGCTTCGGCCGCCACTTCCACGTGTGAGGTGAGCCTGACGGTGGCAGTGCCTACCGGTTTGACAACGGTTGATATTTCCTCCGATAACCCGCTGTTCCCCGTGCCATCCAGCATAACTGTGGCCGCGGGCACCACTTTTTCTACCTTTACGGTTACAGTCGGAACTGTGCCTGTTTCGCAAACCGCGACAGTCACCGCTACGCTGACCACCAGCACGGGCACCGTTCTCACTTCAACCGTGACCATTACGCTAAATCCCTCATGAGTACCGCCGAAGGATTTACGTTTGCGAATCATTCCACTCGCGGATGCGGCGGCACGCGCGCATTACTCCGGACAGTTGCCGCTCCTGCTTCGGGAGCCGGACTTTTGCAAATAGGGGGTTGTAGCTAAGTTGTGCTGAAACAAATCGCGGCTATAGTATTGTTTCTCGGAGGTACCGCCGCTCTGGCGCAAGACTCGGCGACTCTGACGGTCACGGTCTTTGATCCCAGCGCGGCAATTGTACCCGGCGCCAAAGTCACTCTTACCGATCTTCAACGGGGCACCGTAATCCAACAGGAGACTGGCGATAACGGCTTTTCCGTCTTCGAATTCTTGCAGCCAGGCGACTACTCACTCGCCGTCGATAAGCAGGGGTTTGAAAGATACCAGGTCGAACAGATGACCCTGACCGTGCGCGCCCGGCAGACGTTTCGCGTGGAGCTGAAGCTGGCAGTCGCCGGCGCCAGCGTGCAGGTGACTGCCAGGGCACAGTCTCTTTCGAGCGAGGCGGCCGAGGGTGTCACCTTCGAACAGACCTACGTGCGGGATCTTCCCGACAATGGACGCAACGCCGAAACATTGGTTTATATGTCGCCCGGTATCAGCCCGGCAACGGATGGTTCCGGCGGCTTCGACGCCAACGGGCTGCGCTCGACTACGAACTACTTTACCCTCGACGGCGTCAGCCTGAACCAATCGCCCACCGGCGGCGGCACTCCGTTCGGCGGCGGCGGTGGCGGTTTTGGTCGTGGGGGCTTCGGCGGGAGCAGCGCCGCTGTCTTGGGTGGCGCGAATGCTTCCACGAGTTTAATCTCGATTGATGCGATGCAGGAGATGCGAGTCCAAACATCGTCCTTCGCTCCGGAGTTCGGCCGCACCCCCGGCGCGCAAGTAGTGATGACCAGCCGCGCCGGTACGAACGATCTGCATGGAACGGTGTACGACTACATACGCAGCAGTACTTTCGACGCCAATGACTGGTTCGCCAATGCCGGCGGATACGGAAAGGGCAGCGAGCACCAGGAGCGTCCCGGCGGCGTGCTGGGCGGCCCCATCACAAAAGACAAAACGTTCTTCTTCGTCGCTTTTGAAAAGCTGACGCTCACGTCTCCCGAATCACTCGTGGACATTGTGCCGGACTTACCCTCCCGCGCCTCTGCTCACTTGAGTCTGGTTCCCTACCTGGACGCGTTTCCCATACCCAACAGCACCGAATTTGGCAGCGGCGGGGCCCTGTACAATGCCGTGATCTCCAATCCCTCCGACAGCAGTTCCGCGAGCGTTCGCCTCGATCACATTCTGAACGCCACCAGCACCGTGTTCGCCCGTTACAGCCTGACCACGGCCAACGCCCAGCAGCGCGGCACCGAAGCCTCCAGTCCTAATATACTCACCCAGCAGTCTTCGCGTTCTCAACTCGCCACGGTGGGCGCGACCCATGTATTCGGCAACGGCGCTCTCAACGATTTGCGCTTGAACTACTCCACCGCCACGGCCACCGGCTCCTCCTCGATGGATAACTATGGCGGCGCTGTCCCGCTCCCCGATGCGGAGGTTTTTCCGGCGGGCGTTACCAGCGCGACTGGTGTGTTCAGCCTGAATGTGCTGGGGTTCGCGGGATACTCATTCGGCGGGCACTCGGATACTACCCAGCAGCAATACAATCTGGTGGATAGCCTGTCAAAGGTCTACGGCAGACACAACATAAAGACGGGCGTAGACTACCGGGAAATTCTGCAAACCACTTATCGCAATCCTTATAGCGTGAATGTCTCGTTCAACGGAGTGAACCCTGTCACGAATGGATCGACCACTCCTGACTATTCCTTGCTGACCGGCGACGCCCTGAATGTTCAGGTCACCTCTAGTGTGCCCGAAGTATACCCGACTTACAAGAACTTTTCGCTCTACGGCCAGGATACGTTCCGGGCGACCGAGCGGACCACCATTACATACGGTTTACGTTGGGATGTCAATCCGGCTCCTACGGCGCGCGAAGGACCTCAGCCTTTCGCCATTTCGAACGATATCATTGCCGGAGTTACACAGAATCAACCTATCTACGGCACCCAATGGTATAACGTGGCCCCGCGCATCGGAATCGCCTATCTATCCGACGACGCACCCGGACACGAGATGACCCTGCGTGCCGGAGGCGGCATTTTCTACGACGTGGGGTATGGCGTCGTTGGCCAGGCCTTCTTCGGCGCTCCGTATGCGAACGTGCGCACCGCTTCGGAGATCGGCTTTCCGCTCTCGCCGGGCGATCTGGCTCCCCCGGTTTTGCCTCCGACGCGTCCTTATGGAGAAATTTTTACCGGCGCCAGCGGCTTGGTAGCGCCCCGCATCATCGAATGGAACGGCACCTGGGAGAAGAATTTCGGCGTCGGACAGACGGTCAGCATCAGCATCGTCGGCAGTCGCGGCGCGAACCTCGTGCGCACCGAAACCACGCCCTCCTACACCGGGGCCTACGACATTCTACAGGACGTGACCAACGGCGCAACATCCAGCTACAACGGCCTGCAGGTTCAATTCCGGAAACGGCTCAGCAAGACTCTGCAAACGCAGTTGAGCTACACCTGGTCCCACTCGATCGACAGTGCTTCTACGGATGCCTCGTTCGGCGGCGGCTTCGCCACTCTGTTCGGCGGCGAAAGAGGCGATTCGGATTACGACATCCGTCACAATGTGGTTTGGTCCGGCTCGTGGCGGCTACCCTCGCCCGCGGGACCCGCGTCTGTACCTCTCCGCGACTGGTATCTCGACTTTGTCGCCTCCGCGCACACCGGTCTTCCCTTCGATCTCCAGGGTGTCAGCGAGTCGGTCAGCACCGAGACGAGTTGCAACGGCACCAGCAACACCGGGGCCGGCAACGGACTTTTCGCCTACGTGCGCCCCAGTTATGTCGGCGGGTCGATCTGGATCTCCGATCCGGCAGCGCCCGGCGGCCGCAAGCTGAACAACGCCGCCTTCCTGATTCCATGCGGGTATAACCAGGGCAACATGGGGCGAAACGAATTGCGCGGGTTTGGGTTTTTTCAAACGGACCTGGCGCTGCGCCGCGTGATTCCGATCACTGAGCGGTACCGGCTCAGCATATCCGCGGAAGCCTTCAACGCCCTCAACCATCCGAACTTCGCTAACCCGTCGCCTCTGGAAGGCGCCAACCTGGCCAGCCCGGATTTCGGCGTGGTGACCCAGATGCTGAACCAGTCTTACGGCGGTGGCGTGAATGCCTTATATCGGCCAGGCGGACCCAGATCCATGGAACTCGCCCTACGTTTGCAGTTTTGATCTTGAGAAACTTACCGATGACTCTCGCAGAATCTTCGAAAGCAGTTCTGATTGCCTGCCTTTTCCCGGGCATGCTATTGTTCGGCGCGGATGAGACGGAGAAGCCGCTCCGGCGCCTCACGATCGGCATCCATGTAAACTATTATCCGTTGCCATTGATAAAAGGCGGCAACGTCATCACCATTTCGAGTAACCCGGTGGCCCAATATGATATCAGCTCCACGTCGGATTCGCCTAAGTGGGGACCTGGTGCCATGGTGGAGTATCGTTTGTTGAATCATCTGTCGGTAGCAGCCGAGCTTCATTTCCATCACACAGACTATACCCAGACTACCAACACTCTGAGCGGCTATAACACCAGCACCACCGGCACCGATAATCGCCCGGTAACGACGATGGTCGAAACCTCGCAAGTCAACAATTACGAGATCCCGCTCGTCGCGCACTATTACGATTTCTGGCACAGCGGCTGGAAGCGTCACTTGTTCTTTACGGGCGGTGGGCAGTTACTCCACGTAGGCAAGATACGAACTGGAAATGATTTCACTTACCCTAGCGGCGAGACGGATTACAACGAAAACCCTGCCTCGCCGAATCGGGCTAATGACTTCGGAGTTGTGGCAGGCGTGGGCATGCGCTTTGTGGACGAATTCCATATTCGCGTGGCGCCGGAAATACGATATATCCGCTGGGTGTCGCCATCGATTCTCGGCCCGAGTTACCAGTCTCGAGCCACTCAGTTAGAAGCTGAAGTAAGTCTGTCGTTCTAAGTGGCGCGGGCGCCACGCCTGCGCGGGACGTCCACGTCCCGCCCTCTAATACGCCGCTTGATAAATCTCGAGCGCGGAGGCGGAATCAAACGGACGCGGGTTAAACCGGCCGGTCCACTGAGAGGCGGCCTCTTCAGCCAACACACTCAGCGCCTGTTCGGGCGCTCCGAGATCGCGCAACCGGCTGGGCAAGCCGGCCGTGTCGCGTAGCGCCGCCAGTCGGTCAGCCAGATCGGCGCCGGCTAGTTCGTCGTACAGGGCCGCGGCCGCCGTTCGGTTCCAGCACACCACATGCGGCAACAGCGCGGCTATGGCAATGCCGTGCGTGGTGCCGTAGTGCGCAGTCAGCGGATTGGCGCAGGCATGCGTGGCGCCCAGCATGGAATTCTCAATGGCGATGCCGGCGTAATGGGCGCCCAGCAGCATGCCGCCGCGGGCTTCCAAATCGCAGGGATCGCGCAGCACCTGCTCGAAGTTCGCGGCCAGCAGACGCCACGCCTCGCGCGCGAACACGATGGATGCCGGTGTGCGCCGCGTCGTAACGTAGCTTTCGACAGCGTGCGAGATTGCATCGTAACCTGCCGTCGCAGTGACTTCGCGCGGCTGCGAGCGTGTCAGCAGTGGATCCAGAATGGCCGCACGGAAGGCGGCTTGCGGGTCCCCGCAGGCCATCTTGACGTGTGTCGCGGCGTCGGTGATCAACGCGTAGCTCTGCGCTTCACTGCCCGTGCCGGCGGTGGTTGGAACCGCGATCATGGGCAGCATGGGCCGCGCGGCCTTGCCGAAGCCCCAATAGTCGCGCATGTGGCCGCCGTTGGTCAGCACGAAGTTGATGCCCTTGGCGCAATCGAGCGAGCTGCCGCCGCCTAGGGCGGTCAGTGAGTCGATATGGTTTGCCGCCGCAAAGACGCGGCCGGCTTCCACCATGTCCGTATCGGGGTTCGGAGAGAAGTTGTGGAACGCGTGAACGGCGATGCCTGCCCCTTCAAGTAGCGCGACGGCTGCGGCCGGGTAGCCTGTGGATTCGAGGCCTGGATCGGATATGATCAGCGTTCGGGTAAAGCCCAGGCACTTGGCCAGGGCGGTGAGTTCTTTAAAGCGGCCCTCGCCGAACAGGACTTGGGTTCGCAGGTCCAGGGAGAACGACATTCATTTTTCGGACAAGGCCCACAGCTCGTTGCGGTTCATGATGAACAGCGCGCCGTTGGCCGGTACCACCGTCGCATATACCGAACTGCCCATGTTGATCTGCGAGATCAGCTTTTTCTCCTTGGCCGCTTCGAATACGTACACGTCGCCGTCTTCATCACCCAGGTAGAGTTTGCCGTTGATCACCATGGGCGAGCCCCACACGGCCGACAGCAGATCGTGCGTCCAGTACGGCTTGCCGGTATTCACATCCAGGCAATGCAGGAAGCCGCTGAAATCGGAGTAAAACAGCAGCCCATTGTAAATGGCGCCGGTCGAAATCGAGCGGCGGATTTTGTCGTAATGCCAAAGCCGGCCCGTCTCCGTGATATCGCCGCGCTTGGTGGCATCGATCGCATACAGGTGACCGACGCCTTCGCCGTGCTCCGGATCCTGCCCATTGGCGATGAATACCTTGTTTTCCCAAATCACCGGCGTGGCAATCACTTCGTTGCGCGTCTTGGGCCACACGGAATCCTTGGGGTTCAGGTCGAACTCCCACAGCTTCTTGCCGGTCTCGGCTTCGTAGCCCCGCACAAAACCGTCGCCCTCGCCCATCACCACCTGCACCGTATCGCCGATCTTGCCCACCGCGGGCGACGACCACTGTCCGTGCAGGATGCGCTCGCCCACATTGTTTACTTCCCAGACCTCCTTGCCCGTCTGCTTATTCAACGCGATCATCGACGGCGCGCGCGGCGAAGGAATGTGCACGTGGCTCTCATCCTGGCCGTTGGCCGTGCCCGCAAAAACCAGGTTGCCGTAGGATACCGGCGACGAGTTCGACATGTTGTGCGGGGACGAGCCAACCTCTTCGATCATGTCGTACTTCCAGATGACTTTCGCTCCGCCGTTGCCGTCGCCATGCGTATCGAGGCACATCACCTCGCAGCGATTGGTGACGTAATAAAGGCGGTCGCCTTCCACCAGCGGCGAGGAGCACACGCCCTGAAACGGCCAATCGAGCGCGCGGCCGGCGGCCAGTTTGGTGTTGGCCTGCTGCCACAGGAACTTGCCGTCTGATTCGCGGAAGCACATCAGCACGCCGCGGTCGCCCGGCTCTTTCGGATTGCGCACCAGCTCATTATTCGTGCCGGCGTAAACCTGCCCGCCCGCCACCACCGGATTGCCGTAGCTCTGCGAGCCAAGCTGTGCCATCCATTTCACGTTCTTCTTCGTCTTCAGGTCCCAGGTGGTGGGAATGCCTTTCATGGACGACAGCATGTTGCGGTCGGGCGTGCCGCCCCACATGGGCCAGTCGCCCGTGCCCGGATCGGACGCGAGCAGCAGCCAGAGCGAAACAGGCAAACAGATCAGAGCGAGCAGGATGGCGCGTTTCATTGATTTGGGGTCACTTTAAAATTATCGAAATACACTCCAAACTGGGCATCGGCGAACAGGCCGGGGCTGCCTTGTTGGTTGGGGATGGGATCTACGCGATCAATGAGCCAGGCATCCGGCTCCGGATCGGCCACCGCCCAGGCTTTGCCGCGAATCCGCGTTTTGCCGTCCGGCGTATTCTCCACGCGCAGCTTCAAACGGTACCATGTGTCGGGCCTCAGCTCGAACGGCGCGGAGACCCGCCGCGTCACTTCCGGCTGCCAGGAATTCAGCTCGATGCGCTGGTTATTGCCGAATGCAAACAGCGTGTAGCGCTGTGCGGTGATGCCGGCGTCGCCCATCTGGCGGCGCTTTTCCGGGATACGGATGTCGGCCTCAACGGTATAATTCGACCAGTCCGACGGCCCCATAAACACGCGCATGCGCTTGAACAGTGTGTCGGTGGGTTTCTTTTCGAGCACCTTCTGGCCATCCAGTTCCGTCACTTGGAACTGACCGGCCTGCGCGCTCACCCAGTGCGGCGGCAGCGTGCCGACCGCGTAGGAATCGAACGTCTCATTCCACGGCAGCGGCGGAATCACGCGCGCACGCGCCTCGCCCGTCAGGCTGCCCACGGTGGCCTTGATCAATCCGGCCTGCCCGGCGGGATCGGTCGAAACTTCGAACTTGCCGTCGGTCACGGTCCCCTTAAGGTGATCAAGCGACCACGTAGCCGACTTCTCCTCGCGCAAAAAGCGGCCGGCTGAGTCGTAGAGGCGCGCGTGCAACTCGATGGTCTGCCCGGGCTTCAGCACCAGCTCGGTCGGTTCCACTTGTACCCAAGCCGGATCGCCCTGCCCCGGCTCCATGGTTTGGACCACGGGCGTCCACGGATGCCCCGCCGTCTTCTTCGGACCGATCGCGTACAACGTATCGCTCGAAACGAAGTAGACACGCCCGCGCGCCACCGCCGCCGCAGCCACCACCGGCTCGGGAATCTTCTGCGAAGTAATACCGTTCTCGCTCGGAGGCAGCTCGACCTCGCTCAGCACCTCGCAGCGGTCCGCATGCGGCCGCATGATATAGAACTTTCCGCTTTCCGCCCCGATATAGATCTTGCCATCGGCGAAGACGGCGGAGGCCTTCTGCACGCTGCCCAGGTTCTGTTTCCAGAGCTCGCGTCCGGTCTCGACGTCGAAGGCGAACAGAGTGCCGCTGTTGTCGGCCTGGTAGATGCGGTCTCCGTCGATAACGGGCGAAGAGAACCCGCCCACAAATCCTGGGATGGACCACTTGATGGCATCCTTGCCGAGCTTGCCTTTGCGCGTGGCGTCGAAGGCTAGGATCATGCCCATTTCGTTGCTGTCCAGGTTCTCATCGCCGTGCGACGCAATGGCGTATTTGCCGTTGAGCACGATGCCGGTATTGAGTCCGCGCTTGGCGATCACCAGGTTGAAGACCGGCTCACCGGTCTGCGGCTTCATGGCCAGCACGGCGCCATCCGACCCCCCGGCCAACAGCAAGCGAGTGCCCTCCACCGTGGCCACGTTCATGGGGCCATAGCTGGTGTCGTAGGGACGGCCGCCTGGTGTGCTGATCCAAACGATCTCGCCCGTACGTTTATCGAGGGCGATGAAACGCTGCGCCCGATTGGCCTGCGTGCCCCAGGTGGATGTGGGCGTGGAAACGATCACCAGGTTGCCGTCGATCATCGGCGAAACCGTGCGCCCACCGTGCGTGGTGAACGGAGCAAACTCCTCGGTAATGGAATGCTCCCACAGCTTCTGCCCGTCTTTGGTGAGGGCGGTGACCAGGTTGTTGACGCCGAAGCTGTAAACGTTCCCGGTTTCCGGATCGGCAACGGGCGAAGCCCATCCTACGCGATGCGCCGGCACGTCGCTTTGAAACACATTGAATTTGTATTCCCAAAGCAGCTTGCCGGTATCGGCGTTGAAGCACATGAGGCGTTCCTGCTCCATCTCGCGCGCGCCGGCCGTGTTTTCGAGATACAGATGGTCGCCGAGCACCACCGGAGTCGCGCGTCCGCCATAGGGCGCCTTCCACGCGAGGCCCTGCCCGTCGAGCGACCACTTCTCAGGCAGGCCCTTTTCACGCGAGATCCCGTCGCGATCGGGTCCACGCCAATCCGGCCAGTCGCCCACCGCGCCGGTTTGCTGGGCGAGGGCGGCCGATGAAAAGCAAAAGGTGAGGAGTGCGCAGCATCGCATCATGGCTAATACATATAAGCATACCCAAATTGATCGCCTAGTTACCCACCGCCGTATAAAGGGTCTGCGGCAACGTAACTCCGCCCTGGCTGAAAACCAATGGCAGCGCGCTGTTGGCCGTCACCGTCGGCACCGTGACGTTAAACTGGTACACCCCGACCAAGCCCGGCGCCAATCCCTGATACAACAATGTACCGGGAGTCGTGCCGAACAGAATTTGAACCGGCGCCGTGAGGTTGGTCAGCTCACCGCTCGGAACCAGTTGTCCCGCCGCAACCGCCGGTGTGACGGATCCGAACCCCACGCCGTACAGAGTGATGATGTCGCCCGGCGATGCCGGCTGCGATGTAAATCCGGAAATGGCTCCGGTGGGCAAAACCCAGGTGGCGGAGTTCGCAAACAGAGCACCTGCATATTGTTTTCCGCCGATACTCAAGACGGGTGGAGCGTAAACACCCGGCGTCGCCCCGATGGTCACGTTGTACGCAGCGCTAGTGCCGAACGCCGTCTTCAAAACCAACGGTTGCGTCCCCGCGCTGATGTTTGACGGCACCTGCACGTCCACTTGCTGGGCGCTGATGTATGAGACGAACGCAGGCTGGCCGCCCACCGTCACCGCGGTCGAATCAAGCGAAGTCGGCGCATTGGAGCCGTTAAAATCGGCGCTGCCCCATTGCCGGGAGCCCGCGGCCAGGTTGGCGCCGTAAATCTCGATCCAACTGCCCGGCGCCACCATAGGGGACGCGCCAAAAGACCCTGCCGTGATCACTCCACCGGCATTGATCTGCGGAGCATTCGGCGTGAGCACCCGGATTGCATTATTGTTGTTATCGGCGATGTAGACCTTTCCGCCGTTCACCGCCATGCCGGAGGGAAAATACAGTTCCGCACTCAAAGAGGCGCCCCCGTCGCCGTTGTACCCCGGTGAACCGTTGCCGGCAATGGTCGTGATTATGCCCGTCCCCTCCACCATGCGGATCCTGGAATTCACCGTGTCGGCGATGTACAGGTTGCCGTACGTATCGAATGCAATGCCCTTCGGGCCGTTGAGTTCTGCCTGGGTGGCGGGCCCTCCGTCACCCACAAAACCAGCGTTGCCGGTGCCGTCGCCAACCACGGTCGTAATGATGCCATGCGTGTCCACTTTGCGGATGGCGTTGTTGCCCGAATCAGTAATGTAGAGATTGCCGGACGCGTCGACTGCCAGCGCCACTGGATCGTTCAGCAGCGCATTGATCGCGGCACCTCCATCGCCGGTATAGCTGGCGCCCTTGGCCTGGTTCCCGGCCATCGTATTGATTTCGCCGGCGCTGAGGTTCGTGCAGGCAGGCGGCACCGGTGCGACGGCTCCGCACACCACGCGGATCACGTTGTTATCCGGATCCGCGATATAGATATTGCCGCCGGAATCCACTGCCACCCCTGACGGGTTGGCTAGCTGCGCACCGGTAGCCGGGCCGCGGTCGCCGGTGTAGCCGGCACCCAAACTGTTATCCCCCGCTATAGTGTTGATCACGCCGCTGGTGCTTATTTGCCGGATTACGAAATTGCCGGTGTCCGCAATGTCTAGATTGTGCTGGCTGTCAAACGCCAATCCGTTGGGATTGAAAAGCTCGGTAGTGGTATTGTTGGCGGCCGATCCGTCGCCCAGATAGCCCCCGGTGCCGTTACCCGCGACGGTATCGATTATGGCGCTCGCCGTACCCGGATTGGTAATGTCGCGTATGCGGTTATTAGTAGTATCTGAGAAATACAGGTTGCCGGATGCATCGAATACGATGTCCGATGGCCCCCACAGAAAAGCGGTCGTGGGGCTACCTCCGTCACCGGCATAATTTCCGGTTTGGCCGAGTTGGCCCGCTATGGTCGTGATGGTGTATAACGGCGGGGCCTGCGCCAGGCAGAAGGCCGGCGCCAGCATCAACCCGCACTGAAACAATCGCCCAATTAATTTCATGAATCCCTTCGCTCGTTATGCAGGACGCATCTGAGCACCGCGCCAAGCCGGCCACGGCCAAATCTGCTCCGGAACTCCATCATAAGCCCGCGCCAGCCTACTCGCGCTGCGGAACATCTTAAGGAGATTGAACTCCACAATTCCTATTCTGGGGTGGGGATTTTGAACATGATCTGGGACAGGCTGACTGCTTTCTTTCACGTACCAGATTAACCCCTGGAACGGGAAACGCGCTCAGCCGAAGATGCGTTACTTAGCGGCTGTTAAGGATTTGTAAAATTTCGCGCGCGCCGACGCCGCCCAGCTCTTAATACAAAAGAGGACGGCGGCGTGCGCGTAGCTGGCGAACCTGATCGGTTTTTTTTAGACGCTAAACGAGCTACCGCAGCCGCAAGTCGACTTCACTTGCGGATTGCTGAACTTGAACCCGGAGCCTTCGAGCGTCTCCACGTAATCGACTTCAGCGCCGTCCAGATAGAGCAGACTGGCCTGGTCCACGAACACCTTCAACCCGTCGAAGCTGTAGGTCTTGTCCAGCATGTTGGGCTGGTTCTCAAAAGCCATCGAATAGCTGAAGCCGGAGCATCCTCCGCCTACTACCGCGATGCGCAGTCCGGCCGGCTTGGGTTCTTGCGTATCCAAAATCTCCCGCACCTTGCCGACCGCCTTCTCCGTCAATTGCACCATAGAATTTCCTCACTCCTCGTCAAGAACTTGTCCCGCTACGCCTGCCATTATAGCCAAGCCGGAGCGAGTCCGCCAACTAAATGGATGCCCTCCCAATACTTAAGTTGCGGGAATCTGCTATTTTTGGGGTGGGAAGTTGAAACCGCGGATGAACGGTTCGCGTCCGAATCGGTGATGGGAACACTGAGCGGCGCGTTACCACTCCCCGCCTTCAGTACCGGGATAGCGGCGAAGAGACGAGTGGATTACCTGAACACGCAGGAAGGCGCTTTGGTTCGCCGCGCACAGGCGGGCGAGGAAGCGGCTTTCCGTGAAATCGTGGAAAAGTACCAGTCCAAGGTGTTCTCCATCATTCACGGCATCGTGCGCCAGCGCAATGATGTGGAAGATATTGCACAGCAAGTATTTGCGAAGGTTTACGTCTCCATCAAGAACTTCGATTTCCGCAGTTCCCTGATCACCTGGATATATAAGATCACGGTCAACGAGTGCTTCGACTACCTGCGCAAAAAGAAGGTGCGGAAGCTGGTTTACGAGAGCGATCTGAGCGAAGACGAAGTGCGCCGCGTGGAAAATGCCGATCCCGCGATTGATCGCCAGCCGGCTGCGGACCTGGATCTGGCGCGCCGCGATTATGTCCTGAAGCTTCTGAGCCGGGTTTCGGAAGAGGAGCGCATGCTGTTGATGATGAAGGAAGTAGAAGGGCATTCGGTGGAAGAACTAGCCGCTATGACCGGTATGAACGAAAACACCATTAAGGTGAAATTGTTCCGTGCGCGGCAGAAACTCGTGAAGGCGGCGCAACGTCTGGATAGATCTCCCGGCTTGGTCGCCGGGTGAGGAGCCCGAGTGTCTCACCGGGATTTGTGGAGCCCTGAAAAGGGCGTTGGAACCCCTGAAAGCGGGCAAAGACCCGCTGGGGAAGCAGTAAAGAGTTCAGTTTTGTAAGGGAAGAACGCTATGCACGCGGTAATTATCGATGATCTTGAGGAGTACCTTAGTGGTCAACTGCCACCATCGGCTGTAGGCCGCTTCCAAGCGCATCTGGCAACCTGCGGCGAATGCCGCCGGGAAATTGACGAAATGCGGGAGTCGGCCGGACTGCTGGCCGCGCTGAAACCTGTCGGAACACTAGAACCTCCGCCAGGCTTCATCGCGCAATTAATGCAGACCGTCTCCGGATCGCCGGTTCCGTCTTTCTGGGCCGTCTTCGGGGATTTTGCGTTCGGACGGCGCGTGGTGTTTGCAGCCTTGCTGACGCTGGCGGTGTTGGGCACCGTGCTGGTGTCGCGAGAACAGGCATATGCGCCCAATCCAACCACTCCGGAAGCCGTAATGGCTGACACCGGGGCATCCTCGAATGCCGGACAGATGCTGGTGACGCTGGCAAACTATGAGCCATAATCTGCTCGCCAAACCGACGGCGGTTTCATTCTGGGAATCTCCCAAGCTCGCCGGTATCGGCGTATTGCTACTGGTGTTCCTCTGTGGCGCCGTGGCCGGAGCTCTGGCTATGAACCTGGGTGCCCACACCGTGCTCCATCCTCATCCTTTTTGGGACAACAGCACCAAGACCGAGTACCTGAAGAGTGTGACCAAGCGACTCGACCTCACCCCCGAGCAAGCGTCGCAAATGGCCAGTATCCTGGACGATTTCGCGAAGTACTACCAAACCGTCCTTTCGGATGGCAAAGCCCGCATCTTTAGCATCTTGAATGAAGAGCAGAAGCGCAAGTTCGAGAAAATGCTGAAAGAACGCCCGCGTTAGCGGACCGGCCATTCCCGCGCGCGGCAGCTCCCGCTGGTTGACAGCGACCGCGCCGCGGACGAAGATTCGTCTATGCACCTCTTGCAATCATGTTTGGGAGGCGCGGTGGTCGCCTGCCTCGCCGCCGGCGCCGCTTGCACCCGTCCCGTGCCACCCGACGCCCAGCTGCACCGCATGGGAGAGCGGGTAACCCTCGGCTCGCTGGTCTACAACGTCTTCGAAGATCAGTGGAAAGTCCAATTGGGGCAGACCTCCGAACCCCGCGTGCCCAAAGACCGCTTCTTCCTTATACACCTCAGTGTAGTAAATGGCGGCTCCGCCGATCTGATGATTCCAGCGTTGAGTTTAGTGGACGACTCCGGTCAAACCTACGCGGAACTCTCCAACGGCGAGGGTGTCCCGGACTGGACGGGCTATCTGCGGCGGGTGAGGCCCGCCGAAACACTGCAGGGCAACGTGGTCTTCGACGTCCCGCCCAAGCACTACCGTTTGCGAGTTTCCGATGAAACCGCCCAAACCACGCGCGATATCGATATTCCGCTCAGCTTCTCGTCTGAAACGCCGGAGATACCGGCGCCGCAATGAGGGACAATGTGACTATGCTTTCAGCGTGTAGGGTGCTGGGTGCTGGGTGCTGGGTTCTGGCCAACGCCGCAAGACGGATGCTGGGTTCTGGGTTCCGGGTTCTGGCCAACGCATCGCAAGCGTTCCGGGGCGTTTGCCAGCGCCCAGCACCCAGCACCCAGCACCCTGTCTTAGTTCTCTTCCTGGCCGCGTCCCTCTACGGCGCCACTGTGCCTCTGGCGGTTGTCCGGCCCACCGTGTCCGATCGGGATGGCGGCGCCGCGGTGCCCGGCAGCTACGTGCACGATCCGGGTGAAACCATGTTTTTCAGCTTCCAGGTGGATGGCTTCACGCCGTCGTCTGGCGATCGGGTGCACCTCACCTACAAGCTGGACGCATTAGATCCTAAAGGCGTGCGCCTCATGGAGCCGGTGGCCGCGGAGATCGAGGAGACCCTCGCGCCGGAAGACAAGAACTGGCGGCCGACGGTTCACCATGAAATTGTGATCCCACCCCTGGCCGGTTCGGGCACCTACAAAATCGCCATATCCGTAACGGACGAGGTGTCCAAAGTCACCGCCGCCAAAGAAATCCCATTCGAAGTCCGCGGCCGCGCGGTGGAACCCAGCGACGCATTGGTTATCCGGAATGTCCGCTTTTATCGCGGGGAGGAGGACAAGCAGCCTCTGCCGAAAGCTGCCTACCGCCCGGGCGACGCGGTGTGGGCGCGTTTCGATATGATCGGCTACAAGTATGGCGACGGCAACGCCATCGATGTCGGCTACGATGTGTCGGTCCTCTCGCCCAGCGGCAAGGTGCTTTACGCTCAGCCGCAGGCAGGCGCCGATCGCAGCCAGTCGTTCTATCCCAAGCGCTACGTGCCCGCCATTTTCAGCTTGGCCACCAAGCACGATACCAAGGCCGGCGAGTACACGCTGGTGATCACCGCACATGACGGCGTAGGCAACCAGACCTTTGAAGCCCGCCATAGTTTTACAATCGAATAATAGCGCCTGTCGTCGAATATCATAATGCCAAATAGCCTCCTTCTGGGTGTCCGCCCGATTTCCATAGAAGATGTTGAAGAGGTTGCCCGCCGCGAAAGGCGAGTGGAGCTTGCCGAGCCGGCGCGGGAACGTATCCGGCAAGGCCGCGCGAAATTGGAGGAGCGACTGGCCGCCGGCGAACGAATTTATGGCGTCAATACCGGGGTAGGCGGCAACATCAAGTTTGCCTTGAATGCCGAGCAGACCGAGCGATTCCAGCACAACCTGATGAATCACCTTTCTTGCGGCACGGGCGCGCCGTTGTCGCAGGACGTAGTGCGCGCGGCCATGCTGCTGCGCCTGGCCACTTTCTCGCGCGGATCCTCCGCCGTGCGCTGGGAGCTGGTCGCGGCCCTCCAGCAGTTGCTCAATCGCGGCATCGTGCCGGTGGTCCCGCGCTATGGATCGGTCGGCGCCAGCGGCGACCTCATGCCGTCCGCATATATCGGGCGCGCCCTGATGGGCATGGGGCAGGCGGACTACCAGGGCCGCCGCATGCCCGCGGAAGACGCCTTGCGCGCCGCCGGTCTCTCCACCATCCGTTTCGCGCCCAAAGAAGGCCTGGCGCTGATCAACGGCACCACTGGTATGACCGCCTTCGCGGCGCTGGTGTGGGCAGACGCGTGGCGCGTGCTGCGCGCTCTGCTGGGCGCGGTCGCGCTGGCCATCGAGGCGCTCCAGGCGCCCGCGGAACCCTATCAGCCCTGGGTACACGAGAGCAAGGGGCATCCGGGTCAGATTGCCGTGGCGGCTTATATCCGCGAGTTGCTCGGCGGCAGCGGATTCGTCACCGAATCGTTCATGCAACGCTGCTATTCGCTGCGTTGCGTACCGCAGGGGCTCGGACCGGTTTGGGAAGCGCTGGAAGCGGCGCGGGCGGTTATTGAAAGAGAGGTCAATTCCGCCAACGATAATCCGCTGGTCGACCCGGATACCGGCCACATCTACCGCGCCGGGAACTTTTACGGCGGCCACATCTCCCGGCTGCTGGACACATTCAAAATCGATTTCGCCATCGAGGCCAATTGGGCCAATGCGCTGTTCGCCGTGCTGGTGGATGACAAATTCAACGGCGGCCTGCCGGCCAATTTGGTGCCCGACCCCGGCATCAATTCCGGGTTCAAAGGCATGCAATTGAGCATCACCAGCCTGACCTGCGCGATTCGCCAAATGGCTGGCCCGAGTTCTATCCATTCGCTGCCGACCGAGCAATATAACCAGGACGTGGTGAGCCTGGGCATGCATTCCGCCGTGACCGCCGCGGACGCTCTCGACTGCCTGCGCAATGCCACGGCTATGGTCTTGCTGGCCTCGGCGCAGGCGGTGGATCTGCGCGGCGGACCCGGCCAGTTGGGGCAGGGAAGCCGGCGCGTCTACGATGCGGTGCGGCGGGTGGCCGCGTTTCTCGATGGCGACCGCCCCATGGAAGATGAGATTGCCGCGCTGGCTGGTGAGATTCTGGAAACGGGCATAACAGTAACATCGCATTAGTCGAAAGCGGGAAGTACATTAGTGCTAGCCTTGCCGTACCGCTCAGCGAAAAATATACTCACCTTCATTGCCTCTCGATTCTACCTTTATTTGACCGGACTTACGCGGTGTATCCATTATTTTAGTGCGGTGGCTTTTTGCCACGTAGTTGGAAAACGAGACGACGGAAAAAACCGGCTGCAGCCGTCCGCAATCATTGGAAAGCCACGGCGCTAGACGATGCAGTACGCCGGGGCAATTGTGGATGTCGATTTTAAAGCGCCCGGAGTTTCATGGGGGCCTCAAACCATCGGATTAGTAGAATAAAAAAAATTTAAAATAAATGTTTTAAAAAATAACCAAAGTGGTCTATACTTACTTTTGTTGTTCTGGGTTATCGGCGCGGAGATTTAGGTCCGTAGTCCGAAGGGTCCTGGGTAGCCTTGCGGCAAGTTATTAACATGCCGCGATTTCTTCGTTATCTTAATTTTAGCTTGGACGGCCTCCAACCCATGAAGTATGCTTGGCTCCTGATTTTTCCGTGGTTATTGTCTGCTCAAACCGCGAATTTTGCTTTAAGCACAGCGAACCTGGTGGTAAGTGCCGGGGGCGGCAGCGCATCTGTCCAACTCGTCGCCTCGCCTCCGACGGCGGCGTGGACCGCGTCCAGTAACGCGTCCTGGCTGCACTTATCGCCGGCTGATTCCAGCGGGACTGGCAGCGCATTAGTCGCGTTCACATACGATCCCAACCCCAACCCTACGGAGCAGTCTGGAACGCTGAATATCGCCGGCTTAACCCTGACCGTGACGCAGGCAGGCAGCAGTTTTGTACCGGTAAGCTCCTTGGTTCCGCTGATCTCGCAGGGATTGAATCTGCCCTACGCGGTGGCATTAGATGGCAGCGGTAACCTCTATATTGCCGATACCGGTCACAATGCTGTCGAGGAGTGGGTCGCCGCTACCCAGCAGTTGACCACGCTGGTGTCCACAGGGCTGAACGCGCCGCACGGAGTAGCGGTGGATAGCCAGGGCAATGTCTACATCGCGGATGCTTACAACAACGCCATCAAACAATGGAGCCCGGTCAGCCAGCAGGTCGCGACATTGGTTTCGGCAGGTCTGAATTTTCCGCTGGGCGTGGCGGTGGATGGGCAGGGCAACGTATACATTGCGGATTTCGGCAATAACGCGGTAGAGGAGTGGAACGCCACCACCATGCAGTTGACAACGCTGGTGGGATCGGGTCTGAACCATCCCACGGGCGTGGCGGTGGATGCCTTCGGTAACGTGTATATCGCGGATTTCCGCAATAACCGGGTGGAACAGTGGAACGCGCTCTCCGGGCAACTGACCACGTTGATTTCCCAGGGGCTCAGCTTTCCCAATGCCTTGACGGTGGACGGGCAAGGCAACGTGTATCTGGTGGACGGCAACAACAATGCGCTGAAGGAATGGAGCGCGGCTACCCAGGCGGTCAGTACGCTGGTATCGTCGGGAGTAAATGGATCGTTTGGGTTAGCCACGGATGGGCAAGGCCATTTCTATGTAGCCAATACAGGTACCAGCAGCATCCTGCAACTGTCATCCGCGTATGTTGGCCTGGGTGCCACCGGTGTAACCGAGAATCCCCAGGCCGGGAACGATTCCGTGGCAGTCCAGGAACTGGGGGCGAACGTCCCGTTGACAGCCACGAGCGATCAAAGCTGGCTGACGATTACGGGAACCGCCGGGGGTGTAATCAGCTTCGCCTTCACCGCCAATACTTCGGCGGCCAGCCGCGTTGCACATATCCTGGTGCTGGGACAGCAGTTTACGGTAACGCAGAGCGGGGATCTGCCCGCCGGTCTGAGTAAGTCGGCCGGGGATGGTCAGAGCACGCCTGCCGGTCAGCCGTTTCCGGTCCTGTTAGAAGTGAACTTGACGGATGGCAGTGGAGTTCCAATTCAGGGAGCCGGGGTGACGTTTAGCGTTACAGCCGGGGCTAGCGGTGCGGGCGGAACGTTCAGCAGCACGCCGGCCATGCCGATCCTGACGGACCAGAACGGGAATGCCGTGGCGCCGCCCCTGACCGCTAACGGTATCGCCGGATCGTTTACGGTGGTCGCCAGCGTCAGCTCGTTGAATGTTACGTTCTCGCTGGCAAATCTCGGCTACGCGCTGGGCAGTAACTCGGTGGTCGTGGGAAGCGCGGCGGGCAACGGAACCGTCCTGGTGCTGACCAACGGACCGTGGACCGCCTCCAGCAACGCGTCCTGGCTGCAGATCGCGGCGAGCAGCGCCAGCGGCGTGGGCAGTGCTTTAATTCAGTTCACTTACAGCGCCAACATAAATGCGGCCGCGCAGGTGGGAACTCTGAACATCGCGGGACTGACGTTCACGGTGACCCAGGCGGGCGCCAGCTTTGTCCCCGTAACCGCGGTTACCACGCTGATCTCGTCCGGGCTAAAAAATCCGCAAGGCGTCGCGGTGGACACCCTGGGCAACTTATACATTGCGGATACCGGGAACAATGCCATCAAGGAATGGAGCATTGGCACGCAGCAGGTCACGGCGCTTTCCTCCGCGCAGGCTAATCCGAAGGGAGTCGCGGTGGATGTCCACGGCAACGTATATATCGCGGATACCGGCAACAACGCCATTGAGGAATACACGCCGTCCAATCAGCAGCTGAATCAGTTGATTACAGGACTGGCTGGCCCAACCGGCGTGGCGGTGGACGGGCAAGGCAATGTGTATTTCTCTAACACGGGGAGCAACGCCATAGTGGAATGGAATCCGTTGAACCAGCAGTCGACCACGCTGGCCAACACCGGGTTGCTGAACCCCACCGGCGTGGCGGTGGATGGAGAAGGCAATGTGTACTTTGCCGACAGCGGCAATAACGCCATCAAAGTATGGACCGCGGCCAATGGACAGGTGAACCCGCTGCCGTTAACGGGGCTGAACAATCCCACGGGAGTCGCGGTAGATGGGCTGGACAACGTGGATCTGGCTGATACCGGGGACAATGCCATCAAGCAGTGGAACGCGGGCAACCAACAACTGGCGGTACTGGTATCGGCCGGAGTAAGCAGCCCGGCGGGAGTCGCGGTGGACGCGCTGGGGAATATCTATGTGGCGGACACCAAGAACAATGCGATTGAGAAGCTGACTCCGGCATGGCTGGCGTTGAGCGCCACCAGTTTGAACGAGAGCTATTCCGCCGGGACCGGCTCAGTAACGGCACAAGTGCTGCCGGCCGGCACGCCGCTGAGCGCCGCCAGCAACCAGACTTGGCTGACGATCACGGGCATTTCGGGCGGGGTGGTGAGCTTTTCGTTCCAGGCGAACACCACCGGAGCCAGTCGCTCGGCACAGATTACGATTCTGGGCGTTCCGGTGGCCGTGACCCAAAGCGGCGATCTTCCAGCGAGCTTGACGGCGTGCGCCGGCGCCGGGCAGAGCACGCAAGTAGGGCAGCCGTTCGCCACGCTGCTGGCGGTGTGTGTCACCGATGGCAGCGGGAACGCCGTACCAGGGGTGTCCGTGACGTTCAGCGTTACTCCGGGGGCCAGCGGCGCCAGTGGGACGTTCAGCGCCACCCCACCCATGCCGGTTGCAACGAATGCGAACGGTGTGGCCACGGCTCCAGCACTAACGGCTAACAGCACGGCCGGAACCTTCAACGTGGTCGCCAGTGCGGGCGCGTTGAATGCGACCTTCACCCTGACGAACCTGGCGAACACGGCTTATAGCCTGGAGTCCTCATCGCTGTTGGTGAGTAATGCCGCGGGCAGCGGCAGCGTCTTGTTGCTGGCCGGCGGCGCCTGGACCGCCAGCAGCAATGCGCCGTGGTTGCAGATTGCGGCGGGCAGCGCCAGCGGTACCGGCAATGCTCTGATCCAGTTCACCTATACCGCCAATACCAACGCCAGTCCGCAGACGGGAACGCTCAATATATCCGGGTTGACCTTCACGGTAACGCAAGCGGGCGCGAGTTACACATTGGACGGTCTGATCAAAGTGCTGGTGTCTGGCCTTTCGGGTCCGCAGGCAGTGGCGGTGGATGGCCAGGGCGATGTCTATTTCGCGGACACCGGAAACAACGAAATCAAGGAATGGAACGCTAAGACCCAGCAAGTGAGCATACTGGTCTCGAGCGGGTTAAATTATCCCACCGGGGTGGCCGTGGATTCGCACGGCAACGTGTACATCGCCGACCGGAAGAACAACGCGATCAAGGAGTGGAGCGTGACCACCGGCACGGTGACGGCGTTGGTGTCCACGGGACTGAGCACGCCGATCGGCGTCGCGGTGGATAGCCAGGGCAACGTTTATTACACGGATGCCGGGCACAACGAGATCAAGGAATACGTTGTGTCGACTAAGCTGCAGTCTCTGCTGGTCTCTACTGGAATAGACTACCCTGAGGGCATAGCCGTGGATGCGGAGGGAAATGTCTACTTCGCCGACACCAAGAACAACGCGATCAAGGAGTGGATCGCCTCCACCAAGCAAGTGACGTCGTTAGTGACGACCGGGTTGAATACGCCTTATGGAGTGGCCGTGGATGGGGACGGCAACGTGTACATTGCGGATAGCGCCAACAACGCGGTCAAGGAATGGAGTGCCGCGAGCCACCAGGTGGCGACGCTGGTTTCGACCGGACTGAAGTCTCCGAGCGGGGTCGCGGTGGACGGGCAAGGCGATGTATATATCTCAGATACTACAAATAACGTCATCAAAGAGTACACGGCCGTTTACGTTTCCGTGGGCGCCACCACCCAGACTGAGCAGCCCACGGCGGGGACCAATTCGATTTCAGTTGCAGTGCTTCCCGCCAGCACACCGGTAACGGCGACCAGCAGTGCATCCTGGCTTACGATCACGAGCACAGGCAGCGGAGCGATTGCATTCTCTTTCACGGCTAATACCACAGTCAACAGCCGGGCGGCGCAGATCACTGTCCTCGGGCAGCAGATGATAACCATAACGCAGAATGCCGACGTGCCCGCCACCATCGCCAAGACCGGCGGAACCGGACAAAGCGCGGTCGAAGGGAAGGCGTTTGCGTCCGCGCTGCAAATACGCATCACGGACGCGGCCGGCAATGGCGTGCAAGGTGTGCTGGTAACATTCAAGGTCACGCCGGGAGCGAAGGGCGCTAGCGGAACTTTCAGTGCGACCCCAGCCATGCCGATCGCCACAGGAGCCAGTGGCTACGCCAGTTCGCCGATTATAACCGCTAATAGCGTTGCGGGAACATTTACCGTAACGGCCAGCGCGGGAAGCTTGTCCATCAGCTTCACCTTGACGGTGACGCCATAAATCACTGGAGATAAAACGCTGTAATGCCACACGATGAAGAAGTCAGCCGGCGGGAGTTTCTACAACGCGTGGGCGCCAGCACGCTGCTGGGCGCGAGCGCCCTCCAGAGCAAATCGGCGCTGGCGCAGAGCAGCGGGTCAGCATGGACAGCTCCTCCGGTGCTGAAGAATCCGAACATTCTGGTCATCATGGTGGACCAGATGCGGTACCCCACCTGGTTGAACGCCAGCCAGTCGGCGGCGTTAAGCCAGACGGTGCTGCCGAATATTATGGGCCGCATCCAGAACAACGCTTACAACTTTGAACAGTTTTTCGTTGCGGCAACCGTATGCACGGCATCGCGCACGGCCTTGCTGACGGGTCTCTATGCGCCGCAGACGGCCATGTATGTGAACAATGCGGATACCAGCGGTGCCCCGGCCTTGAACCCGGCATTCCCGACTTGGGGTGAAGCCCTGCCGGCTCTCAACCCGGCATACCAGGGAAATATGTGGTGGTTCGGCAAATGGCATCTTTCCCAGAACTATACCTCTACGCCGCTGTTGCCTTACGGATTCAAAACTCGCACTTACCCCGAAGGCCGCAACGGGTCGCCGAACGGAGTAGTAAATGAGGGGACTGATGGCGGGGCCTTTGACGGCCAGACGTGGGCCAGCGACGCGATGATCGCCGGCGATTTTATTGGGTGGATCGAGGGCCAGCCGCCCACCACGGGCGAACCTTCGGCTCCCTGGTGCGCGACGGTCAGCCTGGTGAACCCACACGATATTAGCGACGCTCCGGCATGGTTCCAGACCAACCCTTTTCCACCCAACGGGGTCCCTTCGCAACCGGTGTACTTTCCGCCGCCAAGCGGGACTCCTCCATCGTTCTACGGCGCCCAACCCTCTCCCTGGAACTTCGAGAATCTGAGTCAGGTTCCCAATAAGCCAAGTTTGCAGCTCACTTTCCAGAACCTTTTCAATGGACGCAATGGTCCCGTAACTAACTGGGTACTCTTTCTCAATCAATACTTCTGGCTGCAGAACTTCGTGGATCAGCAGGTCGGGCTGGTTTTGAATGCTCTGGCCAGTTCGCCGTTCGCCAATAACACCATCGTCGTGTTCCTCTCCGACCATGGAGAGTATGGTGGCTCTCACGGCCTGCATGCCAAGGGCTACGCAGTCTACGAAGAAGTCATTCACGTTCCGTTCTATGTTCAGTTTCCCGGACAAACCGGCTCCATTGCGATGAATCAGATGTGCTCCGCTGTGGACTTCTTCGGCCTCATGTGCGACCTGGCGACCGGCGGCAGCGGGCAATGGCGGCTGGCGTATCCCGACCTGGCCGGCCGGCAATCCATGTGGAGCTTCTTGTATAACAACAGCGGCGAGACCCGCATCGCGCCGGCACCAGTGGGCATCCCGTACATCCTCCACACGTTTGATGTTTCCCCGACGTTGCCCAACTCCCACATCGTGTGCCTGCGCACGAAGCTGGATGTGAATGCCGGAATCATCGGCGCCAAGTTGGCCTTTTATTCGGACTGGGATCCTTGTGCCACTTACCCGAATGCCACGCCGCCGGACCCGGAGTTCTACGACTACAATCCCCTGACCACTAACAACACCAGTGAGTTGGGCAACGATTATTTCAGCCCCAATACGACCACGCAGAACACCATCGCGCAATATACCGAAGTCATGGGAAGCCTGGCTCCCCCAGCGACCGGATTGATGGCCAGTGAGTTGAATGCGCCGCTGGTGGGTATCGGCACCGACGGAAATCCTTTGAGCCAGGCGCAAGCCACCGCACAGGAATCGTTTTTTGTGTACCTGAACGGCGCCGGTTCTTGCAACGGAGCGTAACCGGAATGGAACAGCATGAAGAAGAAGTGAGTCGGCGGGCATTTCTGCAACGGCTCGCCGCAGGCGCGCTGCTCGGTGGTGCCGGCCTGCGCGGCGCGCCCACCCCAGCCACTCTCGCGTGGACGCCTCCGCCCGTGCTGAAGAATCCTAACATTCTGGTCATCATGGTGGATCAGTTGCGCCCGCCTATGTGGATGAATGCCGCTCAGTCGGCTGCGCTCAGCCAGACCGTCCTGCCGAACATCATGGGACGTATTCAGAGCAACTCTTATCAATTCGAGCAATTCTTCGTGGCGGCGACTATCTGCACTGCCTCGCGTGCCGCCCTGCTTACCGGCCTCTACGCTCCCCAAACCGCTATGTACGTAAACACGGGGGGTGCGCTCGGCTATCCGGAAGGTCCCTTTATGGATCCCGCATTTCCCACGTGGGCCGAGGCACTGGTAGCGCTCAATCCGGCTTACACGGGTAACGTATGGTGGTTCGGCAAATGGCATTTATCCAATGAGCTGATTGCCAACCCGCTGTTGCCCTACGGCTTCAACACCAGAACGATTCCGGGGGGATCTGCATCACCTTACAACCCATCGCCGGATGGATTTCCAAATGAGGGAACCGACGGCACCACCTTTAAGTCGCAACTCTGGGCCAATGACGCCTTGATTGCGAGCGACTTCATTGGTTGGCTACAAGGGCAGGCGCCGACTACGGGCCAACCTTCGTCTCCCTGGTGCGCGACCGTCAGCCTCCTGAATCCGCACGATATTACCTATGCTCCCGCCTGGTTCCAGACCAGCCCATTTCCCCCCACCGGCGTGTCTCCGCAAGCCGTATATTTCTCTCCTCCGAATGTAACCCCGCCCTCTTTTTATACCAGCACGCCATCTCCCTGGAACTGGGAGAATCTTTCACAGGTCACCACCAAGCCCAGTCTGCAGTACGCTTTCGCGGATGGCCTGGTTACGACCTATGGATCGGTAACCAGTTGGACGCTGTTTCTGAATCAATACTTCTGGTTGCAGAATCTCGTGGACCAGCAGGTGGGATTCGTTTTAAATGCGCTGGCCAGTTCTCCCTTTGCCAATAACACGATCATTATCTTCCTGTCCGACCACGGCGAGTATGCCGGATCGCACGGCCTGCACATGAAAGGCTGGACCGTCTACGACGAATCGATTCGCGCGCCATTCTATGTGCAGTTTCCCGGACAGACCGGAACCACGCAGATGAACCAGATGTGCTCCGGCGTGGATTTCTTCGGCCTGATTTGCGACCTGGCGACCGGCGGCAGCGGGCAATGGCGGCTCGCATATCCGGACCTGGCCACCCGCCAATCCATGTGGAGTTTCCTGTATAACAACACCAGCGAGAGCCGCATTGCCCCGGCTCCGATCGGAATCCCTTACGTCCTGCACACGTTTGATGCCTCTCCGCAGGCCGCCCAGGGACACATCGTCTGCCTGCGCACGAAACTGGACGTCAGCGCCGGAATCATCGGCGCCAAGCTGGCGTTTTATTCCACCTGGGCTCCCTGTACCACTTATCCGAACTCCACCCCGCCCGATCCGGAGTTCTACGACTACAATCCCCAGACTACGAATAACACCAGTGAGACGGGCAACGATTATTACAGCAGCAATGCCACTACGCAGAACACCATCACCCAGTATACGCAGGCGTTGGGCAGCCTGATTCCTCCAAACACGGGGTTGATGGCGAGTGAGTTGAATGCGCCGCTGATCGGGACAGGTACGGACGGAAACCCGTTGAGCCAGGCGCAGGCCGCCGCGCAGGAGGCGTATTATACTTTCGTCAGCGGCGCGGGTGCGTGTCCCGGACCCTAGGCTATTGCTTCAGCGGGTCGGCGCCGATGGTTCCCACCAGTTCAGCCAGATAACTTACCGAGCTGACGCGTGCCAGTTGGGCCTGCGCGGCGGAGAGGCGCGCGGCGACATCGGGCTGCGCAGATCCGGCCAGAGGGCGGGACGTCTCTAACGCCGCGATATGCCGGATCCACAGCGCCACTTCGCGTTCCTGCTTTACGTGCAGTCGCTCCTGGTACCAGGCGCTCGACAGCAGCGCTTGGCGCGTGAACATGCCGCGCACTTCGGCCGCATCCACGCTCTTTCCTTCCCAGTTGCCGTAGGCCATGATGTGCAGCAGCGCCTGCAACGGCGGGCACGCCGCCTCGATACTGCCATCGTAGAAATAGTTCCGCGCCACCTGCTTTTGACTCTCCACGATCGCATCCACACCGGCCGCGAACGAATCCATATCCTGCTTTTCCGGCCGCAGGATCTCTTCTGGAAATACCGCGTCCGGCGTTTCGAAGATGCGACCGAGAAAGCGCTCCGCGAATAGAGCCGTGATGCGGTATCCCAAGCGGCTGGCCCGCACGGCGCGGCCGTTCCACTCGAAATCGCTCAGTTTCTCCAGCAAGCCGCCGCCGATCAAGAACTGCGGATCGCGCTCATGCACGCGTATCCGGCACCATACTTCGGGCGCCAGCATGCTGATGTCGTGGTCCACCCGGTAGTGCGGTCCTGCATAACCGGCCACTGTGGTGAAACCGGCATATTCCGTCAAAATCGCGGCCACCAGAGCATTGTTCAGATCGACCACGGGCGACACTGCATTAAAAGGCCCTTTGGTCAGCGCACCTTCGCTGCCGAAGCCCGTTGTGGATGGCGACTTGCCGGTCAAGCTGCAAATGAAATCCATGAAGAGCTCGGGCAGTTCCTGATAGTGGATGGGACTGTAAACGGCTAACGGGGGAATGCCGGTCTGCGGCTCCGCGGGGCTGCCACGCCTGCCTGCCAGCACCGCATGCACCGGAAAGTGAACCGGCTGCGCCGGCGATATGCCGCGGTCCAGGCGCGCGGAAACCTCCGCCAGGTACGGCCCCTGCGGATTCGCCAGATCGGGCCGCCGTTGCAGGTAGCGGGGATTCTTCGAGGGGCGCCCCTCCACCAGGCGCGGCTGTGCCGACGAGACCACGTAGCCGCTCCCGTCGCGCGCGAAATCCGCGAGCAGACGCTTCATTGGTTCGGTGTACTCGTCGAACTCGACCACGTGATCCACTATCGCCCTGGCCTGCAGCACGGTGAGCGGCTCGAAATTCGAGAGAAACGTCCCGGCCGTAGCGATGTCCGCTTCCGCCTGCGCATCGAAGCCGCGATGAATGGCATCGTCCGGGCGCTGAAAGAGAAAGGCCTCGCAATTCTCCACCAGCTTGACGCTGCGGTTTGGATACTTGGCATCGAAGTCGCGCAGGCTATGCCGCGGTACCACCACAGAGGCGGTGATGTCGTCTTCCACCTGCACCTTTTCGGCGGGATGAAAGTCGGGCCGCAGCTTGTAAATGCGCCACGAGCCTTGCGGATCGAAGCCTACTCGCAGATAATTGCCCACCAGTTTCTGGCCGTCGAACTTCAGCTCGTGTCCCAGGAAGCCATTAATACGATCGACCGTGAAATGCTCCCGCCAGTTGTCACCCCATTCCGGCCGGTGATAACGCTTCAAGGTGAAGACCAACTGCCGGATCGTCTGCGGCAGCTTCCGCAGCCATTCGTTGTACTCGTCCGTGTATTCCGCCGACGCGGTGAGCAGCTTGATTACGGATCCCAGCGATCGTTCATGACTTAGAATCGGCCGCCGGGAGCGTTCCTCCGGCTGCTTACAAATGGCGGAGAAGTCTCTGGCCAGGATGGCGGCTACTTCGTCCAGGTCATGATAGTAATCGCGCACAAAGACGGGGCCGCGCAGCAGCACGTTGGCAATCGATTTGGAGATCTCCGATTTGCCACCTCCCGATACCGTGCAGGGCTTGTGGCAGAGTGTGCCGTGGGCAACCGAGCCGACCAGCCGCCACGCCGTGCCGCCGAGTTGTTTCTCCAGGCGTACTTTATATCCGGAAGGCAGCACGTAGGTCCGGTCGGGAAGCAGCGGCAATGCTGCGCTGCCGTTGTGCCAACTCACCTTCCCTTCGCGCACGTTGAATTCAGCGTTTTCCGGGACGTAGAAGATCTCCGGATAACTGCGATCCACCGCGAAGCCTTCCGGCCGGCAATCCACGCGGCCCTCCAGCAGCCGCATGGCGTCGGCGAACGGCACCTTCTTGATCGATTGCGGCCGCTCGGCCTGAAAGTCCTGTCCAAGTACGTAAGCCGGATAAGCAATGGCCCCTCCGGCATGCTCCTCCTCGCACAAGCCGTAAAGGTTGGCGGAGTAACTGATTTGGCTTTTTACTTCCTTCTTACAATAGCCGTAGTAATTGTCCGCGATGATAGTGACGATGACGCCTTGCCGGTCGCGGCACACCATCTTGAACGCGCGTCCATGGTTATAGATCTCGCTCTCGTCCCGCCAGCACATGCCGTCGCGGCGTTGCCGCTCGGTGGCCTGGTCGAAGTGTGGCAAGCCCAGGTCGGTCTTGCGCATCCCCACCAGATGCGGCGCCAGGATGACGCAGCCGGAATGCCCGGTCCAATGCAGCACATCGAGCGCGGCGTCGTTTTCCGGCAGGTACGGATCGCCGCCGTTACCGAAAATGATTTCTACGAAATCCAGATTGCTCACCAGGCTGGCGGGCGCGAAGAAGCGAATCTCCATCGATCTAGCGGGGTCCGCGGCCGTGGCCGGGCACACCAGCGGGCGGAGGAGTAGCGACACGAACAAGTGGGCCTGGTCCTGCTGATCGGCCGTAAATGGCAGACGCGATATTTCCGCGGGCGGCCGGAGGGCTTCCACCAGGAATTTGGCAAAAGCCTGTTTGGGCGCGGCCAGTTTGTCGGCCGGAACCAGAAGGCCGCCCTCCACAATGTGAAAGATTCCTTCCGAGGTGCGCCGGTCGCTTTTGGGGTTATGCAGGACGCCTTGGGCTGTGCGATATGAGTGCACGTAAGGCGAGACGAAAGTATCCGCACCGGGCGGGAGAGACATCTCTCGCGCCAGTCCCGGCCGATCGAGAGTGAACGAATTGGCCGGCAATTGCGGCGCACCGGCGGGGCAAACGTCCTTCAGATAATCATCCAGGAATTGCTGAATGCGGGCGTCCGCGGGACAGAGCCGGTTTCCCAGCAACTGATCCTTTTGATAATAGTTGCGCAGCAGTGGTCCGACGATTTCCAGGAAGTACGGGTCGGCGGTGAGGCGGCTGGAAGGCTGTCCCAGCGCTACGAGTTTCAAATTGATGTAACGTACCAGTTCCTCGTTCCGTTCGGGCGCCATTTTTCAGTTGTAGCATGCGCCGATGACAGAGCTATTGCACCGCGACGATGACCGATGCTTCTTGCGATCCGCCCGCCGGCGAAAGCGCCGAGCGGCACGTCAGTTGCCCGATCGTCGCGTTCAGCGGGACGCGCAGGTTAACCTGGTAAACTCCGGTCTGGCCTGGCGCGAGTCCGGCGAACAGGATTTGGGCGATGGGTCCAGCGGCACCCCATCGGCAAACTACTGGCGCCATCGTGGTGCTTACCATATCCAGCGGCGTGGGCCGGCCTGGCGGAACGGGCCGCGTCACCGGCCCGAGGCCTGTCATATAAAGAGTCAGTATCTCGCCGCTATGCGCGGGGTCGGCGGTGCTGGGCTGGCCGCGAAAATCCTGATGCCACACGCTGCGGAATGCAGGCCGTTCCGCGCTGGACAGAAGCGCTGCGGCGGCGGGCGCTGCTTTAGCCATGTCGAAAATGTAGATGGAATAACCTACGCGGGCGATGGGCGGCATCGCGCGCAACCAGCCAAATTCGCCATGGTCGGGCGACAGACCATCCAGCAGGTTAACGCTGACGGCGGCGATGCCTCGCTGGGGAATGCGGCCGTCAGTGCGCAATTTGTCCATCAGGGATGGGGCGGAAATACCCAGCCGGGCCAAGTCGGCGGTGCCCCAGTAATCCACCGTTAGAGGGGACGGGCGATGCGCGCGCAGCCAGGCAGCCAGGTTCTTGGCGTCCTGCCCCCAATCGATGTTCGAATCCGCCAGGATTTTGGGCCCGTTCGAAGGTCCTCCGGCCAGAACATTGAAGAACGCCAGATAGTGCGGATAGATGGCCATGGATTCGGCTGCCAGGCCGGCGCATAGGACTGTCAAAAGAACTACGGCGTGACGCCAACGTGCGCGGGTGAACGCCGCGGCAGCGAAGATGAACAGAAACGGAAAAATCGGCAGCAAATGCCGGACGCCGACGTTGATCGGGGTCGCCAGCGAGAATGCGGAATAGACTGCAATGGGGATGGCCAGCACGAACCAGTCGAAAGAGACGCGCCGCACCGTTCCACACCAGAGTTTATGCAAACATGTCCAGGCGGCCAGCATCAGAAATGCCAGCGTGGCCACCGGTGTCTTCACAGCGAAGGCGATGGGGAAGTAAAACCACCAACCCCGTGTTCGCACTTTGCCTAAAAGATATGATGGATGGCCGGCGGCGTTCAGGTCGGCCAACACGACCAGCCCTCTGAAGAACGGATGCGCGGGTGGAGGACCGTTGGTCAATCGGGCCGCGGCGTCCGCAGGATTGCGATCCACCAGGGCATGCAGGATGGCCGGGTTGACGCCGCCAGGGTTCACGCCGTGCACCAGCGCGGGGATCTCGTAGACCAGGAAGACGACGCAGCCGGAAAGGAGCAGCATCAGTGCGAGCGAGAGAACATCGCGGCCGAGCGGGCGCCTCTTATGTCCCTGCCAACGCCACAATGCGTATAGCAAGACGAATACCGGAAGCAGGAAGAAGGCGGCCAGCTTCGTGGCCAATGCCACGCCGAATGCGAGAGCTGTCAACAGGAGACGCCGCAGGCCGGGACGCTTCAGGTAAGCGGCGAAGGCTATGCAAGCCAGAAACGCACACAGCGTGAACGGCACATCATTTTTCACATAGCGGCCATGCGCGGTGATGGTGGGATCGAGAGCGTAGAGCGCGAGTGCCAGTAGCGCCGCCGCGGGGCCGAACGATGCACGACTCCAGAGAGCCAGGAGGAAGCCGAGGCAAGCCGTCAGAAAAATCGATGTAAGCCGCGCGGCCAGCACGATCGCGTCTTCTTTGCGGGTGTTGGCCGCCAGCCATTCGATGCCGAATGCAATTTCGTCGCTACGCAACCAAGGCGCGGGATCGTGGGGAGATGCAATCCCGAAGCGCAGCAGGGGCAGCGCCGCGAACATCTTGTCGAGCGGAGGATGTACGGGTTCCATCCGGAAATCGCCGGTGGTGAGGTAGCTATAGCCGCAGGCGATTTGTACCGGCTCGTCGACAGTCACCGATTCCTGTTGCGCCGACCGAATCTGGACTGTGGAGAGGTATGCGAGCAGAGCAAGCAAGGCGGGCCAGAACAGGCGGGCGCAGGTCGTCACTACCATAGGTTATCGTGAGGCGACTTCCACCAACGTCGAGGCCTCAGGCGCGTGACCCGGGCCCGCCAGCGCTAAGCGGCAAGTTATCTGCCCCAGCTTCAGATTGGCCGGCACACGGATGTTGACCTGGTAAACGCCCCTCTGGCCTGGTGCGAGCCCTGCAAACAGGACGTCGGCAACGGGACCACCCTGATCGGCGTTCCACCGGCAAAACAGGGGAACGTCGATAGTGCTGAGATGATCGAGCGGGGCGGGCTGGTCAGTTGGAACGGGTGGAGTGACCGGGCCGAGACCGGTCATATAAAACGCTAGAACCTCGCCCGGTGCGGCTGGATCGCGGGGCGTGGGAGCACCGCGAAAATCGCCGTGCTGGACGCCGCGGAACGCTGGCCGCACTGCGCCGGACAAACGCGATTCCGCCAAGGGAACGCATTGCGCCAGATCGAAAACATAAATGGAATAACCGATGCGGGCGCGCGGCGGGCATCCACGCAACCAGCCGAAATGGCCGCGATCCGGCGAAAGGCCCACCAACAGGTTCACGCTCACGGCGGCGGTCGCGTCTTGGGGAAGCCGGCCCTCCGCGCGCAGTCGGTCCATTATCGATGGCGCCGCCACTCCCAACCGCGCCAGGCTGGCACTGCCCCAGTAATCGACGGTCAGGTGGGTGGGCGGATGTGCGCGCAGCCAGGCGGCCAGATTTTTGGCGTCCTGGCCCCAATCGATGTTGGAGTCGGCCAGGATCGCGGGTCCGTGCGCGGGCCCACCCGCCAGCACGTTGAAGAACGCCAGATAGTGCGGATAGACGGCGATGGACTCGGCCGCCAGAGCCGCGCCGAAGCCGAGTAGCAGGACTATTGGATGGCGCCACTGAGCCCGGGTGAACGCCGCAGCCGCCAGGATGAAGAGGAACGGCCAGATCGGCAATAAATACCGGATGCCCAGGTCGAAAGGGCTGAACAACGGGAATGCGGAGAAGACCGCGATCGGCACGGCCAAAAAAAACCAATCGAAACCGATCTGGCGCAGGGCGGCATGGCGCAGTTTCCGCAGGCAGGTCAAGGCCGCCAACGCCAGAAACGCCAGTGTTGCCGTGGGCATCTTCACGGCGAAGGCGACGGGAAAATAATACCACCAGCCGTGGGTGCGCACCTCTCCAAGAAGATATGAAGGATGGCCCATGGTATTGAGCTCCCGCAGTATGAGCAATCCTTTGATAAAGGGATGCGCTGGAATTGCGCGGCCCACGCCCGTGCTCGCGCCGTGCAGGAACGCGGGGATTGCGTAGATCAGGAAGACGACCCCGCCGGAGAGCATCAACAACACGATGGGCGCGGGAACGCCCTGGACCCGGGAGAGCGGTTTATGTCCCTGCGCACGCCAGACGGCGTATAACAGGGCGATCACCGGAAGCAGAAGAAGCGCGGTGAACTTGGTGGCTATTGCCAGTCCCAAGGCGAGCGCCGCCAGCAGCAGACGCGGCGGAGTGGAGCGCCTCAGGTATGCGGCGAAAGCGATGCACGCCAGAAACCCACCTAGCGCGACGGGTACGTCGTTTTTTACGTAGTGGCCATGCGCCGTGATGGTGGGGTCGAACGCATAGAGTGCGATTGCCAGCAGCGCGGCCGGGGCGCCGAAGCGGGCGCGGGTCCACAGCGCCATGGCCAAGCCCAGGCACGTCGTGAGAAAAACCGAAGTAAGCCGCGCGGCGAATACAATTGCATCCTCTTGGTGCGCGTTTGCTGCGAACCACTGGTTGGCAAACGCCCCTTCATCCGCTTGCAGCCAGGGCGTTCGATCGCGCAACGGGAAGACCCGGAACCGCAAAAGGGGAATTGCGGCGACCAACTTGGCGACCGGTGGATTGGCCGGTTCCATGCGGAAGTCTCCCGTCGTGAGATAGCTGTAACCCGCGGCGAGCACCACCGGCTCGTCGGCGGTAACGGATTCCTGCATGGCGGAGCGAATCTGCACGATGGAAAGGTACGCGAGAAGCGCGCATAGCACGGGCCAGAATAGATGGCTGGTGGGAGGGCGCGAGGACAACATGGATTCTCTATTTTGGCAGGACTTGGCTGGGGCGCTCCATGCTGCTCCAAGCTTAAGATAGGAATAGTGAAGAAACTGCTGTGGCTTTTTGCCATCCCGCTGGCCATGCTCGGCTGGTGGGCTTACCATCGGAACGCGGTTGCCCCTCAGATCCCCTTCGCGCGAGTGGCGCGCGAAACGTTGGTTAGCACGCTGCCGACCAACGGCAAAGTGGAACCTATCGAATGGCAGGCAGTGCGCGCGGAACTGGCCGGGCTGGTGTCCAAAACGGCGGTCCAGGATGGACAGGTGGTGAGTCGGGAGGCGCCGCTGGCCACCCTGAGCGATACCGGTCTGCAGGCAGAACTGGACGCGGCCGAAGCCCTCGCGGCACAGGCACGGGCGGACCTGGCGACCATCGATGCCGGCGGCAAGCAACTCGAATTGACCACCATGGCCAACGATCTGGCCCGCTTGCGGATTGCGCAGGAGCACGACGAAAAAGAATATGCGTCGCTGCGCCGCTTGGCCGCCAAACAGGCCGCCTCCCAGTTCGAGGTGGACGAAATGAAGAGCAAGGTGCAGGCTTCGCAGATGGCCGTCGAAGCGCTCGAAAAACGGCGCGCTGCCCTGGTTTCCGAATCGGACAAGACAGTGGCGCAGGCGCGGCTGAGGGAGGCGCAGGCGGCCCTGGAACTAGCGCAGAGCCACATCGCACAGACGGTGATCCGCGCGCCGATGGCAGGCGTGGTATACGATTTGGCGGCGCGGCCCGGAGTATATCTCAACATAGGCGACCTGGTGGCGAACGTGGGACGGACGGACCGCTTGCGCGTACGGGTATACGTGGACGAGCCGGAACTAGGGCGCGTGGCGGAGGGCCAGCCGGTGACGATCAATTGGGATGCGCTACCCGGCCGCGCGTGGCAAGGTACGGTGGAGCGGAAGCCGGCCAACATTGTGGCTTTGGCCAGCCGTCAGGTGGGCGAGGTGCTGTGCACCATCGATAATCCGGGGCGCGTGCTTTTGCCCGGCACCAACGTGGACGCGCACATCCGCACGGCGGCGGTGGCCAACGCGCTCACGATTCCCAAAGAATGCTTGCGGCGCGACGCCAATGGACTGGGCGTATTCGTTTTGCGCGGCGGCCGTCTGGCGTGGCAGCCGGTGACGACGGGCGCATCCAGCGTCACGCGGGTACAGGTTCTCGAAGGACTGGCGGAAGGCGAGGAGGTGGCGCTGCCAACCGAGTTATCGCTGCGCAATGGGGAAAGCGTAACGCCGCTGCGGCAATGATGGGGTTGTAACCGCTTGCTCACGCGCGCGGCTCAGAAACATAACCCACGTGCTTCAAATTCTGCGTTAAGTTAGTCAAGTTACCTTCCCGCCCGTTGTGGTAACCTATACTCCTTTGGTACGAGACCTTCTCTACGCCCTGCGCGGCTTCCGGAGCAACCCGACCTTCACGGCAGTGGCGATCGCTTCATTGGCGTTGGGAATCGGCCTGAATACTGCCATTTTCAACTTAGTGAGCGCAGTGCTTCTACAGCCGCTGCCGGTACGCCAGCCGGCACGATTGGTTTCAGTGTTCACCTCGGACCGCACTAATCCGGGATTGCTGTATAACTCCTATCCGAATTACCTGGATTACCGCGACCGCAATACAGTTTTCTCGGGAATGGCGTTATACACGCCTATTCAGGCGACCATCACGGGAGAACGCGAACCGGGCGATGTAATCGGGCAGATTGTGTCCGGAAACTACTTCGACGTATTAGGTGTGAAACCGGTTCTGGGGCGCACATTTCTTCCCGAGGAGGATCGTGTTCCCGGCGCACAGGCCGTGGCGGTGATTAGTTACGCTTTCTGGCAACGCCAGTTCGGCGGCAGCCGCGGTGTCACCGGCGCCTCCATCAATCTGAACAACCGGCAGTACGCCATCGTCGGCGTAGCGCCGCGGGATTTTCATGGCGCCAACGCGTTGGTCACCACCGACCTCTGGGTTCCCATGATGATGTATCCCCAATTGTACTCAATGGCGGACTGGGTCGATCATCGCAAGGCGCTGTTATTTTCCGTGGTCGGCCGCTTGAAGGACGGCGTCAGCCTGCCGGAGGCCTCCGACAACATGCGGACGCTGGCCGTCCAACTGGCGCGCGAGTATCCGGCGGATAATCGAGGCCGCACGCCGACGCTGCTGCCGCTGATCGAATCGGTTATTCAACCGAACTCGAGGGGCGGCTTCGTAATGGTGAGCGGCGTGACCCTGGCGTTGAGTGGACTGGTGCTGCTGATTGCCTGTGCCAACGTGGCCAACCTGCTGCTGGTGCGCGCGGCGGCCAGGCGCAAGGAGATGGCTCTTCGGCTGGCGCTGGGCGTTGGACGCGCGCGTTTGATCCGGCAACTGATTACCGAAAGCGCGCTGCTGTCGATTTCCGGCGCCGCGGTGGCCCTGGTGCTGGCGCGCTGGGTGCGGGACCTGCTGTGGACTTTCCGGCCGCCCTGGATGCTCAGCGGCGATGCGGTGCTCCGTTTCGATGGGCGCGTGGTGGGGTTCACGCTACTGATTGCGGTGCTGGCCACGCTGGTTTTCGGATTGGCCCCGGCCATGATAGCCACCCGCACCAACCTGGCAGCCGAGTTGCGAGAGCGCCGCAGCCCGTGGACGCGCGCGGGACATCGCGTGAACGCGCGTATTTTGCTGGTGATGGTGCAAGTGGCGCTGGCGGTGGTCGCGCTTACCGGCGCCGGATTGTTCCTGCGCAGCCTGCATAACGCGCAGGCCGTGGATCCCGGATTCGACGCCGCACACATCGCAACCGTCACCATGAACGCTAAGACGCGCGGGTTCACCCCGGCCGAAGGGCAGCAGTTTTATAGTCGTGTACTCGAACGCATGCGCAGCTTGCCGGGAGTCGGCGCCGCCACCCTGGCCTTCAACGCTCCGTTTCGGGTGTACCGGGCGCGTAGCCTTTCCGTCGCGGGGCAGGATGCCGGACCGGGGCCCGGCGCGTTGGCGCTTATCGACCTGGTCGAGCCGGGCTATTTTACGACACTGCGCATCCCGCTGTTGCGCGGCCGGACATTTGCCGGCGACGACTCGCTGGGCGCGCCGCGTGTAGCCGTGATCAATGAGACCATGGCGCGGCGCTTCTGGAGCGGGAAAAGTCCCATCGGCGCGCGGCTGCACTTCTTCGGTGACGAGGCGCTGGTGGAGGTTGTGGGCGTCGCAAAGGACAGCACCTATGGAAGTCTGGGTGAGGCGCCCCGCCTGATGGTGTATCTGTGCTTGCGGCAAACCTATGTGCCCGCCATCACGTTATGGGTACGCACGACCGGCGACCCGGAAGCTATGCTGGGCTCCCTGCGGCGCGAAGTGCAGAGTCTCGACCGCGATGTGCTGCTTTCGGATCTTCAGACCGCCATGCAGGTGAGTCACGAGGCGCTGTGGGCCCAGCGCTTGGGCGCCATACTCTTCACCGCGTTCGGAGTGCTGGCCGGGATGCTGACCGTAGTCGGCCTCTATGGAGTCATATCCTACTCGGTGGGACACCGTACCCGCGAGCTTGGAATTCGAATGGCTCTAGGCGCGCATCCCGGCACGGTGTTGCGGCAGGTCCTGGCTGAGGGCATGGTCCTGGTGCTCTGGGGATTGGCGCTGGGCTTAGCGGCGGCGATCACGATTGCGGGCGTGCTCAAGACCCTGCTGTTTGGGGTTACCGCGCGCGATCCGCTCACTCTGGGCGTAGTGGTGACGATCCTGTTGACGACGGCGTTGGCGGCCTGCGCGGTGCCGGCGTGGCGGGCCACGCGCATCGATCCGATGCTGGCGCTGCGAGACGAGTGAGTCAATCGCAGACCTCCGGCTCATACAGGCACGCCGCAAGACCACAGCAGATAACCGACCGCCTGCTTCACATAGTTCAAGCGATACGCAAGACTCTCGCGCGCCCGCTCGGGCCGCGGCGATCCGTATACAGTGAGGCCGCGGCCTTCCAGCATCTTCTTGACGCGATAAATGTGATACCCATCGCTGACGACAATGACGGACTGCAGGCCCATGCGGCGCATGATCTCGCCCGCCAGGGCGGTGGAGGCGACCGTGCTGCTTCCTTCCCCTTCCACCGCAATGTCCTCCGGGGGAACGCCCTGGCCGGTAAGATAATCGCGACCTACCTCGCCCTCCGTGAACACCGGATCGCCGCCTGCGCCGCCGGTGGTCATGAGGCGCGGCGCCAGGCCTTTGCGATACAAGTCCAGCGCATGATCCAGGCGCGCCTTCAGCACGGGTGACGGCCGTCCGCGATACTCGGCCGCGCCCAGAACCAGGATGATGTCCGCCGGGTGCGCTTCGTCGTGTGTGGCCTGCCGCTCGATTCTGATGGAGGTCCAGGCCGTCGCGAGCACGGCCACGCACAGCGCAACCACCACCACATTCGATACGGCGCGTTTCATTGGGCTATTCTCATCCCAGACACATTGTAAGCGGATTAGTCTGATATGGCCGCGGATCCACAATTACAGACTGGTTATGCAACCCGGAGTCGCATGACGGGAAGTATCAGGATGCCGCGGAAGTGCCGCCGCAACCTGACACGCTAGCGGTCCCGGCTGTTTTTCCATGTTGACATCCTACAGGAGTTTTGCCATACTCCTATGTGTAGCCCATAGGAGGAGCGGGGCAGCAGGATGTTCAAACGGCTTAAGGTGCTGGTCTCCCGATTTCGTGCGCGGTTCGCCGCGGGACGCCTCGACCAGGATTTCGGAGACGAGCTGGAGGCGCACCTGGCGCTGCTGACCGAGGAACACATCCGGCAGGGGCTCGCACCGGAAGACGCCGCGCGGGCTGCGCGCCTCTGCCTGGGCGGAGTAACCCAACTGCGCGAGACGCAGCGAGAGCTGCGCGGGCTGCCCTGGATCGAAACGATGTCGCAGGACATCCGGTACACGTTGCGCACACTGCGTGGGAATCCCGGCTTCGCGGCGGCAGCGATTCTCACAATAGCCCTGGGAATAGGCGCCAACACAGCCATCTTCACGGTGATCAACGCCGTCCTGCTGCGGCGTCTGCCGTATGCCCGTCCGCAGGAGCTGGTGACCTGGCGGCACAACGAGTCCCTGCTGGACCTGGACGATATCCGCGCCCAAGCTCAATTTTTTGCGGCGGGCGGCGGCGTGAACCCCACCGTCATGGACTACACCGGTGGGGCCGAGCCGCTGGGTGTACAAGCAGGATATGTGGAGCGCGGACTGTTTGAGACTTTAGGCGTACCGGCGATGTTGGGCCGCACGCTGTCCAGCGACGAAGATCGCACGGGCGGTCCGCGCACCGCGGTCCTCGCATATCCGTTCTGGCGCCAGTATCTGTCAGGTGATCCGGAGATCGTGGGAAAGACCCTACCGCTGAATGGCAACCGCTATACCGTGATCGGTGTGATGCCGCCGGATTTTCGCCTGCCCGAATTCAATATTGATGTCTTCGTGCCGTTGCGTGTGGCTTATCCCGAGGCGGCGCTGTATCGCGGTGTGCACTTCATGCAAACGTACTGGCGGCTCAAGGCGGGCGTGACCGTGGCACGGGCCGCGTCCGGCATGGCGGCTATCGACGCTCGCCTGTCGGCCGCCTATCCGGCGCAGGACAAGGGCCGCCGCACGATGCCGGTACCGCTGCAGCAGTGGGTGACGGGCGAAGTCAGGCCGGCTTTGCAGGTGCTGTTCGGAGCCGTATGCCTGGTGCTGCTGATCGCTTGTGCGAACTTCGCGGGCCTGCTGCTGGCGCGCGCGGAGACGCGGCGCCACGAAATGGTGATCCGGGCCGCGCTGGGCGGAGGACGAAGCCGCCTGATACGCCAGGCCCTGACGGAAAGTGTTCTGCTGGCTTTATTGGGCGGCGCCATGGGATTGTTGCTGGCGGCTCTGGGGACGCGGCTGCTGATGGCCGCCAAACCAGCGGCGCTGGCCCAATGGAATGCAATCTCCGTGGACTTCACCGTTTTGGGATTCGGTCTCGTATCCGCAGCGCTGACGGGCGTGATCTTCGGCCTGGTTCCGGCCTGGGGCGCATCACAGCCGGGCGTGGCCGATAGTTTGAAGCAGCAGGGCCGCACCGCGACCGCGGGGCCCTCAGGAAGCCGCTTGCGCAGACTGCTGGTGGTGGCGGAGATAGCTTTGGCCCTGGTGCTGCTGGCGGGAGCCGGACTGCTCATCAAAGGCTTCGCACGTTTGCGCGCTGTCGATCCCGGGTTCAACCCCGCGCGCGTGGTGGAGTTTGACATTCAGTTGCCCGCCACGCATTACGCCGAGATACCAAAACAGATCGTGTACAGGCGGGAGCTGCTGTCGAAACTGAACGCGCTCGCCGGAGTGCAAGCCGCGATGGTTGGCGATGCTCCTCTAAATGGCAACGAGCTATCGCACAGCCTGGCGTTCGAGGGCCGGCCGCCAGTCGCGGTGGGCGACGAACCCGAGGTCGACACGTTCTGTGTGATGGGGGATTACTTCCGCGTGATGCAGATTCCCCTGCGCGCGGGCCGTGCGCTGACGGATATGGACCGCGAGGATCAGCCGCTGGCCGCCGTGATCAACGAGGCTCTCTCGCGCCAGTATTTCCCCCACCAGAATCCGATCGGGCAGCGTATCCGGTGGGGTCGCGACACGGGACCTCCGAGATGGATGACGATCGTTGGCGTAGCCGCCAACGTCAAGCAGTACTCGCTGGCGCAGCCGGCCTACCCGGCGGTCTTCACGCCCTTCGCCCAATCCAGTGAAGCATGGCGGCGTTGGATGTCTGTCGTGGTGCGCATGCCCGATAATTCCGCGGGACTGATCCGTACCGTGAAACGCCAGATCTGGTCGCTGGACGCGGACATTCCGTTGAACCGGACTCGCAGCATGGACGAACTCGTCAATCGTTCGTTTGCCGAGCGCAGGTTCAACATGTTTCTGCTGGGACTGTTCGCCGGTCTGGCGATGATTTTGTCGGCGGTGGGCCTCTACGGAGTCATGTCCTACAGTGTGAGCCAGCGGACGCATGAGATCGGCATCCGCATGGCCGTGGGCGCCCGGCGCGGCGATGTGCTGAAGCTGGTTATGAAGAAGGGTGCCGGGCTGGCGGTAATGGGCCTGAGCGCCGGCACGCTGGGAGTATTAGGGCTCACGCGTTTAATGAAGGGCCTGCTCTTCGGTGTCACGCCCGACGATCCCGCCACGCTCGCGGCGGTGGTTCTATTGATGATGGCGGTGGTGTTGATGGCTTGCCTGATTCCCGCACGGCGGGCCATGCAGGTCGACCCCATGGTGGCCCTGCGCGACCAATGAGCTGCCACGGCAAGCATGGAACTTTCGCAGCCGGGCGGGTTGTGGCTGTAGCGGAACCGCTTTTGACCTCAGCTGGCATTTTCACGTATCTTTGGCGTTACGATAACAAGAGGAGCCGACACCTTGAGGGATGATCCAGAGCCGGCAGGCCCTCGGGACGGGACCGTGTACAAGAAGGGGGCAAATGACCACCACCCTGACCGAGCAGGAAATTCAGCGCAACATGAGGGATGTTGCCCATGCGATCGCGCAACAGGAGCTTGAGGGCCTGCAGGTGACGGACGCAACCATTGCCGATTTGCACCGCGCAGCGCGGGGCGAAATTGACACGGAGGAAGTGATCCGGAACATACGCAGCCGCATCCAGAATGTCCCGCGACTCCGACAATGATCCTTACCTCGATCCGGCAACCGGCGTCTTAAATAATCGTCTCGGCATCACTGACGAAGCCGTCCTCGAACAAGCCGAGCGGACATTGTTGCGACACGTTCTTACCAGCATTCGCAAACGCCCCTGAAAGGGAATTTCGACCTCGCGCATCTGCGGGCGATTCATGGCCGTCTGTTGGGCGATGTGTACGAGTGGGCCGGGGAACTCCGAACCATCGACATCAGCAAGGGCGGCGCCAGGTTCGCGCATTACGGCCATATCGAAAGCGCCGCCGCCCCGGTCTTCAAACAGCTTGCGGAAGAAAAGAATTTGGCAGGGCTTGCCCCCGACCAATTCAGTGACCGAGCTGCGTATTATTTTGGCGAACTGAACGCGCTGCATCCTTTCCGGGAAGGCAACGGGCGAGCCAACCGCGAATTCATCAGCCACATGGTCCAAGCGAATGGATACTATATCGCCTGGGAAAACATCAGTCAGCTGAAGATACCGGAAGCGTCGATCCGATGTTTTAACGGCGATAGTTCGCTACTCGCCAGGCTGATCGGCGAAAATCTCAGCGCTCTCGACAACCAGACGGAGCGGCTCGAGCGAGAACGCGGCGGCCGGGATCAGTAGCCCGTAATAGGACCGGCCGCACGAATACGCGGCCTTTCTATCGCAGTCGCGCCGGGCGGTCTACTGCAGATCAAGCTGCTTGCCGCCGCCCTCTGAGACCGGCGTATTACCTGAGTCCTTTTCGCGCTCATTCTTCTCCGAACCACCCGGCACCGGCATTCCTGCGCTATTCTGATCCCAGACGCATTCTAAGATGCCCAGGTCCGAGACGATTTCGAGCGCGGCCAATCCGCTGCTCAAAGATGTGCGCCGCGCCACCGCCCGCGGCGGCCTCACGCAGGAAGGATTTCTGGTGGCGGAAACCTTCCACCTGCTGGAGGAAGCGCTGCGCAGCGGCTGCGCGGTGAAGGTGGTGCTGTGCTCGGAATCGGTGCAGTCGGCGGTGGAAAGCCACGTGAAGCGCCTGGCCGGCTTGCGCGTGGCGGTAGTTGCCGATCAGCTCTTTCCGTCGATTTCCGGCACCGAGGCCAGCCAGGGAGTGATTGCGCTGGTCGAGCCGCCTATCTGGAACCTGCCGCAATTGTTTCGCGGGCGCAGCCTGGTAGTGGTGCTGGACGGCTTGCAGGACCCCGGCAACGCGGGCACCATCGCGCGCGCCGCAGAGGCGTTCGGCGCCACGGGCATCATGTTCTTGAAGGGCACCGTGAGTCCGTTCAATCCGAAAGCCCTGCGGGCGGCGGCGGGATCGTTGTTCCGCGTACCGTTCGCTTATGGTCTCGATTCGCCGCTGGCACGCGCCGCGCTGCAACAGAACAAGCTGGACGTCTACGCTGGTGTGCCGGCGAATTCGCGCCTGCCGTCGAAGCCTTTGGGCGAGGTCGATTTCACGCGCCGATGCGCGATCGTGATCGGCAATGAGGCGCGCGGAGTGAGCCCGCAACTGCGTTCGGCCGCCATGGATATCTCGATCCCCACGTCGGGTGTAGACTCACTCAACGCAGCTATGGCGGCGGGAATCCTGCTGTACGAGGCGCGGCGGCAGAGGTCCCTGGCCACATGAGCCTGTTCGATGCAACGCCTCCCGCCGAACCGGAGAAGGTGGATAAAAAGCGGCCGCTGGCCGACCGCATGCGGCCGGTGACGCTCGACGAATTCGCCGGGCAGGATCACGTGCTGGCACCAGGCAAGCCGCTGCGCCAGCAGATCGAGCGCGACGAGCTGAGCTCGGTGATCCTGTGGGGACCGCCGGGCGTGGGCAAGACCAGCCTGGCGCGGCTGATTGCGCGCCTGACGCGCTGCGAGTTCATCCCGTTCAGCGCGGTGTTGAGCGGCATCAAGGAGATCAAGGCGGTGATGGTGGATGCCGAGCGGTTGCGCCGCATGGGACGCCGCACCATCGTCTTCATCGATGAGATTCACCGCTTTAACAAGGCGCAGCAGGATGCCTTTCTGCCGTACGTGGAGCACGGCGACATTGTACTGATCGGCGCCACCACGGAGAACCCTTCGTTCGAGGTAATCGCGGCGCTGCTGTCGCGATCGCGGGTGTATGCCTTGCGCGCGCTGACGGCCGAGGAGATCGTGGGGCTGCTCACACGTGCGCTGGCCGATCGCACGCGCGGGCTGGGAGAATTGGAAATCGCCGTCTCGCCCGCGCTGCTGGCGCAAATTGCCATTTACGCCAATGGGGACGCGCGCGCGGCCTACAATACGCTGGAAGCGGCGGTAGCGGCATCGCCCCCGCACGAATTGGCCGAAGCCGCGGTGCAGGATGCCATCCAGCGTAAGGTGCTGCTATACGACAAAGCCGGCGAAGAGCACTACAACCTGATTTCGGCGCTGCACAAATCCGTGCGGTCGAGCGACGCGGATGCGGCGCTATATTGGCTGGCGCGCATGCTGGAGGCCGGCGAAGACCGCCTGTATATCGCGCGGCGGCTGATGCGCATGTCCATCGAAGATATTGGCCTGGCGGACCCGCGCGCGCTGGAACAAGCCGTGGCCGCGATGCAGGCCGTGCACTTTCTGGGAATCGGCGAAGGCGACCTGGCGCTGGCACAGGTGGCCATCTACCTATCGGTGGCACCTAAGTCGGACGCATCGTATCGCGCGCTGGGCGCGGTGCAGGCGGATGTGCAGGAGACCATGGCCGAACCGGTTCCGTTGCACCTGCGTAATGCGGTGACCCGGTCGATGCAGCAATGGGGATACGGCGCGGGCTACCAGCACGCGCACAAATTCGAGGAAGCCATCACCGGCATGGAATGCCTGCCGCCCACGCTGGCGGGCCGGCGATATTACCATCCGACCGATCGCGGGGCGGAGAAGCGTATCGGCGAGCGGTTGGAGGAAGTGCGGAAAGCGCGGGAGGCTGCGCGGGAGCGGGGCTGAAGCCCCACGCCGGCTAAAGCCCGCCCTCCAAAACGCAAATCCCCGCACCGTCGAATGACGCCAGGCCGCCCAGGCTCACCGTCAGGTTCGATATGATCGTGCCGGAGCAGCCCGGCAAACCCGCGGGAATCGTGGGCACGATAAAGTTGACCTGGTACAGGCCCACATATCCCGGTGCGAGGCCGGTGTATTGCGGAATCAGGATGCTGCCGGGCGGGGCAGGGAAAAGGCCGGGCGCAACTGGTTTGGTGGCCAGGGAGTTCGGCCGGAAATTGAAGTCCAGGTCGAAGATTTCGGTGGTGGGAGTCGCGGCAGCCGCGGGTTGGCCAGTCGCCACTGCCGGCGTGGTTAATCCCAGCCCCACGGCATATGCGATCAACACTTCGCCGCCTTGTGCCGGACTCTGCGCGGTCACCAGCGTTCCATCGGCGTGCGTTACCAGCGGCGCACAAGGTAATCCGCTCAACGGGGCGAGTCCGGAGCCGCCCGGCACCACTGTGTCGCAGGACGTCAGCATGTGCACCCGGTCTGCTTGGGGAGTCAGATCGAACGGCGATCCCGCAACACCGTTCACCGATACGATAAGCTGCGTTAAGGCCGCCAGGTCGCATGCCGGGTTGGAGAATATGCAGGACGGGCCGACGTCGTAGGGAATCTGGATGGTTACCGCAGTGGTACCGAAGCATGCGCCGGCAGACGGGCAATTCTGCGGCGGCTGTACTGCCAGTACGGGCGCCGTAAGGTTCTGCACCGTAGCGCTGATGGTGCCCTGGACATTACCTGCCAGAAAGACGGTAATCAGCTGGCCTGGAGTCACGGAGGCGGGTTGCGGATACACGTAGCCCATGGTAGCGATCGTAGCTGCTGAAGTACTCTGACTGAATGCGTTAGAGGATAATGACAGACACAAGATAGTAAGTAGATATTTCATATTTGTAAGATCCTTTATCGAATTTGCCCCTGCCTACGGCGCCACACAGATCCCCGCGCCGTCAAACGAGTTCGGTCCGCCCACGCTCACCGTGAGGTTAGATTGTATCGTGCCGTTGCATGCAGGTGTCCCTGCCGGCGGTGCCGGCACCTGGAAGTTGACCTGGTACAGACCGACGTAGCCCGGCGCCAGGCCTGCATACAAAGGGACTGACCCAGGCTGAGCCGCGGCAAGCATCGGTTGGGTGGCCAAGGCGTTCGGGCGGAAATTGAAATCGAGGGCGAAGCTCTCAAAGGCAGGCGTGGCGGCAGTAGCACGCTCGCCGGTGGCCGTCGCGGGATTGGTGGCTCCCAGCCCTACCGCGTACGCCACCAGCACTTCACCGCCGGTTGCCGGGCTCGTCTGCGATACTGCCGATCCGTCGGCGTGCGTCACCAGCGGCGTGCAAGGCAGTCCGAAGTAGGGTGCATATCCGTCGCCGCTGGGAACCACGGTATCGCAAGCCGTCAATATATGAACCTGATCGCCGAGCGGAGTCAGCATGACGGTGGCTGCCGTCGCGCCATCGACGGTCACTAATAGCTGCGTATTGTAACTATTGACGATGGCGCAAACGAAACAAGTGGGCGCCATTTCGTAAGGAATCTGGATAGTGATCGCCGTGTAGGGCACGCAGGGCGCGTTGGATACGCTGTTGCCGCAAGTCGCGCGCACTTCCAATACCGGCGCCGGGTACTCGGCAGCCTGATCGACGGCGGCGCTGACGGTACCCTGAATGTTGCCCGCCAGAAAGACGGAAATCAACTGTCCGGGAGATACACGGACGGGCTGGGGAAACAGGTACCCCAAGGAAGAGTTCTGGCCGTACACGCTGGACGACAATAACAGACACAAGATAGTAAGTGGATACTTCATAATCCTAAGACACTTTCCGCCGGATTTGCCCGACATACTTCATGTAACTCCCGCCGCTCAAAAACGCCAGCGCAACACGAGTTGCATCGATCGTGGGCCGCCGGTTTGAAACGCCGGCGTCAGGCCGCTCGATGGCGTCCCGCTGCCCAGCATCAGATCCTGCATGGAGGGCGAGCGCCCGAATAAGGGATCATCCAGAAAGCGAACCGGATCGGCGAAGGCCGGATGGTTAAGCGCGTTAAAAGCTTCCGCCCGCAATTCGAGTGAGCCCTTCTCGGCGATGCGGAAGGTACGCCGCAGTGCCACGTCGATCTGCGACATGCCGAAACCGTAAATCGCGTTGCGGCCGAGATTGCCTTGTCCGCCGGCTGCAGCGAAGGCGGCGGGGTTCAATCGCTGCCCGCCGGGCGCGTCGGGGTCCACAATCCACAGCGGCGCACCAGGCGACAGGTCCGGCCGGAAGACGTCGGCGAAGTTTAAGCCGAGAGCGGTTTCACTGTCGAGCACCGTGATGGGAAATCCAGTGCGCGCGCGAAACATTCCGTCGAGAGACCACCCCCGCGGCAACTCTACCGAAAAGGCTGCCGCCAGCGAGTGGCGCACATCGAAATCCGAGGAACCTGCGTCGCTCGCGGCCGAGCCCGGCGGGGGCACGAAGTAGATCGCGGAATCCGACGAGCTGTTATCGATGAAGTGTGCCCAACTATAGGAAACCTGTGCCTGCCAGCGCCGCGACAGTTGCCGGCGATACTGCGCCTGCAAGGCCTCATAGCGGGACCAGCCATGATTGGTGGCCTCCACGGTCTGGGTGAGCCCGCTCACCGGTCCGGCCTCCTGCCGCAGCAAATCGTTGGCAGCGGCACCGGCCCAGGCGACCGAAAAGAGGCCGTCGCGGCCCAGACCCCGCTCAAGCGTAACATTCCACTCCCAGACGGACGGTACGCGCAGGTCCGGCGCAAAGTTGTAAGCGATCAGGGTAGAGGTAGTGGCGGGCGTCACAGAACTCGCGGCGCCGGTGTTGAACTGCCAGGAATTATACGGTGCGCCGTTGATGCCTTCGACGGCGGCGCCGAAGTCCGCGTCGAAGTAACGTCCCGCGCCGGCGCGCAGCACCGTGCGCCCGTCGGCGGTCAACCGGTACGCGGCGCCGAAGCGCGGCGAAATATTCCGGTATTGCATCTTCCAAATTGCGCTCTCCACGCTGGTGGCGGCAACCGGCAGCGCGGACGCCGGGGACACCAGCGGCGGCGCGGGCGCGACGGGCGACGGATCCAGATCCCAACGCAACCCATAGGAGACGGTCAGCCGCGGATTCACGTGCCAGGTATCCTCGCCAAATGCAGCCACCTGCGCAATGGATGTGGTGTCCTGAACGGAATCGAACAGGCCCACCGAGAAGCTGGCATCGAGCAGGGCCTGCAGGCTCGCGGCCGTTACCGAAACGCTGGCCGGCGGGCCACTCCGGCTGAGGCCGAGGCGCAGGTAGTCCACGCCGGCGCGGATCTCATGCGCGCCGCGGCGGAGCTCCGTCGAGTCCACCACGTTCCATTGGCGCTGGGCGTTGCCCGTGTCGGCGCCGGCAATGAGCGGCTCGAGGCCGCCGATGGCGAAGCGAAAGAATGAGACGCAAGGCGACGCGGGACCAAACAGCGCCGCATTCGTATAGCAGCCGCCGGTGCCCGGCACGCCCAGGCTCTGCCAGGTCGAGGCGCCGCTGGCGTCCGTCCAGTTTGCCCGGAATTCGTTAGCGGCGGATGGCGAGATGGCGGCATTTACTCCAACGGTGGCGGCGCGGTCCTGCAAATTCACGGCATCGGCTTCGGACAGACCGAGCGCGGTAGAAGAAGGGGTGTCGCTGAACCGGCCGAAAATGAGCAGCCGCGTGGTCAGAGCGTGATCGATGCGCGCGCTCACGCCGTCGAAGCCGGATGGACGCGAGCTGAAACCATTCCATTCGGTGATGCCGCCGCCCAGATACGGTCCGTTGGGCACGGGAAACGCGTTGAGGATGGGCTGAAAGATGGGCGCCGCCCCGGCGCGCGTGGCAAGCGACGGAACTGTTGATTGCCAGGTATAAGGCTGGCGCAGCCGCAGACCTTCGTAAGATACAAAGAAGAAGGTCCGGTTGCGGCGCAGCGGTCCGCCCAGCGCGCCGCCGAAGTCCGCGAAGCGCAGCGCCTGCCGCGGCTGGCCGGTGCTGTTGGCGAACCAATCGTTGGCGTCCAGCACTTCGTTCCGAAACACGCCGAAAGCTACGCCGTGGAACTCATTCGATCCGGAACGGGTGCTCAGCGCCACCTGACCTCCCGGCAGCGGGCCGTACTGGCCGGTGAATGTGGAACTGCGCAATTGGAATTCGTCGAGGGCTTCCACGGAAGCCAGCGCCTGCAGGCTGCCGAAGGCCGTCATGGCCGGCAGCGAGCCACCGGCCAGTTGTGCCGGCAGTCCGCCGCCATTGGCCCCGGTGTTGGCGCTGGCGCCATCCACGGTGAAGTAATTGGCGTTGGGCCGCTGTCCGTTTACGGTGAATTGGCCGGCTTCGCCTCCGGTGGCCGGCGTGACGATGGACCCCGGCGCTAATTCTAAGAGAGTGAGTATGCCGCGTCCATCCAGGGGAAGATGATCAATCCAGTTGCGGTCCACCAGGGTGGAGGGCGAGAGGCTGTCCGAATCGGTAAGTGTGGGCGTGCCCGGCACGGTCACCACTTCCAGCACATCGCCGATCTGAAGGTGAAAATCCACGCGCACCGATGCGCGGGCATCCAGCAAGACGCCAAACCGCACCATGGTGCGAAATCCCTCCTTGCGCACCGTCAGCTTATAGCGGCCGGGATAGAGGTAGGGCGCTTGCCAGACGCCCGCCGCATCCGTTTCGGCGACGCGCCGAAAGCCGGTTTCTTCGTTCACGGCGGTAATGCTGGCGCCGGCCACGAGTGCGCCTGCGGGGTCCCAGACGAAGCCGGAAAGTCCGCCGGTTTCCTGCGCGGCGAGCGGCAGGCAGATGCAGGATACGGCCACCGCCAGAAGCTTACCAGCTCCGGCGTGCGGCGCGCGCCTCCTATCGTGGCTCCACATCAGCTTTCAGCTTAGCTAAAGCCGCCGACAGCGACGCCGGACTCGCTTCAGCCGTGGTGGCGCCCTGCGCGCCGGCGGCGACCGCACTCAAGAGCCGGTCGATCTGCTCTGATTCTGTAAACAGCCGCATCGCATGCGCCTGCCAGGCCTCCGCGACTATCGTTGCGGCTGGTGGCGGCGTGGACGGGCCGAGATACGGTTGCGTGGCGTGGTCCAGCGCGGCCACCTCGTGCCCCAAGGCGGTTTCATGCTGTCGGCGGATCGACTCCAGCACCGCCTGGCTATGCGGATTCATGACCGCTTCGACACCCGGCGGGAAGCGGTTGGCCAGACTCCGCAGCGCATGTGCCCTGGCCATGAGCGCTTCACTATTCTTCAGCAATCCATCCACGAATTTGTCATAGGCCGCGGGACTGTCGAACTGGTGCTCCAGTCCGGCGCCCGTCGCGGCAACCGGCGCACTGGCCACTTCGAGCGGGGCGCCGGCTGCCGGCACTTTCGGTTTCGGGGAAAGCTCCACGTCAACGCGCGGCAACCCCGCCAGCGCCGCCCGTATTTCGCGCACGCGCCCGGCATCCACGCCCCAACAGGTCACGACGATACGATCGTGCGCGCGGACCACTTCAATGGGATCGCCCAGGTCCGCGCCAATTCGGTTAAGGGCGGCGATAACGCTCAGCTCGTCTTCAGGCCCCGGCGCGATGGGGCTTTTAGGAATCAGCGGTGCGGCAGCTCGCGTGGCGGGCGGCAACCGTACCTGGGCAGCCGCGTTCGCGGTCGGGGGCGCCGGATGTTCGAGCGGCCGCGTGTGCGTTGCATAGAAGAAGATCCCGGTGCCCGCGGTCAACGTGCAGGCGGCCAGCCAGACGGTGCGGCGTGCGAAGATGCGGCTCCATTGCCAACCTGATTCGCCGGAAGCCGGCATGCGTGCGAACTCCGCGCGTAAATTCCGCCATGGCTGCGGTGGGGAAGGCAGCGTCGGATCGAGCACGTCGCGCCGGTAGCGCACATACTCGGCGATGGTCTGCCGCAGGTCGTCCACGCGCGTGCGGCAATCCCAGCAGGCTTCCAGATGCCGCGCCACACGCCGGGTGTGACTGGCGCGCAGTTCGCCGTCGCAATAGCGCAGCAGTTCGTCCTCCTCCGGGTGCATCCGCCAGTTAAGCATCGAGTATCTTCCTCAGCCGCGTGATGGCGCGCCGCAGAAACTCGCTCACGCTCGAATCGCTGATGCCCAGGATCCCGGCGATTTCGCGATAACGGAAGCCCTCGCTGCGCAGATAGAGGCATTGCCGCTGCTGCGGCGAGAGCGCGGCCACCGCTTGCCCCAGACTCTCGCGCCGCTCATGATCGAGGAGCCGCTGTTCGGGATTGCCGGCCTCGGCCGGAATGCCGTTTTCCAGTTCGGGGTCGAGGGGACGCCAGCGCTGCTCCTGACTGCGGCGCGTTAGCCCATGGTTGTGGGCTACGCGGAAGATCCAGGCGCGCATGTTCGCGATGCGCTGCCCCTTGCGCAGCGCCGCGTATAGGCGCAAAAAAACCTCCTGTGTGGCTTCCTGCGCCTCGGCGGGAACCAGTCCCAGGGTCAGCAGATAGCGGTACACATCCTCGCGCGCGGCCTCGAACAGTTCCGCGACGGCTTCCTCGGGAGTCAAACGCTGCTCCCCCGAGGCTGCCATCGAGTGTACATCTGCATATGCGAGACCGGCGGTCACGGCACGGCCTTGGAGGGAGCCGGGCAGCCGCGCTCGAAAACTAGCATGGCATATACTAAGACTCGGCAGCGAGCGTTTCAGCGACAGAGTTCGTTTGATTTGGGAGCCGCCTGAGCCGCATGTTAAAATGCAACAGAACCCGGCCGCCGGTCGCGAGCGCACCCTAAATGTATAAAGCCTTCTTTGGTTTCGCCGAGAATCCCTTCAACATGAGCCCCGATCCGTCGTTCCTGTTCCGGAGCGCGCAGCATGAGGAAGCTCTCGCCAACCTGATTTACGGAGTCCAAAGCCGCAAGGGTTTTGTGGTGCTCACCGGTGAAGTGGGAACGGGCAAGACCACCATGCTGGAATGCCTGCGGGACTATTTGGCTTCCCAGCAAATCACGTATGCCTCACTGTTCAATTCCCGCCTGAACGTCCAGCAATTCTTCGAGATGATGGCCTACGATTTCGGCTTGCGATGCACGCGCACATCCAAAACCGAAGTACTGTTCGCATTGAATGAAATGATCATCGAGCGCGCGAACCTTGGGCGCACGACCGTGCTCATCGTAGATGAGGCGCACAACCTGGATTGGGAAGTGCTCGAGGAGATCCGGTTGCTGGGCAATCTGGAGAACCGCCGCGGAAAGATGCTACAGATTCTGCTGGCCGGCCAGCCTGAGCTGGACCGCAAGCTGGAGAATCCCGATTTCCGCCAGTTAAAGCAGCGCGTGGCCCTCCGCTGCGTGCTGCAGCCTTTTCAACTGGAAGAGACTCTGAGCTATATTCAGTCCCGCTTGATCCGCGCGGGCCTGAAGCAGCAGACCATCTTTCCGCCGGAGATTCTGCGCGAGATCCACTATCGGACCCAAGGAATCCCCCGATTGATCAATGCCATGTGCGACAATCTGTTGCTCACAGCATTCGCTCTAGAGACCAAGATCCTCACGTCCGCTATGATCGATGAGGTCGCCGGCGATATGCGCCTCCAACTGCCCGGCCAGAGGCCTTTCCGTCCGGATGGTAACTATGCCGAACGGGCTATGCGGGAACAACGACAATATACACCAGGTAACTGAGGGAACTTCCCTAGGTTAACTTCTACTATCTTTAGTTAATCTTTCACGAACTTTTCGTTAGCATTTGGTCATAAAATCAAGTGATTACCTGCCGCATCGCTCCAATCTGAGCTAAACTTCTGGTGAAAGAACACTGGAATTCCGCACTATACAATCATCCTGCATCTAGATAGCGCTGGATGATGTCGGGCGATGGCCCAATGGGTGCTGGATTTCGCAATATAGGAGCCGTACATGAACGAACGTTCGAAGAGCTTGGCTATTCGCTTGATGGTTTGCGCGGCACTTTTGACATCGATGGCAACATACGGATTCGCTGCGGTCCCTGCCACCCACGCTGCTGCCCACGTGGCCCACGGCCCCAACTTCCCGCCCGACCCATGGGACGGAAAGACGGCGCACGGCCCCAACTTCCCGCCGGATCCGTGGGATGGAAAGACGGCGCATGGCCCCAACTTCCCGCCCGATCCGTGGGATGGTAAAGTAGCGCATGGCCCCAATTTCCCGCCTGATCCTTGGGACGGTAAAGCTTGAACGGCGCCGTCGACTGATCTCGGGCGCATGAAGGGGCCTCTCGGTGGGGAGAATGAAGGACGCCCTTCAATATAGCGCCGACGCGATCGGTCTGTGCCTCAATCTGCTGGTAATCACTGCATTGATGCGCGGAGGCTACCGGCAATATCCATTCGTTTTCACTTATACGTTGACTCTGCTGGTTTCCACGGTTCTGGAGATGGGAGTCAGAGTGTTTGCTCCGGGACACAAGGGCTATTACTCTTTCTATTGGGCCAACGAACTCATCCTGGATATCCTGGTTTTTTGCGTGGTGATCGCTTTCATCGATGAGGCTGCCCGGCAATCGAAACTTAAAATTCTTGAGCGCCGCTGGCTGGTGTTGGGGGCGGCGACGATCTTCACCGCTTCGGTCGCGGTTCACCATAATGAGAAATTGAATCAGCAGATGACTTTGATCAGCCGCGACTTGAACATCTGCGCGGTGATCCTGGATCTGATGTTGTGGTCCCTGCTGGTGACCGCGCGCCGCCCCAACCGCCGTCTGTTGCTGCTCAGCGGCGGGTTAGGCCTGCAGCTTACCGGGGCCATCATGGGAGAACAGTTGCGGCACTTTTCCCGCACGCTTCTCGTTCCGGGAACTCTGCTCGAAATACTCAGCGGCTTTCTGGGCCTGTATATCTGGTGGCGCGCGCTGCGCCCGGCGCCTGTGCCCAAAACTGTGCCCGTATAAAACAAAAAAGGGCGGGCTCCCTAAGGAGAGCCCACCCGGTGCTGAACGACGGCATTGCGCGGCCGGCGATTCTACTGCTGCGGTTGAGACGGTGGCTGTTGAGGCTGGGCTTGCGCCTGTTGCGGAACTGGCTGCTGCTGGGACGAGCCCGAGAGGGAATAGCTCTCGTCAGCGCTGAAAATCTTCACTTCTACGCGGCGGTTCTTGGCACGCGCGGCGCGGGTGTGTCCATCATCGAGCGGTTTCTCACTCGCGAGTCCGATCATGTGGATGCGATAAATGGGTATATCGTGTTTGGCCACCAGGTATTCCGTCACGGCGTCCGCCCGTTTGCGGCTCAAGACTTCGTTGTACTGGGGCGCTCCGACGCTGTCGGTGAAGCCTTCCACGGCGATGAAGTACCGTTTGTTTTTCGAGGCGTTCGTGACCAGATTGTCCAGGTCCTCGCGATCCTTGGCAGTCAACACGGACTTGTTGAATGCGAAGGGAATCGTCAAATCGGCGACCTGTTTGTAATCATCCAGATTGGTAACCTGCTGCCGCAGAGTCTGGATCTCCTCGGAATCCTTGGTAGCCAGAGTGGACGCGTCGTTGGCCTTGCTCATAGCGCCCTGCGCGCTGTTCTGGGCAGTCATGGCCTGCTCTTTCGCGGCGCTGATACCATTCTGGGCTTGATCATTCACTCCGTTGATTTTCGCCGTCAGGTCCGTATTGGTTTGCTGGATCTGCTGGCCATTCTTAGTAGTTTGGTCGCCGACCTGGTCTACCTTGGACTGGATCGGCGCAGTTGTCTCTTGCACGTACTTCTTGGTCGCGCAACCGCCAATCAGTAGCGTCGCCGCCAGAAGACCTGAGCTTAAAGCAATGCGTGTCATAATCTCCCTCGCACCCGTTATAGCAATTTACCCGCCGATGGTTGATGGATTGATAACTAAGGGCTTGCCCACCGAGCTTTGCTTGGTTTTCGCCCATATCTTCACGGCCATGGGAAAAATTTACCGGGTCGCGGTGTATATAGCGGTGTATATAGCGGTGTATATAGCGGTGGATATAAACGTCCGCCGCCACGCTGGCCGGGAGCTTCCAGAGTAAAAATCCACACAACGGGCCGGGCCGGCGTGATATGTTCTTCGGTGAATGAATCGGCTGATCGCGATCTTCTTCGCAGCCACAATCGGATTAGCGGCTCAGGATACCCGCTATCCGGCCGACGGAAGCCAGTTACCTGGTCCTGGCCGGCAATCCACGCCTGACTGGGTAGCGGAACTGAGTGAGTGGCAGCTCGCCGGGAGCGCCCAGCATGCGGCTTGGCTCGAAGATCTGCGCCAGTGGCGGCACGAGCGGCTCATCCGTATGGGCTATGACGATGCCGAATACCGGCGGCCCCAACTTCTGTGGACCCAGCGGAATTTCATCCAGCCGCAGATGATGGCAGAAGAGCGTTACTTCTACGACCCGGCGGCCGGAAAGTACACAGTGGACCGTTACCTGGACGACCTGGAAAAACGCTACGGCGGCGTGGATAGCGTACTCATCTGGCCCGTGTATCCTAACATAGGCATCGACAACCGGAACCAGTGGGATCTGGCGCGCGACCTGCCGGGCGGCGTAGCGGGTCTGCGCCAGATGGCCACAGATTTCCATCGCAGGGGCGTGCGGGTCTTCTTTCCGAGCATGCCCTGGGATACCGGTACGCGCGACGTCGGTGTGCCGTACTGGAAGGCGACGGCCGAGCTCGTGGCGGAAATCGGCGCCGATGGCGTAAACGGCGACACCTTCGACGGGATGCCGCGCACCTATCGCACGGCCTCCGACCAGACCGGCCATCCGGTAGTGCTGGAACCGGAGGGCTCACCGCATGCCGACGAGATGTTGATGTGGAATAACCAGAGCTGGGGCTACTGGAAATATCCGTTTGAACCCATGGTGAGCAAGCTGAAATGGCTTGAATCCCGTCATATGATTAATGTCTGCGACCGCTGGGCGCGCGATAAGACAGACAACCTGCAAGCCGCTTTTTTCAACGGCGTGGGCTATGAAAGCTGGGAGAACATCTGGGGCATCTGGAACCAGATCACTCCGCGGGATGCCGAAGCGCTGCGCCGCGTAGCGTTCATAGAGCGCCAGTTCGCGGATTTACTGGTGGCGCCCGGCTGGGAACCTTACGCGCCCACTTTACAATATGGCGTGTTTGCAACTCGTTTTCCGGGCCAGGGACGCACGCTGTGGACGTTGGTGAATCGCAATGAATATGGCGTAAAGGGTGAGCAGATCGCGCTGGGCCATGTGGATGGAATGCGCTATTACGATGTATGGAACGGTGAGGAGCTGAAGCCCCGGGTCGCCGGCGCGAACGATGTGCTGAGCTTGCCGCTGGAGGCGCAGGGTTTCGGCGCAATTCTGGCGGTGATGCCGGAGGGGGGACCACCGGCTCTGGAAACCGTGCTATCCCAGACGCGCCGGTGGGCGCAGACGCCGCTTTCGAGCCTCTCGCGCGAATGGAAATTCCTGCCGCAGCGGATTGTCGAGATAGCGCCTGCGCATGCGGCTCCAAGCGGTCCAACGGGTATGGTGCGCGTGCCGGCTGGGGAATTCGATTTTCAGGTGAGCGGCGTCGAGATCGAGGGATTCAACTGGATCGGGTTGGACGTGCAATATCCCTGGGAGGACGCGCCGCGCCGGGGCCATCACCACTTGCTCAGCATGAAATCGTTTTACATCGATCGCTATCCGGTGACCAATGCGGAGTTCAAGAAGTTTGTGGACGCAACGCAATACCACCCGCGAGACGATCATAATTTTCTGCGCGACTGGCACAATGGAACGTATCCGGACGGGTGGGCCAACAAGCCGGCGACGTGGGTGTCGCTGGAAGATGCCCGGGCTTATGCAGCCTGGGCCGGCAAGCGGCTGCCGCATGAATGGGAATGGCAATATGCGGCGCAGGGCACGGATGGAAGGCTGTATCCTTGGGGCAATGCATGGGATGAGCACGCGGTACCGGCGCCATACAAAGGGCGCGATCTGCCCGGTCCCGCGGATGTGAATGCGCATCCGGCAGGCGCCAGCCCGTTCGGCGTAATGGACATGACGGGCGACGTGTGGCAGTGGACCGATGAGTTCGTGGATGAACACACGCGCGCGGCGATCGTGCGCGGCGGTAGTTACTACCGGCCCCAAGGCTCCATGTGGTATTTCCCCCAGACTTACAAACTGAACGAGCACGGGAAGTATCTGCTGATGGCGCCATCCAAAGATCGCGCCGGAACGCTGGGTTTCCGCTGCGTTATGGATGAGTGACAGGTAGGGAGTGGTCTATGTTGACTGTGGCAAATTGGCCGGTCACAGCGCTGCCGGTCAGGATCGTGAACGTGCTGCCAACGGCCGGAATGAAGCTATCAAGCAGGCCGATATTCAGCGTGCCACTCAGGCCGGCGCCGCCTGTTACGTCCAGTTGACTATATTACGTGCCGGCATTGGTTCCTACAATGGCTAAGTTGAGGACGCCGTTTATCCCCTGTGAGTAACTGGCGACAGATAGGACTCCAGGGGAAGTGGCCGAATCGCCCGCGGTGACGACTCCGCTGCCGGTTGAGGAGAGCGCGGCTGTGATCTTGCCCTGTCCAAAGATCGCGCCTTCCTGCAGGATCAGGGCCCGACGGTGCAGTCAAGGTCCCGTCAATTGTGGTTGTTCCGCCAGTCTGGGTGAAGCTGCCGCCCACACTGAAACTGCTGGTGGAATCGATGGTCACGCCGCCGGCGCTGCTTAAATTGCGGTTTGCCAGGTTCTTGCCGAGAGCGAGTGAAAGCACATTGTAACCCCCTGACCCGAGATGAGCTGCCGATTAACGAACGTCGTCGATGCTCAGAAACCCGCCGCTGGAAATAGCCATTGAGCCATTGTTCACAATGCTACCGGTAACGTGCAGGGTGTCCCGCCCAGGAACGATAGAGTATCGCCGGAATCGATCGTGAGATGGACACGGCTTCGTCGTCGCCGTTGACCTGACTCAAGGTCACCGGACCACCGGCGATCACGGCGTTGTAGTCGCCAATGGGGTATATGGGACGGGTGTCCCACAGCGCGTCGCCGCCCTGCTGGGGGCAAGGTGTCTAATCGCCCGCGCCGCCGATCCATGTTGAGGTCGTCTGGGCCAGGGCCGCGGCTGCTCGTGTTTGCGAACATGGAAGCTTCCTTTGTAATCCGTCTAATTGAATCGCGCGGCTCAGAAAGGGCTTCCGAACCGCGCGTGAAAAAAACAGCGGTGGCACGCCGCGTCATTGGCGAACGGCTGTTCCCGCCAGGTAGTTGCTATCGTTTATGACGTCGACTAAGTTAAAGATCTGCCGGTTCGGCGCCAGTTGGATGTTGAACTCCCAACCGCAGTCCGGGCCGCAAGTCAAGTTCGCTGTACCACTGCCAACTGTATTCAGGCTATTGATCGCAAAAGTCTGGTTATAGCTGACACCGGGTCCGCAGCCTGGGTTCGACGACGCGCTGTTCGCGGTGATGGTTGCCGTGCCAGTACCCGCGCTGTTCAAGGTGAAGTTGACGAGCATGGAAGTGAAGCCGCATCCCGTGTTGCCGACCAGCGCGGCCTGCCAGGATCCGGCCATTTGTGGAACCGTAACCGCCGGCTGCACGCTGGTTTGGGCGTGCGCGGCGATTGCAGTCATGGAAAGCACAGCCAAAGAAGCCAGCCGTGCCAGTTTACGGTTTGAAATCATAGAAGGTTTGTTCATTGTCGTTCTCCTCAGTGAGTTGTTTTAAAGAGCGCTGTTGCGTTCCTGGCATGTAATCGGAAAACGCACCCCCATCTGGCTCAACTTCTGAAAATAAAACTCGCGGCCGAAATCATCCGACGTACGAATTCGTGCTGGGAGCCCGTTTTTGGTAATCAGTTGCCATGGGACCGACACTTTATCGATAATCGGGTGAATCCGGCTGAGGAAGACGTCATGATTCCTGGAAAACCAGGTCCGATCACGGTTCTCCTATTGCGATGGCGGGGCGGGGAAGAAGCCGCGCGCGAAGAACTCGTGCCATTAGTCTATGACGAATTGCGGCGCCTGGCGCGAAGATGCCTGGCGGGGCAGCCGCCTGGGCAGACGCTGCAAAGCACCGAGCTGGTTCACGAAGCTTATTTGCGCCTGGTAGACGACCCATCCGTGAATTGGAATGATCGTGTCCACTTTTTTGCGGTGGCAGCGCAAATCATGCGGCGCATTCTGGTCGATCACGTGCGCATGCGGCGGGCGGCCAAGCGCGGTGGTGACTGTGTCACGCTGCTGCTGGATGAGGCGGTCGCGCTGCCGAAACAGCGTGAGATGGACCTGATTTCTCTCGACGACGCGCTGAACCGCCTGGCGTCGCTGGACGCCCGGCAGTCGCAGATGGTGGAACTGCGCTTCTTCGGCGGGTTATCGATAGAAGAGACTTCGCTGGCCCTGGGAATCTCGCCGGCCACGGTCAAGCGCGAATGGTCCACGGCCCGCGCGTGGCTGTACCAGGAAATGTTCGGGACCTCCCGCTTATGACGCCGGAGAGATGGCGGCAAGTCAAGAGCGTGCTCGCCGAAGCGTGGGAGACCGAGGCTGGCGAGCGCGCCCGATTTCTTGACGAGGCGTGCGCAGGCGACACCGAGCTTCGCGCCAAGGTAGAACTGCTCATGGCGGCCGGCGAAGAGGCTGGAGCGAGCTATTTCGATGAGCCTCCCGTGGCCGCCTGGGCGGAGGAAGCACTGGCGGAGGATGCCGGCGCGTGGGTCGGACGCCGTGCCGGCGCCTACCAGATCGTGGAAAAGATCGGCGCGGGCGGCATGGGTGAGGTGTACCGCGCTTACCGTGCCGACGATCAATATCAGAAGCAGGTGGCGGTGAAATTGCTGCGGGCGGGGCACAGCCCGAGTTTTCTGCTGGCCCGCTTCAAGCAGGAGCGGCAGGTCCTCGCCAGCCTCGATCATCCAAATATCGCGCGCCTGCTGGATGGCGGCGCTACACCCGATGGCGTGCCGTACTTCGTGATGGAACTGATCGAGGGCGAACCCATCGTGGCCTACGCGGAGCGGCGTAACCTGTCCTTGTTTGAACGGCTCAAGTTATTCCTTCAGGTATGTTCAGCCGTACAGTACGCGCATCAACGCCTGATTATCCATCGCGACTTGAAACCCGCCAACATCCTGGTCACCGCCGAGGGAGTTTCCAAGCTGCTGGACTTCGGCATCGCCAAGATCCTCGTTCCCGCGGAAGTGCCTGGCGCCGTTCGAACCACCCTCGCAGTTTACCGGCCGCTGACTCCGGAATATGCCAGCCCGGAGCAGATTAAAGGCGACGCCATTACCACCGCCAGTGACATCTATTCACTCGGCGTACTGTTATACGAACTCCTGGCTGGCTGTTCGCCGTACCTCCTAACGGCGCATACACCGCATGAGATTGCGCGCGCCGTGTGTGAAACGGAACCACGGCCGCCCAGCGTCGCGCTGACGAACCAGAAAAAGCCGGTACCGGCCAGAAGCCTCAGGGGCGACCTGGACAACATCGTCATGATGGCCCTCGAGAAGGAGCCGCAACGGCGTTATAGCTCGGTGGAACAGTTGGCGGACGATATCCTGCGGCACCTCAAGGGACTTCCCGTGGCTGCCCGCGGTGACACGCTTACATATCGCAGCGGCAAGTTTCTGAGACGGCACAAGACCGCAGTGGCGGCGGCGGCGTTAATAGTTGTCAGCCTGGCGACCGGCCTGGGAGTTGCACTGCGCGAGGCCGTGATCGCGCGCCAACAGGAAGAGATCGCCCGCGCACAGAAGGCCCGCGCCGAGCGCAGGTTCGAAGATGTACACAAGCTGGCGAACTCACTATTATTTGAAGTCTACGGTGCGATCCAGAACCTGCCGGGCGCCACTCCGGCACGCAAGCTGATCGTGGATCGGGCGTTGCAATATCTGGATAGCCTGTCGAAAGAGTCGGCCAACGATCCGGCATTGCAGAGCGAACTGGCATATGCGTATCATCATCTGGGCCAGGTGCAAGGCGACCCCGCCCAGGGAAACCTGGGAGATTCCAACGGCATGATCGCCAGCATGCACAAAGCTGCCGCCCTGTGGGAGGCGGCGGCCAAAGTCCATCCGACGGTCACCTTGGACCAATTGAATTGTGCCTTCGGCCATCGGCTGCTGGCCATGGTGGCATCGACTGACACGGAGGGCCGGCAGGAGATCGACCACGCCATGGCCATTACCATGCGGCTAATTAAAACGGACGGCGCCAATCCCAAGGTGCGCAGCGAGCGCTCGCTGGAGTACGCCGCGCTGGCCGGGCTGCAGGAGTCGACGGGCGATTTGGCGGGAGCCTTGGAATCATTTGAGGGCGCGGTTGCCATGCGGGAGGCTCTGCTGCGAGATACTCCGGACTATCCGAACGCACGCTACGGTCTGGCCCTGAACCTGGTGCAGGTTGGCGAGAGACTGGGCCAGCTCGGACAGCGCCAGAAAGGTCTGGAGTCCATCCGTTCGGGAATGGGCATGCTCGAGGAAGCCGCCAGGAATCCCGCAGAGGGGCGGGCGCGGCGCGACCTGGCGGCTGCCTGGATCAGGCGCGCGGGAATTTTAATGATGAATGGCGATGGCGCGGGCGCACTGGATGGCTACGGCCGGGCCTTAACGATCGTCGAAGCACTGGCCAAGGACGACCCACAGAATGCCAGGCTGCGCCTCGACGCGGTGCAGTACCGGCTCTCCACTGGCTGCGTTTTGGCGAATGAACACCGATATGCCCAAGCCATACCCGCATTGAATCAGGCGATCGGGGCTTTGGAGCAGGGCGCCGCGCACGCGCCTGCTGGAACGATGGAGACTGCGGTGTCATTGGCTAACGGCTTCATTTACCGAGGAGACGTCCTCGCTGCGACCGGCAACCTGCGCGGCGCGCTGGATGATTACCGGAAGGGCATCGCGACGCTGCACGGCGCCTCGGCCGAAAGCGCAGACGCCATGACACGATGCTTGTTGGCGGCTGGTTACGTCAAGTTGGGCGGGGCACTGACGAAGGCCGGACAAGCGCAAGACGCAACCGTCGCCTACCCCAAGTCTCTGGCCCTGATGGAGCCCCTGGTGCGGGAGCATCCCGATGAGGCACCCGCCCGCTACGTGCTGGCGGACGCCTATTTTGGCTTAGGGGAATTATCTGCCCGGCTGGAACGCTGGCAGGAAGCCAAATCGTGGCAGGAACGGAGCCTGGACGCCTGGCAACGGATCCCCAATCCAGGTCCTTTTAGTCCGCTTGGGTTTGCCTGCCGCAAGGCGAGCGCGATTCAGCAACAGATCGACATGTGCAACGCGGCGCTGGCCCGGCTGCACGGAAAGGTCTCCACGCCTTGACGGCCGAAACGCGGCGGGGCTGAAGCCCCGCGCCGGCTAAAGCCCGCCCTCCAATGGTAATGCCAACTACTCGGGCATCGGTTCCGGGGTCTTTTTACGGCGGGGCGCACGCTTCTTGGGCGGCCCCGCGGGTCTGGGTTGCGCGGATTTGCGCGAGGTGCGGCCGCGCGTGGGCGGCTCCAGGATCTCGACAGCAGTGGGCTGGCCCGCCACGATCGGCTGCGGTTCTTCCACTTCCTCTTCGACGACCGGCTCGGGCGGAGGCTCGGGCGGAGCGGGCGGATGGAACTCCGGACCCAGGTACACCGTCAGTCCTTTCTCTTCATCCGGATTGATGCGCACCACCAGCTTGTCCTGCGCGTAATTCAGCAGCTCACCGAATTCCTGGAAACCGTACTGCTTCCAGTCGTAATCGGGATGCTCCAGCTTCACCCATTCGGCGAGCGTTTCGGACGGCACGCCCTCGTCCACCTCCATGCGATGCGTCTCCAGCACATCGCGCAGGACGGGCAGGGCCGCTTCCGGGCGGACTGTGGATTTTTCGGGACCCACGGCGCCGATGCGTTTGATCATGTAGCGGCCTTCGCCGCCGGTGACGTGGACGTAGTTGGCCTTCTGCAGTTTCTCGACGAAATCGGTGAACGATCCCGATCCATATGCTTTTTCGCTAAAAGCAGAATCGAGCTGCAGCATGGTGGATTTTAGCAGCCCAAGCTGCGGGCGGACGCTGCGGCGCTCGAGTGCTTGCAGCGCACGCTCGACCAGCGGCATGGCTTGGGCCAGATCGAGGGGCGCGGGACGCCGGTGGGGCTGCTGTCCGCGGGACTGCTGTTGCGGCGGCGGTCCGCTGGATGGCTGGATAACGCGCGGCGGCGGTGGTGAGGACGGCTTGGGCTCATCCAGCAGGGATTCGTAGCTGATGAACTCGTGACAGTTTTTTTGCAGGATGGTGCTGGTGAAGGCTTTTCCTCCGAGCACGAAGACGCGCTTATCGTACTGCTTCAATTTGTTGAGCAGGGCGATGAAATCGCTATCGCCGCTGACAATGGCGAAGGCGTTGATGTGATCGTGCGTGAACGCCATTTCCAGCGCGTCCAGCGCCAGGTTGATATCCGCGCCGTTCTTATCGCCGCGCGGCGATGGATCGCGCTGGACCATTTGCACAGCGTGTTCGGTCATGGCACGGGTGGCGGCTTCCTGCCGTCCCCAGTTGGCATAGGCGACGCAGGTGACGATTTCACCGCGCTCCTTCAGGGCATCCAGCACGGCGGCCACGTCAAATTCCCGGTGCAGCGTGGATTTGACGCCGATCTCGATGTTATCGAAGTCGATAAACACGGCCAGTTTCAATTTATCTTCCATTTACTTTCCTTCTGAGGCGCTCGACTCCGGAGTTGCCGGGTGGCAATCGCGTCAGCCGCCGCGCAACTGGCGCGGGGCTGGAATGTCTTGTAGCGGCTCGCGGCCGCGCCGCCGGAAAACTAATGAAGGTTCGAGGGCGGGGCAGCCTTCCCTACAGTTTATCCTAAAACGGGCGCGCCGAGAGATGGGCAATGTTTTCGATGTTTTCGGTGTGGCGGGGCGTGTAATTTGACTTCTGGCGGCCCGCCTGGAAAAATGAAGAGAAGCCCACCAGAGTGTGCGGATGTGGCGGAATTGGCAGACGCGCTAGATTCAGGTTCTAGTTCTCGCAAGGGAGTGGAGGTTCAAGTCCTCTCATCCGCACCAATAAAATCAATAATTTAGATGGAAACAAAGCTAGATGGAAACAAAGCTGATGTCGGGCCCCGCCTTGCTCGTGACTGCAACGGTTTTGTTAAGGTGACACGGGGCCGTGTTACGCAGCTCATATGGCTCAGGCACCCTCTTCAAACGCGGCCAGATCTGGTATGTGGCCTACTGGCTCGACGGACGCCAGGTGCAGAAGTCGTCGCACTCGACCAATATTCAAGACGCGAAGTCTTGCGCGATCAGGTTCTCGGAAAGAAGGCGCGTGGCCAGTTCGTCAATAGGACGGTGGAGCGTGTCACTGCGTAGAATTGCTTGACGGTCTCTTGGAGCACGCACGGGCGAATTTTGAAGCCGTCTACCACGCGAATCTGCAGTTGGTGCATTGAAGCAAACATCCGGCCCTTCTTCGGACATCTGAAAGCTTTCTCGTTGACCACAGAGAAATATTACCGGCACAACCGACGGGCGGCGACCCGCGCCGAGACGACCTGCAACCGTGAACTCTCATCCTCCGGATCGCGTTGAACTTGGGACGCAAGTGCACGCCACCGAAAGTGAATTCGATACCCTACTTTCAGATGGTTAAGGAAGGAAAATGCCCGGCAGGGTTTCCTCCCGGACCAGCAGTACGCCAAGCTGCGCTTGGACTTGGGACAGAGTGGATTTCGCACAGAGCTTTGTCACGCTCCACGCGAATGAAACAAAAAGCGGGTACAGCCGAGCGGTGCCTGTCGTGGAAGGGACATGCGCAAATCGCATCTGTGGTCGCGCGAGCACGCTGAGAACTGCGCCCAAGTCTTCCACCGGGACTGTGAGCCAATCGGGCAGTTTAGGACTGCCTGGAAATCGGCTTTCGAATCAGCCAATGTACCCCGAACTCAAATTTCACGACCTGCGCCGGACAGCGGTTCGGAATATGCGCCGCGCCGGTGTTCCCCAAGTCGTGCGTATGCGCATTACCGGGCACCGAACCGATTCGATGGAGCGCCGCTACAACATCGTCGACATCGAAGATCTCAAAACGGCCAGGCAGCTCATGGAACGGGCAACGACTGAGTCCGCATCTGATTCGGTTGACGTTGGAAAGTTCAGCGGCATTCCTCTGTAGTCGGTTATTGACTGTTATTGATTAACCGTAAGCGGAATTGCGATAATTGTCGGCAGGAGCAAGAGACGATGGCCATCGAGCAGATGAACATCTCGCTGTCGCCGCAGATGGCCCGGTTCATCCGCGGCAAGGTGAAAAACGGCGAGTACACAAACATGAGCGAAGTAGTGCGGGACGCGGTTCGGCGGATGCAGGAGGGCCAGGCTATCAAGGCTACGCGGACCTGGCTCACCGACTTCGAATCCAGCTTAACGAAAGGCGAGCGCGAATGCATCCGGCGGGGTGTCCGCCAAGGGATCAAGGATATCGAGGAAGGGCGTTACGAAGAGCACAATGCTGATGGCCTTAGGAAAGTGGCGAAGGAGTTGGTTGCTGTGTCCGCCAAGAAACCTGCCGGCCGTTCGACGGCCAAATGAGATTCCGCTACAAGCTTGCGCGCTCGGCCAAGCGGAATCTGCAAGAGATTTCCGATTACTGGATGGCCCAGGCCGGCGAGGGAGTGGCGTTGCGAGTAGTAACCGGAATTCTGGAAACCATCATCACCCTATCATCGCAGCCAAGGGCCGGTGCTCCGGCCGAGCAATTCGGTGAGGGTGTGCGGAAGTTCGCCGCAGGTAAGTATATAATCTACTACCGTCTTCGTGCGGCCAAGGCAATCGAGATTCTGCATCGTTTTCCATGGAGCTCGAGATCAAGAGAACGCGCGGCAGGGCGGCGAAGGCACGCCGCGATGAACTGCTTCCGCGCCACGCATTTGTCTTGACAAGCGCCGTGGATTGGTGGAACCGGGCATCGCAAGCAAAAGTGTCTCCTCGCGAGGCGCTCTGGCAGTCCAAGAGAGTTGTGGGTGGGCTGCCATATGTATGCGAAACCGAGCCAGAAAGCGGACGTGAGGGGGAAACGGCCGAACCGGTTACCATTGTCGGCTGTCGCCCCGGACAAGCGCGAAACCGGCTTGCAAAGCGAACCCCGAAAGGCGTGCCGGATATGCCATACCTGCCGTTCGAAAACTGTCGCGAACCGGGCGCCCGCCCTCGCCGCGGCGGCATGGGATAATAGGGTTGAAAACACTTCACCCACGGCTCTAGGGACGGCCATAAGATCGTTGCGCAATGTCAACCATGCGGGCCTCCCGTACGCAACGAAGATATTAGTCGTGTCGAACGATTTGAGAAAGTCCGGAATCGGGACCGTGGGGGATATTCCATGGGGTACCCACTTCTGCCATTTCTACGAGACCACAGCAGACCTGCTCGATGTTCTGGTCCCATATTTCAAGGCGGGATTGGAGCATAACGAGTTTTGCATCTGGGGAGTTTTCGACCCGCTCGACGAGAAGGAAGCGAAAAGCGCACTGGAACACGCCTTGCCCGGCGCTGATAGACGTCTAGCCGCCGGAGACATCGAGATTGTGCCGCAATCTCAGTGGTATCGCGGAGATAGCGCTCACGATCGCCGGCAACTGATTTGCCATTGGGAGGCAATGTTGGACAAGGCCTTGGCAAGCGGTTATGCCGGAATGAGGGTGAATGTAAATGCAGAGTGGTTAGTGGAGAGAGACCCGCGACGCCTCGATTCGTACGAAGACGAGTTCGGCGGACTAATCGCCAACCGGCCAATGATCCTGCTGTGCGCCTATCCCCTCGCGATCAACCATGCTGCCGAGGTTTTTAGCGCCGGGTATACGCACCGGTTTGCAATCGCCAGGCAAAATGGAAATTGGCAGGTGATCGAGACCCCCGAACTAAGGCAGGCCAGGGCTGCCGTTGAGCGGCTCACCGCGGAGCTCCAACAGCGCGCCATCGAACGGACAGAGGAACTCGCGAACGCGGACAAAGACAGAAAACACGAGGCGGTGGCGCTCGATCGCGCTGAACAGGCGCTGCGGGCGTGTGGGGAGCGCTCCCTGTGCTACTTCGAACTTGGGCTGGTCGGCATGGCGGTAGTGGCGCCAACCCAGGGGTTTATCGAGGTCAACCAACGCTTTTGCGACATCTTGGGATACGAACGGCGCGAGCTGATGCGGATGAAATGGGCAGCGTTGACTCATCCCGATGATTTAGCCAATGATATCCGGAACTACGATCTGATCGGCGCTCGAAAAGTCGACGGGTATCGTTTGGCTAAACGCTGGATAGCCAAGAACGGGGATGTCGTTCACACCAACGTGTCGGTGAAATGTCAACGCTACAGGGATGGCTCGGTGAACTATTTGGCGGCGATGATCGAAGACGTGACCGGACTCGGTCAGTCCGCGGACCGAGATCCTGTGGCCGGGCAGGCCCGGCCGAAGGTGATAGGCTACACCGCGGTCCTGCAGTACAAAGACCGTAAGGCTCTGTCTCGCCGCGAACGCGAGGTGGCGCGGCTGATCGGCTCGGGCAGCACGGTAAAGGAAATCGCCGCTCTGCTTGAACTCAGCGAGAAGACCGTCAGCACTTATCGCAGCCGCATTCTTACCAAGCTCAAGCTAAAGAGCACCGCCGAACTGATGCGCCAGGTTCTCACGCTCGGCATCCCCGAGTAACCCTGGGAGTACTCCTCCCCCGTAGGACAAATACTGACAAAGCAGTTTGCATGTTGTAACCGATCTTCAGCACTAATAAAGTGAGACCGGTGTGGCTTTGGTCGCGCCTCACGCCCCTCAAGATCGCTTAGGCCCACTACGGGTACTGACCAAACCGACCTCTGGAGACAAATGATTAAACAAAACGTTGAAGCACCCACCAACGGCGCACCCCCAGTGGTGAACCGCCTGGCCATGAACCGCCTTGGACCGCAAAGGGGCCAGACGGTGCCGTCTGCCTTAAAGAGAACCACCGAACCGAATGGGCACGGCGAAGACCTCGGCGAGAGCCGACTGACTGCCAAGAAACTGGCGGAGGACAAGGCGCGTGCCCGCACCTTAGCTCGCGCGCAGGCTGTGGCGGAGAAATTGTCCACGGCGACCGACCAGGTCTCCAGCGCCATCACCGAAGCCACCGGCGCGGTTGAAGAACTGGAAAAGACCATGCATACCATCGCGGCTGGTGCCGAGGAGTCATCGGCGGCGGCGGAGGAGTCCCGGGCCGCGATTAACCAGATCGAGAAGGCCTCGGACACCGCCAATGGCCGTGCGGAAGTATCACTGCGCAGGGTGAACGAGTTGCAGACGCTCGCGAAATCGACCACGGCGGACCTGGAGGCCCTCATCAAAGGAGTAGGAGACGCGGCTGACGCGAATCTCGAATCCGCAAAAATGATTGGCGAATTGGAGCGCCAGTCCGAGGAGATTGGCAAGATCGTCCATGCCGTGACGCGGATTGCCGACCAGACTAACCTGCTGGCCCTGAATGCCGCCATCGAAGCCGCCCGTGCCGGGGAACATGGCAAGGGATTCGCCGTGGTGGCCGACGAGGTGCGCAATCTCGCGGAGATCAGCGAGAAGAGTGCGCGCGGCATCCAGGAAGTGGTCAACGAGATTCAGAACCAGGTGAAGGTGGTTGCCGCGGACACGGAAACGGCCGGCAAAAAGGGCCGCGAGGAAGTAGAAAAGGCCAAGGTCATCACCCAGGACCTGCTCAAAGTCGCCGGTGACTTCGAAGAGATCCAGGTAAATTGCGCCGAGATCCAGAAGAACGCGAGCGGAAGCGCTGGCGGGCGCCAAGAACGTATCTGAAGGGCGCCGAGGAGATCGCCGCCGCCGCCGAGGAAGCTACCTCGGCCTGCCAGGAAGCCCAAAAATCGACTCAGGAGCAGTCCAAAGCGTACTCGGAGATGAGCGATGCGGCCCGCTCGCTGGCCGAAATGGCGGAGGCATTGAAGACTTCGACCAATGCGCAGAAGTCGGCCGAGGAACTGGCTGCTACCGCCGAAGAACTATCCACCAATGCCGAAGAACTGAAGTCCTCCTCGCAGCAGATTTCCACTGCCATCGAGCAGATCAACAAGGCGGCTGGCGCCCAGGCCAAGGCGGCGGAAGCCTCCAACGCCCTGGGTGTCCAAATGCGGCACGCCGCGAAGGGCATGGGAGACCGTGCCGAAGCTTGAGCGTTGAGAAAGCTCTAGGCACGCAAAAACTTCTGGTCAGCAACAAGGCGCAACGTGGATGCCTTGATCGTCAACGTGGGCAAGAGCGCCGATGCGGCCGGCGAATCCGCCAAGAACATTCTGGAACTGGAGGAACGGACCCGCCGGATCGACAAGATCGTCGATGCCATCGTGATGGTGACGGTCCAGACCAAGATGCTGGCGGTGAACGGCAACGTCGAAGCCGCGCGCGCCGGCGAATACGGCCGGGGCTTCTCGGTGGTGGCCGGAGACATCCGGTCGCTGGCCAACGAAAGCAGTGAAAACGCCGACAAAATCAAAGACCTGGTCAAGAACGTGCAAACGCAGATCACCAAGGTTGCCGGGGACATCGAACTGGCCGGCAGCAAAGGGCGGGCCGAAGTGGAACGCGCCAAGGTGTCGACGGCGAACCTCGATCGGATCGCCAGAGAGTCCGACGTGGTGGTGAACGACATCCGGGAAATCGCGAAGGGCTCTGGCGAGGCGGCCGCCGGACTCGAACAGGCGGGCAAAGCCAGCCAGCAGATCGCCGCCGCCGCCGAGGAAACCGGCGCGCGCTTCGACCGAAGCCGCCGGCGCCTCCGAGCAGGGGTTGAAGGCCGCCCAGGAAATCGCCCAGGCCATCGAGGATATCGCCTCACAGGCCGATGAACTGCAAAACGGATAGACGGTAGAGCGTTCTCGTTAAAGGAGATTCGTTATGGAAAAAGACACTCTACAACCATCCGCCGGCCTGAAAGACGAAAGCCAACTCGTCACGTTCCTGTTAAAGGACGAAGAGTTTGGCTTCGACATCATGTCGGTACAGGAAATCATTCGCCTTCCCAAGATGGCGAAAGTCCCCCGCACGCCGGCCTACGTGGACGGCATCGCCAATCTGCGTGGTGTGGTACTGCCAGTCATCGACATGCGCACCCGTTTCGGCATGGAGCGGGCCGAAGAGACCGACCGCACCCGGGTATTGGTCGTCGATATCGACGGCGTCAAGACCGGTTTGCGCGTGGATCGCGTCAAACAGGTGACCAGCGTGCTGCGCAGCGAAATTGAACCGCCCCCGGCCGCCATCCGGGGCACGTCCTCCGACTACCTTGAAGGGGTCGTGAAACTCGACAAAGGGCAGCGCATCGTCATGGCCCTGAATGCCGCCCATGTCTGCGAAATCGGCGTTACTCGTAAGGCCGCATCCGCAAACGGCGCGGCCTCGAGTTCGGAAGCAGCCAGCACGGAGTCGTCGGACAAATCGAAGAGCGCCGACGCCGAAGTCCAAAAGGTGGTCACCTTTCGCATCGCGAAAGAGGAATTCGCCTTCCACATGGAGCACGTCCGGGAGATTCTGCGCGTGCAGACTCCCAACCAGGTTCCCGACGTTCCCGACTACGTGCTCGGAGTGCTGACCGTGCGCGGCCAGATTCTCCCGGTCATCGATCTGCGGCGTCTGCTTCAGCAGCGATCGCTGGCCGATGAGTTCGCAGATAGCTGCCGGCCGCTGCGGGAGGAGTATGAGCGCTGGATCGATCAGACCGAGAAAGTCTTCGCCGGCGGTTCGCAGCAGAAGGTGGACAGCTTCCGTCATGGAGCACCTCCGCAAGTGGCTGGCCGAAACCAACAGTTCCAGCCAATTGCTGATGGAGGCGCTGGCGCAAGGCGCGCGGGCTGAACGAAAAGGTCATCAAGCAACTTCAGCTCCGGACGAAGCACGCGGAGCACGGCGATCGCGATGCCGCGCTCGCCTGTGGCGAGGACATCCTCTCCGGGAGGCCGGGAAACGGTCGCCGCCCTGCACAAATTCGAGGAGCAGATCGCGCAGAACATCCAGGAAGACCAGCGCATCATCGTGGTGGATGCCGAAGGCTTTGTGCTGGGGTTGGTGGTGGATCACGTTCACGAAGTGCTGAACGTGCCGAAAAACCTGGTGGAACCGCCGCCTCGCATCACGTCGAGTGGCGGGATGGAACTGTCGGGTGTCGCCAAACTGGACGACGGCGCCCGGTTGATCATGTTGCTGGATGTTGCCAGCTTGATGAAGGACCAGAAGCTGCGGGACGTTCAGAACACTTCAGCCCAAACCGCCGGAGGGCAGAAGACCGGGGAAATTCACAAAACCGACGCCGGCGGTCAGGAACTGAGCGAAGTTCAACTGGTCACGTTCATGCTCGGCGCGGAGGAATACGGTGTCCCGATTTCGCAAATCCAGGAAATCGACCGCCTCGCCAAGATTACCAAAGTGCCGAAGGCCGCGGAGTTCATCGAGGGCATCACGAACCTCCGCGGTGAAGTAATCCCAGTGCTGGACACACGGAAGCGTTTCGGACTCGAGGTCAAGCAGTCCGACGACCGCACGCGCATCATCATTGTGGATCTCGGCGGCATCAAAACGGGTCTGGTGGTAGACTCCGTCCGTGAGGTGTTGAATCTCGCCAAGAAGGACATCGCCCCGCCGCCGGAGGCGATCGGGTCCGGAATCGATCAGCAGTTCATTTCCGGAATCGGCAAGGTGGATGCGGGTAAGCGCATGATCGTGCTGCTCGACGTGGAGAGGATTCTCTCCCGGCAAGAGCAGGCTCATCTTTCCGAAAGTACTGCCTAGCCCGAATCGAACCGGGGCCGGTTCACCTGGTCCCGGTACTCTCTAAAGAACAATGCGCAGAATACGTGTACTAGTGGCGGACGATTCCGCCTTAATGCGGCAAACCCTGAAACGCATCATCGCGGCGTCGGCCGACCTTGATTTGGTGGGTCTGGCTCGGGATGGCGAGGACGCGGTATCGAAGGCCAGGGAACTGCGGCCCGATGTCATCTCCATGGACATCAACATGCCGAAGCTGGACGGGATCACCGCCCTCCAGATGATCCTGCAAGAGAAGATCTGTCCGGTTGTAATGGTCTCTTCGCTCACGCAGCAGGGTACTGCCACTACCTTCGAGTGCCTGGAGTTGGGGGCGTTCGATTTCGTCGCCAAGCCGGATGGCACGGTCTCCATCGAATATGGGCGTGGTCGCGGATGAACTGATCTCGAAGCTCAAAACCGCGGCGTCCCGGGGAATCGTTGACCGCCTGCAGCGCATCCGTGAACCTCGGAAGCCGTACCAGGCGCCATCACGCAACACCTTTGAAAACGTCGGACGTCCGAAGGCGATCACCATCGGAATCTCCACCGGCGGACCGGCGACACTCCAGGAGGTATTGCCCCAGATTCCAGCGGACGTGCCCGCCAGTCTTTTTCTCGTGCAGCATATGCCGCCCCCTTTTATCGCATCCTTTGCCAAGCGGCTGGACGAGCACTGTGCGCTCAAGGTTGTGGTAGGGCGTTCGGGAATGCCCGTGGAGCCGAGCGTATGCTATGTGGCGCCGGGCGGAATGCATCTATGTTTACACCGCAAAATGACGGGCGAGGTGGTGATTCGCACGCCCACCACACCGGCAACACTGTTCGTGCCCTCGGTGGGCGTGATGATGGCGTCGGTTCTGAACATCTACGGCACCGACACGATCGGGGTGCTGATGACCGGCATCGGGGACGACGGTGCCGACCAGATGGTCGCGATAAAGCAAGCTGGTGGACACACCATCGCCGAAAGCGAGCAGACCGCGGTGGTTTACGGAATGCCGCGCGAGGCGATCGAACGTGGTGGCGCGTGCGTGGTGGCGCCCAGTTACGAAGTAGCTGGAGAGATCGTGAAGGCGGTCCGAAGGACGATGCAATGAACAGCTTGACGGCACACCGGGAGAAGTTGGATTGCCCCGACGAAGCGGAGCGCACCTACGCAGCCGAAGATATCGGGTACTTGAATAACCCGGAGGGAGTGGCGCCGCTCCTGGACCGGTTGTGCAAAGAGCCTTCGCGGGCGGTTCGCGACGCCATTTTCCAAGCCCTGGCCCGGATCGACGCAGACGCGGCGATCAAGGGTTCCATCGGTTTGCTGGGATGGGACGATCCCCAGATTCGCAACCAAGCCGTTGAGGTTTTGCGGGGCAAAGGCGCCGCGTCGATTCCCTTCCTGAACGTCGTGATGCGAGATGGCGACAAGGACTTGCGAAAGCTCGTTCTGGACGTCTTGAGCGGAGTACCGACCGGCGGCGCCGAAACTATCTATGAAACTGCGCTTTCCGACCCAGACCTGAACGTGGTGATCACGGCCGTGGAGAATATCGGCCGGACCCGGGCGACGCAATTCAGAAGCCGGGTCGAGGATCTTTTGTCGGCCGGTTCCCACCCCATGCTGGTGGGGGCCTGTCTGGAAGCGCTCAGCGGGATTGGCAATGACGCGTCGCTAGTGACGATTCAGCGCCGCTTCCCGGAACTGGCGACGCTGCCGGACTTCTTTCTGGTGTCATGCTTAAAAGCCATTGGCGCTCTCGGAACGGCCGGGGAGTTCGTCCAAGTGGCGGGTTTACTCACCCTCCGTGGCCCCCATCTTCGCCCCGCGATTCTAGGCGCGCTGATCGCCATTCATCAACGCCATCCTAACCAGGCTAGCGGCGAGGAACTGGTGCCGGCCTTGCAGGCGGTGGTTGACGATGGAGATCCGCCTCTTTGCCGCTATCAGGCGGTGCGGGCTCTGGGTTGTCTGTCCTCTCGTAACGACGTATACGCGGTCCTGGTCGCATCCCTGTCCAGTCCTGAGCGTATGGTTCGCCTGGGAGCGATCGAATCCCTTCAAATGGCGCCACGGCCAGGATTGCAGGACATTCTCGCGTCGCGTGCAAAAGAAGAAACGGACGAGGAGGTCTTGCAGGCGCTCGGCGGCTGACTGAATACCCATGCCAGACCTCTCTGTTGAACAGTTTCAAAGTCTCAGCCACCAAATCTATCAGAAGCTGGGGCTGCACTTCGATGACAAGAAGATCTACTTCCTGAAAACCCGGGTTGCAAAACGCATGGCGGCGTTAGGCTTGACCGATGCCCGGGAGTACATGTTCAAGCTCAGTTACGCCGACCCGCAAGGCGAGGAGATGCAGGAACTGGCGAACCTGGTCACCACCAATGAGACCTACATGTTTCGGGAATACGATCAGTTGCAGGCGTTCGCCAATCACTGCCTGCCGGAAGTGCTGTCGGCCAAGCAAGCCCGCGGAGACAGGACATTGCGGATCTGGTCCGCGGGTTGTTCTTCCGGGGAAGAACCCTACACGCTGGCGATGATCGTTCAAGACGTCTTCCCACAGGCGCAGTCCTGGGACTGCCAGATAGTGGCGACCGACATCGATGAAAACATGCTGCGGCGCGTCGCAGCCGCGCGCTACGGAGCCCGGTCTGTTGGCGACGTGCCTGACGAATACCGCCGGAAATACCTGATCGAAGACGGCGACGAGTGGGTTGTACGGCGGAGAACGGCCGATCTTGTCGAGGCCCGTCATCTCAATCTGCACGACCGCATGGCCATGCGGTCTATGCGCGGCTTTGATTTCATCTTTTGCCGCAATGTCTTGATCTATTTCGACGATCAGTCGCGCAAAGCGGTCGTGGATCACTTCTACAATGCCCTGAATCCGGGAAGCTATATCTTCCTGGGACACTCGGAATCGGTAGGAAGGGTGAACACGGCCTTTAAGCTGAAGCGTTTTGAAAACCACCTGGTGTATGTGAAGGAATAGCCGTGAATACCAAGAAGACCATCCTAATCGTGGACGACTCGGAATTTGTCAGGAGTTATCACTCCAACATATTGGAACAAGCCCACTTTCAAGTGATCACGGCGGTGGACGGCAGCGATGGACTGGAAAAGCTGTACAAGAACACGTGCGACCTGGTGCTCACCGATATCAATATGAGCAACATGGACGGCTACGAGTTCATTCGGCGGGTACGGGCCGATCACTGCTACCGAGCCCTTCCCATCATCATCGTCTCCACGGAAAGCGAAGGCAAAGACAAGATGAAGGGATTCGAGGCCGGAGCGAACCTCTACATCGTCAAGCCCAGCTCTCCGGAAATGATGGTTGAGAGCATTCGCATGATGTTGAGCGCCGGTTGAGCGCCGAGAGGTCGAAAATGCCATTTTCAATCGCCACCACGGAAGGCAGACAAATCCTAAAGCTCGAAGGCGCGGTCACCATCCGGGACGCTCAGGAGCTCGCCGCCAGGCTGGGGGAAGTACTGGAAGAGGGCGCGCCTGTTAGCGTGGATGCCGGGGGACTGGACGATATTGACACCTGTATCCTCCAGCTGCTGGATTCGCTGCGCAAGACAGTCCCAGCGCTTTCCTTCGACAACCCGTCCGAGGCTTTCATTGGTGCGGTGGACCGCTGCGGTCTGCTGCGCGAATTGCTCGGCGCGCCGGAGGGTTTGTGAAAACAGTTATGACCGTGGACGATTCCGCCAGCATCCGGCAGATGGTGAGTTTCGTGCTGCGTGGCGGCGGCTACGAGGTGCTCGAAGCCGTGGACGGGTCGGACGCCCTATCCAAACTGAATGGCCGGGAATTGCACTTGTTCCTGAGCGACATCAACATGCCTAAGATGGACGGGCTCGAATTGACCCGAAAGCTGCGGGCCATGCCGCAATATAAATTCGTGCCCATCGTTCTGTTGACCACGGAATCGCACCCGGAGAAAAAACAGGAAGGCAAAGCGGCGGGGGCGACGGCCTGGATCGTAAAGCCATTCAATCCGGACCAGCTCCTGGCGGTAGTGAAGAAGGTCATGCGCTGAGGGAGCGAACGAATGCCAATCGACATTATGGAGCAGATGCGGGGCGCGTTCAAGACCGAGGCCTTGGATCTGCTGATTGAACTCGACTCCGCACTCCTGGCTTTAGAGGCGGAATCGGGCGATTCCACGTTGGTAAACCGGGTGTTCCGGGCCATTCATACCATCAAAGGGACGGGCGCCACCGCTGGTCTCGCGCACCTCGCCGGGTTCACTCACAAAGTGGAAGAGGCCTTCGACCTGGCGCGGGAAGGGCGTCTAGCCGTTACGCCGGAATTGATCGATTGCGGTCTTCAGGCCTGCGACGTCATCAAGCTGATCCTCGAGGAGAATGCGGAAGGGGCAGCCGTGCCAGGGGAGGACGAAGTCACCGGCGCGTTCACGCGACTGCTTCCTGATTCAGTCGGCGCGCCGGCGGCGCAAACCGCGTCCCCGAAGACCAGTGCCGGCAAGCTGGCGGCATTTGAGATTATCTTCAAGCCCAACCGCGAGATGTTCTATTCCGGGGCGGACCCGGTTACCCTGCTCGACGACTTGCGGGAACTGGGGCAAGCGCATATTACAGCACGGGCCGACCAAGTGCCGCCATTGTCTTCGTTGGAAGCCGAACACTGCTATCTGTGGTGGGAGATCCTCCTTGTTACTACCAGCAATCAGGCCGCAATCCAGGAGGTCTTCGTCTTCGTGGAGGACGAATGCGATGTGCGGATCCGCATGCTGGACGACCAAGGCGGGACTGTGGCCCTGCTCGGTGCTGTGCCGGGCGAGGCTTTCGAGTTATTCAAGGCCGAGTGCGACGACCACCTGGAAAGAATGGAAACTGACGCGCTTGCCTTGGAGGAACACCCCGAGGTCAGAGACAGTCTCGATTCTCTTTTTCGGGGCGTTCACAGCATTAAGGGAAATGCGGGTCTGCTGTTGGGCCACATCACTGGCCCCGCCCTCACCGACAGTCATCCACTGCAACTGCTGGTCCGCGTGGCCCATGGACTGGAGTCCTTACTCGATCCATTCAGGGGCGTCGCCGGCGGCATGGTGCCGGAAGATACGATCCAAACCGCGCTGGAGACCTGCGACGCGATCCGCACGCTCCTGGGGAACCTGAAACACAACGGCGCAGGCGGGCGGGTCTCGCCGCAACTGCTCGATCGTTTGGGAGTCAGGACCAGCGCCGTACTCGCTAACCCGGCCACGGACGGGCGGGCGGCCGCGTTTCTCAACACGTCGTCGCAGTGTGTGGAGATGATTGAAGGTTGTTTCCAGCGCCTGGAAGGCGGCAGCGCATCCCCGGGACCTGTCTTTGAAACCTATCTGCGCGGTCTTAGGAACCTGGCTACGGCGGCCAAATACCAGAATTGCCTGGAGCTGGACGAACCACTGGCGCAACAACTTCGCATCCTGGATGCGGCCATGAGAACCGGCGAAGCATTAGGCAGCGCGGATCTCTCCACGCTCGGCACCGCGTTTGAGGTAGTTCGCGCCATTCTGGCCCGCGTGCTACCGGCCGCCGAGGTCGCGCCCGATCCGGAGACGTCCGGCGATGCCCAACTCGCAGCGAAAGCTCTGGCGGACCGGCCGGACACGGGGACCTCACCTTCGACGGTTCGAATCGATCAGAACAAGTTAGATCGTTTGATGAGGGTAGTTGGCGAGCTGCTGGTCGCCCGCGGGGCATTCCCGCTGCTTGTACAGAAGCTCAATGATGGCGCGGACGGCGGGGCGGTCGTGAAAGACCTGAAAGAGGCTGGTTCGAACATCTCGCGCATTGCCGACGAACTTCAGACCAGCGTCATGTCCATTCGGATGCTGCCGGTCAAGACCGTTTTCCAGAAATTCCCGCGCCTCGTACGAGACCTCGCGCGGTCTCTCGGAAAAGAAGTTCGGCTGGTTATTGAGGGTGAGGGAATCGAGTTAGACAAAACAATCCTCGAGCAGATCGGCGATCCGCTGGTTCATGTGATCCGCAACGCTGTCGACCATGGCCTGGAGCCCCCGGAAGAACGCCGGGCGCAGGGTAAGGACGCGCTCGGACAAGTGACCCTACGGGCGCTTCCCGAAGCGGGCGGCGTGACGATTGAAGTTTCAGACGACGGGCGGGGACTCGACGCCGGCGCGCTCAAGCGGAAAGCCGTCGAAAAAGGTTTGCTGTCGCCGGAGGCCGCAGCAGGCATGCGCGATGAGGCAGCCTTTCAGTTGATTTTCCTGCCTGGGTTAACGACCGCGGCGAAAGTTACCGATGTTTCCGGCCGCGGCGTTGGCATGGATGTCGTGCGTAGCAACGTTCGCAACCTGCAAGGCACTATCGAAATTCGTTCCAAGGTGGGCCGCGGTACCACCTTGCTCATCAAACTGCCCACCAGTCTCATGATTTCAAAGGGTATCCTGCTGGAAGCGGGAGCCCAGCAGTACATCCTGCCGCTGAGCAATATTCGCGACATGGTGAAGCTGCCCCCTGATGAGGTGCACGTGTATCGCGGGCTCACTCTGGCGCGGGTTCGGGGAACGATTTACTCCATATTCAACCTCGCCCAGATGTTGAACCTGGTTCCCGCAAAGACGCCGGAACTCTCGGTCGCAATCGTCGAGGCGGGCTCAGTAAGGTACGGTCTTATAGTCGATAAGTTTCTCACCGAAGTAGAGGTGTTGGTTAAGCCCTTGGTGGGTGGCCTGGAGCAATGTAAGGAGTTTCAAGGAGCCGCCATCATGGGAGACGGACGGGTGGTACTCGTCCTGAATGCATTGGAGTGCCACAGCTTGGAAAGAACCGCATGCAGTTAGCGGCGGAGAGTGAGGTGCAACGCGATTGTGGGCCGGAGAACAGCCGTGAGTGATCCTCAGGGAAAAGAGTACGCCGCGCAACTTGGGCAGGTGATCGCGGATCTCGATCTTCTCAATCACAACACAGAGCAGGACTTTCTGAGAATCGGCGGAAAGCTGGCTGAGTCGATCGAGGCGGTGCAGCTAATCTCATCCGAGCTAACGGCTCTGGCGGACCTCGCTTCGGGGGAGCAAGGGCTACGCGCATCGCAGACGCTTAGCTCAGCTCTCGAGCGTTCCGTGGAGACGAGGACGCGTGCCGAGGAAGGTAGCCGTGCTCTGGATAGAATGTGTCAGGATGCGGCCCGCTTGAAGCAGACTCTGGCTGGATTCCAGGGAACGGTCTCGACCTTTAAGATGCTCGGGATGCTGACGCGGATGGAAACTGCACGGCTAGGCGGTGCCGGCACCGATTTCGGCAATCTTTCCGACGACGTGAAGGCGCTGGCGGGGACTGTTCAGGTGCAGGTCGAAGGTGCTCTGGACGCCGGGAACCTGTTGATTCCGCAAATCGCCAGCGCAATGCAAGACATTTCCGGACTTGAGGAAGGGCAGGCGCAAGACGTGTCATCGGTGATCTCCGAGGCCCTGGCAAGCCTTTCATCGTTTCGTGACATACAAGAGACCGCGCGCCGCTCATCGGGTCGAATGCGCACAAGGTATGGTGCAATATCGGACGCGTTCAACAAACTGATCGTCTCCATTCAGTTTCACGACATTACGCGGCAGCAGGTGGAGCATGTGATCGAGGTGCTGCGCCGCCTCTGTTCCGAATCCGAGGCAGAAAACGGCAACGGCTCCAGCAAGCGCTGGGACACGGCGTCCATCCTGGCAGTGCAATCCTCGCAGCTCGCCGACGCAGGCGAGAAATTCGCCGCCTCGGTCGCATCGGTTTCGCGTAACCTGGATGAGATTGCGACGCACGTGCTGGAGATGGCCGACGAAAGCCGAACATTGTCCGGCGTCTCCGAGGATGAGAAGAACTCCTTCTTCGTTCACCTGGAACGGGGATGCACCGCCATTCTTGCCGGTCTCAGCCAGTGTGCCAAAGCCGAAGCTGCTACCCGCGTCACCAGTGGCGGCTTGGCCGAGACAATCGACCGAATGCGCCGGCCTGTTGAAGGGATGCGGGCAGCGGAAATCCAAATGCAGCGGACTGCCATGAACGGCTGCATTAGCGCTGTCCGTTTGGGTGCAAGGGGAAACGTCCTCGGCGTTCTGGCCGACTCGATGCAACGACTGGCATCGGAGTGCAGAGAACGTTCCGAATTGCTCGTCGAATGGCTCGGCTCTATGAGCGAGGCGGCTACCCGATTGTCTGGTGAGGGCGAGGCGGTGCCCGCTGGTGAAAATGGCGGCTGGAACGGATCCTTGGAAGCGCTGCGCACGGCAGTAGCGGAGGTGCACTCGTCCAGCGAGCGCAGTTTCACCCGGATCGATCGGATTACGGATCGTAGCGCGCGTCTTCGCGAAGAACTTTCCACGACTCGTCAGAGCTTCTCGGTTGGCGCTATCTTTGCGGAAGCCGTCAGCCGCGCCCGGCGGATGCTGAAGGAGATAGGCGAGAAAGCTCAGTCCGGCTGCCCGCCCGATGGCGGCGAAGCGTCGGAACGCGCGTTGGCTGATTTCGCGAGGCATTACACCATGCAGGCAGAGCGCGATGTGCATGAGGGTGTCAGCAAGGCGGGGGTCGGGGCGCCTGTAGCTGCGCCTGCGGAGCAGGCGGAGTTTCCCTCTGGGGAAAACGACGAACTCGGGGATGTGGAGTTCTTCTAGTTTGGTACTGGGCATTCGCCGATCCCTGGCATAGTTCTTGTAACCAAAACGATCGCATCCCAACCTGTGAAAGAGATCGATCGGTCCGGACCCTTGCGATTAGCCCGCCCAGCTCGCCGAATCCCAAGTCCATCCGCTCACGATACGCCGCCTCCTGGGTCGCAAAGGCCTGCAGGTGGCTCGACAAGCGATCAAGCCTAGTGCGGGCGCTTGGGTGCTCGTGGAGGTTCGCCCAAGTGTAGAAATCGTGGTACTTGGCGCACAATGTGAAGTAAATGCGATTCGAACCGGGCCGCGGCTTTGTCGGGAAGGTGCTGAAGCGTTTCCAGGATCCCCTTGCGCCGCTCGGCGGTTGAGGCCTCCCAAACAGCGAACGCCTCGAAGAGGTTGGCGACTCCCTTTGTAAGGTCAGTCTGCTTTGCGTTCGGTCGAAGGTCTCAGCCGGGCGGCGCGTGTCAAGCACTTTGAGACACCCAGCATAGAAATTTACTGACTATCTTCCTTTGTCTTTTGGCCGGGCGGAACCGGCTTGTTGATCCAGACCTGCGTTGGTAAAGGCAGTGGTTGTGGAGGCCGCCGAACGAAGCGGTCCGGGTGCGCTTGGTAAGCGGTATCGAGCACCAGTTGGCGGTGGGCCAGGACAGCCTGGGCCTCGCCGAAGTGAACCACGGCCGGGGCGAGCAAGCCGATGCCGGAATGACGATGCTCTTCGTTATACCACTGGAAAAATTGCTGACAGAAAGCGCGGCTATCTTGGATGCAGCCGAAGCGATCCGGGAACTCCGGACGGTATTTCATGGTGCGGAAGTGACTTTCCGAATAAGGGTTGTCGTCGGAGACGTATGGCCGGCTGTGCGTCTTGGTGACGCCCAGATCGGCCATCAGAAAGGCGACCGGCTTGGAAGTCATGACCCGGCCGCGGTCGGCGTGGATGTTGAGCTGGCCGGCGGGGACTTGGTGTTTACGAATGGTTTCCTCGATAAACTGCTTGGCCAGTTCGGCGGCTTCCCGATGAGCGACCATCCAGCCAGTGACGTAGCGGCTGAAGACGTCGAGGATGACATAGAGATAGAAGTAGGTCCACTTGGCTGGCCCCAGAAGTTTGGTGATATCCCAGCTCCAAAGTTGGTTGGGTGCGGTGGCCAGCAACTCGGGTTTTTGGTAAGACGGATGCACGAGTTGATCGCGGCGTTCGCCGGATTCGCCCTCTTTTTCGAGGATACGGTACATGGTTCGAGTCGAGCAGAAGTACTGACCTTCGTCCAGCAAGGTGGCCTGCACGGCCGCCGGAGAGCGGTCCTGGAATCGCTCGGCATGTAAGACGGCCAGCACACCGGCGCGTTCGTCGGGACTGAGGGACCGTGCGGGAGCGGGCCGCGCCGTGGGCGGAACTGGCTCGGACGGTGGTGCTGCCGAAGGGCCCAGCACCGGACGCTGCCTATAAAAGGAGGCGCGCGCCACCCCCAGAAAATCGCAGGCCGCCACTACCCCTACGGTGGGGGACAGATGGGTGACGGCATCCATCAGTGCGTCTCCTCGGGGTCCGCCTTCGGCAGGGGCCACCCCAACAGAGCGCCCACTTTTTTTTGAACATCAATGACGATCTCGGCTTTACGCAGTTGCTCGGTCAAGCGCTGGTTGTCCTTGCGGAGCTTCTGGATCTCCTCATCCTGCGGATTGCGTTTGGACTTGGGGCCGCGCTTGTGCGGGGTCAAGCCCTTGAGAATGCCGGTCCGCCGCTCGCGACGCCAGGTGGCCAGGTGCGAGGAGTAAAGATTTTCACGGCGCAGCAAGGCGCCGATGGCGCCGGTTTCAGCGGTGGCGGCGTCGGCCTCCGCCAGGATGCCCAGTTTGTATTCGGAGGTGAAGGATCGGCGCTTGGCGTTGGCGACCACCTCCGGGTTCGGCCGAGGTGGGGCGGGCGGCTCGGAGGCGCCGGTTTTGCCCGCCTCTGCACTCCGGTCGGCCTCGCTCCGCTCGGCCTCCCTACGTTGCGCAGAGGCGGGCAAAACCGGGGGAGAAGCAGGAGAAGCCGAAGATATTCCGTTGTTCTTCACATGGATTCCTATTCTCGCCCTGCTCAGTAATTACGACCAGGAGATCTGTCTCATCCATGTTGGCACGGAGGGGGGGGTGGGGCAGCGGCAGGCGAACACCGCACGACCGCAGTCGCTCCGCCGCGTCGGGCTCACTGCGGAGGTCGGCTTGTTTTTGAAGCCGTTCGGCGGCTGCGGTCGATAGCGCGAACCGATCGGCTGCGGTCATGCCGAGAAGTCTCTTCACCTCGGGCAGTTGCTGATCGAGCGCGTCGAAGTAGGCAGCGTAGCAGATCAGCCCGTAGGCAGCGAACATTCGTTACTGCCTAAGAACAGGATCATCTTCCTTCTTCGCCACAAGTTTTTCGAACAGCTTCTTGCCTTTAGCTCGTTCTTCAGCGCAAGGAGGCCGAGGGCGGGCTCGGCCGCTGCGATCGGTAACCCGAACACGAGCGGCGACAGGAGAAGGCCTGACGTGAGAAGGCTATCGGCAGCGTCGATTAAGGATGCCCGCGCACCAGCGGACTCCGTCAAACCATAGATAGATGTTACAACAAAGCGTTACGAGCCCCGACCCATATGGTTCAGCCAGACATTCTGCCGACAAGCGAGGGCCCCCGGTTAGGGAATTTCGCCGCAGACGGACGTCGAGGACAATCGCCGGCGTAAAAGCCGATTTGGCAGGCACAGCCTGCAGCCGCCCGCCTATCAGCCACTACCCGCGCGCGCCGCCCAGCATGCCCTCCAGCCTTTGCAGTTTATCCGGCTGCCCCATCACGATCAGGTAATCCCCGGCGGAAATGGGCGTATCGGCCGGCGGGTTGAACACCATCTCGCCGTCGCCTTTGCGGATGGCCAGCACGATCACACCGAATTGCCGGCCGATTTGCAATTCGCGAATGCTCTTCGATACCAGGTCACTCTCTCCGGAGACGCGCACCTGCTCGATCACCACCTTCAGCCCGGCAGCCTGTGTGGTGAAGTCGAGGAACTGCACCACGTGCGGACGCAGCATGGATTGCGCCAGGCGGTGGCCGGTTATGGCATAAGGGGCGAAGACCGCATCGGCGCCGGCGCGGCGCATCTTGTCTTCGGCGCTCTCTTCGGCCGCACGGGTAGCCACGTAGATCCGCGGATTGAGAAACTTCGCCGAGAGCAGCACGAAGAGATTGTCGGCATCGGTGGCCAGCGCGCAAACCAGCCCTTTGGCGCGCGTCACTCCCACGGCGCGCAAGGTTTCATCGTGGGTGGAATCGGCGGCCACCGCCAGTATGCCGGCGGCGATGGCCTTCTCCACGCGGTCGTCTTCAATCTCCACCACCACGAAGGGCACGCCGGCCTGTTGTAATTCGGACGCGGCCCCGCGGCCCACGCGCCCATAGCCGCAAATTATAAAGTGATCTTGTAATTTATCGATCATGCGCTTGTTCCGCCGTTTACCTATTAACTCGCCGAATTCCGCTTCGATGACAGTCTGCGTGATAGCGCCGATAGCCACCAGGATGGTAGTCACTCCCACGATCAAAAGGAACGAATTCAGGATGCGCCCAGCGCGATGCAAATTGTCGCCGTAGCCGACCGTGGTCATGGTCAGCAGGGTCGTATAGAAAGCCTCGAAAAACGAGTAACCTTCGATGAGGATGAAGCCCGCTGTACCGATAGCCAAAACGGCCACCAGCGCCAGGGTCACAAATACGAACCGGCGCGCCAGGCGGTGCCCGCGGTCGATCGATGGAAGCGGCCCGATCACATCGCGTTCTTCCGGAAGATGAGGATGTGTTGCCGCGGCAGGTTCTCCAAGGTTTTCTCCAGCCGGAAACCCTCCGGCTCGATCTCGGCTTTCACCTCTGCCACGCTCATCTTGTGTGCCGGTAGGATGGGCACGTTGGGATCTTCCTTGCGATATTCGAGCAGCACCATGCGGCCGTCCGGGGCGAGGGCCGCCCGAATTGCGCGCAGCATTTTCTGGGGCTGGGAGAACTCATGGTAAACGTCGGCCAGCAGCGCCATATCGATGCCGCCCGCGGGCAGGTGTGGATCGTCGACGGCACCCAGGATCGCCTGATAATTCGCCAGCTTGCGCGCGGCCATATTCTGCCGCAATTGGTCCAGCATGCCCTGCTGAATATCGACGGCGTAGACTGTGCCCCGCGGTCCGACGCGAGCGGCCAAACGCCAGGTGAAGTAGCCCACGCCGGCGCCGATGTCGGCTACCATCGCGCCCTTGGCGATGCCGATCACATCCAGCGCCCGATCGGGAGCTTCTTCGGCCGCGCGTTCCGGGCGCACCAGCCACGGCGCGCCGCCCATGCCCATCACCGGCGCGATCTCGCGGCCGGTCGCCGGGTGGACTTCCTGGCACCAGGCTAGCCACTGGATGGTGAGCAGGGCAGCCAGCAACTTCTGTGACATTCCTTACAGCATAGCGCGCGAATTGAGGCGGAAGTTAAAATGGAAGTAGAGAGTTAATTAGGAGGAAATATGCTGTCGGGAAGGCTGATTCGACTGATCGAGGATCACCAGGAGCAGATCGCTGCCAATGTGATTCGAGAGATCCGCCGGCGGCCCGATCTTGCGGCCATGCGCCGCTTAGCTGACGCGGAGTTGCGCGAGCGCAGCCAGGAGATTCTGGAAAATCTGGGCCATTGGCTGAGCGTAGGTCAGGAAGAGGAAATTACCCAGGTCTATGAGAGGGTTGGGAAATCACGCTTTGAACAAGGTATTCCTCTGCACGAATCCGTGCGTGCGCTGGCGATTATAAAGGAAAAGATGATCGACTTTGTTCATTATCAGGGCTTCGCCAGAACGTCTTTGGATCTGTACGCGGAAGAGGAATTGGAACGTCGTATCTGGAAGTTTTTCGACGAATTGACCGTTCATATGGTGCGCGGCTACGAAACTGCTTGGCACCGCGCAGCCGCGCACGCTGCTTGAAGCTTACTGCTTCAACGTCCGGATATACGCCACCAGGTCCGTCGCTTGGGCATCGGTAACGGATTGCGCTTTCATCTTCCCAACACCGGTGGTGATGTCTTTCTTCAGATCGGCGTCTGACTTGGCTTGCACTTCGGCAGATCCGAGCGGGCGCATCTTCATGGCTGTCATCCCGGAACCGTCGGCTTTGTGGCATGCTTTGCACTTGGCGTCGTAGACCGCCTTGCCATCGGCTGCCGCTCCAAAAGCTTGGACGCAGCCCGATGCCAACAAAATAGCACAAGCAGGTAAGAATCTCATTTGCACCTCCTGGGCGTATTGTAGCGTAATTCAACACAAATGCCCGGTGACTGTTGTAATTCATAGTCGCCGCGATATAACGCATGGCCCAAAAAGAAAAGTTCGCCATCCTGGGCTCGGGCGTGGGTTGCCATGACCGCTGCGCTTGAACTGACCAACGTGCCCAGCTGGTTAGGAGCGCCATGAGATCACCGTCTACCAGCGATATGGCGGCTTCACTGCCGGAGAGAGGGCACTCCTGCTCGCAAGTCCGGCGCCAGGCGGTTAGTCCGTGTCGCAGCCCAGGGAAAAACGCAGCGCGGCGCATACCTCCTGCATGCGCAGTGGAGCGAGGTGAGCCACGCGCTTACCCAAGCGCTGAGGTTGGACGAGGAAGATGGTAGGAAGACCCCCTGCACAGTGAATCTTCACAATACAGTTACCGTGTCGCAGTTATCCAAGGGCGCTGTCGCGGGTCAGTACTACGACTGGCCGGGCCTTATCGGGAGGAGCAAAACGGTAAAGCCGAATGTCGCCTCCGGCTATTCCTCCGGCCAAACCGCCTCCGCTTCCCAACCGCACAGCTCCCCCGATTCTCTCGGGCCGGCTGCATAGCCTTTCCGATCGCGCAGCTCCCGTTCCCTGGTCTCGAGGTTCTTCAGGTGCGCTCGAAGGGCTTCCCGAATCAGCGCGGAGCGATTCAACTTCGTTCGTCGCGCCGCTGCTTCCGTGGCGCGCAACAGCTTGGAATCGAGAACGACCTGGATCGTTTCCATATGTGGAGCCTGTTCCACAGTATACTCCACAGTCGCAAAGCACGCTGAAACGTGCGCCCCAAGCATAGATGCGGTCCTCATTTAAGTCGGGCGCCGCAACCCCCACTACATGAAACCGGGTCATCTTCTCCATATCCGCTCCATATCCGCCACGCCCTGCTCCCGCATGAAACTCTCCGCCGCGGCGATCAGGGCTGCGCCTTCCGTTCCGCCTCGCAGCTGACCCGATCCGCGGCTTGCCGTGTGGGCCAGCATCAACATGCTCACCGCATCGAACCGCTTCACGGCGTCTTCCAGAAGAGCGGCCGCCCGCGGGCGATCGCCGGAGAGCACCGCGATGCCGGCCTGGATCACGCGCGCGATGCCGGGGCCGTGCGCCGGGGACTTGCGCTCCATGAAAGCCGCGGAGCGTCGGGCCAGATCGACGTAGCGACGCGCACCCTTTCCGCCTGAGAGCAGCGTTTCCGCCATGCCCAGAGCGGCGCGCGCTGGCACCGGCCATATAAACAGCCACGTTTTCCAAGGCATTGGACGAAGGGGCTCTTCATGTTCGGCCAGTGGCAATTCATCAACCGGCACGCCTTAAGTTTGTGACTGCCTCGCCGCGTCGATAAGGGTCCAGTAGGGAATGTACTCGTACTCTTTGTTGAAGCGCTCCTGGCAACTGGTCATCATCGCCAGCAGGCAGCGGTAGAAATGCAGATGCAACACGCAGTGGACGATCATCCGCAGGTCTGCCAGGCTCTTGGGAAAACCGGCGCAGCCCACGTCGGGCGCTTCGTTGAACCTCGCCAGCATGAAGCGTGCAGCATACGTAAGGTTTTCGGAGACCCGGCCGTTCTGCTGGACCGGAATGCGCGACATGGTGCCACCCGGCGTGGTAATCCGCTCGTAGAGAGTGACCGCGAAACCCCGCTCTGCCAACTCATGCGCGACGGTCAGCCGGCCACGCCGCCGCCAACACTACCACGCGCTTCTTCATATATAGCTTATGATGACCGCGAAGTCTGTCCTTGGCGCATACTGATGCGTACGCACACGATCAGCGCGCCAAAGGGTAGTCCACACTGCGCAGCAGCCAATCACGGTTGGCGCGCACGTCATCGCGCAAGCGTTCACAGAGTGCCTCGCGCTGCTCGTACAGGCGATAGCCGTCCCTTGTGGCGTGATTGTCCAATAGCGCCTTCACCAGGAACGGCATCACCATCGAATAATCCGCCTGCATGCTCTCGGTGGTTTGCAGGTAAGTGTCCTTATCGACCTTGCCCCAGGTGACGGCTTCCGCGGGCGGACACGATGATAGCGAGCCATCCGTAACCGGCGCGGTCACGATCTGCACGTCGAATTGATAGCCGCGCACATTCGCGAGGCCCAGCACCTGGCCCAGCGCCGGCTCCGGCTGCAGATTGTAATTCTTGGGCACGCCGCCGCCCAGAATCAGGGTAGCCAGCGCGCGCGCGGGACTCTCGAATAATCCCCAGCGATGATACGCGCAGGCCTCGAACACTTCGGCATGCAGGTCCAGGTCGAAGGCGTATTCGGGCAGGACACCCGCCTGGCGCATGGCCCACAGCTTCATCGAATTCAGAAACACGCTGCCATCGGCGGGCGCTCCTACCAGCACGGGGATGGCCAGGCGATGGCAAGTGGACAGCAGGCCGGCCGGCACTCCGTTGCGCCGTTCCTGCGCGGTGTAATACGCACCCAGGCGATACCGCAGTTCTGTGCCGGTCATCTTCTTTTGAAACTCGGGGCGTGACAGGCAGGCGCTCAGGAAGCGGTCCTGGTCGAGCAGTACGGCCTCGTCGAAAGCCATATCAGTTACGCGGATGGTGCCTTCCTCGCGCAAGACGGCATCGTCGCTGTGGATGGGTACCTCGTGAATCGGATCGTCTTTATGCTCGTCCAGGCTGCGATGCCCATCGTGATAGCAGACCGCATCGGTGGTGCTGATATAGGCGACCCAACCGGTTTCGAGTAGCGGAATGAGCCAAGCCAGGTGCTGGCCGGAGACCGTGACCGGTCCGGAGATAGCCAAGGTCAGCGGGCAACCCTCGCCGATGGCGCGATCCAGAATGGTATAGATGCGCCGTAGATAGGCTCCGCCAAAGGCCGGCAGACAGTGCCGGAAAATCTCGTCGAGGGTGGCACATTCGTCGACGCGCCGGACGCGCACGGGCTGGCGATGGGACATCGATTCTGACGATAGCATGCGGTCTAGTCTAGAGTGATCGGGTTGAACCAGCGCAATCCCGGGAAGCGGGCGAAGTCTGCATCCGTGGACACCAGTTCCGCCTGGTATTCGATGGCCAGTGCCGCCAGGTGCGCATCCGTCGTCAGGTTGCCGGCGGTGCCCAGATGTTCCAGCAAGCTGAATAATATTTCCGCATGCCGATCGCCCGGCGTAACAACCTCCACATGCGGATGATCCAGCCACACGCGGACCGTCCGCACGGCATCCTTGGCCCGCATGGGTGAATTCAGGATGCCGCGATGTGTACTGATCCGAATGAATCCGAGGGCCGTGATCCACGGCATGCCTACCGGGCGGACTTCGGTGAGCGTACGCTCCCACCATTCGCGCGCGCGCAGGTGTTCACGTGCATCCGTGTTATAGGCGTGAACCAGAATATTAATGTCCGGTATCAACACGTCTGCTTACCTGGGCATTTTCTTGAGGAACTCCTCGGCTTCCAGATCGTCGATCAGTTGATTGAGCTTATTTGGGTCGATTCCCGGCTTAAACCCGAACGAGTGCGGCTCCACTTTAAAGCGTGCTTTGGATTCCCTAGCCGTGGCCGACAATCCCACGCGCAGCGCCTCGTTTACAACCTGTTTGAGGGTACGCTTTTCCTGGGCCATGCGGCGGCGGATTTTCTGCGCCACGTCAGGTTCGATAGTGAGCGTCGTGCGCATAAAGACATCATATCATGGCAACAAATTGATGCCTATACATCAAGTCGGGGCCTGCTAGAATCAGCGATGCATGTCCCCGTGGCTGACGCTGCCCAATCTTTTCACGCTGGCCCGGCTGGCGCTCGCGCCGGTGGTGGTGTACGAGATCCTGCAGCGCCGCGCTTTCCTGGCTTTGTGCATCTTTGCCGTGGCGGCGGCCACGGACCTTATTGACGGGTACCTGGCGCGCCATCTCGGCGCTGCTACAGCTTCCGGCGCATTTCTCGACCCGATAGCGGACAAACTGCTGCTGACGGGTGTATACCTGGCTTTGGCGTTGGCGGGCAGCGTGCCCTGGTGGCTGGTGGCAGTGATCTTCGGTCGCGATCTGTTCATTCTGGTCGCCGCGGCGCTAGCGCTCCTCACCACGAAGCTGCGTGCGTTTCCGCCCAGTATCTGGGGCAAGGCCAGTACTTTTTTTCAGATCTGGACCGCCGTATTGTTCATGGCACGGAACGCCTTCAAAACGCCGTTTTTCGGCGCATTAGCAGGAGCATTTGTCTGGCCTACTTTGGCCTTAACGGTGTGGAGCGGGATTCACTACGGTTGGCGTGGCGCGCGGCTCTTACGAATGGATTGACGGGCGTGCGCCGTGGGAGTAGTCTAGAAGTGGACGGGTTTGAAGATGACTCGGTACACCGCCGCGCGGCATTATCTCACACTTGGAATTATGGCCGTCGGCCTGGCAGCGTTTTCAGTTTGGCTGGGGCTCAGCTGGCCGCTGGCCTTCGTTCCGGCCGGGCTGTTTCTCCTCACCGCCGTCCTGCTTATTGCGCTGGCTTTCCAGCCCGCTGTCGAGATCCAAGAGGGATACCTGGCGGTGGGGAAACGCATAGTGCCATGGATGGATATACGGCGCCTGGATCGAGCGGGAAACTGGCTGTCGCTCTTGATCGTGCGCATTACATTGTTCGACGATTCGCACATGGTATTGATTTACCCGGGTGACCTGGACTCGTGCAATAGCCTGTTGCGGCACCTGCGCCGTCTGTCCCGCGATGCGCTGATCGACGGCGTTCCTTATCGCCAATACTGGGGTGAAGTCCTGGACCGCGGTGCTGACCGGCGGCAAATCGCGCCGCCGCGCTACCGGATGCTGCTGCCCGAGGACGAGGCCGAGGTCGAACGGCTTTATCAACGTCTAAAGACGGTTGGCCATCTCGATCAGAAGAATTCCGCGGACGAGAAGTAGTCCGTGACTCGATTTCCTTCGCTTTCTCCGGTAGAGTGTCTGCCCTACAACGAAAACTAGGCCATGTGGGAATCTCTGCGCACTGTGCGCGTTTACCTGTGGCGCTATCGCCGCGGTCTGGCGCTGGGGCTGGGAGCGCTGGTGGTGAAGGACCTCGCCGGCGGTGTGCAGCCGCTGGTGATCCGTGCCGCGATTGATACGCTGTCGCGCGCGCACGGCCTAGCCCGGTTATTGCGCTATGCAGGTCTGCTCGTCGCGCTGGCTGCCGTCAAGGGCTTATTCCAATACTGGATGCGCGTGATCATCATAGGCATTTCGCGCGATATCGAATACGACCTGCGCAACGACCTGTTCCGCCATCTGGTGGAGCTGTCGCCGGACTATTACGCGCGCGTGCGCACCGGAGACATCATGGCGCGCGCCACCAACGATTTGAACGCCGTGCGCATGATGCTCGGCCCGGGCATCATGTACTGGACCGAGACCAGCCTGACGTTTCTGCTGGCCATCATTATCATGGTCACGGTGGATTGGCGCCTGGCACTGCTGGCCGTGCTGCCGGCGCCGCTGGTCAGCCTGGCCGTGATTTTCTTCGGGCGCGCTATTCATACGCGGTTCGAGCGCATCCAGGCCATGTTTTCCGATATCAGCAGCCGCGTGCAGGAAAATCTGGCCGGCGTCCGCATGGTGCGGGCTTTCGTACAGGAGCGCGCCGAAATACGCCGTTTCGAGGAATTGAACCGCGGTTATATCGCGGAGAATATCCGGCTGGTGCGCATCTCGGGCGTCTTCCAGCCGCTGCTCGAAGCGTTGATCGGGCTGACCTTCCTGGCGGTGCTGTGGTATGGCGGCGGGCAGGTGCTGGCGGGACGCATTTCGCTCGGCAGCTTCGTCATGTTCAACACCTATATGGGCATGCTGGTGTGGCCCATGATCGCGCTGGGATGGGTGGTGAACCTGATGCAACGCGGGAGTGCATCGCTCGCGCGCATCAATCAGATCTTCCATCAGGAGCCCACTATCGCCACGCCGCCCAACCCGGTGCGGCTGGCGCAGGTGCGCGGCGAGATTGAATTCCGCTACGCCTCGGTGGCGTATCCCTCCGGGCGGGCACTCGACCGGGTGAGCCTGACGATTGACGCGGGATCGACCCTGGCTGTGGTGGGGCGCACCGGTTCGGGAAAGAGTACGCTGGTAAGTCTGGTGCCGCGCCTGATGGATCCGACCGCGGGGCGCGTCTTACTGGACGGCGTGGACATGCGCGATCTCTCGCCCGCCGAACTAAGGCGCCACATCGGCTTTGTTCCGCAGGAAACATTCTTGTTCAGCGCGACCATAGCCGGAAACATCGCGTTTGGGGTGGAGAACGCCGCGGAAGACGAGATCCGCCGGGCTGCGGAGTTGGCCGGATTGGCCGGCGATATAGAATCCTTTCCCCAGGGTTACGCGACCATGGTTGGCGAGCGCGGCATCACGCTTTCCGGCGGCCAGAAGCAGCGGACGGCGATTGCCCGCGCCCTGCTCCGCAATCCGCGCATCCTGATCCTGGACGACGCGCTTTCGAGTGTGGACACGCTGACTGAGGAACGGATTCTGGAGGGGCTGGAGGAGGCCATGCGCGGGCGCACCGTGATCCTGATCTCGCACCGTGTTTCTACTGTGCGGCAGGCGGATCGCATTGTGGTTCTGGAACACGGCTGCATCGTGGAACAAGGTACGCATGCGGAACTGGTGGCGGCGGGCGGCTACTACGCGGACCTGTGGCAGAAGCAGATGTTGGAAGAGGAGTTAGAAGCGATTTGACGCCCGCTCCTTCATTGGACGTTCAACAGAGTGATCGCCCCTGACTTATTTGTGCCGCCGCTAACCATGCCGGTGACCGTTGTCAAACCGGCGCCGTTGGGCACTGGAACGGTAAAGAAGATCCCGTACCGTATGTCGGCGCCACAGCCATTCGGAAGCGGAAATGAGCCGGTAGCAACAGGTTTGCCGTTCTGCTTAAGCAGAATGCTGGCCGTGCAGGGGCCGGTATAAGCCGTCGATTCGAACCATGTCGAAATATTCAGCGTCTGGCCTCGCTGTACCGCAAAAACAGGCCACGGGGCCCCGATGTTGGGAGTACTCGCGCCGGCGACACAGTTAGCGCAAGGCACGCCCGGGGTCTCCAGACCCGCGATCACGCTGGTTTCCGCCAGGCCCTTGTAGTTGAAGCCGCTTGGCACAGCGGTGTTTGGGCTGGGCATGGAGATCATGCGGGCGGTTGCCGAAACGTCGACAAGTTGGTCATCGGCGGCGGCCGGAACTACAGCAGCGAGCCCGGCAGTTATCAACGAAAAAACACACAAATTCAGTCTTCGCATTCGAAATCCTCTTTTATGGGGCGGCGGAGTTTAATTTGGCGGAAGGCGCAAACCGTCGCCGGTGCAGCCGATGTTCGCACGACACACTCCAGGCGTCAAATGCAACGCCGGTGCAGCCAACAACCCACTGGTATCTAAAATGCAAGGAAATGCGCGCCGGTGCCGGAACTTAAAAGAAAGGGGTCTATTTGAAGCGGGCTTGCGGTTTACGCCAGTACTGCGTCAAAATTTACCTATGCGATGGCTACCTATCGCGGTGACGGTGTCCTGCCTGGGCGCCGCCGTCCCGTTGGCTGCACAATCCACGCAGCCCGAAGATCTCGGGGCAGGGAAGTTGCTGGTCGCCAGCCCGGATCTGCCCGATCCTAATTTCGCCAAGACGGTTGTTTTGCTGGTGCAATACGATGAAGATGGTGTCGTCGGGCTGATTCTCAACCGCCGCTCGAAAGTTCCGATTTCGCGCGTGCTGGACGAGCTGACCGGCGCTAAGAACCGGCCGGACCCGGTCTATGCCGGCGGTCCGGTGGGCATGACCGACGTCCTGGCGCTGGTGCGCTCGCCACGCCCGCCCGGCGGAGCCCAAAAAGTGCTGGGGGATGTCTTTCTGGTTTCCACCAAGGAAGCTCTGGAGAAGACGTTCGCTTCCACGGCGGCTGCCGACGCGGTGCATGTGTATCTGGGGTATGCCGGATGGACGGCGCCACAATTGGAACACGAACTGGATCTGGGCGCCTGGTATATTTTTCAAGGCAACGCTAAGGCGGTGTTCGATGCCGACCCGGACTCATTGTGGCCGCGGCTGATTCGCGAAACGGAGCTGCGGATCGCGTTCATGCCGCGCGCGGCGGGCGGGGACCCGCTCCGGCCCGATTGACCGGCGCCGCCGTCGACCGGGCGGGCTGGCGGGTTTCCAGAGGGGTACCGGTGTAAATGACACTCGAGAACAGTTCGGTCTGCATGAACTCGTAGATGCGCTGCAGGCCGAGGCATTCCGGGCATTTGCCCTTCGCGGTGCTGCATTGATGATCCAGCAGCAATTCGAGGTAACGTCGAAGCTCGTGCATCAGTGTGACCTTATAGTAGGCCGCGCGTGCCCGGCTATCAATTACATCAAAGGTTAGCGCGGGCCGACGCTATTTTGGGGGGAGAGAAAAGCCACGCCGGCCGCAGGTGATCGTTTATCTGGATGGCGGAGGAAGAGGGATTCGTTCAATTTGGGCCCTCGCATTATCCGTAAGTTACCGAAAACATAAAATGCCACGTCGGTCAGAACGGGCAAAAACGCGTGGCGTGGTGACGTATTGGGTACGCGAGATCACGGGATGATATCCATTTCGTTGAAGTTGGATTGAACCTGTCCGGCGACTTCGCGGAAGAGCCAATATAGTGGCTCGCGCGACTTGCCGGGAGTGCAGCCATCAATGATGTTGAAAGCCAAGAACAGATTCCAATCCGCGATTGCGTTCAGCAGCATCCTGAGCCGCTCCTGATTGTATTTGCCCTTGGTCTCGACCTGTCGGTAAAGCGCGAATGGTTCGTCATGGTATTGCACCATCGCAAGCAGATCGGCGTCATCGCAGTGTGTCGCCAGAAAGGCGCGGGCAAGCGAAGCGTGGCTCTGCGGGTCAGAGATTGGCACCCCGACCTTGGCCTCGCCCTTGAAGCTGTCATGGGTGTGAATGAGCAGGTTGAGCTTCCAGCATTCCTCCTCGCTCAGTTTCGGCCGCAGCTTCTCCAGATTGGGCTCGATCTCGGCAATGTGGGCTCGAACTGTGCCTTCTGGGTGCCCTTCGCGTGGTTCGCCCCAGGCAAGGTTCGCAAGATATCGCGGGTCCGCGACCATGTCGCGGAAGATCTGTTGATAATCGGGCATAGAGATGTCTGATGGCAGGACCGCGTCGTTATATTCTAGCCTTTGTTAAGTGCGCCCGGCGAGTTGCTTCAGGAGCATGAGCGCCGGGCCGGAGGGTTTGTGAATTGTTAGTCATCCTGCGCCTCCATAACTCTTGCCGCCATTCCATTGAGCCACGCTGCTGCCATACATGTGTCTGAGCGGGTTGCTCCAAAATGTCCGTGGCGCATTGTCCCCTCTTCGTCGAAATAGATCACGAAGCCACGAACGCTTGCGGGATCGGCAAGACATTCTGCGACCATCGAATGCATCGAGGTGTGCTTACCGGTGATAGGGACGATCTTGCGTTCACTCATGGGTTAGTGAGATTTCGATAATTCTGTAGCCTCGATGGCGACAGTTTTCTCTGCCGCAATCCTGTCCGCCTTCTCCATATCGTCGTTCTGCCGCTTTTGCTCGACCTGTATCTGATCCCATTTGCGTTTGATGACATCGCAATGGGGTAATTTCCAGTCGTAGTTAATGCAGAGTTGCCACGCATTATGAAAGTTCCATTCCTCTTCCAGCCTTTTGTGCTCTGCATCCGCTTTTTTGCCTTCATATTCGAGGGCCTTCTGGAATTGAACGAGCTTTGCGTCATCCGGTGCTTAGGCTTGCAGGATCGAGCGTGGCCCTTGGTCGGAACATGCGGCCAATGCTAGTACGGAAAGGAGAGCTACTTTTTTCATGATCGGCTCCGGCGCATTTTGGTGTCCGAGTATGGAATACATTCGTCTTGCGCGCAAGTTACATTCTTGCTATTTCTGTTTCGGGCGCAGACGGAGGAAGAGGAAAATGAAAGACTCCCTCTCCCTCCGCCTAGTTTATAAGTTGCTGAAAACAATTTGCTACTGATTGATTGAATCAGGTACGTAATGGGTACACGATTGCAGCGGTGCTCGTAAGTCACTCGCAATAAATGAGATAGGGACCTAAAGTGGCGGAGGAAGAGGGATTCGAACCCCCGAACGAGTTACCCCGTTAACGGTTTTCAAGACCGCCGGTTTCAACCACTCACCCATTCCTCCGTTTTTATCTTACCCGATTTCATCGGGCTAAGACTGCGAAGACGTCGGTCGGCAGGCTAAAATGATGAAAGATCCGAAACGGCCTCGCAAGATTACGCCGCCCGTTCCAGAGCCTCGGGCAACCTTCGGAAAAACTGCGGAGATGGAATGACCTTTTGCTTAGGAATCACTGTTGAAGATGGGCTGGTCGGCCTCGCCGACACACGGGTACTTTCAGGCAGTGAATCGTTGGTTGCAAAGAAGGTGGCCACCTATCAGGGGCCCGGCTTCTCGTTCTTTATCATGATGTCCGGCCTCCGCTCTTTGCGGGACAAGGCTCTCCTTTATTTCGAAGAGGACTATACGCGCAAGATCGAGGCGCGCGACCGGCTCTTCAAGGTCGTGAACCTCTTTGGGGGCGAGATACGGCGGCTGGCGGAGGAAGAGGGACCGTCGCTACGCCAGGCGGACTTCAATTTCAATATTCACGCTTTGGTGGGAGGGCAGATGTCGGCGGACTCAGCGCACCAGTTGTTCCTGGTTTATCCGGAGGGCAATTGGGTCGAGATTGGCCCTGACACGCCATACCAGATTATCGGAAATTCCGGTTTCGGCAAGCCGATTCTCGAACGCTCGCTGACTCACAACGATGCGATTCTCTATGCCTTTAAGCTCGGCATCCTGGCGTTCGACGCCACTCGCTTGTGCGCGGCAAACGTCGATTTCCCGATCGATCTGCTCCTTTATACACGGGGGAGTTTCGACCTGGTAGAGCACCGCTTCGAGCGCAAAGATCTGGTACAGATCTCAGACTGGTGGCAGGAACGGATGCGGTGCGCCGTAAACGAACTACCCTCCGAATGGGTCGAGAAAGCCTTCTCAAAACTGGCGGGAAGAAAGCATCGCGCGCCTAACTCGTAGTTTCCGAAAGCGGCATCACATCGACCGCCACGCGCAATGCATGCCTGGCGCCGCCGAGCAAGACACCATAGATAGGACTAACGTCGCTGTAATCGCGGCCCCATGCCACAGTGATATGACCGTCGGATGTTACGCAATTGTTAGTCGGATCGAAGTCCACCCATCCGGTCCCAGGGCACCACGCCGAGCACCATGCATGCGAGGCATCCGCGCCTATCAAACGTGGGCGGCCTGGTGGCGGCATGGTGCGCAAATAGCCGCTGACGTAACGTGCCGGCAGGCCGAGGGAACGCAGGCACCCGATCTGCAGGTGCGCGAAGTCCTGGCAAACGCCACGGCGCTTTTCGAAAAACGTCTGTACCGGGGTCGCGACCTCGGTGGCCTTCTTGTCAAAGCGGAAATCCTGGTGGATTCTGCGCGTGAGGTCGAGTACCGCCGCCAGCAGGGGACGTCGTTCAGGAAACGACTGACGCGCATATTCGGCCAACGCCGGACTGGACCCCACGCGGGGGGTGTCGAAAACGAACTGCCAGGCGTCTAGGATTTCGTCGCTGGGCTCGCCGGCCAGCGCGTTCGGAACGGTCTCCCAGGGAGGAGTTGCGGAAAAGTCCGGTGGTTCTATGGCAGTCACTTCCAAGGTACTGTCGGCCTCCACCACCAGGCAATCGTGCGGTTCGTGCAGCGTGAAGGTGGTCAGGGTGTTACCGAAGTAGTCGGCGTGGGTGGGGGTGGCCGTCGGCGCGGGCAGGATCGTCAAGCGGGTCTCCCGGCATGTTTGTTTCTGAAGACTGCGCGGAGTCAGGCGTACGATGTGATGCGATACGGAGACCGGATCCTCGTAGTCATACGTGGTTCTATGGCGCACGCGATAGGTCACGCGGTTCGCTCCAATTCGGCGTGACTGAAATAGATATTGGTGATAGCATCCGATAAAGCCGGTAGGGCCGCTCCCAATTCGCCGAGCAGGGTGTACAACGGCTCGCGGAAGCTGCCTTCGCCGGGCTGGCAGAGCACGCGGACGTCGGCGCGAAACAAATTCGCGGCCGCTTCTTCCAGGCTCCGCTGTTTCGCAACCGGCCATCCGGCCCCCAAAGGCCGGGCGGATAACCACCGGCAATGCTCCAGCAGATCCTGCAGCTGGAACGCCAGCGAGCGCGGGTTGGCGTCATCGCACATCACCAGATCCAGCACGGGCGCGGCCTGCAGCACCGTAAAGTAGCGCGACCGGTAGGTCATGGAACTGTCGGCGACCTCCAGCAACATTTCGAGCGTGGGCCATGTCCGGGAGTTTAGAGGCACGACGATAGCGCGAAAGAGGTCCACCAGTTGAATGCATCGCTCGATACGTCTTCCCAGACTGAGAAAATGCCAGCCGGGGCCGCGGGTGATGTTTTCCATCTCGATGCCGCGCATGGCGGCCAGGATTCCGATCGAGCGATTCAGTGCGGCTAGCGCCTCGCCGCTGGAGGCATAGCCCCAGGGTGAACTGTGTGCCGCGCCGAACTGGTTCACCACGCGGAGCATGTCGCTCGAAAGCCTGTCGCGGACGTGCGCGGCCGCCCGCGCGGCGCGACTCAGGTTCGCGCTCAGGCTATCGCTGCGCTGCTCTTCAAAAATCAGAGAAAGGATTTCCTGCTCGAGGTCTCTCCATTGGTCCAGGTGGCCTTGGGGATCATCCTCTGACAGACGCGAGTGAGGCGACGCCAGGCACTCGTGCAACGTCATTATCGAATCCCATTCCGCCGAGCCGGACGCGCCGGATTCACCAGTGAGGCGGACCAGAATGCAGCGCAAGACGCGCGCGAGGTGCTCCGACCGTTCCGCGTAGCGGCCCAACCAGAAGAGGTGGTCGGCCGCGCGGCTGCGCAGATCACTGCCCTCCCCGCGGTTCAGGTCGAGCGGTTGATCGGGTGGACGGCGCAGAGTAACTACGTCCACTGGTCCGTTCGAAAGCACCCAGGTATCCTTGCTGCCACCGCCGCGCTGCATGGAGACCACAGGCGAGTCGAGCGCGGGAGAGATGCGGGCGAGGCCGCCGGGCATGACCACCCACGAGTCTGCCGATGCAGCGAGAAAGACACGCAGAACCACTCGGCGGGGACTCAACTTGTTTTCGAACCAGACCGGCACGGTCGAGAGGTTCATGATTTCCTGGCCGGCGAACGCGTAGGGACGTTCCTGCAGCCGCGCTACCAAACGCGACCGTTCGTCGCCGGTAAGCTTCCCACCGAATACCGGCTCCAGGCCGTGGGCGGGAAAGGCCGGCTTGATCACCAGGTAATCCAGGTTATCGAGCACGTACCTGAGAGGCCCAGGCTGGCCGCACCACCAGGTGGCCATGGAAGGGAGTTGCATGGACTGTCCGAGCAATTGCCGGCAGAGTTGGGGAAGGAAGGGCATGAAGGCGGGCGATTCGATCAGGCCGCTGCCCAGCGCGTTGGCCACTACCACGTTGCCGGCCCGGACCGCCTCGACCAGACCTGCCACGCCCAGAAAGGAATCGGGGCGCAGTTCGATCGGGTCGCAGAAACTGTCGTCGACGCGCCGCAGGATGACATCGACCGGTTCGAGACCGTCGAGTGTTTGCAGGAATACGCGGCTGTCGCGAACCGTTAAGTCGGCTCCCTGAACCAGCGTGAAGCCGAGGTAGCGGGCCAGATAAGAGTGCTCGAAGTACGTCTCGTTCAGCGGCCCTGGCGTGAGCAGCGCCACCCGCGGGTTGTCCCGCCGGGAGGGCGCAAGCCGCAGCAGATTATCGCGAAACGAACGAAAAAAAGATGCCAGCCGTTCCACCTGGAACTCGCGAAACAAGTCTGGAAAGGTCTCCGCCAGGACCGTGCGGTTCTCCAGCGCATAACCGGCTCCAGAAGGCGCCTGCGTGCGATCCGAGAGCACCCACCATTGGCCGTCCGGCGAGCGCGCCAAGTCCACGGCGAGCAGGTGCAGATAAGGATGCACCGCGGTGGGCATGCCGTGACACGCGCGCCAGAAGCCGCGATTGGCGAATACCAGCGCAGGCGGCAGAAGACCGCCACGCAGGAGTTGTTGCGGGCCGTAGAGGTCGGCCAGGATGTAATTCAGGAGTCGCGCACGTTGTATCAGGCCTGCTTCAATCTGACGCCACTCAGCCGGCGGAATCAGAAGTGGAATGGAGTCCAGATTCCATGGGCGATCCATTCCCAGCGGATCGCCGTAGACGTTATAGGTTACGCCGTTTTCGCGAATTCGCTGGCGGGCGATTTTCCAGCGGTGAGCCAGTTCTTCGCCACCCAGCGCGGACATCGCCCCGATGAAGGTATTCCAGTGCGGCCGGAGCACGCCGGGTGCGACAGACATTTCGTCATAAGCGCCTTCCGCCTGGCGATAATCGGCGCAGAGCAGGGGCGATTCGAGTGTTTCACCGGCAAGGCTCATAAGGTGCTTTAACCCTTGCGCCGCAAATCCAACGTCAGCGGGAACTCCGGATTACGCTCCTCCGGCGGCACCACCATCATACCCGGAGTGTGGCCCGTATCTCTAAAACGGGCCAGACGGCGGCTCTCCGCCTCCTGCGCGTTGACCGGGAACTGCTCGTTGGCGCGCCCGCCCGGATGCGCCACATAATATGTGCAGCCCCCGACGGAGCGCCCGGACCAGGTGTCGACGATATCGAAGACCAGGGGTGTGTGCACCGGGATGTTTGGATGCAGGCAGGAGGGCGGCTGCCAGGCGCGATAACGCACTCCAGCCACGAATTCGCCGGCCTCATCGGTGGACTGCAGCGGCACGCGGCGGCCGTTGCAGGCGACCACAAAGCGATCGCCGGTCATGCCGGACACCTTCACCTGCAGCCGCTCGACGGATGAGTCCACATTGCGGACCGTGGCGGCGCCGGAGGTTTCTTCACCCAGCACGTGCCACGGCTCCAGGGCCCGCCGCAGTTCCAGCCGAATGCCGCGGGTGGTCAGCGAGCCAATCTGCGGAAATCGAAACTCGAAGTGCGGAGCAAACCATTCGGTCTGGAAATCATATCCGGCTTCGCGCAGGTCCGCCATCACCTCGTCCCAGTCGCGTTGCACATAATGCGGCAGCATAAAGCGGTCGTGCAAAGTGGTCCCCCACCACGTGAGCTTGCGGCGGTAAGGGGTTTCCCAGAAATGCGCTGTAAGCGCGCGCACCAGCAGTTGTTGCGTAAGGCTCATTTGCGCGTGCGGCGGCATTTCGAATGCGCGCAGCTCGACCAGGCCGAGCCGCGATCCGCTGGCATCGGGCGAGTAGAGCTTGTCGATGCAGAACTCGGCGCGGTGCGTGTTGCCTGCCAAATCGGTCAGCAGGTGCCGGAAGACGCGATCAGCCAGCCACATAGGACTCGGGGGAGAGTCTTTGTCGGGGATCTGGTCGAAGGCAATCTCCAGCTCGTAGATGGAATCGGTACGCGCCTCGTCCACACGGGGGTGTTGGCTGGTGGGACCGATAAACAATCCGGACAGGAGATACGACAGAGAAGGGTGATTGTGCCAGTAACCGACCAGGCTGCGCAACAAATCGGGGCGCCGCAGGAAGGGACTGTCTTCCGGAGTAGGGCCGCCGATCACCACGTGGTTGCCGCCGCCCGTGCCGGTGTGTTGTCCGTCCAACATGAACTTCTCGGTGCCCAAACGGCTCTGGCGCGCGAGTTCGTAGAGCGCGGTGGTATTGGCGGTCAGTTCGTCCCAGGATGCCGCGGGTTGGATGTTGACTTCGATGACTCCGGGATCGGGGGTCACTTTCAGCACCGCGATGCGCGGATCGGAGGGAGGCGCGTAACCTTCCAGCATGACGGGCATTTTCAGGTAAGCCGCGGTATCTTCGATGGCGGCCACCAGATCCAGATAGTCGGCCAGATACTCGACCGGCGGCATGAAGACGAAGAGTTTGCCCTGTCGCGGCTCCACGCAGAGGGCGGGACGTGAGATCCAGGGCGCGGATTCGCCCTTCTTAGGCGGTGCGGCCTTATCGGCGTCGGGTACGGGTTCATCTGGGCCTGGGGGTTCGTTGAACAGGTCGTGCCGGCGCTCCGGCTTCACTGGCAGGCGCGCACGTTTTTCGAAGGGATCCGGTTCGTAGGAATAGATCACGTCTTCCGGTTTGGTCCACGGCAGCGATTCGAGCGGCAAACGGTATCCCATAGACGAATCGCCAGGGATCAGGAACATGCGCTCCGCGGCCAGAAACCAGGGCTGGGTGGTCCATCGCGGCGTGCCGGTACGTGTTGGAATCCGGCGCAAGGGAAGAACGTAGCCGAGGGGTTGATCCAGACCGTGTTCGAATATGCGTGCCACCCGGGCACGTTCGATCGGATCCGCAAGCTTGGAATCGAGCGGATCGACGTTGACCGGCAGCTTGCGTTCTTTCCACAGGTAATAGAAGACGTCCTCGTAGGCCGCGATGGTAAAAGCCGCGCTTACCTGCAGACGGCGTGTGAGGGCTTCCAGAAACTGCCGCGCGTGCTCCGCCGTGCAATGGTAATCTTTACTGTCCTTCGCGATCAGGCTGACATCTTCCCAAATGGGCACGCCGTCCTTCCGCCAGTGGCAACCGAATGCCCAGCGCGGCAGCGGCTCGCCGGGGTACCACTTTCCCTGTCCGAAATGCAGCAATCCACCGTGCGCAAAATGTTGGCGAAGCCTGCCCAGCAGTTCAATGGCGCGCTGGCGCTTCATGGGACCTAACGCGGCGGTGGTCCATTCCGGGCTGTCGGCGTCGTCTAGAGAAACGAAAGTCGGCTCGCCACCCATGGTGAGCCGCACGTCGCCCTCGCGCAGATCGGCATCCACCTGATGGCCGAGCCGTTCGATGGCTTGCCACTGTTGAGCTGTGTAGGGCTTGGTGACGCGCGGCGATTCGTAGATTCGCGCGACCGTCATCTCGTGACTGAACTCGGTGTTGCAGGGATCCAGCAGGCCGGAGATGGGCGCGGCGCTCGAGGCGTCCGGCGTGCAGGCCAGTGGAATATGCCCCTCTCCCGCCAGCAGCCCGGATGTGGGATCGAACCCCACCCAGCCGGCGCCGGGAAGGTAGACTTCGGTCCACGCGTGCAGGTCCGTAAAATCGGCGGTGGGACCGGAGGGGCCTTCGAGCGGCTTGACGTCCGCGACAAGTTGAATCAGATAGCCGGAAACGAAGCGCGCCGCGAGCCCCAGATGGCGCATGAGCTGCACCAGGAGCCATGCGGAATCCCGGCAGGACCCAGATCGCAATCCAAGAGTTTGCTCGCACGTCTGAATGCCAGGCTCCATGCGGATGACGTATCCGATTTGGTTCTGCACCATTTGATTGAGGCCGACCAGAAAGTCCATGGTGCGGGCGCCACCCCGCGGCGCCCTTTCGAGAAATGCAGAAAGCAGCGGCCCGGCCGGTTCGATCTCGAGAAATGGGCGCAGCTCGCGAGCGGCCGAAGCGTCGTACAAAAACGGGTATTGCTCCGCGTAAGGCTCCAGGAAGAAGTCGAACGGATTGTATACCGCCATTTCAGCCACCAGATCGACTTCCACGGACATCTCCGTGGTGGGCTCCGGGAAGACCAACCGCGCCAGATAGTTGCTTTGAGGGTCCTGCTGCCAGTTAATAAAGTGGTTCTTGGGGAGAACACGCAACGAATATGCCAGGATGGGCGTGCGGCAGTGCGGGGCGGGACGCAGCCTGACGATTTGAGGTCCGAGAGATATACGCCGGTCGTACTGGTAGCGGGTCCGATGGTGAAGCGCGACGTGAATGGCCATGTGATCTGGGCGATGCCTGCTGGTTACTGCTGCTGCTGTTGCTGCGCGTGTAATTTTTCAGCTTGCAGATCGCTTTGCAGAAATCGGGACCACTCTTCGTCCGCGGCAAACTCTTGGTCGGGAGGCAGCACGGCATCGGAAGGGATCACCCGGACGCGCACCTGCAGTTCGGTGTCCGCGGATCCTTTCATGGTGCCGACACTCGGGGATACATCCGCGTAATCGCGTCCAATGGCGGTGCGAATGTGTCTGCCTCCAACAATCAGGTTGTTGGTCGGATCGAAGCCCACCCAGCCAATACCCGGCAGAAGCGCTTCGACCCAGGCGTGCGTGGCGCCCTCGTCGGAGCGATCGGCATGATCGGGATCGCGATGCAGGTAGCCGCTCACATAACGGCAAGGAATTCGTAGGTTCCGTACCATCGAGATCATAATGTGCGCAAAATCCTGACAAACACCCTGCCGTGACCGGATGGCATCTTCGATGGCCGTATCGACCTCGGTGCTGCGCTTCACGTAAGAAAAGTGATGGTAAAGCTTGCGGTTCAACGTGGTCAGCAGTTCCAGGGGTTGCCGGCCGTCGCGCCGATCCACCTCCAACTCCTCCGCCAACGCTAGGAGTTCGGGCGATGTGCGCGCGTAACGGCTGGGCAGCAGCATGTCCCAGTAATCGTCACGCTCGATCAAGGCGTCGATTTCGTTCCACGCATCGGGACCCAGCGACTCCGGGAGGGGAGCCGGCGTTTCCACATCGACCAAAGCGTCGGCGATAATCGTGAGTTGCCGGTGCTGCCCCGGAACGTCGAAATGGTGAACAATATTGCCAATGTGGTCCTGATATGAGAAAACTCTGACCTGTGGGCTGATGGCCAATTGAAAGGTGAAGCAGCGCTGTGTGTGCTCGCTGCGCGGTTGCATGCGCAGTTGCATTACGCTCTGCCAAACGGGACGGCTGTAGCGATAACGAGTGAAATGCCGGATCGCGTAAAACATCAAGCCTCCAGGGCCGACTGGATCGGATAATCGATATACACTTCGTGCACCGCCGCATGCAGGCTCTTGCATTGCTCAATGACACTGTCGAGGTAGCGGTGCAGCCCGCCCGCCATAACATCGGCGATTTGAGCGTAGGCCAGAAAAGCGCGCAGCCGTCCGGCGATGCGTTCTATCCGCGCCGTCGCGTGTTTGAAAGATGTCCCGGAGATGGCGCCGATGGCGGCGCTCATGCGCTCGACCGCATACCGCACCGAATACGGGAACTCGGGATTCAAGAGCAGAAATTCGGCCATGCAGTCCGGCTTCAGATCGGCCGTGTACACCTTGCAGTACGACTCAAAAGCGGCGCAGCTTGCCAGCAGGCCTACCCAGTCCAGGTCGTCTGCTTGCCCGGCCGTCGAGAAATAGGCATCCAGCAATACCGGCAGTGCACAGGAGCGCTCCATGTACTTGCCTAACTGAATGAACTGCCAGCCTTCGCCGTGATTCATGGTGGCGGCCGTCACACCTTGAAATTGGTAGGCGCCTTCGCGCACGGCGGCCACCAGCCGCAGCGGATCGGAATCCGTCTCCACAAGGGCATCGGTCTTAGTCACCTGATGATACAAACGGTTCAAGCGCTCCCACATCTCCGAACTGATCTGTTCGCGAACCTGGCCGGCATTCTCGCGGCTCGTCGCGATGCAGGAAGCGATAGAAGACTCGTGTTCGGGGTCGCCGGTGAGCTGGATCATGGCCATTTGCGGATCGATGCCGCCGACAGTGGCGATGCCCAGAGACGCCATGATGCGGTGCCATCTCTCCTCGGCGGAAACTTTCGAAGGATTCAGCATGAGGTTATAGTTCGCTTCGAGCACGCGCGCGCAGTGATCGGCGCGCTCGAAATAGCGGCTCATCCAGTACAGACTATCGGCTACGCGCGAAAGCATCGGAGCACCCCGGCGTTCAATTCTGTAATACCCATGTGTCCTTCGACCCTCCGCCCTGCGATGAGTTGACCACCAGAGAACCCTTGCGCAGAGCCACCCGCGTCAACCCTCCAGGCACGATTGTTACTTTCTCTCCCAACAGAACATAAGGCCGGAGATCGACGTGCCGCGGCTCAATGCGGCCATTCATGAAACAGGGAGCGGTGGACAGCGTGAGGGTGGGCTGCGCGATATAGTTTCTGGGATCCGCCATGATGCGATCGCGGAATTCCGCTTGTTGCGAGCGGCTGCTGTGGGGACCGATCAGCATCCCGTAACCCCCGGATTCACCCACTGCCTTTACGACGTATTTGTCCAGGTTTCCGCAGACGTGCGCGCGTTGAGCGGGGTCCGTCATCATGAAAGTCTCGACGTTTTCGACAATAGGATCCTCGCCGAGATAGTAGCGGATGATTTTCGGAACGTAGGAATAGATGCCTTTGTCGTCGGCCACCCCCGTACCGAGGGCATTGGCGAGCACCACGTTTCCTGCGCGGTAGGCGTTGAAAAGTCCCGCGACCCCCAGGGCAGAGTCGGGGCGGAAGGCTAGGGGATCGACAAAGTCGTCATCCACCCGGCGGTATATGACATCCACGCGCTGCAGGCCGGAAGTTGTCCGCATGTAGACTTTGTTGTCGTGCACTACCAGGTCGCGGCCCTCCACCAGTTCGATTCCCATTTGCTTGGCCAGGAATGCATGCTCGAAGTAGGCGGAGTTGTAGATGCCCGGTGTAAGTAAAACGATAGTCGAGCGGCCCTCGGGGGCCAGCGAGCGAAGGGTGGACAACAGGGCCTGGCTATATTGCTCGATGGGACGCACGCCGCATTTTCGAAAGAGCGTCGGGAAGATCTGCTTCATCACCTTGCGGCTGGTGAGCATATACGAGACGCCGCTGGGAACCCGCAGATTATCTTCCAGGACCACGAAACGGCCGTCCGGCAGTCGAATGAGGTCAGTTCCGACCACGCTGACATACACGTCGTGCGGTACTCTGACTCCCTGCATTTGCCTGCGGAAGTGTTTGCAGGTGTAGATGATTTCGCCCGGAATTATCCGGTCCTTCACGATCCGGCGCTCGTGATAAACGTCGGCGAGGAAAAGGTTCAGAGCCGTGATGCGCTGCGTGAGACCGCGCTCAATGGTAGCCCATTCCGAACTGGAGATGATGCGCGGAACCAGATCATGCGGAAAGATCTGCTCGGTGCCTGCGGTGCGGCCGTAGACCGTGAAGGTGATGCCCTGGTTGAAAAACGACAGATCGGCTTCCTTCTTGCTGCGGAGCAATTCTTCGGATGGAAGATTCAGCAGTTGCGCATAGAGATGTTTATAATGCGGCCGGGGACGGCCCCCGGCGCGGAACATCTCGTCATAAGCGGCGTCGATCGCGTACCCGGAGAAGGGCGCCGGCATCGGACGGTCGGCGGATTGTGCGGGCATGGACATATTCCACAACGTCGTCTTGTTACCGGAAACCGTTCGACGGGGAATAGGACCGGAAACGGAAGCTACAGCACGAGTATAGCTCTCCCGGGTGCCGAGGTTCTACCTGCTCCGGTAGGAACCACACTGTATGAATTATCTCGGTCGGTATTTCCAACCGATCAAACCAAAAGCCGTTTACAGGAGCGTTTCGGTAAACTTAAGAATGAACGGCCCGCGTGGAAGCCGACCGTTCCTGAAGCCTGCCTGGCGCCGAGTCCGCGTCCACCCCACGGCCCATTAGGAAAAATATGCAGATTCGCCTCGGATACGACATTCAGTTTGACGTTCCTTCTTCGGTGCCGGTGGTCGCGTTGCTCAACGTGCATCCATCGCGCGCGGACGACCTTCTGGAACCCGACAGGCTGCGAATCGAGCCGGAGGTCGAGCAGGAGCAATACACCGACGGCTTCGGGAACATCTGCTGCCGGTTTACCGCTCCCGCGGGGCGGATCCGGCTATGGAATTCGACACTGATCCGAGATTCCGGGAACGTGGACCCAAGCGATCCATCGGCGCGCGAGATCCCCGTGGCGCAGTTGCCCCCGGAAACACTGGTGTTTCTACTGAATAGCCGCTATTGCGAAGTGGATCTTTTGTCCGCTACCGCGGCCCAATTGTTTGGAGGTATGGCGCCTGGCTGGCAGCGAGTTCAGGCAATTTGCGATTGGGTGCACCAGAATGTGACCTTCGGTTACGAGTTCGCCAGTCCGACAAAAACCGCCCTCAACGTGTACCGGGAGCGGACGGGTGTTTGCCGGGATTTTCAGCACCTGGCGATTACCTTCTGCCGATCTTTAAATATTCCGGCGCGCTACGCCACCGGATACCTGGGAGACATCTGTGTACCGCCTTCCGACGCGGTAATGGATTTCGCCGCATGGTTCGAGGTGTATCTGGAAGGGCGTTGGTGGACTTTCGATGCCAGAAATAATGAGCCGCGCGTGGGTCGGGTGCTGATGGCTACAGGCCGTGACGCCACCGACGTGGCCATCACCACATCTTTCGGCAATGCTTGCCTGGTTCATTTCGAAGTGGTTGCCGACGAGGTAGCGGCGCCCGTCGCTATCGTCGGGGTCGGAGTCAAATAGTCTGGCGAACGCACGGAAATCGCCGCTTTTCGGGGTCTGCAGCTAGTTTGCGTCAAGCACTTAATTAATATTTAGTTTCAATAACTTACGGCAAAATCTTGTCACTCGCAGTGCGAGTGTGCTAATAATAGACCTTCGGACTCCGTTACGCGGATTCCGCAAACCCGAAAACATAACTGCAAGATGGAGGTTCTATCTAATGAAGATTCGTCCGCTCTATGACCGCATTGTGGTCAAACGGATCGAGGAGAAGGAGACCATGCAAGGCGGCCTTTACATCCCCGATTCGGCGAAAGAAAAACCGCAGGAAGGCGAAGTCGTCGCTGTAGGCAAGGGCAAGCGTCTCGAAGACGGCAAGCTCGTACCGCTCGACGTGGAAGTGGGTAACCGCATCCTGTTCGGCAAGTATTCCGGCAGCGACATCAAGCTGGATGGTGATGAGTTCTTGATCATGCGCGAGGACGAAGTTCTCGGCATTTTGGAAAGTCAGCCCATGGTAGCCAAGAAGGCGTCCTAAGGAGGAGAAAACATCAATGGCAAAACAGATTGTATACGCAGAAAATTCCCGTCAAGCCATCCTGCGCGGGGTCAATCAATTGGCCGATGCAGTGAAAGTAACGCTCGGCCCCAAGGGCCGCAACGTCGTTTTGGAAAAGAAATTCGGCGGCCCGAACATCACCAAAGACGGTGTGACCGTGGCTAAGGAAATTGAGCTCAAGGATCCGCTGGAGAACATGGGCGCCCAGATGGTGCGCGAAGTGGCCTCCAAGACTTCGGATGTTGCCGGCGACGGCACTACCACTGCCACCATCCTGGCCCAGTCCATTTTCCGCGAAGGCGTGAAAGCCGTGGCCGCGGGCGCCAATCCGATGGCCCTGAAGCGCGGTATCGACAAGGCCGTGACCAGCGCCGTCGAGGCGGTCGTGAAACTCTCCAATCCGGTTTCCGGTGAGATGATCGCGCAGGTCGGCACTATTTCGGCCAACAGCGACGCCACTATCGGCAACATTATCGCCGATGCCATGAAGAAGGTAGGCAAGGATGGCGTGATCACGGTCGAAGAATCCAAGACCATGAACACCGAGCTGAGTACCGTGGACGGCATGCAGTTCGACCGCGGCTATCTCTCGCCCTACTTCGTTTCCGATCCCGACCGCATGGAATGCGTGCTCGAAGATCCCTACATTCTCATCCACGAGAAGAAGGTCAGCAACATGAAGGACCTGCTTCCGTTGCTCGAGCAGATTGCGCGCTCCGGCAAGCCGCTGCTGATCATCGCCGAGGAAGTGGAAGGCGAAGCGCTGGCCACCCTGGTGGTGAACAAGCTGCGCGGCACATTGAACGCCTGCGCCGTGAAGGCTCCCGGCTTCGGCGACCGCCGCAAGGCCATGCTGGAAGACATCGCCATTCTGACCGGCGGCAAGTCCATCATGGAAGAGACCGGCATCAAGCTGGAAGGCGTACGCCTGGATGACCTGGGCCGCGCCAAGCGCGTCACGGTGGACAAAGACAACACCACCATCGTGGACGGCAACGGCAGCCAGAAATCGATCGAGGGCCGCATCAAGCAGCTCCGCACCCAGATCGATGAAACCACCTCCGACTACGACCGCGAAAAACTGCAGGAGCGCCTGGCGAAGCTGGCCGGCGGCGTGGCCGTGATTAAGGTGGGCGCAGCCACCGAGACCGAGATGAAGGAAAAGAAAGCCCGCGTGGAAGATGCGCTGCATGCCACTCGCGCGGCGGTTGAGGAAGGCATCGTGCCCGGCGGCGGCGTGGCTCTGCTGCGTGCGGCAAAGTCCCTGGAAACGTTGAAGGCCGATGGCGACGAGCAGATCGGCGTCGATATCGTGCGCCGCGCCTGCCAGGATCCGATCCGCCAGATCGTGGTGAACTCGGGCACCGAGGGCGCCATCGTGGTGGAGCGGATTCGTGAGAATTCCAACCCGAACTTCGGCTTCAACGCCCAGACCGATACGTACGAAGACCTGGTGGTTTCGGGCGTGATCGATCCGACGAAGGTGACCCGCACGGCCCTGCAGAACGCGGCGTCGATCGCCTCACTGATGTTGACGACTGAAGCGATGGTGGCCGAGATTCCGGAGAAGAAGTCGGCTCCGGCCGGACCTCCCGGAGGCCACGGCGGCGACATGGACTACTAAGAAGAGTAGTCAGGAGACAGAAGTCAGGAGACAGAAGGCCGCGCTTCCCTTTGCGGGAGGCGCGGCTTTTTGCTTTGATATACCGCACGCGCGCCGATCACGGCGTCCTCACGAAACCGTGCGTAACCGACTCAGCATCCACGTACGAACCCGCGATCACACCCGCTTGGTTGATGCTCTGGGGGTACGTGTACTTAGCTTGCGGAACCTGCACCGTCGTGATGCTGCCGCCCGGTGATCGCAGGAAGCCGCGGAACACCGTTTTCACAGCGTAGTACCCTGCTATCGTACCTTTGCCGTTGATACTCGCCGCATAGGTCAACAGGTCCCCGGGGACATCGAAAGGCGTGATAGTGCCGTCGCTGGCCATCACGTAGGAGTGAATCATATTGTTCGCGTCTTTGTAGATTCCCGTTACTGCGCCCGCCGTGTTGATGGCTAAGACGATCGTGCCCTGTTGCAAACCAATTCCCGCGCCTGGGGCATCGAAGCTGGTGATCTCGCCGTTAGCCGAGCGCACGAAGCCGTGCACCACACCGGACGCGTCGGCGTAGCTTCCCCCAATCTCTCCCGCGGAGTTAATGCATTGGGCGCCGCTGCCCTGACCGCTACTTGTGCCCGCACCGGGCGCATCAAAGGTCGTGATGGCGCCGTTGGCCTCCCGCAGAAACGCGTGGTCCACGCCATTCTCGTCGACGTAGACCCCCACGATCGTTCCTGCCGCGTTGATGCCTTCGGGCGTGGTGCCCTGGTTGGCTGCTGTACCCGCGCTCGAAACGTGAAACGTGGTGATTTTACCGCCGGGAGCACGCACGAAGCCATGGCTGATATTGCTCGCGTCGATCACGCCACCCGTGGTAGTCCCGGAGGTGTTGATGCCGGTGGGCTGGGTGCCCTGCGCGAGACCCGTGCCCGCGCCAGGGGCGTCGAATGCCGTGATCGTACCATCGGAAGCGCGCACGAAACCGTGGTACACGGTCCCGGCATCGATCGAATACCCGGCGACCGTCCCTCCTGTGTTAATGCTCACCGGAATTGTCGCGGTAGGCGTGCCGGGCGCGTCGAAGGTGGCGAACGTGGCCGCAGCGTCGTCCGCGTAAATTGCCGGCACGCACGTGATGATAGTTATGCAGAGTCCCACGGCGACATATCTGTACATTGGCAACCCCCGATCTGAATGTGACAAAACTTTGGATCTCACAGTGTACACCATCCGCGTGGACCGGAGACCGAGGCATCGCCCTGGGCTCGCGGCGGCCGTGAAAGATTCCAGCGGCCTGCCGCCACAGGCGCGCGCCGAGGTCACCAGCCAGGCGAACCAATATGTGCTGGCTGCGGAGCGCCGGACTGGCCGCTTAGGAAAAACTTGAGCGCCACCGGGCGCGACAATACCAGATGATCGGCGCGGTAGACGACACCCATGCCGCCGCTTCCCAGCAGACTCACGATGCGGAAGTTTCCGCCTACCAGCTCGCCGGGAGACAACGGCGGCACCGAAGGTTCGAGCGAAGCTGCGTCCTGCAGGAAACTCCCAGCGGCTATATCGCCAGAGAACAGCTTGCGGACTTCGGCCGCTATGCTGGGACTCTCGCCGACCGCATCGATGAACCCGTCGCGCGCGGCAGCCGGTTGGTCGAGCGCCCGTTCGAACACGGACTTGACGCGCTGCCATCGCTCGGGAGTCATAAAGCTACTTTCGGTTCGCCGGATCGAAGTTGTCCACGATCCACACATCCGACTTCGTTTCCGCCACGGAGTAGACGAACTTTTTTCCATCCGCGCTCACACTAGCGGCACCGATGTCTCCCTGAACTGAGAAAATGGTGTGCGCGCCACCACGACCGGCCGGGGCGGCGGGTACCGACAGCAATGTCACTGCCACAGTAAGTGTATATAGAGCTTCCGTCCGGTGACCATCCGGCGGGATAACACTGCCCGGCATGGCGCAGCGTCTGCGAGTGATCGATCAGCGAAATTACCCAGAGTCCGGCTTGGGGCTTCCGGTTCCAGAAGACTGCGATCTTCGTGCCGTCGCGTGAATACTGTGGCTTGAACAGCCAACCCTCCGCGTAATAGGGCGGACCAGGCCCGGTCTGTATCAGAGGCTTTTCCGCGCCGGTCTCCGCATCGAGTATATTGAAATTCTGATTCCCGGGAGTCTGGTAAATAATGTCAGGGCCCGGCGACCATGCGAGTTGAGAGTCAATCTCCTCGTCCAAATGAGTCTTGGCAAACGGCCGGCGGTTGCCGCCATCCGCATCTACGATCCAAACTCTGTATGCGCCGCCTTCATTGGAACCGAACGCAATGCGTTTGCCGTCGTCCGGAGACCACGCCGGGCTGGAGTCAACGCCGTTCGAGAACGTCAACTGTGTGGGTTTGCCGCCTTCGATGGGCATCTTGCAAATGTGCCCCGCAGTGACGTAGGCGACCCACCTGCCATCGGGCGAAATGCTGGGCGAATCGAAAGTGGAAGTTCCCGTCGTCAGCGGCGTGGCTTGAGGTCCCGTGCCGGCTTCCTTGCCGCCCGGAACGGTAGGCCTGGCCAGCCAAAGATTCGAATAATGCTGCGCCCTGGAGTACGCGAGACGTGTCCCATCGGCGGACACTGTTAAGTAATCGCCGGTCTGCAAACCGCCCAATAGGAGCGAAGGCGGCTTGGCTTTCCCTGATTTGGGGTCTATGGAGGCCTTCAGGAGATCTTGGGTATTGCCAGGGCTGCTAAACAGGAAGTAAAGGGTGTCTCCGGCCGGAGACCATCTAGGCGAAGCCAGATTATCTTGTTCAAACACTTTTTGCTGTTGGCTTCCATCCGGCCGGACGGTCCAAATCGCCATTCCCTTTCCCATCCATGTGACACTGGCGACCAGTCAAGGTCGAGGATCATTCGAAAACCCGTCATGCGCATCTGCCTAGCAATCCCCGTCATCTTATCCACTATCCAGAAGGCCACCTCGTCTTGCCGAGCCTGGGCGATTTGAGTACCGTCGGGCGACCAGCATGGATCAGTGCCGCCGGCGACCAGCCTCGGGGGACCTCCGAGGCGGGGGATGACGAAAGTGCCCCGCTGCGAATCGATCCGGAACACGGCAATTTCTGAGCCGTTCCAGCTTTTGCCATCTTTCCGCGAAGCATAGAAACGGTCCATATCCACCACGGTTAACTGTGGCAGGTTCACATAGCCCCGCGAGCGGCAGTAGGCACGTAGCTGTTAACGAACGTGGCGTACTTGGACAGGGTTGAGGATTCTATACCCCTTTGCGTCCGATTCGACAGAAAAAATTCAGTCGCTTCTGTGATCGTAACCAGCTGTGCTTCTTGGGCCGGAATCGCGGGGACCTGGGGCACGGGGTTATGGACAGTTACGGACGGGTCCCAGGCGCCCGCGTCCTCCCAGGCGCCTACCGTGGTCTTAGCGGCTTCCCAGTCGGTACGCTCCGTGTTCTTGCGCTTGAACTGTCCAGCGATGGTTCCGCTTGCATAGATCGGACAAAAGCATCGTTTCCAGCCGCGCCGAAGTTCCTCTGATTCGTGAGATGTGGCATGCTGCGGCCGGCCCGCGCAGCAACGGGAACCGTGCCTGCGATAAAGATTCAAGGTCATAATAGCGACCCGATTCTAGCACGGGCATTACTCAAAATTGCTCAAGAAATGGGGGTGATTTGGGTTAAGTTATTGAAAACAACCTGGTGCCGGAGGTGGGGGTCGAACCCACATGCCCAGTGAAGGGCGCGGGATTTTGAGTCCCGTGCGTCTGCCAGTTCCGCCACTCCGGCAAAGGACTGACTCGTTTGAGTTTACCCTAAAATTGCTCCAGCTGCACTGTAGTGGTTCTCGGCTTTATTTTTGCCCTTCCGCGGGTTTATTAATCCCGTCCGCGTCACTCCACTTGACCCGCCTTAGCTTCGCCGCCCGTTCCTGTTGCCGCTTCTTGGCGTACTCTTCCAGCCGTTTCCCGGCATTCTCCAGGTCGGCCACGTCCACGACGTTGTAGCGGTCGAAAATGGACCGCGTGCGGTGTCCACTGATCTCAATGGCGACTTTGTCCTGGATACCGGCGCGCTTCATGTTCCGCGCGCTCCGCCGCAGATCGTGGAACAGCAACCCTGCCACTACGGCGCGTTCGCAGGCCTCTGCCCAGCCGTTGAGCTGATTGCCCACCGGGCAGTTATGCGTCCCGTGGAACACCCAGAACGAGCCCGCCGGGCAGCTTTCGCGCTGGCGCTCCAGCCATCGCCGCATGTCTCCGTAGATCGGAAGCGTGCGGGGCTTCTTCCCCTTCGTCTGGCTGGCCGACAACCGGATCAGTCCGGCCTCAGCATCCACGTGCTCCCAGCGGATGCGCCGCAACTCGTTCTTGCGGGCTCCCGTGTGATAGCCGCATACGAACAGAGTCTTGAGACTGGCCGGCAGTTCCTCCAGCAGCCGCTCATACTGATCCTGCTCCAAGAACCCCTGGCGGACATTGTCTTCCGCGAGCATGGAGATCGCCCGTTGCCGCTGCACTAGCGGAGGATCCTCCTGGGCGCCGAGTCTGAATCCGCGGCTCATGAATCGCGAGTTCCCGATTGATGGTGGCGTCGGACGCGCCTGCCGACCGGCATTGCGCAATGTACTGATGCACCTGCGCTGAGCCGAACCGGGACACCAGCAGGCTGCCCAACACGGGCTCAATGTGGGCTTTCTAGCGCCACTCGACATGTCCGGCATCGCGTAACTTGCGCAACTGGTTATCCTCCACTACCAGCGCGCACAGATCCGCGATTGGTAGCGCGCTCCGGCCCTACGCGCCGGCCGATGCGCTGCCTCAACAGGTTCTCCGCGTCGGTCTTCTCGGTCGAACCGCTGCTCTTCGGCACAATCCGTCCCCGGACGAAATATTGGATCCACCAAATCTGTCCGCGCCGGTAAACCGTCCCAGTACCTCGTTTACGCATAATGGCACCCATGTTAGACACCTGTTTTGCTGAGTTCAACCCAATTGTCGAGGTCTTGGCGATCAAGCTGAACGCGCCCGTCGCGCCGCACAAAACAGGGGATCGTTCCGGTGGCGATGAGGTGGCGGAGGGCGGTGGGTGTGGGTCCAATGTATTCGGCCGCGGCACGCACGTCCAGCAGCCGGCCCTTGTTGCGCTCCTGCGCCGCGGTGAGCCGCTGGAACATACGTTCGGCGATAGCATCGGCGAGCGCATCCAGACGCTGATTGCCTCTGGTTGCCAACGAAAAGGGGATCTCCGCCACCTCGGTCCGAAGGCCGAAGCACGTCTCAGCGCGGTTCATGATGGTTTCCGCCGCTGTTTGGGTACCTTCAGGATGAAGCCGCGCTGTTACCCAGGGAAAAAATGCCGCCTGCGAGACCGCTCTCACAAAACGCAACTCCGCCGCCCGCTGCCGGATGTCTATTGTTCCATCAGGCCGTGGTTGCGCTATGAACTTGGCCTTACCGTTATTGAACTGAATCATGCCGATTACCTCTGCGCGGATCGGCGGCCTTGAAAAACGATCCGGCGCGGCACCTCGGCCCTAACTTCGAGGTGCTCGATGGTGCTGCCGTTGCGGAATGCGTCGAAAACCAGCAGGAGCCGACAGATCTCGCGACAGAGAACGAAATCCCTCAATTCCAGTTCTGGACGCGGCTCCTCATCGGTGTCGAGCTTCAGATCGAAGATGAGTTGCGCCTGTGGGTCGAACACCGGCTCGCAATCGCGCAAGGCCAAGCCGCAGACGTTGCCGAACGCCAGGCGGAGACACGTTCGAATGAGCTTCTGGCGCGGCGCGGATATTTCTGAGAATCGCAGTTCGGCCATCGTTTCTGTTCCTCCGTTCAGTGCCAGCCGGCGAGATGCAAGACCGGCTGCTGATGCAAGATCACCCTATCCCTGGAATAGCGTCTTTTCGTTCCACGGTATTCGCGGAATACAGATGTTGTACTTAGTACAGCCGCGCGCCGGCGCCCTGCTCCTGCCTGTCAGTTTCCTTTGCTGGAGCGCGGTCTTTCGTGCCTCCGCCGCGCGCGCAATTCGACCTCGGCGTCAATCTCCTGCTGCGTCTGCCGGGCGGTGGTTTGCGCCAGTTTCCCAAAGCGCGCGGGAATTGGGCGTCACGATGTACATCGCCGAGTGGCGATCCAGCTATGGCGACGCAGCGCCCGCGGGCGGAATCAGAAATCCAACGTCGGCCAGTTCAACCAAGCCCTTCCGGATGGCATTGTGCGACTGCACGCCGCTGTAACGCGCCAGCGTACGATACGCCATCTGCACCCGCAGCGTTTCGTCGAGCGGCCGGTCCTTCTCACCAAGTTCGAGCAGCACTGGCGCCATGGCCTGCGCAGGCGCCGAGAGCCTGGCCCAAAGAACGGAACGAATCAGCAGCCCAAGCCCGCGCTCGTATCCGACCCGGTCCCGGCGTCGATCTGGCTCGGCGAGGCGCTTACGCGCCGGTATGGACGGCACCGAGAACCGCTCGGCGATCCAGAGCGCTGCGTCCGCCTGCCCGACGCCGCGGACGTCCATTACCATTTTGATGGCTCCCATAGGTTTCGAATCACATCCAAAACACTTCGCCGTGTTGTTGCTGGCGCGAATCCCAACTGAGGCCGTTCGGTCACCATGCGGATGTCGGTCCGGATGCCAGCAATGAATTTTGCCAGCGCCGTCCGGCCGTAAATCGAGCACGCGAGCGACATCCGCGAGCGACATCCGCGATCGGCACCTCGCGGTTGATGAACCGCATGTCGGGGATGCCAGTCCTTGCGGCCGTGGCGGCATCAGTTTGGTGTTGCGCATTCCTGCTTTGATGGCCGATAGCCGCCGGTCGCCAGCGATTGTTCAACCCACCCCCAAGGCCAGCCAATACTTCAGACCCGTTGCCCGAGCGAACTTGGGAATCGTCAGAAGTTCAGTTGCTATCAGCATACGTCTTTGTGCTCCAGTATCTTCCGAAACTCGATAATCAGGCCGGCGCCGTTACGGATGCGGCGTGTAAAACAGCTCGCCGCGAGCGCACGAATCGATGCGCATTCCTCCGCGGGTCGAAGATGCCGAATGCGTCGGGGGCTTCCAACACCAACATAATGACCGCTCTCTGCCTTACGAAGGGCCTCGGCCGGAGAGAGCATACAGAACATTTCCCTTCCTCGGCGGAGTTGAATCGCCCTCGTATTCGCGCGTAGAAGTTCGATGAGGTTTTGTCCCTGAATGTCCATGCGCGCTTCGGGCCTGAGGAGGCTTTTCTTGCCTCAGGCACTGGCTTGTAGGCAACCATGAGTTCCAAATGAAACCCCAAGATTCGCTAAAACACAGTATTACTTTTATGTACTTCGATTAAAAGAGACAAGGATTTCGTCGATGCGAGAATCCTTCGACCTATCAGATTGGATTTAGTCGATTCCATGCGCTTGACAGCCCGATAGCATTGATCAACCGTTCGCTTCCGGGCTTTAGGGTTTGCGGACGTGAACTCTTTGCCAAAGCATGAAGCGAAGCATAATAGTCCTTGTGGCACAGGGGCTTGTGGAGCAGCGCGACGATTGTCAGGCTGTGTGTATCAGTACTGCCTGCTGCATGCGGAGTTCGGCGGCCAGTTGGGTCCACGGCAGCGATCCTCTGAGGCATGCGTCGAGACGCCCGTCGCGGTGCCTGCGTCAGTCGCCATGCCCGTTTGCGTACAGTGCCATCTCCTTCGCCGGCGTGTGTACCGCTCCGGTATTTTCCGCAGGTGCAAGGCCGAGATGCATCTGGCAGCGCGGGTGAAAGAGGTTCGCACGGAATTGGGCCCTGTAGCCACACCGGAGCAGATTGCCGCGCGCCTGAAGCAGATCGACGAGGAACGTGGCGGGCACCGCCTCACCGCGCGGGTGCGGCGGGTTCTCGGGGCCGTCGCGTGAACCGTCGACCGGCTCGGCTAGCGTGAGGAAGGACTGATGCGTGTGCTTGAGAAGCGCCTGCGGCGGCTTGAAGTGGGACTGCCGAGACCGGCAGGGGGGCGGGAGGGAAGATGAGGGCCATCCACAGACGCCTGCACCGTCTGGAGGATCAGTTGGCGGTCGCGCACGGCAAGCCGCCGGAAACCGATTCGTCTGGCCATCAGCCGGCTCGACTGCATATCGAGCCTGGAGAATACCACCTGCAAACGGACGCTGCTGCCGACTGACTCTGACGGCCACGGACCGGCACCAACTGCGAACGCAACGGATTCCAGCGACGACCGTAAGAGATCCCGCCGCTCGGCGCGGGCGGCATGGGCTGTGCGGCCCTTGGGTAATGGAATGTATACTTCTTAGGCGGCACGGAAGCGAGAATCTTGAACTATGAAAAGTTTATACGCCATTGGACTCTGCGGGGTCATATCAATCGGCTTGGGTTGGGGCAAAGCGGCTCTGATCGCAATGGCGAGATCGGCGCACCGCTTCCGGCGTGGACTTCCGGGACGCTGGACAGCCACCAGATTGCTAGAGGGCGTGGCAATTCAGCCCTGATCATCACGCCGGACGGGACTACACTGCTAGTGGACGCTGGCGCGGCGGGCGATGGCATTCCGGAAACGGACCACATCCGGAAGCGTCGCGGCCGCCTGGTCAGTGGATTGTACGTTATCTTCAGCAGCACTTGCCAAAAGGCGCAGCGAGTCTCGATTATGCGCTGATCACTCATTTTCATGTCGATCACATGGGTCAACTGCGAGCCTCATCGCCTCTTGCCGGCGCCGGCACTTACAAGCTGACCGGCATTACCGCGCGGTCGGCGATGCAATTCCGATCCACAGGATGCTCGACCGGGGTTGGCCCGATTATTCGTACTTCGCGCCAATCGATGAAACCTCGCAAACTATCGCCGGTTTCTCGAAGCGCAACAGAAGAACGGCATGGCGGTAGAACGCGAAAGGATAGCAAACGTCGATGCGCCCCACGCTCAAATCCTTCGCGCGGATTTCAGCCGCCTCCCATGAGTACGTTACAGTAACAACATGTCGATCATATTGCAGATCACAGTTGCTGCCTCGCTTACATTCTGCGTCCTGTCCGCGCAGACGCCCACCAGTCACGCCAGCGGCCCCGCGCAGTTTGATCTCACCGCCATCGACAAATCGGTGGATCCCTGCGTCAATTTCTATCAGTATGCCTGCGGTTCCTGGATGAAGAATAACCCCATTCCGGCCGACCAGGCCATGTGGGGCCGCTTCGATGAACTGGCGGATCGCAACCGCGACATCCTCCACGAGATTCTGGAAGCGGCCGCCAAGCCCTCCGCCGGCCGGGATGCCACCACCCAGAAGGTCGGCGACTTCTATGCCGCCTGCTTGGACGAAAAGGCCATCGACGCCAGAGGCCTCACCCCACTCCAGCCGGAACTCGACCGCATCCGCAACCTCACCGACAAGTCCCAGATCGCCAGCGAGATAGCGCACCTGCAGGCCATCGGCGTGGGAGCGCTGTTTGAATTCAGTTCGGGTCAGGATTTCAAAGACTCCAATTCGGTGATCGCGCAGTTCGACCAGAGTGGTCTCGGCCTGCCCGATCGGGATTACTACCTGAAGGAAGATGCCAAGGCTGTCGAACTGCGCCAGAAATACGTGGCGCACGTTCAGCGCATATTGGAACTGGCGGGCGAGAAGCCAGAGCAGGCCAAGGCCGGCGCCGCCGCCGTCATTCAGTTCGAGACGGCACTTGCCAAGGGCTCGCTCGACCTGGTTTCGCGCCGCGATCCCGAAAAGGTCTACCACAAGATCGGCAAACCGGAACTGGCGGCTCTCAGCCCGGCCTTCCGTTGGAATGAGTACTTCGCTACTTCCGGCACGCCCGAGTTTCAATCCATCAACGTCTCCTACCCGGAATTCGTGAGGACCTTCAACGCCCTGATCGAAAACGCGCCGCTGGCCGATTGGAAGACCTATCTCGCCTGGCACCTGCTACACAGTTCTGCGCCGCTGCTGCCCACGCCGTTCACCGAGGAGGATTTCAATTTCTATGGCAAGACCTTAACCGGAACCGAAGCAATGCGGCCACGTTGGAAGCGCTGCGTAGATTTCACCGATCGCGAATTGGGCGAGGCACTGGGGCGCAAATACGTCGAGCGGACCTTCGGCGTCGAGGGCAAGGCGCGCACGCTGAAAATGGTGGCAGCGCTGGAGAAGGCGCTGGGCGAGGATATCCAGATGCTCGACTGGATCACGCCGGCTACGAAAGCCCAAGCCTTGATCAAGCTGAAGGCCATCACGAATAAGATCGGCTATCCTGATCGCTGGCGCGATTATTCCAGCGTCGTGATCAAGCCCGACGACCCCGTTGGCAACAGTTTCCGCGCCGAAGAGTTCGAGTTCCATCGCGAGTTGAACAAGATCGGCAAGCCCGTCGACCGCCTGGAATGGACCATGACGCCTCCCACCGTTAACGCCTATTACGATCCGCTGATGAACAACATCAATTTCCCCGCCGGCGTCCTGCAGCCACCCTTCTTCTACAACAACGGCGACGATGCGGTGAACTTCGGCGGCATCGGGATGGTCATCGGGCACGAATTGACCCACGGGTTCGACGACCAGGGCTGCCAGTTCGACGCCTATGGCAACCTCAAAAACTGGTGGACACCTAAGGACCAGGAGGAGTTCCACCAACGCGAGGCCTGCGTGGCTGACGAGTACGGCGGTTTCTCGGTGGCGCCCGGCGCGTTCGTCAACGGCAAGCTGACGCTCGGTGAGAATACCGCCGACAATGGCGGCGTGCGCGTCGCGCTAATGGCCCTGCTGAACACCATCGGTAGCCAGACCGCCAGGGTCGGCGGCTATACGCCGGAGCAGCGTTTCTTCCTCTCGTTTGGCCAGGTCTGGTGCGAAAACGCGCGCGAAGCGGCGTTGCGGCTACAGGTCCAGACCAACGAACATTCGCCGGCGGAATTCCGTGTGAACGGTGTGATTGAGAATATGCCGGAGTTTCAGAAGGCTTTCTCGTGCAATCCGGGGCAGCCCATGGCCCCAGTCCACGCCTGCCGCGTGTGGTGAGTGGAAGCAACTCGAATCCGTATTCTTGTAGGCCGGCCTCGGTCGGCGGCGATAGCATCGCCATTGATGTGCGGCTGGGCAAGGTTGTGGATGAGCTAGGTTTGCCTTCGGGGGACTACCGGGAAATTGAAGACTTCCTTCTCGAAGCTGCCCACGAAGCCGGACTCAACGGCTGGCATCTGGACCGTCTGATTTACGGATTCACGGAAGAAGTGCTCGATGCATTAACGCACGGATAAGCAAGGCAGGCCCAGCGTTGCGAACAACCCTTTAGCAGGGCGAGTTAGGCAGGGGCCTACGGCTCGGCACCTATGCGTGGCGCACCAGCCCTTCGCTGTGTCGAGGAATTGCGTCCAGTCCCGCGCGATCTCCTTCTGAGCCTCAGCGAGATCCATGTTCCCGGTCCTAACCTGTGCTGTGAGGTAGTTTCTCCACCATATCCTTCTGCTTGAAGTAACGCTCGCGTAGCGGGGCCGCCGGCAGGGCCGCACTGGACCAGATGGTCCAGCTCACAGATCTGGTTTTGTCCGGAATTGCCTTTGGGACGCTGGATTCCGTACCGGCGGTAGCTGGCCGACTTCCCTCTGAGTCATCGAGCAGTTTCGGACGCAGCCTGTGTGGAAGAGCATCTGGGCCCTACACGGCCCGCGATCTGGGGGACTTCCCAGCGGCCGTGATGCCCGCGGATTTACAGACAGTACCGGGCAATCGGCACATGTGGCCATTGCGGAGCTGCCGAACAGTAGCGAAACGGCGGCCAAGCCAAGAAAAGAGGTGGTTCTGATCATGAACGCGACGGGATGCTAGAATGTGTACAGTGAGTACGCAATATGGAAACCGTTAAGGTTGGGATGCGCGAATTTCGCGAGAACCTCGCCGGCTATCTCGAATCCAGCACACCCCTGGCGATCATGCGCCATGGCGAGACCATAGGGTTCTATATTCCAGCACAGAAGCGCAGCCGGAAAGCCGAACTCGAGGCCATGCGCGCCGCAGCCAAGGATCTGGATGAAATGATCGCCTCCTGGAGCGCCAGCGAAGCCGAATTGATGGAGGAGTACAAAGGAATTCGCGGGACAGCCCGCGAGAAGAAGCGCAATGCCGGGTGAGGCGCTCGTCGTCGATGCCAATATCCTCGTGCGAGCGGTTCTGGGCAGGCGGGTCCGCGAGATCATCGAGACGTACGCTGAGCAGGCTTCATTTTTCGGTCCCGAAGTGGCTTACTCCGAAACCGAGGAGCACTTGCCTGCCCTCGTCATCAAGCGCGGCGGCGATCCGGATAAGGCGCTCAAATTCCTGCGCTCGCTCTGCGGCCTGGTGGACTTGATCGAATCTGAAGTTTACAGCGAAGTTGAGAGCACGGCTCGGGAACGGCTGGGCGACCGGGATCTGGACGACTGGCCGATACTGGCCGCGGCGTTAGCAATCGGCTGTCCTATCTGGACGGAAGACACCGACTCCTTCGGATGCGGTGTGCCCACCCGGACGACCAGCCGAGTCTTCATGTTTCTGCGCGAGCCTCCAGAATAGCCGGGATCTACTCACGAGCCGCAATGGCGATCACTCCCTCTCGGGCCGCCACGCTTTCCGGCACTCGGTTTGGGGTATAGGTAGTCTGGCTCCCACGTCAACTCCGCTTCATGAAGGCCGGGGCCTTCCAGCCATTCCTCTCGGAAATCTGGGAATGAGGACGGCTTTCGGGAACATCGGGAAGACCGGCGAGATAGATCGCGTCCGCCCGGTGATTCACGTAGGCCTCGAAAACGTAGTCGTTCCAGTATTCCCTGGTCGGTCCGTACTTCATGTGACGCTCATAATCGGCGAAGCCCCCGACGGCCGGGAGCGTTCGACGGAAGTAGGCCAACCACTCGTCAAAGTGGGGATGCACCGCGACGTATGGCGTCGTGAAGACCACATGTTCCTGGCCCCCGGGGAACGGCGGGGGAAGCAAACGGACGTACCAGTTCTCATTCTTCTGGCCTTTGTAGCCTGCCGGAACGATTGCGCGGTACACGGCTCCGGTGACGAGTTCCTCGAGAACGCTTACGTCGCCTTCTCTTTCGCGATGAATGTATAAACCCATTCGCGAATCCTGCATGAGACGCATGAGGCGCAACAGTTCGGCGTGCATGCCGAAGGCGGCGCCGACCTCCAAAATGGTGGTACCGATAGTTTCGTTGGCCGGCCCCGCACAAGCGTCAAAGAATGCCCAACAGCTGAAGTACGACGTGGTCAATGGACTCATCGGCGGTGCGCTCGGCATGTACAGGTCCTCTGCCCTGGAGATGATGTCAACAAAGGGCCCCATCTCCTTTAGGGCGGTGAGTTGCTCCGACATGACCGACGCTTGGTTCTGCGTGTAGACGTATGCGGCGTGAGCCGGATGAAAGCCCGCAAGGTCCCTCTGGCTCACGACTGTCTTCTGTAGCTCCTCGGCCATGCGGTGGCCGGCGATTACATTCTTGATGTTCACGACCTTCCGCTGCCAATGCAACTTCATCTTGGCTAGGATCCGCTCGGCGATGGGCCTGCCGCTCATCGCCTGGTCGGGCTTCGTCTTGTCCATGTCCGTCGCTCTGTTGTAATCGTCCTGGCCGGTACGCCACGCCCCTGTGGCTCAACCGAGCACCGGCGAATCAGGATGTCGCTGGCCACGCCGGGGTTTTTCGTCGCCATGGCGAGCGCATCCGCGCGGGCCTGCGAGTCCATCCCGAGGGTCTGGGCTGCAGATATGTAGTGGTCGAAAGCGTCGAGGACGTCGATTCCAGTCAACTCGTAGCCGTACCCCTCGAGGATTCGCTGGATGGCGAGCCGGCCCACCTCCAGACTGAAGCGAGCGTCCTTCTTGAGAAAGTCGCGCGCTGCGCGGCTCAGCGTGCGCGGATCGGTGCGGCCTTTCTCTGCGAACTCAAGCGCGCGATCGAGGAAGCCGGCGTCTTTCGCCGCGGCAAACCACCGGCCGGGCTCGCCGCTCGATGTGGCGAGATCCAGCAGGATCTTCTCCGGGTCGTGGCCGGGATATTTCCTGACGATCGCCCGGAACGTCGCGAGACCGGTTGATGAGGCATTCGCAGTCAAGGCGTATTTCTCATACGCCTCGTCCACTCGGCCGAGATCGAGCAGGATTTTCTCACACGCGGCATCGATGGTCGCCTCCGGTTGATTCAGGCCCCGGGAAGCTTCCGCGTACGCCAGTGCATCATCCATACGACCTTCGGAACGCAACGCCTGGAGACCGAATTTGCGGTAATCCCAGAATGGGAAGCGTTGAAGCGATAGTACCCCAAGCAGTTCCTGATGGCGGCCCGCTGCCAGCAGGGTGGAGAGACAGACGCTGGTTCCGCGGACGTAGTTTCCTGGCCGCGGATCGGACCAGGCCGACCGGAGCACGCCGAGGAAGCGGTCCGCCCAGCGACAGGCAACTTCGCGGGAACCGCACAGTTCGCCCCACCGATCCTGGACGAGGGAGAGGTAATCAACGCCGTCGTCCTCGATCGCTTGCCAGAGGCGGTCCAGCCACCTGTCGCGCGTCTTTCGATCTGCAGGCGCCTCGATAGCGATCGGCAGAAGTTCCTCTTGAGCCCAGTACACCGCGCCGCCGAGAGCGCCAGACGAAGTATCGATATTCTGGAATGCCGGCCAGATCCGCTCCATCAGGGTCACCACACCATCGCCGGCAGTCACCGGATCTGTTCTGGCGACTTTCTTGATCTCTGCGACGGCCTCCTTCAGTCGTTGGCAGGCGAGATGGGACCCCCTCCATCCGAACGTCCGGGATCGAAGTCGGGATTTGAATTCCCATGAGTGTTTGGCCGCCATCGACAAAAGATATTCTGGCACAGTTCGCGTGCATGACCGCAGGAGAAGACGGGGAGATTTGCGGCCGCACGAGAAATGCCGAAGAAATAGCCGAATCCTGCATCAGTTCGAAAGAGCTGGACCGGAGAGTTTGCGCAGCCAGGACCGAACCGACGGGAGACCGCAAGCAACGAGGAGCATGCCAAATGAAGGGAACGATCACCAAATATCGAAAGACGGATGGCCACATTTCAAGGGGCTATCACTACAAGCTGGAGGGCCGACAGTTCACCAAATCTGGCTTCTCTACCAAGTTCGACGCCTCCAAGGCACTCGGCGCCGCCCTGGCCAAACACCAGATGAATGACGCGAGCCCGCACCCGTGGGACACCCGCACCTTGGCGGAGTATATCCGGTAGGCTTCATAACCATGCTGCGCTGCGATGCGGACCGAAGACCATCGAGCGGTACCGGCAGCTTGCGGAATCTCTTGTCCGGCTGCTCGGCGGAGTCTCGATCCTCGACTTGAAGCCGGGCGTAATCCAGGAAGCGGTCAACTTGCTACTGCTCCGCGGCGGCGCGCCCACCGAGGCCCATCCGAACGGACGGCCAGTTGCGGCCAAGACCGTCCACTCGACGGCATCACTGCTATTCACCTGCCTCGGAGATGCCGCGCGCCTGGAGCACATCCCGGCGAATCCGATGGCGAACAGAAAACTGAAACTTCCAAAGCGCCCGAAGCCGAACCCGGCTGTCATGGAAGCCGACGCCCTGGGTGCTATCTTTCAAGGTGCCCAAGGGTCGCGGCTCTATCCATTCGTCGTCACCGCGGCGTGCTCCGGCTGCCGCCGCGGCGAACTGCTGGCCCTGACCTGGGCAGATCTCGACTTCGGAAAGGGCATGATGACGGTTTCGAAAAGTCTTGAGCAGACGCGAGTCGGTCTGCGAGTCAAGCCCACCAAATCGGGCACGTCCCGCAGTATCGGCCTGGATGACTTCGCGCTTGACGTCCTGAAGACGCATCGAGAGGAACAGAACCAGGACAAGCTGACTTTCGGATCCGCCTATCGAACCAACAACCTGATCTTCTGCCAACCCAATGGCGACTTTTACTCTCCCGATCAAGTTGGCACGCGGACCAAGGCCCTGCTGCGAAAAGCAGGGTATTCGTAAGCGTCCGATGAACCCGTCTTCCCAAAGGCCGGTCAGGGCTGCATAGTAGTTTCATGACCGAAACCGTCAGCGAGGACAAGGCGACCACCACAAGCGAGCAGTGGCGCGAGCGGCTCACCGCGCGGGAGCGCAGCGGGTTGTCTGTGAAGGAATTCTGTAAGGAACGGGGGCTCGCGGCGTGCACCTTCTACGCTTGGCGCAACCGGCTGCGCGGAGAGGGAGCGGTGCGCTTCGCCTTGGTGGATCGAGTGAGGGTGGGGCAAGAGGCCGCGGCGGAGGCAAGTCTGGAACTGGTGCTGGCCACCGGCGAGCGGCTGCGTATCGGCGCCGGGGTGGACGCCGCGACCTTACGCACCGTGCTGGACGCGTTGCGCGCATGATCCACCTGCCGGCCAGCGTGCGGGTGTATCTGTGTCTGACGGCCTGCGACATGCGCAAGAGCTTTGATGGGTTGCATGCCTTGGTGCGGGAGCACCTGGAACTGGACGCGTTCGCCGGGCACCTTTTTGTATTCACCAGCCGGCGGCGCGACCGCGTCAAGATTCTGTATTGGGACCGGGACGGATTCGCGGTGTGGAGCAAGCGCTTAGAGGATGGCACGTACGCGGTGCCGTTCGGCGACCGCGCCGCGGAGCACCGGCGGGAGATCACGGTACAAGGTTAGGGGCTCTGCTGAGCGGCATCGATCTGAGCCAGGCCAAGCGGCGCAAGCGATATCAGCGCACTGAATAAAACATTTCTATCTCTTCTCGTTTTGCTTGTCAGATAGTGAGTAAGTGAGTACAGTATGGAGAAGACTTACTCACGTGGCTATCGACTCCCAACCATCTTCCGGAAGATCCGCAGGTCTTGCAGAAGATGGTGCTGGATCTGATGGCACAATTGGATCGCGAGTCCGCCGAGCGCCATAAGATCGAGGCCATGCTGCGCGAGTTGCTGGACGCCAGGCGAAACCGCAAGAGTGAGCAATTATCGGTGGATCAACTGGCGCTGTTCGCCGCGGCCTGGGAGGCACGGCATGCAGCCGAGGAGTCGAAGCCTACCGAGGATCCGAAGGATCCGGATAACGATACCAAGCCAGAGGCAGGCCCAACGGCTCCGAAGAAGAACAATGGTGGCCGGCAGCCGCTGGCCAAGCATCTCAAACGCGAGGCATGTGCGCAGGATTTGCGGCCCATTGGGGAAGAGTCCAGTGAGCGCTACGAGTACATTCCGGCACAGCTGAAAGTGATCGAGGATATATGCAAGAAATACGCTTGCGGCTGCACCGTGAAGACGGCCACCAAGCCGCCGCAACCGATCGAAAAGAGCACTGCCGGAGCAAGTTTATTGGCGCAGGTGATCGTGGCCAAAACGGTGGACCACCTGCCGTTGCACCGGCAAGAGAAGATCTTTGAGCGTCACGGTGTGGACATCTCGCGGAAGACCATGGGCGGCTGGATGGGACAGTGCGCCGATTTGTTGCAGCCGTTGTATGGGTCGGCTAAAGAAACGCTGTTCCAGTCTAAGGTTATCGGGACCGATGATACGGGCGTGAAGGTGCTGGACCAAAAACTGCCGTTCGCCCGCACCGGAAGGATCTGGCCATACCACGGGGACCCGGAGCATCCGGTGGTGGTCTACGATTACACGCCAACCCGGGAGCGGGCCGGGCCGGAGAAGTTCCTGGAGGGATATCGCGGTTACCTACAAGCAGACGCCTATGCCGGATATGATGCTTTTTTCAAAGATCCGGCGCGTGGACTGACTGAGGTCGGGTGTTGGGATGCCAGAAGGTACTATTACAAAGCATTGGACTCCGAGGAGCCCCGTATGGGGCCAGCGTTGTTCCTCATCGCTGAGTTATACAAAGTGGAAGAGCGCGCGCAGCCGTTGACGGTGGAGGAACGACTATGCCTGCGCCAACTGGAATCACGGCCCATTCTGGATAAGTTGCATCACTACTTGCTGGAGATCCAGGCGGCGGTATTGCCGAAGAGTCCGGCGGGGCGCGCGGTGCGCTATACCCTGAAGAACTGGATGGCGCTGCACCGCTACTGCGAAGACGGCAATCTCAGCATCGATAACAATGCCACTGAGCGGGACATCCGCGGCGTAGCGGTTGGACGCAATAACTGGATGTTCTTCGGCAGCGACCAGGGTGGCACAACGGCTGCAGTTCTGCGGAGCTTCACGGCCTCCTGCCAGCGGATCGGAGTCGAACCCTTTGCCTGGTTCAAGGATGTCCTTTCCCGCATCGCTACCCACCCCATCTCACGGATAGCTGAGCTTCTGCCGCACAACTGGCAACCCATCCAGGCTTGGTTTCCCCTGAACCTACTGTAGCGTAGCCCTCCGGGCCGCCGTGGCCAAAATGTTGGCTGGCACCGAGGCGCTAGCCAATTTCAAATTTCAACGCCTATGCCCGCGCCGATGAGCAGGTCTTGTATCAGGACTTACCACTGTCGGCCCGTCCGGTTTCTGGTGATTCTCGGACGCTTACGAATATCTGGCCTTCGGCGTCTCGATACTGCGGCAGGCTTCTACGAAGTCAAAGACCGAGTGCTGCGCACCGAAGATCCCGCTATCGAAATCCGCCGGCGAACTGTTCCAGGCGCTGGATGACTGACTCGGGTGAGCAGGCACCTTGCCTGATATGCTAACCTGATCGAGAAATTCTTTGTGGAGGAGAAAAACCCATGCCCGCAAAGCTGCTTCAAATTAATTTCAAGGTGAACGCTGCAACGCCAGAATACGAAGGTCTGTGCCAGTCGGTTGCCCATGCGTTTGCCGAGGTGCCAGGCCTGCGCTGGAAGATATGGCTGCTAAACGACCGCGAAAGGGAAGCCGGCGGCATCTACCTGTTCGAAAGCGAACAAGCCCTGAACGATTTCTTAACCAGTCCGCTCGCGGCTATGGTGAAGAGCCACCCCGCATTGTCCGCCGTGAGCGCGAAGCCGTTCGACGTGATGGAGGAAGTCACGGCGATTACCCGCGGACCCGTTGCCGCAATGGCCGCGGCCGGGTAGCAGCGCGCGTTATACTCCAGACATGGGAACCTCGGTTCTGGCATCCGAGCAGGAGTACCTCACCACCAGCTACGAGCCGGACTGCGAGTACGACGAAGGGGTGCTCCTTGAGCGCAACGCGGGAGAACAACCACGCAGCATCTTGCAGGTCGCGCTCGGCTCTTTCTTTTTTGAGCGCCGCAAGCGACTCCGGATACGGGTACTAATTGAACAACGTGTCCGAATCTCCCCTCGCAAGTACCGCATCCCAGACGTCTGGTCTACCTCCAGCCCGTGCCGGACGATCCCGTCCCCAATACGCCGCCGTTCATTGCGATCGAAATCCTGTCGCCGGAAGATCGCATGAGCCGTGTGCGCCAGAAAATCGACGAACACCTGGATTTTGGTGTCTTGTATGTCTGGGTGATCGATGCCAAGCGGCGTCGCGCGGACATTTACACAGCGTCGGGGTTCTATGAAGCCAAAGACGGCATGCTGCGCACCGAAGATCCCGCTGTCGAAGTCCCGCTGGCCAACCTTTTCCAGGCACTGGATGATTAGGCTCACGCTCGCCCTATTATGCTCTGGTAGCGCGTTGCTCGCGACCGGACCCGGCGACCGCACCATCACCGATCCCAAATCCATAACCTCCTCAGCCAATCCCAACGCCGCGCCGGCGCCTATCGAAGGCTGGTCTATACCCGCGCCACCGGTGGACCTGCCTGGTCCCGGATGGCCGCGAAGTCGTCTTCACCACCAACTTCACCGGTCGAAACAATCTCTGGAAAGTGGCGGCTAGCGGAGGCTGGCCCATTCAGTTGACGCAGTCCGACGATCGCCAGTCCGCCGCTGCGTGGTCGCCCCACGGCAAATGGATCGTCTACGAGCAGGACTACGCCGGTCGTGAAATTTTCGATCTATTCGCCATCCCATCCGCGGGCGGACCGCCCGTCAACCTCACCCGCACTTCCGATATCTCCGAAACCGATCCGCACTGGTCGCCCGATGGCCGCACCCTGGCGATTTCCATCAAACCGAAAACCTCGCCGAACTTCAACATCGCCTGGCTCGACTGGCGCACCGGCGAAGTCCATAACCTGACGCACGAACAGACGCAGAACCGCGCCTGGCAAATCGTGGCTTGGAGCCCCGATGGGCGGACCATTTACGCCGACCGCGGCAATTCCGGAGGCACGGATTCCGACATCTACCGCATTGGCGTGAAGAGCGGCCAGTTGGAAAACCTCACGCCGCACTCGGGCGACGTAGTCTATCGCGCGGCATCTATTTCCGGCGACGGGCAAACGCTGCTCATCACTTCAAATCAAAAGAACGGTTATTCGAACGTCGCCCTGCTGGACGTCGCTACGCGGAAGCTCACTTAGGTGACCAACACACAGTGGGACGCCCACGCGGGCGACTTCGCGCCCAAAGGCGGGGGGTTTACATACATCGTCAACGAAGATGGCCGCACCCGGACCTACATCGCCGAGCGCGGATCGAGCCGGTCCGTGCCGCTGAATTTTCCCGAAGGGTTGACCAGCCCCAGCGGCAACCCCAAGTGCATCGCGGCCAAGATAATATCGCCTCTCAAGAAGGGGGAATCCGTCGAAGTCCAACGCATGGCACCTGAAGATGCCTGCGCCGCCGATATGCTCGTGCTGATCCGCTGGCAGGGCCGGACGATGGCAGTTCCATTGTCCCAACTGGCGGCGGTTGACCCTGACGACTCAACCGCCGAAGCCATTGCCGACTGGCATTACTGGGTGGCGCAGGGCTACTGCTTCTGACTTACGCACGGCTACCGAAAGCTCACGATGTTCCGAGCCTGCTCCTCCCGCTCTGTTCCCCACTCGGCGCGTTCCGCAAGGTATTTGCGAATCCATGTCATCTACTGGATCACTCCGTCTTCGGATTTGAAAGCTCCAGTTCCGGTGTCGGCGAGACACGCTGCTCTTCGCCGGGACCGTGCTGGCGGCGGCCGCCATTATGCCGGGCGGATACCAGCACTGCCTCGGAAGACTGACGTCCGAACGACGTCTTACAATCAAGATAGAGGTGCGAAGAAGTGGTGCGCGCGCAGGTTCGGGGACGTGCAGTAAAGCGCTGGGTGATGCGGATCGCGAACTGCATCGTCTTGAGCGCGATCATTCCGGCAAGGGCAGCGCCACTTAAGCGCATGTACACGGTGGAGAATTACGACGTAATGATCCAGTCGGACTTGGCGAAACAGCGCTTGTACGGGGAAGCCAGAATCCGGTTTCACAGCCTGACGGACACCGACATTTCCGCCTTGGAGCTGGATGCGGCTGGACTGCAAATCACGAGCGTGCTGGAAGGGCAAGATCCACAGTCGTTTGAACGAAATCACAGCCTGCTGTTTGTGGTACTGACGAAGCCGCTGCGCCCCGATGAGCCTCGCACCATCACGGTGCGGTATGAAGCTGGGCCGGCGGCGGGGCTTAAATTCTTCCCCGACCAGGTGTACACATCCGCTACCAGCGATTGGATGCCGTGCAACGATGGCCCTGGGGAGCGAGCCACGCTGCATCTGACCATTGCGGCTCCGGCGGATATCAAGGCAGCTGGCAGCGGGCAACTGACGGCCACCCGCGCCAGTGAGGGACGCAGCATCACAGAATGGCAGCTCGATTCGCCAACCGGGATTGCCTGGTTTGGATTCGCGCTGGGCGGCTTTACCGAAAATACATCCCACGTCGACGACGTGAAGCTGCGGGTCTTAGGAGCGGGCAGCCAGATCTTTGAACCTACCGCGGCCGCATTGAAGTACCTGGCTGAACGCACTGGCAAGCATTATCCAGGCCAGACCTACACGCAGGTCTTCGTCCACAGCGACGTGAACCGTTCTTTGGCGGGCGGGCTGACGCTGCTGCCGGAATCGTCTGCGCAGGGACTGGCGAAGCAGTCGGACGACCTCTGGCTGCTGGCCTTCGAGTTGGCACATCAGTGGTATGGAATCGGGATCGCCACCAAGGACTGGTCGGATCTTTGGCTGAGCGAGGGAGTATCCGCGTTCTTGGCGGACGCGTTTATGGGACAGCGATTCGGCAAAGAGGCGTACGAACGGCGGATCCAACACTCGCGGCAGATCTACAATCAACTCCGCGCCGAGGGCAAGGACCGGGCGCTTTCCGACACCGGGTTGATCACGCGCCAGGAGGCCGCGGGCGAAATTCCCGAGTACAAGGGAGCCAGTTTTCTCTACCTGGTGAGTCTGCTGGTGGGAGACAGCGCTTTTTGGAACGGTTTGCGATTGTACACGAGTGACCAATGGGGGCGGGCGGCGACCAGCGAGGATCTCCAGAAGGCATTCGACGCCGTCGACACGGGCCAGGGAAGTACAGCCACAAAAGGGAGCGCAGCGAGACGCAAGAAAAACTCGAAGGATACTCCGAAGCCCTTAGACAACCTGTTCGATTTGTGGGTTTACGGAATCCCCAATGCCACGCCAAAGAAGTCCAGGTAGGTGTGGAAGTGGCGCACGCTTCTGGGCGTTCTCTCGGCGGCGGACGCGAAGAGGGCAGCGGATACTTTCACTATCGGCAGAATTTCGTTTCACCTTCCGCGAAACGTCAGGGCGTATTCCCGCCCCTTCTCCGAGACGCAATCACCTCGGCTAGATTAACGTTCTGTTGAAATCTATCCAATAAGAACATTTCTGTGGCAGAATGGTTTATGCCATTCGTCACGAAACGACAACCATTGATCCTCTCGGCGGCGGATCGGGAACGACTGGAGGATCTCCGGCGATCCCGCACCGCGGAGAAGCGACAGGTGCTTCACGCAGCCATTCTCTTGGAGTGCGCCAACGGAATGAGCGACAATGCGGTGGCGATTGCCAACGGAGTGAATCGTCACACGGTCGCGTTGTGTGTCCGCAAGTTCCTCCAGTTCGGCATGGATGCGGCGCTGGGAGAATTACCGCGACCAGGCAAGTGCCGCCGCTTCCCGGATGATGCCATTGCCTGGGTGTTGCATTGCGCCTGCCAAAAGCCGAAGGATCTCGGCTATGCATACGAACTGTGGACCTACGCGCTGCTGCAGAGCCACGTGCGGAAGCACTGCATGGCAGCCAGCCATCCCAGCTTGCGCGGACTGAGCCGGTCGAAACTGCATCGGATAATGACGCAGGGCGAGGTCCGGCCGCACAAGATCCGCTACTACGTGGAGCGGCGGGATCCGGAGTTGGGCACGTATATAAGGACGTGGAAATCGGGAACGCCGGTTTAGTGGAAGGCACACTGAAGGAGCCGTCTACGGTGACAATCTCGTACGACGAGAAGCCCGGCATTCAGGCGCTGGCACCGACTACGCCGGACCGGCCGCCCGTGCCCTATCAGTACCCGAGTCATCTCCGGGACTACGAGTACAAAAGACTGGGGACGGTGTCGTTACTCGCCGGTCTGGATCTGCATACCGGTCGGGTTACGGAGATCATCAGTGATCGCCACGCCAGCGTAGATTTCATCGCCCTACTGGGGAAACTCGATGCCGCGTATCCAGCGTCAGCCAGGATTCGCCTGTTGCTCGACAACCACTCGGCTCACATTTCGAAAGAGACGCAAGCGTACCTGAGCCTGCACCCGCAACGGTTCGAGTTCGTCTTTACACCGAAGCACGGCTCGTGCCTCAATATCGTGGAAACCATGTTCAGCAAGATGGCACGCACGATGCTGCGTGGCATTCGCGTCGCGAGCAAGCAGGAGCTGATTGATCGCATCCATCTCTACCTTGGAGAAATCAATGCCGACCCCGTGATCTTTCGTTGGAAGTATAAAATGGAAGAGATCGGCATTGTATAATCATCAGCAGAACGATTGTCTAGTATCCACGACGATCCCACCGTAGGCCAGCCTGGAACTCAAACGGTACTTCTGGCCCTTCCGGCGCTTGCGGTATAGTTTCCCCAACAGCCAGCAGGGCAAACTTTTCCTCTGGCTAGAGGAGTCGCCGTATGCGCCACATCGCACGCCTGCTCATTTTCTTGTGCCTGCTCGTTTCCGCGCCAGTCGCTTTGGTGCCGTTCCAGCAGCCCACACCACAAACGCAGACCCAGAACTCACCGGTCGGGCGACGTGGGACGCTGTGATTCACGGAGGCCGAATCCGCAAAGCGAGAAACGGCGCTTTGCAAATGTAATTGGGTTTGCCGGGCGGGTAACCACCAACAGCCTGTAACGCCCTGTCTTGGCAGGACCTGGGCTTGGCTAACCGATCAACGGGCCACCGGGCAACGCGCCCAGGATAGCCACGGGCGCGCCACAGTTCGCCCGCGTGCGCGCGAAGCCCGGCGATTGGCAGTGTAGGAGCACCGCGGAAAACTTGCGCCCAAAGCGAAAACGCCCGCACGGCTTAAGGCCGCGCGGGCGAGCGGAGTTACGGACCAGGGTTCTAAGCGATCACCCAACCCAAGCACTAAAGGAGGACACCCAGCAAGATTAATTGAGGTAAGCATTAACCGGCAATGCTATCTTTCGATAACGGTGGCGGTGCGTCCCTCTCGGCGCCAGCAAAAAAACCCGCCACAGCCGGAGGCCGGGTGGGCCAGGAGGAAGGCCAGCGATGCCTACTTGTTGATCCGGCACGTCCTCTCCCCACCCTCGGGCTTAAAGCTCTCGACCGCATACTCGGCCCTCTTTGGCGCGCCCGCAAACCCGCGCACGGTGTGCTTCTGCCAGCCCATATTCTCCATTACCTCGGTAATCGTGATCCCAGCCTTGCGCTGCATCAGCGCGATCACCTGCGCCATCTTGCTGCCCTCGCGCAGCGTGCCGGCTTCGGCCCGCTTGCTGGCGGCTTTCTTGGCTTTGGGCGCGGCCTTAGCTTGGGTCGTCTTCTTGCTCGCCTTGGCTTTCACCGGCGCGCCCTTGGCTGCCCGTGCGCGACCCTTGGACTTCGGTGCAGCCTTCGGCTTGGCAGTTGGCGCGGGCTTCGGTTCCGCGCTCTCGCCCAGACTCCGGATGCGCGCCCAAATCCGGCTGGCGGCGGCCTTGGCGTTCTTGAAAGACTCGACGCCGGCAGGCTGTTGTAGGTGGCTACCAGGCGCTCGGTGGGCCAGGCGGCGATCAGGTCCGCCAGTTCCTTTCGCTGGAGAAGGTCTCGAAAGGCGTGGCGGTGGAAGCGGCGGCCTCTTCGGCGGTGGGGAGTGCGCTGATTGCGTTCTCGGTGTCAATCGTAAAGGTATTCATGATCGTTGTCTCCTAGGTGCCGCGCTCTGCGCGGTCATCACATGGATCACTCCGAAGGGCTCGCAAGGCAAAGCATTCTGCGAAGATATTTTCGCTGGCGAACACGTGGCGATGATGGCCGAAAAGGGCGCGATTACAGTCAAAAACAGCGTGCCACTTGATACGGCGGCTTAGGTCGCCAAAAAGCTTCAAACGCCGCCAAAAGACTTAATAAGTCGCGAGAATACGTCACACGGCGGGAGACCAAGTAGTGCTTCCCTAGAAAACGACACGACAGCCATCGAAGTCATCGCCCTGCGAAGGATTAGCAGCCGCGGTGAACGTGATCTCCTCGACCTTAAGCTCGAAGTGTCCAAGTTGAAGCAAATCGTTCTGATTGTCGGGAGGCGACATGAAAATGTCGGACCAACGCACAGCCTGATTGACCCGGCCGCAGGACATGATCAAACGTCACGAGAGTTTTGTGGGGCGCCAGTACCGTGCCGAGGTTATCGCGACATTTGATGCTAAGGGCTCACGCAACAATAGCTTCACATCGGAGCAATCGTGTAGTTCCAGGCTGGCAGCATGGAATGTCGTTTGAGGGAAATACGGCGTAGCTGCTCTGGATCGGGTGAGGTGCCGGTTGGATAGTTTCCACGGTCGAGGTAGGCCGAGACTGTGAGACCAGCTCGGGTGCAAGTGTTGCGGATGAAGTTGAGGATTTTGGGGTAACGGTCAAGAGGCTCGGCAGCCCAGTTTTTGGAGATTTCGGAGAACAATCGGTGCTCGATGGGATTCCATTTGGAAGCGCCGGTAGGGTAATGAGCAACGATTACTGTGAGCCCAAAACTGTTGCAGAGTTGGCTTTGAAGTTCGGTTTTCCAGGCACCCGTACGGCAACTGTTGCTGCCGCCGGTATCGGCCAGAATGCGCAACTGCCGGCGGCGATGGTAGCGATCAGCGCCGTCGCGTTTCCACCAACCGGCGATTGAGTGGGCGGCAAAGGCGGCTGTGTCATGCGAGACGCCTACGAAGACCGACCCTCGATTAGCAAGCAGGTCATAGATGCCATAAGGGATGGCGACGCCTATGGCATCGGAACGGAAATCGTGATCATTGACGCGCACAGGCGTGCGATCCCACTTGACACCATTGTGCTTGAAGTTGCCTACGAATTCTCGTGTTTTGGTATCGACGCTGATAATGGGAAGCCCCTGGCGCTCAAAGCGGGTGCGTAATGACGAGATGTAACGGAACTGTTGGTCGCGGTCGGGGCTGGAGTCGATGGCCATGGCTTTGCCATTCACGCGGAGGGAAAATTCCATATCATGAAGCAGCCGTGCCACGGTATTGGCCGAGATCTCGATATCTAGTTGACGCAGCAGTTCGGCGATTCCGGCAGGCGTCTTGTGGGTCCATCGAATGCCGGTTGGGATCGCCCGCGGTATCGTGCTGCAGCAGGATTTCGATGGCCTCGATTACTTCGGGCGTTTTTTTCCACCGGCTTGCGCCCGGCGCCGGACTGTCGGATGCGGCCGACCGCAACATCCTGATCCAGCAACTGGCGCCGGCCGCGGGCGATGGTGTGCGCATCGAGACCCAGAAATTCGGCCAGCACACGGTCGCCACCGTGGCCGAGTTTCATGGATTCCAGACCTGCGTACAAGCGGCGCTGCTGCTCGTCCAACAGGCGGTAGAACAAGATGATGGCGGCTTTCATCTCATCGGGCGACACCTCCAGACGGGCGGCATCGACAACTGTGGGAACGGACTGGCTGCTGCGACGTGTCAGAGATTGTCGCTGGCGGGTGGCTGGGTCGATGGAAGTATAAAGGAACAGGCCGGAGATCAACTCCCGGGCGACCCTCTTCTGCTGGACCAGGTGGCGTAAGACATCTTGCCTCCTACGTGCAGGATCGCAGACAGTGATTCCGCAAAATACCCTGCGCCCGAGCTACGGATGAACGCCTCGGCGGTGGCCAGCAAGGTACCGTAGCGGGAGAACCAGGCCGGGGAGCAGGACCACAGCCCATCGGCTCCGAAACGGGCGATCTCGCGCAGCGTGTAGAAACGGCTGCCATGAGAGTAGCTGGTCAGGTAGTCGAGTTGTTTGAGCTTCCGGAAAACGGTAAGGTCGACGTCGGTGCCCAGAGTACGTTTCAGATCGGGAAGCGTTGCGATTTTGTCGTGGAGCAGGAGCTTTCGCAAGGAATCAGGCGAGAAGGCGAGAGGTCTCATAATGTTATAGTTACGACTGAACGAGCATTACAATCGACACAATGACATAACCAGCAGCGAGTTGGAGCAAGGACCAGGTCGGCTCTCGAAGCCTATCAATATTGGAGACAAGCCACTAGAGTGAGGGGAATTAAGCGGAATTGTTATCACGACTACCGCCGAGTGGTTATTGTTGAGTAGATTCATCGGTCACCGCGAGGGTGTATAACAATCTGTGTAAACGTTCTCCACATCAAATAAGGAGAACGGAGAAATGGAAATCAAAAAAGAGCTGCTCGACGAACTACTGAAGGACTATCAGAAACCCGAGGATGTGATTGGTGAGAATGGACTTTTGAAGCAGTTGACGAAGGCGCTTTTGGAGCGAGCCATGAGCGCCGAGCTGACCAACCACCTGGGGTACGAGAAAAGCGATCCGGCCGGGTATCACAGCGGGAACTCACGCAACGGGACCACGCCGAAGACGCTGAAGGGCGACTTTGGAGAGATTAGCATAGAAACACCTCGCGATCGCAACGGCAGTTTCGAGCCACAGATTATCAAGAAACACCAGACCCGGTTCGATGGATTTGACGACAAGATCCTGTCGATGTACGCGCGGGGCATGACGACGCGGGAGATCCAGGGGCACCTGCAGGAGATGTACGGCGTGGAGGTGAGCCCGACGCTGATCTCGGAGGTGACCGACGGGGTCATGGAGGAAGTTAAGGCCTGGCAGAATCGGCCGCTGGAGCCGGTGTATGGGGTCGTGTACCTGGATGCGCTGTACGTGAAAATGCGGCACGAGGGGCGGGTGGACAATCGCGCGGTGTACGTGGCGATCGGCATCGGATTGGAGGGACAGAAGGATGTGCTGGGCTTGTGGACGAGCAATAACGAAGGGGCCAAGTTCTGGTTGGGAGTGTTAACGGAGTTGAAGAACCGTGGGGTGAAGGATATCCTGATCGCCTGCGTGGACGGGCTGAGAGGGTTTCCGCAAGCCATCGAAAACGTGTTCCCGCAGACGGTGGTACAGCTATGCATTGTACACCTGGTGCGGGCCAGTTTGAACTACGTGAACTGGAAGGAGCGCAAGCAGGTGGCGGCGGATCTGAAGGAGATCTACCGGGCGGTCACGGCGGTACAGGCGGAGCTGGAGTTGAATACGTTTCAAACCAAGTGGGGATCGAAGTACCAGGCCATCGGCAAACTGTGGAAAGAAAACTGGGCGCGGGTGGTGCCGTTTTTCGAGTTCCCGGCCGAGGTGCGGAAGGTGATCTACACGACCAACGCGGTGGAGTCGTTGCACATGAGCCTGCGCAAAATCATCAAGACGCGGGGCTCGTTTCCGAGTGAAGAAGCGGCTCTCAAGCTGATCTACCTGGCGTTGCGGAACGTGATTAAAAAATGGGATACGGTGCAGGGGTGGAAACAGGCCCTGAACCATTTTCAGATGCTATGGGGCGACCGCATCCAGGCAGCTTTGAACCGTTGAAGGAAGAGCCGAATGCGTAACCATCGGGCCAGATTCCAATCATCCGGGAAGGAGCCGGAAATAGCCTGCGGCAGCAAGGAATTTGGACGCCCCCTTTCCCGTTTCCCCCTCCGGGGGCAAGCCGGGGCGGGCGGGTTCCCCCCACGCCGGGACACGCTGCGCGGCCAGCCAAAGGCGCTGGCACGCATCGTGCGCCGGCTCCCCCCACAAGAGGGCTGCCGCCCCCTTGTGCATCCCCTGCGCAGCGCGCGGGTGCAGGGTTCATGCATTGCACAGATTCCGCAGGGCTGAAAAGAAGGATTGATTTTTGGGAGAGTCGTTTACACAAAATAGTTGACACTACCGTCACCGCGAACTCCACCCCCCGCAGGCCCCGCTGCTTCAGCTTCACCAGAAAATCCCGCCAACTCGTCACGCTCTCCCGGTTCGCCAACTCCACCCCCAGCACGCCGCGCCGTCCCTCCCGGTTGATGCCGATGGCCACCTGGACGGCTTGGCTGCGGATCACCCCGTCTTCCCGCACCTTCTCGTAGCGCGCGTCCAACACCAAATAGGGATAGAATTCGTCCAGCCGACGGTTGGCAAACTTCGCTAACTCCTCATCCAAGCTCTGGTGGATCCGGCTCACAGTCGCCGCCGAAAACTCGTGTCCACATAACTGCTCGGTGATCTCTTTGACCTTGCGCGTCGAGACCCCCTGGATGTACATCTCCGCCAGCGCCCCCACCAGCGCCTTCTCACTGCGCTGATATCGCTCGAAGACTTCCGTCCGGAACCGTCCCTGCCGGTCCTGCAGCACCCGCAGTTCCAACTTTCCCACCCGGGTCACCCGCGTCCGCGGATAATAGCCACTCCGGTATCCGAGCCGATGGGGCGTGCGCTCGCTCTTCTCCGCCGCCAACGTCTCGTCCATCTCCACCTCCAGCACCTGCTGGACAATTTGCTCCACCAACGGACGGAGAAAGTCTTCCTCCTTGACCGCTTTGGTCAAGGTTGTTTTTCAATCCTGCTCTTTTGGTTTATCGTGCTTTAGTAAGAGGGTCATGATCCCTTTCCTTTTCTGTCACCTGCCGGTAACGATTAGGAAATATCATGGCCTCAACCACTTTTGCAGAACCTCTGAAGCATAACCCGGCTCCGCCTCTATCGATAAAGTGCAGATCAACAAGCCATCAGTGAACTTAGTTGGCTCGAAGACCAGCCGCATTTGGGCCCTGCCGGGTTCGGAGGGGATGTGGCATCCCCACTGGTCGCCGATGGACGATTTATCCCGGGTGTCTCGGCGTACGATTCGAATATCCTGCTCTACGATTTTCGGACGCATAAATCGTCACTGATCTCGAAGGGCAAGGGGGGCAGTTGGCCAGCTTGGTCCCAGGATGGTGAATCCTTGTTCTACATGACCTCGGGTGATGATCTATCTTGGTGGCGGGTGCGCATTCGCGACCGGAAAACGGAGCGCGTAACGGTACTAAATAATATTTGCGTCACTGGTGGGTTTGCAGTGTCGGACGACGGCGCGCGCGTCCTGACGTGAAGAGCAGCACTGAACAACATGCGGCCGACCGGCTGGTTTACATTGGCTCCCAACAATTCCACCGCACGAAGTGTCAGCAACTACGAAATACATGTGCTATTTGGGATGCGCCATGAAGCTTGTGGGTCCCCCGCCCACCTTCGCCAAATCCAGCACTTGGTAGCGGCCTCGCTTGCCTCGTCCATGCCTGAGTGGAGAGGTGAGTAAGCTAGTGTCCTGAATTGGAGATTCGCCGCTTAAGTTGTCACGGGTCTTTGTGAGTTAGAAGTTCGTTCAAAAGGATGTTGGATCTTCCCTACGATCAAATCCGCATCTGCGGTCCATGCGCAAGGCCTTCGGGTTTTCATTGTAGTGCTGCAGGTATTCCTGGATTGCCTTCTCCAGGCTGGGTACGCTGGGAAACGAGCCACGCCGAATTCGCTTCTGCGTGATCTCGGCAAACCATCGCTCCACCTGATTGACCCATGATCCGCTGGTCGGAGTAAAATGCAGACGGTATCGCGGATGGCGTGCAAACCAGCGAATCACCTTGGGAGTCTGGTGCGTTCCGTAGTTGTCCAACACCAGGTGCACCTCTGGGACTCCACCGGAAGTTGGGAGTCGACTAATTCCATGAACTTGAGGAACTCCTAGTGTCGGTGACGACGATGGCACTTGCCGATGACTTCACCCGTGGCGATGTCTAGCGCGGCAAACAAGGAAGTGGTGCCGTGCCTCTCGTAGTCGCTGGTTCATTGCTCGGGCAATCCGGGCCTCAAGGGTAGTATCGGCTGCGTGCGATCCAAAGCCTGCACTTTGCGATTTTTCATCTACGCTCAGCACGATGGCACGTTCCGGGGGATTCAATATAAGCCAGTAATGTCCCGCACTTTCTCTACCAGGAAGGGTCTGTGGGCAACTTGAACGTCTCGCTCCGGTGTGGTAGCCAACTGAAGGCATGCCAAATCCGCACCACCGCGCCCTGGCTCAGTCCCACCTGCAGGGCCAATGAGCGGGTGCTCCCGTGAGTGGCCGCCGCCGGTACACTTTCCCGGGTTCAGGTGACAGCCTCCTCGACTTGCGCATCGCTGATTTTGCGGGGCGTCCCTGGTCGAGGTTCGTCCGACAACCCCTCCATCCCTTGTAAACGGAACCGCTCCCTCCATTTGCCCACCGTAGCGCCGGTGATGCCCAGTCCCCGCGCGATCTCCTGATTGGAGCGACCCTCGGCCGCGCGGAGGACAATCTTAGAACGCAGGGCCACCCGCTGGGCAGTCTTGGGACGGCGAGACAACCAGGTCAGCTTTCCTTTGTCCTCGGGGCTAAGCAGGATGGCTTGCCACATCGTCGCACAACGGCGGTAATCGAACCGGGCCTCAGGTCGCCCAAACCAAACGAAATGCTTTAAGAGCTTGGAGCGTTCAGATTCTAGGATAGCGAGATCGTCGGGCATAGGTCCCTCTCTGCATGTCTATATACGCTTCGAAGTATGCCACAGAAAACGAAAACCTGCCAACTACAACTCTCAGGTCGCACACCCCCGCCAGGCAGAGCGGCTGACAAGCACCCTTTTGGATTGGTAGAATCAGAATTGCCCTTCTATGGCGCTATCGTCTAACGGTTAGGACGGAGCCCTCTCAAGGCTTAAATACGGGTTCGATTCCCGTTAGCGCTACCATGTTTTCATAGACTTACAGGGAATGCGCTGTGACGCGCTGTGACGCGCAACGCCCCAGGAAAGGTTTCCCGCACCCTCACTATTTTCGCCGCGCACCAAAGCCGCCAGCCGGCGCGCCACGTTCGCCCACGTTGCGCCGGTGTCGCCCGCGTTGCGCCGGTGTCGCCCGCCACGACGAACGTTGCCACCGGCTGCACACGGGCGTGCCCAAGGCCGAAGACCGACTGCTAAGGCCGCGCGGAAGGAAAGGTCGTAATCGTCCGGGTCGCAACACAAGGCCGCATCCGCCAACTCGGCTCAGGCGATTTCGGACCCGCAAAAGCAAACTGAGCTGAAATGGCTGCATCTCGTTCGTCGATGCGAGTACCGGCATTCAACGACACGCGGCAGCAATACGGTGGACGCAAAGGCTCCTGGGAAATTTTTATCCCCTGGAAGCCGCTTTCCCGATGGGTATCGGTTCAGTGTCGGGTATGCACGCTAGCCTTGCCGCGAGCGACCGTTTCTACATTTGTCTTCAGCTCATCTCCTTCAGGATTCTGAAGTTCGAAACAACTCCCGGCGAGGAACATCACCGGGCCGTCTTGCCGCCGTCTACGAGATACGAGGCACCCGTGATGAACGACGCCTTGTCGGACGCGAGGAACATGATGGTCTGGGCGATCTCTTCGGGTTTTCCGAGTCGATTGAGCGGCACGGTTGCCGCCAAACTCGCCTTTCTTTCGGCAGTACCGGTGAAGCGATTCAGCATCCCCGTATCGATTGGACCTGGGGCAACCATGTTAACCCGTACCCCCGAAGCGGCGGCTTCGAGCGCGGCCGACTTAGTCAGTCCTTCTACGGCATGCTTGCTCGCCGCGTATACGGACGCGCCAGCAGCGCCAGTATGGCCGTACGTAGACGACACGTTGACGATGCTGCCGCTTCGCTGGGCAAGCATCACGCGCATCTCATGCTTCATGCTGAGCAGCGTACCTAGGACGTTTGTGTCGAACGTCGCGGCGTAGGTTTCTGCAGTCTGTTCCGTCACCGGGCCAGGCTTGCCCTCAGTTCCAGCGCAATTAACAGCAACATCCAGACGGCCAAAACGCAACGATCGTGCTATCCACCAAATCACGCACATCATCCTCGTTGCGGACGTCACCACGGACAAAACTGGCCTCTGCTCCGAGCGCTTGCAGCTCCGCAGCCAACTCTTGTCCTTCTTTATCTCGACGACCGGACACAACAACGTGTCCTCCGCCTTGCGCAAAGGCGATTGCGGCAGCGCGACCTATGCCTGTCAATGCGCCTGTGATCAAAATAACTTGCGTATTCATCGGAGGTCTCCTTGAAAGTTCGCTGGCTAGAAAGCGATTCGCTTACGAATTCGTCCCACGGGCCACCGCGTCGGATACTAGCGCCAGGGCTGCTCTCGCGCAATCAACATCGTTCTGCACCGTGGGCGCCCCGCTCACCCCGATTGCCCCGACAACTTCTCCGTTCACCTTAATGGGGTAACCCCCACCCCACGCCGCCATGCGCGCAAGCGTGGGGATGCCGGCCAAAAGCGATGGGTCGCTCTGGATAAAGTTGAAAAATTCCTGCGTAGAGACGCCTAACAGAGCTGTATAGGCCTTATTCTGCGCCATCTCAATGGTAGGGATCGGAGCCCCATCCATCCGGCTGAATGCCTTGAGATTGCCCCCGTCATCGAGAACCGCTACGTTCTCGGTAACTCCAAGTTGTCTGGCTTTCGCCACCGCTGCATCTACCATTTTCTGTGCCAGCTCATAAGAGATAGTGTGTTTCTTCACTACGTTTGCCATTGGACACCTTCCTAAACTTGACACGCATTGCGTGTTGATCATTCCAGTGACTTCGCCCATCTGAGGCGGCGCTCCCGGTCCTGCAGAATCACCTTCCAAGATGGCCGTTCCCGCTTCATCTTCGATCGAGGTTGCGGTTAAGCATTCATTCCGCCATCAACGGTAAGATTTGACCCGGTGACATAGGAGGACTCCGGACCGGCAACGAACGCGACCACAGCGGCGATTTCTTCAACATGCCCATAGCGGTCGAGCGCTGTGGCAGCCTTCTGAGGCACCGCCCAGTCGCCCGTGGCGGGATTCAAATCCGTATCGATCGGACCCAGCTGCACGTTGTTGACCGTGATACCGCGGCTCCCGAGTTCTCTGGACAACGCCTGAGTAAAGATCTTTACGGCTCCCTTCGTGGCCGAGTAGGCTACCAATCCCGGAACCAGGACACGCTCGCCGACGGCCGAGCCGATCATGATGATGCGACCACCCCTCTTCATGTGTTTCAGCGCCGCCTGCGTCGTGGCCAGTATGCCGCGGACATTGATGTCAATCACGCGATCCATCTCCTCCAGCGTGGTCTCCTCGAACGTTTTCGGAATGGCTGTGCCGGCATTGTTCACAAGCACATCAAGTCCTCCGAAGGTAGCGACGGTCTTTTCGACCGCGCTCTTGACAGCTTGGAAGTCGGCGGCGTCCGCCTGGATCGCCACGGCCTTTCCGCCATCGCGCTCAATTGCTTTGACAACGGCGGAAGCTGCGTTGGCGTCCTTCGCGTAGGTGATGGCCCCGCTCGCTCCATCCGCGGCCAAACGTTTCGCGATCGCTGCGCCAATGCCGCGTGAACCGCCGGTGACGAGGGCCACTTTCTCGTTTAACTTAGACATCGGATCTCCTTTGCTTCTTGGTCTGATTTTCTCAGGCCGCTTCTTTGACGTGGCATTTATGCAAGCAGGTTCGGCACTTTGGGGAATACCAGCTATTCCCAAAAAGAATGCCCGTCGTTCGGGTCAAAGAACGGCACCCGAACCGACGGAGGCGCATCACGACGTATAGAATGGATTGGTAGAGGAACGGGGGCGTGTCGTGAACAAGCTCGATGCAATGCAGATTTTCGTCCGCGTAGCTGAAAAAGGGAGCTTCTCGGCTGTCGCAAAGGAACGTGGAATTGGTCAGCCTGCCGTCAGCAAACAGATCTCAGCCCTTGAAGATGAGCTCGGGACTGAACTGATTCACCGTACCTCTCGTTCGGCGTCATTGACTGAGGCAGGCCGGGACTTTTACGAGTCAGCCCTACGCATTCTTGACGACCTTGAAAACGCGACGTCACGAATCGGCCGGGGCCAAGCCGCGCCAAAAGGGCTCATTCGGCTGACCGTTCCTCCCACGTTTGCGCGCCTCCATATTGTGTCAAAGCTGCCTGCATTTTTTGCTACATACCCCGACATGGCAGTGGAGATGGCCGCGTCCGAAAGTCCGACAACGATCATCGAAGAAGGCTTCGATCTGGCTATCCATTCGGGTGATCTTCCGGACTCCAACCTGGTCGCTCGAAAATTCGCCCAGACGATGATCATTCTGGTCGCCACTCCTCAGTTCGTCATGCGATACGGCATGCCGGAATCACCGGAAGATCTCCGGCGTTTTCCAGCGGTTGTTTTTATAGAGCGTGGGTCCGCCCAGCCGTGGATTATCGGGTCCGGACAAAACGCGAAGCGCATTATTCCCACAGGTGCCTTTAGAACCAGCGATATCGAACAGATGAGGATGGGTATCCTTGAACATCTCGGGATTGCACAAGCGCCAGCGTGGCTGTTCGCCGCAGAACTACGGGAAGGCACTGTTCTTCGCATGTTGACTTCCTTTGAGCGAACCGTGCCAATCGTGGCGGTTCGGCCCGCAAGCCGCCGGATCTCCGCGAAAGTGCGCATCTTCATCGAGCACCTGGAGACGACTTTCGCTCTCTGTTCCCAGTTCAATCCACGACTCAGCTAGCCCAGTGCTTGTGACCCACAAGCCACTTTGACGCAAAAGGCCCGTGCCGTCGAATTGGACCCACGCTGGCCCAAAGTCTTTAGGCTTGAAGTCTTTAGGCTTGAAGTCTTTAGGCTTGAAGTCTTTAGGCTTGAAGTCTTTAGGCTTGAAGTCTTTAGGCTTGCTCGGCAAGTCTTT
>CAVWOT010000020.1:0-133161 GCA_963756605.1 Bryobacterales bacterium | reverse complement strand
CCCAGCCAGGAGGATTATGACGCAGTGGTGAGCTTCGCGCAGACGCACGGCTTTACCGTGGTGGGGACTTCGCGCAATCGCATGAACGTGGATATTACCGGGCTGGCGGAGAATGTCGAGGAGGCGTTCCATGTGACCATGAGCGTCTACCAGCACCCCACCGAGAACCGCACCTTCTACGCGGCGGACCGCGAGCCCACCCCGGACCTGTCAGTCACCCTGTGGCACATCGCGGGCCTCGACAACTACTCCATTCCGCGGCCGGCACTCGCGCGCAAGAAAGCGGGCACGAAAACCTACGCCACCACCGGCTCCGGCCCGTCTGCATCATTTCTCGGCAGCGACATGCGCGCGGCCTATTACGGTGGCGGACTCACCGGCACCGGCCAGTCGCTCGGTTTGCTGGAATATTACGGTACCGATCTGGCCGACCTGAACACCTACTTTAAGAACGTCGGGCAAACCAACAACGTTCCGATCACCCTGCTGTCCACGGACGGGACCAGCACGAGCTGCCTGGAATCTAGCGACTGCGACGACACCGAGCAGACCCTGGATATGACGCAGGCGATCGGCATGGCCCCCGGCCTGTCCAGCCTGGTGATGTATGTGGGATCCACTGACTCCGCGATTTTCAACGCCATGGCTACGCACAACCCCCTGAACGCGCAATTGAGCTCTTCGTGGACCTGGTCCCCGGCGGACCCGAACACAGACAACCCGTACTTCGAGGAGTTCGCGACGCAGGGTCAGAACTTGTTTCAAGCGGCCGGCGACAGCGGCGCCTGGAAGTCGTCTTCCGAAATCTTTCCTGCCGATGACGTGTATCTCACGACAGTTGGCGGCACCGACCTAAACACTAGCAGCGCAGCCGGACCATGGAGTTCGGAAACCGCCTGGGTCGACGGCGGCGGCGGCATTTCGCCTGACAAGTATGCGATTCCCTCCTGGCAGACCTCCGCGGCCAGCGGCTGCTCCAGTTGCTCCAAAACCTATCGCAACGGACCGGATGTCTCGGCCAACGCGAACTTCACTTTTTACGTCTGCGCCGATCAGACCACCTGCACCGCCAACGAATATGGCGGAACCAGTTTTGCCGCACCCATGTGGGCCGGTTACTTGGCTCTGGTCAACGAACAGGCAGTCACTAACAACGGTAAGACGGTCGGTTTCATCAATCCGACTCTCTACTCCATCGGAGCAGGCTCCAGCTATACCGCCGACTTCCACGACATCACCAGCGGCAGCAACGGCTTCTCGGCAACCACCGGTTACGATTTAGCTACCGGCTGGGGCAGTCCGAACGGATCGGGCCTGATTACTGCCCTGGCCGGAACCGCTGCGCCGGGCTTCAGCCTGTCCGCTTCACCGAATTCGGTTTCCATTGTGCAGGGAAGTTCGGGAGAATCGACCATTACCAGTTCAGTGACGGGCGGCTTTGATTCGCCAGTTTCTCTTACCGCCAGTGGCCAGCCCTCCGGTGTGACTATCGGCTTCAGCCCGACCTCGATTACCGGAGCCGGCACGTCAACCATGACCATTACCGTGGCCGCATCCACAGTCACCGGCACATATCCCATTACGGTGACGGGCACCTCCGGCAGCACCACCGAGACCACCACGGTCTCACTGACCGTAACTGCGCAGCCGACTCCTAACTTCACCATCTCCGCCTCGCCCACCTCAGTTTCCGTGGTACAGGGCAACAGCGGCACCTCTACCATCACGACCACGGTATCCAGCGGCTTCAACTCTGCGATTGCATTGAGCGCGACCGGCCAGCCGACCGGTGTCACCGTCAGCTTCAACCCCACACCCATCGCGGCACCGGGCTCCGGCACCTCCACGATGACCATGGCACTGGCCTCCACCACCGCGACCGGCACCTACACGATCACAGTAACGGGCTCGGGCGGTGGGACCACGCACACGGCCACCGTATCGCTCACCGTGACTGCACCGTCGACGGGTAACTTCACCATCTCCGTCTCACCCACCTCGGGATACCTGGATCAGGGGCAAAGCGGCTATGCTGTCGTCACCACGAAAGTATCCGGTGGCTTTGACTCGGCGATTACGTTCAGCGCTACCGGCGTGCCATCCGGTGTGACCTACAGTTTCACCCCGGCGTCCATCTCGGCTCCGGGTTCCGGCTCGACTGACTTTAACCTGACGGTGTCCCAAACTGCTCCTACCGGCACCTACGCCATCACCATCACGGGCACCGGCGGAGGCGTCACGCATACCACAACCCTCACATTCCAGATCCGACGTTGATATTCCTCCGCGGAGTGCGCGGTACCAGGCCCGGACTCATTTGGTCCGGGCCTGTTTTGCATCGACGCCGGAGAACGCAGGCGAGAGGGCCCGGCGAGGCAAAACCAGTCCGCCGTGACCGATGGTTCGCGGCAACCCGTGGGTAGGCTCGCAAGAGCTCGCAGTCTGCGGCTCTCAGGCTGCCCGCCGCCGCCCGCCCGTTTTTCCCGATCCACGTCGCTTGGGCACGCTCTTGCCCACTGCGCCCGGTCGGGCCTTCAGGCTTCGTTTGAGAGCTTCCATTAAATCAATCACCGGCGCTCTGCCCGGCTGCTTCACCGTTGTGACTTTCTGCCCCTTGCGCTTCTGCTCGATCAAACGTTCCACACTCTGACGATAGGCGTCCTCAAACTGGTTGGGCCGGAACGGCGCGGTCAATTGTGCCACCAGGCGTTTGGCGAGATCCAACTCGTCCGCGTTGTACTTCGCCGCGGGTGCTTCACTCTTGTTAGCGCCGTGCAATTCGTGCGGATAATACAAAGTATGCAGCAACAGGCCGCTCTCCGCGGGACGAATTAAAACGATGTGCTCCCGGTTATGCATGGCTACTTTAGCGATTGCGTTATGCCCGGTTTCGCGCAGCGCCGCGGCAAACAGCACGTAAGGTTTCGCTGTCTTCTCTTCAGGCGCCACATAATAAGAGCTCTCAAAATAAATTGGTTCCACCTCGTTGCTTGGCACGAATTGAACGATGTTCATAGTTGTCGCGGTACGCGGTGCGACTTTCTTCAGTTCTTCGTCTGTTAAGACAACATACTCGTCCTTCTTTATTTCGTATCCTTTCACGATTTCCGCCCGATCGATGGGTTTGTCCTCCTGCGCGCAGTACCAGACCTCCTTCACCCGCGACAGGTCCGTCCCATGCAACATGTGAAAATGGACGGGCTCCGCACGCGCAGCCGAAAAAAGTCGCACCGGGAACGAAACCAGGCCAAAGCTTATAAACCCTTTCCAAACTGTCGCCGGCATGTTTGATCCCTCACTCGATAAGATGCCGCTGCATTTTGCGAACCAGATCTGCCACCTGCGAGTGACAACTGTAATGAATGGTACGAGAGATCTTTCATAACCGGCGGCGACGAAGCTATTTCACCCGAAGGAATTCGGCGTGCTGCGATTGAGGTCATATGAAACACCACGCAATCACTACCGCAATGGCCATTTCCGGATTACTAGTGTGCAGTGCCGCGGCCCAAAACGCCAACTTGGTCGAACAGCCAACTGAACATACCTTCGCGATGAGGGCTGCGCAGACTGGGATGGCCGAAGTGGAACTCGGCCGGCTGGCCGCCGAACGGGCCGCCAACGAAAAAGTAAAGCAGTTCGGTCAGCGAATGGTGGACGACCATACTAAAGCCAAAGAGCAACTCAGATCGATCGCTGCCGGCAATGGACCCAATCTGCCCACCGCGCTGGATGTAAAGGATGAGGCTATCAAAACACACCTTTCCAGTTTGAGTGGAACGGCATTCGATCGTGCCTACATAGAGGTGACCGACCATCGTACGGCCATCGCTGCATTTGAGTACGAGGCCAATCATGGCAGCGACCCCGACATGAAAAACTTTGCAGAGCACGCTGCCCATGCTGTAGGAACATCTCAAGCTGGCGGAAGAGGCTTTAGCCAACGTGAAACAGACTGGGCAATAACGAGGTGCCATGCCGCGCTCGACTGACAAGAAAAGTGAGTCTGTGCCCAAGCGGTGGTCACAGGACGTGACCACACGCAGTAACGCGCTCGATTTGGAACAAGGCGTTTTTGCGATGGATAGTCCGGCCCGCATCGCGCGATCGCTCAAGCGCTCGGCCGAGCAAAGTAATCGCCGCAAGGCGTCGCCCTTTCAGTCGGCGATGTCGATGCTGAGCTTCTATATTAACCGTGCCGGCAAGGCACTTCCGGAGCGACGGAAGCGCTTGTTGCACGACGCCAAAGCTGAGCTTCGCCGCCTCTACGGCAAGTAAGCTCCAATCAAGGAGAATTGATGGCCAGAAAATCGTCGCCGTCTAGTTCCGAAGGAAAACTTACCCGATAGGCATAAACGATCTGCGTGTGAGAACATGCAGCGGTCAAGCTCTTCGATACGGCCGCGGCAGATGGAATGACGCAAGGTGCGGCACCAGCGCGCAACTTTTCAATAAGTATTGGTGCTTGGTTTCTCCTATCGATCAACTGGAAGCGGCTTGCAAGACTCGTTGCACAACAGGCCCGGCATGGGAAGCTGCGGGCTCTTCCTGCGCCATGGCAGTTCAGTGCGGGGAGACGAGATCAGTGAGAGCCCGACGTTCGTCCATCTAGAGGTTGTCAGTAAACTGTTCAAAACAGAAATGTGGGGTTAAAGACCCGCCCACGGCCGCGCAGTGCTATACTCCCAGATCCTATGTCTCCTCCGGAACACGGCTTCTTTCATCCCGCCGCCAGACCTTACCGGTTCATCATCCTGGCCTTCGCGGCCCTCATGGCTTTCGGCAGTTACTTCGCCTACGACAGCGTCGGGGCCATCGAAACCACACTCATCCAGGTGTTTCAGACCGATCGCGCCGCCATCGGCACCATGTACACCATGTACAGCGTGGCCGCGGTTGTCGCAGTTATGGCGGGCGGATTCCTCATCGACCGGGTCGGAGTCCGCCGCGCCAGCCTGATCTTTTCCACCTTTGTGGTGGTCGGCGCCGCCATGGTCGCCGCTGCGCCCAGCCTGCCGGTACTGTACGCCGGCCGCGTTCTGTTCGGCATGGGCTCAGAATCCATGATCGTCGCGCAGAGCGCCATCACCGCGCGCTGGTTCACCGGCAAAGAACTGGCCTTGGCTTTCGGCCTCACCCTCACCATTGCCCGCTTGGGTACGCTATTCTCGTTCAATACGGAAGAGCTGCTAGCCACCCGATTCGGTTGGCGCGGTGCGTTGTGGATCGCCGCCGCCTTGTGCCTCTTCAGCCTGCTCTGCAACTGGATTTACACCTTGATGGATCGCCACGCCGAACCTATTTTGAAACTGCCCGAAGCCGGCTCCGGCGATAAGATCACCTGGAGCGACGTGGGCAAATTTCGTCCCTCTTATTGGTATGCCGTAGGTATCTGCGTGACTTTTTACTCCGCCATCTTCCCCTTCACCGCACTCGCCACTGACTTCTTTCACGATAAGTGGGGCATGCCTATGGCATCCGCCGAAGGCCTGGGCTTTTTCGCCGGCGTATTTTATAACCTGACTCACATGTTCACCACCGCGCAGGGAGTCACCTCGATCATCATCGCGGCGTCCATGGTGCTGGCACCCTTCGCGGGCAACTTCGTCGATCGCGTGGGCCGCCGTGCCAGCCTCATGGTGCTGGGGTCTGTCCTGATCGTTCCCGCGCATCTGCTGCTGGGAATAACGCACATTTCGCCGGTTCTCTCCATGATTGTCCTGGGGGCCGCCTTCGTGCTGGTCCCCGCATGCATCTGGCCGTCGGTGCCCCTGATCGTGGATCCGCGCGCCGTCGGCACGGCCTTCGGACTGATGACCGCCATCCAAAACCTGGGCCTGGCCACCTATCCGCTCGCCAACGGCGCGCTCCGCGACGCCACGCACGGTTATACGGCGAGCCAGGTGATGTTCGCCGCACTGGGCTTCTGTGGACTGGTGTTTTCGCTGCTGCTGCTGCGCGCCGACCGGCGCGAAGGCGGCCGGCTGGAACGCGCCAAGTAATCCGACGCGGCGTTATTGTAAAACCATGATGGACCCTCACGGCCTTTCGGGTGCCTTCGCTTATGTAGGCGAGTGGCATGAGAAACTGCAAGAGACCAAATGGTGGCATAGCTTCGAACTCCCCGACGGTCGCGTAATTGAAGGTGTATCCAGCCTGGACTCGCAGAAAGCCCGCCTGGCTCAGTTTCAGATTCCGGATAACCTGAACGGAAAACGTGTACTCGACGTAGGTACGTGGGACGGCTGGTTCGCCATGGAGATGGAGCAGCGCGGCGCCGAAGTGGTCGCCATCGACCGCTGGCCGAATCCGCGCTTCCTCGAGATACAACAACTGCTCGGCTCGCGCGTGGATTACCGCCAGTTAAGCGTCTATGACCTCGATCCGCGCATTATTGGCCATTTCGACATTGTGCTCTTCATGGGTGTGCTCTATCATCTCAAACACCCTCTGCTGGGCTTGGAGCGGGTCTGTGCGGTTGCCAAAGACCTGGTAGCCGTTGAGTCATTCGTCTTGCGCGACCGCCACCGGCCGGGATTGGGCGTGGAAGAACATACGCTCATGGAATTCTATGAGAACGAGGAATTCGGGGGACAGTTCGATAACTGGACGGCCCCCACCCTTGCGTGCCTGCTGGCATTTTGCCGGGCTGCGGGATTCGTGCGCGTCGAGCTCAACAATGTGCATGAGTATGGCGCGGCGGTAAGTTGCTACCGCAACTTTACTCCATCTTTAGTAACTGTCCAACCGCCCGCCAAACTGCACCTGCTGACCGCTTGTCACTCGGGTAACCATGGAATCAATTTTCACTCTTTGGCATCCGATGACTACGTCACCTGCCGCCTGCTTGCCAATGGCTTGCAGCTGACAAAGGACGCCGTGTGGGCCCAAGCCGGCGGCTATGATGCCGTGCCTGTCTTTGTCGGCATATCTGAAGGCGCGTGGCATGTGAACTTCAAACTGCCCCCGGGGCTTTCTCCCGGCTGGCATCCGGTAACCATTCGCACGTTCCAAGGCGAAAGCAATCCATGCGACATCGCGGTAGATATCCCGGTCGTTGCAGACTTGCTAAGCATAGAAGGTGTTCACGACAGCATGAGTTGGGAGCCGTTTCGCGTCTCTCTGCAACATGGTTTCTTCTCGGTTTGGGTGACCGGTCTCGCCCGGAACGCAGACGTGAACAACGTGAGGATCTTAGTAGATGGCCGCCGCCAATCCACCATTTTTGTGGACGACCCTTCCGCGAGGGGCGGCCGGCAGGCCAATGCGCGCATGATCCCCGGTTCGACCAAAGGAGTCCACAAATTGTGCGTGGAATTCGGAGACGCGCGATCGGAATCAGTTGATTTCACTGCCGCCGATTAGCAGTATAATCGGGCTTCCGGTTCGCCGACCCGGATTCACATAGCCGGAAACTCAATCAATACAGAGAGGAACCTCCAGACGATGGCCATGCCCGCCTTGTTTCTGCTCGCCGCAGCCCGCCAGTCGCGTATCACCTCGCTCGACTGGCTCACCATCGCACTCTACTTTGGCATCCTGCTATGCGTGGCCTGGTGGGTGGTCCGCCGCGGAAAGGACTCCGCCACCGATTACTTCCTGGCCGGCCGCAACCTGGGCTGGTGGGTCATCGGCGCGTCCATCTTTGCTTCCAATATCGGCTCGGAACACATCGTGGGGCTGGCCGGCTCCGGCGCTACCAGCGGCGTCGCCATGGCGCACTACGAACTGCACGCCTGGTGCCTGCTGGTGCTGGGCTGGGTCTTCGTCCCCTTTTATATGCGCTCGATGGTGTTCACCATGCCGGAGTTTCTGGAGCGCCGCTTCAACGAAAAATCGCGCTACGTGCTTTCCATCGTTTCCATCATCACCTTCATCATTTCTAAGATTGCGGTCGGCATCTTCGCCGGCGGCGTAGTCTTTGGGTCACTGTTTCCCCAGATGAGTCTCGCCATCGGTGGCACCACCATTGACAGCTTTTGGATCGGCTCCGTGCTGGTGATCCTGCTCACCGGACTTTACACCACGTTGGGCGGCATGCGCGCCGTGGCTTACAACGACGCCGTACAGGTCACCGTCCTCATTCTCGGTTCGTTCCTGTTGACCGCCTACGGCCTGGTGCGGCTGGGCGGCTGGAGCGAGTTGCGGCATATTTGCGGCTCCGATATGTTCAACCTCTGGAAACCGCTGATCCCCGCTGGAGTGCAGGGCACCTGGGCCCCCGTACTGCAGACTGATACCGCCGGCCACGTAGTTAAGGAAGCCTGGTACTTCAATGACTACTTCCCTTGGCTGGGCATGTTATTCTGCGCGCCGATCATTGGGCTGTGGTATTGGTGCACGGACCAATATATTGTGCAGCGCGCATTGGGCGCCCCGAACGAGACAGTCGCCCGCCGCGGTAGCATATTCGCGGCGTTTCTGAAACTGTTCCCCGTATATCTCTTTATCATCCCCGGACTCATCTGTTACGCCCTGGCGAAGAGCGGCAAGGTCGCCGAACTGACGTCCATGATCGGTCCGGACGGTAAGTCCATTCCGGCTATGTCAAATGCGGCCTTTCCCATGATGGTGCAGTATCTGTTGCCGGCGGGCATACGCGGCATCGTCGTGGCGGGGTTACTTTCCGCCCTGATGGGATCGCTGGCCGGTGTGTTCAACGCCTGCTCGACTCTCTTCACCGTGGATCTTTATCAGAAATGGAAGCCGCAAGCTTCGCAGCATCAGCTCGTACGCACGGGACGCTACGCCACTGCTGCCATGGTGCTGATCGCGTTAGTCTGGATTCCTGTCATCAAGGGCGCGTCAGGCCTTTATAACTATCTGCAGTCAGTTCAAGGCTATCTGGCCCCGCCGATCTTTATTGTGTTTTATCTGGGAGTGTTTGTCAAACGGATGAACGGCCAAGGCGCACTCTGGGCCATGATCGTAGGCTTCGCGCTCGGCATTTTCCGCATGATGGTCGACACTCCAGTGACTCTGGGAGTCGGCGGCTTCCATGGCTACACGCCGGGGTCGTTTCTGTGGGTCGTCAACAACATCTACTTCCAGTATTTCAGCGTTTTAATTACCATCGTGTCGGCAATAGTGATGATAACGGTAAGTTACATGACAGCCGCGCCTGACGACCGAAAGATACAAAGCCTGACCTTCGGCACGGCCACCGAGGCGGATCGCCGAAAGACCCGCGCCGGCTGGAGCTGGCGGGAAGTTGCTGCCTCCGGGGTAGTGTTGCTTTGCATTCTGGGCGGCTATCTCTACTTTCGGGGTTAGTAGGCAGGCCCTCAGGCCCGCCGCCGAGAACCTATGAATTTAACGAGTAGTCGAATCCGCACCAGCGAGGGCCAGCGCGTCTCTTGGAAGAGTGACTGCAAATTACTGGAATCTCAACGTAAGTCGTAGCTGAGCAGACGAGTAGCCGGCCCAACACGCGCATCTGCGCCGTGATCGGGATTGTCCTTGCGCATACCGTCCGCAGGCTCGAACTCGACGGAGTCCTCCCGCGTCGCAGGATCGCATGAGGTTCTTCCAGCCCGATTTCAGCGCGGGCCGAGTTGCGCGCTATGGATGGTGAAACCCGCCGTCCGCCCGCATGAAATAATGATACGCCGCGTCGGCATCGGTCCCACGTTTGTCGCTGACGGCGAAAACGTTGGCCGCCTTACTGCCAACCACTGCTGCCGATACGGGAAGGCGGCACGGCTTGGGCTTCACGCGGACTAACGTCCCGCTCTCCGGCTACACTGGTAACTGAACTTCCTGTCAGACTTTTTCCGCCTGGCGGGCGTCATTCCACATGGAGCCGGAGCTTTGATCTTTCGGGCGGTCGAGGACGCCGACCTGATTCGTAAGGCGCGCCGGGGAGATGTTGAGGCTTATAACCTGCTCATTTCCCGATGGGAGAGGCGCGTCTACAATTACCTGCTGCGCATAGTCGCAAACCGCGAAGACGCTCTGGATCTGAGTCAGGACGTTTTTTTGAAAGCGTACCAGAATCTCCGCAAACTGGATGACCCGGCGCGGTTCGCCCCGTGGCTCTACCGCATCGCGCATAATGAGGCCTATTCGCTTTTCCGCAAGCGGCGGCCCGAAGGCGAAACCGAGGAACTCCAGCCTGAAACCATGGAAGGCGCAGCTACCGTCGGCGGCAATGCGGTGTTCCCTGTGGAATTGACCCTGGCGGTTTCAAGCGCGCTGCGCAAGCTTACCGCCGACCAGCGCGAGACCGTCATCCTCAAGATCTACCAGGGTTTCAAATTCGAAGAGATTGCCGAGATCGTGGCCGCCCCCGTTTCCACCGTGAAATCGCGCTTATATACGGCGCTCGACCTGTTGAAGGCCGAGCTGGCTCCCGCAAAAGCACCCGTAAAAGCAAGAGGTGTAACATGAGTTGCTCGCCATTTGATCTGAGGGATTACTATTTTAAGGAGCTCGCGGAAAACGAGCGCCGGCTGACCGAAGTGCACGTCAAGACCTGCGGCCATTGCCGCGAAGAACTGGACCGGCTGCGCGGTACCGAAGCTGCCCTGCTGGCGTTGCCGGACGAAGAGATCCCGCAGCGCATCGGTTTTGTGTCCGATCCGGTCTTTCAACCATCCGCATTCCGCCGCGGATGGGAGGCGCTTTGGGGATCCGCTGCACGGCTGGGTTTCGTCTCTGCCGCCATGCTTTCGGCTGCGCTGGTGGTTTTCTCGCTCGCGCGGCCGGTTCCGCAGCCCATCGTAACCGGGCCGTCAGCCGGCGCGGCCCAAACCGCAGCGCTGCAGGCGGAGTTCTCCAGGCAGTTGCACGATGCCGTTACCCGCGCGGTGGCCGCCAGCGAGGCGCGCCAGGCGCGCGAGACGCAGGCGTTATTGGCCGCCGCGGAGAGGCGGCATACGGTCGAAACGCAGGCCATGATGGTGCGCGTGCAAGAATACCTGGACGTCGAAAAGAAACATTTGAATACCTTGATTCTGGCCAGCATCGATGCGGGCGACAGCCACGGGGCAGCCCGATGAATCCGCTGGTCATCCTGCTGGCATTCTTGTTCGCCGGCCAGGAAGCTCCGCCGGCCGCGCACACGCGGGTCACGCGCGCCGCGCTCGCCGGCGTCGAAAAGATTGTCGACGTCGGCCTGGCCAATCCCGCCGATGCCTTCGATATTCTCGGCTTCACCCGCGGTGTCTATCTGGAAGGCTACGGCGCGGTTTTCAGCACCGAACTGAACCTCGCCCTGACTCCCAACCTCAGCCCGTTTCATCCCGTGCCCGGAAAAATCGAAATCGCCCGCATACACGAACGCAAAGTCCAGCGCCTGCCGCTGCTGAAGCAGAAGATGCGCGAAATGATGATCGCCTCCGCCGCCTCGCTCGAGAACCTGCCGCCCCATGAACAAGTGGTGCTGGCGGTTACGTTGATCCACTACTCGTGGGAGGACTACAGCGGCTTGCCCTTGCAAATCGTAATGCAGGCGGAGCGCCAAAAACTGCTGTCCAACGCCACCCGCGACAGCGCTATCCGCACGGTGGAGTTCTAATTTGACCACACCAGCCCCTAGTCCCGACGCTCCCAGCACCCAGCCCCCCGCACCCGGCACCCTCCGCTTGGGCGAGATGCTGATCGCCCGCCGTCTGATCCAGCCCGAGGATCTCGAACGCGCCCTGGAATTGCAAAAAGAGCGCGGCGACAAGGTGGGCAAAATCCTGGTCGACATGGGATTCATCGCGCTGCGCGATGTGCTGGCGGCGCTTTCCGAACAGCTCGCGCTGCCCCTGGTCACGCTAGATTCTCCCCCACCCGCCGCACCCGAACTCGAAGGGCTGTCGGCGCGCTTCATGCGCCAGTGCCGCTTCGTCCCACTGGCTGTACAGGATTCCACGCTCACGCTGGCCATGGCCGATCCCCTGGATTTCGATACCATCGCGGCGGTCGCATCCTTCACGGGCCTGAAGATCGCGACCGCGCTAGCTCCGGAACAGGACGTCCTGGACGCCATCGATAAACATTACGGCGAATCGGCCAAGCAATCGTTCGACGCCGAAGTGGGCGCGGCGCAGGCCAACGAAGACCTCGAACACCTGCGCGACATGGCCAGCGAAGCGCCCGTGATCCGGCTGGTGAACGCCATGATCGGGCAGGCCATCGAGCACCGCGCCAGTGACATTCATATCGAGCCTTTTGAGAAGGAGTTTCGCGTGCGCTTCCGCGTGGACGGGGTGCTCTTCAACGAGGAAGCACCGCCGCGCGAGCTCAAAAGCGCCATCATTTCGCGCCTGAAGCTGATGGCCAAACTGAACATCGCGGAGCGCCGCCTGCCGCAGGATGGCCGCATCAAGATCAAAATTCTCGGCCGCGAAGTCGATTTGCGCGTCTCCACGCTGCCCACCCTCTACGGCGAAAGCGTGGTCATGCGCCTGCTTGACCGCTCCGCCGGCGATTTCTACGATCTGCGGCGCCTGGGCTTCGACGATTTCATGCTCAGCCGCATGGAGCATTTCACTTCCCTGCCCCACGGCATCTTCCTGGTCACCGGACCGACCGGCAGCGGCAAGTCCACCACCTTGTATTCGGCGCTCAAGCGCATCAACATCCCCGACAAGAAGATCATCACCATCGAAGACCCGGTCGAATACCAGATGGATGGCATCAACCAGATCCATGTGAATCCGCAGATCGGGTTGACCTTCGCCGCGGGTCTGCGGCACATCGTGCGCCAGGATCCGGACGTCATCATGGTGGGCGAAATCCGCGATCGCGAAACGGCTGATATCGCCATACGGGCTGCGCTTACCGGCCACCTGGTTTTTTCAACGCTGCACACCAACGATGCGCCCAGCGCCATCACCCGCCTGACCGACATGGGAGTCGAGAATTACCTGGTGACGTCGTCGCTGGTCGCGGTGCTGGCGCAGCGCCTGGTACGCCTGCTCTGCCAGGATTGCAAGACTCCGTCGGGCAACGCTATTTCACCTGATGGCGAGCGCCTGGAAACCTGGCGCGGCGCGGGCTGCGAGAATTGCGCCGGCTCCGGATACACCGGCCGCATGGGCATCTTCGAGATGATGGAGCTCAACGACGAACTGCGCGCGCGCATCATGAAGAATGAAGATGCCGCCGCGCTCACCCAGGCAGCCCGCCGGTACGGGATGCGCAACCTGCGCGAGGACGGTTGGCGCAAAATCAAGATGGGCTTGACCACCGTCGCGGAAGTGATGCGGGTGACGCAGGAGTTCTGATGCCTGTGGGGCGAGGCCTATGACAACATTTTTTTTTCGCGCCGTCGCCACCGATGGCAAAGTCCGCACCGGCCGCCTCACCGGTGAAACCGACAGATTCGTCGCGCGCGAACTGCGCAAACAGGGGCTGACGCCGGTCTACGTCGGTGTCGAGCCCAAGAAATCCCGCGAATTGAAACTGCCGGCCTTCGCCAGCGGCCGCCGCAAGGACGTTCTGTTCTTTACCCAGGAACTGTCCACCCTGTTAAACGCCGGCGTACCCTTGGATCGCGCCCTGGCCATCACCGCCGAACTGACCGCGCGCCCGGTATTCCGCACCATCGTCCTCGATGTGCTGCGCGTGCTCAAGGGAGGCAAGCCGCTGGCCGACAGCCTGGCTACGCACGGCGAATATTTCTCCGAACTCTACGTCAACATGGTGCGCGCCGGTGAGGCTTCCGGAGCCCTTGCCGTCGTGTTCGAGCGCCTTGCGGAGTTTGAACGATCGCGCAATGAGCTGCGCAATTACATCGTATCGGCCATGATCTATCCCTCGCTGCTGTGCCTCGTTGGCTTGGCATCGGTGGTCATCTTGCTGACCTTCGTAGTTCCCCGCTTCGCCGCGCTGTTCGAGGATTCGCACATGCAGATGCCGCTGCCTACCCAAATCATGCTGGCGGCGAGTAACTTCGTGAAGACCTGGTGGTGGCTGGCCGCGCTAGTGATCGCGAGTATCACGATCTCTCTGCGCCTCTACATCGGCACGGTAAAGGGGCGATTGCGTTGGGACGCCTGGCGCCTGAAGCTCCCACTGTTGGGCGACGCCTTGCGCAAGGCGGAGACGTCGCGGTTCGCCCGCGCCATGGCTACGCTGATCGGCAACACCGTGCCGCTGGTGCAGTGCATCAGTATCTCCGGCGCGATCCTGAATAACCGCTTCATCGCCCGCGGTCTGGAGGCCGTTTCGCAGGGGGTCAAACGCGGCGAAGGCATCGCCGCTCCCATCACGAAGGTGGGAGTGTTTCCGCCCCTGGTCGGCCACCTGTTGACGGTGGGCGAAGAAACCGGCAGACTGGATTCGATGTTCACCCGCATGGCGGACATCTACGAAGAGGATACGCGCGAGGCGATCAAGCGCTTCACCGCCATCTTCGAGCCTATCGTCATCCTGGTGATGGGCGTGATCGTCGGCGGGTTTATCCTGAGTATTCTGGTGGCCATCACCAGCATCAACGACGTGACTATATGAAGATACACAATCGCAGAACACGGGCGCAAGCGGGCGTTACGTTGATCGAGATGATGGTTGTGGTAATCATCATCGCGCTGTTCGCCGTGCTGGTGGGACCCCGGTTATTCCAGCAGGTCGACAAAGCCAAGGTCGTCAAGGCGCGCGCGGATATCAATGGATTTGAGGCGGCTATGGTGCAGTACCACGCCGACAACGGCGTTTTTCCGCCGCAGGAGCAGGGCCTGGATGCGCTGCGGCCCTACTTGCGCAAGGATGTTCCGCTCGATCCATGGAACCATCCCTACGTCTACAAGTACCCGGGCGACCATGGCGACGAGCCGGACATCATCAGTTATGGCGCCGACGGACAGCCCGGCGGCGAGGGCGTGAATGCCGACATCGCCAGTTGGAAATAGAGCGTACGCCAGACACTCCCGCGGCGTAACCCTCATGGAGCTGATGGTCGTGCTGATTATCATCTCCCTGATGATAGCCATCGCCATCCCCAGCACCCTGGCCGGCCTGGAGAACCTGCGCCTTTCCACGGGCGCCCGATCCGTAGCCGCTTTCATGAACATCGCCGCCAATCGCGCGGAGCGCCGCCAGCAGGCCGTCGAGCTTTCCATCGCGGTGAAGGAGAATTCCGTCACCATGCGCTCGTCCGATGCCGCTTTTCTCAAGAAGCTGGAACTGCCGCCGGGCATCACCGTGCAAGCCGTCTGGCCGCCGCTCCCCGAGCCAACCGACGAGCCGCGCCAATTCCTGATTCAGCCCGGCGGCGTGCCGCCCCGGATCGGGATCGAGATTGCCAATCGCCGGGGAGGCCGCCGCATCGTGCGGCTCGATCCTATTACGGGAGTGAGCGAGATCGAGCAGCCGGTGCCGGAGCAGCCATGAAGCCGCGCGGATTTACTCTGCTCGAACTCATGGTGGCCACGTTGATCATGGGCATCGCCGTGATCGGCTTGATGGGGGAGATCACCGCCTCCATGCGCAATGCGTCGCGCGTGACCGAGCGCGACCGCGCCGCGCTACTGGCGCGCTCCAAGATGGACGAGTTGCTGCTCGACCCGCAATTCCCGCTCGAGACACCGGTCGCAGGCGCATTCGACCCGGTCATGATGGGCGGCGTCGAAGGCGGGTGGAGCGCGCGTCTGTCCCGGTTCGAGATGCCGCCCGATCCCGCACCCTACCAACAGTCGCTCGACCGCATGTCGCTGGAGCTTTGGTGGATGGCAGGCAGCGAGCGCCGCTCTTTTGTGCTGTATGCCTATCGCGCGCATGTGCTGCGCAAGGAGGATCTCCTGCAATGATGCCGCGCCGGTTTTGGAGGGCGGGCTTTAGCCGGCGCGGGGCTTCAGCCCGGCTGTGGGGCAGGCGATCTGCCCGCACCACCACCCAATCCGGCCTCACCCTGATGGAAGTGATCATCGCCGTCGCTCTGCTGAGCATGCTCTCCGTCGGCATGCTGGTGACCATCCGTATGGGCTTCGACGCGATGCACAAAACCAATGCCCGCCTGATGGAAAACCGCCGCGTGGCCGGAGCGCAGCGCGTGCTCGAGCAAGAGCTGGGCGGTTTCATGCCGGTGCAGGCCCTCTGCTCCCCAGCCTCGCAAAGCCCCCTGGCGCCCTTTCCTTTTTTTCAAGGCCAGCCGCAATCCATGCGCCTCATCTCCACATATTCGCTGCAGGATGCCTGGCGCGGACTTCCGCGTATTCTGGAATTGCAGGTCATCGAAGGCGACCAAGGCCGCGGCGTGCGCCTGATCGTCAACGAGATCCCCTATAACGGGCCGCTTAGCGCCGGGCAATCCTGCCTGGGCGTCACTGGGAATCCCGAATCCGGCGAGATGACGCCGCTGTTTCCGCCGATCGAAGCCACGCCCCAATCCTTCGTGCTGGCCGACAAGCTGGCTTGGTGCCGTTTTTCGTATCTGGAACCGGGCAAGCCGCCGGAAGTCGATCATTGGCGCACCGATTGGGTCAAGCGCCGCTGGCCCATCGGTCTGCGCATAGAGATGGCCCCGCTCGAAGACAATCCCGCGCGGCTTCGTCCCCTGACCATCACCACCGCCATACCGGTGAACCGCCGGCCCGACATGATATATGCGGACATCCAAAGATAGCCACGCGCCGCATCGGGGCAGCGCTTTGCTAGCCGTGCTGTGGCTCTCCGCGGCTCTAGCGACCATCGCTTTTTCGCTCGCCGGCACCGTGCGTGGGGAAGCTGAGCGCAGCGCCACCGCTGTCGATGGGCTGCGCAGCGAAGATTTGGCGGTGGGCGGATTGCGGCGGGCCATCCTTTACATGGATTGGGCGCGCCGGCATCCCGACAATCCGCGGTTCAAGCCGCCGGTGCCTTACTTCGCTTTCGATTTTCCCGAAGGGCAAGCCGTAGTGGATGTCGTTCCCGAGGACGCCAAGCTCAACCTCAATGGCGCCCAACCCGACATATTGTTCGCTCTGATCGCAAATCTGGGCGTGTCCCCGGCCGCAGCCCAAGAGATTGCGGCAGCCATCGTGGATTGGCGCGGTCCGCCGCCCCCGCTTACCGATAGCGCGTTTGCGGGCTTCTACGCATCGCTCCAACCGCCATATGTTGCGCCGCATGCGAATTTCCAAGATGTGGAGGAACTTCTATCGGTGAAGGGCATCACACCGGATCTCTTTTACGGTACCTGGTTGTTGGCACCCGAGGACTCGCCGCAACATCTGTCGCTGCGCTCCGGCCTGGCCGAGTGCGTATCGGTCTACGGTGGTGTGAGTCAATATGATGCCAACACCGCGCCGCCCGCTGTGCTGGCGGCTATCGGCGTGCCGCCGGCAGGTGTGTCCGCGCTGGTCCAGCAACGGCAGGTACATCCATTTGTGCAGCAAAGTGATTTGGACCCCTTCGCGCAAATCGCGGCGCCCGGGTTCTCGCGGCTGCGCATCGGCGGCTACACTATGTTCACCCTGCGCTCCACGGCACGCATGCGCCTACCGAACGGCCAACTGTCAGATATGCGCCGCAGCGTGGCCGCACTGGTGAAGTTTTTGCCCTACGGCTTTGAGACCACGTATCACATCCTGCGCTGGTACAACCGAGCGCCCGACCGCGTTACCGAGCCGTGACCCGTTACCGAGCCGCGACCGCGTTACCAAGCCGCGACCGTAAGGGCGCGGTCTGCCGAACCCAATTTCCAACTTTACCCGCAAGCATCGGATAGCCGCCAAGCCGCCCCGCGCGTAAGATCGAATTATGGCGACAATAACGAATGGAAGTTTGGCGATGGCCCCCCAAGACGAACAAGCCTACTGGGAAGCGAATTTCTGGGAGGCGCTCGAAGACCGCGACTCGCACATGGACGGCGTCTTCTTCTACGCCGTGATCACCACCGGTGTGTACTGCCGCCCGTCCTGCCCCTCCCGCCGGCCGCGGCGCGAGAACGTGATCTTCTTCCAGGGCCGCGATGCCGCCGAGCGCGCCGGTTTTCGCCCCTGCCTGCGCTGCAAACCCGAGCGTGAACGCACCCGCGACGCCCGCTCGGAGCTGGTGGAAAACATCTGCCGTTATCTCGAACAGCATCTGGATGAAGCCGTGACGCTCGATGGACTCAGCCGTCAATTGCATCTCAGCCCCTTCCATTTGCAGCGCACCTTCAAAGCGGCTACCGGTATTACGCCGCGCGCCTACGCCGATTTCTGCCGCCTGGAGTCTTTTAAAGGCGGCCTGCGCCAAGGCCGCTCGGTAACCACCGCTCTCTACGATGCTGGTTACGGGTCCAGCAGCCGGCTCTACGAGCGCGCGGCGTCGCAGCTCGGCATGACACCTTCTGCATACCGGCGCGGCGGAGCCGGCCTGCATATTCGCTACGACATTCTGGATACGCCCGCCGGCTGGCTGCTGGTGGGAGCGACGAGCAAGGGTGTCTGCGCCATTCAGTTTGGCAATTCCGCGCAGAAGCTGGAACAGTCCGCGCGCGCGGAATTTCCCGCCGCCGATCTCCAGCGCGATCCCGAGTTTCTGCGCCCCTGGGCAGCGCAGCTGCGCGCGCACCTCGGCGGCCGATTGCAGAAGCTGGATGTGCCGCTCGACATCCAAGCCACCGCTTTTCAGCGGCGCGTGTGGGAGTATTTGCAATCCATCCCCTACGGCAGCACGCAATCCTACGGTGAGATTGCCAAAGCCATACGGCAGCCACGCGCCGCGCGAGCAGTGGCACGCGCCTGCGCTGCAAATCCCGTGGCGGTGGTGATCCCATGCCATCGCGTGGTCCGCGGCGATGGCGCGGAAGGCGGTTATCGCTGGGGCGCGGCGCGAAAGCGCAAGCTGCTGCGGATGGAGCAGGCGGAACGGGTATGATCCGCGGTCTACCCGTCCAGCAAGTCCCAAACAGCGGCTACCGGCGGCGTACGAAACGCGTACACCGCCAGAAAACCGTATCGCAGAAAGAGCAGCACCAGAAATCCGTAGGCTCAACATCTGCATGGCGGTATCCGCCACGGTTGGTACGCCGGCAATCCTGCACTCCGGCGAACAGCGCTACGAATCCAGCTTCAGCAATCCACTCCTTGCGCAGAATCACCCGCAGCAGGAATAGTAAAAGATGGAAAATCAGCGAGCCGGTGATGGCGCCCAGCATATGGCCCAGGTATGCCTGTGCGAACCGCTCGTTTACCCGCCCAATTCAACTCCTTACTGAAACTTGATCTCGGAAGAGGCGTCAAACTTGCGGTAATCGCGAAACGTCGTCTCGTTCCGCACCACTTGCTTGCCTTGGCGGACCTGGAGAACAGAACGCAAGGGCAGCAGGCGATCTTCCCCCGCGATGTGCACCATACCGTATTCGAGCGAAAACGTGGGTGACTGCAGGCCAAAGTCTTTAGGCAGACCGGCCCCTTGCATTACGATGCGCCGCACAAGTCCGCTATCTTCGTCGACGAATACACGGCCATGGAAGCCGGCGACCTCCTGGCGCATGTTGAAAGTCAGTACGAAGTTCGAGCGTTCGAGGGGCACGTCCACGTCGAAGACGTCGCAGAGAGCTCCGCCGGTAATGGCCCGGCCGGCCCACTTGTACTTGGCCGCGGCTTCGGGGCGAAAGATAGACCGCAGCATGGAACCGAACTCCCCCCGCGAGTGCACACCCTTGAGCGCATCGCGCCGCATGCTGGACTTCTGTCCGTTCACCTCCAGCGTGCGATACGTTTCCTGACGGCTCTCGTAAGTCATTTCTTCGAGAAAGGAGTCGGTCTGGCGAAAACGTTCGGAGCCCTTCACGGGAGCCGTGAGACGGTGCGTCTCGCGGTTGCAACGGAAGTTGGGAAGGCGCGCGGAGTAGGACAACGCGCTGGCCGCCGCTTCCTCCCAGAGTCTCTCCTGCGCAGGCGCGGCAGGCACGCCGGTATCCGTGGCCAGGTGCACGGGGTCGACTTCAGGCAGGGTCACTTCGGCGTCCTCGTCGTCGTCTGGATTGGCGGGCGCGGCTGCGGCGGCGCTAGGCCCGGCGGACGCCAGAACGGCATTGCGCGCATCGCCCAAAACCCGAAAACTCACCGGGCGGGTCAGAGCGTTGCGCCCCTGCCGGACGGTCACGCGCGCCTCATAGTCGCCCGGGCTAAGTTGCACGCCCCGCAAGGTCGCCAGGTAAGGGAACTCGTGCTTCTGTTCGCTCGCCATACCCATGCTGCCGCCATCGGCGCCCTCGTTGCGGATCTTGTCGGCAAAAGGCAGGGCGCTGCGTCCGACTACGTGTCCATGGCGCAGGATCTCCAGACTCATCTGCGGCTGCGGGCCATAGAGGTCCGGGTAGACGATCAGGTAGATCTGCAAAGTGAACGGCTGGTTGGCATGAAAGACGGGATCGAGCAGCGGAGAAATGGCGTTGCCGTCATAGGCCAGTATCTGATCGGCCTCGAGCTTGTCGCCCGCCGCGTCGAAAGGCCGCACCACCAGCGCATCGCTGACCGTGAATCCGGGAACTCCCGAACCTGTGCGCAATGGCTCGCGCACGCCACCGGTTTTGCCCGCGATCAGATCCTCGACGGTGGCTTCCAGGGTGTACTTGCCGGCTGGCAAGGACACCTCGCGCATGTAATAAATATTGCCTGCACGGCGTCCTTCGAGCTTGCGCAGCGGGCCGTGCAAGGTTACCGGCTTGCTCTGCTGCCAAACAATCTTGCCCGCGGCATTGCGCGCGATCTGTGTAAGACGGGCGCGGGCGGTATAGGTGCCGGCAGTGTCGTCGATATCGAAGTGCAAAGCGTTCACCGGCGATTCGATCAGGAACAACCCGCGCACGGGTCCGGTGGTGTCTTCAATATTGGGACCGCCGTCGACTGAGGTGATACCCCCCCGTCCGGCGCTGACGGACTGCTGCACGCCAAAAGATAGCGAGCCGCGCGGCGAGATGCGCATGAAGCGCGTGTGTACGGGCAAATCGGCGGGCAAATCGGGCAGGTTCGAGGCGGCCACAGGTTCTGCCGCGACAGGCGCGGCGTAGGCGGATTCCGCGGTCTTCGACCCTGCGGAAACCATGATAACGGTGGCGTCCAGCGCACTGGAGTCGCGGATGAGTGCGCCTCCGGTGGCTTCCCCGAGCGCCAGAAAAGAATTGCTAGCGTGCTTTGAGCGAACCGCGGCGGGATCCAGCACGACCGCGCGGATGGAATTGGTTTTGCAATAGTCGATGGTCTGCTTGAGTTGTATTTCGGCATCCGAGGAGAGCGACGGTGTTTCTACGACCGTCACCAGCACACGCAGGCCGGGCCGGCTGGCAAGCGACTGCGCGGCGCGATCCAGAGCGTTCAGGAATGCTTCCGGATCGCTGTCGCGGGCTTCGCGCGCGGCGTTGAGAAAAGCCGCCTCCATCGACCGGGCAGGGATCTTGGCATCCAGCGGCAAAGCATCCGCACTTCCGCTGCGTCGGATTTCGGCCGTGGAGCCCGGCTCGCTCATCCAATGCCGGGACGCGGTCACCAGACTCCGGACGGCTTGCCGGGTGGCCTCCGCACCCGCCGGTCCGAGGAGGAAGACAGCGGACCGGGCGGATTGGACGGGCTTACCCGCTGGGGGACGCTGCCCGCTGAGCGGCGCGAAGAGCAGGCACACGAGGACCCCGAGTCGCATATTGTCGATGATAGCGCCATAGGGGCTTCGGGGATGCCTTTGTTTTCGCCACAACTGGCGCAACAGGCAGCACATACCGCCTAGGACGGAGCCTCGCGCTCTTTTTTGTCGTACGCTCAATAGAGAGGACTCCATGCGCGTCTTATCGCTCGTCTGCGCCGGCTTGGCCTGTCTGCCGCTGGCTGCCCAGGAGACGAACCTCCCCGTAATCCGCAGCACCACACGGGAAGTGCTTCTGGACGTCGTGGTACGGGACAAAAAGGAGCGGCTTGTCCGCAATCTGAAGCCGGACGAGGTCCGCGTGCTGGAGGACGGCGTTCCACAGAAGCTGCAGACTTTCCACTTCACCGATATTGATGCCGATGAATTGAAAACTCCCGTACCGCCGGGTGCCCAGGCGAGCGCCACTACGGCAAGCGGGCCAACGCTCAACCCGCTCCACAATCTGAATGTGGTCACCATTGTTTTCGAGCGCATGGGACCGCGCAGCCGCCTGTTCGCCCAGCAGACCGCCGCCGAGTTCCTCACCAACGAATTCCGTTCCAACACCTACGGCGGTGTCTTCAGCCTGGACTATCGTTTGAATGCCCTGCAACCATATACCAACAACCAGGATCTGCTGCGCAAAGCGATCGCCCAAGCCACCACAGGCAACTACACTGAGTTCCGCAAGGATTCCGAAAACGTGCTCAATAATCTGGCCGTCGAGATCTCCGGTAGCCAGGCCGGCATTACCATCGCCGCGGCCGGCGGCGGCGATCCGTTCCAGAGCGCCGGCGCGGCCACGCAGGGCGCCGAATCCCCGGGCATGAGTTCCCAAGGGCAGATGATGCTGGCCCGGATGGTCTGGAAGCAGATGGAAATGGTCAATTACGGAGCGGGCTGGCGCTCATTGGACGGGCTGCTGTCGCTGGTTCAGGCTCAGGCCGCGCTGCCGGGACGCAAGACCGTCCTGCTGCTTTCCGAAGGTCTGGTGGTGCCGTGGCAGGTGGAGGACATGTTCCAGGCCATCATCGCGGCGGCCAACCGCGCCAACGTGAGCATCTATTGCGTCGACGTTACGGGTCTGTCGATCCAGTCACCCACGCAGGCCGGCACCGACTTGCTGGGTACCGCCGGACGGATCAGCCAAAACCAGAGCATGACGGCATCCGGCGACGCTGCCGTAGACATGTTTAAACAGGACGAGACAGTTAACATGAGCCTGCACGCCAATCCGCAGGCAGCCATGGCGGAGTTGGCGGAATCCACGGGCGGCTTCCTGATCGCGAATACCAACGACACTGCCAAGCCTATGCATCGCGTAATGGAAGATGTGCGCACGCACTATGAGCTGAGCTACGTTCCCACGTCGCAGAATTACGACGGGCACTTCCGCAAGATCGAAGTGCAGGTGAGTCGCCCCGGCGTCGAAGTGCACACGCGCGCCGGGTATTTCGCCCTGCCGCTATTGGCCGGCGAGGTCTTGCAGCCCTTTGAAATGGTCGCGCTCGACGCGCTCAACGCCAAGCCTCAGCCCGTGGCCGTGGCATACCGCGCACGGGCCCTGCCATTCCGCGCCGCACGCAGCGCCGTCCAATATTCCATAGTCTTCCAGGTGCCCATGCAGAACCTGGCTTATCGCGACAACAAGCAAACCGCCAAGCTGCGCTCGCATATTTCCCTTCTGGCACTGGTTAAGGATGCGGACGGCCAGGTTGCCGCCAAAGTCAGCCGGGACTTGGCCAACGATATTCCGGCCGATAAGTTCGAAGCGTTCACCCGCGGCGACTTGACTTTCTCCCAAGCCGTGCTGCTCGCGCCCGGCCGATACACGCTGGAGACCGCCGTCGTAGACCGGGAAAATGGCAATGCCAGCACGAAGCGGATGGTCATGACAGTATCCGATGAGCCAGGCATCGGGTTGAGCGACCTTGTGCCCGTAAGGCGTGTCGATCCTTTCAACGTACAGGTCGACGGCGGGCGGAATCCCGGCGATCCATTGCACTTTGCCGGCGGCAAAGTCACGCCGTCACTCGACGGAGTGTATCCGGCCGGGACCGACATCCCGCTTTACATGGTGGTCTATCCGGCACAAACGACCGAGGCGCCGCGGCTTTCGATCGAAGTTTTTCAGGATGGAAAGCGGGTTTCGATCGCGTCGCCCGAGCTGCCGCCTGCGGACCAGACTGGCGCCATCCCCTTCATGAGCAGCATTCAAACCGCCCCCGGCAATTACGAGATTAAAGTGACCGCGCGGCAAGGCGCGTCGGTTGCCAGCCGTATGATCGCGCTGCGCGTACAGTGAAAAGTATCAGCGCGGATAAACAGTCCTGTTAATCCCAATTGGGAATCCGGTCTTAACGTGAACGCGATGCCGGGACGATTCCGAACGGCATTCCGGTATGAACCCGTGGCTTGTGCCCTTGGCACAAAAAAACTGCCGCGCCGGGCACTCGGCGCTCTACACCCGCGCCCAGGCTTTATTCCGCGATCTCGCAATGGCGCGTGACGATGGCAGTCTGCGCAGCCGGCTCAGCCGCATTGGTGTTCTGGCGATCGATGACTGGGCCATCCGATCTTCACCTTGCATCTGCCGGTTGAGCGCCGGCACGAACAGATCGGCCACCCCATGCTAGCCGAGGGCATCTTCGACCGCCTTGATCCATGCGCAAGAACCGCGGGAATCCGACCCCATAAGCGATGCCCTTCGTGGCAAAGGAGCGCCGCTTGCTGACATAACTTCCGGATGTGCCGTCATCCGAGATCCTTCCGCTACTTGCTCTAAGCAAACTGCTGTATATCTCGGCACAGAAAAAAGGAAAAACTGCTTGACAACGGTCGTGGGTTCCCCTATATTTAACCTATCGGTTATTTAAACGATTGGTTTATCGAAGATGCACGACCAACTGAGCTCCACCTTCGCTGCACTCGCAGACCCCACGCGCCGCGCGATCCTCGCCCGGCTAGCGCTCGGGGAGACCTCGGTGACCGAACTCGCCAAGCCCTTCGAGATGTCCATGCCCGCGGTCTCGAAGCACCTCAAGGTACTGGAGCGCGCCGGCCTGATCGCTCGCGCCCGCGAAGCGCAGTGGCGGCCCTGCCGCCTCGACGCCGGGCCCCTCAAGGACGCCGCCTCCTGGATCGACGAGTACCGCCGGTTCTGGGACCAAAGCCTCGACCGTCTTGAGGACTATCTGCGCAGGATGAAGGCAGCAACGACGAAGGGTACCAGAGCGAAGGGTTCCAGAGCGAAGAGATCGAAGACCAAATCCGAGGAGTGACGAGGTGGCACAATCAGCCAATGCAGCAAACGCAGCAACCGAATTCGTCTTCAGCCGAAAATTCGACGCGTCCCGCCAAGACGTGTGGAATGCATTCACCCAGCCTGAGCACCTGAAGCACTGGTGGGGTACTCCCGGCAGCAGCGTCGAGATCGCCCACCACGAACTCAAGCCCGGCGGACTCTTCCACTACTGCATGAAATTCCCTGACGGCCGCGCCATGTGGGCCCGATTCATCTTCCGCGAGATCGTCGCGCCTGAGCGCCTGGTGTGGCGCAATGGCTTCAGCGACGAGCAGGGTGGCCTCACGCGCAACCCCTGGGTGCCCGGCTTTCCGCTGGAGACGCTGAACACCGTCACCCTCGCCGAGCAGGACGGCAAAACGCTGCTCACCCTCACCGTGGTCCCGTTCAACGCAAGCGACCGGGAAGCCTTCGTCTTCGCGGGCGGAATCAACGGCATGAAGATGGGCTTCGGCGCCAGCTTCAAGGTGTTGGCGGATTACCTCGCGGAGCGGAGTTGACGTATGCCATTGAAGAGGAGGAATCCAATGAACCAGGTTAACCACACCCTACGTATGGAACCAAACGCTGCATCAAGTCGCATGGTCGTCCGCAGTGCCACAGGGACTTTTTGTCTTCATCGGGGTTTGCCAATTCCCTGGCGGCATCGGCCTGATCCTGCCAGCCATGACCGGAGTCAAACCAAAGCTCACGCTGTTTGCTGCCCTCGGCCTGACGGTGGTCATGGTCCTCGCGGCTGTATTTCAAAGCATGCGGGGCGAGTACAGCTTTTTGCCCATCAATCTGGTACTGGGGGGGGCGTTCACTGGATATGGACGGTTGTTTGTGAGGCCTCTCGCACCCGGTTCTTCGTGCGCTGCCCCTCGTCGATTTTTGCCCCGGTATGGTACAACTTGACACACAAACACTGACTAAATAGCGCTTTAGAACAAACCAACTGGGCGCCGTGCTGATACGCGGCCGGCGTGAACAAGACTGACCAATGAAAGGACTAGCGAGAAATGAACCGACGCCAATTTCACCAAACACTTGCAGCGATGCTGCCAGCCGCCGCGCTGGCGCAAGCTCAACAATCCCTGGCTCAACACTCCGGAACCTCAATGACAAACGAAAGGACACATATGCAAGTAGTTGACAAACTGATGATGTTCAAAATGGCTGTCAGCGACATGCCGAAAGCAAAAGCATATTACGCGGACGAACTTGGTCTAAAGGTCGCGACGGACTACCGTAGAGACGATCACACCTGGTGGGTATCGCTTACCCTCCCTGAAGGTGGGGCTTCTGTTACCCTCACCACCGCTCACGAAAACATGAAGCCCGGCACGATGAGCGTGTACTTTGCGACTTCAGATGTTGCCACAGCCCACAAGGAGCTCAGCGCAAAAGGTGCTAAAGTCAACGAAGTCAAAGACAACCTGTACGGCCCGGGCTCAGGCGTAAAGTGGTTTAATCTTGAGGACCCTGATGGCAATCAGGTCCTCCTGGTACAGGCGTAAGTCACGGAATCGGTCTGTTAGTTTCAAACTCGAAAACACCCGGACGGCAGGTGTGCATTCTGGGTGGTCGAAATTGCGGAGCAACATGTCCCCCTCATCTTCCGAATCCGATCGTTTTGGCGCCATCCAGGTCCGGGGCGCCCGCGAGAACAACCTCCAGAACATTTCCGTCGACATTCCTCGACGGAGAATCACCGTTTTCACGGGCGTCTCGGGTTCGGGGAAATCGTCGCTCGTGTTCGACACGATCGCCGCCGAATCCCAGCGTCTGCTCAACGAGACGTTCCCGACGTTCGTGCAGAATTTTCTGCCACGGTATGGTCAGCCTGACGTCGATATTCTCGCGAATCTCTCGACGGCAATCATCGTCGATCAGCAACGCATCGGCGGGAATCCGCGCTCGACATTGGGAACGCTGACCGACATCTACACGCTGCTGCGCGTCTTGTTTTCTCGTCTTGGAAAGCCCACGGTTCCACACGCCCTGGCGCTTTCATTCAACGATCCCATGGGCATGTGTCCCGAGTGCGAGGGACTCGGTCGCGGTTCCCAGATCGATATCGATAGCACTGGTGGATAAGAGCAAGTCCCTTGAAGAAGGCCCAGTCCGTTTTCCAACGTTCAACGTGGGTGGTTACAATCTGCACACCTTCGTCAAGTCGGGATTCTTCGACGTCAAAAAGCCACTCAAAAAGTATACGAAAGAGGAGTGGCACGACTTTCTTCAGCGCGACGACACGAAGGTCAAGGTCAACAAGCAAGGGCAAACATTCAGCTCGGGTTATGACGGCCTGCTTCCGAAATTCAAGCGCCTCTACCTGAGCAAAGACGCGGAGAAGATGCCGGCGCATCTTCGTGAGGCGTTTGAGAAGATTGTGACGCAGGGACCGTGCGGCGCGTGCGGCGGAACGCGTTTGTCGGAGGTCGCGCGCGCCTGCCGCGTCAGCGGAAAGAACATCGCAGAATGCTCAGCGATGCAGGTGAGCGAGCTCGCTCGATTCATTCACTCGTTTCGCGCGCCGAATGTCGCTCCGCTGGTGGCTCGTCTGGCAGAAAGGCTCGATCATCTCGTCGAGATCGGACTTGGTTATCTAAGTTTGAGCCGTGAGACTGCCACACTCTCCGGTGGAGAATCGCAACGCGTCAAGATGGTGCGCCATCTGTCGTCGAGCCTGACGGAGGCGCTCTACATCTTCGATGAGCCGACGATCGGTTTGCACCCGCACGACATCCAAAGACTCAATAATACACTGACCAAGCTTCGCGATGCCGGAAACACAGTTCTCGTCGTAGAACACGAGCCTGAAGTGATGGCGATTGCCGATCACATCGTCGATATGGGGCCGGGCGCCGGAAGGGCCGGTGGGACAGTTGTGTTCGAAGGTCCGTTCAAAGAGCTCAAAAAGAGCGACACGCTGACGGGAAAACACCTTTCCAGGCATCAGGCGTTGAAAGAGAAACCGCGAGCCGGAAAAGGACATCTTCTCGTCGAGAACGCGATACTCAACAATCTCCGCAACATCACGGTGAGGATTCCCAAGGGCGTTCTTACCGTCGTCACCGGCGTCGCGGGCAGCGGGAAGAGCTCGCTGATTCACGGCTGTCTTCCCAAACATTACCCGGATGCCGTCTACGTCGATCAATCGCTGGCGGCGGGATCGCGACGATCAAACCTGGCCACGTACTCAGGAATGGCGGACGCAATTCGGAAAGCGTTTGCGACGGCCAACAAGGTTCAGCCAGCACTCTTCAGCGCGAACTCCAAGGGAGCATGCCCCGCATGCGAAGGTTTGGGTGTTATCTACACGGATTTGCAGCACCTCGATCCCGTCGCGGTTCGCTGTGAAACCTGTGAAGGCCGCTGCTTCACCGACGAGGTTCTCGCGCTGAAGCTGCGCGGGAAGAACATCAACGAAGTGTTGAACCTCTCCGTCGTGGACGCGTTATCTTACTTTACGGAGAAACCGATTCTCGCGACGCTGAAGGCACTGAAAGACGTGGGACTCGGTTACATCGCGCTCGGGCAAAGACTCAACACGCTGTCGGGCGGCGAACGTCAACGCTTGAAACTGGCGGGTGAGCTCCAGAAGCCTTCGCAAATCGTGGTTCTCGACGAGCCGACGACCGGTCTACACATGGCCGACGTGGCGAACCTGCTCGCACTCCTCGACGCGATGGTCGACAATGGAACCACTTTGATCGTGATTGAGCACAACCTGGACGTCGTCGCGCGCGCCGATTGGATCATCGACATGGGGCCGGGCGCAGGCGACGAAGGTGGCACAGTTGTGTTTGAGGGAGTACCGCGCGAGCTGCTGAAGGCGAGCAAATCGCTGACGGCGAAACACCTCGCTGCGCGATTGGCATGAACCTTCCTGACGGCCTGCGGCGCTGGCCCTCGAATCCCGCGCGCGCTCGCCGCCATGGTCACGCGCAACTTGCGCAAGTCAGGGCTAAAAGGTCGGCATTTTCTCGCTCGCGACCCCCGACAGCTTTCGCATCCCAACCAAATAGGGAGCGGATCACTATTCGGTTTTTGAGACCGGCCACTCGGAAGTTGGCGCGAAACGACCGTGGCGCTGGCGTCAGCGGCAGAGCCCCGGAGGGTACGCCTATTGGATCATCGTAGTGGCCAGGCGTCCGAGGTCCCCGTACAAGGTTTCCTGGTGTTCCCTGGCCAATTTGTCTGCCAAAGCCGCTAAAAAGTACCACAAATCACCCACTTCTTCCGGCGTTTTCTTGTACTGGGTCGCGACGGTGACCCCCATCTGATGGCTTACGAAGGCCGCACAAAGCCTTCGCGCGAGTTCTTTATCCACTCTGCTCTTATCCAACATGCTTCCCGCCTCCATACTCTACTCGTATCATGAACCTCGCTGCCGTTCGGGACGCATGACGGCTGTAATCCTTAGAACCCGCGGCACTGCATACCGGCTTGCGCCGGCCGCGGCGGGCGGCTGGACCGAACACGTGCTGCACAACTTTCTCGGCGTAAGTGCCCAGGATGGAGAAACCCAACGGTCTCACGCTCAGCGCTGACGGCGATCTGTACGGCACCACTACGGGCGAGGGCGTTGACAATCCCGGCACTATCTTCAAGATGACGCGCAACGCCAGCGGCGAGTGGCAGGAGACCATCTTATACAGTTTCACGGGCGGCAATTCACCCCGTAACGGCGGGTGTGCGGGCGCTGGGGTACGCTAATATACGTACCCTATGAAAGATATCGCCCTGCAGGCGCTGGACGCCGTCTCACAACCCGCGCTCACCTACGCCGACGCGCGCGTGATGGAAATCCGCGATCGCCAGGTTTCCACTAAGAACGGAAAAACCGGCCATGTGTCGAGCGGCGTTTCCATGGGTCTCGCCATCCGCGTGCTGGCGCACGGCTGCTGGGGTTTCGCCGCAACCGACGATGTCTCGCGCGATGGCATCCACGCCGCCGCGGCCCTGGCTCTGGAAATCGCGCGCGCCGGCACGCTGGCCAAGAAGCACGACGTCTCACTCGCGCCCGAAGATAAGTACGAAGCCACCTGGGTCTCTCCGATCAAGATTGATCCCTTCACCATCCCAGTCGACCGCAACGTGGCCCTGCTGCTCGATATCGACCGCGAACTGCGCCGCAATCCGGGCGTCACCCTGGCCGAATGCGGCATGAGCTTCGAGCGCCGCCAGCAGGTCTTCGCCTCCACACTCGGCAGCCTGATCGATCAGACCCGCTACTTGAGCGGCGTCGGCTATGCCGCGCTGGCATACAAAGACGGCGAGATCCAGAAGCGCTCGTACCCCAATTCATTTGGCGGCCAGCATCAGCTCAAGGGCTACGAATTGATTGACGAGTGGAACCTGGTGGCCAACGCCGCGCGCATCGCCGAGGAAGCCGTGGCCCTGCATAGCGCCGATCAGTGCCCCGAGGGCGAGTTCCACCTGATCCTCGACAGCTCGCAATTGGGCTTGCAAATCCACGAGTCGGTCGGCCATCCCATCGAACTCGACCGGGTGCTGGGCAGCGAGGCCAATTACGCGGGCATGAGTTTCCTCACGCTCGATCAACTGCGCCGCCTGCGCTACGGTTCCGAAATCGTGAACGTGGTTTGCGACGCGCGTCCGGAGCACGGCCCCGGCCTGGGCACGTTCGCTTTCGACGACGAAGGCGTGCCCGCACAATCCACCGATATCATCCGCGACGGCTTGTTTACCGGCTATATGACCTCGCGCGAGACCGCAGCCGCCGTCGGCGAATCGCGCTCGAATGGCACCATGCGCGCCGACGGCTGGTCGCGCATGCCGCTCATCCGCATGACGAACGTCAGCCTGAGGCCGGGCCAGCAGTCGCTCGACGAGGTTTTCGGCGGCGTCGATCACGCCATATATATGGAGACCAACCGGAGCTGGTCGATCGACGACAAACGCTACAACTTCCAGTTTGGCTGCGAAATCGGCTGGGAAATTCGCGACGGGAAGCGCGTCCGCATGCTGAAGAATCCCAGCTATAGCGGCATCACCACGGAGTTCTGGAATGCGTGTGCCGCCATCGCCGGTCCCCAGCATTGGATGCTGTGGGGCACGCCCAACTGCGGGAAGGGGCAGCCCGAGCAGATCATGGGCACGGGACACGGCGCCAGTCCGTCGCGCTTCAGCGGCATCAAAATCGGGGGCGCTTATGCTGATTGAACCGGCCCGCTGCCAAGCCATCTTCGGCCAGGTTACCGACGCCGCGCGAGCCCTGGGCGTCACCGATGTCGAAGCGATTCTGGCGGCCGGATCGAGCGCCCTCACCCGTTTTGCCAATAATGCAATCCATCAGAACGTGGCCGAGCGCAGCGGCCATCTTTCTTTGCGGGTGCAGATCGACCAACGCACGGCCCGCGCCACCACCAACCGCCTCGACGATGCGGCCATCCGCCAGGTGGTCGAAGAAACCATCGCGCTGACGAAACTGCAGGAGCCCGACCCTGCTCTTCTGCCGCTCGCCGAACCGACGGCGGCTACGGAATGCGCAACCCGCTGGGATGAATCGACTGCGCTCGTCAATCCCACCGGCCGGGCCGAAGCGGTGGCCGAGGCCATCCGCATTGTGGAATCCGCCGGCCAGACTGCCGCCGGCATTTACTCGACCTCCGAAGGCGTGTTCGCGCTGTTGAACTCGCGCGGAGTGATCGCCTACTACCCCGAGACCATGGCGCAGTTCTCCATCACCGCCATGGCCGCCGATAGCTCCGGATGGGCGAAAGGCAGCGCCTGCTCGCATCACGATCTGGACCCCGCCGCCATGGCACGCACAGCCTCCGAAAAGGCGCAAGCCTCGCGCAATCCGGTCGAGCTGCCACCCGGCGCTTACACCGTGATTCTGGAGCCGGCTGCCGTCCTCGATCTGGCCGGCCAGATGTTCGGCGATTTCAGCGCCACGGCCATATCGGACGGCCGGAGCTTCCTGCGTGACCGCATCGGCGAAAAGCTGTTCGGCGAGAACATCACTATCTACGACGATGCCTATCACCCATTGCAGGCGGGATCGCCTTTCGATGGCGAGGGCGTGCCGCGGCGCAAGCTCGTGTTGGTGGACCGGGGCGTGGTCCGCGAGGTGGCCTTCTGCCGGCAGGCCGCCCACACCGCCGGAGTGGAACCCACCGGACACGGCTTCCCGCTGCCCAACGAGTTCGGTGAAGCACCCATGAACATCGTGATCGCGGGCGGCACGGCGCCCATCGAAGAGATGATCGCTTCCACCGCGCGCGGTATCCTGGTGACGCGCCTCTGGTATATCCGCGAAGTCGATCCCTACGAAAAGATCATGACCGGCATGACGCGCGATGGCACGTTCCTGATCGAAGACGGACGCATCGCGCGCGGCGTACGTAATTTCCGGTTTAACCAGGCGCTGCCCGAAATGCTGTCGAATGTGGAAGCGCTGTCGCCGCCGGTGCGCGCTTCGGGGGAAGAATCTTTCGACATGGTGGTTCCCGCCATGAAGGTGCGCGGCTTCCACTTCACCGAAGTGACGCGGTTCTGAATGTGGCGCACGCTTGTAGCTTTACATTCGCATCCATTTGGTCCATCATTGTCCGCAGAAGGTGACTGCGCGAACTGAGACCAATTCAACCGCGGTGGGCATCCGCCGGCAACTCTGCCCGCGCTGCCGGGAAGGCCGCATCTTCCGCGGCCCCGTGTATCGTGGACCGCTGGCGATGTGGGACCGTTGCGCGGTTTGCGGGCTGCAGTTCGAGCGCGAGCCAGGATACTTTCTGGGTGCCATGTACGTGAGCTACGCGTTGTCCATCCCGCCGGTGTTATTGCTCGTCCTGCTCATTTGGAAGTTCAGCGGTTTGCCATTCAATTGGTCGCTCGCTGCCGCGTTTGTCGCGTATCTGCCGTGCGTACCGCCGGTGACGCGCTTCGCACGCGTGGTATGGATGTATATAGATCAGGCCTTCGATCCACGCTAGGCGCAAGCTTTAGCTTCGAGCGGCGAACTTCAGTTCGCTGTTCGTGCGGCAAAGGCGCACTGTGCTACATTGATGGAGTCTCAAGACCTATCTTCTAGATGTCCGAACAGATCCTTCTGCAAGGAAAAATCCTGGGCACAGAGGAGTTCCTTCTGTCCGCGCCCGGCGGGGCGATGCCCGCCCGGTCGAATGGCGAGGAACTTCTCGCCGGCCGTTCCCAGTGGATCACTCTGCTGTGCGAAGTCCTGCCGCGCGCCCTGCTGGCCGAGTTCGGGTTGGCGCGCATCCTGCTTGGTTCGAGCGGCGGCGGCCAGTTCCTGCTGGTGCTGCCGGGCGAAGACCGCGAAAAGGCGGAGGAATTCCTGACCGTCGCGGCGCGCCAGCTCGGCGAACTCAGCGGCGGCCATCTGACGCTGCTGTGGAGTGTCACCGAGAACCTGGGCGATTGGAGCGTAGTGCGCCGCCGGTTGAACGATGAGTTGCAGCACAAGCGGGCTACGCCCCTGGCGACTCAAGGCGCCGCCGCCTTCCAGCCGGTGGCCGCACCGGCGCCGTCCGATGCGGATACCTATTTTTCGAAGGAACTGGGTCTGAACGTGCGCGAAGCCAGCGCCATAGGTTGGTCGCCCGAGACGCCCGCCATGGTGCATCCCGGCACCGGAAAGTACACCTGGAATGTGACGCCCAACCTGTCGCTCGATGGTATCACGCTGGCGCGGCACGCCGCTCCCAGTGAGGATGGCCGGTCGGCGGCGACTGTAGCCACGCTGGCGCGCCGCGCGCAGGGGCGCTCCCTCTGGGGCGTGCTGCGCGGCGACGTGGATAACTTCGGCGTGCGCCTGCGCCGGGTCACCACCATCGAAGAGCACGTGCAGCTTTCGGTGCTCTACAAGCAGTTCTTCGCCGGCGAACTGGAAGTGCTCTGCTCCATGCCCGAATTCTGGCGCAAGGTCAGCATCCTCTATTCCGGCGGCGACGATTTCGCCGTCTACGGAAGCTGGGATGCTTTGCTGCTGCTGGCGCGCGAGGTGCAGCGCCTCTTCCACCGTTTCACCGAAGAGAACCTGAAGGATTATCCGGGGCCGGAAGGCAAGACCATTTCCATGGCCATGGCGCTCGCGCCGGAGATGCACTATCCGATTGCGGCCGTGTATCGAGGATGCCGGGCGCAACCTGGAACTGGCCAAGGCCGCGGACAAGGACTGCATCTACGTGCTGGGCCGTATCCTCGAATGGAAGCAGCTGGCCGACGCCGCGGACCTGAAAGACACGGTGGTAAAGCTGGCCGGCGATTCCCGGCATGTCGCGGCAGTTCCTCATGGGACTGCGCAGTTTTTACCAGAAGCAGGCCTTTGGCGATGGCGCGGAAAACGAAGGGCCGACTACGCACCTGGCGTTTTCAGCGGCGGCTCAACCGCATTCTGAGCGGCACGCGCGACCGCGAATTTCAGAAACTGCGGACGCATTTGACCAACGAGATCGTCGGGCGCAAATCGGCCGAAGTGAAACTGCGGCCCGCCGGCCTGGTGGCCCTGGAGTGGGCCAGATTGGCGACCGAGGTTTAGAGCATGCCAGAACAAGAGCAAAGAAGGGAAAACCGTCCGCCGCGCGAGGGCGGAGGCGGCGAAGGCGGACGTGGGCCGGATCGGGGCCCGCGTCGCGACGACCGGCGGGACTCCGCGGCGATCGCCGGCGACCGCGGACGTCCCGAGGGACCGCCCGAAATCGAGTTGGAAAAACTCATGGCGGACAGCCTCTATCTGGATAACCAGGCGCACGGCGTCGTCAGCCGCATGCGCGACATGGACTCCGGCACCAAGAGCCAGTTGCGGCGCCTGTACAGCGCCGTGCGGCGCGCCGTGCGCGCGCCCGAAAGCGAGCGCCAGCACGAATTCGTGATGCTGCGCGCGCGCCTGGCTTACACCATCGCGCGCCACGGCTTGCGCAGCCTCGACCAGCTGGAGAAGCTGCTGCTGCAGGTGACGCGCAAGAACGACCTGCGCGGTTACGAACGTTTTCAAGGATCTTTTCGAGGCCATCGTGGCCTACAACGAGTAAATCGACATGAGCGCACATACCACGCAAACCGAGTTGAAACTCATCGGCAAGCTGATTCTGGAAGGCGAGCTGCACTGCGAGACCGGACTGCACGTCGGCGCGGGCAAGGGTTCGCTGGAAATCGGCGGATCGGATAATCCGGTGGTCAAGGACGCCTTCGGCCGCCCCTACGTGCCGGGCAGTTCGCTGCGCGGCAAGATCCGCTCGCTGCTGGAGCAGTCTTCCGGCCTGGCCGTGCCCGCCGAGCTGGTGTACCTTTCGCGGCGCAAGGGGCAGGAAGTGCGCATCCACCAGAGCGACCGCCCCGACGACGAGATCTGCCTGCTGTTCGGCCGCAACCCGGGCCGCATGGAGCGCGTGCAGGGCGAAGCGCTCGAAACCTCGCAAGCCACGCCGGCGCGCCTGGCGGTGTTCGACGCGCCGCTCGATCCGGAAAGCATCACCGCGCAGATGCGCGAGAACCTGGACGACGAGCTGACCGAAGTGAAGAGCGAGAACGCCATCGACCGCATCACCTCGCAGGCCAACCCGCGCACGCTGGAGCGCGTGCCCGCCGGCGCGCGCTTCCGCCTCCGGCTGGTGATGGATGTGCTCTGCGAAGAAGATGCGCCGCTGTTCTCTGCGCGTGCTGGAAGGCCTGCGCCTGCTCGAAGACGACAGCCTGGGCGGCGGCGGTTCGCGCGGCAGCGGGCGCGTGCGGCTGGCTAACCTGAAGCTCACCTGGCGCGGCAAGAACTACTACGCGTCCGGCGCCGCGCAGAAAGAACTCGGCGCCGGGGTCGATCTGGCAGCCTTACAGTCCGGCTTCCAGGAGGCCGCCTTCTCCTTCCTGCGCGAGGAGTAATGAATCCCGGATTGGTCGTCAAGCTGCGTCCCGCCGGACCCTGGCGCTTCGGACCGGATTCGGGCGCGCGCAATCGCGTCGATCCGATCTATCACAGCGATTCGCTGTACGCGGCGGTGACGGCGGCCATGTCCACGCTGGGCATGCGCGACGAGTGGCTGGATGCGACCGCCCGCCGTCCCGAAGGACCGGGTGTGCGCTTCAGTTCCTGTTTCCCTTTCTGGACGACACAGCTTTCATCGTGCCGCCGCGCAGTATCTGGCCTCCCGCGGGCGGCGTGACGGCCATCCAGACGCGCTGGAAGAGCGCCCGCTTCGTTCCCCTGCGCCTGGTGGCTGCAATGCTGGCCGGGCAGCCTTTGCATGAGGACCAGTGGACGGTGGATGGCGCGAGCGAATGCCTTTTGCCGGCGGGACAGCCTGGACCGTTCCGCATGAGTGTGCGTTTGAGCGCGGCTATCGACCGGCTTACGGGAAATGCGGAGCGGCATTCGATTGCTGCGATCGAATTCCGCCGCGATGCAGGTTTGTGGGCCATTGTCTCTTTCGCCGATGAGGCCGCCCACGCGCGCTGGTCCGAGCCGGTCCGGGGAGCCTTCCGCCTGTTGGCGGATTCCGGATTCGGCGGGGAACGCTCCCGCGGTTGGGGCCGCAGCGCCCAGCCGGAATTTGTCGACGGCATGCTTCCCGATCTGGTGCTCCCGCCAGCTGCGCCAGCCCCTCCGGCGGAGCCGGCAGCGGAGCCGGTCGAGGTTACATCGGAGGCCGAGGCTACTCCGCCGCAACCCAGTGCAACGTCGCATTGGCTGCTCTCGCTGTTTGCACCCGCAGCGGAAGACGCCGTCGACTGGAAGCGCGGTAACTACACCGTGATTGCGCGCGGCGGCCGCATCGATAGCGCCGCTGGATTCGGCGAGCGGAAGAAGCAATTGCAGATGGTGACCGAAGGCTCCGTGTTGGTGGCGGGCGACACCATACGCGGCTCAGCGCCGGACGTCGCGCCCGATGGCTTCGCACACCCGGTATTTCGCGCCGGTTTCGCCCTCTCGATTCCCCTGCTCCATCCGAGCCGCGACAATCCGAGCCGCGACTATCCGAGCCGCGACCGTGAGGGAGCGGTATGAGATATCGCCTGACGTGCCTGACGCCGCTGCTGGTCGGTGACGGACGCAAGCTTTCACCCATCGATTACATGGTCTGGAAGGACCAGGTAAACGTGCTCGACCAGTGGCGCATTTTCCGCCTGCTGGCCAAGGGGCCGCGCCTGGATGGTTACCTTTCGCAACTGAAGCGCGCCGACAAGCTGGATTTCGCCTCGTGGGGCGGGTTCGCGCAAAACTTCGCCGGTCGCCGCATTCCGTTCGAATCGCCGGCATATTCCGCTTATTGGAATCGCGCCAGTGGCGAGAGTCTGCACATCCCCATGTTCGCCACCGGCGCGTCCGGACCGTATCTGCCCGGAACCGCCATCAAGGGCGCGCTGCGCACCGGGATGGTCTCGGCGAATTGGAAGAGCGGCATGTTGAACGACCTGGCGGCCCGTATGCAGAGCGATCGCCCGCCGCGGCGTCTGGCGGAGGGTCCCGAAGAACAGGCGCTGGGCAACGCCGGCACCAGCCGGATGCGCCTGGTGAGTGTAGCGGATTCCGCGCCCGTGACTTATACGGGATTCAAAGTATACCTGCTGCGCGTCTCCACCTTGCAGCCGCGCGGCGGCGCTTACGCGCTCGGTTGGAAACAGGCTCCCCGCGGCGCGGTGGATGGCGCGCGCCCGGACGACAGCACCCCGATCTTCGCAGAAATGGCGCCGCCCGGTTTCACGTTCGAAGGCGACTGGCAGGAGAAGACTTTCTTCACCCAGCCCGAGATCCGGCGCGCACTCCACTGGCAGGAATCTTTCAATCGCGGCCGCATTTTCGAGGCCGCTAACGATTACGCCGCGCGGCTGCTGGCGGTGCACAAGCAGTACGCCGCGTGGACCGGCCTCGCCCTGCTAGCGGGGCAGATCGGTGAATTGGAGCAGCGTCTGGCCGACGCGCGGCAAGCCGGACACTGTCTGCTCTCGCTCGGTTGGGGCGGCGGGTTGTTGAGCAAGAGCGCGTGGCTCGATACCAGCGATTCGGCATACCGCCAGGTCCTCCAGCAGGTGTCGCTATACGCCAGGGCGATCGGTTCCAACCTGCCCTTCCCCAAGACGCGCCGCATTCTGTTCTTGAATAATAAGCCCGCCTCGCTGCCCGGCTGGGCCCTGCTTGAAGTGCAGTAGGACCGGCAGCCCCGGCCATATCTACTTCTTAGCCGCCTTTGTGTCGTGTCCGTTCTGATGAATGATCAGATGGGTCACAGCGCCGCTCGGGTCCATGAAGAATTCCACCTGCGCATCCACGACCTTCAGAAAAAACCGGGTATCCGACTCGGCAAATAGCTCCAGCTTGGGCTGCCCCGTGATCTGCGTCATCAGCCGGCCGTCCTCCACGGTCATGGTCACATCCACGCCCGGCGCCAGATTGTATACCCCTGCATACTTCGACAGGACCTGCGGCGAAACCTGCATCTCCTTCGGCGGAGGCGGTCCCTCCGCCTTCTCGCTGATGCGCGGCGCTTTCTGATCGCGCCCGCCCTGATGCAGAACCAGATCGGTCACCTTGCCGTTCGCGTCCTTCAGGAACTCGATCCGGGCTTCCACCACTTTCAGGAAGAACATGGTCTCCGATTCCGGAAAAATCGGAAACGTGGGCTGCCCGCCGAGCTTCTCGGAGAGCTGATCGCCTTCGAGCGTGATCAGCATTTTCGTGTCCGCCGCCATTTCATACGTCCCGACGTAGCGCGCCAGCAGCTTCGAATCGACCTTGATCTCCTTGTGCTCCGTTTGCAGCTTCACCGGCTCGCCATGCGCCACCGCCGCAAGCTTGCCGGCAATATCTCCAGGCGCGGAGCCGTTCACGTTGGCCAGTACGATTACCGTGAGCTTATCGTCGGGATAGTAGGCCAGCTCCGTGTTAAAGCCTTCGATGCCTCCGCCGTGTTCAATTTTCTTGCGCCCGTCTTTGGTCTCCACGAACAGGCCGCATGCGTAGTTGTTCTTAAACGGCGTGGTCATCGTCTCGAGGGACGCCGCCGAAAGCAGCTTCCCGCCGAACAGCGCCCGCTCCCACTTCAACAGGTCTTCAGTGGTGGAATAAAGCGCGCCGGCCGCGTGCGGGACGGTCATATGGATGAAGCCTGTGTTCTCCAGCCCGTCTTTTCCTGGGGTGTATCCTGCGGCCCGCCGCGCAATGATTGCGGAGTTCGAATCGACCCCCGAATCCCGCATCTCCAGCGGAGTGAAGATATTCTCGCGCACAAACTTCTCGTAGCTGGCGCCGGTGATCTTCTCGATCAAAAATCCCAGCAGCACATAACCCGAATTGCTATAGTTCCACTTCTCGCCGGGCGCGAATTCCAACGGCTTATCGCGAAACCACGCTACCTCTTCCGCGGCAGTGGTGGCGAATGGCTCCCATTTCTTGTATTCCGGAAAGCCCGTGAAACTCGGAATTCCCGACGTGTGGGTGAGCAGGTGATAGATGGTGATTTTGTCCCAGGCCGCGGGCGCGTCGGGCATATACTTTTTCACGGGATCCTGCACGTTCAATTTGCCGCGCTCCTCGAGCAGCAGGATCGAAGCCGCCGTGAACTGCTTGGTGACCGACCCCAGGCGGAACTTAGTGGCCGGGGAATTCGGCACATCCCACTCCAGGTTCGCCGATCCGTACCCTTTGCTCAGCAGTATCTGGGCGTCCTTGGCCACCAGAACCGACCCCATAAACTGATGGTTCGGCGTGTAGGACTGAATTACCTGCTCCATGCGCGCGATGTCCTGTGCGCAGGCGCTCGACGCCCATAAGAGCACGATTGCAAATCGACGTGTCATACTCCTCACGGTAAGCGATGCGGATAGTCCGCGTCCAGCACAAGTGGAGGGCGGGCCTTAGCCAGGCTTTAGCCGACGTCGGGCTTCAGCCCCGCCGGGCGCCCATCGGCATTTCAACCTCCCGACAAGTAACGGTGCACCAGGGCCACCGCCATCGCGCCTTCGCCTACCGCGGAGGCGCACCGCTTCACCGAACCGTGGCGCACATCGCCCGCCGCGAACACCCCGGGAATGCTGGTTTCCAGATAGTAGGGATGTCGGTCCAATGGCCAGTTCCGAGGTGCGCGATTTTCGCTAAGCAAATCCGGACCGGTCACCAGGTAACCCGCATCGTCGCGTATGATTCCTACTTCTTGCGCCCACGCTGTGTTTGGAGCGCCGCCGATGCAAACGAATAGCCAGCTTGTGGCGCAGGCCTTCGATTCGCCCGTCTGCCGGTCCGTGAGTGTGATCGACCGTAACACCTCGTCGCCTTCAATACCCGTGACCTCTGTGTTGGTCATAACATGAATATTGGGTGTGGCCTGAATCCGGTCCAGCAGGTACTGTGACAGAGTGTCCTTCAAGGAAGAGCCGCGGACGACAATCGTCACACTTCCGGCAACCCGCGAGAAATGCATGGCGGCCTGGCCCGCGGAGTTGCCGCCGCCGGCTATAAAAACGTGATCGCCTGCGCTGCACAAGGATGCCTCGCTGGCGCCCGCTCCGTAGTATACGCCTGCCCCAAGAAACCGGGTCTCATCCGGCAAATTGAGTCGGCGGTACTGGACGCCCGTCGCGCAAATGTTGGCCTTGGCCACAATCTTTCGGCCATCCGCCAGGTATCCGACTCCCCTGCCGGGAAGGAACTCTCCGCGAACTCCCTCCCGTCCTAACAGGATCTCTGCGCCGAAACGGCAGGCCTGTTCGCGCGCCCGCTCGGCCAGATCGGCGCCGCTGATGCCGCACGGAAAGCCAAGATAGTTTTCGATCTTCGAACTGCTCGACGCTTGTCCGCCGACCGCCAGCCGCTCCACCAGCACCGTAGTGAGCCCTTCCGATGCGCCATACACCGCGGCGCTGAGTCCCGCCGGTCCCGCCCCATAAATCGCCAGATCGTATTCGGAGCGGGAGGGCTCCCGAAACCAGCCGAGCTTTTCGGTGATCTGCCGCAGTGTCGGGCACTCCAGGCGCGCGCCGTCGGAGAACACACAGACGGGCAGCCGGCTGTCATTGAGACTCGAGACGCCGGCTTCTCTCTGCGCATCGCTATCGTTCTTGAGATCAACCCATTGAAACGGTATGTCACTGCGTTGCAGGAAATCGCGGATCATGTATCCGAGAGGCGAGGAGAGCTTTCCCAGAATCTTGACTTGTAAGTCCGGTGTCGCCGGCCATGTTGTTTCCATCTTCTTATTATCCCTGTGCTCGTGAATCTTTGATTCCGTGCTGCGCCAGGCATCGTGATCGTCGTCGTGGGCTCGCAATAAGTATGGCAGTCAATTAAGCACGGCGAGCAGCCTGCAATTCGATTTCTTAAACCGTTATGCGGCGCGCAACGAGAATTCTGTTCTCGTTGTGTTTGAAGTCCTGTGAAGTCAGCACGATGCCGGTCATTCTGGCTCCTGGCTCCTGACTTCTGTCTTCCTTATCCCGCAGGCCGCGATGTGCCTGGCTTGTCTGGCGAGCTAACACCGAACGTACTGAACCCAGCGCCGCGGACCAGGCTCCGCCGTTTGCGGCCGCAGCTCTGGCGTGCTATCTGTAAAAAGGTCCGTGTGAAAGCCGTCTCTGCTTAAGGGTCGTCCGCTGATTCTCGAACGCATTTGTTTACCAGAACAACGGTATGGACCTATCGGTCATTCCAGTCGGTCATTTCGATTTTGCTTTCTCGCATTTGGTGTTTCAACACATCCCGAGCCGCATCATTATCCAGAACTACCTCCGATAGGTTCACGGGCTGCTGCGTCCTGGCGCGCTATTCAAGTTCCAAATTCGGGGTATTCGTTATCACAGCACGGCGCCGGAAAGCAGGATTTCCGGATTTGTTTTTTTAATACGGGTTCACCTTGAGTTGCGTACCAATCAACGCGTCTCGAAGGTGTACGATCCCGAACCCACCGATACAATCCGCGTCCCGTCCGGACCCTCGCGCGTCTCGACCGGCTTGCCGCCCTCCGTAACGTGGCCATCCGGCTTCACATTCAGGTAAACCATTGCCCGCGTATTGGGCGGGATAACCACGCGCAGCGTAACGTAGCCGTCCGTCCCCGCGGTCCAATCGCTCACGATTTTGCCGTACACCGAATCGTACTCGCCGCGCGCGTGTGAGATCGGGCCCGCCGTGCGAGGGTGGATCACGATCTCCCGAAAGCCGGGGGCGGAAGCCTCCGTGTCAATGCCCGCCACGTAACGGTAGATCCACGCCACCACCGAGCCAAAGGCGTAGTGGTTGAACGAATTCATGGCCGGATCGCCGGAATCGGAATTCCAGCGCTCCCACCAGGTGGTCGCTCCCTTGCGAATCATGTACCCCCAGGAAGGGTAGGTCTCCGTCAGCAAGAGCCGGTAAGCGACGTCCACGCGGCCGTTCTCTGCGAGCGCGAATAGCAGATGCGGCGTGCCCAGAAACCCGGTGGACACGTGCCATTGCTTGGCCTCGATTTCCTTCACCAGCCGTTCCACGGCCGCCATCCGCAGCGGTTCGGGAACCAGGTTCATGTGCAGTGCCAGCACGTAGCACGTTTCCGTACCAGTCCCGACCGTGCCGTCCGCTTTGATGTACGCCTTCTGGAACGCCGCGCGAATCTGCCCATTCAAATCGGCATAGTTCGCAGCGGCGGTCTCCTGGCCGATGGCATGCGCCATCTGCGACATCATGCCCGCCATCATCGACCAATACGCGGTGGCGATCAGATCGTGCGGCGTGCGCGAATCGGGCGCCAGCCAGTCGGCGAAATCCGGGCCGAGTCGGCTCTTGCGCAGGTAATTAGGGTTGCCGTCGCCGATGTATTTCATCCACCGCTCCATGGCGGTCCAGTTCTCCGAGACCAGGCCCCGGTCGCCGTATTGTTGCCAGGCGGTCCAGGGGACGATCACTCCGGCGTCGCCCCAGCCCGGCGCGCCGGCAGCGAAGAATGGGCCCATCTTCGCCACGCCCGGCGCCACGTTGCCGAAGGCGCCCTCGGCCGTCTGGTCGTCTGTCAGGTCGCGCAACCACTTATGGCCAAACGCGGCGATATCGGCGTTGTAAGCTCCGGTGCGCCAGAATACTTCGGCGTCTCCGGTCCAGCCCAGGCGTTCGTCGCGCTGTGGGCAGTCCGTGGGAATGCTCAGAAAATTGCTGCGCTCGCCCCAGGTGGCCACCTGCCACATCTTATTCACCAGATCGCTCGAGGTGGACAGCTTGCCGGTGAGCGTCTGCGCCGACGACACTACCTCGCCTTCGAAATTGGCTGTGTCCGGTTTGCCGGGAAAGCCGGTGACTTCCACATAGCGAAAGCCATGGAACGTAAAATGTGGTGACCAGGTTTGCGCGCCGCCGCGCAGGTACAAAACGTCTGTAGCGTTGGCGTTCCGCAAGTTGTCACGATAGAGGCTGCCGTCGGGCGATAGGATCTCCGCGAAGCGCAGGCGGATGCGAGTGCCGGCGACGCCAGTTGCTTTAACGCGCAGCCAGCCCACCATGTTCTGGCCCATGTCCACAATCCAGGCGCCGTTAGGGTGCTCGGTGATGCTCTCGGGCTTGAGCCTGGCCACAACGCGTGCCGGAACCGTGACCTCGGCCGATAGAATGCCCGGTGGAGGGTCTGAAACCAATGCCGGCGCCCACCCGGTGTCGTTGAATCCGCCTTTGTCCCAGCCGGGCTGTTCGAGGCGCGCGTCATAAACTTCGCCCGCGTAGATCTCGGAGTGTAGCACCGGCGCCCGCGCGGTTCGCCACGAATCGTCGCTCACCACTGTGACGGACGTGCCGTCGGCGTAGTCGATCTGCAACTGGGCCAGCAAGCGCGTGGGCCCAGGGAGAAACGAGAAGCGGAGTCCGGTCCAGGTGAGGCCGCTCCCAAACCAGCCGTCTCCCAGCATGGCCCCTATCGCGTTGCGCCCGCGAGTGAGTAGCGTAGTAACATCGTAAGTCTGGTATGTTACACGCTTGCTATAATCGGTATATTCTGGAGTTAGTAAGTCATCTCCTACACGGCTGCCATTCAAAAACGCCCGATAACTCCCCAGCGCAGTCACATACAGGCGCGCCGCGCGGATCGGCCTGGCGATAAGGAACTCTCGCCGCAACAGACTTGCCGGTCCCGGCAGCGGTCCCGTATCGGCGCCCAACCGTTTGTCGGCCAGATCCCCGACCACCGCGGCGGGCTTGAAGTCAGGCTCCGTTTCCAGGCGGCCCTGCCAATGCGCATCGCTCGCGTGACGCTGTGTGTTCCCGCCGGCATCGCGAATCTGCAACAGAGCCGCCATCGCCGCCGCAACGCCCTTGCCCTGCGCCCCTCCGAACGGGAAACCGGGTGGCAGCGCGGTAACCGTCACTTCGATCGTGTTGCGGCCGGCGTGCAGCAGGTTGGTGACGTCCTGCCGATCAAAAGCGCGGAAATCACTCTTAGCTCCGGCCTCCTGGCCGTTGATTTTCGCCTTATAAGCACCCCGAACTGCCACGAACAGCGCGGCTTCGGCGGGCTTCCCGCTCAGGTCGACTTCCTTTTGAAATACGGCGGCCGTTTTAGGTGCCACGGCGAAAGCGTCCTGGCCCGCAACCCAGATCCAATGCAGAGCGGCGCGCGCGGCATCTTCGTCCGGATCTTTTCGGCTGATCCACTTGGCCTTCCAGTCCGCGCTCGAAAGCAGTCCCACCTCGAACCAGGCCGGTACGGCTGCATCTTCAGCACGGCCCTGCGCGTCCCAAACGCGCACCGTCCAGAAATACCGCCGGCCCGATTCGAGTTTCTTACCCGCGTAAACAATGCCAATGGAATCGGACGCGGCCTGCTTGCCACTGTCCCAGACATCCGCCTGCCCCGCGGCGAGCGCCGCCGCGCTCGAGGCCACGCGAACCTGGTATGCGCTCTGGGTCCAGTTGCGTTCAGTATGATCGCTGCGCCAGGAAAGGCGCGGCTGCGCTTGATCGATCCCCAGCGGGTTAGTCAAGTAGCCGCAGCGCAGGTCGATGGGCCGTGCCAGGGCCGGGACCACAGCCAGCAAAAGAAGAATAATGGCTCTCATCAGGTGAAACCGCCTGTAGAATTGTATCAAGCGGTGGGCGCCGCAACTTCTCCGCCCCTAACGGCGTTTATATATGTATAGTGCGACCCAATCGATCGTTCCTGGCCACCTTCGTAGGCCTGAATGTCTGCATAATCGGTGCCGTTTCAATCTGCGCCGGCAAGCATACCCAATCCCCCGCCCCATTTCGTCAGCCCATTGCCAAGGACCAAAGAGCCGAACACGCCCTCAACCGCCTCACCTTCGGACCACGGCCCGGTGATCTTCAGCACGTTCAGGCGCTGGGAATCAAGAAGTGGATCGATCTACAGATCCACCCGGAACGCATCCCCGAGAACCCGTTTCTTACATCCAAGCTGCTGCCCCTCGACACACTCAGAATGAGCACGGCGCAGATGCTCCAAAATTACCCTTCTCCCCAACTCGTCAAGGAGATGGTGGCGGGCAAGTTACCGTTCCCGGACGATCCCGACAAACGCATGATGGTGGAGCGGCTAGCGGCGCGCCTCGAAGGCAAAGCCGGCCAGGATGGCGCCCAGCCGCGCGCCGAACTCGCCACCCTCCTGCCGCCTGAGCAGGTCCGCCTGCTGCGCGCGGGCAACCCGCAAGAAAAGCTGGATTTGTTCAACTCGTTTCCGCCCGACCGCCAGGACCAGTTGCTCGAGAGCATGGGGCAAGGTCTGCGCATGCAACTGTTCGCCGCCGCGCCGCCGGACCTGCGCCGCCGCATCGAAAGCGCTAACGGGCCGCAGTCCATGGTGGCGCAGGATCTCTTCGATGCCAAACTGCTGCGCGCCGTCTACAGCAATCGCCAACTGGAAGAAGTGCTCACGGATTTCTGGTATAACCATTTCAACGTTTTCCTGGACAAAGGCGCGGATCGCTTCCTGGTGACCGCGTATGAGCGCGACGCCATCCGCCCGTACGTGCTCGGCAAGTTCGAAGATTTGTTGCGCGCCACCGCCCAGAGTCCCGCCATGTTGTTCTATCTGGATAACTGGGAGTCGGTGGGCGCGCCATCGCCGGCCGGCCGGCGGCAGCAGCGCGGGCTGAACGAAAACTATGGGCGCGAACTGCTGGAGTTGCACACCCTTGGCGTAGACGGCGGCTACACCCAAAAGGATGTCACCGAAGTTGCCCGATGCTTCACCGGCTGGACCATACGGCAGCCGCAGCGTGTAGCGGAGTTCGAGTTCAACCCGCGCATGCACGACGATGGCGAGAAGATCGTGTTGGGAGTGGGGATCCCGGCGGGTGGCGGCCGGAGCGACGGTTTCAAGGTGCTCCATCTGCTTGCGCACAGTCCCTCCACCGCGCACTTCATCTCGCGCAAACTCGCCATCCGCTTCGTGGCCGACGATCCGCCGCCCGCGTTGGTGGATCGCATGGCAGCCACATTCCTGAAGAAAGATGGCGACCTGCGCGCCGTGATGAAAACCATGTTCGATTCGCCGGAGTTCTGGTCGCGCGGCGCATATCGTTCCAAGATGAAATCGCCTTTGGAAATGGTGGCCAGCGCCCTGCGCGCGGCGAATGCCGACCTGGATTTCGCATTCGGCCTGAACAACCAGTTGACCCAGCTCGGCGAACCGCTCTATCGCAAGGCTGAACCTACGGGCTACGCCAACTCCAGCCAGGAGTGGTTGAACTCGGCCGGCCTGTTGGCGCGCATGAACTTTAGTGTGGCTCTGGCGAATAACAAGGTACCCGGCGTAAAGGTGGCCAGCGCCGTCCCCGCGGACGGCGTCAGTTTCGGATCGCCGGATTTTCAGAAAAAATGACTCACAGATCGAACCGGTAACAGTATGACTAGCCGCAGATTCTTCCTTCGTAACTCGGCGTTGGCAATGGTGGGGGCCGGCGCGGCGCCATTGTGGCTCGAGCGCGCGCTCTATGCCGCGGATGCACCCTCGCCGCGCAAGAAAATCCTGGTCGCCATCTTCCAGCGCGGCGCGGCCGACGGCCTCAACATCGTCGTGCCGCATGGCGAGAAGCGCTACTACGATATGCGGCCTACTATCGCGGTGCCGCGGCCCACCGAAGCCGCCGGCGGGCGTGAAGACGCCGCCATCGACCTCGATGGCTTCTTCGGCCTGCATCCATCGCTCGCTCCGCTGAAACCGATCTGGGACGATGGGCACCTGGCCATCGTGCACGCGGCCGGATCTCCAGATCCGACCCGCTCGCACTTCGATGCGCAGGACTTCATGGAAGCCGGCACACCCGGCGTGAAAGCCACTATCGATGGATGGATGAACCGGGCCATGCCGCGCGCGGAGGGCGCCGATCGGATCTCGCCTGTGCGCGCTGTGGCGATGGGATCTGTTCTACCGCGTGCGCTGCGCGGCGCCAACCCCGCGGTTGCGGTCGATAACCTGCGCGATTTCCAAGTCCACAATGCGCAGGCCGCCGGGGCATTTCAGGCGCTCTATACCGGCAGCCAGGATCCCATGCTGCACGCCGCCGGGCGCGAAACGTTCGCGGCTGTCGCGCTGCTCGAGTCCATTCAGAAACAGCGGTACGAGCCGGCCGCCGGCGCCAACTATCCCAAAGGCCGCTTTGGCGATTGCCTCCGCCAGATCGCCCAACTGATCAAGGCCGATGTTGGCGTGGAGATGGCTTTTGCCGACGTGGGCGGGTGGGATCACCACGTGAACGAGGTGGGCGCGCGCGCATCCCAAGGCCAGTTAGCCGCGCGGCTCACGGAGTTCGGCCAGACGCTGGCAGCCTTCTGGACCGACCTCGCCGACCGCCGTGGCGACGTGGCCGTGGTCACCATGTCGGAGTTTGGCCGCACGGCGCGCGAAAACGGCGATCGCGGCACCGACCACGGCCATGCGAATTGTATGTTCGTGATGGGCGGCGGCGTGCGCGGCGGTAAGGTATACGGCAAATGGCCCGGGCTCGAACAGGAGCAGCTTTACGAAGCGCGCGATTTGGCCCTCACCACCGATTTCCGCGATGTGCTGGGCGAGCTTGTACGCGGTCAGTTGGGGAACCGGGATTTGAGGAAGGTCTTCCCTGGATACGTACCCCAGCCGCGCGGCATTATGGCCTAGCCCCAATACGGTTCACTTAACAGATTGAACGGTGGCGACGGCGCTTTCCAGGTAGTGCGTAATCCAACCGGAGATGCCTTGCCAGTTCTAAGGACACTGTTTATTATCGCTAATTTGCGATTGCGAACTACCGCATGACGATGGGGTTTTAGTCTGACGCACTAGCTGGCGCCACGCCCTGTGGGCAAAAGATTTCGAAGCTGTTCTTAAGCAGTCCGTCCCCCATGGACTATCGTCAATAACGAATGGCTTCTCGCGCACGCACGGTAACTCACCCGCGCAACGCAACCCGAAATTGGGATGTAGCCCATCTAAGAAGCTCCTTGTCGAAATCCGCACATCTCTTGCTGCGCTGAAATAGGAGCCTCCCCTCATGACGCGCATCCTTCCCGCTGTCAACGCGACAGTCACCACCGTACCGGGCGGGAGCGACCGCGGTGGCTGAGGGTGCAGGAGACGGTTGAAACTACACTTGGGCCGGTGATAAAATCGCAGAATCCCAGCGGGGAATTTCAGTACCGAGAAGTGGAGATGCGCGTCGGTAATCTGTATATTATCGGCTTCGACCGGACCAATCAGGAGACCCTGGAGGTCTGTGCAGGGCTTTATAGTAAATACGCTGGGCGGTCCGGCGCCGCAGCCAAGATTTGGGCTGCGGGTGGAGACAAAATCGAAGTGGAGGCCGCGACCGGCCCCATCGTGCTGAACCCGAGCCTGAAGCCCGGGCGCAGCGACGCCGCGCCGGTCCTTGTCCAGTTCAAACCGCGGTACGAAGCGGGGGCCTACGTCGTCGTACACGGGCTTGGGCAGGGCCTCGGGCTTGATGATGTGATTGGGGTCACTCCGCAAGCCGTGGTGGAGGTTCTACAGGCCCTCATCCCAAAGGAGGAGCGCGACAAGCTGATGAAGGTCGCCTTGATCCAATGCTACGCGTCGGAAAAGAAATTCAAGGGGAAGCTCCTGTCTCTGCAAGAGCCTCCGAAGCTCGATGACCTCGAGGTGGCCACCGGGTACAAGATCGAGGATGCCGGCTACGCCGTGCGCCTCATCGCCGCCCTGCACGCCGGCGGCATGCACCCGATGGTGGTTGGGTGGGACGAGTATGTCTCGGCTGCCCCCCACCTTCCCAAAAAGGACACGCCGGTTCTTATTCCTCCGGAGAGGACCGGCACCAAGAACTGGGGCGAGGTCGCGGACTTGACGGCCATTTCGGGCACTAAGCTGGTGAAAGATCCGCGCGGTTACTCACTGGTTCGCGAGAATTACCGCGAGAAGCACAAGCACGTCTACTGCGTCGATCCGCAGGGACGAGTGCAGTTCGCTTTTAAAGGATGGTCGGACAAGGCCGACCAGTAGTTCCTCCAAAACGACGGCGGCCATCCGCGAGCACGCTTCGGTGAATAGTCGCCCATGCTAAACCGCAGATTTCAGCGGCGTTGTTCGCGCAGGAAAAGCTCCGTTTCCTCAGCTTCACAGCTGCATCCGACGCCCAGGTGGTGGTGCAGGTTGTCGTCAACGGATTCACCTCCAACCAGATGAATGTTCAGATCAGCCCAACCCAGCCTGGCATCTTTACGCAGAATGCCAGCGGCAGCGGACCGGCGGCGGCCCTGAATCAGGATTATTCCGTGAATTCGCCGTCAAATCCCGCGGCCAAAGGGTCTGTGGTGATGGTCTATGCGACGGGTTTGGGCGCGTTGAATCCATCGCCTGTGGACGGATTTCTAACCGGCAGCACCTTGGGTTACGTGGTGGCGCCGGTCAGGGCTTTCCTAAATGGAGAGTCCGCCACTGTTTTGTACGCCGGCTCGGCCCAAGGGCTAATCGCCGGCGCAAACCAGATCAATATTCAGATTCCCGAAGATGCTCCTTCCGGCGACCTTGGTCTTTCAATTTCGCCGCTCGGTTCGGTCGGGCCGCAGCCCCATGCCACTATCTCGGTGCAGTAACGGATTGGCCGAGTGCGTTCCGAACTGCTCGCACCTGCTAACCTAGCACCATGTCCGAACCCGCCTTGCGCGCCGAAAAGCTCTCCAAGGTTTACCGCTCCGGCGACGCCGACCTGGTCATCTTCGATTCCCTCGACTTCGAAGTCCATCGCGGCGAGATGCTCGCCCTGGTCGGTGAATCCGGCGCGGGCAAATCTACGTTATTACATTTGTTGGGCGGTCTGGACAGGCCTACGACTGGTACGATATACTACGGTTCGATAGACATTTCACGGCTCGCGGATCGGGCGTTAGCAAATTTCCGCAATCGCGAGATCGGGTTCGTCTGGCAGATTCACTACCTGCTGCCGGAATTCACGGCGCTCGAAAATGTGATGATGCCACTGCTGATCCGGGGGGTGCCGCACAGCAAGGCGGCGGCGGATTCGCTAGCGAGGTTGGATGAAGTCGGGCTTCACGCGCGTGCCACACATCGCGCAGGGGAATTATCCGGGGGGGAGCAGCAGCGCATCGTGCTGGCCAGAGCTCTGGTGGGAGGACCCTCCGTGCTCCTGGCTGATGAGCCTACCGGTAATCTTGACTTCAGGACCGGTGAAATGATCTTCGATCTTCTGGAAAGCCTGCATCGTTCTCATACGCTCACCTCTGTTTTCGTCACGCACAATTTAACATTCGCCAGAAGATGCGATCGAATCCTGACAATGGAAGCCGGCGCCCTGCGCAGTGGAACCGATAGTACCGATCCAAATGATGTGCAGCCGCGCGGCAATGGGTAGTATCTTTAATAGTAGGGAGCGTCACGGTCATGTTTGAACGTTATACGGAAAAGGCCAGACGGGTGATCTTCTTCGCCCGCTACGAGGCCAGCCAGTTCGGCAGCCCTTATATTGAAACGGAGCACCTGCTGCTGGGCCTGCTGCGCGAGGACAAGGCCCTCGCCAACAGGTTTCTGCGGTCGCACGCCGCCGTCGAATCCATTCGTAAGCAGATTGAAGGCCATACCACCATTCGCGAGAAGGTTTCCACTTCCGTGGATCTGCCCCTCAGCCACGAATGCAAGCGCGTGCTGGCGTACGGGGCGGAAGAGGCGGAGCGCCTCAACCACAAGCACATCGGCACCGAGCACCTGCTGCTCGGCTTGCTGCGCGAGGAGAAATGCTTCGCCGCCGAGATCCTGCATGAGCGCGGTCTGCGCCTCTCGACTATTCGCGAAGAACTGGCCCGTTCGCAATCCGAAAAGGTCGCCTCCAACCGCCCCAAGGAAAGCTCCCTGCTGGCCGAATTCTCGCGCGATCTGACGCAAGCCGCCATGGACAATTCGCTCGATCCCCTGATCGGACGCGATTACGAACTGGAGCGCGTCGTGCAGATTCTCTGCCGCCGCACCAAGAATAACCCGGTGTTGATCGGCGAGCCGGGCGTGGGCAAGACCGCCATCGTGGAAGGCCTCGCCCAACGCATCGCGGAAGGCGATGTGCCGTCGTTTCTGGCCGACAAGCGCATCCTGGCCTTGGATCTTTCCCTCATCGTGGCCGGCACCAAGTATCGCGGCCAGTTTGAAGAGCGCCTCAAGACCATTATGAAGGAGCTGATGGAGAATCAGAATGCCATCATCTTCATCGATGAGCTGCACACGCTGGTGGGCGCGGGTTCCGCGGAGGGTTCTCTGGACGCCGCCAATATTCTGAAGCCGGCCCTTTCGCGCGGCGAAATCCAGTGCATCGGCGCCACCACTCCGGGCGAATTCCGCAAGTCCATCGAGAAGGACCGATCGCTCGAACGCCGTTTCCAGGCCGTGAAAGTGCCGCCGCCCAGCGAGCAGGATGCCGTCAAGATCCTGTTTGGCATCAAGGACCGCTACGAGAAGTTCCACGCCGTGGGCTATACCGACGAAGCCATTGAAACCGCGGTGTTCACCTCCAGCCGGTACATCCCCGATCGCTTCCTGCCCGATAAGGCCATCGACCTGATCGATGAAGCGGGCGCGCGCGTGAAGCTGCGGCAGACCACCTTGCCCAGCGATCTGGCCGATATTCAGAAGCGCATCAAGTTCATCGTGCACCGCATGGAGAACGCCATCGCCAACCACGAGTTCGAGAAGGCCCGCTTCTACTCCGACGAGGAGCGCAAAGAACGCGAAAACATGCGCCAGTTGCGCGAGAAGTACAATCTCGACGATTCTTCGACCGGCATCGTCACCAAGGACGACATCGAGGACGTGGTGGCGCGCTGGACCGGCGTGCCCATGACCGCCATCAAGGAAGAAGAGATCACCAAGCTGCTGCGCATCGAAGAAGAGTTGCACAAGCGCATTATCAGCCAGGAGAAAGCCATTTCCGTGCTGGCCCGCGCCATTCGCCGCTCGCGCGCCGGATTGAAGGCCAGTGCCCGCCCGGCCGGTTCGTTCCTATTCCTGGGCCCCACCGGTGTGGGCAAAACGGAAGTCGCGCGCGCCCTGGCTTCGTTTCTGTTCGGCAGCGAAAAATCGCTCATCCGTTTCGACATGTCGGAGTTTATGGAGAAGCACTCGGTCTCGAAGTTGATCGGTTCGCCTCCCGGATATGTCGGCTATGAAGAGGGCGGCCAGTTGACCGAACGCGTCAAGCGTTCGCCGTATTCCATCATCCTGCTCGACGAAATCGAGAAGGCGCATCCGGATATTTACAACATCCTGCTGCAGGTGTTTGAGGACGGCCAGTTGACCGATGGCTTAGGCAATCAGGTGGATTTCAAGAACACCATCATCATCATGACTTCCAACCTGGGCGCGCGGTTCCTCGAGAAGCGCGGGCATCTGGGCTTTTCGGCGCCTATGGGTGAGGGCATCCCGTCCAAAATTGAGGACATGGTGCGCGGCGAAGTGAAGCGCGCCTTCAATCCGGAGTTCCTGAACCGGCTGGACGATATCATCCTGTTCACCTCTCTCACCGACGACGACCTGTTGAAGATCATCGGCCTGATGGTGACCATGATCAACGTGAACCTGGAAGCCAAGCAGCTCAAAATCCACCTCACGCCGGATGCCGCCAAATACGTACTGGAGAAGACGTGCGCCGATCGCAGCTACGGCGCGCGCCCGCTGCGCAGGGCGTTACAGAAGTTCATCGAAGACCCGCTCTCGGAAGCGCTGATCCAGGGTAACCTTCCGCGCCCCGCGGAGTTGGAAGTTTACCTGGGCGACACTGGCATCTTCTACCGTGCGGTGAACACGGAAGCGCAGCCGGTTGCCGCCGGCGAAGCGCCCGCCGAAAAAGAAGCCGGCGTCCCGCTGTACACGTTCTGAGTTTGACGGGATCAACCATGGTTGGGATCGACGGGCGCGCACTAGGCTTGCGCGTGGTTTGCCGACTGCATTGCCTATGGCGAGGAAGTTCCGGCTGCCTTAACCGAGAACTTCGCTGTGGCATGATCCGCCGGCGCGCGGCCCAGTTGGCCCAGCTAGCCTCGCACGGGTAACGGAGAAAGCAGCGTGCACGGAACGCAGTGCCGTGCCCCGGCCGCGGTGCCTTCCCTTTTGTCGCGTTACATTGTTACTTGACCCACCCCATGGGCACTCCCGCGCAGCCCCACCTCAGAATCCACGCGGTCAACATCTACGTCCGCGATCAGGATCGCAGCCTGCGCTTCTATGTGGACCAGCTAGGATTCCAACTCGCCTTCGACGCCAAGCTCGGATCGAGCGGCCGCTGGATAGCGGTTTCCCCTCCCGACGGTTCCGCTGTGCTGAATCTCATTGCGCCCAAACGCGGCACCCCGGAGTACAAGTTCATCGGGCGCGCTACTCATGTGGTTTTCGTGAGCGAGAACGTGGTGGCTAAATTTCACGAATGGCGCGGCCGCGGAGTGCGCTTTACGCATTCCCCACGCTTGCGGCGTTTCCGCTATGAGCCAACTGCCGCGGCCGCATCCCACCAAACGGCGGAGCCACCGCCGATCTGGGGAGGCGTCTTCACCCGCTTCCAGGATGCGGACGGCAACACTTTCGGGCTGGTCGGCTTCGATGTCATCAGCCAGCAAATCGAAGCGCAGCGCAGCGCCCTCGCCGCTAAACAGGAAGCCGAACGCCGCGCCGCCCAGGAACTCGAAATCGCCAAGCAGGTGCAGGCCCGCCTTTTCCCGCAGGAACTGCCGCGGCTGAAGACTCTGGAGTACGCCGGCACCTGCATCCAGGCCCGCCAGGTAGGCGGCGATTACTACGATTTTCTCAGCCTGGGCCAGGACCGTCTCGGTCTGGTGATCGGCGACATCGCGGGTAAAGGCATCGCGGCCGCTCTCCTGATGGCCAACCTGCAGGCGAATCTGCGCAGCCAATGCGCCATCGCTCTCGATCCACGCCGCTTCCTGCACTCCGTCAATCAGCTCTTCTACGAAAACACGGTCGAGAGCGCCTACGCCACGCTCTTCTTTGGCGAGTACGACGACCGGGCCGGACGCCTGCGTTACGCCAACTGCGGGCACCTTCCCGCTCTTCTGCTCCGGCGTGACGGTACGCTCGAACGGCTCGATTCCACGTGCCCCGTGTTGGGACTCTTTTCCGCATGGGACTGCGCCATCGACGAACGCAGGCTCCTGCCGGGCGATACGCTCGTGCTCTACACCGACGGCGTCACGGAGGCGTTCAACGCGGCAGAGGAAGAATTCGGCGACCATCGCCTGGTCGAAACTCTCCGCCGCCATCAGGATCAGCCTCCGCCGGCCCTGGTGCAGTCGATTGCCGATGCCGTAAGCCAGTTCAGCCCCCGGGAACAGTATGACGACATCACCCTGATCGTTGCCAAATGCCGTCCCGCCTGACCGCGGATATGAACACCTTCGGCATCGGTATCGATTTCGGCACCACCAACAGCTCCATCGCGCGCGCCGATGAGGCAGGCAACGTGGAACTGGTGCGTTTCCCCTTTGCCGGCAACCTGGTCGAGTCGTACCGCTCGTTGTTGTATCTGGATTTGATAAAAAAGCAGGGGAATACCCGGATCAAGTCGTGGAGCGGGCCGGCCGCCATCGCGGAGTACCTTTCCGCCGAGACCAAGGGCCGTCTGATTCAATCGCTCAAATCCTTCCTGGCCAGCCGCAGTCTCAAGAGCACCGAAGTCTTCGGCCGCCGCATGACTCTGCAGGATCTGATCGCGCGCATCCTGCGGGATTTGCGGGAAAATGCGGAAGCGCAGTTCGGGATCCGCATCGCACGCGTGGTAGCCGGCCGGCCCGTCGGCTTTGTGAGCGCGGAGCGGAATGAAGACAATAGCTTCGCCGAACAGCGCCTGTCGGAGGCCTTTCAGATCGCGGGCTTCGCATCAGTTGAGTTCGAACTGGAGCCCATCGCCGCCGCGCAACATTACGAATCCACGCTGGACCATGACGAGCTGATCCTGATCGGCGATTTCGGCGGCGGCACCAGCGATTTTTCGTTGCTCCGCGTGGGACCTGTGATACGGAAGCGCGGGCGAACTCCAGCGGACCTGCTTGGGAATAGCGGCGTCGGAATCGCCGGTGACGCTTTCGATGCCAGAATTGTTCGCAATCTTGTGTCGCCCGCACTCGGCAGGGGATCCTCTGCACGGTCCTTTCAGAAAGTACTGCCGGCAGTTCCCAACTGGGTGTACTCCAAGCTGGAACACTGGCATCACCTCTCGTTTCTGAGGACCGGCAGCACCATGAATATGTTGAATAGCAGCAAGGCTACCGCATTCGAGCCGGGGAAAATCGAGGCCTTGATCCACCTCATCAAGGAAGACCTGGGATACGAACTCCATCGCGCCGTGCAAAGAACGAAGTGTGCGCTGTCCCTCGAGCCGACGGCGGACTTCCGCTTCTACGACGGCGTGATCGAAATCGAAGCGACCGTGGCACGAACCGATTTTGAGGAATGGATCGCGGAAGAGCTTGCCCGGATTGAAGCGTGTGTCGATTCTTTGATGTCGGCCGCCGGAGTATCACGCGGAGACGTCGACGTGGTGTTCCTTACGGGCGGTTCGTCATTCGTGCCGGCGGTCCGCCGGATATTCGAAACACGATTTGGCGCCGGCAGGATTCGTGCGGGAGACGAGTTCACCTCCGTGGCGCGGGGTTTGGCATTGAAAGCAGTTCAGCGCGATCATCTCTGATCTACACAGTGGGGCAGGCGTCCATGCCGGGGTACCCTCTGGGTCGGGATGTCCACGTCCCGCCAAGTGGCGGGTCGGGAGATCCGCCGCAGGACTCGAGTCCTGCCCCACCGCAGCTTACTTGCTGTGTTGCTTGTAAAAGCTTTTTAGCTCCGCCCTGTAATTCTCCGGAGCCTCCACCTGACGTACCGTGTGCCCGGCCTTCAGCACCGGCTTGATCGCGGGGCCGCCGGCGGCGGCATTCTCGAAGGTCGCGACCACTTTGCCATGCTCATCTCGGACGACGTTGATTCTCATTTGTCCTCTCCTATACTCCGTTGGTTTCGAAGTTTCCGGTGATGCCCAGGTTGACCGGTGTGATGTTGAAATTATTGCTATTGAACTCCATCGCTGGCAGGTTGATGAAGTAACTCGTCTGACCGGCTCAGCGCATTGCAGCGTGAATGCAAAAGCCTCACGATTGGTTATGCCACCGCCCCCTGACCACCCAGTTTCCGCGCCCCAGTTTGTGTAATCGTCGGCCAAGTTGCCATTTGAAAAAGTCCTCCACCCAACAATGGGTTTCGCCTGAATAGTGACTCGGCCCGGCGATGCATTTCACGCAGGCTCGCCGCGGTGCTATATTGTCAGCATAGGCGGTGGAGTTCGCCCAACCGTCGCTCCCCAGCGGCCAATGACTCCTGCAGCAAGGATTTTGCTGTAGGGGCTCGCAAGCCGAATCCCTGTACAGCACCAATTTTGAATAGAGGAGACCGGCATGGAACAGGTCTGGTTTTCGGCGGCGTTATGGCTGGTCCTCGCGTTGATCGCGACGCTGCTATCGATTTGGTTCAGGATCTCGACCGCGCTTTCGGAAATTGTCGTCGGCACCGTGGCGCAACTGATCATCGGGGCGCTTATCGGCACCGAAGTGCTGGGCGCCAGGTCGGCGTGGGTCAGTTTCCTTGCCGGGACCGGCGCCATCGTGCTCACGTTTCTGGCGGGGGCCGAACTGGATCCAGCCATATTCCGCAAGAAGTGGAAAGAAGCTTCCGTAGTAGGCCTGGTTGGCTTCTTTGCGCCCTTCCTGGGCGCGGCGTCCGTCGCACATTTTGTGCTCAAGTGGTCGATGCCTTCCAGTTGGCTAGCCGGGGTGGCCTTATCCACGACGTCGGTGGCGGTCGTATATGCCGTGATGCTCGAACTCGGCTTGAATCGCACCGATTTTGGCAAAGGCATCCTGGCGGCGTGTTTTGTGAACGACCTCGGAACGGTAATCGCGCTCGGTCTCATCTTCGCACCATTCACAATACGAACCCTGATCTTCGTAGCCGCGAGCGTCGCGGTGTTCGCGGCACTTCCGTTTGTCACCCCGTGGTTTTTTCAAAAGTATGGCGGGCGCGTTTCGGAGCTCGAGGCAAAATATCTTCTCTTCCTGTTGTTCGGCATGGGCGGCTTAGCGGCCTGGGCGGGCAGCGAGGCGGTGCTCCCCGCATACATCATCGGGATGGTGCTGGCCGGAACCGTGGGAAAGGATCACGTATTGATCCGGCGTCTGCGCACGCTCACATTCGGTCTGCTGACTCCTTTTTATTTCATCCGCGCCGGATCGTTGGTTTCGGTGCCGGCGCTGATTGCCACACCACTCGTCTTTCTCGCCCTGCTTGCGGCCAAAATGGTGAGCAAAATGGTGCCTCTGGTCCCCACCGTGCGCGCGTTCAATTATATCGGACACCAGGGTATGTACTACTCGCTCATGATGTCCACAGGTTTGACTTTCGGAACCATCTCCGCGCTGTTCGGTCTGAATCACGGGATCATCAGCTCTGGCCAATACTCTCACCTGGTCGCAACCGTGATCGCCAGCGCGGTCGTGCCTACCGCCATAGCCAACGCCTGGTTTATGCCGCGGCACCTGCTGCCCAAGGCAGAGCCTGCCGGCCGTCCAATGACCACAATGCTGAAAGATTCCGAAGGGGCTGAATGATGCTCAACCAAATTCTGATCGCTCACGATGGCTCCGATAGCGCGCGCAAGGCATTCGATTTCGCAGTCGACCTCACGTCCCGCCTGGGGGCGCGCCTGCGCATGATTTGCGTGGAAGAGGAGATACCTCGCCACGCAGAAGTGATCGACGAATTTCGCGAGGAGAAAGATCGTTCCGACAGCTATTTCGGGCAGCTTGCCGAGCATTGCCGCACGCGCGCGGCAATGCGTTCGGTGGACCTGGAGACGGCCATCTTGCCTGGACATGCCGTCCGGGTGATCGGCGACTTTGTCGAGCAGAACCAGATTGATCTGCTGGTCATCGGCTTCACCGGACATTCGCGAATATATCAGCATATCTGGGGTGGAACGGCGCACAACCTCACCAGCACGGTACGCTGCCATGTGCTCGTCGTGAAGTAACGGGCGTCTAAAGTGGACTCACAGCTTCCTTTGGTTGGCAGGAACGAGGAAAGGCGGCGCCTGACTCTGGCGTTTTCGAAAGGCGATCCCCTGTTGATTCTGGGGCCTCCAGGGAGCGGAAAAACCAGGCTCATCCAGGAGGCACGATCGAGCCACGAAAAGGTCCTCTACATCGCGTGGGAGCGCAGCTTGCATACGTTGCTGGTAAAAATGGCGCGCGTTCTAATCGCGGTGCGCCATGAGGATTTTTGGCGCTGCGCCGGGCTTAATTCCGGGCTCGCCGCCGATCCCGACAGTTGGTTGTCCGCGCAAACCAGTATGCACCTGAAGGGATTGCTTTGGACCGCACTCGAAAGCTCTCCCGTTCCCATGGTTCTGGATGGCATCACGGGCGCCCGGTTTCCAACTTACCGTTTCCTGCAGCGCATCTACCACACACGCGGCATGGCTCTCTACGCATCTGCGCGCGACGCATTTGACCTGGGAACCTTGGCCAGGCTCTTTTGGGATCCGGCCAAGGTATTAAATCTTGAGCCGCTTCACCAGCGGGAGGCCGTCGAACTATTTGAGACGGCCGCCCAGCATTTCACGCTGCGAGATCTGGACCTGGCGGACTTTCGGGAAAAAGTATTGGCGAGCGCCCACGGCAACCCAGGGCAGATCATTGAGATGTGCTGGCTGGCCACGCAGCCGCAGTACATTTCCGGCCGCCACATCAAATTCTCCCCGCTGCGCATCGATGCCGTTATGAAGAACGACCGATAGAACACCCGACAGGCCTGCCCCACCAACTGAAAGGAAGTATAATTTGGTTTAGACCGTTGGTGATGGAGCCCGCCATCAACCGTCTCGAGATCACTCTCGGGAATGATAGCTCCTACACGTGAAGAGCTATGATTCTGACGACGCAGCCCACCCATCCCAACGTAAACAGGCATTCCTCCCCGGTAGGTTCGCTACCACAGTCGCCCCTCGATCTGGTCAGCGAATTAGCGGCGCGCTATGAAATCTCGTCTCTCTCCGGCTTGTTGGCCACTACCCGGTCCGCCATGGAACAGGAAGAGATCTCCGTAGCCGTGCTAGGAAGATTCAAGGCCGGCAAGAGCAGTTTCCTGAATGATCTCATCGCAGGCGGCGCGTCCGCCGGCCCCCTCCCGGTCGGCGTCATTCCAGTGACAACCGTGGTCACTGAGATCCGTTACGGCGCGCGCGAACGGGCCAGGGTTCATCTTACAAACGGTTCCGGCCGCGAAGTTCCGCTCGATCAGATCGGGGCGTATATCTCCGAAAAGCAGAACCCGGAAAACACAAAACAGGTCGCACTGATTACCGTCGAGTTGCCTGAATTGCACCGGTATCGTGGTCTGAAATTTGTCGATACACCCGGCCTGGAGAGCGCTCATGCGCACAACAGCCGCACGTCTTTCGATTGGCTGCCCAATGCGGGACTTGCCTTGGTGGCAGTCAGCGTAGACCCGCCGCTTTCCCAGGGTGATATCGACCTGCTCACGAGTCTCTATCAATACACGCCCAAGGTGGCCATCCTGCTGACCAAGGCCGATCTGCTGAGTGAGCCGGACCTGGCGGAAGTGGTCGAGTTTGTGCGGTCTCAGCTGGCGAAGAACTTTGCGGGAACTCCACAGATCTTCCCATATTCCACGAAGCCCGGTTTTGAAAGATTCCGGCAGGCGCTCGAAGCCGCACTGTTCACTGAAACATTGCAGCGCTTCGCCGAAGAGCGCGCATCCATTCTATCGAGGAAAATGGACACACTGCTCCGGGAATGCGGTGACTACCTGGCCCTGAGCCTCAAGTCAGCGGAAATGCTCGAATCGGACCGCCAGGCACTCAAGCGGCAGGTGATCGGAGAGCGTGAGGCCATCGACGATGTGAAATCTCAAGTCCGGCTGGTGGTCCAGCATGCCGCCGCGGGAACCCGGCCGCTGGTGAGCACTCGGCTCGAGGCGCACCAGGGTGAATTGGAGCAGGCCCTCGGCGCGGAGTTCGCAAGCGAGTTCCCGAAATGGACCAAGAGCCTGGCGGCGTGGCTCTCCGCATTCGAAGATTGGCTCGCCGGCAGATTGCGCGCGCGCCTGACGGAGGTCTCCATCCGGGAGTGCCATCAATTTCTGCCGCCTCTGGACAAGGTGCAAAAGCAGGCCTTTCGGGCGCTGCAGCAATTCCGCGATCGCCTGTCGGAGCGCACCTTGACTGCGTTCGGCCTGCCTTTGCGCACGACGGAAACTGAAATCCGGGTCGTGGAACCCGCCACGCCGGATATACGGGTCGGGCGAGTGTTTGATCGCAACTGGGAACTGCTCTCGCCGGTCCTGCCGGTGTGGTTGATCAAGCCCCTGGTGCGCGGCCATTTTGCGCGCAAGATCCCGTATCTGGTTTTACAGAATCTCAGCCGGATCACTACCCAGTGGGAAGAAAGCATCAATGCGGGCCTCTGGAGCATCGAAAAAGAATCCCGGCGGCGGCTCGATGATCTGATTGGAACGGTCGAGCGTGTCGTCGAAGGCAGTTCTAATGAACAGGCGCCGCGGCTGCGGGCAGATCTGGAGCGCATTCATGCCGCGCGAAAAGTACTCGCCCCCAAGTGACAATGCGTATGATGTTCATATGACAACTTCACGGAGACCGGGCGTTTGATCCGGTACCTGCTGGTGCTGATCGGAGGCGGTATAGGCGCTTTGGCCCGGTATATAGCGGCGTCCGCCATCATGACCCGGTTCGGCGGTAAGTTTCCGCTTGGTACGCTGGTCATCAACGTGACCGGCTCATTCCTGATCGGCTTCCTGATGACCGTGCTGACGGAACGCCTACAACTTGACCCCGCGTGGCGGCTGCTGCTGGTGGTCGGATTCCTGGGCGGCTACACCACATTTTCGAGTTTCGAATGGGAGACCTATACGGCGGTCCGGGCGGGCGGCCTCTGGACCGGTATGCTCAACGTCGGTTCGAGCGTTATGCTAGGCTACATAGCCGTCTGGCTGGGGGCAAGGTTGGCCCAGCGCTAAGCGGCTACGGGAGGCGCCGGTATGCTGCAAAAGGGCACGGCAAAGAAAGTCACGATTTTCATCAACGAGGACACGCAGCATAACTTCAATTCCCTGTGCGATGCCATTCTGACGTTTCTGCTGCACAAGGGCGTGTCGGGCGCCACCGCTACGCGCGCCATGGCCGGTTTCGGAGCGCACCAGGTGATGCATACTACGAAAATCGAAGTGCTCACCGAACACCTGCCCGTTCGCATCGAGTTCATCGAATCCGCGGAGAAGGTGGACGAGCTGATGCCCACCCTCTATGACATGGTTAATGACGGCGTGATTGAGGTTCACGACACCCAGGTCATTAAGGTCGCCAATAAAGAACGCCCCGCGCCGCCCAAGGGTCCCCACACGGAATGGAGAGGCAAGGCGCGCTTGATGCGTATCTACATGGGCGAGGCCGACAAGTGGCAGGGAGAACCCCTGCATGAAGCCATCGTGAAGCGCTTGCGCTTGATGGATATTGCCGGAGCTACCGTGTATCGCGGCATTCTCGGCTACGGGGCCAAGGGCCACACGCATAAGAGCGGACGGCTTCCTTTTTCACACGATCTGCCGGTTATGATTTCGGTGGTAGACGCGGAGGAGAAGTTGGCCAAGGCATTAAGCGACATTGAGTCGATGATGCAGGACGGCATCATTGTTCTTTCCGACGTGGATGTGATTCGCCTCGTTCACAGCCGCCCGGCTGCGGAGCCTGCGCATGCGAACGGTTAAGAAGGCCAAGCTGCTGCGTCTGCATTTTGGCGAAAGCGACCAGTACCAGGGGAAGCCCCTTTATGAGGCGATCGTGCATCGCTGTAAAGAACTCAAAATCGCCGGCGCCACTGTATTTCGCGGCTTAGAAGGTTATGGCGAGAGCGCGGAAATCCACCGCCATCGTCTCACCAGAAAGGATCAGCCGATTGTGGTCACCATCGTGGAGACGCCGGAAAACCTGGAGCGGCTGATTCCCGAAGTCGAGGAGATGATGGATACGGGCATGATCGCCACTTCGGATGTCGATTATGTGCGCATCGAAAAGCCGGTGCCGGATCAAGGTTAGGAGTCGAGAAGCCAGATACATGCCAACTCAATTAAACAAGTTCAGCTCGCGAATTACGCAGCCCAAATCGCAGGGCGCCTCGCAGGCCATGCTGTATGCCACCGGCTTGCGCGAACCAGACATGGATAAACCTCAGATCGGTATCGCCAGCGTATGGTTCGAGGGCAACCCGTGTAATATGCACCTGCTGCATCTTGCCGAGAAGGTGAAAGAGGGCTTCGCCTCGCTCGGCCTGGTTGGAATGCGGTTTAACACCATCGGAGTGAGCGATGGTATTTCGATGGGCACGGATGGCATGAGCTTTTCACTCCAGTCCCGCGACCTCATTGCGGACTCCATCGAAACGGTCATGTGCGCGCAGTGGTACGACGGGAACGTATCGATCCCCGGCTGCGATAAGAACATGCCGGGATGCATCATGGCTATGGGCCGTGTGAACCGTCCATCGCTGATGATTTACGGCGGGACGATCCGTGCGGGTAGCCGCGATGGCAAAAAGCTAGATATCATTTCGGCATTTCAGAGTTACGGCGAATTCCTGGGCGGCAGTATCGACGACCGGCAGCGTCAGGAAATCGTGCGCTACGCCTGTCCCGGGGCGGGAGCCTGCGGAGGCATGTACACCGCCAATACCATGGCGTCGGCCATCGAAGCGCTGGGGATGTCGCTGCCCTACAGTTCCTCCACCCCCGCGGAAGATCCCCGGAAACTGGAGGAATGCGCGCAGGCTGCAACTGCCATCAAGAATCTGCTTGAGCGGGATATAAAGCCCCGCGATATCATGACTCGCGAGGCCTTCGAGAATGCTATGACGCTGGTTTCGGCGCTCGGCGGATCGACCAACTCCGTACTCCATCTTCTGGCTATCGCGCGGTCCGTGCACGTGGCACTGTCGCTGGACGACTTTCAGCAGATTAGCAACCGTGTGCCTCTGCTGTCGGAATTCAAGCCCAGCGGCGCATACGTCATGGAGGATCTGCACAACGTGGGCGGAATTCCCGCCGTGATGAAGATGCTGCTCCGCGAAGGAAAACTGCACGGAGATTGTCTGACCGTGACCGGTAAAACCGTCGCCGAAAACCTGAAAGATCTGCCGGAACTCACGCCCGGGCAGAAAATCGTGCACCCGATTTCCGCCCCTCTGAAATCGACCGGCCACATTCGCATTCTGCGGGGTAACCTGGCGCCCGAAGGTGCGGTCGCCAAGATTACGGGCAAGGAAGGTCTCCAGTTCTCCGGTCCGGCCCGCGTTTACGATTCGGAGGAACTGATGCTGGCCGCGCTCGAGCGCCAGGAAATCCAAAAGGGCGATGTGATCGTGATTCGCTACGAAGGTCCCAAAGGCGGCCCTGGGATGCCGGAAATGCTGACTCCCACATCGGCCATCATGGGTGCAGGTTTGGGCAAGGATGTGGCTTTGATCACCGATGGCCGCTTTTCAGGGGGATCCCACGGGTTCATCGTGGGGCATGTGACACCCGAGGCGCAGGAGGGCGGCCCCATCGCCCTGGTCAGGGATGGCGACCGCATCACTATCGATGCCTCCAAAAACTCGTTAGACGTAGCTCTTTCAGACGACGAGTTGTCAGCCCGGCGGAAGAAATGGACTATGCCGGCCTACAAAGCGGATCGAGGTACTCTGGCGAAATACATCCGCCTTGTGAAAAGCGCCAGCCGCGGCTGTGTTACAGACGAATAAGTTGCCAGCCGAAGGTGCCCTCTCGCACAGCGGCCTCGAATCGCCGCCCAGGACCGGTGCGTCAATAGAATCGAGGAAGGAGGTAGAAAGCGATGTTGAGAAAACTCGGAATCCCAACACTGGCATTGGCGGCTGCATTGATGGCAGTCCCGGCTAAGGCAGGAGTACGGTTCGGAGTTGCAATCGGCGGACCTGTCTACGCGCCGGCCTACCCGTACTACAGTGCGCCTTACTACGGCTATCCGCATCCGTATGCCTACGGTTATTACGGATTGTATGGTCACCCCTACCGTCACTGGCGGTATTATCGCCATTGGCGGTAACTGATGAGTAGGTCACTGAGTCGGTGAACCAAAGAGTATGCCCGGTTCATAAACGAGGCGGGCATGCTTCTAAACCGAGTTCTTCCCCAAGTTGTGCACCCGGCCGGCGGGTTCGAGCGTATTCATTTTCGTGGAGGCTCTTGCCCAATGGTCCGCGCCAGTTTCCTTGCGCTCGTTCTTGCCGCTGCGTTTTCGTTACCTGCTCAATCACATCATGCGGGTGATTTGGTTTTGGAACCGTACTCGTTCCGGACCTTTGACGGCTCCGCTCATCCAGCCGAACTTGGGCATCTGTGGGTACGGGAAAATCGCGGCAGTCCCTCAGACCGCCTGATTGAGATTGCTTTCGTGCGTCTCCGAAGCAGCGCTCCGAAGCCGCGATCCCCGGTCGTATTCTTGCCGGGTGGCCCTGGAATCCCCGGAATCGTCATGGGACGCGTGCCTGCTTACTACGAACTATTCGAGAAACTCCAGGCCCTGTCCGACGTCATTCTTCTCGACCAACGCGGGATCGGGATGTCGTCGCCGAACACTCAAATGCCCCGACGGACCGCCCCCACCGCCTGACGCATTCGTGAACGAGCTTGGCTTTCGCAACGCCCTAATTGCCCGCGCCCACGCGTGCGCCGACTTTTGGCGGGCAAGGGCATCGACCCGGCATCGTTTAACACAGCGGCCAGCGCAGACGACCTGGAAGATCTGCGACGGGCAATAGGCGCCGAAAGACTCAGCTTGCTCGCTCATAGCTATGGCACCTCCCTTGCCCTCGATGCCGTCAGACGCAATGGAGGGCATCTCGACCGTGTAGTACTCGCCGGAGTCGAAGGACCGGACCAAGCCCTCCAAATGCCGCTAGTGTTCGATTTCGCGCTCCGGAGGCTTTCCAATATGGCCGCGACTTCTCCGCGGTTACACGGCGCTTTCCCGGATACCTATCAGGAATTCCGTCGTGTGCTGGATCAAGCCGGCCGCGAGCCACTGGCTGTTCACATTCGAAGCGAGCGAACAAAGCGGGATGTCGATGTTAGAGTGGGGGTGTTTCTGCTGCAATTCGCGATCAAAGATATGCTACCCAATGGCCGGAAGGCAGGTCGCATACCGGCTTTAGTGTACTCTCTGACGCATGGTGATACTTTCCTCTTAACTGACATCGTGCAGGACCTCTACAACAGTCTGAGCTCCGGATTTACGGCGATGCAGTTCGCTGTATTGTGCTCAGACGGCTGGTCCGCAGGCCGTCGCCAGCTTGCGCAGGAACAGGCGCCTCTCTCCGTGTTCGGCGATGCACCTTTTGTGCACCTCGATGCCGGTCTGTGCAATGTGGTGAATGTTGTCGCGAGTTCACGAAGCGATTCTCTTCTCCCATTCTGGAGTTCGGTACCCGTTTTACTCATCAGTGGAACTCTGGACAGCAACACGCCAAACTTCCAGGCGGAAGAGGTTCTCTGGGGACTCGCCAATGGCCAATCTCTTCTTGTAGAGAACGGCTTTCACGAGACGTTGCCTGCCCCGGAGGTGCAAGCCGTGGTGACGGAGTTCTTCAGCGGCGCAAGCGTCGGGCGCCGGGTGGTACAGCTTCCTCCGCTTGGCTTCCTCACGATCGAGGAGGCCAAGACATCGCCGCCAGGGCGCTAGTGTCGCAACCTCAGAAGCCGAACCGGTACCACTTCTTCTTGCGCGGAGCGGGTCCGGCGTCGGAGAGCGGAACCTCTTCTCCGGAGATAACAGCCTGAGGTGCGCTGATGAATAGCAGTTCAGCCAGACCCGAGTTCCATGTCTTAGCGACATATTCATAGGCGTCGCGAAGGATCGGTGTGCGGTGCTCCGTATCGTGCGCGTCGCTGGCAATGAAATGCACCAGGTTGCGGTTCATCAATTCGGTAGCCGCGGATCTGGCGCCCCGTCCGAACCCACCCAGCAAGGAGCCCGCAGTCACCTGCACGAGCGCACCATTTTCGACCCAGGACTGCACCTCATCGAAGCGGCTGTGCAAGAGGCCATTGCGTTCGGGATGCGTGATGATCGGAGTCAGACCCGCGCTCATGAGGCGGGCAAAGATCTCCTGGGTGGTGCGGGGAATCAGCAGGTCGGAGAATTCCACCAGGAGATAGCAGAGGTGATTGATGGCGTACTTGTTCGGGTTCGCCAGCGCGTCCTGTATATTCTCCGGGCTGAGATGGAAGTCACACCCGCGGTGGATGCGCGGCTGAGGGCCGGCGGCAGTTTGAAGCTCGACGATTTTCCGGGCAATCAGTTCGGGATCGAAAGTAAACTGGCTGTTGGAGTGCGGGGTGGCTACGATATCGGTGGTCCCGGAATCGGCCGCCAGACGGAGCATCGTCATGGAATCGTCGAAGGTGCGGGCCCCATCGTCGAGACCATAGAGAATATGACTGTGGATATCTACCACTCCTGATGCTACTACAACCCGCGGACGGCTGGCGGCAAAATGCGGGAGATTATCCGGGTGTTCTAGCCACCTGATTCAAAAGGAGATTTTTCGCATGTCGAGCATGGGCCGCCGGCTATCACGCGGCGTGTTTTCCATCCGCGCGCTGGCAGTGGGATTTGCCGCCAGTTCGGCCATCGGCTTGGTTGTGGCCAACGGCAGCTTCCAGTTGGACCATTCGAACGTGCGGCGATCGGCCACCCTGTTCGATGGCAACCTGATTGAAACGAATGCTTCATCGCCGCAGTTGCGGCTGAACAACGGTACCAGCCTGCGGCTGGCGGCGGAATCGCGCGCCCGCGTGTATCCATCGCGGCTGGTTTTGGAACAAGGCACGGGACAATTGGAATCCACGCACTATCGCATTGAAGCTGCCGGCTTGCGGATCGAGACGGATCGGCCGGGCAGCACGGCAAGGGTGCTGTTGGACGGGCCGAAACGCGTAGTGGTAGCCGCCCGCGATGGGTCCGTACGTGTAAGCAATACCGGGGCGTTCTCATCGCCAGGCTTGACAGCGCGCGCGAAATGAGCTTTGAGCCGCAAGTCGACATCGGCACGCTGACCAAGGTGTCGGGCATCCTGGCGGTCAAGGATAGCGAGTTCATTGTAGTTGACCGGATCACGGATGTCACGATGCAAGCACAGGGCACCGGATTGGAGGCTGTGGTCGGGAATCTGGTCGAGATCGCCGGGACGGTGAATCCCTCCGCACCTGTTGTAGCAGGCGCCTCGCAGTTGATCGACGTCACGAGTATCAAGCGGCTGACGAAAGGCGCCGCAGCCGCCGCGGGAGGGCTTTCCATCGTGGCTACGGTGGCCATTGTGGGCGGAGTCGCCGCGGCCGGCACCATCGGCGGACTGGCGGCTGCGCATGCGCTTCCCGGACAAGGCAGCAGCCCGCCGTCCAACAGCCGATAACGTTTATGTGCTGCCCCTGGGCTCCACGGCTTCTGCCAGGCCCTATCGAGAAGAAAACAGAGTTGGTGTATACACTCGAATGCAAGAAACTTTGGACTTACCTTTTGGTTATTCCCGAAAAGGACTGACATAGCCGGAGCTTTGTCCTTATGTCACACTCATGGTTTGCGCTAACTTCCAAGCCGCGGCACGAGAAGGTCGTCGCCGAAAACCTGCGCAGCAAGGGTCTGGAGTCCTTCCTGCCTCTATACCGGGCACCGCGCCAGTTGGCGGATAGGTTCCAGCCCGTGGAATTGCCGCTGTTTCCCGGTTTTGTATTCTGCCGTTTTGCATATGCCAGCCGCACGCCGGTGCTGAACACTCCGGGCGTCACTTCCGTGGTGGGCCTTTCAGACCGGCCTACACCGATATCCGCGGAAGAAATTTCGCGCATTCAGGCTATTCAGGCGTCCGGCCTGCCATCGCAGCCATGGCCGTACATTCAGGTAGGACAAAAGGCGCGTATTGAACGAGGATCTCTGGCCGGGTTGGAAGGCGTTTTGATCCGCGAGAAGGACGCGCTGCGCGTGGTAGTTTCGGTGGAATTGTTGCACCGCGCGGTGGCTGTGGAAATCGACCGCGCCATTATCCGTGCGGTCGACGGCGCCGAACACGCCAGCATGGCGCATGTATATCTCACCGGGCACGCGCAGCACCTCTTAGGCCGTCGGCAAGGAGTCATTCATGTGGAAATCGGGAAATAGAATTTGCAAAATGGGGTCCGTAGCGCGCGGTGCGCTACTTCTGCTGTGCTGGGCCGTACTGCCAGTCGCCACAGCGCAGATACGCCAGGCTACGGATCCGAACGCTAATCTGCCCGCACAGCGCATCGGCGCCACCGATTTGGTGGCAATCTCGGTTTACGACGCGCCGGAGCTCACTCGGACCGTACGCGTAGGCGCTGACGGTTACATGCGCCTTCCGATGCTTAAGCAGCGCATTAAGGCCGAAGGCCTGATGCCCAGTGAACTGGAGACGGCCATCGCGTCCGCGCTGGAGGCGGAACAACTGATCGTGGATCCGTTTGTCACCGTCACGGTGGCCGAATACAACAGCCGTCCTATCTCGGTGGCCGGGGCCGTAAAGCAGCCGCTCACGTTCCAGGCAACCGGACCGGTGACTCTGCTGGAAGCCATTACCAGGGCCGGTGGTCTGGCGCCGGAAGCTGGCCCGGAGATCCTCGTCAGCCGGCCGCAGACCGGCACGGACGGATCCGTAACTGCACTGGTGCAACGCATATTGGTGAAGGGGCTGATAGACGCAGCGGACCCCACGCTGAACATCTCCCTGATTGGCGGTGAGGAGGTCCGCGTGCCCGAGGTCGGACGGGTCTACGTCATTGGCAACGTCAAGAAGCCTGGAGCGTTCACGGTGCAGGACGGAGTCGAATCCACCGTTCTGAAGATGCTGGCCCTCTCCGAAGGATTGATGCCCTACGCCGGCAAAGAGGCTTACATCTATCGGCGTGAAGCCAACGGCCAAAAGAATGAAATAGCCATCCCCTTGAATAAGATCATGGAGCGCAAAGCTCCGGATGCACCCCTGCTGGCCAACGATATACTCTACGTACCCGATAACAAGGGCCGCCGTATGACCATCGGCGCCCTGGAGAAGATCGTCTTGTTCGGCATGGGTGCCGGTACCGCGATAATATACGCCGGCGCCATCCGTTGAGCAGGAATACCATGTCCGACCCCAAAGCTCTGCCCCCACCCAGCCAGCCTTTGCAGCCCAGCTGGTATGGTTACGACATCGAGCCGCCGGAACAATCCGCTGTACCGCTGGCTCACTATCTTTGGATTCTCCGCCGCCATGGCTGGAAGATTATCGCTTTTGTCTTGGCGTGTGTTACGGCGACTCTGATCATTTCCGCGCGGCTCACTCCGATTTATGAATCCACCGTCACGGTCGATATCGACCGGCAGATGCCCTCGGCTATTATCGGCCAGGATGCCGCGCGCTCCCCCATGAACGACTCCGATCAATTTCTGGCGACGCAGGTGAAGCTGATTCAGTCGGATTCCGTGCTGCGGCCGGTGGCTCTACAGTATCATCTACTCGATCTGGAGAGGGACGCGTCCGATGTGAACCCCGAGAAGACCTTCGAGGCCGAAAACGAGGCTCCCATCCTGCTCAAGAAACTCAAGGTCACGCGTCCACCGAACACCTATTTGTTGCTGATCAGCTATCGATCGCCGCAACCGCGACTGGCGGCGGACGTAGCGAATGCCGTGGCGCGCTCTTATGTGGAACACACCTACAACATCCGCTTTAAATCGTCCGCATCTTTGGCGGATTTTATGGAGAAGCAACTCGAAGAGTTGAAGGCCAAGATGGAACGGTCTTCGGCCGCCCTGGTGCAATTCGAGCGTGAATTGAATGTGATCAACCCGGAGGAAAAGACCAGCATCCTCTCCGCGCGGCTGCTGCAACTCAACACCGAGTACACTAACGCGCAGACCGATCGCGTACGCAAGGAATCCGCCTGGAAGTCCGTGCAGAGCGGATCGCTCGAAGCCGCCCAGGTTTCGACACAAGGGGAGAACCTGAAGGTGCTCTCGGCTAAGCTGGACGAGGCCCGCCAGAAATTCGCCGACATCAAGACGCACTACGGCGCGAATCATCCGGAATACCGCAAGGCCTCCGTGCAGGTCGACGAGATCGAGCGCCAGTTGCAGCAAAGCCGCAGCAACGCCGCGCAGCGGGTGGAAGTCGAGTACCACGAATCGGTCAACCGCGAGGAGATGCTGCAGCAGGCGGTGGCGGAGACCAAGCGTGAATTTGACCGGCTGAACGCCCGCAGCTTCGAATACCAGTCATTGAAGCGCGAAGCCGACGCCGATAAATCGCTCTATGAGGAACTCGTGCGCAAAATCAAAGAAGCCGGCATCAACGCGGGTTTCCAGAACAGTTCCATCCGGATTGCCGATCCGGCACGCGCCGCCATCAGGCCGGTATTTCCGAACATGAAACTGAATGTTACGCTGGCGTTCCTGTTTTCCACGCTGCTGGGCGTCGGTTGCGCCATCCTCATCGATTTGCTGGACAGCTCTGTGCGCGATCCGGAACAGGTGCATACACTGTTCCAGTGTGAGGTGCTGGGCAGCCTGCCGAGAGTGAAGACCTGGCGTCACAGCCTGATCGCGGCCGTGTCCGGTGAGGCCGTCTCCACGGCATTGGTAACTGCCGAGCGAGGCGATGTGGCGCCGCCGGACCGCAGCGTCACCACCTTTGAAGAAGCCATACGCACGCTGCGCAACTCGATTCTGCTCGGATCGTTCGACCGGCGCCTGCGCTCGCTGGTGATCACCAGTGCTAGGCCCGCTGAAGGCAAGACCACTACCGCCGTGCATTTGGCCATCGCCCACGCGCAGCAGAAGCATAAGACCCTGCTGATCGACTGCGACCTGCGCCGGCCGGGCGTGCATGCCAAGCTGGGCATCAACCCGGAGATGGGCTTGGCCGGGGTTCTGCAGAACGGTATGAAATGGCGCGAGAAACTCGTGAGAATCTCTGAACTCGAGGATCTGGATATTCTCCCGAGCGGGCCTTTCAGCCGCCGGGCAGCCGATCTGATCGGGCGCCGTTTGCCGGAGATCCTGGAAGATGCCGCTAACGAATATGACCTGATTATCGTCGATTCGCCGCCTATCCTGGGCTTTCCCGAGCCGCTGCAAATGGCGGCCGCGGTGGATGGCGTGGTCGTGGTCGCCAAGGCCGGCGAAACCAGCCGGAAGGCGGTGGGATCCGCGCTCAGCACTCTGCAACGTGTGCGTGCCAACGTAGTGGGATTGGTACTGAACTCAGTGACTAGTAACATGAGCGACAGCTACTGGTATTACGGGTATTATGGGAAATACTAGCGGTACTACAAGAGTGACGGGAATATCCAACACCGTTAGTGTGGCTTTGCCGGTGTTTCTGACCTTTGCTGCGTCTTGGAGCACTTGGAGATACCGGTTGCATAGAACAGCCAGCCTGCTCAGGCGGGTCCTCCCGAAATACATCAAGCCTTTGATAGTCCGCCAATTAGGGATTCAACTGGCATATGAGTTTGTGTAGCCAAGAGCATAGAGGAACAGAGTGCAGGATATCGTGAAATCGCAGTGCCGGAAGCCCCGCAATTCTGAGGATCGCGTTCGCTACGCAGTCAGGTCAGGTACTCAGGCTGCTCCCCAGGGCAGTTTTGTTCATAAGTCAGATATAAGATCCCGCCGCCATGTCGCCGAACGAATACCGTCGTTTCAGCCCCCAGCCGTCTGTCGAATTTCCGCCAAGGCCCAGGCTGAAGATTCCAATACTCGCTTATGCGATTGCCCTGACGGTGATGCGCACGGCTTGTTACGACATGCATTGGAACCGACTGGCACAGAGGATCTCAGAATACAAATTCCATTTGTTTCCCGAGCTTCGTCGCTGGCAGATCAATAAGTGGGTCGCCCAGTTCCAAAGACAAGACCTGTTTCCGAATGCCACCGAACCACAACTGCGCGATTGGGCCAAAGAACTGGTCACAGGCTTTATGATCTAAACCGGCGAAGCAGGAGGCAAGCCGAGGAACAGCAACGCGTCGGCCCAGTCAGGTTCCGGAGCGGCGTGGTTGGCGCAAGCGTTACGAGCCGGCAGAGAAGCGGCGCCGGGAGAAGTAGCCAATGCGAGATGCGACCGACGCCCCACACTCACTAAGCTTCAGAAGAACCATATTTTCAAAGGGATTCTTGAGTACTGCAGCATCGCCGCCATCGTGATCAGCGGCATTTGGACATACCTGAAATTCATCCGCAGCCGAATCTACCGCCCACGGCTAAAGGCATCCGTTTCGGACGGAACAGTCAGCGTTGACGGCCAACCGCATCTCGTTGTTGATCTCGGCATGAAGAATGCGCCTTGGAATATTTCCTGGTTCGAGAAGCACGGTTGGATAGAGACTGGAGAAGGTATTCAGGATCAGCTTCTAATCAGGCTTCCACTTGAAGACTCCATCATCGCGATTGGACCGATTAACTGCGAGGATTGGGGTGCGGCTATCGAGCGATCTGAGCGGCGCCAGGTGAGCGCAACACACGTTAGACTGGGCTTATGAGGGTGATAGCAGATCTGTGCGTGGTACCCATCGGCATTGGAATATCTGTTTCGAAAGAGGTGGCCGCTTGTGAGCGCGTGCTCGCCGAAGCCGGTCTTAAAACCAAGCTGCACGCCTACGGCACCAATATCGAGGGCGAGTGGGATGACGTGTTCGCTGCGATCAAGCGCTGCCACGAAGTGGTGCACGCCATGGGTGCGCCGCGCATTTCTTCCACGCTGCGCTTCGGCACGCGCACCGACCGCGAGCAGCACATGGAAGACAAGATCCGCAGCGTTGAGGAGAAGCTGGGCTCCGATGCGGCGGGGCTGAAGCCCCGCGCCGGCTAAAGCCCGCCCTCCAACGGATGGGTCAAGGGTGATCCACCGCTCGATGGTCCGCCAGCGACTTGAGCGTATCGGTCGATTGCGCCAGGCGCCCTTCGACGTTCCTCCACCAGCAGATCGACATCACGCCAGAGCGCGGCTGGCCCAGCCGGGCGGCCGGCAAGATTTAAAGACCGGGTAGTGTACAAAAAAAAAGAATTCTGCCATAAGGCGCAAAACATCCGGGCAAATTCCGTACATTGAGGTGTGATAGCTTGTAACCTGGCGTGGGAATGCCTGAGATGGAAATTTCAATGAAAGCTTTCGCGATAACATCTAACACGAATCCTTGGCGCCAGAGCGCCAGAGCATGGCCCAGCCTGACGGTGGCCGCCGCCATTTTGATGGCCGTTCTGCTGCCGGGCGCGGCCAGAGCACAGACACTCAGCATGATCTACGACGAGGGCTCGGAGTATGGCGAATTAGCGACCGCGCTTCTCCTCCACGATAATCACCTTTTTGGAGCGACTAGAAACGGCGGCGTGCCAGCGGTCGTATACAGCCTCTCCATACCTGCCACGGGTCCGGGAACCTTCAGGGTGGCTCATGATTTCCCGCATTTCCATGCGGACGGCCAAAAGCCCTCCAGCCAACTGATCGCAGACCAGAGCGGCAATCTCTACGGCACCACCCTTTTTGGGAGGCATTTATGACTCAGGCATCGTATACGAGCTGATACCCGCACCCGAGCAGCAGACGGGCTAGATCGAGAAAATCGTCGTTGATTGCAGCATGGGCTGCTTTCACGGAATCTTCCCGCGCAGGCCCTGACGATGGATGCCGACGGCGTTTCGTATGGCGTGACCGAGAGGGGAGGCCAAAGCCAATTGGACTGCGGCAACGCGTTCAAGCTGGTGCCACCGAGTGGTGACTCGGGCTGAACCTTCATCGACCTGTGGGACTTCTACGAACCCGGGGGGTGCAACCCCCATGGCGGTTTGGTGCTGGATTCGGCCGGCAATCTTTATGGCACCATGGCCGCCGGGGGAGTCTACCGCAATGGAGTGGTATTCGAGCTATCGCTGACGGTATTTCAACCCTTCCCTTACGTCTATGCGACGCTGTACGACTTTGAAGGCGGCGCCGATGGCGCCAGCCCCAATTGCGCTCTGGTGGGCAGCCCCGATGACCTCTGGGGCACAACCGCATCCGGGGGCGCCATAGGTGGCGGCGTGCTGTTCGACCTGGTGAAGGGGTTCGCCGGGAATCCAGCCTACACTCTCGGGTGTGGCACAACTTCACCGGTGGCAGTGACGGCTACACACCCACAGCCGGCCTGCTGAACGTAGCGGGGACTTTCTGGGGCACGACCAGCGCCGGCGACGATGGCACTACCCCGGATTCGGGCACGATCTTCAAGCTTACGCCCGATGAAAATCCGCTGTTCTGGGATTACACGACGGTGTATACGTTCAATGGTCCTGACGGAGCGGATCCCGGAACTTCGCTCACGGCGGATGCCAGCGGCACTCTCTACGGCGTAACACTTAACGGCGGGACGAACGGCTACGCAGAAGTTTGACACGCGGAGGCGCGGGCAAATTGGCGGAGCAGGACCTATCGCGCGCTCCGGCCGGCGGGTCCCTTGGTCCATGATTGGTCCATAACCCGCATGAGCCGCGCCAGTTTCCATTGGGCCGTTGGAATCTCTGTTCGCCACCCGTTCTGGAGCATGTGCCGCGCCCGCGGGAGGTGGCGCGGGAGATGACGCGCCTGTTGGTGCCCGGCGGCTAGATGCATCTGGTTACGCCGACTCTGCTGGTGTTTCTGGTCGAGTATGCCGAGTTTTGGTCTCCCTGACGCGTGTTGGGGTGATGGGGAACCACTGCAGTTTGTGGCTGCGGAGGAGGTGGTACGCGGACGGCGAACTGAAGTTCGCCGCGGCAAGCTAAAGCTTGCGCCACGCTGGAGTTCGCTAAGATGGGGACATGGCTGTCGCGGAGAAGCAGTACACCACCATCAGCGGGGTGCCGATCGAGCCGCTTTATGGGCCGGAGCAGTTGGGGGATTTCGATCCGCGGCGGGATTTGGCGGCGCCCGGCGAGTTTCCGTACACGCGCGGCATCCACGAATCCATGTATCGCGGGCGGCTGTGGACCATGCGGCAGTTCTCCGGGTTCGCGACGCCCGAGGAGACCAATCGCCGCTATCACTATCTGCTGGAGCAGGGGCAGACCGGATTGTCGGTGGCTTTCGACCTACCGACGCTGATGGGTTACGATGCCGACCACGCGCTTTCCGAAGGCGAAGTGGGGAAGTGCGGCGCGGCGATTTCGTCGCTCGAAGACATGGAAATTCTGTTCCGCGGCATCCCGCTGGGGGATGTCACGGTTTCGATGACTATCAACTCGCCGGCGGCGGTGCTGTGGGCGATGTACCTGGCGGTGGCGGAGCAGCAGGGCGTGGATTGGCAGACGGTATCCGGCACGCTGCAGAACGATATTCTAAAGGAATACATCGCGCAGAAGGAGTATATTTTTCCGCCGCGTCCCTCCATGCGGCTGGTAACGGACACGATCGAATTCGGCGCGCGGCACACGCCGCGATTCAATCCGATTTCAATTAGCGGGTACCATATTCGCGAGGCCGGGTCGACCGCGGTGCAGGAGCTGGCTTTCACGCTGCGGGACGGCATGGAGTACGTGGAGTGGGCGCTCGCGCGCGGCATGCAGGTGGATGAATTCGCGCCGCGGCTGAGTTTCTTTTTCAACGCGCACAACGATTTTTTCGAGGAGATCGCCAAGTATCGCGCGGCGCGCAAGCTGTGGGCGCACGCCATGCGCGAGCGCTTCGGCGCGAAAGACGAGCGCAGCCTGAAGCTGCGCTTTCATGCGCAGACCGCCGGGTGCTCGCTGACATGGCAGCAGCCGTATAACAACGTGGTGCGCACGGCGATTCAGGCGTTGGCGGCGGTGCTGGGCGGAACGCAATCGCTGCACACCAATTCGCTCGATGAGGCTTATGCGCTGCCGAGCGAGCAGGCCGTGACTATTGCGCTGCGCACGCAACAGATCATCGGGTACGAAAGCGGAGTGACGAACACGCCCGATCCGTTGGGCGGCAGCTATTTTGTGGAGCGGCTGACGCTCGACATGGAAAGCGCCGCCGAAGAATACTTCCGGCGGATCGACGGGATGGGCGGGATGATCGACGCCATAGAGACAGGCTTCCCGCAAACCGAGATCGCCAACGCCAGCTACCAATACCAGCGCGCGGTGGAAGCCAAGCGAAAGCTGGTGGTGGGGGTGAACGCGTTCCAGTCCGCGGACCAGCCCATCGAGTTGCTGCAAATCGACCCGACTGCGGAAGAGCACCAGACGAAGAAACTGGCGGCGTTGCGCGCGCGGCGGGATAACGGGCGCGTCAGCAAGGCGCTGGCGACGTTGCAGCGGGCCGCAAAAGGTACGGAGAATACCATGCCGTTCATCTTGGATGCGGTGCGCGCTTACGCCACGCTGGGTGAGATTTGCGATGCGCTGCGCGAGGTGTTTGGGACGTACCAGGAAACGGCGCACATCTAAATGAATCCTCCGCTGCAAGTGCCGATGCCAGTGGCGATGCGAGTGCCGATTCGGGTGCTGGTGGCCAAACCGGGTCTGGATGGCCACGACCGGGGCGCCAAAGTGATTGCGCGGGCGCTGCGGGACGCAGGCATGGAGGTGATCTATACCGGTCTGCGGCAGACTCCGGAAATGATCGTCAACGCGGCGCTGCAGGAAGACGTGCAGGTGATCGGGCTTTCGATTCTTTCGGGCGCGCACAACGCCATTGTGCCGCGCGTCATGGAGCTGCTGCGGGAAAAGGACATGCTGGATGTAAAGGTGATTGTGGGTGGAATCGTACCAGACGAGGATGCGGATGCGCTCAAGCGGAAAGGTGTCGCGGCGGTCTTTCAGCCGGGCGCGTCGCTGGATGGGATTGTAGATTTTGTGAGGCGGTCGGTGTGGGGTGGGGTGGCTGAACGCGTGCGGTTGAAATGAGCACGGGTCGCATAATAATTACACTGGGTATAGTCCTGGTGGTTCTAGGACTGCTTGTGACAATTGGCGAAAAGTCGCCGTTGCGACTCGGGCATCTTCCCGGCGACATCTATCTGCGTGGAAAGAATAGCAGTTTCTATTTTCCGGTGGTGACCTGCCTGCTGCTCAGCGCGTTCCTTTCCTTGTTGTTCTGGCTTTTGCGCCGCTAAGTGTGCGTTTTGCGGCAATTGAATTGCAAAACGATTACGCATGGATTTAAGCAAGACAATCGCTGAACTTTACGAGGAAAAGGCGCGGCTCGACAGGGTTATCTCATCCCTCGAGCAGCTTCGGGAAAATCCTTTTCCGGTGACCTTCGCTCCGTCGCGTCGGGGTCGTAAGTTTATGAGCCCAGAGGAACGGCAGGAGGTTTCGGAACGGATGCGCAAGTATTGGGCGGGGCGAAAGGCGGTTGAACAGCCGTCACAGCCCCTGGTGATGACGGCGGCGTCAGCGGCCTGAAATACCGGCTGGACCGTCTTTTTCGCCATTGGGAAAGAAATAGGTACTTTTTACCCTGGATTTTCTACATATCGGGGGTTCACACGTCTACTAAAGATAGTAATCCAGCCTCGGGGAGTGATTAGAATCAATCCCCGAGGCGGATTACCGAAGGCGTAATTCTTACCTTGCCGGTTATTGGCCGGTTATTGGCCGGTTATTTATGTGAGTTGAATCGAGCCTCGATCGCCGGCCAATTCACTACATTCCACCAGGCTCCCAGGTAGTCCGCGCGGCGGTTTTGATATCTCAAATAATAGGCATGCTCCCAGACATCCACCCCCATGATGGCATACTTGCCTTCCATGACGGGACTATCCTGGTTCGCCGTTGAGACAATCTCGATCTTGCCGTGGCTTGAAACCAGCCAAGCCCAGCCCGAACCGAACCGTCCCATACCGGCGGTTTGCAACTTTTCCTTGAATTGGTCAAAACCGCCGAATGTGCCGGTGATGGCTTCGGCCACGTGGCCAACGGGCGCGCCGCCGGTACCCGGTCCCATGATGGTCCAGAACATCGAGTGGTTGATGTGACCACCGCCGTTATTACGCACGGCCGTGCGGATATTCTCGGGCACGATGGCGCAGTTATTAGCCAGCAGTTCCTCGACACTCTTGCCGGCCAAATCGGGCGCCGATTCGAGCGCCTTGTTCAGGTTGGTTACGTAAGCACCATGGTGCTTGCCGTGATGGATTTCCATGGTGGCTTTGTCGATGGAAACCTCCAAAGCATCAGGGGCGTAGGGAAGCGGGGGAAGCGTAAAGGGCATATCGATCTCCATTCATCTCCAAAATTTGCGGCCAGACAGAACCAGCTCACGTGCACATCAGTTCGCACGGGCGCGCTCGAAGGCGCCGGCCAGGCGAAACATACCCGGCTCGTCGAAATGCCTGGCCAAAATCTGCATTCCTACCGGCAACCCCGCAGACGTGTTGCCGCAGGGCACACTCATGCAGGGAATGCCGGCCAGCGAGCCGGTAATCGTGTAAATATCCGATAAGTACATGGCCAGCGGGTCATTGATCTTTTCGCCCAGCTTGAAGGCGGGAAAAGGCGAGACCGGCGCCACGATGGCGTCCACTTCGGAAAAAGCACGGGCAAAATCGCGGGCAATCAGGGCGCGCACTTTCTGTGCTTTCAAATAGTAGGCGTCATAATATCCCGCGCTTAAAACATAAGTTCCCAACATGATGCGGCGCTTACATTCCGCGCCAAATCCTTGGCCGCGCGTGTGGCGATACATAGCGGTCAAGGTGCCGGAATCCGCGGCGCGCGAAGTGTAGCGGACGCCATCATAGCGCGCCAGGTTCGAGCTGGCCTCCGCCGTGGCGATAATGTAATAACAGGCGATGGCATAATCGGTCGCCGGCAGGCTGATCTCGCGCACATCGCAGCCCAGGTTGCGAAGTGTGGCGACGCCGGCTGCGATCAGGTCCCCGGTTTCGCTGGTCAAATCCTTTAGATACTCGCGCGGCAATCCAAGCTTCAGCCCTTTCACCTGGCCGTCCATCGATTGCGTATAATCCGGTACGGGAGCGTCGGCCGAGGTGGCGTCCTGGGAATCGCGGCCAGCGATAATCTGGAGCAGCCGGGCGGCGTCGCGCACGGTGCGGGCCAGCGGGCCAATGTGATCGAGCGAACTGGCGAAGGCGGTAAGCCCGTAGCGCGAGACACGCCCGTAAGTTGGCGTGACACCCACGACGCCGCAAAATGACGCGGGCTGGCGGATGGACCCGCCGGTATCGGAGCCCAGCGCTAATGTGGCGGTACCCTGGGCCACGGCAGCGGCCGAACCGCCGCTCGATCCGCCGGGCACGCGATCCGGCGCGAGCGGATTACGCACCGGTCCGAAAGCCGAGTTCTCGTTCGACGATCCCATGGCGAACTCATCGCAGTTGGTCTTGCCCAGGATGATTCCGCCGGCGGCTTCCAGGCGGGTGATGGCGGTGGCATCGTAGGGCGGCACATAATTGGCCAGCAATCTGGAGCCGCAGGTGGTGCGCAGGCCCTCGGTGAGGATCACGTCCTTAACGGCTATCGGCACGCCCGCCAGCGGACCGGGATCTTCGCCGCGCGCGATCTTCCGGTCCACACGCGCAGCCGCGGCCAGCGCGCGTTCGGGCGAGAACCGCAGATAGGCGTTGGTGGCGGGGTTTTGGGCCGCGGCGAACTGGAGAGCCTCCCCGGTTAACTCCACGGCGCTGAAGGTGCGCGCCCGCAGGCCTTGAACGACCGCGTCAATGGTGAGCGACGGAATCTGCATGGGTCAGCGTTCGATCACCTTGGGCACTTTGAAATACCCGGCGCCGGATTGCGGCGCATTAGCCAGGGCGGTAGCGGTGCCGAGCGTCGGGCAGGCGCGGTCCTCACGCCAGGTGCCGGTATCGCCGGCGGCATAGAGCACCTGCGCCATCGGCTCGACACCGGTGGTGTCGACCTCGTTCAGCCGTGCGATATGGCCCAGAATCTCGTCGAGATCGGCCTGGAACTTTTGTACCTCCGCGTCGCTTAGATCCAGGTTGGCCAGTTCCGCGACGTAGCGGACTTCTTTTTCGGTGATCTTCACGCCAGCGCCCTCTTGCGGGCACGCTTATACATCCGGCGCATGACGGGGTCGGCAATCTCATCGGCTTCGTCGGAGGAAGCGAGCGCCGGCTGCGCGGTGGTGGCCCGCTGCGCGTCGCGCCGGGGGGGCATGACGCGGAATTCCAGATCTTCGACAATTCCCTGCCCCAGATGCCTTTCCAGGTTGGCCAGGATCTGCGCGGAAAGCGCAAACAATTGCTTTTTCCAGACGGGATCTTCCACTTCGACGATCAGGCGGCTGCGCACCATGCGCGTGACCCGGGTGCGGGCGGCGACTTTCTTGCCGACGGCCAACGGCCACGCGGCGCGGGCCAGATCGTCGGCGTCGATGGGGCCACCGCCGCCGGTAAGCCTGCCGAAAAGTCTGCTGGCTCGTTCCATGGCAAGGGACCCGATCATTGTAGCGCATGCGGGTGGAGATGCGGGATTGTGGGCGCGGGTCCTGGAGGACCCGCGCAGACCCGGGGGTCTGCCCCATAGGCGCTAACTTAAGCCAGAGGAGCCCATCTGGCCAATAATTGCCGAGCCACGAAGAAACGCACGCTTTGCTCACCACGCGAGACCCGTTCTTGCGCGCGGCGGCACCAGTCACCGGCCCCAGATCAACCTCCCAGATGACGACCCGGGCCGCGCGTGGGCTCAGTTCCCCGAGTAGCGCGTGTCCGGGCCAGTTGACGTGAGCCGGACTTTATACGGGACTGGTCTCCCGCAACGCCGTATCGCAGGAGTTTCAGGCTCAGCGGTACTTTAGACCGTTATGCGGCGCGCAACGAGAATTTCGTTCTCGTTGTGTATGGAAGTCCTGTTAATTCAGCACGATGCCAGTCATTCTGACTCCTGGCTCCTGACTTCTGTCTTCTCTATCCCGCAGGGATATCAAGGGTGCAGCCCTTGGCTAGTTAGTGCGGTCATTCTCAACGGCCACGAACATGACGCCCTGCCAAGCCAGAAAAAATCCTGCTGGGGCCCGGAAGGTTAGCACACTGGAAACACTACCGGAAGTTATCCACCACCATGATGTTGCTGCCGGACCGAACCTCGGCGGAGAAGAGAATCATCTTTCGATCCGGGGAAACGCTGAGTCCCTGGAGCGTCGGCTGGCTGATGGATGAGATCTCTTTGTCCTCGCCGGCGAAGCTGTGAAATCGCACGGAGCTGCCATTAGCGGCGGGGGCTGGAATGTAGTAGATCCCGTCATCCGCAACGACGAAGGCCCTATACCGCACGGATTCCAGAAGCTGTTTTTCCTCACCTCCTTGGAGAGGGAGTACCCACAGGCTCTCGGTTTTCGTGGGCGCGAAGGTCTCGCCCTGGCGCCCAGCATTGGGGGTAGTCGTCGTGTAATACAACGACCGGCCATCGTGAGACTCGAACGCAACCCATCCACCGTTGTGCGTCAACTGCATTCCTGGGCCGCCTTGCGCCGCCCGCTTCCATATTTCGAAGCGGCCGGTACGGTTGCTGGCGTAGTAGATCCATTTTCCGTCGCCAGACCAACTTGGGATAACCTCCGTGTTGCCCTCGTCCTGCGCCAGTCTGCGGACTTGACCGCCATCCGACGCCATCACATATATGCGCCACGCCTCTTTCTCGTGATGATCAAAGGCGATCCGGCGTCCGTCCGGGGACCAACGCGGCGAACCGGAAGACTCCGCGGCGAAATGAGTGAGCTGAACAGGATTACCGCCATCCCCGTCGCAAACCCAGATCTGCTGCAAGCCGGAGCGGTCGGAGGCGAACGCCACGTGCTTTCCGTCCGGCGCGAATTGAGGGGCGGACTGCATGCGGGTCGACGATATAAAGCTGCGTGGTGGCTGGCCGGGCTGGACCTGCCAGATATCGCTTTCCCACAGGTCCTGTGTATAGGCAAGCCGATTCCCGCGAGAGGCAATTGCCGGCCGGGAAATACGCTCACCGGTAAATGGCAGCCGCTCCGGCTGCGACCCGGCCTCAGCCCGGACCCTCATCAGGTGATAGTTCAGCCCGGTTCCCTCGGAAAGCGCGTATACCACCTCTCTTCCGTTTGCGGTCCACGTGGCCCCCGCTATGAAGCCGCTTTCGCGTCTCAGTAGCCGCGGGCCGCCGGCAGGCTGGTAACCCGCCGCAAGGTCGAGGAGATAGAGCCCGCAGTGGGAGCTTCCGTCGCACCGCGTGAACAGAAGTAGACGGCCATCCTGGGAAAAGACTGGGTCCCTGTCCGCGGTCTTCGGAGGCGGCTTGGTTAAAACGAACTTATCGCCGTTCTCGGCGCCGATCAGGTACACGGAGGACGATTCCGATTCAGCGTCGTTTTCGGCCACGGCCAGAAACCGGCCATCGGGCGACCATGCAATTCCCGTGATGCAGCCAAACGGGCCCTCGGCCACCTGGCGTTCAGCGCCGCCCAGTGGCGGAACGACATAGATCCGGCTGGTACGCAGGCCGGAAAATCGAACAAATGCGATAGTGCGGCCGTCCGGAGACCAGGCAGGGCACTCGTCGCTCTGGGGGCCCGTTGTCAGTGGCAGGGGTTTGCCTTCGCCGATCACCTTCACGTAGATGTGGCTGCTGACATCCTCTCCCTCGCGCCACGCATACGCCACCTGGTTCCCGTCGGGCGAGAGACTCGGCTGGAACTCCCACCCGGGCGCGGCAGTAAGCGGCGCGGGCGTCAACGGAACTGCCTTTGTTTCCAGGCGCGGCTTCAGCAACAGCCAGACTCCGGCGGCTGCAAGGACCACGACTGCGCCGCACAGTCCGGCGATTAGTCCCCGTCGCCATTGCCGCGCAGCGGGTGTTGATGGCTCCCGCTCTGGTCGAGGCGGCGCCTCGATGGCGCCAATGAACCGATATCCACGACGCGCGAAGGTTTCGATGAACCGCGGATCTCCCGAATCGTCACATAGCGCCTCACGCAACTTTCGCATCGCGCTATTGATGGCGTTGTCGTAATCGACGTAGGTCCCCGGAGGCCAGAGCTTGCTCTGGATCTGCTCCCGGGTCACCACCTCCCCGGCGTGTTCCAGGAGGAGCACCAGGATCTGCAGCGGCTGGTCCTGCAGCTTGACGCGAGTTCCCTGATTATGCAGTTCTCCAGGCCCCGTTTTCAGCTCGAAGCTCCCGAACCGGTACACCGGTCGCCGTGTCTCCGCGCCGCCCATCTCGGTGAGAGTCTAACACGAAATGTTGTTGCCTGTCGCGACAGAGCAAGTCCTCTGCTGGGAGCCAGGATCGGTGGCGACAGTACCCAGAAGCCCAAGGACAGATCTAACATAACTATCTACTAATCAGTTACTTACACGGACAGATATTTTCCATGACCAGATCAGTTGCGGGCTATGGCGACCCTCGCTGACCTGATTGACCTTGGGTGTGGCCAAAGGAGGCCACTCCATGAACAGGTCTTTGAAAATGCTGCTCGCTTTGGGAATCCTCTCGGCAAGCTGGCAGGCGTACGCGCGACCCGCGGCAGCTCCGCGCCTGCCTCTCAGCATCCACCTATATGACCTGGCGAACATCTCGCCCCACACGCTGGATGAGGCAGCGCGGGAAGCGGCCCGGGTGCTCGCGACTGCAGGCGTAGAGATCGTCTGGCAGCCAGGCCCCGCCGACTCGCCGGAAGCTCACGCGAGTGATCAAACCGCCAGTGCCGCAGTTTGGCGGCAACCGCCTGATACCCGTGATTATCTGGTCGTGCGAATCGTGCGGGGCTTCCCGGCTCGCGCTCTTTCAGGCGCATTGGGCTTTTCGTTGCCGGATGCTAAAGCGGGCGCACAAGCGACGGTTTTCTATGACCGGATCGAGCCGCTGGGCCAGTCTGGCGTGATCAGCGTGTCCGCTTTGCTTGGGCACGCTCTGGCTCATGAGATTGGACACGTGCTGCTGGGAACCACGGAGCACTGCCCTGAGGGAATCATGAAGGCCCGCTGGGGCAGGCCCGACTATCAGCGCGCGGCCATGGGATTCCTGGAATTCACCCCGTCCCAGCGTGCCGCGATACGGGAACGGCTGCTGACCAGGCTGGCCAAGAATTAGATTATCGCGTCATCTAAGCCAGAACCACTACTTCCTCCTTGGATGTTGGTCGGACTCCGGAGATGGTCGAGCCGCAGGCTGGCTCCAGGCGCTGAAGAAAGGGATTACGTTGACTCGGCTTGGCTACGGTACTGGGCTGAGTCGCGGCAGGTTGACCTCTACCGCTACCGCGCGCCCGTAGACCTGAACCCACGCGAGGCCCAAGCCACGATCTGGGAAGCTTGAAAGTCCAGCGCGAATTCCTCCCGTGAAACGGCCAACGGAAACCAGCGTATAGCGCCAAACCTTACGACCTGGATTTCAAGCGAATCGCCGAATTGGCCTCTGGAAATAGGTCGCCACTACGTTGAACCATGGCCGGTTCGACCCGAAGTGGTGCCAAGTCCGGTGACTCTGCAAGCCCTAAGTTAGCGCTTATGGGGGTCTGCCCCACTTCTGCCGTTCCAAATTTACTGGATCATCGACACGGTATACCCTGCGCTCAGTCCGGTTTTGGTGCCGCCGGCATCGGCGAGGATGTGCGCGCCGCCCTGGAAATTGACCATGTCGGCGACGATAGCCATGGTATTGCCGACCGCGGCGCCATTGTTGATGTCGAGAGTGGCATGCGGAAGATATAGAGATCCCGTCAGATTCATGGTGGCGCCTCCGGCAAAGGTACTGGCGCCGGGCGACAGCATGGAACGATCCTGATAAAAGAGCACCCCTTGATAGGTTCCCGACGCCTGCGCGGACAGCGTCACGCTTGCTCCATTGGCGATGTTGACGGTGGCCCCGTTGGTCAGATAGATCATCACGCCGCCGGAAGAGGTGACGGTCGAGCCGCCTTGTATGCTGAAGGTTCCTCCGTCGACGATATAGGTTCCGGGACTCATCTGGAGGGACATGGCGTTGGCGAGGGAGAAGCCGCAATACGTACCCGGGAGGGGCGTATACGGACTCGCCTGCCAGGCCGTGAAGTCGCCGGACTGGCAACTGGGGGCCGGGGTGGGAGAAGGCAGGCCGGCGAATGGATCCGCGACGGAAGCCGCGCCGGTAGTGGGCGTTACGCTGGTGGTACCGCCGTTGTCTTCTTTGAAGGCGCCGGCGACTTTGATGAACGTGGATGTGACGGAGGCGCCGCCGGTAACGTACATGGCCGCGGTGGCATTATTCGAATCGACGTAGACGCCGCATCCCAGATTCACCGAGGCTCCATTGGCCGCCTCGAAGGCGTCGTTTCCGGTGGGATCGAGAACGTAGACGCAGGTTCCGGCGGCGGCGCTGCCGTTGGCGGCGGCGGTGGCGATAGCCCCGGGAGTGAAACCCCCGCGCGCGAAGGCCGCGCCAAACAGTGCCGGCAGCGACTCATTGACGCGCACGATTACCCAGTAGGCGGGAGTTAGTCCGGAGACGGTGGGCACCGGACTGGTGGTACCGGCCTGCACGCTGACCGTGTCGATGCCGGATGTGGTGAATCCGTTGGCGGAAGCCAGCATACAGGCATTGTCGAAATTGGTAGAGGCGGTGCCGGGCGCGGTGGCCGGGCAGTTGGTAGCCGCCCCGCAGAAGATTGCCGCATTGCCGCACGACGGCCCGCTGGGAGCCGTGTTGACGGCCGCGCGCACGGCTGCCGCGACCGCGGCATCGGCGGCTGCCTGGGCGGCCTGCTGGCGGTAGTAGGCCCATCCCAGGTCTACGACCAGACCCAGCATTCCCAGGATCAAGGTTAGCGACAGGGTCACCATCAGGGTCGCCTGTCCGGATCGCACATCGGTAGATTTTGGCATATCAAAATAGCAGCATCTGCCGGGACTTGGCATTCAAAGTCACGGCGGAGAACTGCATGCCACCGGTTCCGGGGACGAACATCGACAGCGCCGAACTGAAGCTGTACGAGGCGGAGATGATAATGTCCGATCCGGCCGTGTTGCCGCCCGACGGCGGCCACACCGAGTTGTTGCCGCTACACGAACTGAGAGGATTGCAAGTCACTGTGCCGGCGTTGGAGGTGAAGCTGACGTTCAAAGAGGTCGCGGGCATGCCGGCGGCGTAGGCCGAGATGCTGGTGGCAACCTGGCTCACGGTAATAGCACATCCGCTACTGGCGCAGCCGGCTCCGCGCGTGGCGGCCGCGCGGCACGCCACCTTCACCGCTTGCGCCAGACTGTGGTAATCCCACATGCCACGGCAAATCTCGACGATCGAGACCTGGACGAAAATGAGCGGTATGGCCACCAGGGTGAACTCGATCAGAGCGTTGCCGCGTTTGCCTTTCGCCTGGCGCATATCAGTTCCGAATCGGCATTTCAACTGTCCGGGTGATGGTCAGAGAGCCGGCCATCAGCCCAGGTAACGGGATGAGTTGCATCGTATTGTAGGTAACCGATACTTGCACCGTGTTCATATTGCCGGAGCCCGGCGTCCTGGCAGTGATCGTTAGGGTCACGGGGGCGGAGGTACAGGTGGTGACGCCGTCGCCGACTCCGGGCGCATCCCCCAATTCTCCCAGCACATAGTTGCAGGCCTGGGTGACGACGCTGCCGCTCTGGGCCACCGTCAGCGATTGGGAGGCGTACATGGCCGCCGAGCGGGCGGCACTCTCGGTCGAAATCATGGAATACGCAAAGATTCCGAAGTTGAAGGCAGCCACGAATGAGAAAACGATCCAGGGAAGCAGCAACGTCACCTCCACCAGGGCTTGCCCGCGCCGGGAGCGTGCCGGCGGCGGATTTGCGGAAATGGCGTAGGCTGTCATCCGGTTCGTAATGGACTCCTCAAGTGGCTTATCGGCAAAACTGGCGGAAACTTGCGGCCTCGTCGAAATGTTAGAATGGCGCGCGTGGCTAGCCGCGCCGTGTTGTGGGATCTGGATGGCACGCTGGTGGACTCCGAGCGGGACCACTGGCTGGCCTGGCGCGACACCATGGCGGCCGAAAACGTGCCACTCACGTTTGCCCAGTTCCGTGCCACGTTCGGCTGGCGCAACGATGCCATTCTACGGCACTGGCTGGGCGACGATGTGGACGCCGTGCGTATGGCGCGCATTGGCGACGCGAAGGAAGAGTTGTATCGCCAGCTGGTGCGCACCGGTGGTCTGGCGCCGCTGCCTGGCGCGGCGGAGTGGGTGCGGCGTCTCGATGGCGAAGGCTGGGCGCAGGCGGTGGCGTCGTCGGCGCCGCGTTTGAACATAGAGGTTGTGATGGAAGCTATAGGCCTGGCGGAGATGTTCCAGGCCACGGTCTCGGCTGAGGACGTCGAGAGAGGTAAACCCGATCCGGGTGTCTTCCTGACGGCTGCGGCGCGCGTGGGTGTGCCGCCGGAGTGTTCGATCGTGGTGGAAGATGCGGCTGCCGGCATCCAAGCAGCGGTGCGGGCAGGCATGCGCAGCATTGCGGTCGGGCGCAATACAGATGGATGGCCCGCGGATATCCACACGCCTTCGTTGGCGGATCTGTCGGCAGATAGCTTCGATCGACTTTTGCCCGAGCGCGGGAGTGTGGGCTGAAGCCCACACCTGCACGCTCTCCAGTAACCCGCTCTGGAAGTCATTGAAAAGGCGGGACTGAAGTCCCGCTGCAGGCTGAAGCCCGCGCCACGTCCCAGCGCACGGTTACCGAGACTGCTGACGGCCCGCAGGGCCGCTGGTGCTGAAGCGTGCGCCACGAAGCTACTTGTCGAAGGTGATACTGGACTCGCCCGCGTACCTGTGATAATTGCGGAAATCTATGGAGTTGCGGCTGCAGGTGCTGGTATCCCGCTGGCAGCCCATCGATTCGGCGTGCACGGGGACCAGGTACTGGCGGTCGGCGAAACGGACGAATTCATAATCGGTGGCCATCTCCACTTTGTCGCTGGGGAAGGCATCCGGGATATGGGTCGCCTGCATTTCGATGCGCAGCACCCGGTTAGTCTCTTTATCGATCCATACGGAGCCCTGGTACGCTGGAGTAATCGACTGCGACGCTACCATGACCTGCCAGTGGGAATGCTCGCGCTCCACGGTGAAATCGAAAACCAAGGAAGGGCGCCCGGCCGAACGGGACTCCTTGCGGTACTCGAAATCCGCCGCCGTGTAAGGGGAGAACACGTCCTTCAGGACGCTGCCAAACTCGCCGGTGGACCAGGACCCGGGCAAATCCGCCATGCTCTTCTTAGACGCTTTGCCGTTGATTTGCAGGTTGCGATAGCTCTCCTGTCCGTTCTCATAGACCAACGCCATAGAGATGACGTCGAGCGGCTGCCAGTTCTTGGAATTCGACGCCGTCTGATAGCGCGTCATCAATTCCTGGCAGTAGTAGTTGGGCAGAGTTTCGAGGAACATGCCCGCGGCTTCGCGCGCTTTTTCGATGACGACTTCCTCGTGCCGCTGCGGTCCGCGAACAGGCGGCTCAGATTCCGCGGCGGGCGTCTCGTTCCGGGCCGTAAGCTCCGGTGCGGGCGCGGCGCTTTCAGGGGCGGGCGGCGGGGGAGCTTCCGCCTGCTTGTGCGCGGCACTGCCGCCGCGCTTCAGGACGGGCGGACCCTGATCGTCCGTATCAATTTGCACGGACTTCACCTGGTCTTTCGCCGGTGCGTTCAGATCGGCCGGATTCGGGTCGTCAGCGGAGGAGGCGGCAGCGGTGGTCGGCGCGCTGGGCGCGGGCGGCGTGGCGGGAGCTGCGGGTTGACCAGAAGGTTTAGCCGGCTCCGCAGCAGGAGTTTCCTTCGCGTCTTCGCTGCCGCTGTCTTTGACTCTATTCTTGGCGTCCTTGGCCAGCGAGGTCTGCACCGGCTCGATGGCATGCGCGCGATCTTTGGCAGTTCCATCCTGCTGCCACATGACGTTGACGGCCGTCATGAAGCCCTCGTCATCCTGCGTGGACTCGATTTCCACGAAGTCGCCGGGCGCCAAGTCGGCCGGCTTGACGGCGTTGCCCAATTTCAGGAAATGCGTGGCATCGGTGCGCTTGTAATTCAGAATACGGTGATCGTCGGCTTCGAGGACGATCTCGTCTTTGCGCAGGCGCCGCAGCATGCCGGTAGTGCTCTCCATCTGGGCCTGCTCTTCATTCTTCTTGTGGCGGCGCGGGACTGGGATACCCAAGCCGCCATTACCGGGAGGAATGCCGCCCGGATATTGACCTGGGGGGTATTGCGCTGGCGCGGGCAGAGGGGCTTCGATCACGACCAGCAGGAGACCGAGCCAAAATGGGCGTAAAGCGGCCATATAACTACCAGCATACCTGGACGATGAAGCGGGCGTTTGGGTTTCGCCTCGAGGCCCCCGTTTCGCCCCACCGTGCGACCGTCATCCGGCTTCTGCCCACCGCGCTCGCACGGGCACAGCCCCCGCTTTCAGCCGCCCATCCGTGCGAGGCGCATACTGGCAGGTTTCTTGCCATCGGATGTGAGCAAATTTGACCAGCTTATCCGTGACCCTTGAGCAGTCTTGATCAGACAGGACGGCGAGTGCTTGCTACGTGTATTAGAGTAGCCCAGACTGCGTAGGCACGCAGACCTGCCTGCGCGGTGGGAAAAGAGGCGATTGACATGAAGGCTGATTCCGGGAATCGGGTGGAGCATACCGTTCTCGTGGTGGCTGATGACCCCCGCGTCCTAATGCTGGCGCAAGCGATTCTTTCCGGCAAGGGACACCTGGTGCTCGTGGCAAGTGACGCGCAAGACGCTGTCCAGGTACTCAAAGGAAACTACGTCTCCGTTCATTCCGTGGCTATCCGAGCGGGTATCAGCGGTTACGACGAACTCGAAGACTGGTCTCTCCGGCGGGGAGCCAAGCCATGGACTTTCTGGTGTGCTGTCGATGATCGGGGCGGCCGGCTGAAAGGGCTGGATTCGGGAGCCGACTGGGAAAGCGCCGCTTTGCAAGAGTCTTGAGTTCGGATGAGACTCAGGCTTGAGATCGTCATTGATCGGTGGGCCGACAACAGCCGAACAGGAGAAAATTTAGAGACGAACGGCATTCTGGCCGACGACAGCTATGAAAAAGCCCCGAGCGTCCTGGCCGTCTGCACGGTCCCTTCAGACATGCACAGGCGGAGCGTCTCAGCGAGATGCACAATGTTGGATCCCTTCACAAAGGTGAAGTGATTCCCAGGAGTTTCCTTCACGTCGATATCCGCAGCCAGGCCACGCCATCCCAGGAGACGATCATCGCGGTCGGCAGCAGCTGTTTCACTACAGTGAACCAGTGTCAAGCGGCCTGAATAAGCCTGGGGTTTGTAGTTGACATGTGAACGCCCAAGCATTGAATCTCGCGACGGTAACGTGTATACTGTCTTGACCGCCAAGGAGGTCCCGTGAACCAAGCCGCAAGGATTGCATTCCTGTTACTGACGATGGCGCCGCTCTATGCCCAAACGAACGGGATTACTCTGTCACCCGCGAAACCGACCTTTTCCGTCGACGTACTGAACACGGTGGGCACCGCGGAATCTGTTACCGTCACGAATTCGGGAACGAGCGATTAATTGAAGCGACCAGGGAGGAATCCAATGAAGTCGCTTGCCTTCTACCTTCCGGTAACGCTGCTGGCGGCCGGCATGGCCCATGGACAGCAGAACCAAACCACCGATCTGATTCCGGCGCTTAAGAAGCAATGCGGAATCATCAAGATGGCGTTCGAACGCCAAGGGCCGGATACCGAGGGCAGTTACAAAGCCGCCGCAACTCTCTGCGCTCATCTGGAGGCACCGGCCGGATCGTCAGACGCGGACGCTGAGGCCCGGACCGCTCGTGATTTGTACCAGCTTCTAGCGCGTATGAACCTGCCGCCAGCCACCGCGGCCGACCGCTTCGCGGCGCTGGAATCGGCCGCCTCCGCAAAGGATGGTCTCGAACGATTCTACGCGCTGGTGGATCTAGCCAAGGTGGCGTTTGAAGCCGGCCACCTGGACAAGGCTACCGCTTATGCACAGGAGCTATTACAGATGGCGCCGCAGTTTCCCAAAAATTGGAATTACGGCAACGCCCTCTACTACGGCCACTTCGTGCTGGGCAGAGTAGCGCTCCGGGAGGGAAATACAAAGGAGGCGGCCAACCAACTGGTGGGCGCGGGCACTACGCCGGGATCGCCGCAGTTGAACAGCTTCGGCCCCGACGTGACACTCGCCCAAGATCTGCTCGCGCAGGGCCAAGCCCAACCGGTGCTCGAATACCTCGCCGAGTGCAAGAGCTTTTGGAAACTGAATCGCGGCAAGCTCGACGAATGGATCGGCGCCATTCGTGCCGGTGGCACACCGGACTTCGGTTCCAATCTGATGTCGGAAACGGGGGGAGTGACCGCTACCGCACAGGCACGCACCCAATTGAACGAGGGCGTTCAGGCCTTTAAGAACGCGCAGTATCCTGAGGCGGTGGAACATTTCAAGACGGCCGTCGATTACGATCCCACCTTCACCACCTCGCGTTTGTATTTGGCCTTCGCCTACATGCAGCAGTATATTCCCGGTGCGGATTCCCCGGAGAACAATCAGATGGCCACGGCGGCCTACGATCAGTTTCAGAAGGTCCTGGCCCAGGACCCCAAGAACGAGCTGGCGATCGCCTCGATCGCCTCGCTGCTCTTTAACGAGAAGAAGCTGGACGACGCCAACCAGTGGTATCTGAAACTGATTCAGCTCAACCCCAAGAACAAGGAAGCCTTCTACACATTGGGCGTGATCGCCTGGACCAAGGCGCTGGTAGCCGACGGGGAAGCCAGGGCCAAACTGGGCATGAAGCCGGACGATCCGGGCCCGCTGAAGGACAAGAAAGTGCGCTTGGAAGTGGCCGCCAGGAATGGGCCCAATGTCGACGAGGGCATCAGGGACCTCGACAAAGCCCTGCAAATCGATCCCGAGTACGATGACGCCATGGCGTACGAGAACCTCCTCTGTCGCCAGAAGGCCGACCTGGAAGATTCTTCGGAAGCCTATAAGAAGGACATCGAAGAGGCGGACAACTGGTTCCAGAAGACCCTGGAAACCAGAAAGATCAAGGCCGAACGAAAGCCTTCCCAGAAGTTGCCATAGAGCGACGAGTGCGCTGAGCACGTGCCGAACCCTCGATTAAAATCGGACCGGACTGCGCGCACTCGCCGAAGCGGAATAGGCGACGATAATGCGACATAAGGTTTAGATCGTTGTGGGCCTAACGGCGCACACTCCGGCTTCAGTGGGCGAACTCGATACCCGGTCCGACAACGAGGATGTACGCGAGGCCGAATACCACAGCGGCAATCCACCAGGCTGCCTGCCGATTTATCAATAACGTCCGCTCTGCCGGTGCGCGCGGGAACAAGGCGTCCGCCCACATCAGGCCAGACGACCCGCCGAACGCGGCAGGTACCGTCGAGAGGAGGAAGAGCTTAAGCCCGAGCGGATCCAGCGCTCCGGCAGCGCAACTGAAAATGCAGGCGGCATAATACGGTAATCGGCCCACGGTATTATAGTCCGGCCGCGAGGGACAATAGGGATGGACCGCGACGGCGAGCCGGCGCACGACCAGCACATACAGTCCGGCGCCAAAACCTGTCATGACGATGCGAAGTGGACTTTGATGTGGTGCGCCACGAATCACCTCGTTCCAGTCGCCCATACCCAGGATCCCGGAAAAAAGGAAGTAACCGGCGCCAGGAAGGAGATTGAGCGCAGCGAAGATCCAGCAGAAGTAACGCAGATTGGAGCGATTGCCGGCGTACCGCGAGGCCAACAAAGCGATTGTGCCTGCAAGAAGGTTGACGAGAGTTCCACCCGCTTCGACCCAGCGGTCGGGATGCAGGGACGAGAGGTGGTTGCTGGTGAGCTCAGTCGGAATATCGCCGCGCATCCAGGCTACGACGCCGTGGCCCACGCCCTCATGGAGCAGGGTTGCCGCTGCGGACGCTGCCACAGCCATGCTGATTATCGTCCTCTTATCGTGCGGCTCAGGCATGGGAGCTACTCTACCGCAATTCGAATGAGAATCAAATTGTGCCGCAACAGGAGATCCGCGGCCTGACCGCGCGAGTACCCTCAGTCGTTTTCGACTATCGCCATGAAGCGCGAGAATTATGCGCTGTCGCTCGCGGGTGCGCCGAAATCGATGTTGTGCTGGTGTGGCGGCTGGACCGATGGGGCCGGTCGAACTGCGGTCCGACATCTGAATGAAACGTCTGCGCCGCGAGCGTGCCCGCACACGCGAGCCCCACGAACAATCGCCGTATCATCATGGCTTCAGCTGATAGTCCTCCCCCAGCGGACCCGCGCCCGCCAGGTACTTCCGCGCCCGCACCAGCTCCGCGATCTGCCGGATGTGCCCTAAGTCGTGCAGCGCCCACTCGTGCAGCATCTGCGAGAGCGTGATCTCGCCCGCCGCGCGATGCTTCGCCTTGCGCGAGCCCGCATCCGCCGGCAGGCCGCGCAGCAGTTCGATGTTCGTCTCCCGCTGGTCCTCGAAGTGCTCGAAGTCCTCCGCCGGATCGCCGTTCTTGTACAGCTCCAGGTGCATCTGCGCATCGTCCGGTTCGAGCTCCGGCATCTCCTCTGCCAAAAATCGATCCACCCGCGCGCGATAGCAGTGACCCTCGGAATGCGACAGATGCGCCAGCACCTCGACGATCGAGAAGCGGTCCGGCGCCGGCTTCCACCGCGCGTCCTCATCCGAAACCTCCGACATCAGTCCGCGCAGTATCGCCGGCGTCGCTTCGAGCAGGTCGAGACACGGCAGTTCGTCGTTCATATCATCCCTATCCTACGATGCTCTCGCCGCCATCCACCATATTGCTCGTCGAGTTCCCCCGCGTCTCATATAGTATATACAGATCTAACAATCCTTTATGAGTCCTATCAGTTTTCCATCCGCAGCCGCGACCACTCCATCGAGGAATTACTGATCTTCGCAAAATATAGTGACATCTGGAGTGCGACCAGTGGGGTCCCTGTCCCGCCACATTGGCGGGTCTGGAGACCCGCTGCAGGACTGGAGTCCTGCCCCACGTGAAAGCCAAACTCAGTAAGCATGTATAATTTACGGCAATGGCATGTGAAGTGGCGTTCGTGCAGAACGGCTCCGGACTGCTCTTCATTGCTTCCGGGTTGCTGACAAGGGACGATCTCATGGAATCCAAAAAACGTGTTTTGGAGTTTCCGGCGCGTATCAAGCAGTGTATGTACTGTATTGTCGATCTGTTTGCTGTATCTTCAACGCAACTCTCCGCGTCTGACGTCGACGACATCGCCAGGCACGATAAACGCGTTGCCGCCGTGATCCGGCCTGGAGCGATCGTAGCGATCATGGCGCCGAGAGAATCTGATTATGGACTCGGTCGTATGTGGGAGACCCTAGCTGAGAGTACCGGTTGGGAAACAATGGTTTTTCGCTCGCGAGAAGAGGGAGAGGCCTGGCTCCGGGCCAGAGTGAAAGAGAAATTTGAATTTGATGCGATCTAATTCTGCCAATTCACGTTGACGTACGCGGTCCCGCTGGCAGGCACGGTGTACTGATGGTTCATACCATTTTCCCAGGTGACAGTGCCATCAGCCGCCACCTTGATGAACTTGAACTGGATCTGCGCGCCGGCCGGCACGGAAACATTCAGGAACCAGTTGGGATTATTTGGGGCCAGCATGGGACCAATCGCCGTATCGAACGTAGTGCCCCAATTACCGAGTTCAACCGTACTTCCCGTCAGGAAAATATAGTCGCCGATGTTGGTGGGCGCCGCGTTAGCTACGGTAAAGGTCACTGGGATCAACGGCGCCGTCAGCACAGTGAACTGAATCGCATTCGCCGCTGTTCCCACGTTGTTTTTCACCTGCACCTGGTAAATCCCATTGGCGACACCCGGTACCTGAATGGCGATCGATGTGTCGGACCAGGACTGAATGGATGCCGCTGTGGAACCGAACAAAACCTGGCCGCCGGAAGCTCCGAACCCCTTACCGGCAATCGTCACCCGCACACCTGGCTGCGCTACCGTCGGCCCGATAGAGCCAACCTCGGGCGCGCTGGGTTTGCCCACAGACTGCCACACCGCGACCGTGTGTGGCGGCAGCGTGAAGTTGGCCGCCGGGTTGTTCAGGCTGTTACCCGGTTGCACGGTCAAACTCACTCCAGAAAGCAGCCCATTTAGATTATCACTATAGGTACCGGCAGGTAGCGCAGTGTAAAGGCCGGAGATCGGATAACCGGCTGAGTCGTTCTTGTTGATGGCCACCAGCACGACATCGTTGAAGAACCGGCGCTCGTAAATATACACGTCGTTGTTGATCCAGCGTGGCTGAAAAAGGCCGTACCCAAGCGCGTCGTTGTTCTGCCGCAGCGTTGCCAGCCTGTGGATCAGTCGATACGCCGTTGTGGTGGTGCTGAAGGACGTCATCTCAACGCGATTATACGGGTCGTCGCCGAAGCTGCTGTCGTTGTGCAGATACTGCTCGTCGCCATACAAGATCACGGGAATGCCCCTGCAGGTAAGAAGAAACGCCATCGCCTCGTGCAGGTGATTCTGGTTTGAGTTCATGGTGAGAAGACGAGGCTCATCATGGCTATCGAAGAAAGTAACCTGATCGTTGGGCCAAAGAAAACTCGCGTCTTCCGCCGATAGCGTGGCGTCGATCTCGGAGAAGTTATGGTCGTTCGCGAACACGTTCCGCACTGCGCCATTCACACCGAAATCCAGTTCGCTGATTCCGCTCTTGTTGGCAAATTTGGAGGCATCGTGAAAAAGAGTGTCGTACGGATTGTTGTTATACCATTCGCCGTAAATGAAGCTTGGCGCTGCGTTGAAAACCGAGTTGGCGAGTGAGTACTCCCAACCCCATGTAACGTGCTTTAACGCGTCCAGCCGAAAGCCGTCGGCGCCATGCTGCTGGAACTGGTGGATGGCCGTCTTCAGATAATTGTCGATGGTGGGGTTCTCCTGATTCAGATCCTCCAGGCCTTCGAGCGTCAGATATTGAAGCTGATAACGGTCGTTGAAGTCGCTGATCGCCGCATTGTGATGGAAATAGCCGTTTGGATCGTTGCTATCCGAGGCCATGAAGACGCCGTTATTATAGAGTGCGCCGTGCTCACCATCGCCTTGGTCATTGGAGTCGTTTTCGGCCCAGTCAACGATGACCTTGATGCCGTTCGAATGAGCCGCTGCCACCAAGTTGTCGAACGCCTTCCAGGAATTTTGGGCATCGCCTGAATGCTCCTCCACGCGCATAAAATCGCGCGCGGCGTATCCATGGTATGGCGCCCATATCGGGGTTCCGGAACTCGTATTCAGGTTTTCGTTATCCACTACGGGCGAAATCCAGATCGCCGTGACCCCCATGCCCTTGATATACGCCATTTTCTGCTGAATGCCGGCAAGATCGCCGCCCCAATAGGCATGCCAATTCGTTTGCGTAGCGTCGAACAAGCCCGAGCTTTGCGGAGGATTATCGTTGCTTGTGTCGCCGTTGAAGAACCTGTCGGTGACAATCTGATAGATTATTTGCTTCTTGAAGTCCTGGGCGAACACCACGGGGTGTAACATCGGCAACACTGACATAAATAACAACGGCACGATTTGAGATCGTAGACGTTTCATAGGTGACCTCGCTATTCCTGCAACGGATGCGCCCTCTTCAAAGCCCGTTACCCTTCAATCCCCCCTGGGGCCCAGATAGTCCGCCCCGTAAATAGCCGCCCGTATGTCGCGATGCAAAGTGCCATCAAACGGCATGGTCTGGACGAAGAAAACGGATGCCAGGTGGTTAGCTGGATCCACCCAAAACAAGGTGGACGCGGCACCGTCCCAAAAGAATTCACCCACCGCGCCCCGGCTTTCTTCCGGCTTTAGCGGTTGCAGACGGCGAACGGCGAAGTCCAGGCCGAAGCCCACGGAACCCTTGCCAGGCAGGAACTGGCGCTCGGTGACGCGCGGATCCAACTGGTCCACCGACATCAGTCGCACGGTGGACGCTTTCAGAATCCTGGTCCCATCCAGTTCGCCGCTTCCCAATAACATGCGGGCAAACCGCATGTAGTCGTCGAGTGTGGAAGCCAGGCCGAACCCGCCGCCCGTCAATCGGTTGTTTTGAAAATTGAGCCTTCGCGTGGACGCATCCGGGTCGCGAACGAGCTTGCCGTCAGTCTTCCGATATAGCGCGGCCAGGCGAGGTAGCCGTTCATCGGGCTGCCGCCAGGCTGTATCGTGCATGCCGAGCGGCTCAAGCACGTGCTCGCGGACATATTCGGCAAATGGCTGACCTGACAATCTTTCCACCAGTAGCGCCTGAACGTCTACGGCAATGCTGTAGCTCCATTGGGTACCGGGGTCGAACAACAAGGGCACCCTGGCGAGCCGCCTCCCCATCTCGGTCAAGTCGATATCGAGTGCCAGCGGGTCGGCTTTCACAAACGCTTCGTGCACGGGCGTTTGCCCCGGTCCATAAGCAAACCCGGCAGTGTGGCGCATCAGGTCGCGGATAATGATCGGACGCGACGGCGATCGATAGATGGGTGAGCCCGCGGCGTCCTTGCCCGCATAGACCTGGATGGATGCGAAGTCGGGCAGATAGTACGACAGCGGATCGTCGAGTCTGAACTTGCCCTGCTCCCACAATTGCATCAAGGCCACGCCGGTCACCGGCTTGGTCATCGAATAGATCTGCACAATTGTGTCGCGGGTCATCGGCCGGCGAGCTTCCAGGTCGGCAAACCCGGCTGTCCCGAAATACGCTTCGCGGCCGTCTTTCCAGACCAGCACGGAGGCGCCCGCGGCGCGCCCGTCGGCTACCATGCTTGCCAGGACATCCTCAATGCGCTTGGAGTCCAGACGCAGTGTTGGGGCACCGCCGTCCCCCGTCGGTCCGGTCTTCTCCTGGGACGTAGCCGGAAAAGCCGAACAAAGCAGAGCCAGCGGCAGCGACGACACTGCCAGTCGGCGCGTGACCAAATGGAACCGTTGTTTGACATTTGCGATCATTGTTTTTCAGGCCTTCACGGGCGATCAGCATAACATAGTGCGATTCGCACAGGACACCGACGGAGAGCGGGAAGTACATGTCACAGTTATTGAATGGTGTGCGGCAAGCGGCATTGGAAAGGAAGCCGGAGAGATGCAAGATGCCGCGGCGCGGCGGGCGAGCCGGATTGGCCCCAGCCGCGCCTTGCTCCAGGAGTAGCGGCTGCAACGCCCCTGAGGACCACCGGCATCCACGGCGTGCTCTCCGGCACGTCAGCGACTCGCGAGCGCGAGGTCGGCGTACGGTCGAAGCTGGGGGCCTCGCACGCCGACATACTGGCGGGTGGTTCGCCAAGGCAGCAGGGAGGCCCGTGAGATTGAGATCCGTGGTACCCAGAGTGGGCGCGCCTGGAGAGGCTGAACCGGCTGAACCGGCTGAGCACGTCGCCGCAGCGTTTGCCCATTCAGTACGGCTACCTGAAGACTTTGCCCGAGATTACACCGGACCACGGCACGTCGTCACCGCGAATGGACCTGAGCCGTCATCTGTGCTCATCTGCAGCGCCCATTGGAGTTGTCGTGCTGCTCGTTCCCTCCCTTTTGACCTGGACCCACTGCGCCTTAGCCAGTGCCACCTCAACCGTGAATGGCTTTGGCACCGGCGGGCTGTAGAAATTTGGACGTTCTATCTCGCCGATCTTACAGGTTCGATGTTCACCTGTGTGATATACTCCCACCTAAGCGTCACCAACGCGACGGAGGGAACGGCGATGGAGCTGTTCTACCGCATTTACACGGCTGCTTTGCTGTGCGCAGCGACAGCGATAATCCTGCCTGCGCAGACCTACACCACGTTATTCAACTTCGGCGGCACAAATGGCTCGTTTCCTGGGGCAGCGCTGGTGCAGGGCACCGACGGCCACCTGTATGGGACAACTATGGGAGGCGGGCTCAACGGTTCGACCGAACCATGTGCGTCACTCAGCGGCTGCGGCACGATTTTCAAGATTACGCCGAGTGGCACGCTGACAACTCTATACAGCTTCTGCGCCTTTAGCCAGTGCCCGGATGGCGCGGAGCCGAACGCGGCGCTCATCCAGACCGCCAACGGTGAATTCTACGGCACTACCTCGGGAGGAGGATCCGCCAGCTACTGCACCTCATCCGCCCCTTACGCTCCCGGCTGCGGCACCGTCTTCAAGATAACCCCATCAGGTTCGCTGACCACCATCCATACGTTCTGCTCCCAGGTTGCGTGCGCGGACGGAGCGAACCCTTTTGCAGGGTTGGTGCAGGGGAGCAACGGGGTCCTTTACGGCACCACTACTTCAGGCGGGGCCAATAACGGTGGCACCATCTTCGAAATCACGCCGGACGGTAGCTTCACGACGTTATACACCTTTTGTTCCCTCAGCGGGTGCACGGATGGCGGGTATCCCGCCTGGTTGGTGCAGGCGGCCAATGGAGATCTTTACGGGACTACGTCACAAGGGGGATCCTCCACCTATTGCGCATCACTCAGCCCTTTCTTTTCCAGCTGCGGCACAGTCTTCAGGATTACCCCAAGCGGAACCTTCAAGACTTTATACAGCTTTTGCGCTCAAAGCGGTTGCACGGATGGCTTTTCACCCCAAGCGGGGCTGGTACAAGCCACCAATGGTTATTTCTTCGGGACCACATCCTACGGAGGCAGCGCGACTGGCGCCTGCGGTTCGTTTGGTTGTGGGACAGTTTTCAAGATCACCTCAAGCGGTGCCCTGACGACTCTGTACAGTTTTACGGGCCGGGATGATGGCGGATACCCCGCTTCGGGCTTGATTCAGGCTACCGACGGGAATCTATACGGTACAAATGACTTTATCTCCCCGACGATTTTCAAAATCACTCCGGCCGGCGTGTTGACCACACTATCTGGACTTTATCAGCCTCCCGCTTTCAGTGGTGGGTATTATCCAACGCCGGTCGAGGACACCAACGGCGACCTTTACGGGACAACCCCCCTCGGAACAGACTTAGACTTTTGTTTCGGCGGTTGCGGCACGGTATATAGTCTATCCGTCGGCCTCGGTCCGTTCGTCAAGCTTCAGCCTGCTTCCGGCGAAGTGGGCGAGGCCGTTGAGATTCTCGGGAATGACCTGACCGGCGCGACTGCCGTCAGCTTTAACGGCACCCCGGCGACTTTCAAGGCAGTATCGAATACCCTGATTGAGGCCAATGTACCCTCCGGCGCGACCACCGGCAAAGTCCGAGTTACAACACCCCGCGGCGCGCGGGTCAGCGATGTGGGTTTCAGGGTGCGCCCGTGAGACGGCGATTTGTGGGTTGGCAATGCCCCAACGTGGGTCAGGACTATCGGAAGGAGCACGGCATGCCACGCTTCCATTCTCTTGCGTTGACGTTATGGCGGGGATTAATCGGAGCGGCTTGCGGGATTCTACTGGCGCAAGCGCAGACTACCTCCGTGCCGCTTGTGGGCGACCCTCTTATTATTGGCGGATGCGGGAGTCACCCATGCGCTAACTTCAAAAACGCACCCCAGGTGCTGAGCCTGTTCCTGCAGCCACAAGGTCAGGGTCTGGCGACTACCGTGGCAGACTTCAATGGGGATGGTATCCCGGATGTCGCGGCCGCTACCACGACCGGCATTTCGGTATATCCGGGGATCGGGAACGGTTCGTTTGAGCCTGCGATTGTGACGGCGGGGAGTTTTACCCCTGCGGCGATCATCACGGGTGATTTCAATAACGATGGCAAGGTGGACCTGATGATGGCTAGCGGCGGTTTGCTGCTGCTGCTGGGCAACGGCGATGGTACGTTCCAGGCCCCTACGAGCATCGCACCTACAGCCGAGTTTCTGGCGGCCGGCGATTTCAATAACGATGGCAACCTCGACGTGGCGTTTTACGACGGCGACAGCGTATATGTCTTCCTAGGGGACGGCAAAGGGAACTTCTCCCAATCCGCTGTCCTGCCCGTTGGTCTCTATGGCGAAGGTTTAGCGGTTGGCCGGCTCACCCACGATGGCCACCTCGATATCGCCATCACGTTCGGCTATCCCGGCGGCGTCACCATTTTCCTGGGCAACGGCGACGGCACATTCGGCCCCGCCTCCGTAACTTCACTCCCTATTGGTGCTACTGAGGTCGCTATCCGTGACCTTAATGGAGACGGGAATAATGACATCGTGGTCGACGGTAATACCCAAATCTCAGTGCTGTTGGGCAATGGGAATGGAACTTTTCAACCACCTATTACGAACGGTAGCCCGGGCGCGCCACCGGGCTATCCCGGCGCGGCCGGTATGACCATCGCCGACTTTAACCAGGACGGTATACCCGATATTGCTATAGTCGGCTACGTATTGCTAGGGGCAGGCAACGGGACCTTTCCAACCTCCATACCGTATCCGTTGATCGGCGACTTCTTCAATGCTGTGATCGCAGCGGATCTGAATGGCGATCACAAGCCGGATCTCGTCGTCGGCGGCACGGAAGAAACCAGCACCGGCTCGCTGAACTTCGTTTCCATTTTGCTGGGCAAGGGCGACGGCGCCTTCCGCGGCGCGCCCGATATTTCTCTCGGGGCGTCGCCACAATCGATAGCGACCGCCGATTTCAACGGCGACGGTATACCGGACTTTGTCACGGCAAACCAAGGCTCACTTTCCGTGGCCCTTGGGACCGGCCACGGAACCTTCCAATCTCCGACGATGGTGCCTCTCAGTTTTAGCCCGCACCTTGTGGCTGCCGGAGACTTCAACGGGGATGGCAAGGAGGATCTGATTGTCAGCAACACTATCTTCGGCAGCGCCACACTCGCGATTCTGCTGGGCGACGGCACGGGCGGCTTTGGGTCTCCCATGTTTATCCCGGGCTACTTCGATAGTGTAGCGGCGATCGCCCTCGGCGACGTGAATAACGATGGAAAGCTGGATATCGTGGTGCCCGGCGCCGTGTTTCTCGGTAACGGAGACGGCACCTTTCAAACGCCGATTACCGTGCGCACTACTATAGGCGCGCAAAGCCTGGCGCTCGCCGATTTTAACGGCGACGGCAAACTGGACCTCGCCGCGGGAGAGGGATCATTACACATACTTCTTGGAAACGGCGACGGCACTTTCACGCCCAAGGTCACCATGCCCGTCAGCAAGGGTACCAGCACCTTGGTTATCGCCGACTTCAACGCCGATGGCAAGTTGGATGTGGCCCTCGCTGGTGGCTACCCGGGAGTTTCGGTCTTCCTGGGAAACGGCAACGCAACCTTTCAACCCGAAATCGTCTCGTCCAGTACGCTAGCAGTTGTGGGCAGTTTGGTTGCCGCGGATTTCAATCTGGACGGCAAGATGAGCCTCGCCTTCATCTCCTACCAGAACAGTGTTTCGTTCCTGGCCGGCAACGGCGATGGGACGTTCCAGGAAGCCCAGATCTTCCCTGTCGAATTCACTCCCAGTGGTATGGCCGAAGCCGCTCTTAACTCGAACAACACCAAACCTGGCTTAGTAGTTGCTAATTCTGGCTCCGACACTGTTTCGGTGCTGGCGAACGTCACCAAGGGACCGTAGAGCGCTTTTGACGCAGAAACCTATGGCAGGCTAACTTCCAGGGCGTACAGTTCCTGGTTTCCGGCGTCGCGGACTTCGATGGGGGAGTCGTCAGGCGCAAGGCCGAGCGACCATGTGCCGAGATCAGTGCTTAGTAAGCTCATATCTCCGACTTTGACTACCTGTTCTATCTTGTGATTGCTCAGGCGAAGGCGAAACACGGTGGGTCCCTGAGGCGGATAGTCGAAGTAATAAAGATACCTCCCGTCGCGTGACCACGCCAGATGAACAAATGTCTGCACGGTGGCGAGATCGCTCCACTTAGACTGCGGGAAGTCGAACAATGCTATGGTCCAGTTGTCGCCCGACTTACTAGACGCGGCCAGATAGCGACCATCAGGAGACCAGCGGGGGTAAGATACGCCGAGGGCATGATTCAAGGTTGTGACCTGCCCGCTGCTCCGGTCCAAAATGCGGACAACTAATTGCTCGGTGGAAGCGAACCACGGCAGACGGCAGTAGGCCAGGCGGGTTCCATCCGGAGACCAATCGGGAAATGCTTCGTCCAGCCCCTCAGTTGTCAATTGCTTTGGGTCGCCTCCGGACGCCGCGATCGTGAAAATGCTCCATGGCTTGCCGGGAATGCGGCCGGCGAAGGCAATCTCTTTTCCATCGGGGGACCATCGTGGAAGTCCGGTTTCGATGTCGGGGTCGGTAAGCTGTGCGCGCTGGCTGCCATCGGCACGGCTGCGCCAAAGAGTGTTGTCCGGATATTTGGTGTAAGCCACCCATGCGCCATCGCGGGAAAAATCCAGTTGGCCGACCGAGATGCCGGGGAGGAGGGTCACGAACTGTCGCAAGCGCGCATCGAACTTGACCGATTCACCGCGGACTTGGATGCCCACGACATAAATGCTTTTGCCGTCAGCGCTGGGAACGGGCGTGTGGTAGAGAAGCGGACCGTTGGTCAGCCGGACAGGCACAGAAGAGTTTCGCAAAATACCAGGAGTTTCACGCAGCATCCAGATGTTGGGCTGGCCATCGTGCGAGGATTCGAAGACGAAATACCGGCCATTGGCGATCCAACTACCGCAGCATTCGGCGCCGGGACGGGTCCACCCGGGAAGCAGCGGATGGAGACCGGTGCCATCGGCGGACACCTGCCATAAGGAACTGCCGTGGGTTTTCGGATCGAAGACAGTAAAGCGCAGATGTTTGCCGTCGGGCGACCAACGCAGCCAATTGGACCCGGCGATGGAAGGATTGGTGGGCACGAGCAGACGAGGGTCGTGACCATCGGCACGGGCGACAAAGATACAGCCATCCTGACCGTGGTCGTTGCCGATATAAGCCATGGACTGGTGGTCCGGAGACCAGACACCTTCACGACCTACCAGGTCACCCAGACGGCGGGGAGAACCGCCAACCATGGGCATAGTGTACATTTCGCAGCACTCGTTAGTGAGTTTAGTAAGAAGGAGGCTGGAATGAGCGGTATCGCTGTCAGTGGGGAAAAATCCGCCGTCGTCGGGGATGCCGGTCACTGCGACAGCCTCACCGCCGATGGAGGACACCTGGCGAATGACTCTGGTGCCGCGAATGACTTCGTTAAAAAAGATGCGGGGGCCATCGGTGGTGAACGGGAAGCCAGCGCTCCCCCACAGGTCGTATTTTTTCTGGCCATCATTGGTAATGCGGCGCTGACTGAGCACGGTGGGCGGATGCGTTCCGGTTCTGGGCCAGAAGAACCGGGTGGCGAGCACGAGGGCGGCAACTGCGCCAGCTAGCAGGAATGCGCGTCCAGGTATCCGCGGAGTTTCGGGCCGGAGCTTTTGGGCGAAATCCGTCTGCGTCGTAACTGTTTGGTGCTCGAGGCGGCGCAGATCGGCGAGCAGATCGGCGGCACGGTGGTAACGCAATGCGCGATCCTTCTCCAGCGCTTTGCAGATGATTTGATCGAGCATCGGCGGCAGGCTGGGGTTCCACTCGCGCACTGGCTTGACGGGCCGGTTCAAAATGGCCTCGAAAATCACGGCATTGGTGTTACCGTCGAACGGCCGCTTGCCTGTAGCCATCTCGTAGAGCACCACACCCAAGCTGAAGAGGTCGGAGCGGCCATCCAACTCCTCGCCGCGGGCCTGCTCGGGGGACATGTAGGCGGCAGTGCCGACTACCACCCCCGGATTGGTGCGCGGCGCCCGGTCCACGGAGCGGGTGGGCATGCCAGTACCGAGCGCGCCGGCGGCGGCAGAAAGCAACTTGGCGAGGCCGAAATCCAGCACGATGACCCCGACCGCAGTGACCATGACGTTGCCGGGCTTCAGATCACGGTGGATAATGCCGCGCGCATGCGCCGCTTCCAAAGCATCCGCGATTTCGGCGGCATATCGAATAGCTTGCGGCAAAGCCAGGGGCCCCCGGCTGAGGCACGCGGCCAGAGTATCGCCTTCCACGAGTTCCATCACCAGGTAGTTGGGACCGATATCGTAGAGGGTGCAGACGTGGGGATGGTTGAGGGCGGCGACGGCGCGAGCCTCGGTAAGAAAACGGGCGGTGAGTTCCTTGGCCGGCACTTTGATGGCGACGGCCCGGCCCAGCCGGGTATCGCGCGCGCGGTAGACTTCGCCCATGCCGCCGGCGCCCAGCAGCGCTTCGATCCTGTAGGGTCCCAGGGTTTGGCCGACCAGAGACTCTTTAGCCATGCTGACGGCGATCGCTTCGAGCGCGGGCTTATCGAGGAAGCTGCCGAGTTGATCTTCCTGCGCCAGCAGCGATTCGATTTCGGATTGGAGGGCCTCGTCTTCGCCACAAGCCTGGCGCACAAACGCGGCGCGGCGGCCGGCGTCCAGCTTTAAGGCGGCGCTGTAGATCTGATCCAGCTTGTCCGCGCGATCAGGGTTCATCCTGACTCCGGCCGGTGAGTGCCCGATGCAGCCAAACGCGCGCCAACCGCCAATCGCGCATCACCGTGTCCACCGACACTCCCAATGCTTCGGCGGTCTCTTCCACGCTTAATCCGCCAAAGAACCGCAGCTCGATCACCTGAGCTTTCCTGGGGTACAGTGCAGTCAGCTCGTTCAAAGCGTCGTCCAGCCTGAGCAGTTCACGGCTGCGCATGTGGTGCAGATCGAGAACCGCATCCAGCGGCATTGGGCGGGCGCCATCTCCGCGCTTGTGTGCCTGCCGGGAACGCGCGAAATCCACCAGGATGCGCCGCATCAACTGCGCCGAGACTGCCAGGAAGTGCGCGCGGTCCTGCCACTTCACGCGGGCCGAATCGATTAAACGTAGGTAGGCCTCGTTGACCAGCGCCGATGTGCGCAAGGTGTGGCCTTCCCGCTCGCCGCGCATGCAGCGGTGTGCCAGGCGGCGCAATTCGGGATACATCAGCGGGACGAGCTGGTCAAGAGCGGCGCGTTTCCCATCGCGCCAAGCCAGAAGCAGTTCGGTGACATCGCCACGCGGCCTGCTTGCATGAATCTCATCCGGCATAACATCGGTCCCAGGATTCTGTCGAGTATAGCACCCTCCCGGTCTACCTAAACAATTATATGTCGCTGCCATTTCCAGTTTTGACCAAACTCCTCCGCCTATTACTGACGAAACACCAAGGCGGTAACCGCCAAGGAGCAGAAGGCCATGAAAACACTGGTGCGCAGGACACTGACTATTGCCGCTATCGCCGTGCAAACGGCTTCTGCCGGCACCCTGGCGAAGAGGGTAGGCTTTTATGATTGGGGCGGACAGTATCCCGCCTCGATCAGCGAGGGCGTGCAGCAGATTGTAGCGCTCGGCAGCCGCTTGGTCCGCATAGCTCCGTCGCCTCGCTATGACATGGACTACCACCAAGGCACGGCTTGCAGTTCCCTTGGCTCGCTGACGGCGCTCGTTCAGCTACCGGATTTTAAAGCGGCATTCGACAATCCCCAGGTCGACGTTTATATGCTCACGGCCTATGATTTCACCACGTTTGGCGACTGCGAGACGCAGCGGTATCTGGAGCCCGGCTTCTACACCCCAACGAACATCCAGGCGCTGGTTCAAGAATACAGTGACCTTACCTTGTACCTATATCAAGCCTACGCGCACACCGACAAGCGCTTCATTATTTCGAATTGGGAAAGCGACAATTCCATATATTGCGGACAGGCATACGCTTACGCCACGACCCAGTCATTCCGGCAGTACTGTGATGCAGCCTATCCATCGCTCTACTATGGCAACGCGACACCGGCTGTATCCTTGCAAGCCCTTAAGCTCTGGTTCCAGTGCCGCCAGCAGCGTATTATGAATGGCCGCGCCCGCGCCGCCATGGCCGGCTACTGGGGCATCCGCGTGGATTTCGCACCGGAGTTCTGCATAACCCGCGCTTTGCATGACGCTGGTTTTCAAAGCGTGCTATATGATGTACTGCCATCTGTCATGTTTGATTATGTGTCATATTCCGCATACGAAAGCATCAACGCGCCGCAGCCTGGGGAAACACTTACCACGGACCTCAACACGATTCAGGAAGTAGCTGGATCAAGCTCCATCATCTTGGGCGAGATTGGGTTTTCCCGATCCACGTTCGGGGCGGCCGCCACCGTTTTAACAGGTGAAATACTGACTGCCGCGGAAGCTTGGGGCGTATCGTACGTTTTTGTGTGGAACCTGTACGATAGTAGCGCCACCGATGATTATGGGGTATACGGAACGGACGGTGCGCCGACACCCTACGCCTCGTACTATCAGAATGTCTTGCAAGGCGCAGCCAAGCACAGCAGGGTTCCATTGATGTGAGGATGGTGCATTCTGAGGCTCTGGTGCAAACCGGGTGTAATCGGGGATGGTGGACAAATGGCGCGATTTCTACCAGTCGAACAATTGTTCAGCGGGCGACACTTCGACCCGGAGATTGTGGGCCGGTGCCTGCGCTGGTATGCGACTACAAGCCGAGTCATTGAGATTTGGTTGCCATGATGGCTGAACGGGGTCTTACTTTGGCTCACACCACGATCATGCGCTGCCATTCTGCCCAGCTTCCTGACTTGTCATGTCTCGTCGCAGGCTGGCTCTAATCTCCAGCGGTGGCCCTTGGCGCGGATCTAATTGCGACGATTGACATAGAAAAGGATACGTGTCGCAGTGCAAAGGGCAGAGTCAGGCTACCTCATCGCGTCGGCGGTTGCGAGTCGGCTTCCAGCCGTGTTTACAGAAAAATCCCGCAGTAAACGCGCGGCTGGAAGCGTGTCGGCATTGGACCTTAAGCTGATATACTCGATCGAGCCTGAGAATGCAGCTGTGTCAGTTGAGATCCATCAACCGAGCCCTCGAGGCGACGTAACCGAACTGCTCCTGGCTTGGAGCGAGGGGAAACATTCCGCCCTGGAGCAACTCGTCCCGCTGATGTGCCCCGAATTGCGCCGCCTGGCACGCCGCTGCATACGCGGCGAGCGGGAAGGCCACACCTTGCAGACATCGGCGCTGGTCAACGAGGTCTCTATCTACGCTTAATCGATTCGGCCCGCGTGAAGTGGCCGGCCGCGCGCACTTCCTGGCAGTCTTGGCGCAGTTGATGCGGCGCATCCTGGTCGATTTAGCGCGCTCCCATCGGTACCAAAAGCGCGGAGGCGGGGGTCGTCCACTGCCACTGGACGCTGGCCTCGATCTGCAGCACATGCGTAGCCGCGAGTTGGTTCGCCTTGACGACGCTTTGAGGGAACTGGCCAAGCTCTACGCCAGAAAAGCCAAAGTAGGCGAGATGCGGTTATTCGGTGGATTGAGTGTGGAAGAGACCGCTGAGGCCCTGGGAATATCGCCTGAGACCGTTGTGCGTGACTGGCGAATAGCGCGCGCATGGCTATATCGAAAGCTAAGTAGCGGGAGTTCAAATGAGCGCTGATGGCGAGGACAAACTGGGTGAGATATTCAGCGCTGCTGTGACGGCCGCCACGGTCGCGATTGAGATTTCTTCATAGGGCAACCGAATTCTTATCGGTCAGACCCATACCACCGTGAACTTCGATATCCTTGATAGCCTACCCTGCCCCTTAGCTCGGGATCTGAGGATGGCAGTTGTGAGCGCTGTTCTGACCGTGCGGAGATGTCGGCTTCGTGGCCGATATAGGGGTTGACTGGTGGAGCAGTCGACGTAGTCGTGTTGCCCGCAGCTGGCTGGAACTTGAGTCGGGTGCAAACGGACCTGGCCGCACTGCCCGCGACGCCCAAGCGCGTCGTGACCAGTGCAGCCATCCGCCCCGCTAATCGATGCTTACTGGGTGTAATTGATCAGCGCGATGCCCGTGCCAGGTGGCACGCCCCAGCAGATCAACTGGATGCCCTCACCGCCGTCGGGGGAGGTGACATATGGGTACTGGGTTTGTCCCCCGCCAGTGAACGTGACTGTGTCGGGTGGCTGGGGTTCTCCCACAGAAGTCGGGCCAGTACCATTATAGGCATACGCGGTACAGCTGAACGTAGGGCTACCGGTCGGCCAGCCCCAGTAGTCCTGCAGAGTGATGTAATGGGTTCCTGTGTTGTCGATGGGCAAGTCGAACACCAGGTTGACGTCGCCACTGCACTTGTTCACGACTGCTCCATTGTTCTCTACAAGGCAAAGGTAATCGTCGCTGGTATTTACGTTCAGTTGCTCCACGTGGAACGAGGCAAACCCGGTCACCGTTCGCGCTTGGGCTGGAACGATGGCCTCAGCGACTGAAATGGCCAAGCCGAGTCTTAGAATCAGATTCTTTCTGTTGAGTTTCATTTGAGTCTCCTTTTTTCAGTTTCGAATTCGCCGCCATTGAATCGGGCGGCTATTCATTTAGGCGGGAATTGACGGCAAGAACTGGCAGGCGTGAAACGTTGTGTCTTGTTTTTTTCACAAATATATGGGAGAATCGCGCCGTCATGCAGAGCGGCGAAGTCACCGTGCTGTGGCGTGCCGGCCTTCTCCGCGGCCTAACCGCTTGCTTCGGCTGGATTGGTAGGATTCTCCGTAGGGCCCACGGGAGTGATGACTCCCAGAAGCTCCTGCCCTGGAGGGGAATCCACTCCTCTCCGGGGTGCAAACCTCCGGCACAACTTCGAAATCAAGAATACTAGAGGTGTGGACCATTTAGCAAAGAAAAGCGGTCAACCGCCTTCGTCCCGGTTTGTCGCTGCAGGAAATCGGCGGCGTCGCTTTTGGTTAATCGGAGGCCGAGGGGTCCAGAGCGCTGGCGAGCAACGCCAGCCACATGCCACTATCGGCCGGCTGCGTGTTGAGTATTCGATTCAACATCCACACCGTCTGCGGGGACGGCTTACGCCGGACCGACTCAGCCTGCAATGTTTCGTATTCTGCGCGCACGACTCCAACGTGTGGACCAGCGCTCCGGGCGTGCCCAGCTCGACATTGTCGAGACGCTCCATCGTGCGGAACATGATCGGGTCGCAGGCGGATGCATCGTTGAGTTCGCGCGTCTCGTCGCAGAGACGGTCGAGTTTCGCCCAGCCGTCGGCTTCGACGTTGGAGTGATCGATGTCAATGGTGGCAAGAGCTTCGAAATCGGCAGGGGTCTGGCTCACAGAGCGGGTGAATCACACCTCTCACCCCGCAAGAACTATTCCCTTTTTCGACATCAGAACCATCGCCAGGGTCATTCTTGGAAAGCGGAGGCTGCCGCCATGCGGGGCAGTATGTCAACCGGCCCCACACAACCACGAGCCCCTAACCAACCACCCACAGCGAGCGATGCGAGCCCCGCCCGGATGTACAATGCGGTGTTATGGGAAGGATCCGCCACGTCCTGCCGCTGCTCGCCATCGCCGCAGTTGCCGCCGAAAAAAAACCTGTCACCATCCAGAATATGCCCGCGCCACCGCGCGTCCCACCCATCACCTGGGCGCCCGACGGGAAACGCTTCGCCTGGATGGACGACAACAAGGCCATATACCAGTACGACGTCGCGATCAAGAGACGCAAGCAACTCCTGTCTCTCGGCCCACTGGAAGAAAAAGCCGTAAAGCCGCCGAAGCAGGAAGGCGTGGATTGGCAGAACCGGCGCGTTTCCGAGCAGGGTTTTCAATGGTCGTCCACCGGCCAGGAGATGCTCATCAGCCTCGAAGGCGACCTGTTCCTCTTGCATACCGACACGGGCAAGTGGGAGCAGCTCACCGCCACGGCCGAGGCGGAGCGCGACCCGAAGCTTTCGCCCGACGGCCGCTTCGTCTCCTTCCGCCGCGAGCACGATCTGTACAGCCTGGAGGTCGCCAACAAGAAAGTCACGCGCCTCACCTCCGATGGCTCCGCTACGCTGTGGAATGGCGAGTTGGATTGGGTCTACCCGGAAGAGCTTTACCTCTCCACGGCGCACTGGTGGGCGCCCGATAGCCGTCAGATCGCCTACCTGCAGTTTGACGTCGGCCACGAGCCGATCTTCCCCCAGGTGGATCTGCTCTCCTGGCGCGCATTGCTCGAGCCGGAGCGTTTTCCGCAGCCGGGCACACCCAATGCGGATGTACGCTTGGGGGTTGTAGGAGTCGAAGGCGGCCCCACGCGTTGGATGGACATCGGCGAAACGCGCGATCATCTGCTGGCGCGCGTCTATTGGGCGCCGGACAGCCACGCGGTGGCCTACGAACGTCTGAATCGCATCCAGAACCGCCTGGACCTCGGCCTGGCCGACGTACGCACCGGCGCGTCCAAGGTGCTGCTCACCGATGACGATTCATATTGGGTCAATGTAAACGACGATTTCCGATTCCTGAATAAGGGTAAGCAGTTCCTATGGGGCAGCGAGCGCGACGGCTACCTTCACCTGTATCTTTACTCGACCGAGGATAAGCGCGTCTGGCAGGTTACCAAGGGTGAGTGGGAAGTGACTCAGGTGGCGGGAGTCAACGAAGAGACCCGCGAGGTTTTCTTCGTCTCTACCGAGCAGAGCCCCCTCGAGCGGCAGCTCTATCGCATTCGCCTCGACGGCAAGCAGAAACTACGTCTCAGCGGCGGCACGGGCACCCACAATATATCGATGAGTCCGACCACCCAGTTCTACATGGATACGGCTTCGAGCCTGGCCACGCCTCCGCGGCGCACGTTGCACGGGACCGACGGATCGCAGATAGCCGTATACGGGGAGGCCGTGCCGCCTGACGCGGAGATCCTGCCTGCCGAGATCGTCCGGATCAAGGCCACCGACGGCGTCGAGCTCTATGCGCGCATGATCAAGCCGGCGGGATTTTCCCCCGACAAGAAGTACCCGGTAATCGTGACGGTTTACGGCGGACCGGGCGTACAGGCAGTACGCGACGCCTGGAGCGGCGCGAATTTCGATCAGGTGCTGGCGCAGAAAGGGTATCTCATCTGGCAGTTGGATAACCGCGGTTCAGCGGGCCGCGGGCATCTGTGGGAAGCGCAGCTCTATCATGAGACCGGCGCGCACGAGCTCAACGACCAGCTCGATGGCATCCGCTTTCTGGCCACCCTGGGTTTCGCGGATATGACCCGCGTGGGCATTTACGGCTGGAGCTATGGCGGATATATGACGCTTTATGCGTTGGCCAACGCGCCGGCGACATTCAAGGCCGGCGTCGCAGGTGCGCCGGTAACTGATTGGCGTAACTACGATTCCATCTACACGGAGCGCTACATGGGTCTGCCGGAGGATAACCCAGAGGGCTACAAGCGCAGCTCGCCCCAAACCAATGCGGGTGAAATCAAGGCGCGTCTGCTCCTCCTCCATAACATCGAGGATGATAACGTCCACTTCCAGAACAGCGTCCAGATGGCCAACATCCTGGAGCGGGAGGGCAAGCAGTTTCAGATGATCGTGTACCCGCAGAAGTCTCACGGAGTCGGTGGTGCGGCGCAGAAGCAAATGCAGCAGGCCATTCTGGACTTCTTCGATCGGGCCCTATAGCTGAGCCGCGCGCCCGTTTCTGATCCGCGCGTGTGAGCAAGAGGTTCCTGCGCTCAGTTCCCGGGCCGGGGCGTCCAAGCAACCTTCTCTACGCCGGCGCGCTGGCTCAATGTCTGAACGATATCGGGGATAGCCGTGTCCTGCGGCGTGCCGCGCCATGTCACATTACAAGTCAGTTCGCGTCTCTCCCCAGCCGCCAGGTATACGGACGCGCATGAGACAATCTTGTATTGTTCCGCTCCTAAACTGGCGCGGATCTCTTCCGCACTTGGACCGGCCGCTCCTGTCACCACGGCTAATATCCCCTGGCGGTCCTGCCGCATCCGGTGTTCCAGATGTCTAAGTCCTCTAACGACCGCGAAACCGATCAAGAGCGCTGCCAACCCCAAACCAATTTGACCGCCGCCGAAACACAATCCAAGAACTGTGACAAACCACAGGGTCGCTGCAGTGGTGACTCCCAGCACCAGATTCTCCCGGCGTATGATCGCGCCTGCGCCAATAAAGCCCATGCCCGACAAGATTCCCAGGGGCAGCCGCATCAGATCCAGTACCACGAATGAGTTAGGGAGCTTGCCGGCGGTCCCCATAAGAAGGTTGGCCTGCATCATGGCTACACAAGCTGCCAGAGATACAAGAATCGTAGTCCGCAAGCCCGCCGGACGGCCATGCTCGCCTCGATCAAACCCTATCAGGAATCCGGCTACCACAGCGCATAGCAGACGGATAGAGAGATCCAACCATCCCGGATAAACCGGCATAACCCCCCTCAGTAAAATCCCCTCTCAGAGTAGTAAGCAGGCCCGCTTGGTCCGCCTTGCAAGCCGCCTGCCATGAAGCCGGCTGGCTGTGAGAAAATATAGTGGCATTCGATACTGGATATGGATACCAGTTTACGGGTACGCACCCGTTACGCGTTCTTGTGGATCGCTCTGGTACCCGTGGCGCTGGCTGCCACGGCCGTCTGGCTAAGCGGTCAATTCAGGCAGGAAGTGGCCTGGATTGCGCATACTTACGATGTCCGGACTCAGACGCGCGATCTGGTACAACTCGTAAGTGATGCCGAAGATGCCACACGCGAATATCTTCTCACCGGGAAGCCGCAATTCCCCCAATCCGCGGATGCAAACATTGTTCAGGCCGGGCTTCGGCTGGAACAAGTACGCAACCTCACAAACGATAATCCGGTACAACAACGAAATCTGCGAACGCTCCATCCCGTGCTGCAGCAGGCGTTCACCGATATGCAGGATGCTATCGCCATTAGCCCCGCCACGCGCGCAAACCGCCTCACGCAAATCGAGCAGCAGGGCGATCGCACGATGACCCAAGTCAGAGCGGTGGCGCGCGCCATGATGCAGGAAGAGGAACGCCTCCTTTTGGCACGCACGCGCGCCGAAACCCGCACCAGCCGCGAGGTCGAAGCAATCTTCGTGGCGGCCGTCCTGGTCACCTTGGGTCTGCTGTTTTGGGCCAGCCGTAGGATGCGCCAGTACGCGGCGCAGCGCGATCGGGCCGAAAGTGCCATTGAGGACACTTTGCGGCAGTTCGAGGCCCTGAATCGGGATCTGGAGGCGCACGTCGAGGAACGCACCGCCCAGTTGCGTAAAGTCAATGCGCAGTTGGCCAGTTCGAACGCGGACCTGGAGCGTTTCGCGTTTATAGCCAGCCACGATCTGCAGGAGCCCCTGCGCATGGTGGCGTTGTTTTCTCAACTCCTCGAAAGATCATGCCGGGGAATAATCGACGATCAGGCATCGACTTATATAGGCACCATCATCGAAGCTACTGACCGAATGCGCGAATTGCTTAGATCACTTCTCGCTTATGCCGAAGTAGGAGTACGCCCGGAGGAAGCTACGCAACCGGTGGATTTGAATGCGGTTCTGGAACAAGTGATCAAAAACCTCAGAACCAGCATCGATGAAACCGGCGCCGTGATCGATGCCGCGCGCCTGCCGGACCTGACTGTCAACGAAGGGCATTTCATTCAGCTATTTCAGAACCTGGTCGGCAATGCCATCAAATATCGAAGCGATCGGCCGCCGCGCATCCGCATCTCCGTGGAGCAGGTGGACGAGCATCTGAGATTCGCCGTGGCAGACAACGGCATCGGTATTGAACCGCAGTATCACGAGAAGATTTTCGTGGCATTCAAACGGCTGCATGGCCGGCAGATTCCTGGCACTGGCGTTGGCCTGGCGATTTGCAAACGCGCCCTGGACCGGTATGGCGGGCACATCTGGGTCGAATCGCAAGCCGGCATGGGCGCGACATTTTTCTTTACTGTGCCTGCCGCGCTCCAGAAGGAATCGCCGCTGCAACGAGGAGTGCCGGCGTGATTGAGCCGCGACCTACCGGGCCGCAACCGTGAGGGAGCGCGTGGAATCCGCAATCGAGCAGTTTACTCCTTGACGAGCTTCCAGGTCGCATCCGGGTCGTACTCCACGATTCCGGCGGCAATCTGCCCGGTACGCGGACCCAGGTTCTTTTCATAAACACGGCCCTGCTGGTTGACGACGAACGTCATGATTCCGGAGCTACCCCACTTATCGGGATAAGCGATGAGAGCGTACCCGGCGACCATGTTTCCATTGAGCACATAGCTGAAACTTCCGCCAGGCGCATGCGGACCTTGGCGCTTGAGGATTTTGAAGTAATATCCGTGATAGGGGCGCCGGGGCGTACCGCGGGGACGGGCCTCGCCCGCCGAATAGCCCTCCGCCCGCGCTTGCGCCACCAAGCTTCCCAAGGGGCTGGGCTTAGCGCCCGGAGGCGTCTCCCAATACAGGCCGTCCCGCTTACCGGGCGAACTGGTGAACTTCTGGGCGTAGACCGCCAAGCCATCCTGCGCGGTGCCATTCGGCTCGGTGTAATATTCCCACTGCGCCAGCACGTAGGCACGGCAAGTGAAAATAGCTGAGAGCTCGTCCTCGCCGATATGCCTGTTGAGAATTTCATCCAGTCCCGCGGTGGTATCGAAGCGCCACTGGTCTCCGTCTTTGACGATGGGAATGGGCGATGGCCAATTGTCCGCACCAACCAGCAGGGTGAACTTCGAGTCAGTCACTTTTTCAAGTCTGTGCGACTTAGCGAGGTTGACGGCGAAACGCTCCAGTGCCTTATTGTCTAGTACGGAATCGCCAGTCGACAGCTTGGCGCGGTCAGGTCCGAAGATGGCCGTCAGCGCGGTTTGGTCCTTGGCTTGGGCCGCGCGCGCCAAGGCCGCGACCGCTTCTTCGGGCGTGGCAAAGCGGCTCTGATTCGCAGCCACAGCCTTCGCCCCGGCCGCCAAGGACGAAGCCAGAAGCACGGCGAATACGGCTGCCGGTATCGCGCGTTGAACGGTATAGTCGCGATGTCGCGAATTCATTCAATGCCTCCCTCCGCCTCCGTGAGAACCGCCACCGCCACCGCCACCACCCCCGTGAGAGCCGCCTCCTCCGCCACCGCCAGAGGACCTGGGCGCGGGCGTGGGGTGAAAGGCTGCGGAGCGGCTGCTCTGCCCCCTCTGGCTTGCGGCCTTCACGTCGATGTTGCTGCGCTCGCCGCCAAACGCAGGGTTGCCGGCCCGCTCCGATTCACGCATCTCCGTGCGGCCCGGCTCCGACCGGGCAGCCGCGGGTTGATCCGGCGTGCGTCCCCGGTAGGAATCGATCCGCGGATCATTCACATTGTCGTTGCGCTGGATGACCTTATTATTCACGCCTGCGGCATTATTCACGCCTGCCGCGCCAGCCGTCTGCCTTACTACGGCACTAACTTGCCGGCTATCATACGTCACATTCTGGTGTACGCTGTTATAGCGAGCGAGATTACTATAATTGACCCGCCGTGTAATCACGTTCCGGTTGGCGGTCACGTTCTTGAGATTATCATTCACGTAAACGTTGTTGATGTGAACATAAGCGCGGGAGCGGCCTACCCAGCCATTTCTGTCCGACCATCCATGGTAATAGATGCGGCGATGGCGCCAGTCGAAACCGTGATTCAGCCAGACGCCTATGGGGAACCCGGTGCCGAAGGTGATGACCGGTCCGCCGAATACCCCGCCAGAGCCAAAGAATACCAGGCCCGGATCGTAGATGGGCAAATAGACGTATTGCGCCTGGGCCGGCCAGATATCGACGTAGCCATCATCGACCTCAACGTCCTGCTGCGGTGTAGTCGCCAGATTCCCTGCGTTGCAGGCTTCCTGCCGCAGCCGCTGTATGGAGTCCATGACGTCATCCGTCTGGTTAACATAGGCCTGCGCCAGTGCCGTGGTCCAATCCAGGTTGTCGGCCATCATATCGAGGACTGCAGGGTAATGCGCCACGGCTTTTACGCTCACATCCCAGGGCTGCATGTCGATATCATCGGGACTGGTACCCGCGCGGCACACCCTCGCCGCTTCGTCGATCTGATCGGGGAAAGTAGCAGCCAGCAAAATCTGGGCGAGCAGGGGGTCCGGATAGAGAGCCACCGGCGCCAGCAGGTTATCGAGTTGATCTGGAGAGAGAGGTTGCGGGGACGAATCGTCTTGTGCGCGCAATAAAGGCGCGCAAGCTATGAGTAACAGCGCCAGGAGGACAACCAGAGTTTTCGACATGGAGAGCTTTCTCCTTACCGGTCAGTTCGGGTGTCATGTTCTTCTACAACATCTTAGTCGCCATGATAGACGTCGTTAAGGTGCGTAAAGTTACGAACGGCTGACTGTCAGCGCGGCCGAGGCCAGCATCAGCACCAGTTGCACAACCAACCCGAACACGATAGATTAGAGGGGTACGTCTTCGCATGCGCCCGTAGCTCAGCTGGATAGAGCGTCTGGCTACGAACCAGAAGGTCAGGTGTTCGAATCACCTCGGGCGCACCATATTTTAAACAACTTAGCTAGTTGAGTCCCGCCAATGCCCAATCAAAACCCCCTCAGAATTCTGGGACTCTGAGACGAGAGCGGCAGGCCGAACGTCAAGCAAACTGTTCCGGAGCGTCGTCTGAGAACATTCGAATTGCTCAGGTGAGCGAGTGAGTGATTAGTTGACTAACCTATCCGGCAACCCGAAGGCGAGCTCTCTCTCCAGTTGATCAGCGGCAGCCCTTACTGTTTCCGGGATCGCCTTCTGATAGTGCTTCAACGTAATTAGTGGGTCGGCGTGCCCTAGTTGAGCTTGAGTGCTCTTGGGGTCCTTCGCCCGATCGCCGAGCAAGGTAGCGCAGGTGCGACGCAGACATCGAAAGTCGACATCGGTTTGGAAAATTGGTTTGCCGTTCTTATCACGCTTAGAGCTTTCAGTGACGCCGACGCCAGCGCGGATGGCCGCGGGTTTCAGGATGCGATTGCGGTAGTTGTTAGGGTTCATGAATCCGGGTCGCCCATGCGTGGTTTGGAATAGCCAGTCCTTCGGGTCTCCCGGCAAGCTGTCGAGCCAGCCGGCTAACTCCACCTTGACCTCGACCGGAATATACACGAATGCCGCGGAAGCTTCTGTTTTGACGCTGCCGCTCTGGCCATTCACAAGAGTTTCGTCCACACGCAGCTGGTCTCGCAGGACATCATCACGCCGCAAAGCGAAAAGCTCCTCTGGACGCAAACCCAGCTGGATGAACATGCGGGCAATCAGATGATCCCGGCCACCGAGAACGGAAAGCAGACGCCGGCATTCGTCTACTGACAGGTACCGCTCCGATGGCCGCTTCTTGCTCTTGGCTCGCAAGTCCTCAGTTGGATTATCGACGATGATCTTGCGCTTCCGTGCGTGCTTCCAGATCGCCCGCACGTGCAACAGAAGGCCCTTCAACAGCGACCGCGATGCACCATTATTTACGTATTCGTTAACCCAAGACTGCAAGTCGGCTTCCGTAACATCCGCTAAGCAGCACTCCCCAAGCCTCCCTGAAGCAATGTGCTTCTCGATGAGATTACCCGCAGTGCGCACCATATGTGCGCCCCAGCTGGGTTGCATGAGCGCCAGATAATCGCGCGCGACCATCGCAACCGTAGCCCGCGTATTTGGCGGCAGGTACGATCCTGTGTCGCGAGCGATGAGCAAATCCAATACGCGTTGCGCGTCCGCTTTGGTCAATGGCCCTGTGTGGTCGGTGGCGATACGGAAGGACCCTGCAAATTCCCGGTCGATAATCTTCACATGCTGGCGGCGCTGCTCGCCTCCGTGGGGCAGCCTTGCGTACTCGTACCACATGGCCCAATAGAAACCGCGCGGCAGGCGGCGCTCCGGGCGGTCGCCGCGCTTGGGCACACAGGTACTCAGAGACCCACGTTGATAACGCGTGCGTGGCATTCGTCTTCCGATGCTCCTCACATAGAAATCTACCACGGTGCGCATCAGGCTTTCCTCTTACCGTTTAACGTTCAACTTTCATAGCCATTCTTCTACGTCGCCTTCGTTGAACCGTCGAACCTTGCCGAGCTTCATCGACGGAAGAACGGGCTTGCGCCGCCCGGTGGCGTGATCGTTGACCCAACCTACGGATACACGAAACCACTTTGGACTTGCCCCCAATTTTGAGACAAATGGTTAAGACTCATTTTTCATTGAATGGAGAATTGAGTCATGGGATTGTCACGTAGGCAGTTCACCAAAGAGTTCAAACTGGCCGCCGTGCGGCGGCTGGAACAAGGTGTATCCATCGGCGAAGCGGCGCGGGCGTTGGAGGTGAACCCCAACGTGCTGCACCGCTGGCGGCGGGAGTTCCGTCAAGGTCCGGGGAACGTGTTTCCGGGCAACGGAAAGCAGCGCTGGTCGGAAGGCCGGATCGCGGAGTTGGAGCGCAAGGTCGGTCAGCAGACGCTGGAGATCGATTTTTTGAAGGGGTGCTTGCAGCGCATCGAGGAGCAGCGGATGCTGCAGGCACTGACTGGAAATCCGCGGTCTACCGGAAGGTCCAAGAAGAAGTGAAGGCCGACCGGGGACTGACGATTGCGCGGATGGTGGAGCTGGGCGGCGTCAGCCGCGCCAGCTTCTACCGCTCACGACGAAGAGGCCGGGGAGCGGCCGGATCGCGACATGGACCTGCGTGACGCCATCCAGCGGATCGCGCTGGAATGGCCCAGCTACGGCCGGCCACGGATCACGGCCGCCCTGCGCCGGCGAGGGGTGGGTGGTCAATCCCAAACGGGTGTACCGATTACTTCGTGAGGACAACCTGCTGTGCATCCGGAAGCGGAAGTTCGTGGTGACCACCGATTCCAACCATAACCGGCGCGTTTATCCGAATCTGGCGGAACAGATGACGCTCAGCGACGTCAACCAGCTGCTGGGTGGCCGATATCACCTACATCCGGCTGGAGGCGGAGTTCGTGTACCTGGCGGTGGTCATCGACGCCTATTCGCGGCGCGTGATTGGCTGGGCGCTGGACCGGAGAGTGGAGGACGACCTCACCCTGGCAGCGCTGCGCATGGCCTTGGAGTTGCGGCATCCGGCGGCGGGGTGCGTGCATCATTCCGACCGCGGCAGCCAGTATGCATCGGGAGATTACACCGGACCTGTTGAAGACCCACGGGTGTGAAATCAGCATGAGCCACAAGTTCAGCCCTTGGGAAAATGCCGGCTGCGAGTCGTGGATGAAGACCCTGAAATACGAGGAGGTGTATCGGCAACAATACCGCGACTTGGCCGCAGCGCGAGCCTCGTTGGCGTGCTTCATCGACAAGGTCTACTAACCAGAAGCGACTGCACTCGGCGCTGGGTTACCGGCCTCCGGTGGAGTTCGAACAAGCGTTGGCGGCATCCGGCGGCGCGGGAGGTGGATCATGATGTGGCAGGCACACAGCGCGCCCTGGGCAGGGAAACGCGGCGCGGGCGAGAGTGCGTCGCAGGTAGTCATCGGGATTGCCGTGGCGGCGGGGAAAGTGCGGACGGGCGAGGCGCAGGATGGCTTGCATCTGCAGGACGGGCCGGCCCTGCGAGAGCAGGTGTCTGGCGACCCACAGGTCTACGATGCTCCAATCCGGCTGGGGAAAGCGTTCCTGAATACGCCATCGCGGCATACAACTCCGATAGATGGCGACGGCCTCTGCGGCGTTGGCTGGTGCAGGATCTGCGGTCCAGTCGATCGGGAACGGCGCGGCCGACGGTTGTATAGATTGCCTGACGGATTCCAACAACGACTCGCCGCGCGGCGCCAAACCCGCACGGACGTGGACGAGTCTCACCCACGGGGCATAGCGGTCGGGTGCGTGTCGCGCGGGTTTTTGATTAGTGAATCCAGCGAGGCGTCCCAAGTGACGCCAGTCGGTGCTGGCCCATCGCCACCGTAGAGGTGGGCCAAGTGTCTGCCGGCCGCCGTCGCCAGGGCCGGCTCCAGTGGAGAGGGACTGAGGCAAATCCAAGCCTGCAGATGGCCGGGGCTGGTCTGTACCACCACACAGGGGTCATGTCCGTTGGTGCGCATGAGGTCCACGGCCACCGGATCGGCACGTTCCAGATCGACCAGAAATATAGCCGGCGTTTTGGTTTCCGGCGTAAGGCTGGATGTACGCGTGGCAACCCTCGCGGTTGCGAAACGCGCAGAAACCGGATGGTTGCGGCACGCATCAACTGGTCCGCGGTCCAAAGTCGTTCCCCAGGAAACGGACGGCCTGTGCGGTTGTGAATCAGGCGGACCAGGTACAACTCGTAGGGCATTGCCGCCAGTTGACTCCGGATGGCTTGCCAAGTCAGAAAGAATCCACGGTTGTCCACGACCGCAATTGTGCAATCGAAACAACACGCCGTACAATGAATCTTCAGCGAACGGCAAACAGTGTCTTAACTGTTTGTCTCTCCTCAGGGGGCAGGTTCAGCATTCCCCGAAACGATCATGCCATAGAGCCGAACTAAGAGTAGTGTGTATTAATATGGAAGTCGTTATTAAGAGAGAGATAGTTAGGCCAACTGCCGACGAATGAGGAGCGTCAACTCCACTTCAGAACGCTCTTGCGCGTCATCTTCAAGTCTCGGGCGATCTGACTCACCGTCTCGCCGGCGCGGTCTACCAATCGCAGGGGCAGTGGCACGCGTTGCAACCACTTCCGAAAAAAACCGGTCGATGTGCTCCGTTCCCAGGGAATCGTAGATCTGCTGCAGTTGCTCTGGTTCGGCGCACCACAAGAATCCATTGTCCAGGGCTTCGTAGCGGGTCTTCCGCCGCGCCAGTTGCCGCTTGGCCCACTCATGCCCGTTGAGGCACAGCTTAATCGCCCAGGGCGCATAGCTGCAGACCTTCAGGAACGGCGGGCTCCTCGGACCACAATTGAGCACGTGGGCGTGATCGAGAAGACGGTCCAGCATAGCCGTAACCGCGGCCACGTCCCCCAGCATCTTTCCCCAGTCGTCTACAGGGCGGTTCGAAGTGAGCAATGTGCTGGCGCGCTCGTAGCGTCGCATGATAATCTCCGGCAGATCTTCGGCCGCGGTCAGCGGCAGCTTACGCATGCCGAAGTCGTCAATGATGAGTAGCGGCACGGCTGCCAAGGACTCCATGAATTCCTTGCGCGTGCCCTCGGCAACGGTTTCCGCAAGATCATCCAGCAGCACGTGCGTCTCGCGGTACATCACGCGGTAGCCCTGCTGAATCGCGGCCTGTCCGATAGCCTGGGCCAAGTGTCTCTTCCCAGTGCCGCCGGGACCGAGAAACAGAGCATCTTCCCGTTTGCCGATAAAGGCGCTGGTTGCCAGGTCGAAAACTAGACTACGATTCATCTTCGGGTTGAAGGTGAAATCGAAATTATCCAGCGTCTTTTGCGGGTCGCGGAAGGCAGCCTGTTTGCGTCGGCGCACCAGGAACCGGTCGCTGCGCCGGGTTAGCTCGTCGGTCACCAGGCACGCAATCAGATCGATCGGTGCCATAGCTTCGGACTGTGCTTGCCGCAGGCGGTTTCCAGCACGGTGGCCATGCCGCTTAGCCGGAGCTGCCGCAAGGAACGTTCTAATTCAATGAGGTTCATATGTCGCTCTCCTTGGTTTGGTGTTCGATAAAGTCGCGGTACAGCGTGAGCTGCCGGATCAGCGGATCGACTTGGCGCAAGCTCAGGGAATTTGGGGACGGCGCTCCAGATAACCCCGCACAAAACGGTAATCGCACACCGCGACTTCCACCGCGGCGGTGCAGGCATCTTCCACCGTGGCGGCGCCGTGTTTCTTGACGAGCGACAACACGCAGGGAATGCGGCGCACAGCCGTCTCGCCGTCCTTGCTGTGCATCCCGCGGCAGAGCGCACCGATCTGCGAACCGACCTTGTCGGCGCGGGCCAGCAACTGCAAGGTCCCCAAGGGCGTCTGCTTGGGGCGGTCTTCGTCTTTGATCCGGTGTCTACCGCGCGCTTGGCGCAGGTGTTCGCGCAGTAGCTGGCCCGTCTCGGGATTCAGAAGCCGAACCTGATGGACATCCCACTGTACCCGCGCGCGGCGACCGATCCAGCCGGGCGGAGCGCCGTAGTACGCCGCCTCGATTTCTACACAGCCATCCAGGTGTACTGTGCGCTCGCCATATTGGTAATAGCGGAATGGCTCCAGGGGTAAAGGTTGCAATGCCGGCCGTTTTTCGGCGAACATCGCTGCGACCTGCCGCTTGGTCGTGCCGTGGATGCGCGTATCGGCCCAGCGCGCCTCCCAGCGATCGAGATGATCCTGTGCCTGCTCCGAGCTTTCGAAACGCAGGCCTTTTAGTGGCGTACCCTTCGCGTGACCTACACTCCTCTCGACCTTCCCCTTGCGATCCGGATCGGCAATGCGGCAAGGCAGTGGGACGACATTGTAGTGCTGGAGCACGTCGCGGTATAGAGGATTGATGGTGGGATCATAAATGTCTGGTGCGAGCACGCCCTCGCGCAGGTTATCCAACACGATGACGCGACTCACACCACCCAGCCGGCGGAAGGCTATTTCGTGTAGCTCCGCCCAGACCTGCGAACTGGAGTGGAACACCAGCAGGCGAACGGATTTACGGCTGTAGCCCAGTGTCAGCACCAATAACCGCGTACGCCGGTACTTGCCGCTGGAGGAGTCACGCACCATTGGGCCAGTGCCGTAATCAACCTGGATTTCCTCGCCCGGCGCGGTCTCGATGACCACGCGCGCTTCGGGTAATGAACTGGGCTGCAGCTTGCGAACAAAGGGGCGGACACTCTGGTATCCGCCGGTGAAGCCGGACGTGTCCACCAAGTCCTGCCAAATCGCCATCGCGTTACGGCCGCGCGACAGCCCGACCTCGATCAGCTCGCGATATGCCGTGCAGGCGCTCGCCGACGGGCTGCGTCCCGGTTGCTTGCCCGAAGCGGTGCGCAAGTCGCCGCCGGAGTCGGTGATCACCTCGTTGGCCGGTTTTGCGAGATCGGACCCGCCGCCGGGATCGCGTGACGGTTTTACGCCCGCCGAGTCGGTGATCACCTCTATGGCCGCTTTTGCCGGCGGCTCCCGTCCCCATCCGCCGGGTGGCCGAACCGCAATGCCCGCGGCCTTCAAATAGACGGCCGCGGTCTCCCGCCGGACACCTGTGTTTTTCTGGATGCGCCGCAACGACCAGCCCAGCCGTCCGAGCGCGATGACTTGGTGTTTCTTTTCTTCGTTCAAGACGTTGCTCACATCGACGGAGGGTAACGTCCCTCGCGTCAGAATTAACGTCCTGGACTTTGGTTTATCGTTGGCCGGTTTTCAGGTGATCACGTATGGCCGGTTTTGGGTGTTCACCGAGGGTATCAAAGAATTTCGACCTGAAGCAGTATTTCAAGGAAGGCCGCGCTTGCCGAACCGAGGGCACTTTCCGCAATGCGAAAGACTTCGGCGTGAACAAGGGATTGACAAATCTGCGGTACCTTCAAAAGATCGGGGGGCAGATCAACCGGCGCTTGCTGGAAGTCGAACGCGTCAGCCACAACAGCGGCGTGAGCGGTGATAGCATCCAACGCGTAGTGCAACCAACCGTCGACGGACGGCAACAAACGCCCGGATTGAAGTTTCGGCCAGCCCGTGTCATGGCCCTGTTTCTGGCTCTTACGTTGTTCCAACACCTGATCGACGGTTTCCGCAACCGCCAACTGCGGCAGCAGGTAGCCGATCTGCTGGGAGTAACGGTGGCTGACTTCACCTCCAACCAGATGACGTACGATCTGCGGCGTCTGCGCCTCAAAGGACTAATTTACCGGCCTGCCGGCACCAATCGTCACTTCCTGACGACGCATGGCTGGAAGGTGGCGCCTTTATTCTCGCGACTGGAGGCGCGTGGATTCCGACCCGCCATGGCCATATTCACCAGCAATGATGCCGTCTTGCCATTTCCCCTCCGCCAGGCGCTGGATCGCGTGGACGTACAACTGGACCTGCTCATTTACGATGCTTTTCCCATGGCAAAGGCGAAGCTGAAAACTTGACACCTTGAGAAAGAACTGACTTATATTAGACAACTAGAGCAGTTCGCCTGGCACTCAAGGACAGAACATTGGGCTGTTAACCGGGATGACTATAAGCGATGCAAGGCTGGCCGTGTGCAGGCACTTGCTGTCGTTTTCCCACATCCAGATGAAACACAATGACTTAGGCTTTTCAGATGTTTGCATCTGAAAGGGAGCAACCCGCGCCAGCGCGCTGCTCCGCGGCCGATTCTTCGACGATGCCGGACTTCGGAATCGCCAGGTTCCTCAAGCCGGATTCGTCCACCGCAGCTCCCACACTGACCGCTACCGAAGAGCGGGTCATGACACGTACGCCAGCCCGGAACAGGTTCGCGGAGAGATCATCACCCCGGCCACGGACGCGGATTCTCGACGAAGCAGAAGCCCAGTCTTGTGATCCTTCGGGCTGACATGTGCGATGCTAGAACTCGAAAGCTGTGTAACCGCCAGCTTGCCGTCGAAGGATTGGCCGCGCTTAGTACCACAACTAGCAGGCGCGCCCGAGGCCCATGTCCAAACGATCTGCTAAACGCAAAACACGTGTGACGCAGGCGAGAACAGCGTCTCGTCCAGCGTTCGGGCGGAAAGAAATGCTGATCGCGGCAGCTCTGGTCGTTCTTGTCTTTGCGGTTTTTGCGGGGACCGTGCGGGACGGATTCATCTACTTCGACGATGACTTATACGTAACGCAGAATTCAATCGTGCAAAAGGGCCTGACCATGGATGGGCTGGCCTGGGCGCTGACCTCGACTGACTACTTCTACTACCCAGTGACCTGGCTCAGCCTCATGCTGGACTGTGAACTATACGGTCTTCGGCCGGGCGGACACCACTTCACCAGTGTGGCGATTCACGCCGTGACAACGGTTTTGGTGTTCGCCGCACTCTTTTCAATGACAGGCGCGCTCTGGAGGAGCGCCCTGGTAGCGGCATTGTTCGCCATCCATCCCCTGCGCGTCGAGTCCGTCGCGTGGACCGCCGAGCGCAAGGATGTTCTGGCGGGATTTTTCTGGTTCGGAACCATCCTCGCATACGTATCTTACGTCCGGCGGCCATCGTGGAAACGATATGCGCTGGTGGCCACTGGTTTTGCGCTCGGATTGATGTCCAAAGCAGTGATGGTGAGTCTGCCGTTCGTCCTATTGTTGCTCGACTATTGGCCGCTCGCCCGGTTTTCGGCAACCCGCCCTGCGATACTGGTGGCCGAGAAGGCGCTCCTGCTGCCGCTCTCGGCCGCGTTCTCGATCGTGACCTACGTGGCGCAAAAGCGAATGGGAGCCATGGCGGCTCTGGCCCACGTTGGCTTCCCAACGCGCCTGGAGAACGCGATCGTGTCCTATGCCAAATACCTCGGCAAGACGTTCTGGCCGCATCCACTGGTACTGCTGTACCCCTACGATGCGCATATTGCCATAACGACGGCGATTGGCGCGGCTGCCTTGCTGGCGGCCATCACGGCCATGGCGATTGCGGCGCGCGTGCGTGCGCCATACCTTCTTGTGGGATGGTTCTGGTTCCTGGGAGTGCTGGTCCCGATGGTTGGGCTCGTTCAGGTTGGAAGGCAGGCAATGGCGGACCGGTATGTCTACATCGCCTGCGTCGGGTTGTTCATCATGCTGGTGTGGGGAGGTTGGCGGCTGCTCGAGCATCGCACCTTCGGGCGGCAAACCGCTGTCGCATTGGCTGCGCTATCGATTTCCGCTCTGGCAGTGACTGCCTGGCTGCAGATCCGGTTCTGGAAGGACAGTGTTACCGTGTTCCGCCACACAGTTGAGGTGACCAAGGACAATGCCGTCGCCGAGCACAATCTGGCATTTTCGCTGGCGGCCGAAGGACGGCTGGAGGAAGCTGTTCCGTATTACCGGGAATCGTTGCGGTTGGAACCAGGCAACGCTCGTGGATACTACAATCTGGGATTGGCCCTGGCTGGACTGCAAAAGCCGGAGGAGGCCGCTTCCTGTTTTGCTGAAGCAGCCCGGCAGTCGCCCGGGTATGCCGAAGCGCACTACAGCTTGGGCGCCATCCTGCTGCAAGTCAACCGGCCCGTGCAGGCGCGGGAGGAACTGCAAGCGGCGCTCAATTTATCACTGTCCACGGAATACGCCAGCCAGGCTCACTTCCGGCTGGGAATGATCGCGGCGATGGGCGGTGACTTTGGCAAAGCCCGCGATGAACTGACCGAGGCCTTGCGCCTCAAGCCGACGCTCTCGGAAGCGCGCGAAAACCTTGCGCGCGTAACGGCGCAACTGACAGCGCGCTAGGTTTCCATGGCGCGATCTAGCCCCTGGGGCGCGCCGGTGAAGATGTGAACGTACGCGTCCATCCGAACAGCGCCGTCCTGCTGATGCCGGGAAAGGCGCGCAGTCAGTGATTGGCGCGCATCATTAAGCGCCTCGTTACCTGCTTCGGCAAGCAGCTCCGCGAATGAAGAAAAGGATGCGAGTGCGAAATTCGCCGCCTCCGCGGCTGGCAGACCACCGCCGATAGGGAGCACGCCGCGCCAGTCGCCCACAGCGAGCTCGCCATAACCGACTCGATCCAGCAGGGTGAGCAACTTGTCGGCATCGCCATAGCGGAACGGCCCCGGCGCTTCGGGGTCGGGCGGCGGCAAGTCGATGATTTCGCCCACCACTTGGCGTACGCTTGTCATCCACGGATTCTCGGCCAGAGGGCCCCACACCGCGAAGGCCAACCGGCCGCCAGGCGCGAGCCCGCGGGCCAGGTTGGCAAGGGCGGCGAGCGGATCGTCGAAGAACATGATGCCGAAGCGCGAGGCCAATCGGTCATAGGGCTCTTCCGGCGCAGTCGCTGTCGCCATGTCCGCAATTTCAAAGGCGATGGCGCGTTCATCGGATCTCTTGCGGCTGCGAGCTAAGTCGATCAAGGCCGGAGAGAGATCGAACGGCGCGTGTCAAGCACTTTGAGACACCCAGCATAGAAATTTACTGACTATCTTCCTTTGTCTTTTGGCCGGGCGGAACCGGCTTGTTGATCCAGACCTGCGTTGGTAAAGGCAGTGGTTGTGGAGGCCGCCGAACGAAGCGGTCCGGGTGCGCTTGGTAAGCGGTATCGAGCACCAGTTGGCGGTGGGCCAGGACAGCCTGGGCCTCGCCGAAGTGAACCACGGCCGGGGCGAGCAAGCCGATGCCGGAATGACGATGCTCTTCGTTATACCACTGGAAAAATTGCTGACAGAAAGCGCGGCTATCTTGGATGCAGCCGAAGCGATCCGGGAACTCCGGACGGTATTTCATGGTGCGGAAGTGACTTTCCGAATAAGGGTTGTCGTCGGAGACGTATGGCCGGCTGTGCGTCTTGGTGACGCCCAGATCGGCCATCAGAAAGGCGACCGGCTTGGAAGTCATGACCCGGCCGCGGTCGGCGTGGATGTTGAGCTGGCCGGCGGGGACTTGGTGTTTACGAATGGTTTCCTCGATAAACTGCTTGGCCAGTTCGGCGGCTTCCCGATGAGCGACCATCCAGCCAGTGACGTAGCGGCTGAAGACGTCGAGGATGACATAGAGATAGAAGTAGGTCCACTTGGCTGGCCCCAGAAGTTTGGTGATATCCCAGCTCCAAAGTTGGTTGGGTGCGGTGGCCAGCAACTCGGGTTTTTGGTAAGACGGATGCACGAGTTGATCGCGGCGTTCGCCGGATTCGCCCTCTTTTTCGAGGATACGGTACATGGTTCGAGTCGAGCAGAAGTACTGACCTTCGTCCAGCAAGGTGGCCTGCACGGCCGCCGGAGAGCGGTCCTGGAATCGCTCGGCATGTAAGACGGCCAGCACACCGGCGCGTTCGTCGGGACTGAGGGACCGTGCGGGAGCGGGCCGCGCCGTGGGCGGAACTGGCTCGGACGGTGGTGCTGCCGAAGGGCCCAGCACCGGACGCTGCCTATAAAAGGAGGCGCGCGCCACCCCCAGAAAATCGCAGGCCGCCACTACCCCTACGGTGGGGGACAGATGGGTGACGGCATCCATCAGTGCGTCTCCTCGGGGTCCGCCTTCGGCAGGGGCCACCCCAACAGAGCGCCCACTTTTTTTTGAACATCAATGACGATCTCGGCTTTACGCAGTTGCTCGGTCAAGCGCTGGTTGTCCTTGCGGAGCTTCTGGATCTCCTCATCCTGCGGATTGCGTTTGGACTTGGGGCCGCGCTTGTGCGGGGTCAAGCCCTTGAGAATGCCGGTCCGCCGCTCGCGACGCCAGGTGGCCAGGTGCGAGGAGTAAAGATTTTCACGGCGCAGCAAGGCGCCGATGGCGCCGGTTTCAGCGGTGGCGGCGTCGGCCTCCGCCAGGATGCCCAGTTTGTATTCGGCGGTGAAGGATCGGCGCTTGGCGTTGGCGACCACCTCCGGGTTCGGCCGAGGTGGGGCGGGCGGCTCGGAGGCGCCGGTTTTGCCCGCCTCTGCACTCCGGTCGGCCTCGCTCCGCTCGGCCTCCCTACGTTGCGCAGAGGCGGGCAAAACCGGGGGAGAAGCAGGAGAAGCCGAAGATATTCCGTTGTTCTTCACATGGATTCCTATTCTCGCCCTGCTCAGTAATTACGACCAGGAGATCTGTCTCATCCATGTTGGCACGGAGGGGGGGAAGCCGTGAACGACACTTCCCGCCGGCGCCCGGCGCAAGATCTCCAGCGTCGTCCCGCCGCCACCGCATCCGATATCGGCGATCCTACAAGGCGCGTCGACACTCAGCGCACGGATCAGCGGTTCATCGACGGGCGTGAGCATCGCTTCCATGCCAGCGAGCTGGGCGCGCCATTTCTGGCCGCGAGCGGCGGTCCAGTCGGTAGCTGCGGGGCTCTCGTTCATAATTCCAAATTTAACCGATCGAGTGCTGGTGGCGAGAAGATAGGCGAGGACGATCCACGGAACTTCCTGGAAGGAGGCGGTGAACGCTTGAGCCAACGTCGGCAAGCCAACACTGGCAGATGCTTGTGCCGAGCGAGGACAGCAACAAGGATGTGGAAAGGCTGGCGAGCGTCCACCGAACCGAAGGCATCAGTTTCGCACTTCCAGCTCTTACCTCCTCCCGTTTGTCGTACGCACGATCTGCGCCTTGTTCCAGAAACATATTGGTGCTCCGATTGTCGGACCAGCGGTCGGCCACTTACTTGTTGCGGAGCGAAAAGAGCTTCTTTTTCCGCCCCGCAAGTTCTTTGTGGCCGATTCGGCTAGGTTTGTGGACCGAATGGCGAATCGCCATCAGGCTAGTTGACGTTGAACGACTGCGTGCTTGTCGCCGTGCCGCCCAAATTCGTGACTTCGATAGGTCCCGTAGTGGCGCCGGCAGGAACTGTGGCGCTGATAAACTGGGTGTTGAGCACTTGGAACGAAGCGGCGACTCCGTTGAAACTGACCGCCGTAGTGCCAATGAAGTTCTGGCCATTAATCAGCACCGTCGAGCCTACACTGCCACTAGTCGAGTTAAGCAGGATAATAGCAGGCGCCGGCGCGGGCAGGCCCGCATTCAGAGTCCAGACCGTGCCGTCGGCGAACTCGTTGCTCCCGCCGGAGATTGTGCCGCCATGTGTCGCCGTGCCCACGAACGTGCCGTCCGCCGCCTGGATTACGCCAGCCTCAGGCGAGTTACCGTTGGCGCCGTCGAAAGCAAAGGTCTGGAGCCCCGCTCCATTCTGCGGGTTGATCGAGATGACGCTGCCCAGCGGAGCGGCCGAGTCCTCAAAGTTGGTGTCCCACAGGTTCCCGTCCGAAGCCAGGTAGAGTGAAGGAATAGTGGTCGTTCCCGCGAGCCCCGTGAATGGCGCAAAGGCCACGAAGCCGGTGCCTTCGGTGCTGATTTCAAAAAAGTTGATCAGGCCCGCGGGAATGTTTTCGAAGGCTCCATAGAGATTGCCGTTGGCGCCTTGTGTCAGTCCACCAATGGGGGTATCATGATTTGGCGACTTGAACTGAACCGTGAATTCACCCGCTGGCGTGAATTGGAAGATATTTTCATTGAAGCCACCAGTGATACGAGGAAGTCCATCCGAGACACCGTAGAAGTTGCCGTTGGTTGCCTGAATCATCCCCGATGGTTCAAGACCATCGGCAGCGTCGGTCAGTCTATGGAGAACGGTAAAAGCGCCGGTCGCCGGCTCAAAGCGGAAGATCGTGCCGCAGCCGGAGCTTGGGCACGGGCTAACCGATGATCCGCCACCCTGTGTGGTCCCGTAAAGGTTGCCGTCCTGTCCCAGCAAGAGGCCGTTGGGAATATTGCCGTCGGCGCAGTTTGCGGATGAGCAGAAGTTATGGAGAACCTTGAAACCGGTGCCCGTTTTGCTAATCCGGAAGAGCACGCCGTCATTTTGTTTGCCGCCGTTAAAGGTTGTGCCGTAGAGCAATCCATCGTTTGCCTCCACAAAGCCACTTGCGGGGCCGTTGCCGTTCAGGAACCCGCTGGCGTCCTGGGTGAAGGCAAAGAGCTGCGTGAACTTTCCGGCAGGGGTTAGTTTGAAAAGTATGCCGCCCTGGGGATCGGAGACGCCGTCAACGGTAACTTGAGCCGCGCCGTAAAAGTTTCCGTCCGAGGCTTGAATGATGAGATCGGGCCGCGCTCCTTGTGGACACGTGTCGCCACGGAAGTGAGTAGTACAGGTGAAAGCAAATAGCTGATCGATGGTTCCCGCGCTCTGTGCGTGTGCGGTTACTGCCACCGACAAGCCGAGAACGAAGGTCATAACCGATCTAGTGCAATTGGGATTCAATAGAGACTTTCTCGAGTTCATTGCATTTTCCTTTTTTTCTTAGATTTTGGTAATCCGCTAACGTATACAGCTAGCGAGGTCTTCGACCTCAAACCGACGAGCCCACTGCTCGGCTTGCCATAAAATCCAAGAATGGCGACTATTCCGGAACTCCTTGACGGGCACGTCACGTTGGAAGTGGAGTGCCTCGACCGTCTCTACCTTAACGGCTACATTGGCAGGCTGGCAACGGGACCCCAGTTGTCGATGTTCATGCGGGAGCAGTTGGGGAAGCCGGTACCGTCCCCAGTGGTATTGGGACAGGTGTCGGAGAAATTCCGCCAGGCCGTCAAAGTGCTCGCGGAACGGGACGGAATACCGATTTACCAGTTCGACCATAAGGAACGGAAGGACGATATCGCCAATCAATTCCGCCAGCAAAGGCCAGTACGGGATGGCATCGTATTCATCGGGGTAACCCAAGAGAAGGCCATAACGTTCAACGGAAAAAAGGTGAACGGCCAGTTCGAGTTCGAACGGGACAAGTCGGTCTACGTCAATCACTACTACTTCTACATCGATGATGCAGACTTCGGTCCGCTGTTCATCAAAATCTGTAGCTACGCCCCGTGGAGCATGAAACTGTGCCTGAATGGACACGAGTGGGCCAAGCGGCAACTGCAGAAAAAGAAGATCGCCTACGAGGCTTTGGATAACGGATTCCTGTCGTGTGCCGAGCCGGAGAAACTACAGCAGATCTGCGACAGTTTGGGGCCGGAGCACATTGATCGGGTGTTTCGGAAATGGCTGCAACGGATTCCACTGCCGCTGCGACCGCAGGACCGGGAGGCGGGCTACGACTGGACTTTGTCGATCTGGCAGATGGAGGTTAGTTTGACGCAGATCTTCGATCGTCCGCTGCGGGGCCGGGAGTTCTTCGAAGAGATCATCCGCGACAATCTGGATCTGGGGCGGCCGGATCGTGTGCAGTTGATCTTTGGGCGGAGAGTGACCAAGAGAACGCCGGGGGAGTTTCGCACCCGCGTGATACAAGACGGCGTGCACCCCAGTCTGCACATCGCATACAAGAACTTCGACCTAAAACAGTACTTCAAGGAAGGCCGCGGCTGCCGGACTGAGGGGACCTTCCGGGAGGCCGGCGACTTTGGGGCGAATAAGGGATTGAGCAATCTGCCGTACCTGCAAAAGATCGGCCGACAGATCAACCGGCGCTTACTGGAAGTCGAACGCGTCAGCCACAACAGTGGCCTGAGCGGCGACAGCATCCAAAGAGTGGTGCAACCTGCCGTCACAGAAGACGGCCAAAAGGCGCCCGGATTGAGGTTCGGCCAACCGCGAGTGATGGCGCTACTGCTGGCGCTCACCATGTTTCATCATCTCATCGACGGTTT